>CABSCP010000001.1 GCA_902476265.1 uncultured Lachnospiraceae bacterium
GAGCAGTCTGGAAGCTCGTCGGGCTCATAACCCGAAGGTCATAGGTTCAAATCCTGTCCCCGCTACTCAATGCCCAGATAGCTCAGTTGGTAGAGCAGAGGACTGAAAATCCTCGTGTCACTGGTTCGATTCCGGTTCTGGGCATTTCTTACTGTCACAAATTAAATATTATGTATGGAGCACTAGCTCAGTCGGTAGAGCACCTGACTTTTAATCAGGTTGTCGGGGGTTCGAATCCCCCGTGCTTCACTTTCTAAGCCCGGATTTACCGGGTTTATTTTTTTGCCCGAAAGTCTCTTTTGGACAAATTTCAGATTTTGTCCAAAAACTACACAGCTGTCGGATTGTGACCGGTGACAGACAGGCATAAAACAAATAAGATAGGAACAACGAAAGGTGCAGAATGCATCTTCGTTATTCTCTCTCTTAAATTTATCATAAAGAAAGACCTTCCGCTATGCCGAAAGCGGGAGGTCTTTCTTTATGGAACAAACTTTTGTGCCCTATTTTGCCAAAAAAGTGCAAAACACAACAAAATGTACCATGTTACAATCTGGGAAAATCAGGTAAAATAAAACCAGAATCAGACAACAAAGATGTTAAAGTTGCATTTTGTGTTGCGTTTTAAAAGCCTTTCCTTGAGGGGGGAAAGTGGGTGTCATCCTGTAGAGTCTTTCAGGCTTGCAGGATGACTTTTTTTATACCATAGGAAACAAAGTTTCCTATGGTATAAAAAAATACGCTCCGCTGTAGATGCGCACTCACGCGAAAGGTAGATATTGCCTGTCGGCAATCGCGCTCGGCGCGAATGTGCGCGTTTTGGCGCACACTTTTTCAGTTGTTCGCTATAGGGTAGCCAGCAGTACAGTCACTTTTCCGCCGCAGATCATTCCCAGGCCGGCGCTTTCTTCATTGGAAACAGAATAGGTTTTGAGGCGGGCAGAACGTTTAGGGAAGAGTTCTGAAACCGCAGTCTGAATATCGTTCTTCCCTGTTTCAGGGGCAGGTTTTTGGGAAAGCTCGGCCAGGTCTTTTAAAATGGCATATTCCAGCACACCTCCGCCGACGGTGCCTGTAGTCGTGCCGTCGGTTTCTCTTACCATAATGCTTCCTTCCGCCCGGGGAGCGGAGCCTTCTTTCTGAATGATCAAAGCCATAGCGCCGCAAAGGCGCTCTTTTTTTTCGAGATTTTGTAAATCAGCCGGAAAGGCAGAAGAGCTGCGTTTTTGGCGGGTGACCTGTATGAGCTGGGCCGTAATGCTGACAGCAATTTCTGCGGGCGTTTGCGCGCCGATATCCAGGCCGATAGGAGCATGGATAAGGTTTAATTCTGAATCCGAAAATCCTTCTGATTTGAGAGTTTCCAGAGTCTGAGCCACTTTGCGGCGGCTGCCTATCATGCCAAGATATCCACGGCGGGGCGCTTTTTTTAAGATTGTTTCCACACAGAACAGATCCCATTGGTGCCCGCGGGTGAGAACGGCGTAAAGGGCGCCGGGTTTTGTGGGAAGAATCTGCTCCAATGTGGAAAAGTCTGCGCAGATGCGCCGGGCTTGTGGAAATCTTTCCACAGTCAAAAACTCGGGACGGTCGTCGATAACGGTCACCGGATAGTCCAAAAGGCAGGCCATTTGATAAAGCGCCTGGGAGACATGGCCGCCCCCTAAAAGCACAAGATCGGGCGCAGGTGTGAACCAATCCGCCTTTATCAGCGAAGGGTTCAGGCCGGAAACAAGGACAGAGGCACAGCAGCGCTCATACAGAGAACGGGCCCGGGTGGGGCAAAGGCGGAGCGGAATATCGGGGAAACGTCTGGAAAGCCTGTCCTGATAACCGCAGCGGATGAGATTTTCTATTTGAGGCAGTTCGGTGGGATCGTTGAAATCCTTCCGGTCAAAAAAAGCGGAACCGGGATCTTTTTTGATATTCTGAACGCGGTGAATGACTTCACAAAGCGGTTTGCCCAGAGCATTCATGCCACAGAAAAGAAGGATCTCGTCCGTATTTTGAGGGATGACAGGTTCATCGGGAGAGGGCGCTTTCAGAGGAAGTCCCCGGGAGCCGTCCCCTTCTACCAGAACCACATCAGCTGCCGGACATACTTTTGTGTAGACATCTTCCGGCAGAGCGGTCAGTTTTTGGGGATCCCGGGGAGAAGGGACAGCGGCGATGCAGATTCCGTCTTTTTTCAAGTGAGAGAGGATATCGGACGGATCGGCATTTGTGCTGAAATAGGAGGGGGTATAAAAAGGGAGCGCGCGCCCCGTCCGGGCAAAAGCTTCCGGTGTATGGATATGGGTGGTTGTGGTAATCAGGACGGTTTTTCTGATGGAAAGGAGTTTTTGTGCAAGCTGAAAGATTGCCGTCGTCTTTCCGCCGCTGCCGATAAAGGTATAAATCATGGTTTTCTTCCTTTTTACAAATCTGAAATCTGCAGCGATGTTTCTTCTGCCAGTTCCGCTATGGCGTCGGCCAGCCTGTCTACTTCTTCTTCTGTGTTGAAAAAAGATAGGCTGACCCGTATCATTCCCTGTTCCTGAGTATGGTAATAACGGTGTACCAGCGGCGCGCAGTGTATGCCCGGTCGGACCGCAATATGAAAGCGGGAAGAAAGTTCATCCGCCGCAATCGCGGAAGGCAGACTGCCGATGTTAAAGGACAGGGTTGGTAAATGCATTCTGAGGGAAGGACAGCCGTAAAAGCACAGGGAGGGGACGGACACCAGCCGTTCATACAGTTGCCGGATCAGCGCTTGTTCCCGTCTGCATACGGCAGAAAGGCCCACGGACCGGAGAAAAGATACACCTGCGGCGATTCCGGCGATTCCGTGCGCGTTCAGCGTGCCGGCTTCCAGTGCTTCCGGCAGGCAGGAGGGATGGGATCTGGAAAAAGAATGGCTGCCGCTGCCGCCGCTTTTCAGAGGACGGATGCGAAGGCCCCAAGCGATACAGAGCCCGCCGGTTCCCTGGGGACCCAACAGCCCTTTGTGGCCGCTGAAAGCAAGCGCGCTGATGTGGTCAAGCTTCATGGATATCGGAATGATCCCCGCTGTCTGAGAAGCGTCCAGAATCAGAAGGAGGCCGTATTTTTCACAGAGCGCTCCGATGGCACGGACATCGTTCACGACGCCGGTCACATTGGAAGCGTGGGTGCAGACGATGGCCCGGGTATCCGGACGGATGGAATTTTCCAGAGCCGAAAGGGATATTCCTCCTTCCGGTGTACATTCCGTGACGGTCAGAGACATGCCGCTGTCCTCCAGTTCATAGAGAGGACGGAGCACGCTGTTATGTTCCAGACAGGTGGTGATCACGTGACAATCCGGCCCCAGCAGGCCCTTTATGGCGATGTTTAGGGCTTCCGTGGCGTTTGCGGTAAACACAACCTGTTCCGGGGAGGCAGCGTCAAACAAAGAAGCGAGCAGACTGCGGCAGGAAAAGACGGAGCGGGAGGCTGCCAGGGAAGCATCGTTTACCCCGCGACCGTTATTTCCCGCACAGAACATGGCCTGCATCACCGCCCGGGATACGGACGGCGGACGGTAAAGTGAGGTAGCGGAAGAATCGGCATAGAGAAACGGGATTTTTGCAGGAAACGGACTATCCTGTGTAAATGGATCCTCCAGCCGGGTGCACCAGGTTTCGCCCCTTTTTATGACGCGCCCCTGATCGATAACCAGAACCTGGTCACTGAAATACCAGGCTTCATAAGAATCTCTGGCGGTAAAAACAGTAACGCCGGGAAAACTGTGAAGAAATTTCAGAAAGGCTTCCCGCATTTCCGGAGAAAGAGGATGCGCGGGAGAATAAAAAGGTTCGTCCAGCAAAAGCAGCCCCGGTTTTTCGGCCATACACCGGGACATGACGCGGCGCAGCTTTTCCTCACAGGGAAGAAGGCTGCAATCATAATAAATACTTTCCGGAGCGGGGATGATTTCACTGCTTTCGCCGGCGGAGGCGCCGGCAGGGTCTGCCAGAAGATCGAGAATCGCTGTTTTGCCGCAGCCGGGAGTGCCCAGAATAGCAAGGCAGCCCTTTTCGATCGTAAAATCCACATTCAGGGAAAGATCGGGAAACGTTTTAACCAGATGGCAATACATAAAACTCCTTTCCGTTATTTGGGAGAAACTTTTTCAAGGTAAAGGTTCTGGAGAACGGCTTCCAGTACGCCGCCCGCGATACAGCGCGCTTTGTCTGAAATGGTATAGCAGTTATTCCGCTCCGCCAGGCGGGGATCGATGTCGGCTACTTTAAAGCCTTTGGTCACAGGATACCCCTCCCGCAGAAGACCGCGCAGGATGCCGGAAACGGAAGCGGCAACAGGAATCTGCTTCCGGTCGGCCGTTTCGATGTAAGCGATGGTTTCTCCTTCTTCTACCGTATCAGGAATCTGCCTCACATTGTGAAAAATGCCTTCTGCTGCTGCGTGGATGACTCTTTTGGCCCCCACGCCCGCGATTTCTCCCGGGATGCCTGTATTGGGGAGAGCCTGTCCGAAATAGATGAGCCGTCCCAGATTGTGGCCGCGCATGGTTTCAATCACTACATCCACATCGTGAGGCGCCGTAAAACCGGGGCCGAGAGCGATGGTGACGGGAGCCATATCGGGATTGGTTCCCAGATTTTTTTTCGCCAGGATAGCGTCCACCAGGGCGATGGGCTTCAGGTGTTTTAGGCACTCGGCCTTTTCATCCACAAGCATGGCGGCTTCTCCCCGGGCCAGAATGGCTTCGGCTTCGGTCAGATTTTGAGCCAGCGTACAGGAGATCCCTTCCACGGTCATGCGGCCCTCATAGACCGCTTCGGAAAAGGCCACCTTTCTGCGGATAGCAGAAGGATGTGGGGTTTCCAGGACGAGCACGGGAAAACCGCTGGACATCAGCTTATGGATGGTTCCGGTGGCGATATCCCCGCCGCCGCGCACAACGATCAGATTCCGGATCATTTTTTCTCCTTTCTCAGGGACGCAGGATTCTGGATGCCTGCATCTGTTTTTCCACTATGATATACATATTTGTGATGCCGCCCACAGCCAGACGGTCCGTCCTGCCGTAGAAATCCAGACAGGTGCCGCAGGAGAGAATTTCGGACCCTTTTTCCTCCAGCATTTTCAAATCGGCAAGGCATTCGCTGTCCTCACAGGTGAGAAAAATTCCGCTGTTATAAAACAACAGGGTCTGCGGAATCTGTTCCTGGCGGGCCAGGGCGAATAAAAAGGCTTTCATCAATGTGCGGCCTAAAGCAGGGTCTCCGTCGCCCATGCAATCGGAAGAAATGACCGCGGTAATGCCGGAAGGACAGCTGCCGGCAGGCATACAGTCATTGGCGGACACTACGCCGGGGGAGGGCAATGAAACTGCCTGGGAGGAACCGTTTCCTGTGTATTCCATACGGACGATATAATGATCCTCGTCCTGTTTTTCCAGAAAAGCGGGAACACTCTTCCGGGCAGCCAGTTTCAGGACGTTTTGTGCGGAAACTTCGTTATCCACCAAAACCGTCAGTGTTCCCGGCTCTGTCATGGAAGCCAGCGCGTCCCGGGCTTCAATTACCGGAAGCGGGCAGGGTTTTTTTAATGCATTAATCTGAATATCCATCTTGTCTCCTGTTTCGAATTTTAAAGGTAAATGGTTTTTGGCTTTTTCGGCCCGATCTCACCGATGATCCCGCAGGGCAGGCCCAGACCGAGGATCCGTTCCAGGGCTTTGGGAGCGGCGGAAGGGGGAAGCGCGGCAAGCAGCCCTCCGGAAGTCTGGGGATCATAGAGGATTTCTTCCAGGGCAAAATCCTCTGTGGAAAAGGAAACCCGGTTTTCCAGATGACTGCGGTTTCTCTGTCCGGCAGCTGTGATATAAAACTGTTCCGCCAGATCGCGCGCGCGGGGCAAAATCGGCAGGCTGTTTTTATCAAGAACAGCGGAATGGCGGTCCGAAAGCATTTCACTGAGATGCCCCAGCAGACCGAAGCCCGTCACATCCGTGCAGGCGTGAACAGGATAGTCCAGGAGAATTTCGGCTGCATACCGGTTTAATGTGGTCATGGATTTGACTGCCGAAAAAAAGGGGGACTCACCGCCGGCCGGAGTCTGTTTTTCAGGGACCTCCCGGGGGGATGCCAAATCAAAGACCTGCAGCCGCTGGGCGGTACAGAGAATGCCGGTGCCGAGGGGTTTGGTGAGAAGCAAAAGATCGCCTTCCTGACAGCCGTTGTTTTTCCAGATTTTGTCCGGATGTACGGTGCCGGTCACCGACAGACCGTATTTGATGCCGTCGTCCATGATGGAGTGCCCTCCGGCAAGCACGGCGCCGGCTTCCGCCACCTTTTGGCTGCCGCCCTCTAAAATCCGGCCGATCAGATTGGCATCCGTTTTTTCGGGAAAACAGAGAAGGTTCAAGGCGGTTTTGGGTATGCCTCCCATGGCGTAAACATCACTGAGTGCGTTGGCAGCCGCGATCTGGCCGAATAAAAAGGGGTCTTCTACCATCGGAGGGAAAAAATCGACGGTGGATATTAAAGCCAGATCGCTGCGCAGACGGTAGACTGCCGCATCGTCGGAGGAATCAAAGCCCACCAGCAGATTTTCGTCCTCAGAGGGAGGCAGTTTGGAAAGGATTTTATTTAAGAGATTTGGCCCGTGTTTGGCGGTACAGCCTCCCCCGGTACAAAATAAAATATCTTCGGACATAAAAAGCGCTCCTGTTTATAAGTACATTTGATAGATTTTTTCAAAGGACAGACTGTTTTCCTTTAAAAAGATTTCCAGTGTATGTTCCTGTCCGGCAGAGGACATCCAGGCCATGCCGCAGCCGGCGGAAATAATGCCGGGGACAGGCACCAAGCGGCCGGGGATGTTTTGCCGGCGGGCGGCCGCTTCCATGGCCATAGCCGCGGTGGCGGCGGGAAAGGTGACGAGCACCTTCAATTCTTTTTCGCGCATTTTCACCGGCCCTTTCCGAAGCCGCAGTCCGGCCAGCGGCAGGTTTCGCAGTTCAGGCACAGACCGCCTTCTCCCAGGGCCGCCAGTTCTGTTTCCGTGACCGGATCATCCGCCAGCAGCCGCGGGAGCACCAGATCAAAAATTGTGCGCTGTGCATACATGACACATCCGGGCAAACCCAGTACAGGAACGGAGACGGGCAGGGAAGCGGATTCATAGTAGGAGAGCAGGAACATGGCGCCGGGCAGGACGGGGGCGCCATAGGAAACGATGCGGGCTCCGGTATTTTTAATGGCGAGAGGCGTCTTATCGTCCGGGTCCACGCTCATGCCGCCGGTACAGCAGACCAGATCGGCGCCTTTTTCATGAATGGCCGAAAGAATGGCGGGCGTGATCATGGCCGGATCATCGGACAGAATTTGAGTAAAGATAACGGGAATCCCGTATTCCGCCAGCTTTTGCCGGATCACAGGGCCAAAGGTGTCGGTGATGCGTCCCTTGTAGACCTCACTTCCCGTGACCAGCACGGCGGCCCTTTTGGGGCGGTAAGGGAGCAGGGAAAAAAGGGGTTTTTCGCCGGTCAGCGCCTTGACACGTTCTATTTTTTCTTTTTCGATGACAAGCGGAATGATGCGGGTTCCCGCCAGCTTATCCCCCTTTTTGACGGGCGTATTTCCGTGGCGGCAGGCGATCATCATCTGACCGAAGCTGTTGACAGCCAAAAGCCGCCGCCGATCCACTTTAAACAGCCCGTCACAGGAGGCGGTGAGTTCAATTTTGCCTTCCGTGGGCTGGGAATGTTCCATATTTTCATTCATGCAGAGGCTGCAGAGAACCTTTGCGGCATCATTTTCGTGCATCAGGTTTTCGTCCGGTTCCCATACATAGAGGTGCTCTTTGCCCAGAGAGAGTAGAAGCGGAATGTCTTCTTTTGTCACGATGTGTCCCTTGCGAAAAGCGGGGCCTTTTTTGACGTCTTTTATGATCCGGGTGATGTCGTGGCAGAGGATGCAGCCTTCCGCCTCAGTGGTATCAATCAGTTTCATTTTCTGTCGTTCCTTTCTCACAGTAAGCGGCCGGAGGAAGCACTGTCATCCGGTCGCCCTCCGAAATAATGCCGCCTTTGAGAACTTTTGCAAAAACGCCCTGGCGGGGCATGATACATTCTCCTACCTGCTCATAAATGGCACAGTGGCTGTGGCATTCCTTTCCGATCTGGGTCATTTCCAGCAGCACGCCGTTGCAGGAAAAACGGGTTCCCACAGAAAGAGAGGCAAAATCAATGCCGGACACCACCAGGTTTTCCCCGAAAGCGCCGTATTCCACATGGGCTCCCTTCGCTCGGAAAGCCTGTATTTTTTCTGCGGAAAGCAGGCTGACCTGGCGATGCCAGTTTCCCGCGTGAGCGTCGCCGAGGATGCCGTGGTTTTTCAAAAATTCCGCGGTGTGAATGTTTTGTTTTAAGGTTCCCCTCTCCGGGCTTGTACAGACCGCCCGTACAATGCCCGCATCAATAGCGGGTGCGTTTGGCGGGACGGGAGCATCGGAAGAAGAAACGGCAGCAAAGGGGCGGAAGTCTCCGCTTTTGCCGCCGGTTTTTTCCAACAGGCGGATTTCTTTTATGACCATGGATTTGTCCAGGGCCTTACACATGTCATAGACGGTCAGAAGGGCGGTGGATACGCCGGTCAGAGCCTCCATTTCCACGCCGGTTTTTCCGGTGGTTTTCACACGGCAGCAGGCTTCCACTTCCAGGGTTTCGGGGTGGAAGGAAAAATCCAGTGTACAGCTGCCCAGCTGCAGCAGGTGGCAAAGAGGGATCAGCTCGGAGGTCCTTTTGGCCCCCATGATACCGGCGATGCGGGCCGTTCCCAGCACATCCCCCTTTTCTATGACGCCGTTTTTGATACGGTCAAAAATTTCCCGGCTTACCGCTATTTTTCCGGAAGCGGCAGCGGTGCGCACGGTTTCTTTTTTATCGGTGACATCTACCATAACGGCGTTTCCGTTTGCGTCAAAGTGATTTAGTTCCATAAAATTCCTTTCTGCCGGACAGCGGCACTTTACTGTAACCTGTTAACCGCCGATGCGGTTCATGGGGAGGGTTTCCTTTTCCGGACAAAACCCCGGCGTTTCGAAATGATGACAGGCTGGTTTTTGGGAAACGGCATCCCTGATGGCGGAAATCAGGAGCTCTTTCCGGGAAAGGGGATCCTCGCTTTTTCGCAGCAATTTCTTTAAGTCAATTGTATTTTTGTAATAAAGGCAGGGCTTTAAACAGCCTTCCGGGGTGAGGCGGATACGGTTGCAGGAAGAGCAGAACTTCTCATGTACCGCATCGATAAAACCGAGATAGCCAAAAAACCCCTCTGCCTGCACATAGCGGGCGGGTCCGTTCCCAAGCCGCCGGGATACCGGATGCATGGTAAGCCCTTCCTCTTCCAGAATCCGGATCAATTCCCGGGCATCCGGGCCGGGAGTACGGGAAGGCCCCAGGTCCATGCGGGTGATAAAACGCACTGCGATGGGATGGGAACAGGCCAGACGGGCCAGAGCGGTCAGCTCTTCCGGGGACTGATCTGATAATACAGCATTGATTTTGACGGCGAGGGGGGTTTTTAATGCGGCCTCAAAGCCTTCCAAAACAGGAGAAAGGGATCCTCCCGTAAGCTGATGGTAATGAGTGCTGTCCAGGGTATCCAGGCTCAGGGTGACTCCGTCAAGGCCTGCCAAAACCAGACTGTCCAGCTGCTTTTTTAACAGAACGCCATTGGTGGTCAGAGTGACTTCTTTGGCAATTCCCGTATTTTTAAGTCCTTTTATAAAATCCGCCAGGCCAGGGCGCAGAAGGGGTTCTCCTCCGGTTATTTTGAAGCGCTGTATGCCCAGCTCGCAGGCCGCTTCACAGACCGACATGAGCTCTGAAAAACTTAAAAGCGCGCCCTCCTGCAGACACTCCGCCCTATCGGGGCGGCAGTAAAGGCAGTTTAAATTACAGCGGTCCGTCACAGAGATCCGCATGTATTCAATCGTCCTGCCGAAAGAATCCTGTATCATAAGTTTTTGTTCCTTTCTCTGCCTAACAGTATACCAACTTTTCCGGAGAAGCAAAAGGGGATTGCGAATCTTAGGCCGGAAAAATTTCGGCAGTAACCCGGGGAGTGTGTTATAATAAAAACGGATTCTGCATAGAAAAAAGAAGGTAAGGGGCTATGCGGGGAAGGGGAGTATATGAGTAAAGTGAAAAATGAACCCAGAATAAAAAACAAGCTGATTACAGCGGTCAGGGAGCAGCTGGAACACCGCGCGCTGTGGCTGTATCTGCTCTGTGATGAGGCGGGAAAGCGGGGGCTTGACTGGCGGGATTTTGGCAGCGCAGCGGTAAAGCGGTGCGGACTGAGCCAGGGAAAGGGACTGATCATAAAAGGCGGGACCGACGATATGACCGGGCTGCGCAGGACGCTTTTTACGAAGCCCGCCCAGTGGGTTTTTGAGATGGATGTGAAAAAGAGTACCGAAAAGGAACTGGATATCGATTTCCACTATTGCCCTCTGGTGAAGGCCTGGCAGAAAGCGGGCTGCAGCGACGAAGAAATCGCCCTTCTCTGCGACATCGCCATGTGCGGGGATCACGGAATCGGGGAAGCCTACGGAGGAGAACTGGATTTGCAGAAATGTATTGCAAAGGGCGATGACATCTGCCGCCTGCATTATCATAAGGATTAAAAGAGGAGGAAGAAAAAATGGCAAAGAGTGATGCGGTCAGAAAGCTGTGTGAAGAGAGGCAGATCCGCATGATCGATTTTAAAATGACGGACATCGACGGTCGATGGCGGCATATCACCATTCCCGTGGAGCGCTTCAATGATGACGTTTTTGAGTATGGCATTGGGTTTGACGGTTCTAACTATGGATACGCGCCCGTTGAGAAGAGTGATATGGTGTTTCTGCCCGATCCGAATACCGCATATGCGGATCCTTTTGCCCGGGTTCCCACTCTGACCATGTGCGGAAATGTGTGCACCATCGGAAAAGGGGAGAATGTCCCTTTTGACCAGTATCCGAAAAATGTGAGCCTGCGGGCGGTGGAATATATGAAGGAACAGGGGATTGCGGACCGGATGGTGATCGGGCCGGAATTTGAGTTCTATCTGTTCGACAGCGCCCGCTATGAGGTGTCGCCGCAACAGTGTGCATACCGTGTGGATACCGGGCAGGCGGCCTGGAACTGCCGTCTGGATGCACCCGGAAACAACGGCTATGAGGTGGCTTATAAAGGAGGCTACCATATAAGCGCTCCTCAGGATGTGGGATATGATCTTCGCAGCCGGATGTGCATGGCGCTGGAGGACTGGGGTATACAGGTGAAATACCATCATCATGAAGTGGGCGGTCCCGGTCAGATGGAAATTGAGGTGGAACTGGCGGACATGCCTGAAATGGCCGATAATACCATGATCATTAAATATGTGATTAAGAATATGGCGGCACGGGAAGGGAAAACGGCCACATTCCTGCCCAAACCCGTCTATCGGGAAGCGGGCAGCGGAATGCATGTCCATATGCTGCTTTTGAAGGACGGAAAGCCGCTGTTTTATGATGAGGACGGGTATTCCGGTTTGAGCCGGACAGCCCACTGGTTCATCGGGGGACTGCTTTCCCATATCGGCTCTCTCTGCGCCTTTACCAACCCTTCCACCAATTCTTTTAAACGTCTGGTGCCGGGGTATGAAGCGCCTGTCACTATCGGTTATGCCACATCAAACCGCAGCGCGGTGATCCGGATTCCGGCCTATGCCAAATCTCCGGAAACAAAGCGGTTTGAGCTGCGCAATCCCGACGCTACGGCCAATCCTTACTATGCCTATGCCGCCATTCTGATGGCAGGGCTGGACGGAATCAAAAGGCAGATCGACCCGTCCGAGAACGGCTGGGGGCCTTTTGACTGCAATCTGTATCAGCTTTCCAAAGAAGAGCAGGCAAAAATCCAGGGCCTTCCCAAATCCCTGGAAGAGGCTCTGGATGCCCTGGAAGCGGACCATGCATATCTGACGGAAGGAGGGGTATTCCCCCGGCAGCTGATCGATGTGTGGATTGCCCGCAAGCGGGAGGAATTAAAAGAAATCAGCGAAATTCCCACCCCGGCAGAGTTTATGAAATATTATGATTTATGATCGGAGCAGCGCCGCGCAAGCGATCTTTTTTCTACTGTGTTCAGGCCTTCACGTCCCGGGTGCGCATCAGATGCACCGCCACAGCGGAAAACAGGGCGATATAAATGGCGCATATCAGTAAAAACAGGGGCATGGCGCCGGACAGCTTATCGTCCGCAGAGTTGGAATTCATCCCGTAGGAAATGAGAGAAAAGGGAAAATAAATGCCCCAGCCCTGATTGGTGAAGAAAAAGCCCGCAAAGGACAGCACAAGAGACAGGGCGATGGGAACGGCGAAGCTCCTGATACACATGGAAAGCAGCAGAATGGCCGCAGCGCAGGCGATGCCGCCCGGGATGGCGCGCATATCCCACCAGAAATTCCGAAGCGGAGGAAAGGCGGAGAGGCCGGCGAATTTGCCACCCACAATAAACAGGACAAAAACCCAGAGCTGTGTGATCACTGTGACCAGGGCCGTGACGGTCAGCTTGCCCAGAAAAATGCAGGTCAGAGGCACAGGGGAGGTCATCAGCACGTTTCGGTTATGGCCGAAATTTTCCACCCGCCAGAGGTAGGCGCAGTAGACGGCGATCAGCGGAGCGAAGAAAAAACAGCCGTAAAAAAGGGTCTGCTGGGTCCAAAGAGAGTCCCATTCCCGGGTCAAAAGGCCCAGATTGCCCATATAGTTGGCGGTTCCCAGGATGGCGGGGATAACGGGAATGACAAAGCAGGCCAGCCATACAAAGGAGCGCCTGAGTTTCATAAATTCCGTTTTGATGCAGACAAACAGCATGGTTTACACTTCCTTTCTGATAAAGTAATTTCTCACCGCAAGAAACAGAATGAGGGTGGCGGCAAGAAGGATGAAAAATCCGACGGTATCAAAGGGGATCGGAGGGTAGGACATTGTCTTTGTGGCTTCATCATAGACCATGAGAAAGGAGCTTCCAAGGGTAAAATAACTCCAGGGACATAGCCGCAGAAAAAAGGAGCCGACGGGGAACAGTATGGAAAACAGTCCGGCGAAGGAGCCTATCAGGCCGATAAAAAGGGGATAAAGCTGATTTTCCAGCCGCATGGAAAAAAAGAGCTGGAGGATGTACAGCAGGATGCAGGTGAAAAACCCGGTGCCCAAAAGCCGTAGATAGGCCAAAACCGGAAAGGCTTCCGTCACGCCGCAGATTCTGCACAAAACAAGGATCATGAACGCTTCTCCCACAAAAAACAGGAACAGATGAGCGGCAGCCAGAAGCAGCTTGCAGACAAAAAGACCGGATTTTTTCTGCAGTGTATCATATAACTTATAGGTGTTTCCCTTATTTTCCATATCCATCTGTCGGCTTGCCATCACCGCAAGAGAGATGGGAAGCATCATGGAGTTTAAGAGCATAATGGTGGTGGTCATATGGGTGAAGCCGGTGTGGATCATTTGCTCACTGGGATCGTGCAAAAGCCAGAGACTCCAGAGGGAGATGATTCCGAATACGGGAATCAGGATAAAGGCCAGCCGCCATTTGGTTTTTTTACATTCACATATAAAGGATGTCATCACAAACTCACCTGCTTTCCGGTCAGACTTAAAAAGATTTCTTCCAGGTTTTTCTGCTGTTCTTCGATGCGCAGGACGCCGATTCCCTCTTTCACTAAAACGGAAACGAGATGAGCGGTTTTGTCATCGGAAAGCTCCGGCAGAAGAAGCTGGCCGCCCCGGATCTGGCACAGGATCTTCTGGGACTGAAGAACGGAAAGGGCGGCTTCGTTGTCCCGGGTGCGGAGGAGCAGTTTCTTCTGGCTGTGCATATGGAGTTCTTCCAGACTGCCCTGAAATATCATTTTTCCATGGTCGATGATGCCGGCATAGTTTGCCATCTGATCGATTTCGGACAGAAGATGGCTGCTCACCAAAACGGTCATGCCGTATTGGTCCGGCAGGGAACAGACCAGCTCTCTCATTTCCTGGATTCCGGCGGGATCCAGGCCGTTTGTGGGTTCATCTAAAAGAAGTACCTCGGGTTTTCCCAAAAGAGCGCAGGCCAGACCCAGTCTCTGCTTCATGCCCAGAGAATACTGGGAAACCTTCTTTTTCTGCTGTTTTTCCATCCGTACGATGTGCAGCACTTCATCAATTTCCTTTTCCTGCACGCCTTTTAACATGGCGACGATCTGCAGATTTTCCCTCCCCGTCAGATGTCCGTAATAGGAAGGCGATTCGATCAGGGAACCGGTCCGGGACAGCACTTCCAGCCGGTTTTTTTCATTTACCGTGGAACCCAGAAGCTTCACGCTGCCGGAATCCGGTTTTGCCAGTCCCAGAATCATTTTCATGGTGGTACTCTTTCCGGCGCCATTGGGGCCTAAAAATCCGTAAATGCTGCCTGTGGGCACCTTCATGTTCAGGGAGTCCACCGCGCAGGAACCGCGGTATTTTTTGGTCAGGGTAAAGGTTTCGATTGCCGTTTTCATTTTGTATGCTCCTTTCACTGCCCGGCGGGCAGGGATGAAATATGGTTTTCCTTCTTGCAGTTATCATAGGAGACACACCTTTCCTGAGACTGACATCAGCCTTACTTTTACCTTACTTTTTTCCGCACGGGGATGAAAAGAAAAGAAAAAAAGCTTATACTGAATACAGTTGATGCATACGGCGGTTTGAAAGGAGAAACGGATGCAGTATATTTATGAAAGCCATATTCTGCTGGTGGACGATAATGCCCAGCTGCGCCGGATGGTAACGGACATTTTGAAAAAAGAAGGGTTTCTTCATATCGAAACCGCGGCGGGCTGCCGGGAGTGCCTTGCCTGCTGTGACAGGCGGATGCCGGATCTGATCATTCTGGATATCGGGCTGCCGGACGGAGACGGTTTTTCTCTGATGAACGAAATACGGGGCCGGTCCCAGGTGCCGGTGCTGTTTCTATCGGCCAGGGATGAGGACAGCGACAGACTGCTGGGACTGGGACTGGGAGCCGATGATTATATCACGAAGCCTTTTCTGCCCCGGGAACTGGTACTGCGGCTTGGCGCGATCCTGCGGAGGACCTACCGCCCGGACGGCGCAGGAAAACGGCAGGAAACGGATCGGCTGGAACTGGGCGGCAGGACAGTGGATTTTTCGGAAGGGACTGTCCGAAGTGCAGAGAAGGAATGGAAACTGACGGCAAAGGAACTTGTTATATTAAAAAAGCTGAATGAAAACAGAGGGAAAATTGTCACATTCGATGCGCTCAGCCAGGCGCTGTGGGGGGATTTTTACTATGGTTATGAAAATTCCCTGATGGTCCACATCCGCCGCCTGCGGGAGAAAATCGAGGAAAATCCCTCCCAGCCCCGGTTTTTGACCACCGTCAGGGGATTGGGGTACAAGCTGGAAAAGCAGGAAGGACATGAGGGATGCGAGGCATTTTAAGAATATACAGAGGATATGTTTTGACGGCCTGTATGCTGGTGTTTTTCTGGATCATGATCAATCTGACCGCGCTGGCCGCTTTTATGATCATCAATTCCCAAAAAAAATACGGGGAATTTCTGAACGACTCCATAAAAAAATCGGAACTGCAGGAGGCTTCCGACGCGTTGAAAGAGAATGAAGCGGGCAGTTTTGAGATGGGGGAGGAAGCGCTCCATGTATTGGAGGAGAGCGGCTGTGCATTTTCCTTTCTGCTGGATGAAGGCGGAAAAGTGGTATGGGAATGGAAAAAGCCCGGGGAAGTGCCGGATCGGTTTTCAGCTGGAGATATCGCTGCATTTTCCAAATGGTATTTAAAGGGATACCCGGTCAGCGTCTGGCGGCACGGGGAAGGCGGCCTGCTGGTGGCAGCCTACCCGAAGGGAAGCAGGGTGCGGTATAACGGCATTTATTCTAAGGAAAGATTGGACGCCATGATTGAATATATCGGAATTTTTGTGCTGCTCAACGTAATCCTGGTATTTCTGTTGGCGCTGCTGTTCGGTTACCGTTTTTACCGCTCTTTAAAACCGGTGGGAAAAGGGATCGAGGCTTTGTCCGAAGGGAAGCCGGTGCGCCTGCGGGAAAAAGGGATGACGCGGTTTTTAAAGGAGAAAATAAACCTGGCCTCCCGTCTTTTGGAAAAGCAGAGAGAAGAGCTGGAGCGGCGGGATACGGCCCGGACGGAATGGATCGCCGGAGTGTCTCACGATATCCGCACCCCTCTTTCCCTGATTGTGGGGTATGCGGATGAAATGGAAACGGATCGTTCTCTGCCGGAGAAAACAAGGCAGCAGGCCGGAATGATCCAAAGCCAGAGCTTCTATATAAAGAAACTGATAGAGGATCTGAACCTGACTTCCAAACTGACTTATGATATGCAGCCCCTGCGGCGGGAAGATTATGTTCCGGCGGGGCTGTTGCGGCAGACCGCAGCGGGGATGCTAAACAGCGGCGAAATCACGGAAAAACATGAGCTGGAGCTGGACCTGGAGCCGGCGCTGGAGCAGCTGCATCTGACCGGAGATATCCAGCTTCTGTCAAGGGCGGTACAGAATCTTCTGGGAAACAGTGTGAGGCACAATCCGGAAGGCTGTTATATCCGTCTGACCGCCCGTACTACGGAGGAAGGCTTTTGTTTTTGTGTCAGGGATGACGGCCCGGGGATTCCGGATGAGGTGCGCCGCATTGTCCGGGAAGACGACAGGGATCCCGCTTCCGACCGGCGTCCTCATGTGATGGGATTGCTTGTGGTAAAACAGATCGCCCGGGCGCATGGCGGGAGTCTGTGGTTTTCGGAAGACGGGAAAGAGGTGTGGATGAGTGTGAACGGGCAGACGGGCAGCGAAGGACAGGAGACAGAGAAAAAGAAGAAGGGCTTGTACTTTTTTGGAAAAAATGGTTAACTTAATATGTTGATGCCAGGGAAAACGGCATCGGATAAAGAAAGAAAAAGGGAGGCACTGTGATGACGGACAGCATACAAATCCGGCTGCCGGAGGCGGTATCCGGCATTATTGAAACCCTGCAGCGGGCGGGATTTGAAGCCTACGCGGTTGGGGGCTGCGTCAGAGACAGTATTCTGGGACGTTGTCCTGACGACTGGGATATCACCACATCCGCAAAACCGGAGCAGGTGAAGGCGCTTTTTAAAAGGACCGTGGACACCGGTATACAGCACGGCACAGTGACCGTCTTGAAAGACCGGGCAGGGTATGAGGTCACAACCTACCGCATAGACGGGGAATATGAGGATGCCAGGCATCCCCGGAATGTGACTTTTACCGCGTCTTTGGAAGAAGATCTGAAACGCAGGGATTTCACCATCAATGCCATGGCCTATAACGATGAGGAAGGCCTTGTGGATATTTTCGGCGGGCTTGCGGATATGGAAAACAAAATCATCCGGTGTGTGGGAAATGCGGAGGAACGTTTCACGGAGGACGCCCTGCGCATGATGCGGGCCGTGCGTTTTTCTGCCCAGTTGGGATACCGGATCGAAGAAGAGACAAAGGCAGCTGTCTGTAAACTGTCGAAGACCCTGTCTAAAATCAGCGCGGAACGGATCAGGACCGAGCTGGTGAAGCTTTTGTGCAGCGGGCACCCTGAGCGGATCAGAACCTGCTATGAGACAGGAATGACCGCCGTTTTTCTGCCGGAGTTCGACCGGATGATGGAGACGGGGCAGAACAATCCCCATCACTGTTACAGTGTGGGAGAGCATACCATTTGTGCGTTGTCTCATGTGGAGCCGGATAAAGCGCTGCGTCTGGCTATTCTGTTCCATGATATGGGAAAGCCGATCACAAAGAGTACGGATGAAGAGGGCGTGGATCACTTTTACGGCCATGCACAGGAAAGCGCCCGGATTGCCAAAGAGGCTATGCGGCGGCTGAAATTTGACAATGACACCATGGACCGGGTGGCGCGGTTGGTGGCTGCCCACGATGTGCGGATAGAGCCGGGAGCCAAATATATGCGGCGGGCCTTAAACCGGCTGGGAGAGGATTTGTTTCCGGCTCTGTTTGATGTAAAAGAAGCGGATATGAAGGCCCAGAGCGGTTATTGCCGTTGTGAAAAGGAAGCGTCTCTTGACGGGATGCGGCGGGAATATGAAGAAGTGATCAGAAACCGGGATTGTGTGTCCTTAAAGGAACTGGCGGTGAACGGAAACGATCTGATCGCTGCAGGAATGCCGCCCGGGAAAGGGATCGGAACTGTTTTAAAAGCTCTTTTAGATCAGGTTCTGGAAGATCCGGCGTTAAATACAAAGGAATATTTGCTGTGGCAGGCACAGCAGCTGGCGGGTAACGCTTTGCGGAAGGAAAATTAAATTATGCCGTGAAACATAACCTGAGCTTTTCCCTCATATGATAGGTAATACCTAAGACAGGGGAGGGAACGCAAGGTGAATGACAGAGCGGTGAGCGTACTTGATAATTATGACTTTGAGGTGATCCGGACACAGAAGAGCCGGAATGCCATTCTTTGTGAGACGAATAAAGGATGGGTAATCCTGAAAGAATATAAGGGACCGGCATTCCGGCTGGAGCTGATGGATAAGCTTTTGGTGTGCACGTCCGCCAACGGGTTTTCCAGAATAGAGCAGCTGATCCGGAATAAAGACGGCGAACTGATCTGTCTGGATCAGGAGCAGACTCCCTGTATTGTGAAAACCTGGCCGGGGGGCAGGGAATGCAGTTTAAAGGACGGACAGGACTGCAGGAGCGCGGTGACCCTGCTGGCGGGACTTCACCGGGCGATGAGCCTGCCGGGGCTGGCTGCGGAAAGCGGACTTCATGCTCAGGGACTTTATGAGGAATACGAAAAGAGGAACCGGGAACTGAAAAAGGTCAGGAAATTTCTGCGGGAAAAGGGGCAGAAAACGCCCTTTGAAATCTTCCTGCAGCAGAACTTTGACCTGTTCTTTGAAGAAGCGCTCTGTGCGGCAGAAGAAGTCAAAGCTTACGGAAAAGTGCTGGGCGCCCAGGACTGTGACAGTCAGGGGACTTTCTGCCATGGAGACTACCAGCATCATAACCTGCTGTGCGCCGGAGGTATTTCCATCGTGAATTTTGAGAAGTTTGCCCTGGATTCCCAGATGAGGGATCTGTATCTGTTCCTGCGCAAACTGCTGGAAAAAACAAACTGGTCGGTACCCCTTGCCAGAGGGCTTCTGGATGTATATTCCAAAGAAAAACGGCTGTCCGCAGCGGATACGCTCCAGTTGTATTACCGGTTTGCATATCCGGAGAAATTCTGGAAAATCGTGAATTTCTATTATAATAGCGGCAAAGCGTGGATACCCGGACGTAACATGGAAAAAATGCAGCGCCTGATTGATCAGAAAGCGGCGAAAAAAGCCTTTTTGGAACAGACATTTTCCCTGTAAGTATTGACAAAAAAGATAAGTGCGGGTATAAATAGAATATGATGTTCCAGGGGGGAAGCCTTGCGGACATTGGAGATAATATTTTGGGACAATAGAAGAGCCGCACAGCGAGCTTCCTATTGTTGACTAAGAATCACAGGAGGAGTTCATAATGAACAAAACAGAATTAGTTGCAGCTATGGCTGAAGAAGCTGGCTTATCTAAAAAGGATGCTGAAAAGGCTCTGAAAGCTTTCACAGATGTTGTTACTGCTGAATTAAAGAAAGGCGAGAAGATCCAGTTAGTTGGTTTCGGTACTTTTGAAGTATCCGAAAGAGCTGCCAGAGAAGGCAGAAACCCTCAGACTGGTGCTGCAATGACAATTGCCGCTTCTAAGACACCTAAATTCAAAGCTGGTAAAGCATTAAAGGATTCCATCAACTAATTATGGACGAGTGGAAGCAGCTGCCTTATGGGGCGGCTGCTTTTTGGTTACCTCCAAAGCCATGCGCCAGATTGAGGAAGTGAAAAAGTAAGCTCGCTTACTTTTTCACTTGATCAAGATGGCATAGGGCGCGGAGCGCCCAACCCTGTGGCAAATGCCACAGGGATGCATGGCGTGGCTGGCCAAAACCCCGCGCAGATTAGAGGAAGCGAAAAAGTAACCGTAAGGAGACAAAATCATGAGACTGGATAAATATTTAAAGGTTTCCCGCCTGATCAAACGAAGGACCGTGGCGAACGAAGCCTGTGATGCGGGAAGAGTTATGATCAACGATAAACCTGCAAAAGCGTCTGCCGATGTGAAGGCAGGAGATGTGATCACCATACAGTTCGGAAATAAGGATGTGAAAGTGGAAGTCCTTTCTGTCCAGGAGACTGTCCGTAAGGAAGAAGCGAAAGAAATGTTCAAATACCTGTGAAAAGGGTCATATTTCATCTCCCTGCCGGCGTATAATCTATAAGGATTATGGTGCTGCAGACCGGCGTGGGATAAGCGCACCGGAAATTGACAGCATGATGACAGGGAGGGCGCTATGGAAGAACTAAACGGCAGCAGAACCAGACAACACAGGATTAATCTGATCAACAGGCAGACCTGTTCGATCAATGGCGTTTCGGATGTGCTTTCCTTCGATGTGGGGGAAGTGCTTTTGGAGACTGACCAGGGAATGCTCATGATCCGCGGCAGCGATCTGCATGTGAACAGACTGACACTGGAAAAAGGTGAAGTGGATGTGGACGGAAAAATTGACAGCCTCACCTACTCGGAAAATGCCAGTGTAGGCGGTAAGGCGGAATCGCTTTTTACCAGACTGTTCAGGTAGCCTATGAGTCCTTATATTGTTGAAGAAGGCTGGTTTCTGCTGTATTCAATCCTGCTGGGGATTGTGATCACTTTTGTATATGACTGCCTGAGGGTTTTCCGGCGGGTTTTTATACACCGCATTTTCTGGGTTTCCGTAGAAGATATGGTGTACTGGATATTCGTGGCATGCAGTATTTTTTATCTATTGTATTATGAAAATGACGGGGCATTCCGCTGGTTTGCCATTCTGGGAATGCTGTTTGGCATGTTTGTGGTCAACAGGACGCTGAGCCCTTTTTTTGTAAAATATATTTCCGAATTGCTGCTGTGGTTGAAAAAGATCCTGCACAGAATAAATGCATTTTTAACAAAGCCCCTGCGCATGGCAGGGAAGGCTGTGGGCCGGCATTTTGGGACAGGGAAACAAAAAGTCATGCGGCATATGCGATTTTTCAAAAAACGGTTGACGGTCAGACTAAAAATGGTTAGAATGATATTATGTAAACGTTGTAAAAAGATGCAGCGAGGCAGGAAAGATGGTTAAAAGGAAAATAGTTTTCCGCCGGAAAAAGAAAGAAAACCGTTTGAGCATGGTGATGGTTACCATAGCGGTGCTGATGGTCTTGATAGTGGTATCTTTCAAAGGCATAGAGCTTCGGCAGAAGCAGGAAGTATATGCTGCCAGGATTGAAGAGCTGAACCAGAAGATCGCGGAGGAGACGGAACGGACGACGGAAATTGAAGAATATGGAAAGTATACCAAGACCAAGAAGTATGTGGAAGAAGTGGCCAAGGATAAACTGGGGCTGGTATATGAGGACGAGATCATTTTTAAATAACGGAAAGTACATACCCTTGTCAACTGAGGGTAAGGTTTCTTTTCTGTTATCATGAATAAATCAGGACGAAAGATCCGGGCCGGCGCAATGCAGGTCCGCGTCAGAAGTGCGGGATTCCATAGGGGATACCGCATTTTTTGTCTGAAAAAAATGGGAAAATCTTCCTTTCCTTTGACAAAAGCTGCAGGTGGGACAGGCTATACTGTGGGAAACAGGCAGCGAACAAAAAGGAGGGAAACCGGATTGAAAAATAGTTTTATTGATTATGATATGCAGCAGTCTGCATATTTGCTCGATTATGACAGAAGACGAATTTTAAGCTGTGCCGATACTTTTCAGAATCTGGCTGCGGTATTCTCCGAAATGAACAGAGATGAGACGGAGGAAGAGAGAGAGGAAAACGCGCAGGACAGAGAACAGGCGCTCCGGATGCAGGAAGCGCGGGAAAACAGACGGCGTTATGCGGCTTATATGAGACAACTGGCAGGGCTTATGCAGGCGGTGGCAGGTACTTCGGTGCAGCTGATCCGTCTGGGAGGCAGACAGGAAAAGCAGCTTGTCCGCGCTTTGGCGGGAGAAGGGATTCTGGTACAGGACATCTATCTCCTCCGGGGTCAGGAGGACAGGATGGAGATATCCGTATCCCTGTGTACCAAAAAGGATATCAGCGTTACCGTAGAGGAAATCGGCGGATATTTGTCCGTGCTGATGGATATCAGACTGGTGCCGGAAAAAAGGAATCCATATTTTATCGGGATGGAGCCGGTGACACTTTACTTTGAAGAAGAACCGGCTTACTGCTTCCTGACGGCAGCGGCCACTGCGATAAAAGAAAACGAGACTGTCTCCGGTGACAGCTATTCATTCTTTGAAGAAGACAGCGGGCTGACCATGATCCTTTCGGATGGCGTGGGCTCCGGAGAAACCGCCGCGAAAGACAGCAGCAGGATTGTGGATTTGACGGAACAGATACTGGACGCGGGACTTGGCACAGGGATGGCCGTACAGATGCTGAACAGCATGGTGTGTGCGGAAGGCGACGAAAACCGCATGTCCACCCTGGATCTGTGCAGGATCGATATGAGAAAAGGGGAATGCTGCATCGTGAAAGCCGGGGCGGCCAGCACCTTTATCAAAAGGGGACCGCTGGTCGAAAAAATCAGCTCTTCCCTGCTGCCCCTCGGAATGATGGATAAAAAGGCGGAGGAAAATATTCGACAGCTGAGGGATGGAGACATGGTCATCATGCTCTCTGACGGAGTCACCCAGAACTGGCCCTGTGGCGACGGAGAGTTTTTTATCGCCCAACAGATCGGAAAGCTGAATGTCAGCGCGCCGGTGGATATGGCGAACCTTCTCCTGCGTTACGCGATCGAACAGTGCCACGGAAAAATCCGGGATGACATGACAATCCTGGCAGCAGGAGTATGGAAAAGCGAAAGGGCAGAAGTGTAAAGAGAAATTTCCGACAACAGAAAACCGCCACATAAAACAAAAATTGCCACAGAAGGTTGGCGGGTATATAATGAAGGAAAATAGTTCAACGTAGTTGAACTATTTTCCGCTACTTCTCAATTTACGAAGTAAATCGAGAAGGTTCCATGGGCTCCGCAAAGCGGGGCGAGGAAGTTTTCCGCTACTTCTCAATTTACGAAGTAAATCGAGAAGGTTCCATGGGCTCCGCAAAGCGGAGCGAGGAAATTTTCCTATAAAACAATACCAGGAGACGGAAGATGACAGAAAAAATTCTTGCTTATATGCAGCATTATTCCATGATACCGGAAAACGGGAATATAGTGGCAGGCGTATCAGGCGGGCCGGATTCGGTCTGCCTTCTTCTGGTACTGGTGCGCCTTCAGGAACGCCTGGGCCTGCATCTGCGGGCGGTGCACGTCAATCATGGCCTGCGCAGCGAAGCAGGAGAGGACGCCGATTTTGTGCGGCATCTCTGCCGGGAATGGGAAGTTCCGCTCACGGTGATAGAAACAGATATCCGGAAGGTCTCTGCAGAAACGGGAGTCGGCAGCGAGGAAGCGGGCAGGAGAGTCCGTTACAGCGCTTTTGAAAAGGAACTTCGGAAAATGGACGAGAAATCCGGCGGACAGGGCTGCATCGCGGTGGCCCATAACCGGGACGACAGGGCGGAAACCTTCTTATTTCATTTGTTCCGGGGGACAGGGCTGGACGGGATGGCAGGAATAAGGCCGGTGCGGCAGGATAGAAAATCCGGACAGCGCATCATCCGGCCGCTTTTGGATACCGGCAGAGAAGAAATCGAAGCGTTTTTGAAAAAAGAGGGGACAGGCTGGAGGATTGATGCCACCAACGCCCAGGATCTCTATACCAGGAACCGGATCCGCAACCGCATCCTGCCCTATGCAGAGGAGCACATCTGTGCAGGAGCCAGGGAGCATCTGGCAAAAGAAGCCGGGCTGCTCATGGAAACCGGGGATTTTATGAACAGGCAGACGGAAGCGGCCATGAAACGATGTCTGGATCCTAAGGAGGAAAACAAAGGGGCGCTGGCCCTGTCGGTTCACAGACTTTGGCAGGAAGACCCGTTTTTACGCAGGCTGTGCATCCGTGAATGTATGCTGTTGACAGGCAGCGGCAGAGATTTGACTTCCACTCATGTGGAGGGAGCGGAGACGCTTACAGGGGGAAATGTACAGAGCGGAAAACGGCTATGCCTTCCGGCGTGCGGGCTGGAGGTAGTCCGGGAATTTGACCGTCTGGTTTTTTACCCTGTTACCGGAAAGGAAAGTACTTCCACACCGGAAGGGCCGGGGCCGGAAATTCCGCTGACTTTTGGCCGGTTTCAGGTTCCCGGAATGGGAGAAATGGAAGCGAGGCTCCTGAAAAGAAACGGACCAAATGAGGAAGAATGCCTGAAAAATGCGATTTTTTTGGAAAATATCCCGCAAAAGAAGTATACGAAATGGTTCGACTATGATAAAATAATAGAATCCGCCGTATTCCGGACACGGAGAACCGGAGACTATCTCACGATCAATGACAAGCTTGAGAAAAAGAGCCTGAAAAAATATATGATCGAAGAAAGGATTCCGGCAAACAGAAGAGATCAGCTGATGCTTTTGGCCGATGGGGCGCATATTATCTGGGTGCCGGGCCACAGAATCAGTACAGCGTATAAAGTGACCGCGCAGACGGCTGCAATTATTGAAATCCGCTGCTGTGACAGGAGAGAACAGTGACGGGAATATACTTTAGAGGAGGAAATCATAATGGCTGAGAGAATTGAAGTTTTACTGACGGAAAAGGAAGTGGATGACAGAATCCAGGCGATCGGAGAACAGATCAGCAGAGACTACGAGGGAAAACAGGTTCATCTGGTATGTGTTTTAAAGGGCGGCAGCTTTTTCATGTGTGAGCTGGCAAAGAGGATCAGCGTGCCGGTTTCTCTGGACTTCATGTCTGTTTCCAGCTATGGAAGCGACACCAAATCCAGCGGCGTGATCAAGATCGTAAAGGATCTGGATGAATCTTTAAAGGATAAAAATGTCATCGTGGTGGAAGATATCGTGGATTCCGGCCGCACATTGAGCTACCTGTTGAAAATGCTGCAGGCAAGAGGACCGAAAAGCCTGGCCCTGTGCACGCTGCTGGATAAACCGGAGCGCCGTGTGGTTGATGTAAATGTGAACTACACCGGATTCCAGATCCCGGATGAATTCGTAGTGGGCTATGGCCTGGACTATGACCAGAGATACAGAAACCTGCCTTATATCGGCGTGGTAAAATTTGATTAATAGAAAGAGGTATAAAGATTTAAAATGGCCTTTGGGCCGAAGGAGGATGCAGTGAATAAAAACGGCAGAGGAATTAACCTGGTTATTTCCCTTTTGCTTGTTGTCATGCTGATTTTTTGGTTTTCCAGCACCTTGAAAAGAATGGAAAGCACATGCACACAGGCGGAATTTAACCAGTTGCTGGATTCAGGGGATGTTTCAGGGGTTCTGGTCATACAGAACAGGGAAATTCCCACAGGATCTGCCCAGATTAATTTAAAGTCAGGCGGGGAGAAAATCCTCAATGTGACGGATGTCAATGCGCTGATCAGCCAGCTGGAAGGGAAAGGGATCGATCCGGTCATCCAGGATGTGCCCAAGGAAAATGTTTTCCTCACCTCCATATTGCCGGCGCTCATCATGGTGGGCGGCGTGCTGCTGATCTTCATGATGATGAACGCCCAGAACGCCCAGATGAACGGCGGCAGCAAGATGATGAATTTCGGCAAGAGCAGGGCGCGTATGAGTGTGGCAGGGGACAGCAAGATCACGTTGAAAGATGTGGCCGGCCTGAAGGAGGAGAAAGAGGATCTGCAGGAAATTGTGGATTTCCTTCGGGAACCTGCGAAGTTTACGAAGGTGGGGGCCAGAATCCCCAAGGGCGTCCTTCTGGAAGGACCTCCCGGAACCGGTAAGACGTTGTTGGCGAAGGCGATTGCCGGAGAAGCCAACGTTCCGTTTTTCTCCATCTCCGGTTCGGATTTTGTAGAAATGTTCGTAGGCGTGGGCGCGTCCCGTGTGAGGGATTTGTTTGAAGAAGCGAAAAAGAATGCGCCCTGTATCGTTTTTATCGATGAGATCGATGCGGTTGCCAGACGCAGGGGTACCGGCATGGGCGGCGGCCATGATGAAAGAGAACAGACATTAAACCAGATGCTGGTGGAAATGGACGGTTTTGGCGTCAACGAAGGAATTATTGTCATGGCGGCCACAAACCGCGTGGATATTCTGGATCCTGCGATCCTGCGCCCGGGCCGGTTTGACAGAAAGATCAGCGTCGGGACTCCGGATGTGGGCGGCAGAGAAGATATCCTGAAAGTGCATGCCAAGAACAAACCTCTGGCGGACGATGTGGATTTAAAACAGATCGCCCAGACTACGGCGGGCTTTACCGGAGCGGATCTGGAAAACCTTTTAAACGAAGCGGCGATTATAGCGGCAAAAGAGGACAGGGCTTTTGTCAATCAGGATGATATGAAAAAGGCGTTTGTCAAGGTGGGAATCGGTTCTGAGAAGAGGAGCCGTATTATTTCCGATAAGGAAAAGAAAATCACGGCCTATCATGAAGCGGGTCATGCGATTTTATTCCATGTACTGCCTGATGTGGGGCCGGTATATTCCATATCCATCATTCCTACCGGCATCGGCGCGGCAGGCTATACCATGCCTCTGCCTGAACGGGATGATATGTTCATGACCAAAGGACAGATGCTGCAGGAGATCATGGTTTCCCTGGGCGGGCGTATTGCGGAGGAGATCATTTTTGATGATATCACCACAGGAGCCTCCAGCGATATCAAGAAAGCGACTCAGATCGCAAAGAAGATGGTGACACGTTTCGGCATGTCTGAAAACGTGGGCGTTATCTGCTATGATGATGATGACGATGAAGTATTCATCGGACGGGACCTGGCCCATGCCAAGGCGCACAGCGAACTGGTCAGCGGTGAAATCGACCGGGAGATCAAGCGCATCATAGATGAGTGCTACGCCAGGGCGAAAGATCTGATCCTGACAAACGAAGAAGTGCTGCATAAATGCGCACAGCTTCTGCTGGAAAAGGAAAAGATCAACCGCACGGAGTTCGAAGCGCTGTTTATATAAAAGGCCGGGATATGTTATTTAGAAATGCAATTAGTAAAAATTCACAAAAATGGAGTTGCGAATTTGTAATATTTGTGAATTCCGGGTATGTACAAAATGGGTTGGGTTTGATATTATAATACTCGTAACCCCCCCCCAATACATTATATAGTTTTTTGCTATACCCCATAAGAAGAAATACCTTCTCTAAAAAGGACAGCCTAACCCGCTGTCTTTTTTACTGTCCGGGGGCAGAAATGCTTGCCATTCTCTTTTTTCTATTATACAATGACTCTATAAGGGAGTGTATGTGATGGATTTTGATTCTTTATTCAAAGACCAGCAGTACCTGAATGAAATGCGGCCCGTATTCAGCAAAAGGGCGCTTTACAGTGATACAACAGAAAATTATGTTACACCGGCCGAGCCTGCGCCCTACAGCAGGGTAAAAATTCGCTTCCGGGCGAAGAGGAGCAACATCGACCGGGTTTTTTTAGTGTGTAAAGGTCAGAAACATTTGATGTTCAAGGTATTATCTGACAGGCAGTTCGATT
The DNA here is from genome assembly GCA_902476265.1 of uncultured Lachnospiraceae bacterium. Classification (GTDB taxonomy): domain Bacteria; phylum Bacillota; class Clostridia; order Lachnospirales; family Lachnospiraceae; genus Gallintestinimicrobium. The sequence continues at coordinate 27,720 of CABSCP010000001.1, forward strand.
ATTATGAAGCGAAACTGCAGCTGGATAACGAGAAGATTACTTACTATTTTGAAATACAGGCAGGAGCGATTAACTGCTATTATGACTTCCGGGGTGTGGTCAAACGTCCGGATGAGCACTACAATTTTGCCATCATACCTGGATTTGATACGCCTGACTGGGCGAAAGGGGCGGTAATGTATCAGATTTATGTGGACCGCTTCTGCAACGGCGACCCTTCCAACGATGTGCTGACCAATGAATATCAGTATATCGGGGATAAGAGCCGTCATGTGGAGGACTGGTACCGTTATCCTTCCTCTATGGATGTCAGGGATTTTTACGGCGGCGATCTGCAGGGCGTGCTGGACAAGATGGATTATCTGGAGGAGCTGGGCATTGAGGTGATTTATTTCAACCCGCTTTTTGTGTCCCCCTCCAATCATAAATACGATATCCAGGATTATGACCATATTGACCCTCATTATGGAAAGATCGTGAAGGACGGCGGCCGTCTGCTGGAACACTGGGAGACGGATAATACCCATGCCGAGCGCTATATCCGCCGGGTGACGGATCCGGTAAATCTGCAGGCCAGCGATGAAATGTTCATAAAGGTGGTGCAGGAAGCTCATAAGAGAGGCATGAAGGTGATTCTGGACGGTGTGTTCAATCACTGCGGTTCCTTCAATAAATGGCTGGACAGGGAGCGCATTTATGAAAACCAGCCCGGCTATGAAAAGGGCGCTTATGTTTCCGGAGACAGTCCCTATCACAGCTATTTTAAGTTTCATGATGAAAACCGGTTTCCTTATAATCCAACCTATGACGGCTGGTGGGGGCATGACACCCTGCCCAAGCTGAATTATGAAGGTTCCAGGAAACTGGAAGAATACATCATGTATATTGCAAGAAAATGGGTATCCCCTCCCTTTAATGCGGATGGATGGCGTCTGGATGTAGCTGCTGATCTGGGACATTCTCCGGAATATAACCATAAATTCTGGGCGATGTTCAGAGATGCCGTAAAGGAGGCAAATCCCAATGCGATTGTCCTTGCCGAACATTATGGGGATCCTTTCAGCTGGCTGCAGGGCGACCAGTGGGATACGATCATGAATTACGATGCATTTATGGAACCGGTCACCTGGTTTTTGACCGGAATGGAAAAACACAGTGACGACTGCCGGATGGATCTGATGGGCAATGCAGATAATTTCCTGAATGCCATGGCTTATCACGGAGCGAGCATGGCGATGCCCTCCTGGATGACTTCCATGAATGAACTTTCCAACCACGACCATTCCCGGTTTTTAACCAGGACCAATCATAAAGTGGGACGCACCAATAACCTGGGGCCGGAGGCGGCCAATCAGGATGTGAATAAGGCTGTATTCATGGAGGCAGTTGTGATCCAGATGACCTGGGCCGGATCCCCCACCATCTATTACGGGGACGAAGCGGGGCTTTGCGGATTCACCGACCCGGATAACCGGCGCACTTATCCCTGGGGCAGGGAAGATAAACGGCTGATCGACTTCCATCGGGATATCATCAGAATACACCGCAGGACACCGGAGTTTAAAAAGGGCTCTACAAAATGGCTGCATTCCGATTTCAATTTTATCGCATACGGCCGTTTTACAAAGACATATCATTCCGTGATACTGGTCAATAATAATGAACATGAAATCAACAAGGAAATATCCGTATGGGAACTGGGGATTCCTCAGGATGCCGAGCTGAACCGTCTCATTTATACCTGGGAAAAGGGGTACGATACCAATCCGGTTTCCTATGAAGCCACGGCAGGCAGCATCAATGTGACCATGCCCCGGACTTCGGCCATGATTCTTCAGTATGTGAATGAAGAGGAGCCGCAGCTGGAACGTCAGAAAGTGAGAAAAAGTTTCTGGCAGATCCGCTGAAAGGCGTTAAACAAATAGCAATAATAGAAGAGAGCCTTTCTGACCACGGTGACAGCATGTCATCCCCTCAGAAAGGCTTTTTGCATCCTGTAAAGTGTGGTTAGTGACAATCACCGGAGCACAATGATGAGACGGACGGCTTCATTTGTAAAAAATATGGTATGATAGAAAGAGAACCGAAGTTTCAAAAGAAAGGGGGGCACCATATGAGAAAAAAGAGGAATGAGAAGAATAGAGAGGGAACCCGGGATTTTATCAGAGTCAGCAGTTTAACAAAGGATTTTGGTTATAATTATGAAATCAGACGGGTATTGGACAACGTCAGTTTAGAGGTACAGGAAGGGGAGTTTCTCGCCATTATGGGGGAATCCGGAAGTGGAAAATCCACATTGCTCCGCTTGATGGGAGGTATCATTTGCCCTACCGGCGGGGAAGTTACTGTGGATGATGTGAATTTATTTCAGTTAAATGAAGATGAACGCACGGAATACCGGCGAAGCAATATCGGATTTATTTTTCAGGATTATAATCTTCTCCCCTTTTTAAACGGTATGGATAATATCATGCTCCCCGCAAAACTGGATGGCGCTGCGGATGACGGGGATTATCTGAATGAACTGGTGAGAGAGCTGGGGATCGAAGAACAGCTTTTCCAGCGGGCGGAAACGTTGTCAGGAGGGCAGCAGCAGAGAACAGCCATCGCGAGAGCTTTTTACAGCAGGCCCAAAATAATTTTAGCGGACGAGCCTACAGGGAATCTGGATATAAAAAACGGCATGCAGGTGATGGAGCTTTTCGGACAGCTGCGCCGCCGCTACGAACAGACGGTGGTCATGGTGACGCATGACAGGAGGATGGCGGAGCAGGCGGACAGGATATTATGGATAAGGGATGGAAAACTGACAGATGAGCGCTGACAGAACTGCAAAAAAAATTTTACTGGATGGATTTGAACAGCAGAAACGGCGGCAAATCCGGCTTCAGACTGCAGCAATTGCGGCGGTTTTCCTGATTCTCTGGGTGATGACGGCGTTTACTTATGGCAGAATAAACGCTGAAGAGATCACAAAAATCAGAGAAAGAGGAATGACAGCGGATGCATGGCTGGAAAACGGAAAAGGTGTCCAGGATCATACGCTGGCCTCGTTGGATTTCGTGGAGCGGGTGGGAAGAGAAAAAGCGGCCGGTCTGTTGAAAAAAGACGGGCGGAAGATCGGTATATTCCGGTATGCGGATGAGGAAACTTTTGAGAAGATGCTCCGCCCTGCATATGGGATGGTGACCGGTTCCTATCCCCGGAAAAGGGAAGAGATCATGCTGTCCGTCAGCTGTCTGGAGGATATGGGGATATCCGAGCCACAGCCGGGAATGAAACTGCCTTTAGAGCTGGACTGGTACGGGATGAAAGAACGGACCGGAGGCCTGACCTTTGTGCTCTCGGGATATTTTGAGGATTATGCGGCAGCAGAGAAAGAGAGTGCGCCGGCTTACATATCGTGGGCCCTGATGGAAGAAAATGACGTGGATCTCTATCCTGCCAGGATTTTGATAGATGTGAAAGCAGAAAGAATCGGGGACCGGAGACTGGAAATACGGCTGTATGATGAGGCATTCCTGTATGATGCGGATCAGGTATATGTTGTGCCGGGCACTATAGAATCAAAGGCTGTGCAAGAGGCATTCGGCGGTTACGGCGTTTTGATTTTTGCAGGAGGACTGATCCTTCTGTGCCTGGGATTTTTTATTTATCATCTGCAGTTCCTCACTTTATACCGGGAAGAAAAAAATTATTGGCTGCTTCAGATGATAGGCACTTCCCGAAAGCAGATCAGGGATCTGTATATCGCGCAGACCGGGAAGCTGTTTTTTCGCGGGGTAACAGCCGGAACCCTTGTCGGAATCCCTGTCGTGTTCCGGGGAATCCCTGCTTTGTTAAACAGGCTGTACATGAGCGGTCAGGAAAACAGAAATTGGATTTTTGCTCCCGGTCTGTGGTTTTGGATCGGCACAGCATTGACCGTAGCGGCGATCTGTCTGATATCCGTTCTGCTGAATCTGGAGGAACTCAACAGAATGCTGGAAGAGGAGTCCGGTGCAAACCGGAAAATCAGGGTGAAAGAAAGAAGGACGGCAAAGACAAAGCGTTTCCGACTGTTCCGAAAAATGGACGCGGTGAGCTGTCTGGCAATCCAAAACCTGCTGTGCAGCAGGAAAAAACTGCTGTTATCGGTGCTGACCCTGTTTTTGGGATGTGAAACTGCGCTGTGTGCAACCGTGATATTCCGGGGGCTGGACAGTCAGAATGAGCGGAATCAAAATCCGGATTTTCAGATTGGCATAACAAAAGAGGCGCTGGATCATTATCCCTATGCGGAAGCGAAAGAGGCGGAAACGGCAATTATTTTTGACAAAACTCTTTTGGAAGAAGAAGCGCTGCGTCAGATTGCCCGAATTGCCGAAATTCCGACAGAACGGATCGGAAGGGAATACGGGTGCCTGGCTAAAGTGGATGATGTCAATGAAGCGGAATATTTTGCCGTGGAAAGGGGCAAACGACAGAGTCGTTCCCAAAATGCGCTGGCCCCCTTTTATAACAACAGCTATGGGCTGTGGGACGGTACGGGCGCAGGATATTACGGCATTGGTATTTTGAGGGTGCTTGAAGAGGAGGAAATGGGCCGGTTAAAGGACTGGGTGAAAGAAAACGGACCGGAAATCGACTGGAATAAGCTGATCGAAGAAAACGGGACACTGATCGCTCATGGCGGCGCTCTGTCCCGGGAGAAGCAAGATCTGGCCGGGAGTGTGACGGAGAGAAAGCTGTGGTTATATCCGGTGAATGCGCTTTATCCGAAAGAGGATACCTATATAGAAAAAGGACAGTTGGAAAATCTGGGATATTTAGATTATGAAAAGGAAAATTTTCCTGTCCGTTTGAACTGGAACGGAAAAAATATCCTTTATTTTTTGATTTCCCCACAGACTCTGAAAAAGGTGAAGGACTTGCCGGTGCAAACTTTCCGGATATTTTTTGATGTGGATCCCCAAAAAGAGGAGTACATCAAAAAGCAGCTGAAATCATGGGTGAGGGATGCGAATGTCAGATTTCGTCTGGAAAACCGCCAAAGAACGGATTTGCTGTCTTTAACCTGTAATTCGGATTTGACCGTGGCCGAAGCGGAAAAGCTGAAGGCGGAGAAAATCATGATACTTTGTCTCAGCATGGCTTTTTGTACGGCAGGAATCATGAACTTTTTTAATCTGATCTTATCTGATCTGCTGGGAAGGAAAAAAGAGATTTTCATTCTGAGGGATATCGGCATGACATCAAAACAGATGAATAAAATGTTCCGGCTGGAAGGGCTGTTTTACTGGGCCAGTGTCTGGACCGCGCTTTTAACGGCAGGCAGCGGTATTCTGTGGCTCGTACAGGAGCGGATGAGACAGCAAAAGAGCACCTTTGTCTTTCTGTGGCCGGTGAAGATGTATGTGATCATCGCAGCCGTGTCATTGACCGTTTGTATTGTGATACCAAAGGCGGTCTATAATCGGCTGGGAGAGAAAAAGTCAGAGAAAAAAGAAAAGGAATCTCAGGTGCCGGATAAATAAAGGACCGGAGATTCCGGGAGTCTGTCATTTCAAAGAGGTGACCGAATATTCCTTATTCTTAAGTGGAGAAAAATGGCGGATTGACAATCTGTCGTTTTTCTATTACACTTAAATCAGAAACTTACAAAAGTGATGAGCGGAAGCTGGGAGGAGCGATATGGACACATTGACAGCCCGTCCGCGGGTGCTGAAACAGGCAAATCTGGCAAGAATACGCAGGGCGCTGAAGGCAAGAGGAACGGCAACCAGGGCAGAAATTGTCCATGATACTAAGATCAGCCAGACTACCGTCCGTTCTTTGCTGACGGAAATGCTGCAGAATGGGGAAATAACCGGGATCGGGCAGGATGAGTCCAGCGGCGGAAGAAAGGCGGAACGCTATAAATTTCTGCCGGAACGCTATCACAGCGTTGCTTTCTGCATAACGGATCATCAGGTGCACTGTCTGCTGGTGGACGGCTGCGGTGAGATCGCAGAAGTGACCCGGCTGCAGACAAAAGAGAGTGATTTTGTGGAAGCCATTCTTTCTTTTTTGGATGAGACGACGGCGCAGCGGGAAATCAGATCCATCGGCATCGGCGTTCCCGGCATTGTGGACGGCGGCAGCTTTTGGAGAAAGAATGAAAAAGGCGTCATGGTGCAGACGGACCTGGGAAAGCTTTTGAGAGAAAAATATGGCGTTCCCGTGGTTTTGGAAAATGACATCAATGCTACGGCGATTGGGTTTGGACGCTGCTATGAGAAAAAATATCCCCATGAAAAAGCGGATCATGTGAATATGGCTTATCTTTATTTTGAGAAAGGCTGTGTCAGCGCAGGCCTTTTAGCGGGAGGAAAGGTGATCCGGGGCTGTCATAATTTTGCCGGTGAGCTGGGACTCATTCCCATGGAGGATGAACGGACGCTGGATGAGTGGCTGGCAGAAGAGCCGGATGATATTTCCTATGTGGATCTGACTGCCAGAGTGGTAGGATGGATCTGCGGAATCCTCAATCCGGAATATGTGGCCCTGGGAGGTCCTGACCTGCGCGTTTCCTGTGTGGGCCCCATTGATGACAGGGTGACTTCCCTTCTTCCCAAACATATGTCCACGCAGATTGTATATGCGAAAGACGTCTGGGGAGATTATCACGAGGGAATGGCCTATCTGACGGCCGCAAAAATGTTTGATGAAGTCCAGCTGATCCGGGGGTGAACACATCACCCCCGTGTCTGCCCGGCAGACGTTTTTGCAAAAAAACAGATTGTTATTGCTTTTTATGTTGGCTTTGGATATGATGGTTGTACACAGACGGTTTTAGAGAATGACCGTAATTTTTTTGAAAATGGCTTACCTGCTTAAAGGGAGCCAATGGATGCGGCGCACTGCACAGAGTCGCATCTCTTTTCAAATGTCCGATGCGGAATCTGCCGCATCAGAGATTCTATCAGACTGTGACAGGGAGAACAGGTGGTCTTTCTGGACAGTAAAATCTTACCGGTAAGCTTTGTGCTGCCGAATCTTACGTCTGGTGACGGAATTTCCACAGAGAGAAAAAGGATTTTCGGTTTTATATTTTACGGTTAAACCGGCGGACAAGCTATCTGAGTCTAAGGAGGAATGTCTTTTACCAATGAACGGAGTGAATGTGAGGGGGAAGCAGCGCACCGAAAAGAGAAGGACTTAAAACCGGGCGGAGAGTTTTTAAGCGGGCTTGCCAAAACGGACCAACTCCGCCCGGTGATTTGCATTACTTTTTATCATGGAGAAGAGCCATGGGATGGACCGGAAAGTTTGCATGGAATGTGAATCCTGAAAATTTTAAAACGGAGTTAAGGACTGTTTTTGAATTGCTTCCCCATGCGGCGGATAAAAAGAAGCTGAAATCATATGTGCAGGACCATCATGCTCATTTCAGCCGACTGACGGAAGAAGAATGCGATGCGTTGGACCTATTTATCGGTATGAAAAAACTGGGGAAGAAGAAACGGAGGGCATACTTAAACGATGAAGGAGGCTATGATATGTGTACTGCTTTGACAGAAATTATGGAAGAAGGAAGAAAAGAAGGGGAAGGGCTGCTCGCCAGGCTGGCACAAGAGATGAAAAAGGACGGGAGGGAAGCGGAGTTTTTTGCCTGCTGCAAAGAAGAGGACCTGCGGGAACGGCTGCTCAAAGAATATGGTCTGAACTAAGGACGATCATCCGGCAGCGATACAGTTATCAAAAGCTGCTGTATATTTGCCGCCTGCAGTTCCCATACTGAAGATATCGAAACAAGATATCGGAATCGGATACAGGAGGGATCGGGATGCTTTCATTATGGGCTGACAGGACGCGGCTGCCGCAGTTTCCGTCGCTGGAAGAGGATATCCATACGGATGTGCTGGTGATCGGCGGCGGAATGGCGGGGCTTTTGTGCGCATGGTTTTTAAAGCAGGCAGGAGTGGACTGCGCGGTAGCAGAGGCGGATGTGATATGCGGGTGGAATACGAAGAACACCACGGCAAAAATTACGGCCCAGCACGGACTGATATATGATACTTTGATCAAAGAGACGGGCGAGGAAAAAGCGAAGATGTATCTGGAAGCAAATCTGGCCGCTCTGGAAAAATACGCGGAACTCTGCCAAAACTGGGACTGCAGGTTTGAACGCAGGAATTCCTACGTGTATTCCCTGAATCATCAGGAGAAGCTGGAGAGGGAGATGAAAGCGCTGGAGAAGCTGGGATACCGGGCCCGGTTTGCGGACGCTTTAAAGCTTCCGTTTTCCGTAGTGGGTGCTGTCTGCTTTTTAAACCAGGCCCAGTTTGACCCGCTGGAGTTCGTTTCCTTTTTGGTCAGAGATCTGAAAATTTATGAGCATACCGCAATCCGTGAGATCCGCAAAAATACAGCTGTGACCGACAGGAACATCAAAATTACGGCGGATTCCTTCCTGGTGGCGACCCATTTTCCCTTCATGAACAAACACGGCATGTATTTTATGAAAATGTATCAACAGCGTTCCTACTGCATTGCGCTGGAAAATGCAGGAGATGTGGAAGGCATGTATGTAGATGAAGCGCAGAACGGTCTGTCCTTCCGGAATGACGGCGGGTTTTTGCTGCTGGGAGGAGGAGGCCACCGCACAGGAAAAGACGGCGGCTGCTGGCAGGAACTGCGGCACTTTGCCGGACGGTTTTATCCGAAGGCAGCGGAGCGCTATTACTGGGCGGCTCAGGACTGCATCACTCTGGATGAAATCCCCTATATCGGCCGCTATTCACCGGGGCTTTCCAATGTTTATGCGGCCACCGGGTTTAACAAATGGGGCATGACGTCATCCATGGCGGCCGCACAGATTCTGGCGGACATGATTCAGGGAAAAGAGAACCCGTATGCTGCGGTATTTGATCCGTCCCGCCCTGTGAAAAAAACGGCGATGCTGAAAAACGGAATGGAATCTGTGGCAAATCTGCTTTCCCCTTCTAAAAAAAGGTGCCCTCATCTGGGCTGCGCCTTGAAATGGAATCCCACAGAGCACAGCTGGGACTGTCCCTGCCATGGATCCCGTTTTGCGGCGGACGGCAGCCTTCTGGACAATCCGGCCACCGGGCCTTTAAAAATGAGACAGGAAAAAAGCGAAGAGAAGGCCTTTTCTAGTCGATGATATTTTCATCCAGCCATGCGTCATGCAGCTGACGACGGATATCCTTTAACCGTTTTGCGGCATAGAAGGTGAAGACCATATTTTCAATGCCTACAAATAACAGGGAAATTCCGGTCACCTGTACAAACAGAGCACCGCCCTTGGAGGGGTTGAAGGTGAGAAAAACGCCAAAGAGAACGCATACCACAGCCGAGAGCATCAGAAACCACCAGCCGGACAGATGATAGCGTCCGGCATCCAGAGCGGTCTGCATTTTGAAAACGCCTTCCACAATTTCGTAAACACCCACCAGCAGCCAGATAATGGAGAGAATCACGCCCGGGTGCACTAAAAAGAGGATGCCGAAGAGCAGGGCGAAAAGCCCCAGGGCCAGGTCGAACTGAAAGGCCAGGTGATAGCTCACGTTGAAAAAATAACCGATCAGCTTACTGAGGCCGAAAACCAGCATCAGGATCCCCAGCAGGTTACAGATTACGCTCATGGACGTGCCGGGCCAGAGGAACAGCACGAGGCCGCAGAGACACAGCAGCAGGGAACTGAGGATCGTGAACCACTTCGCACATTTCACGGCACTTTTTGCTTCATCATATTCTGAATATCTCATAAAACTCCTTTCCGGCGCCGGAACAGCCGGCGCGCCAAAAAATGGTATCCCGTTTCGGCGGGGATTTTACTTTCCTACATTATAATCCTTTTAACCGGAATATGCACCGGACAAAATAATGTCTGTGCCCAAAAATGATGCGGTTATTCGGTTATTGCCCGATGTCTTGTTTCCTGTGCCCTGCTGTGTTACGATATCAGTTAGACGGCCGAAAGTGTGGCAGAAAAAGCGCTGTCTTGCGGAAAAACGGCTGAGGAAGAAAGAGAAAATGATATGATCAGAATTTTGATAATTGAAGATGATACGGATATTAATAACATGACGGCTGAATTCTTAAACCGGAAGGGATGCAGCGTAAGGCAGGCTTTTTCCGGTACAGAAGGGAGGCTTCTGTGGCAGATGGAGGAATTTGATCTGCTGGTTTTGGACTTAATGCTGCCCGGATTGTCAGGAGAGGCGCTGATCGGGCAGATCCGCCGGGTGAGCCGGGTGCCCATCATCGTGCTGACAGCAAAGAGTGCCCTGGACGACAAGATCGAAGTTCTTGGCGGCGGGGCGGATGATTATATGACAAAGCCCTTTGAGCTGGAGGAACTGTGGGCGCGCATTCAGGTACAGCTGCGCCACCGGTCCGGGACAGCGGGGGAAAAACAGCTGGCCTATAAGACGTGGGCACTGGATCAGGAACAGATGGTTTTTCGGGCGGACGGGAACGCTGTGGAACTGACGGGACATGAACTGGGCATTGTGGCCCTTTTGATGCGGCACCCGAAAAAGGTGTTCACCAAGCAGGAGATTTATGAAGCGGTCTGGGAACAGGATGCGTTTATCGAAGATAAGACCATCAACGTACATATCAGCAATATCCGGGCAAAGCTGCGGGCGTCAGGGGCAGAAGACTATATTCAGACTGTGTGGGGAATCGGCTTTAAACTAATGGAATAACATTTAAAACTTTCTTTAACATTCCTTTGCGATTTCTGTAAGGGTTTTTTGGATAATACAACTATCAAATCAAGGAGGAAATCACGATGGAAGTGATACAGACAAGAGGGCTCTGTAAAGTATACGGAAAAAAGCGTGCGGTGGATGATCTGAACATGACCATACATGAAGGAGATATCTATGGGTTTATCGGGAAGAACGGAGCGGGGAAATCCACCACATTAAAAATGATGTGTTCCCTGGCAGCTCCCACAGCCGGGGAAGTCAGGCTTTTTGACAGGCCGGCTTCCGACGCAACGGTGCGCAAGAGGACGGGAATTTTGATCGAGAATCCCGGCATCTATCCGAAGATGAGCGCTGAGGATAATATGATGCAGAAAGCTGTCTGCATGGGGCTGGTGGACGGCAGGAAAAAAGTGAAGGAACTGCTTGCGCTGGTGGGGCTTTCCGACGCGGGGAAAAAGGTCACAAAGCAGTTTTCCATGGGCATGAAGCAGAGGCTGGGCATCGCGCTGGCGCTGCTGGGCAGCCCGGATCTGCTGATATTGGATGAGCCCATCAACGGGCTGGATCCCGAAGGAATGGCAGAGGTGCGTGCGCTGTTACAGAAGCTGAATCAGGAAAAAGGGATTACCATTCTTTTGAGCTCCCACCTTTTGGGAGAACTGGGAAAACTGGCGACCTGTTACGGCGTGATCAGGGACGGACATATGGTGAAGGAAATCACAGCGAAGGAAATGGAAGAAAACTGCCGGGATTATCTGTATGTAAAGGTGGATAAACCGAAGGAAACGGCGGTCTGCCTGGAACAGAAACTGCATCTTTCCCATTATGAGGTGCGGCCGGACGGTGTGTTCCGCATCTATGACGGCTGTGAGGGAGAACAGATAAGCCGGGCACTGACGGCGTCGGATGTTGTGATACAGGAGCTGTACCGGCATAGCCGGGATCCGGAAGAATATTTTCTTGAACTGATGGGGGGAAATTGAAAATGTTTAATATGATGAAAATGGATTTAAGACGGATGTTGAAGTCCAAAATGTTCTATATCGCATTTTTATGTATGGCGGCCGCTATCCTGTTCACTGTCATCACGCTGCGCACCGTAACGGATCCGGAACTTCGGCAGCAGGCCATTGATAAAGGAATGGAAATCACTACCACAGACCAGGAAGATTTTCAGGAAGTTTTGGATATGACCTGGACGGAAGCGCTCTGTTCCAGCATATACAGCGGCGGATTCTATTCGATAATCGTTTCCGTCATAGCGGTTCTGTTTGTCTGTTCTGACTTTGGAGGAGGATTTGCCAAAAACATCTTTTCCTATCAGGGAAAAAGATGGCAATACGTTGTGAGCAAACTGGTATGTATGGCCGTTGTCTGCCTGCTCTGGATCCTGGGGACCTTCGTAGTGTTTGAGGGGATCTGCAGGGCAGGGCAAATAAGGTTTTCACCCGCTTCGCCGATGGAATACGGGATGTTTGTGGGAGGATATTTGCTGATCGGGATGGCTTATGCCGCCCAGGCGATCTTTATCAGCCTGCTGACCAGAAGCGAAGGGGCCGGAATCGGAGCGTCCATCGTGGTTGCCGGCGGCCTGGTTGCTGTTCTGCTGGAGGCGTTTCTGGGAAACTGGGGAATCTCCGTTATGAAATATACGCTGTATGGGAGCCTGCAGGATATGGAGTCCTTCCTGGTAGACAAGACTCCGGCAGCCTGGATGATATCGGTCATCCTGGTGTGGCTGGCCGTATGGGCTGCTCTCGGCATCTGGTCACTGAAGAAAAAGGATATTTGATCCGGAATAACAAAAAGCGGAGAGGAGTAGGAATATGTTTTTTTTAATCATAGCGTTGGCCTTTACTTCCATGCTTCTGGCAGTACAACTGTGGCGGAATGAGAGACAGCTGGAGGAATGGGCAAAAGACCTTTCCGAAACGGATGAAAACAGTAACCTGCGGCTGTGCACAAGCGTGCGCAGCCGTGGGTTTCTGCGCGCCTGCAGGGCGATGAATGAGCGGTTGGAAAAAGGCAGACAGGCCCGGATTCTCCAGGACAGAATGAGCAGGGAACTGAAAACCACCATTTCCTGTGTGTCCCACGATATCCGGACTCCTCTCACCGGCGCGGCGGGCTATCTGCAGCTTCTGGAGACGGAGAAGGACCCGGAAAAGCAGCGGCGCTATGCAGAGGTGGTACGGCGGCGGCTGAATGATCTGGAAGGGCTTTTGGAAGAACTCTTTTTATTTACAAAACTGTCCGGGGAAGAGTATCATATAGTCTGTGAGGAAATGGATCCGTTTCCTGTTTTCTGTGAGATTCTGGCGGGCTTTTATCAAAGCCTTCAGGCCGCCGGAATAGAGCCACAGCTCCGCTTTCCCCAGATGCAGGAGGAGGGGGCCGGCAGCGCTGCGGACCGGGAATGCTGCGTCTATGCTTCCGGGGAAGCCCTTCGGCGTATCTTTTCCAACCTGATCCAGAATGCCGTCTGCTATGGCAGCGGCGGGCTGAGAGTGGAGCAGGAGAAAGAACGAATTTCTTTTTCCAACACGGTGGAGCATCCGGAAACCATGGACGTGAACCGGTTGTTTGAAGGATTTTACAGGGCGGATCCGTCACGGCATACATCAGGCACAGGGCTGGGACTGGCCAGTGTGAAAGGACTGATGGAAAAAATGGGAGGCCGTGCAGAGGCGGGGCTGGAAGGGAATACGCTGACCATTACCCTCATATTTCAATCATCTTTTTTGGAGGACAGGACTTATGATCAGACTGGCGGCCAGCGACATTGACGGGACTCTGCTTCAAAACGGAGCCAGGGAAATACCGGAAGAGGTGTTCACACAGATCCGGCGGCTGAAGGAAAAGGGAATTTTATTTGCGGCTGCCAGCGGAAGGCAGTACAAAAGCCTGAAAGGATTGTTTGCCCCGGTGGCGCAGGATATTGTTTATCTCTGTGAAAACGGCGCCATTATCTATCAAGATGAAAAGGTTCTGGCAAAGCAGCCCATGCCCAGGGAAGACGCGCTTTCGCTGATCGCGCAGATCCAGGGGACAGAGGACTGCGAGGTGCTCATTTCCGGCGCCAATACCAGCTATATGATGCCAAAGCAGAAGGACTATCTGGATCACATCCGGTATTTTGTGGGCAATAACATCGCCCTTGTAAATCGGGCCGAAGACATTCCGGAAGAAATTCTGAAGGTGGCGGCATACTGCCGCGGCGGTTCCCAAAATTATGATAAATCCATGGGAGATCCCTGGCGCAGTAAGTTTAACGCAGCCATTGCCGGAGAAAAATGGCTGGATTTTACGCTGGCTGATAAAGGGAGCGGCCTGAAGGCGCTGTGCAGCGCTCTGGGAATTACAACGGCGGAAACAGCGGCCTTTGGGGATAATTTCAATGATTTGCCCATGCTCTCGTCAGTGGGGGAGGCCTATATCATAGAGGGTTCGGTATTGGACCGCGCGGGCTTTGCGAAAAAGGGCAGGATGAAGCGGACAGATACGGTGGAAGCAATTCTTAAGAAAATGTGAAAAATAATGGATTTTCAATTTTTTTACCGTAATTTCATAGTAGGAAAGGCGGGAATATGGTATAATAGTCTTATTGAGGTGTGCTGATGAATGCCGGAGACTGTTATGGAGGTACTCACATCATGAGCAGAATGGAGAGAAAAATAAGAAGGCAGGAAAAAGCGGTGCGCCGGGCACAGCGCAGAGAGGAAATAAAAGCAGGCATCGAACGGTATGCGCAGGATATTCTGCAATCCCGCAATTTTAAAAAGACGGAAGAGTTTATCCAGCATGGCAGCGTGTCCGTACAGAAGCATTGCCTGAGCGTGGCGGAGTGCAGTGTCCGTATCAAGGAGAAGCTGGAGAAGATCGGCATACACTGCCAGGAAAAAGATCTGGTGCGGGGCGCCCTGCTTCACGACTACTTTTTGTATGACTGGCATAAAAATGCGGGACAGGATCACCGCAGGCTGCACGGGTTCTATCATCCCGGCGTGGCGCTGGCGAATGCCAGCAGAGAATACCGGCTGTCCCCCAGAGAGAAGGACATCATCGTGAAGCATATGTGGCCCCTCACGGTCAGGCCGCCCCGCTGCAGGGAAGCCTGGATTGTGACTGCGGCGGATAAATATTGCTCCCTGAAAGAAACCCTTCTGCAGCGCGGAAAGAAAAGATGACGGGGAAGAGGACGCTGACAGGGCTGCTGGAAGCTTATACGGAAGAAGATTATTACCCGTTCCATATGCCGGGACATAAAAGAAGGCTGGACCGGGTTCTGGAACAGAGCCTGACGGAAGCCGGATCTCCGGCGGCCGGCCGGGCGCTGGCAGCGGCGGCGGGACTGGATATTACGGAAATAGACGGTTTTGACAATCTCCATGAACCGGAAGGAATTTTAAGAGAATCCATGGAACGGGCCGCCCGCCTATATGGAGCGGACAGGTGCTATTACAGCGTAAACGGCAGCACCGCAGGGCTTCTGACCGCGGTTTCGGCAGCGGTCCCGGAGGGCGGAAAGCTGATCATGGCGCGTAACTGTCATAAGGCAGTGTATCATGCGGTTTATTTAAGAAGACTGGAGCCGGTTTATCTTTATCCGGGCATCCTTCCGGGAACGGAGCTGGCAGATGTGGTGATGCCTTCTCAGATTGAGCGGGCGCTTCTGGAAAATCCGGATGCCTCCGCCGTGCTGATCCCGTCTCCTACCTATGACGGGATTACGGCGGATGTGGAAAAGATCGCAGAAGTCGTGCATCGGTTCGGTGTCCCTCTGATTGTGGATGCCGCCCATGGGGCCCATTTCGGTTTCCATCCCGGGTTTCCGGAGAGCCCGGTGAGACTGGGGGCCGACCTGACGGTGGTGAGCCTGCATAAAACAATGCCCTGCATGACGCAGACGGCCCTTCTGTTACAAAAAGGGGACAGGGTGGAAGAAAGCAGACTGCGGATGTTTGAAGGGATGTATCAGACCAGCTCTCCGTCCTATTTCCTGATGGCGGGAATGGACGCGTGCCTGTCCCTGGCACAGGAAAAGGGGGCCGCCCTGTGGGATGATTTTTTTGCAGACAGAGCCGTATTTTTGGAAAAAACCGAAAGGCTGCGGAATTTCCGGGTGCTGACAGCGGGGAAAAACATATCGTTTGCAGGGGAAAATGTAAGATTTTTGATGGATCCGGGAAAAATTTTAATAGAAACTTTAAAAACAGGTTTGACCGGAAGGCAATTTTACGCTATTCTTTTAAGGCGGTATCATTTACAGATGGAAATGGCCGCCGGAAACTATGTGACGGCGATCATGACCTGCTGCGATACGAAAGAAGGATGGGACAGGCTGTACAAAGCGCTCTGTGAGACGGACCGTCAATATGACGGCATGCAGGAGCGCAGGGAAACGGACACGGTTTTGTATCCCTGCCTCGTGCGGGCGTGCAGTTTAAGCGATGCGCTGGATGCGCCAAAGCACAGAATCCCTCTTTCCCGGGCGGAAGGAAAGGTTTCGGGAGCCTTTATCAACCTTTATCCGCCGGGCATTCCGATCGTGGTACCGGGAGAGCGTTTCAGCCGGGAAGCGGCGGCGCTGATTTCGCGTTACAGGCAGCAGAGACTTCCCCTGCAGGGGATGGAGGATGATGCCATAACAATAGTTACAGCTCAGCCTTCGGCTAAACTGTAACGTAGATGCACACGAAACGCAAAAAGATCGCGTTTCGGTGCGTGCAGCCCTCGCAAAATCGCATACAGATACGATTTTGGCTTCGCGGGAAAGAAGGCTGAACTGTAACTAACAATACTCAAATACTAATTATAACTACTTGAAAAGGAGAATTTTGATGAGAAAAACAAAAATTGTCTGCACTATCGGACCGGCCTCCCAGGACGAAGATATTTTACGGGAGATCATCAAAGCCGGCATGAACGTGGCGAGATTCAATTTTTCCCACGGCGATCATGAAGAGCACGGAAGAAAGCTGGAAAGAGTGAGAAGAATCAGCCGCGAGCTGAACCTTCCCGTAGCGGTGCTGCTTGACACCAGAGGGCCGGAAATCCGTCTGTGCGATTTTGAAAAAGGAAAAGTGGAGCTTGTGGAAGGCCAGAAGTTCACACTGACAACAGAAGACATCATGGGTACCGAAGAGCGGGCATCCATCACATATAAAAACCTGGTGAACGATGTGAAGCCCGGCAATTCCATTCTGATCGACGACGGCCTGATCGGGCTGCGCGTGGAAGAAGTGACCGATAAAGACATCGTCTGCACCGTATTAAACGGCGGCCCGGTTTCCAATCACAAGGGCGTTAACGTTCCCGGCGCGAAACTGACCATGCCCTTCATCGATAAGAAGGACAGAAACGATATCATTTACGCATGTGAGATGGGCTTTGATTTCATCGCCGCTTCCTTTGTGCGCAATAAGGATGATATTCTGGAAATCCGTGAGATTTTAAAACAATATAACTCCAAGATCCAGATCATTGCGAAGATTGAGAGCATGCAGGGAATTGAAAACCTGTCTGAGATCATCGAAGTTTCCGACGGTATCATGGTAGCCCGCGGCGACATGGGTGTTGAGATTCCGCTGGAGGATGTGCCGATCATTCAGAAGAAGATCATCAAAATGGCGGTGCATGCCGGAAAGCATGTTATCACGGCAACCCAGATGCTGGATTCCATGATGAAGCATCCCCGTCCGACCCGCGCAGAGACCACCGACGTTGCAAACGCGATTTACGACGGCACCACAGCGATCATGCTGTCCGGAGAGACCGCAAACGGCGATTACCCGCTGGAGTCCTTACAGACCATGGCCAGGATTGCAGAGCGGACAGAGCAGGATATCGATTATACCGCGCGTATGCGCAAAGCGGATGCGACCCTGTTCCAGCAGGATATCACATCTTCTATCTGTCATGCGACATGCAGCATGGCGGCCGAACTGAATGTTGCAGCGATCATTTCAGTCACCATGTCCGGATTCACTTCCAGCATGGTTGCGCGTTTCAAACCTACCTGCCCGATCATCGGCTGCACTACAAGCAGACTGGTATGGCGTCAGATGAATCTGCAGTGGGGCGTTCTGCCGCTTCTGATCAACGAGGAGAACACCTCCGAGGATCTGTTCCGTGAAGCTGTGGATGCGGCTCTGGAAGCAGGTTATGTGAAGAAGGGCGACAGAGTGGTACTGACCGCAGGCATGCCTTTGGGCGTTCCCGGCAGAACCAACATGCTGCGCGTTGTAGAGGTTTAAAAAATACAGCCCGCTCTTTTTTGGAGCGGGCTTTGTCATTTTGATTGGGGGCATCGTACATATGAAGAAATACGTGATGGCGCTGGATCAGGGGACCACCAGTTCCCGCTGCATTTTGTTTGACAAAAAGGGGCATATCTGCTCCATGGCTCAGAAAGAGTTTGCGCAGTATTATCCCAAGCCCGGCTGGGTGGAACACAACCCGCTGGAGATCTGGTCCTCCCAGCTTTCCGTGGCGGTGGAGGCGCTGGGACAGATCGGAGCGGATATCGATGAGGTGGCGGCTATCGGGATTACCAATCAGAGGGAAACCACCGTCTGCTTTTCCCGACTGACGGGGAAACCGGTATATCCGGCGATTGTCTGGCAGTGCAGGCGCACTGCGGATATGATTGACAAACTCAAAGAGGATGGTTTTGACCGGGTGATCCGGGAGCGCACCGGACTGGTGCCCGACGCCTATTTTTCAGGAACTAAAATCAAATGGATCCTGGATAATGTGGAAGGGGCCAGGGAGATGGCGGAGAGCGGAGAACTGGCCTTCGGAACGGTGGACACCTGGCTGATCTGGAATCTGACAAAAGGCAGGGTTTTTGTGACTGACTATACCAACGCTTCCAGGACGATGCTGTTTGATATTCACAAAAAGGAATGGGATCAGGAAATTCTGGATTATTTCGGGATTCCGGCGGGAATGCTGCCCGAAGTCAAACCTTCCAGCTGCGTTTACGGTCTGACGGACGATACGGTGATCGGAGGGGAAATTCCCATCGCGGGCGCGGCGGGGGATCAGCAGGCCGCTCTGTTCGGTCAGTGCTGCTTTGACGCCGGAGAGGCGAAGAATACATATGGTACGGGATGCTTTCTATTAATGAATACCGGGGAAAAGCCCATTCTTTCCCAAAACGGTCTGCTGACCACCATCGCCGCCAGCTGCGAAGGGGAAACCCGCTATGCGCTGGAAGGCAGCGTGTTTGTGGCGGGAGCGGCAATCCAGTGGCTGCGGGATGAACTGCGGATGATCAAAAATGCACCCCAGTCCGAGGAATACGCTTCGGCGGTGGAGGATACCGCCGGGGTTTATGTGGTGCCTGCCTTTACCGGGCTGGGCGCTCCTTATTGGAATCCCTATGCCAGGGGAATCGTTACGGGACTGACCAGAGGAGCGTCCAAGGAGCATTTCATCCGGGCCACGCTGGAATCTTTGGCCTACCAGACGGAGGAAGTGATCGAAGCCATGGAAAAGGACGCGGGGGTACCGCTTCTGGGGCTTCGGGTGGACGGCGGCGCCTCCGCCAACAATTTTCTGATGCAGTTCCAGGCGGACATTTTAAAGAAAGAGGTTCTGCGCCCTGAGTGTATCGAAACCACGGCGCTGGGAGCCGCTTATCTGGCGGGTCTTGCGGTAGGATTTTGGAAGGATAAGGAGGACATCCGGTCGAACTGGGCGCTGGAAAGGACGTTTGTCCCGGTGATGCCGGAGGAATCGAGACAAGAACGGCTTCACGGCTGGAGGAGGGCAGTGCGGGCTGCGCTGGCCTGGAGCCACGAGGAGGAGTCCGTCAGCAATTTCGGTTCGGAATGAGGAAAAAAATGGGCAAAATTTTTTATATCATGGGGAAGAGCTCTTCCGGGAAGGATACCATTTATCAGAAACTTCTGGGAGAGAAGGAATTTGATTTTCATACGCTGGTGCCTTATACCACCAGACCCATGCGCAGTCAGGAAAAAAACGGCGTGGATTATTTTTTTACGGATGAGGACGGACTTGAAAAGATCCGGCAGGAGGGAAGACTGATTGAGCTGCGTTCTTATCATACGGTACACGGAGTCTGGAATTATTTTACGGTGGACGACGGACAGCTGGATCTGGCACAATATGATTATCTGATGGTAGGGACGCTGGAATCCTACAGGGCGGTGCGGCGGTATTATGGGGAAAAGGCGCTGGTGCCCGTGCTGATCGAACTGGACGACGGCGTGCGCCTGCAGCGTGCGCTGGATCGGGAAAAGGCCCAGGACGAGCCTAAATATGCGGAGATGTGCCGGCGTTTCCTTTCGGATATGGAAGATTTCTCCGAAGAAAAAATCGCTGCGGCACAGATCGACAGGCGGTTTGAGAACAAGGTACTGGAGAACTGTCTGGAAGAAATCCGGGAATATATCCGGGAACAACGGGAAGCGTAATCGAAAAAAAGAAATGTTTTTGCGGGAAGAGGAGGTCGGGAGAATGGCAAAATTCAGTGATATTATCGGACAGGAGCAGATCAGGGAGCATTTGCAGACCGCATTGAGGCTTCATAAAGTTTCTCACGCTTATATCATCAACGGGGAGCGCAATTCCGGGAAAGAGTTCATTGCAAAACTGTTTGCCATGGCGCTGCAGTGTGAGAAGGGCGGGGAGGATCCGTGCCAGGAATGCCGTTCCTGCAGACAGGCGCTGTCCCAAAACCATCCCGACATCATCCGTCTGGTGCATGAAAAACCCAACACCATCGGGGTGGAGGACATCCGGTCACAGATCAACAATGATATGGGGATCAAGCCCTACCGGGGCCCCTACAAGGTTTACATCATCAATGAAGGGGAGAAAATGACGGTGCAGGCGCAGAATGCCCTGTTAAAGACACTGGAGGAGCCGCCGGAATATGGAGTGATCCTCATTCTGACAACGAGCGCAGAGGCGCTGCTGCCCACCATTTTGAGCCGCTGTGTGCTGCTGAATATGCGGCCCGTGCGGGATGACCTGGTAAAAAAATATCTCATGGAAACCTTACAGGTGCCGGATTATAAGGCAGAGGTCTGCACGGCCTTTGCAAGGGGGAATATCGGTCGGGCAAAGCTGCTGGCTTCCAGCGAGGAATTTGACAAGGTGAAAGAAGAAGCGGTGACGCTTTTGAAATATATTGACCGGATGGAAATCTCGGAAATCGTGGCTGCCATCAAAAAAATCACGGAGTATCAGCTGGATGTGACGGACTATCTGGATATCCTTTCCATCTGGTACCGGGATGTTTTGATGTTTAAAGCCATGAATGACGTAAATCACTTGATTTTCAGGGAGGAAATACAGTATATTAGAAAGGTGGCAGACAGAAGCTCTTATGAAGGGATAGAAACCATACTGGAGGCACTGGATAAGGCGAAATCCAGACTGGCCGCCAACGTCAGCTTTGACCTGACGATGGAGCTTCTTCTTTTAACGATTCAGGAGTATACCTGATCATGGAGGTTTATAGATGACAAAAGTAATCGGAGTGAGATTCCGCACAGCGGGGAAAATTTATTATTTTGATCCGCTGCGCTTTCAGGTAAAAAGAGGGGACCATGTGATTGTGGAAACGGCCCGCGGCGTGGAATACGGCACGGTTGTGGGAGATCCCAGGGAAGTGGAGGACAATAAGGTAGTTCAACCTTTAAAGCCGGTGCTGCGCATCGCCACGGAACGGGATGACGAGCAGGAAGCGGGTAACAAGATAAAGGAAAAGGAAGCCTTTAAAATCTGTCAGGAGAAGATTATAAAGCATGGGCTTGACATGAAGCTGATCGATGCGGAATATACGTTTGACAATAACAAGGTGCTGTTTTATTTTACGGCGGACGGACGCATTGATTTCCGGGAACTGGTGAAGGATCTGGCCAGCGTTTTCAAAACCAGGATTGAGCTCCGCCAGATCGGCGTGCGCGATGAGACGAAAATTTTGGGCGGGATCGGCATCTGCGGCAGAGTGTTATGCTGCCACAGCCATTTGTCCGAGTTCATCCCCGTATCCATCAAAATGGCGAAAGAGCAGAACCTGTCCTTGAATCCCACGAAGATTTCCGGGGTGTGCGGCAGACTGATGTGCTGCTTAAAACATGAAGAAGAGACCTATGAGGAATTAAACCGCAGGCTGCCCAACCTCGGCGATTATGTGACAACGGACGACGGTTTAAAGGGCGAGGTTTCCAGCGTCAATGTGCTGCGCCAGCTGGTGAAGGTCATTGTGGAAGTCAACGATGAAAAAGAGATCCGGGAATACCGTCTGGATCAGCTGAAGTTTAAGAGAAAACACGGCCGGGGCCGCAGAAACGAGACTTCGGACGAGAGAGAATTAAAAGAGCTGGAAAAGCTGGAACGGGAAGAAAAAAAGGAAGGAAAGTCGAAGCTTGATGACTGAGCCAAATGACATGTCCCTTTTGCATCCCGGGGAACGGCTGGATGATCTGCAGAGAAACGGCTACAGGATCATCCAGGATCCGGGACGTTTTTGCTTTGGAATGGATGCTGTGCTGTTGTCCGGATTTGCGGCGGACGGAATAAAGGCGGGCGCAGAGGTTTTGGATCTGGGCACCGGGACAGGGATTATTCCCATCCTGCTTTCGGCGCGGACCCGGGCCGCTCATCTGACCGGCCTGGAAATCCAGGCCGAAAGCGCCGATATGGCACGGCGCAGCGTAGCGCTCAACCACCTTTCTGAGCGTGTTTCCATCATACAGGGTGATATCAAAGAAGCAGGTGAACTTTTTGCAGCTGCTTCTTTTGACGTTGTGACCTGTAATCCGCCTTATATGATCGGGCAGCACGGCCTGACCAATCCGGAAGCCCCAAAAGCCATCGCGCGGCACGAGATCCTGTGCACTTTTGAGGATGTGGCCTCACAGGCGGCCCGGGCGCTCTGTCCGGGCGGCAGCTTCTATCTGGTACACCGCCCCTTCCGGCTGGCGGAAATCATGATGACGCTGATGAAATATAAGCTGGAGCCCAAGCGGATGCAGCTGGTGTATCCCTATGCAGACAGAGAGCCGAATATGGTGCTGCTGCAGGCAGTGCGGGGCGGAAAATCCCGGCTGCAGGTGGAGAAACCGTTGATCATTTACCGGGAGCCGGGCGTGTATACAAATGAAATATATGAGATTTACGGATATTGAAGCGACGGACCGGCCGAAAGCCGGGCTGCTGCTTACCGATTGGTATGCGGGAGTATGAAGATGAAGAAATGGATGATGATGGTGGCGGTCCTGGCGGCATGTTTTATCTGGGGATGCGGCACGGCGGAAGAAACGGCGGACCGAACCGGAGAGCCGGCTGCCGAATCCGGGGAGCAGGCGGGCGCTGAGTCGTTTGGAGAAAGCGTTTTTGCGGAAGAATCAAAAACGGCGCAGGAGGAAGAGGAGCCGACCTTTTTGGAAACGGAAGAGACACAGGAGACGGAAAAGGTTCCCCAAGAGGAAGAAAAGCAGGCTTTACGTCCGAAGGTGAAGGGGATTTTTGTGACCGGGGCCATGGCAGGGACTGCCAACATGGATCACCTGATTGACCTGGTGGACCGGACGGAACTCAACACCCTGGTGATTGACATAAAAGATGATGAGGGCAGGGTGGTCTGTGACGTGGATCTGCCTCTGGTCAATGAAATCGGGGCGGTGAGACATTATGTGAAAGACATGCCCGGACTGGTGCGGAAATGTAAGGAAAAAGGGATCTACCTGATCGCCCGGATCGTCACCTTTAAGGATCCCTTTCTGGCGGAAGCGAAGCCGGAATGGAGTCTGCATAATACCGACGGAAGTATTTTCAGGGACAAAGGCGGTCTGGCCTGGGTGAACCCTTATGAAAAGCAGGTCTGGGACTATCTGCTGTCCATCGCAGAGGCGGCGGTTGATCTGGGCTTTGATGAAGTGCAGTTTGACTATATCCGTTTTTCTACGGACAGCGGTATGAAAAACGTGGATTTCGGGCCCGAAACCGGGGAACGATCCAGGCAGGATGTGATCACGGAGTTTACGGCTTATGCATCCGACGCGCTTCACCGGATGGGAGCGGCCGTTTCTGCCGATGTTTACGGCGTGGTGATTGACAGCGAGACGGACAGGCAGATCGTGGGACAGGATTATTATGAACTGACCAAATATCTGGATGCGGTCAGCCCCATGGTATATCCCTCTCATTACGGTCCGTATAATTACAATATTCCCGTGCCCGACGCACAGCCCTATGACACCGTGCTGGCGGCCATGCAGGCTTCCAGGAAGGTGCTGGCGGGACTGGACCCCAGGCAGCGCGGCCCTGTGTCAGGAAACGGGGTGTCGGAAAACGATGTTTCCGGCAATGACGTGTCCGGCAATGACGTGTCGCAGGACAGCGGGGCGGAAAGCGGACAGGCGGCTGTCTGGAGTACGGAAGAGATCGCGGCGCTCGCTCCGGACGGAGAGGTCCGCGCTGTTGTGCGGCCCTGGCTGCAGGATTTTACGGCGACCTGGGTGAAAGGCCATATCAAATACGGCCCGGAACAGGTGAGGGATCAGATCCGGGCGGTTTATGACGCGGGATATGAGGAATGGATTCTCTGGAATGCGGCAAACCGTTATACGGAGGGCGGATTATATGGCCCTGACGGAGAACCGCTTCCTGGGGAAACAGAGGAAACGGCAGAAGAAGGAGGCACCTGATGGCGGGAATTTTATATTTATGTGCGACACCCATCGGCAATCTGGGCGACATGACGCCCCGGGTGATAGAAACGCTCAAGAATGTGGACCTCATCGCGGCGGAGGATACCAGAAACAGCATCAAGCTGTTAAATCATTTTGAAATCCATACGCCCATGACAAGTTATCATGAATATAATAAGGTGGAAAAGGCATATACGCTGATCAGTCAGCTTTCCGGAGGAAAAAATGTGGCGCTGATCACGGACGCGGGGACACCCGCCATATCGGACCCGGGAGAAGTGCTGGTGCAAATGTGCCATGAAGCGGGCATTACGGTGACCAGCCTGCCGGGGCCGGCCGCCTGCATTACCGCCCTCACCCTGTCCGGCCTTCCCACCCGGCGTTTCTGCTTTGAGGGATTTTTGCCATCCGATAAAAAGGAGAAGGCGGAAATTCTGGAGGAATGCAGCCGGGAAACCAGAACCATGATTTTTTACGAAGCCCCCCATCATCTGAAACGCACCCTGGGAGAATTGTATGAGGCGCTGGGGGACAGACGGATCACCCTCTGCCGGGAACTGACCAAAAAGTTTGAAACCGTCACGCCCACCACCATGGAAGAAGCCATCGCCTGCTATGAGGAAACAGAACCCCGGGGCGAGTATGTGCTGGTGATAGAGGGCAAAAGCCGGGAAGAAATGAAAAAAGAGGCGCAGGAGGCCTGGAAGGACATGACCGTGGAGGCGCATGTGGCCTTTTATGAGAAACAGGGAATGGATCGGAAAACTGCCATGAAACAGGCTGCCAAAGACCGTGGCGTGAGTAAAAGAGACATCTATCAAGCCCTCCTGGATTGAGAATGTTAGGAGTTTTGGAGGGATTTGAAAGGTTTTGACTTTCCCTCCTGACTTTGAATTTTCCGCCCCCGGCAGTCCCCGCCAGCCGCAGGCCGGTACGGGCAGGCGGTCCCTGTAAGGGCCGTTATAAACGCACCGGCATTTAGGCTGCGTACTCTGCAGCCTTATGTGCCGTTGTGCGTTTATCCGAGCGGAAGCGTGCCCTCTAAGGAACTGCCTGCCCATACCGGCCTGCGGCTGGCGGGGGCGGAAAGCACCCAATTTACAAAAAATACCGGAAAATGGTTGACAAGTGAAATAAGTGATAATATACTTTGAGTGTCAAATTACCCAAATACGATTTTGAAATTAAAGGAGATTGTGTCATGTTAGAAAAAATCGCTGAGATTATCAAGGAACAGCTGAACCTTGATGATGTCGAAATCACAGAAGAAACCTCCTTCAAGGATGACCTTGGAGCGGACTCTCTTGATCTTTTTGAATTGGTTATGGCTTTTGAAGAAGAATATGGAATCGAAATTCCTTCCGAGGAACTGGAAAAGCTCTCTACTGTTGGCGATGTTGTTGAATACATCAAAGCACAGGGCATCGACGCTTAATCAGTGAAGACGAAGATTACAGAGTTACTTGGCATAGAATATCCGATTATACAGGGCGGCATGGCATGGGTGGCGGAATACCACCTGGCGGCAGCGGTTTCGGATGCGGGCGGCCTGGGGCTGATCGGCGCGGCGAGCGCGCCCCCGGAAGTGGTCCGGGAACAGATCCGCAGAGCGAAAGAACTGACGGATAAACCCTTTGGCGTGAATATCATGCTTCTCAATCCCAATGCGGAAGAAGTGGCGAAGATCGTCGTGGAGGAAGGCATCAGGGTGGTTACCACCGGTGCCGGCAATCCGGCCAAATACATGGATATGTGGAAGGCGGCGGGCGTGAAGGTCATTCCTGTGGTTGCCAGCGTAGGCCTGGCAAGGCTGATGGAGCGCGCAGGAGCGGACGCGGTTGTGGCGGAAGGTATGGAGTCGGGCGGACATATCGGTTCGGCGACCACCATGACACTGGTGCCTCAGGTAGTGGATGCGGTATCCATTCCCGTTATCGCGGCAGGCGGTATCGCGGACGGCAGAGGATTTGCGGCGGCAATGATGCTGGGCGCGCAGGCAGTGCAGATGGGAACCCGCTTTGTTGTGGCGAAGGAATCCATCGTGCATCCCGCATACAAGGAAAAAGTGATGAAAGCCAAGGATATTGATTCCGAAGTGACCGGAATGAGCACGGGACATCCGGTGCGTCAGATCCGCAACAAGATGACGAGAGAATACCTGAAGCTGGAAAAGGAAGGGGCTTCCTTTGAACAGCTGGAATATCTGACGCTGGGGTCGCTGAGGAAGGCAGTCATGGAAGGCGATGTCGTAAACGGCACGCTCATGGCAGGACAGATTGCAGGACTGGTGAAAAAAGAACAGACCTGTAAAGAGATGATCGAAGAGATCATGCAGGAAGCAAGTACTCTGTTGAAGTGTTGATTTTATTTTTTTTATAGATAAGGAGGTTCCGGAACGGGAACCTCCAAATTAAAGCCTAAATACTTTGATATTCAAAATAATAGATAGTCAAACTATCTGACAGCAGTTGCACAGCTTTAGGAATCCATATAAAATAAAAGCAGGGAAACCGTTTCAAAAACCAGAAAAGATCTAAAATTCAGCTGAAAATGTAGTGTTGGGCGGCATTTGCGACCCACGTCCGGAGAATCCTGACAGACGAAAGGATCCTCCTTTTGGGTGTAGGTGAAGAGCAGCCTTTGAGGAAAATTTTTGTGATGCAGTATCGCAGGAAGGATTGCGATAAGCAGGAGGTATGAAAACATTGGGAAAGACAGCGTTTATTTTTCCGGGACAGGGTTCCCAGTATGTGGGGATGGGGAAAGATTTTTATGAACAGATATCCGTTTCCAGGGAAGTTTTCCTGGCGGCGGAGGACGCTTCCGGCCTTCCGGTCCGGGAGATATGTTTTGAAGAGAATGAGAAAATAAATATCACTGAATATACACAGATCGCCATGCTGGCGGCGGAAATCGCCATGCTGCGCGCCCTGGAGGAAGCAGGAATTACCGCCGATGTGACCGCGGGGTTAAGCCTGGGAGAGTACGGCGCGCTGGCAACAGCCCGAGCGATGGCGGATAAGGACCTGTTTTCCGTGATCCGCAAACGGGGCCTTTTTATGCAGGAGGCGGTGCCCACAGGCGGAGCGATGACGGCGGTGCTGGGATTGGATGCAAAAGTGATTGAGGAAATCTGTGAGCAGACCCCCGGTCAGGTGAGCATTGCCAATTATAACTGCCCGGGGCAGATTGTGATCACCGGGGAAGAGACAGCGGTGGCGTCCGCAGCGGAAAAGTTGAAAGAAGCGGGCGCGAAACGCTGCATCCCGTTAAACGTGAGCGGCCCGTTCCACTCCCCCATGCTGGCGGGCGCGGGAATGAAACTGAAAGAAGCGCTTGCAAATGTGGAAATCAGGGAGATGAAAATCCCTTATCTCGCCAACGTGACGGCAGATTATGTGACGGATACCAGACAGGTGAAACCTCTTTTGGAGCAGCAGGTGAGCGCATCCGTGAAGTGGCAGCAGACCGTGGATCGGATGATTGCGGACGGGGTGACGCATTTTGTGGAAATCGGGCCTGGAAAAACGCTGAGCGGATTTTTAAGGAAGATCAGCCGGGACGTGACGGCTCTGCATGTGGAAAAAGTGGAAGATATCGCAGCGGTAAAAGAGGCGCTGCAGGCATAAAAAGGAGGCACTATGCTGACAGGAAAGGTGGCATTGGTCACAGGCGCAAGCCGCGGCATCGGGCGGGAAATCGCCCTGACTCTGGCGGGATATGGCGCGGATGTGATCGTCAATTATAACGGATCAAAAGAAAAGGCTTTGGAGGTTGTGGAAGCAATCGAAAAGCTGGGCCGGAAGGCGAAAGCGATACAGTGTTCCGTGGCGGATTTTGAGGCATGCGGGAACATGATTGCAGAAGGATTAAAAGAATTCGGGCACATTGATATTCTGGTCAACAACGCGGGCATCACCAAAGACAACCTGCTGATGCGGATTTCGGAAAGTGATTTCGATGCCGTGATCGATACCAATTTAAAAGGAACCTTTAACACCATCCATCACATGTACAAGCCCTTTTTAAAACAGCGCAGCGGCCGGATTATCAACCTGTCCTCCGTGACAGGCATTCTGGGCAATGCAGGGCAGGCCAATTATGCGGCAAGCAAGGCGGGCGTGATCGGACTGACCAAAAGCGCAGCGAGAGAACTGGCAAGCCGCAGCATCACTGTGAATGCCGTGGCGCCGGGGTTCATTGACACGGATATGACACAGGCCATGACCGATACCGCAAAGGAAGCGGTGCTTTCCCAGATCCCGTTGAAAAAGGTGGGGCAGCCGAAGGACATCGCGGAAACCGTGGCATTTTTGGCCAGCGAAAAGGCGTCCTATATCACGGGGCAGGTCATTTCTGTAGACGGCGGGATGTCCATGTGAAAAAGGAACGCATATTTTCGGAAAAAAGCAAAGAGCAGTCTGTGCAGGACTGCGGGAGTGAGGATAATTTATGAGCAGACGAGTAGTAGTCACAGGAATGGGAGCGATTACGCCCATCGGGCTTTCCGTAGAGGAATTCTGGCAGGGGGTAAAGGAAGGACGGACCGGATTCGGACCGATCACAAAATTTGATACCGCGGATTATAAGTGCAGGCTTGCGGCGGAAGTGAAAGGGTTCGATGCAAAACAGTTCATGGATCCCAGAACCGCCAGAAGAATGGAGAGCTTCTGCCAGTATGCGGTGGCTGCCGCAAAGGAAGCGCTGGAGGATGCGGGGCTTGATATGGAAAAAGAAGATCCTTTCCGGGTGGGCACTTCCGTAGGTTCCGGAATCGGTTCCCTGCAGGCCATGGAAAGGGAGCACAGCAGACTTCTGGAAAAAGGCCCCAACCGGGTGAATCCCCTTTTGGTTCCCATGATGATCTGCAATATGGCTGCCGGCAATGTTTCCATCCGGTTTGGATTAAAAGGAAAGAGTATCAACGTGGTGACTGCCTGCGCCACCGGAACCAATTCGATCGGGGAGGCGTTCCGCAGCATCCAGCACGGGGAGGCGGAGGTCATGATTGCGGGCGGCACGGAAAGCAGCATCACCCCAATCGGCGTGGCGGGTTTCACGGCGCTCACGGCGCTCACTTCTTCCGACGATCCCAAACGCTGTTCCATCCCCTTTGACAAAGAGAGAAGCGGATTTGTGATGGGAGAAGGCGCCGGCATTGTTGTGCTGGAAGAGCTGGAGCATGCGAAAGCCAGGGGTGCAAAAATTTACGCCGAAGTGGTTGGTTACGGCTGCACTTCCGATGCGTTCCACATCACTTCTCCTGCGGAAGACGGTTCCGGCGCGGCAAAAGCCATGGAGTACGCCATGGCGGATGCAGGCGTGGAGAAAGAGGAAATCACATATATCAACGCTCACGGCACCAGCACCCATCACAACGATCTCTTTGAGACCAGGGCGATCAAGACAGCCTTCGGAGAACATGCAAAGAACATCAGGATCAATTCCACAAAATCCATGGTGGGCCATCTGTTGGGCGCAGCGGGCGCGGTGGAGTTCATCACCTGTGTGAAGGAACTGCAGGAAGGTTTTATCCACCCCACCGTCGGCTATCAGGTGCCGGATGAAGAATGTGATCTGGACTATTGCCGGGAAGCATATCTGGAGGATGTGAACTATGCCCTCACAAATTCTCTTGGCTTTGGAGGACATAATGCTACGCTGCTGCTGAAAAAATACAGCGAATAAAGCTCAGGCTTTGGAGGAAAAGGACATGTCAGTTTTGACGACGAAGGAAATAATGGAGATCATCCCCCACCGACAGCCCATGCTGCTGATCGACACGGTGGAGGAACTGGAACCGGGAAAAAGGGCGGTGGCCAGGAAATGCGTCAGCTATAACGAACCCTATTTTGCAGGCCATTTCCCCACGGAACCGGTGATGCCCGGCGTCCTGATTGTGGAAGCTCTGGCCCAGACAGGGGCGGTGGCGATGCTCAGTCTCCCTGAAAATAAAGGGAAAATCGCATACTTTGGGGCCATCAATTCCGCGAAATTTAAAGGGAAAGTGGTTCCCGGGGACGTGCTGACCCTGGAGACGGAAATTATCAAAAGCAAAGGCCCCATCGGTGTGGGCAATGCCAAAGCATATGTGGATGGAAAACTGGTTGTGCAGGCGGAACTGACCTTTGCAATCGGAAAGGATTGAAAAAGGACAGCTCATGGCAGGATTAAAGATCGGAAATCATTTTTTACAGGTGCCCGTGATTCAGGGCGGCATGGGAGTCGGCGTGAGCCTCCACAGGCTGGCGGGCAGCGTGGCGGCCTGCGGCGGCGCAGGGATTATTTCCACTGCCCAGATCGGCTTTCGGGAGCCTGACTTTGACCAAAATCCCCTGGAAGCAAACCTTCGGGCCATCGGGAAAGAAATCGAAAAGGCAAGGCAGCTCGCGCCCAAAGGCGTGATCGGCGTCAATATCATGGTGGCCACCAGGAATTATGAAGCCTATGTGAAAGCGGCCGTAAAGGCGGGGGCGGATCTGATCATCTCCGGCGCGGGCCTTCCTATGACGCTGCCTGCCGCCGCGGCAGAAGCCGTGAAGGAAATGGGGCAGAATGCGGTCTCCCATGTAAAAACAGCGCTGGCGCCCATCGTTTCCGGCGTGAAATCAGCGGATGTGATCTGTAAGTACTGGCTGAAAAAGTACCGGATGCTGCCGGATCTGGTGGTGATAGAAGGCCCCCTGGCAGGCGGGCATCTGGGCTTTAAGCGGGAAGAGCTGGATGACATTCCGGGGATGGATTATGATCGGCAGATCAGGGATATCATTTCCTGTGTCCAGAAATATGCGGACGTCCGGGGAACGAAAATCCCGATAGCAGTGGCGGGCGGCATCTATGACGGAGAGGACGTAAAACATGCGCTTTTGCTGGGAGCGGATGCGGTGCAGTCTGCCACCCGGTTTGTGACCACCTATGAATGCGATGCGTCGGATGCGTATAAGCAGACCTATATCAATGCCGGGAAGGAAGACATTGTCATTGTGAAAAGCCCGGTCGGAATGCCGGGAAGGGCGATCAAAAACCGCTTTATTGAAAGAAGCGCACAGGGGCAGATCCCCCACGGAAAGTGCCACGCCTGCATCAGCACCTGTAAACCCGCCGAAACGCCATACTGTATCACGGAAGCGCTGGTGAACGCGGTCACAGGGAATGTGGATGACGGCCTGCTTTTCTGCGGGTCCAACGCATACCGGGCAAAAGGCCTGGAACATGTGAGAGAGATTATGGAAGAATATAAGGATGCGGCCGAAGCGGTCTGAAGGCGGCATACCGGAGGAAATGGAGACAATATGACAATTCGGATTATCGGGACAGGGAGCGCTCTGCCGGAGACGGTGGTGACCAATGACGACCTTTCCAAAATTATGGATACCTCGGATGAATGGATCAAAAGCCGCACCGGCATTTGCGAGCGGCATTTGGCGAAAGACGAGACCACCGTGGGCCTTTCTGTGGAGGCGGCGTTAAAGGCCCTCAAAAATGCGGGAGTCAGCGCAAAAGAACTGGATTTCATCATCGTGGCCAGTGTCACGGGGGATCAGATCACACCAGCGGCGGCATGCGGCGTCCAGGCAGCCCTGGGAGCGGACCGGGCGGTGGCCTTTGATATCAACGGAGCCTGTTCCGGCTTTCTTTTCGCCCTGCATACCGCATATGCCTATATGAATCTGGGGATATACAGAACCGGCTTGATCATTGGGGCGGAAGTGCTTTCCCGGATCATGGACTGGACGGACAGGAGTACCTGCGTCCTCTTTGGGGACGGCGCGGGAGCGGCTGTGGTCCGCCAGGATGTGAAGGGGCTTTTGGCTTTCGACCAGGGGAGCGACGGAGCGCGTGGAAACTGTCTGTGCTGTCCCGGCAGGCCCAACGATAATCCGCTGGTGAGCAATCCACAGACTCTGGGCTATGTCCGTATGGACGGTCAGGAAGTCTACAAATTTGCGGTGACGGCAGTTCCCGCTTCCGTCGAAAAAACGCTGGAACAGGCATCTCTCACCACAGACGATGTGGATTGGTTTGTGCTCCATCAGGCAAATATCAGAATTTTAAACTCCGTGGCAAAAAGACTGAAGGTGGGCATGGAAAAATTCCCGGTAAGTCTGGATCACTGCGGCAATGTTTCGGCGGCCAGCGTCCCCATTCTTCTGGATGAAATGAACCAAAAGGGAATGCTGAAAGCCGGGAATAAAATCGTGCTGTCCGGATTCGGCGCGGGACTGACCTGGGGGACCAGCGTTCTGGAGTGGTGAAATCGTCCCGGTTTCCTCTCAGTGTCTAAGGGTACGCTGACTTTTTCATAAGGGCAATGAGGAAAGTGCAGAATTTGCAACATATTGGAGAAGAAAAGTAAAAGCGCCGGTATCGTTTTTGCGCTATACTGAAAGCACTGAGTATAAAAGATGCCGGAGACAGAAGTATCCGGCTGCAGACAGGAGGTAAATGGGAATGAAAATCGCTCTGATTAACGAAAACAGCCAGGCGGCAAAAAATGCGCAGGTGGAAACAGTATTAAAGAAAGTGGTGGAGCCCAAGGGTCATGAGGTATTCAATTACGGGATGTACAGCGCGGAGGATGAGCATCAGCTGACCTACGTGCAGAACGGCATTCTTGCGGCGATCCTGTTAAACTCCGGCGCGGCTGATTATGTGGTCACAGGATGCGGCACGGGGGAAGGCGCAATGCTGGCCTGCAACGCATTTCCCGGCGTGCTGTGCGGACATATCGTGGATCCTTCCGATGCTTATATGTTTGCCCAGATCAATGACGGTAATGCCATCGCGCTGCCCTTTGCAAAGGGATTTGGATGGGGCGCGGAGCTGAATCTGCAGTATATTTTTGAAAAACTCTTTGAAGGCGAAAGCGGACAGGGATATCCCAAGGAAAGAGTGGTGCCGGAGCAGCGCAACAAAAAGATTCTCGATGAAGTGAAGAAGGTCACCCACAATGACCTGTGCACGATTTTAAAAGAACTGGACAGGGATCTGGTGAAGGGCGCCATTGCCGGAGAAAAATTCCGGGAATATTTCTTTGCGAACTGTAAATGTGATAAAATCGCTGCATGCGTGAAGGAACTGCTGGAAGCATAAAAGAAAAAAGAGGAAGAGTTAAGTGGCAGTGCCTGGCAAAATCGGGCGCTGCTTTTTTTCCATTAAATAATTGGTCAGAAGAACCCCTTTTCTTTCCACCTGCTGTTCTTTCACCGTATGATATCCCCGCTTTTCAAAGAACGGTTTTGCCGTAACGGAGGCGTGGGTGGTGATGACAGCAGCGTCCACGGACTGCTCCAGCGCATCACAGAGCGCGGAAGCGGTCCCCCGGCGCTGAAAGTCTTTATGAACATAGAGCCGGTCCAGATATCCGGCGCTGTCCATATCCCCGAAGCCCGTGATGATGCCGCCTTCGACGGCGACCAGGGAAGTGTGTTCCAGAAAGGAACGGTTCCAGGCTTCCCGGTTTGTGCTGCCGTCCGCCCAGGCGTCCAGCTGTTCTTTTGTGTAATCACCGGCGTTGACGGTGTGAACGGTATCGTAAAACAAACGGATGATCTCCGCCAGATCGGCGGGGGTATATTTTCTGATATTCATGGATAACCCTCCCGGATAAAATGTTACAAATTCTGTCATTTCATATATGTTTTAAAGCATAGCACAGGGAGGAGAGCAGCGCAAGGCTGCAGTAATTTTATTCCAATCCGGCTTGCAATTTTGCGGCGAGATGCTATACTTATGATATCGCCTGTGACAGATGCACAGGCGCAGTCTCAGACTCTGAAAATCTGATTTCTTTTTGCCGGACATCCCACTCTGACAGGGTCCGGTTTCTGTGAAAATTCAAGGTGTTTTCGCCACAGTTTTCAAATCAGCAAAGTGAATAGGAGGACAATGAATGGGAAGAAAAAACGATGAGCTTGCGTGGTATTTAAACCGGCCGGTCATTCTGTCAGATTTTTTTAACGGCTGCCTGTATAGCGGAAAAAGGGTGATTTTGCCGGAAGAACTGGCGGAAATGCAGAAAAATTATCATGAGAACATGCGGGCTCGAAACGGAAAGGTGCGCAGGACGCGGCGGGAGAGGGATGCGGCAGGGCTGTTATGCAGAAAAGGCCATTTTGCAATTCTTGCGGTGGAGAATCAGGACAGGCCCAATCTCTGTATGCCTCTGCGTTGTCTGGAATATGATGTAGAGGACTTTGTCAGGCAACTGCGCAGACTGAAAAGGCGTTATCAGCAGGAAGGGGGCCTTAAACAGGGGATGGAATATCTGTCGGGCATAAAAGAAGGGGATCGGTTGATTCCCTCGGTCACACTGGTTTTCTATCATGGAGAAGGGGAATGGACTGCGCCCGTAGCCCTGCAGGAAATGTTGGATATGGGAAGCATGGATGAAACACTCAAAGCCCTTCACATGGAATATCGCATTCGTGTGATCCGGCTTTCGGATTTGAAGGAAGAATGGTTTGAGACCGGCCTGCGTGAGCTGATCGGGATGATGAAAAGAAAAAATGATAAGGAAGCGATGCTTTCCTGGTGCCGGGAAAATGAAACGCGGTTCCGGAATATGGATGATGAAACCTATGATCTGATTTGTACGATGATTCATTATAAAACGCTGGCATTCCGAAAGGAAAAATGCAGAAATCAGGGAAAGGAAACGGTGGATATGTGCAAAGCAATTGAAGATATGATAAAAGATGGAAAGATGGAAGGCGAAAAAATCGGGGAAAAAATCGGAGAAAAAAGGGGAGAAGAAAAATTAGGACAGTTGATCAGCCACCTGCTGCGAGACGGCAGAACGGCCGATGCAGGAAAAGCGGCAGAGAGTGTACGCGTCCGCAGGAGATTATATAAGGAATATGGGATCGGAATCTGATGGGAAGTAAAAGATAAACAGTTTTCCAAAGAATTTGATATTTACCCCGGGAACTTCCTTTTTTATACTGGAGTGAGAAAACCATATTTACAGGAGGACTCATATGCGTTTTATTTATGGAAAAGCGGACTGGAAAGATTCTGACCGGGGGCAGGAAAACTGTTTCCTTCTGACAAACGGGCTGGGAGGGTTTTCATCCCAGAGCATGACCGGTTCCAATGCCCGCAACGATCAGGCGCTTTTGATGGCCTGCTTAAAAGCGCCGGTAGACCGTTATCATATGGTGACGCGTCTGGAAGAGGTGTTGTGGACAGGCGGGGAGGAATGTGGAAAAGTGAGTCTTTCTTCCCAACAGTATGTGGATGATACAAAAAACAGAGACGGACAGAAATATCTGCAGTCCTTTGTCATGGAGGACTTTCCGATTTGGATTTATCAGGTAAGGGGCGTACAGATCACAAAAACCATGGTGATGAAGTATGAGGAAAATACGGTTGGCGTGAATTACCGGATCGAAAACCGCGGCAGAGAGTGTGCACAGCTTGAGCTGACTCCGCTCTTTCAGTTTACGGCAAAAGGTTCTGTCATGGAAGAGGGGAAAAAATTTGAGCTGCAGCTTGAAAAGAAGAACAATGATTTCATGGGAACCGTAAAATCCGGGGAACTGTCTCTTCACTTTTATACCCAGGGGAGTGTGGAAATATGCCAGACCGGCTATACGGGAGATCTTTACTATGCCCATGACAGCCGGGACGGCAGAGAGGCGGTTGGCCGGGGAGCTTATCATCACCGGATCCGGGTCGAAATTCCGGCAGGGGAGCAGAAAATCTGTGACATTGTTTACAGTGTAGAACGGGATTTCACAAAAACAGGGGCTCTTTCTGTGGAAGAAATGATGCGGGAAGAGAGGAAACGGCAGGATGGACTGCAAAAACAGGCGGGATTGCTGGAGGAAACGGCCCGGGCGCTTGTGAAGGCGGCGGATCAGTTCATCGTGCGCCGGGAGTCTACGGACGGAAAAAGCATCATTGCGGGATATCCTTTTTTCGGGGATTGGGGCAGGGACACCATGATCGCCCTGCCGGGCTGCTGTATCAGCACCGGGCGGTATGAGGATGCCAAAAGTATTTTCCGCACATTTATGAAGTACTGCCATAAGGGCATCATGCCGAACATGTTTCCGGAAGGGGAAAATCCGCCCATGTATAATACGGTGGATGCTTCGCTGCTTTTTATCGCCGCTGTTTATGAATATTATCTGAGGTCCGGTGACCTGGACTTTGTGCGGGAAGCATGGGGGACCATGGAAGACATTATCAAATGGTATCAAAACGGGACGGATTTTCATATCCGGATGGAGGAAGACGGATTGATTTGTGCAGGAGCGGGGCTGGAACAGGTGACATGGATGGATGTCAGATATCAGGATATTCTGCCCACACCCCGTCATGGAAAACCGGTGGAGGTCAATGCGTATTGGTATAACGACTTGTGTGTGATGGAAAAACTGGCCGGAGAGCTTGGAAAAAGAGGAGACGGATACGGGAGACTTTCCGAAAAGGTGAAGAGCAGCTTTCAGGAAAAATTCTGGAACGAAGAGGCCGGGTGCCTGCGGGATGTGCTGGCTGTAGAGGAACCGGAGCTTGCGCCGGCAGAAAGACAGCGCAGGAAGCGGGCACAGGACCAGATCCGCTGCAATCAGATCTGGGCGGTTTCCCAGCGGTTTTCCATGCTCACAAAAGAACAGGAGCGGGCGGTGACGGACCGCGTTTTTGAAGAACTGTATACGCCCTGGGGCCTGCGGTCCCTGGCGCCCGGGGATGCCGAATTTCATCCTCGTTATACGGGTTCCATGAAGAGCCGGGATCTGGCCTATCACCAGGGTACGGTCTGGGGATTTCCGCTGGGCGGTTACTATCTGGCCTATCTGAAAGTGAATGATTACAGTGAGCGGGCGAAGGAGAAGGTGAAGGAACAGCTTTTCGGGATGTATGGAGCGCTGAGGGAAGGCTGCATCGGCCAGCTGGCGGAAGTGTACGACGGGGAAAACCCGGTGCTTTCCGAGGGCTGCTTTGCTCAGGCCTGGAGTACGGCGGAGCTTCTGCGGGTATATGAGGCTTTGGAGCGGTAAAAACCTGCGCCATGTAATGCCGCCTGTTAAACGGTCAAAAATCGTTCATAAATCGTTCAACCGTAAGTTGAGAGAGGTTGTCTCATATGTGATTGCAGGAAAACCTGCAGCGGGATACAATGAAATCAGAAAGGGGCTTTTCCTATCCGGCGGAGGTGACTATGGAAATCGCAAAAAAGAGAAAGGAGCTGCGTAAAAGCAGAGGAATGACACAGGAGCAGTTGGCCGGCAGACTCGGCATTTCCTTTCAGGCGGTTAGCAAATGGGAGAATGATATCGCGCTGCCGGATATTACCACAATCCCTGCATTGGCAGATCTCTTTGGAGTCAGCACAGATGAACTGTTCGATTACAAAAGAGAGCGGATCAGGGAAGAAATAGAGGAAATATGCGGGACTGCCTATCCTCTTCGGGAGAAGGATCCGGCTGCAGCGCGCAGAATCCTGGAGAATGGATTGGAAAAATATCCGGGAAATGAGCGGCTGACCGATCATTTACTCTATGTGATGAACTGCAGAGAAAATCCGGATGAAATGATTGAGACAGCAGAGCGCCTTACGGTTGAAGCTGAAAATGCGGAGATCAGGTATGATGCTTTGCGCTTTTTGGCTTATGCCTATAAAGAAAAAGGCGATCAGAAGGCGGCGGAAAATGCGATTGAGCAGATTCCGAAGCTGTATTTCACAAAGCTTTCCGAAGCGGCTTTTATCCTGGAGGGAGCGGAAAAACACCGGGCAGCGTCAAAGCAGAAATGGATTTCTCTTGAAATGGCCATGCAGATGTTTATCAAAGAGGCGGAATGCCTTTGGGAAGAAGGAGATCGGAAAGCCGCAGCGGCAGAGGCTGACAGGGCGCTCAGGATTATGGAGATTTTAAAGGATGAGAAGCAGGCGGAAAAACTGGATATCTATGAAGAATATCTGCGGAATCGGTATGAGAGCAGCGGAGAATGAGGGCGGAAGAAGGAATATGGACAGAAATGGCCATGTCCCTTCTTTTTTTCATTCCGGCTTCATAGTTTATACAGACGGATGTCCTTTTCTCTTGTCAGAAGGTAAAAATACGATATAATGAAAATTAAGGCATAAAGCATGCCATTATAGCATACAGGGGGAACCGATGAAAAAGAAAAAATTTTGCCGGACGGCGTTATTGTGTCTGGCGGCGGCACTGTGTCTGACCGGGACTGCCGCGATAAGAGCCAGGGCGGATTTTGGGGATATGAACGATTACGACAGCGGCGGAAACGACGACTGGGGAAACGATGACTGGGGAAACGACAGCTGGGACAATGACAGCTGGGACAGCGGTTATTCTTATGATGACGGGGATTCGGGAGGCTCATCGCCGGTTTATTCCCTGATCATAGTTGTGGGAGTGACTCTCATGTTTTATTATATATCATCATCGGGAAGAAGCAGAGGGCGGAGCGGGACTGTAAAATCGCATCCGGCTTCGCGAGGGGCCGCAATGCCGGCTGATCAGACGGCGGAAGTGGAAGGTCGGATTCGGCAGACAGATCCCGAATTCTCAGCGCCGGATTTCCTGGCTTTTGCGAGGAATGTGTTTATGGAGCTGCAGGATGCCTGGATGAAACGGGATATTGAACCCATCCGTCCGCTGATGCATGACAATTTATATGCCCAGACCAGACAGCAGGTGGAGCAGAAAAAAGCCCGCGGCATCATTAACTACATGGAACGGATCAGCGTGAGAGAGGCGTGGATTTCCGATATGCAGATCGTCCGGGAAGGCGGGAAGCTGTATCTCACCGTTATTCTCCATGCCAGTATGACAGACTATCAGGTGGAGGAAAAGACGGGCAGGGTGATTGCCGGAGACCGCCAGCGGTTGTGGGATCTTTACTACCGCATGAGATTTGTACGCGCCCTGGATGCGAAAACACTGAAAAAAGATGGAGATTCCTATCTCTGCCCTCAGTGCGGTGCGCCTCTGGAAAGCGGTGCGGCGGAAATTTGCCAATATTGCGGCAGCGTAATTCGGG
Organism: uncultured Lachnospiraceae bacterium; assembly: GCA_902476265.1. Lineage (GTDB taxonomy): Bacteria > Bacillota > Clostridia > Lachnospirales > Lachnospiraceae > Gallintestinimicrobium. Next base: position 67,126 of record CABSCP010000001.1, read on the forward strand.
GAGATGGTTCGGAATGGGTGCTGTGTGAGTATACAGTCATCAAATGAGGGCGGATTCTGACAAAATATTGCCGTATATTACAGGCTTTCTAAAATTTTTAAAAATTTTTAAAAATTTTTCAATTATGTATAGTATTATGGAACAAAAAGTTGTAAAATTGTGCATATAGTACGAAGCTTTTGGCGCATTTTGTCGTAATTTGGGACGATGCGGGAAAGGAAGGGGGCTTAGTACTTATACGAACATTGTCAGTAAATAATCAACTATATTTTAAGGAGGTATTTCTCATGTCCAGAGCAAAACAATCCATGGATGGTAATACCGCTGCGGCTCATGTAGCGTATGCGTTTACCGATGTGGCAGCAATTTACCCCATCACACCATCCAGCCCAATGGCTGATATTGTAGACCAGTGGTCTGCAGCAGGCCAGGAGAACATTTTCGGCAATCAGGTGAAGGTAGTGGAGATGCAGTCCGAAGCGGGCGCGGCGGGCGCCGTACACGGCTCTCTTGCAGCAGGCGCTTTGACGACCACCTTTACGGCTTCCCAGGGACTTCTGCTGATGATTCCCAACATGTACAAGATAGCCGGAGAGCAGCTTCCCTGCGTATTTGACGTATCTGCCCGTACGGTAGCAACACAGTCCCTGAACATTTTCGGCGACCACAGTGACGTATATGCCTGCCGTCAGACAGGTTTTGCGATGCTGGCAGAGTCCAACCCTCAGGAAGTTATGGATTTAAGCCCGGTTGCCCATCTGGCTACCATCGAAGGCAAAGTTCCGTTCATCAACTTCTTTGACGGCTTCCGGACTTCTCATGAGATCCAGAAGATCGAGAAATGGGATTATGCAGATTTGAAAGAAATGTGCAATATGGACGCGGTGAAGGCATTCCGCAGCCATGCGCTCAATCCGGAACATCCCGCAATGCGCGGCTCTCATGAGAACGGAGATATTTTCTTCCAGCATCGTGAAGCCTGCAATACCGTTTATAACCAGCTCCCGGCTGTTGTTGAGAAGTACATGAAGAAGATCAATGAAAAGCTGGGAACAGACTACGGCCTGTTCAACTACTACGGCGCTCCCGATGCAGAACGCGTTATCGTAGCAATGGGTTCCGTATGCGACGTAGCGGAGGAAGTTGTAGATTATCTGACAGCTGCAGGAGAGAAGGTCGGCCTGATCAAAGTCCGTCTGTATCGTCCCTGGGTGCCGTCAGCGCTCATCAATGTGATTCCCAAGACCGTTAAGAAGATCGCGGTTATTGACCGTACAAAAGAACCCGGCGCGCTGGGCGAGCCTTTATATCTGGATGTTGCGGCAACATTGCGCGAAGCGGGCATGAACGATATCGTTCTCACCGGCGGCCGTTACGGACTGGGTTCCAAGGATACGCCTCCTTCCAGCATTTTTGCGGTATTCACAGAACTGAAGAAGGATGATCCCAAACCGAGATTCACACTGGGTATCGTAGACGATGTTACCGGACTGTCCCTTCCTGAAGTGAAACCTGCTCCGATCACATCCGCACCCGGAACCGTAGAATGCAAATTCTGGGGTCTTGGCGGCGACGGTACTGTCGGCGCAAACAAGAACTCTACAAAGATCATCGGCGACCATACCGACAAATATATCCAGTCTTACTTCCAGTATGACTCCAAGAAAACCGGCGGTGTGACCATCTCCCATCTGAGATTCGGAGACAAGCCGATCAAGAGCCCTTATTACATCAACCAGGCTGACTTCGTTGCATGCCACAACCCTTCCTATGTGACCAAAGGCTTTAAGATGGTTCAGGATGTGAAACCGGGCGGCGTATTCATGATCAACTGCCAGTGGACAGATGAAGAGCTGGAGCAGCGTTTGAACGCGGAAGCGAAGAAGTATATCGCTGATAACAACATTCAGTTGTATACCATCAACGCCATCGACAAAGCCATTGAAATCGGTATGGGCAAGCGCACCAATACGATTTTACAGTCCGCTTTCTTCAAACTGGCGAACGTAATGCCGATCGATGAAGCGATTGACTATATGAAACAGGCTGCGAAGAAGTCCTATGGCAAGAAGGGCGACGCGGTTGTGGAAATGAACTACAAGGCAATTGACGCCGGCGTGGACGCGGTGCACAAAGTTGAAGTGCCCGAATCCTGGAAGAATCCGGCTCCCGATCCGGCTCCTGCTGAACTGAAAGGTCGTCCGGCTACCGTGAAACTGGTGAAGGAAATCATGGAGCCTGTAGCGAGAATGGACGGCGACAGCCTCCCTGTATCCGCATTCGCAGAGAATCCGGACGGACAGTTCGAGCATGGCGCAGCCGCTTACGAGAAGCGCGGCACAGCGGTAACGGTTCCTACCTGGTATCAGGATAAATGTATCCAGTGTAACCAGTGTGCATTTGTATGTTCACATGCTACCATCCGTCCCTTCATGTTAAGTGAAGACGAAGTGAAGGCAGCTCCTGAAAATATCAAACTTGCGGACACAAAGCCTAAGGCGGGCGAATATAAATACACCATGAGCGTATCCCCGTTAGACTGTATGGGATGCGGCGAATGCGTAACGGTATGTCCGGTTGGCGCAATCGAAATGGTACCTCAGGAATCCCAGGCGGCGGAACAGCCTGTATTTGATTACCTGGTTGCCAATGTTTCCAAGAAACCCGGCATGCCGGCAGACAACACTGTAAAGGGTTCTCAGTTCAACCAGCCGCTGCTTGAGTTCTCCGGAAGCTGCGCAGGCTGTGCGGAAACCTCTTATGCGCGTCTGATCACGCAGCTGTTCGGCGAGCATATGTATATCTCCAATGCGACCGGATGTTCCTCCATCTGGGGCGGCCCGGCTGCTACAAGCCCGTTCACGGTAAACAAAGACTCCAATAAGGGTCCTGCATGGGCGAACTCCCTGTTTGAAGACAATGCGGAGCACGGCCTGGGCATGTATCTGGGGCAGAAGGTTCTTCGTGATCAGGTGATTGCAAAGCTTGAAAAACTGGCGGCTTCCGATGAAGCAGGCGCAGAACTGAAGGCGGCAATCGCAGACTTCATGGCGACAAAGGATAAGACAAAGGAAAATACACCGGCGGCAGAGAAGCTGATTGCAGAACTGACAAAGGCAGCGGAAGCGGGCTGTGAACTTTCCAAAGAAGTTCTGGAGAAGAAAGACTACCTTGCGAAGAAGTCCGTATGGATCTTCGGCGGCGACGGATGGGCTTACGACATCGGTTTCGGCGGTCTGGATCATGTGCTGGCATCCGGCGAGAATGTCAACGTAATGGTATTCGATACGGAAATGTATTCCAATACAGGCGGCCAGGCATCCAAAGCATCCAATATCGGTGAAGTTTGCCAGTTCGCTGCTGCAGGTAAGGAAGTGGGCAAGAAGAGTCTTGCTGAAATCGCGATGAGCTATGGTTATGTCTATGTGGCTCAGGTGGCTCTGGGCGCAAACATGGCTCATACAGTTAAGGTTATCGCAGAAGCGGAAGCTTACAACGGACCTTCCCTGATCATCGGCTACGCACCTTGCGAACTGCACGGTGTGAAGGGCGGCATGAACCACTGCCAGGATGAGATGAAGAAAGCAGTCGCTGCAGGCTACTGGAATCTGTTCTCCTTCAACCCGGCGCTCAAAGCGGAAGGCAAGAATCCGTTCACACTGTCCTCCAAACCGGGCGACGGATCTTACCAGGATTTCCTGAATAACGAGACACGTTACAGCCGTCTGACAAGGGCATTCCCTGAAAGAGCAGAGAAGCTGTTTAAGGAATCCGAAGAGGCTGCGAAGGCGAGATATGAACATCTGCTGAAACTGGTAGAGCTTTATAAATAAGCTCCCGGACGAAAAAACAGCAGGATAAGAATACGGAATAACCGGCGTATTCCCCTTTAAGCCCAGGCTTAAAGGGGAATCGCTTTGAAAAAGGAATGAAATCGGTAAAAACCGGATAAAATGTGAAAGAAAAATAAATAAGGACTGAACGGATTGAACCACAAATGCCGGCCGGTCAGAGAAGGAGATGGCAGAATCATGAAAAAATATATATGTGATGTATGCGGCTATATATATGATCCCGTTGCAGGGGATCTTGACAATGGGATTGCACCCGGCACAAAGTTTGAAGATATTCCCGACGACTGGGTGTGCCCCCTGTGCGGTGTAGGAAAAGATCAGTTTTCGGAAGCATAAGAGAACAGAAAGAAAAGCAGGAGGCCGGCGCTCCCGATATGGGGCGCCGGCCTCCTGCCGTTTTTCTTTATCGCTTGTTTAGGATCGTTTTCTGTCCGACTTCAGTGAATATTCCCGTTGAACTCGGGGATGGTGGGAGCTGTTTCGGTCTCCTGGGAAGTCTGTGCGTGACCCAACGTTACGGAAACGATTTTGTCTTCATATACACCGCCGTTACCGGGGGTCTTTAAGGTGATTTCCACGGTTTCACCGGCAGGATAATACTGAAGCAGTTCTGTCAGTTCCTGAATCTGTGAAACGGTCTTTCCGTCAAACTTTGTGATCACATCTCCTTTTTTGATGCCGGCTGCCTCTGCCGCACCGCCTTTTGTGACATTAGCCACATAGACGCCGGAAGGTATGCCATAGACACTGTTGACGGATTCATCCACTGTGATGCCGGAAATGCCGATGTTGGATTTTTCGGCAGCCGTAACTTTGCTTCTGGTGGTTTCATTCATGAGTTTTTCGATGATATCGGAAACTCTGGACATGGGAATTGCATAGCCCATCCCTTCCACTTCCGTGCTCGCCATTTTGGCGGAATTGATCCCGATGACTTCTCCGTTCATATTGACCAGAGCGCCTCCGCTGTTGCCGGGATTAATGGCGGCATCGGTCTGGATATAGGTAGGAAGGTCGTTCGTTTCGGTGGAAGCATTGACAACCTGACCGGAACCCATGGTACGGTTTGTAGCGCTCACAATCCCCGTTGTGACGGACTGCCCGTACCCTAAGGCATTGCCGATGGCCACAACCTGTTCGCCCACCTTTAAGGAATCGGAATCCCCGACGGTAGCCAGCGTAATTTTTGACAGGGTATCGGCGGAAATGCTGTCCAGAGGAACGGCGATGACGGCCAGGTCATTGTCCGGGTCCGTACCTTTCAGTTTCGCTTCATATACCTGATTGTCAATAAAGCTGGCGGAAAGGGTATCCGCATTCTGGATGACATGGTTATTGGTTACAATTAAAAGTTCGGAATCGTTTTTACCGATGATGATGCCGGAACCACGGCTTTCCGTTTCCTGAGGTGTTGTTTGCCCGCCGTATCCGAATCCGAAAAGGCTGAAATAATTCTGTACCTCCTGCACGGATTTGTTGGTGATGGCTACGATGGAAGGCATCACAGAGGAAGCGATGTCAGAAACGTCCAGACTGCCTTTTGCATAGGTACCGCCGGATACGGAAGACGCTTTCAGAAGGCTGCTTGCCGAGTTTTCCGCACTGTTCACCACAGGTGCGGAGGCAGAACCGGAGAAATAATTGACGGCCTGGAAAGCGCCGCCTGCCACGGTGCCGAAGAGAGCGGCGCTTAATGTGATGGCGCCTATTTTTTTTGCGATCCGTTTTCCGTTTCCGGAACCTTTGCGGCGGGGCGGTCTGACGGGATCGGGAGCGGGGGTACCCGGCATGCTGTTGCTGTTGTAATGATACATCTGTTCTCTGTTTTCAAAATTGTTGTTTTCGTATTCGTACATATTGGTCAACTCCTTCTATCTTTATTGGGAAGCAATGTTGTTTTGTTTCTATGGTTGTAGTATAGAAAGGAATTGTGATGGAATTATTGTAAATCTGTGATAAAAATGGGGAGAAACTGCGAAAAAAGTGTGACGGGATCAGGACAGCGGATATCCGGGAGACAGACGGATTTCCACAGCCCTGTAAAAGAGTCAAAAGATATGAAAATCTTCGATGGAGCCGGTTTCTTTAAAAATTTCCCATTCGCTGATATTGACAGCGTGATCCCCGATGCGCTCCAGGTATTTGGCGATCATGAGCACATCCATACATTCATCCACTCCGGAGGTTTCCGCTTTCAGGCTTTTTACGATGTCGGTTTTTACTTTATTAAAAAGTTCGTCTACAATATCGTCAGATGCGATCACCGCAGAAGAACGGCCGCTGTCCCGGCTGATGAAAGCGCTGACCGCTTCATGCACCATTTCCTTTGCGGCCCGGATCATGGGCCGGATGTGGGAAGAATAGGCTTCCGGCCGGGTGTGGTTTAACCGCAGTACCAGCTCCGCAATATCGGAAGCATGATCTCCGATGCGTTCAATGTCTGTGACCACTTTCAGAATGGAGGAAACGATGCGCAGATCCCCGGCGATGGGCTGCTGCTTTGTGATCAGAACCAGGCACTGGGACTCGATGCTGCGCTCCAGGTTGTTGATCTGCCTGTCGTCCTGAATGATCCGGCGGGCCAGATCATCGTTTTTGTGTTCCATGGCGAAAAAAAGATTTTCCAGGGAAGCTTCCGCCAGATTTCCCATTTCCTCCAGGCTTTCCGCCAGACGGGAAAGCTCCTGGGTATACAGTTTTCTGTTTGTCATAAGAGCCCTCTTTTTTAAGAAATTTTAGTATGTCAGCCAAAACGGCCGGTGATATAGTCTTCGGTCCTCCGATCTGTTGGGCGGGAAAAGATTTCGGCGGTGTTTCCGTATTCCACCATTTCTCCCGACAAGAAAAAAGCCAGATCATCGGAAATTCGGGCCGCCTGCTGCATATTGTGGGTCACGATGACCACCGTATATTTTTTCTTCAGATCTGCCATCAGATCTTCTATTTTCATAGTGGAAATAGGGTCCAGGGCAGAAGTGGGTTCATCCATCAGCAGGATTTCCGGCTCCACAGCCAGGGCCCTGGCGATGCAGAGTCTCTGCTGCTGACCGCCGGAAAGGCCCAGTGCGGATTTTTTCAACCGGTCTTTGACCTCTTCAAAAATTGCCGCACTGCGCAGGCTGTTTTCCACGATCTCATCCAGACGGGCTTTATTTTTAATTCCGTGGACTCTGGGGCCGTAGGCAATATTGTCATAAATGCTCATGGGGAACGGATTGGGCTGCTGAAAGACCATCCCCGCCTTTTTGCGGAGAAGGGTGACATCCACGCCGGGAGCATATACATTTTCCCCGTCGATTGTTACGTCTCCGGTAATGCGGACATGATCCACCAGATCATTCATCCGGTTTAAAGTTTTTAAAAAAGTGGATTTACCGCAGCCGGAGGGGCCGATCAAAGCGGTGATCGAACCGGCACAGATATCCATATCGATGTTTTTTAAAGCATGGGTATCGCCGTAAAAAAGATTGAGATTACGGGTGCGGATTTTTGCCGGCATACAGGCGGCATTTTTGGTTACTGTGTTCATAAGCCCTCTACTTTCACTTAAACTTCCGCAGGATAAGCCTGGCGAGTAAATTGATGAAAAGCACGATGATCAAAAGTACTGACGCAATGCCGAAAGCGGCGTCATACTGTGCCTTGGACATGCTTAAATACAGCTGGATAGTCAGGGTGCCGCCGGATTCCAGCAGTTTTCCGAAAAAGGCCTCCGCTGTTCTGGGCAGCAGGAACCCGCTTCCGGCGGTGAAAAGCAGCGCTGCCGATTCTCCCACAATGCGGCCGATGGAAAGAATCACGCCTGTGAGGATGCCGGGCATGGCGGATGGCAGAAGGATGGTTCGGATCATGTACCATTTTTCGGCGCCCATACCCAGCGCGCCGAAGCGGTAGGAAAGAGGAACCGTTTTTAAGGCCTCCTGGGTATTTCTCGTGATCAGCGGCAGAATCATCAGCGTTAACGTCAGCGCGCCCGTGAGAATGGAATAACCGAACCCCAGGGCGGTTCCGAAAAATACCATACCGAACAGGCCGAAAATGACAGAAGGGATGCCGGACAGCGTTTCCGTGGTAAATTCGATCAGCCGGACCAACCGCCCGGGTTTTGCATATTCATTCAGGTAAATGGCGCTGCCGATCCCCAGGGGCACAGCGAAAAGCAGCGTGATGACGATCAGATACAGCGTATTCAGAATGTTGCCTGCGATGCCGAAGGTTCCCTTTAAGGTGCTGGGCACGGAGGTTAAAAACTGCAGGCTGATCTGGGGAAGGCCCCGGAAAAAAACATAGCCCATAATAAAGACGAGCAGCAGGATGGAAAAAGCTGCCGCCAGACGGATCAGCCATTTCAGGATGAAGTCCGAAAGGCGGAAATTTTTTTGCAGAATACTTTTGCTGTCCGAGAGGACCGGGACAGCGTTAAGCACAATACCGTCACTCATTTTTGGAGTCTCCTTTCAGGATCCGTGTCAGGCATAAGTTGATGATCATGATGAAAACGAAGAGCACCAGCCCGATCGTGAAAAGCACCTGCCGGTGCAGGTCCGCCGCGTAGCCCATCTCGGATACGATTGCTGTAGTCAGAAATCGGACAGAATGAAATGGGAAAGGAGCATTGACGCTGCTGCCGGAAACCAGGCTGATGGCCATGGCCTCTCCGATAGCGCGTCCCACCCCCAGGACCACAGCTGTGACAATGCCGGATTTGGCGGCGGGCAGGAGCACCTGAAAAATGGTCTGTATTTCGGAAGCGCCCAGGGCGAGAGAAGCGGCCTTTAAACCCGAAGGCACGCTGCGAAGGGCGGATTCGCTGATATTGATAACGGTGGGCAGAATCATGACGGCCAGCACCAGAACAGCGGAAATCAGATTGGCGCCGCCTGTGAACTGATGCGTCTGGGAGCCGGCAAAAATTTTCTGTTCCAGCCGGTACATGGCCGGGCACAAAATGAAAATGCCCAGCAGCCCGTAAATGACAGAAGGGATTCCGGCCAGAAGCTCGATGGCGGGACGGACGATGCGGGAAACTTTTTCCGGCGCGGTTTCCGCCAGAAAAATGGCCGTGAGGACGCCGATGGGGACTCCTGAAAGGATGGCCAGGGCAGTGCCTGTTATGGAAGTCAGAATGACATACAGGATCCCGTAGGAGGGATCGGCCGCGGCAGGCTTCCAAAGGGTGCCGAATAATAACTCGGAGATTCCCACTTCTGTCAGGGCGGGAGTGCCGTTTAAAATCATGTAAACAGTGATGGATAAAACGGCCAGCACTGCAAAAAAGGCGCAGACAGTAAAAAGGATTTGAGCTGTCGTTTCAACGATATTTTTTGATTTTCGGTTACCGGCAACGGAGTTCATCGGCGCTGCCTCAGTCTGCATTGATCAGCCCTACGGCTTTGATGAGTTCTTTTCCTTCTTCGGATGCCAGGAAGGAGAAAAGTTCCTGTACTTCCGGTTTCTGTTCCGAAACCGCACCGTTTGTCGCCATCACAAAGGGCCTGGAGAGTGCATAAGTGCCGGCTTTGATATTTTCTTCGGTGGGTTCTGTGCCGTCCAGCTTCACCACTGTCACGGAATCGTCCACAACATCCAGGGAAACATAGCCCACAGCGCCGGGGGTGGAAGCGACTTTTGCCATGACGGCGCCGGTGGAATCCAGTTCGTTGGCATAGGCACAGGCATCTTCCAGGTCTAAAAGCTCTTCAAAAGCGCCTCTGGTGCCGGAACCTGCCTCTCTGCCGACCACCACGACGGGCTGATCCGTACCGCCGATCTCGTTCCAGTTTTTGATTTCTCCTTTATAAATGGAAACCAGCTGATCCTGTGTCAGATCCGTCACGGTGTTTGCAGGATCGGTCACCACTGCAATGCCGTCGATAGCCACAATATTTTCAACCGCCCCCGCACTTTTTTCCGTCTCTTTTAAATTCCGGGATGCGTTACCGATATCCACGCTGCCCGCGAGGACGCTCTCAACGCCTGCGGAAGATCCCGTAAATTCCGCGGTCACGGTGACACCGGGATATTTTGCCATGAAAGACTCCGCCAGGGCGTTTGACAGTTTTTCCATGGAAGTGGAGCCGGACATGGTGATGGAACCGGAAAGGTCCTGTGCTGCCCCTCCGCAGCCTGCAAGAGAAGCTGCCGCAAGGATTCCTGCTGCGAATAAACCGATTACTTTTTTCTTCATAATAAATTCCTCCTCAATTTCCGCGTCGGCGGTTTTGGTTTGCTCACGTTTCTACGTCTGCAATCATAATCTTTTTCCATGTAAGATAAAACCAGGATTCGGTTATGGATTCGTAATGTTTTTGTAAAATGCCGTTGCAGAGTTAAGAATATGCATAAAAAGTTGCATATCAACTTGTGAAATGTATAAAACTAGCATAATTATACATAAATGGCCCGAAATTACGCATATTTTGTGGAATTTTATTCTTGCATTTTTAATAAAATGTGATAATATAAATTTATTCGTTGAATAAATATGCAGGAAAAAGAGAGAGGGAAAGAAATTTCCCGGGAGGAGTATTGAGATGAAAATGAAAAAAATTCTGACAGTTGTTATGGCGGCTGCAATGGCATTATCCATGACCGCATGCGGCGGCAAGGCACCGGAGGTTTCTATCACGGGTTCCGCAGATCTGCCGGGCAAGAAAATCGGTGTTCAGCTGGGAACCACAGGTGATGGGCTGGCAACGGAATATGAAAAGAACGACGGCGCAACCGTAGAGCGTTATAATAAGGGAGCGGATGCGGTCCAGGCGTTAAAGCAGGGCAAGATCGACTGTGTGATCATTGACGGAAATCCCGCAAAAGCGTTTGTGGAAAAGAACAGTGACCTTCAGATTTTGGACGAAGAGCTTTCCGCGGAAGAATATGCGATGTGTGTCAATAAGGATAAGACAGAGATGACAGCCAAGATCAATGAAGCGCTGGCACAGCTGAAAGCGGACGGCACATTGGATTCCATCATTGCAAACTACATCGGGGATGAAATCGGACAGCATCCTTATACCTCTCCGGAAGGGGTGGACCGTTCCAACGGCACTCTGGTAATGGCTACCAACGCAGCTTTTGAACCTTACGAATATTATGAAAATCAGAAGATTGTGGGTATTGACCCCGATATCGCCCAGGCGGTATGCGACATTCTGGGCTATGAGTTAAAGATTGAGGACATGGAGTTCGATTCGATTGTGAATGCTGTTGTTTCCGGCAAAGCTGATTTCGGCGCTGCAGGCATGACTGTAACCGAAGAACGCAAGCTGAGCGTTGACTTTACGGATACCTACACAACATCCAGCCAGGTAATTATCGTAAGGAAATAATCGGGAACTGTAACTGTGAATGGATTTGGCTGCCGCTTGATACGGCAGCCTTTTCGGGGTTTTTGTTGCCTCCTGTAAAAAGGACGGGAACAGGATGCACGGGTGAATGAAGTGGAAGAATTAAAGCTTAAATTTATAGCCAATTTTATTACGGACGACCGGTGGAAATATTTTACAAACGGTCTGGGAACGACTTATATCGTTTCTTTTTTTGCGGTAATACTGGGTGTGGTGATCGGTGTGCTCATCGCCGTTGTGCGCTCCACGGCGGATAAGGTGGAGCGGCCGCCTCTGGCAGTGAAAATTCTAAACTGGATCTGCAAGCTGTATCTGACGGTAATCCGGGGAACGCCTGCCATGATCCAGCTGCTGATCATGTATTATATCGTGTTCGGTTCGGTGGATGTCAGCAAACGCATGGTGGCGATTCTGACTTTCGGTATCAACTCCGGCGCATATGTGGCGGAAATCATCCGTTCCGGCATCATGTCCGTGGATCAGGGACAGTTTGAAGCCGGACGCAGTCTGGGGTTAAATTATGTGCAGACGATGTGGCATATCATCATTCCGCAGGCGTTTAAAAATGTGCTGCCCGCGCTGGGGAATGAGTTTATTACGCTGCTGAAGGAGACTTCCATCTGCGGTTATATTGCGCTGACCGATGTGACCCACGGGGCCAATACCGTCAGAAGCCAGACTTATGAACCTTATATGCCGCTGTTTGGCGCAGCGCTGATTTATCTGGTCAGTGTGAGTTTCCTTTCTGCGCTGATTACGAGAATGGAGAGGAGGCTGCGAGTCAATGAACGCTGATACACAGATTTTATTTGAGATTAAAGGGCTTTGCAAGTCATTCGGAAAAACGCTGGTTCTGGATCACATCGATGCACAGATCCGCCAGGGGGAAGTGGTGGTGATCGTGGGGCCTTCCGGTTCCGGCAAGTCCACCTTCCTGCGCTCTTTAAATCTGCTGGAAATGCCTACGGGCGGCCAGATTTTATTTGAAGGCAAGGACATCACGGACCCGAAGAGCAACATCAACTTATACCGCCAGAAGATCGGCATGGTGTTCCAGCATTTCAACCTTTTTGCCAATAAGACCATCCTGGAGAATATGACTCTGGCCCCGATCAAGGTTTTGAAAAAATCAAAGACTGAGGCAGAGGAAGAAGCCATGCAGCTTTTAAACCGGGTCGGGCTTGCGGAAAAAGCGGGGGCTTATCCGGCCCAGCTTTCCGGCGGCCAGAAGCAGCGGATTGCCATCGTGCGCTCCCTGTGCATGCATCCGGATGTGATGCTGTTCGACGAACCCACCAGCGCCCTGGATCCGGAAATGGTGGGCGAAGTGCTGGCCGTCATGCGGGATCTGGCTCATGACGGAATGACCATGGTGGTGGTCACCCACGAAATGGGATTTGCCAGAGAGGTTGGCAGCCGCGTGCTGTTTGTAGATGAAGGGAAGATCAAGGAAGAAAACACGCCGGATGAGTTTTTCAGCCACCCGAAGAATCCGAGACTGGTGGAATTTTTGTCGAAGGTGATCTGATTATATTTAGAAAACGGAAAGTGGGAGAACTGCGATATGGCAGTTCTCTTTTTTGCTTTAAAATATACTTTATAAAAAAATAACGTAATAATTAAAAAATACTGTTGATTACTGACGGCACAAAGATTAGAATGGGGGATACAAATGAGAAAGAGCATGAATATGCGGGAGGTATTATGGAATTTGGGAAAATTTGTTCCTGGGAAAAACAGGACAACAAGATTGTGATCCGGTTTGAAAAGAGGGAAGGGCGGATCGAAGTCATCACAGAAAAAATTATCAATGTCTTTGTGGAGGTGGTGAGCAGGGAACATCGTTCGAAAGCGATTGAAGGAAACAAGGCGGCTGCTGTCCCCTTTACGGTGACGGAGCGGGACGGAATGCTGGCTATTGCGACAAACAGTGTTACCGCAAAGATATACGATGATTTCAAAGTGGACTTTTATGATGCCAAAGGGCACGTCATCTGCCGGGATTACCGGGGAGAAAGGCATTCGGAAGAAGGTCTGAGCGATGAAATGAAAGCGCTGAAAGCTGCGGAAGGCCATATTGTAGAGGAAAAAGAAAGCAGCAAAATAGATATAGTCAAACAGATGGAAGGGGACGAAGCATTCTATGGTCTTGGGGATAAAACCGGTTTTATGAACAAACGGGGCTATGAATATGTGATGTGGAATTCAGATACGTCCATGCCTCATGTTGACAGCTTTAAGTCCCTTTATAAATCCATACCGTTTTTTATTACGCTGCGCAAAGATACGGTGTTTGGTTTGTTTTTCGACACAACATACCGGGCTTGCTTCGATATGGGGAAGGAATCGGATGATTATTATTGGTATGGCATAGAAGAAGGGAATCTGGACTATTATCTGATCGCCGGAGACAGTATGCCGGAGATACTGGAAGGCTACACTTATCTGACAGGGACAACTCCGGTGCCGCAAAAATGGACATTAGGCTATCACCAATGCCGCTGGAGTTACATGTCGGAGGAGGAAATAAGAGGAATTGCATCAAAAATGCGGGAATGTGGGATTCCCTGTGATGTGATTCATCTGGATATCGATTATATGGATCATTATAAGGTGTTCACCTGGACGCCGGATAAGGAACGGTACCCGGATCCTGCAAAACTGATTTCAGATCTTTCAGAGGATGGAATCAAGATTGTGACCATCGTTGATCCCGGAGTGAAGCTGGAAGAGGGATATCAGATTTATGATACCGGTGTGGAAAAGGGATACTTTGCAAAGACGCCGGAAGGCGAAATATACGTGAATGAAGCATGGCCCGGAGAGGTGGCATTCCCGGATTTTGGACGGGAAGAGGTGCGCCGCTGGTGGGGGGAAAATCACCAGTTCCTGATTGATAAAGGCGTAAGAGGAATCTGGAATGATATGAACGAGCCGGGAAGCTTCCGGGGAGAACTTCCTTTGGATGTGGTATTTACCGACGAGGACGAAAGAGCGGATCATGCCCGGATGCACAATGTGTATGGACACAATATGGCGAAAGCAACCTACTTTGGGATGAAAGAGAGAGACGGCAGAAGGCCTTTTGTGATCACCCGCGCCTGTTATGCAGGAACACAGAAGTACAGCACGGGCTGGACAGGGGACAATCACAGTATTTGGGCCCATCTGCAGATGCTGATACCTCAGCTCTGCAATATGGGGCTGAGCGGAATGGCCTTCGTCGGAACGGATGTTGGCGGATTTGGTTCTGACTGTACCAAGGAACTTTTATGCCGCTGGGTGCAGGCGGGAAGCTTTTCCCCTCTGTTCCGGAATCATTCCGCCATCGGAACCCGGCATCAGGAGCCCTGGCGGTATGATCAGGAAACGGTGGAGATCTACCGGAAGGCGGTGGAACTTCGGTATCATCTGATCCCTTATTATTATGATTTGTTCTTTACAGGGGAAAAAACGGGACTGCCCATCATGCGTCCCCTGGTTTTCCACTATGAAAAAGACGAGACGGCCAAAACCATAAACAGTGAATTTTTAGTCGGTGAAAACCTGCTGGCAGCGCCTGTAGTGAATCAGGGTGAACGGATGAAAATGGTTTATCTGCCGGAAGGCGTCTGGTATGATTACCGGACAGGAGAAAAATTTGCGAGCGGACAACAGGGGCGTTGGATTCTCCGGGATGCGCCGCTGGATACCTGCCCGTTATTTGTGAAAGGAGGAACGATTCTTCCCGTATGGCCGAAACAGAATTATGTGGGGGAAAAGGATACGGATTCGGTGCTCATGCTGGAGGTTTGGCCCGGAGAGGGGAGCTGGGAGCATTTTCAGGATGACGGAGAAAGCTTTGCATACCGGGAGGGCGTTTATAACCGGTATCATTGTGAACAGACCGCTGACGGCAGACTGACAATCACATGTGCCCATAGCGGGTATGAAAAGAAATACAAAAAAGTACAGGTCTGCTGTCTGGGAGAAATTTCGGAAGGCAGGATCGAGGAAGGAGAATGCTGCCTGCAGTTATGAAAAAGGAAGGCGCGCAGAAAGAATAGGAAAATGCACCGGGGTGTTCCGGTGCATTTTTAAATCTTAAAGATTCTCACAGACAGAAGTGCGTACAACCAGGGAAACGTCCGCGAGGAGTTTGAGCGGGGTTTGTGTCAGCTTTCTCTGAACGATGCTGAGCAGGAGATAAGCGGCATTTGAACCGATCTCGTTGAAATCCTGACGGACGGTGGTCAGTTCCCGGGCTACCTCAGGAGACTGGATCCAGTCGTCAAATCCTATAATTGAGATGTCTTCCGGTATGCGGAGCCCCAGACCGCGAAAAGTATGCATCATATGAAGCGCGAGGATATCATTGCAGCAAAAAATGGCAGTGATTTCACGTGAACGGATCTGCCGGGCGAGTTCATCATAATCGGCATCCAGAATCAGACTGTCTTTTGTGATTTCATATCCGGCTTTCCGCATGGCGCTGCAGAAACCGTCATACCGTTCCTGTTCCGATCTTAAAAAAAACTGATGTCCGGCGAATTTAATATTTTTATGCTTTTGATCCAGCAGAAACTGTGTGGCCAGCGCCCCGCCGTTATAATTGTTGCAGCCGGAGTAATAGCAGGAGTAGTTTACATCATATCTGTCGATCAGCACAAAAGGAATATTTCTTTCGTCCAGGTACCGATAGTTATTTATACTTTTTTCGGGATTAAAAGAATAAATAATAAATCCTTTTACATTTAAATCCAGCATCTTCCGGATGGATTCTGCCTCCTGGGTTGGATCGCCGTTATTCCACTCTACGATGAGGGAGTAATGAAAAGAAGAGGTCATCGTCTGCGCGCCCTTAATGATGTGGATAATGGAGCTGTCGTTATGGTTTTCGGAATACAGAATCAGAGCGATCAGCTGTCCGGCGGCAGAGCAGCTGTCCGGAGAAGTGACAAAGGTGCCTTTATGCTTCAGACGCTTAATATAACCTTCTTCTGCAAGTTCTGTCAGTGCGCGGCGGATCGTAATACTGCTCACGCCGTACATTTCAGCATACTCTGTTTCATTGGGCAGCTTATCGTCCACTTTCAGTTTCCCGTCTTCGATCTGCTGCTTTATGGATTGTTTTACAATAATATATTTTGCCGGTTTTTTATCCATTTTTCCATCCCTTCTGAAAAACTTACTATAATTAAAGTATACATTATTAAATAATAAAAGACAAGGCTGATTTCAATAAGTTATATAAAAATACAATTGACTGGTATTAAAATATATGATATAAATAACTTAAAGCATACATTAATGTATAATATATGGCGATGCCGGTGATTCAGAAAGAGGAGGAACGGGATGTATTCTTTTGAAAAAAATACCATCATAAGAATGGAGAAATTTGTGAGGAGGCTGCAGGAAAAATATTATAAGGAGCTGCAGACGCTTTCCTGCACCGCATATGTAACAAAGGAACCTGTACCGTTTGAGGACAGATTATCAGGAGAAAAGAAAGAGCTTAAAATCGGCGATCACTGGGGGGAATTGTTCGATTGCGCGTGGTTCCATTTTACCGGGCGGATTCCGGAGGGCGTCAGTCAGGAAGAACTGGTGCTCCTGATTGATATCAGCGGCGAAGGCCTTTGCTTTGATGCACAGGGAATGCCGATTATCGGACTGACTCATGGAAGCGTGGTATGGGAATACGGGTCCGTACGCAAACATACGGTGCCGTTGAATCTTTTGTCCGTAAAGGATAGAGAGATAGACGTGTGGGTGGACGGAGGCTGTAATGACCTGTTTGGGAAATATGTGGAGAGCGGGGATTTGAAAGAAGCCGGTATTGCCAAATGCTATCCGCAACTGCGTGCACTTTATTATGATACATTTGTGCTGAAGGAAGCGTTTGAAAATCTTCCCGAGGGTCCCAGACGTTCTTCTATTTTGAAATGTGTGAATGACGCTATGAATGTCATGTATGACTATACAGAGGAAGAAGCGGTTAAGGCCAGAAAGATTCTGAGCAGGGAGCTGGAAAAGAAAGGGGGAACCCCTTCGCTGACCATTGATTTTATCGGGCATGCTCATATTGATCTGGCGTGGCTGTGGCCTGTCCGGGAGACAATCCGCAAAGGGGCAAGAACTTTCGCGACCGTGGACAAGATGATGGACCGCTTTGGAGATTACCGTTTTGGCTTCAGCCAGCCACAGCTTTTGGAGTGGATGAAACAATACTATCCTTCTATCTTTGAAGCGATGAAAAAGAGAGTCAAAGAGGGCCGGGTAGAAGTTCAGGGCGGAATGTGGGTGGAAGCCGATACAAACCTGACCGGCGGAGAATCACTGGTGCGCCAGATCATGTATGGGACGAAGTTCTGGAAAGAGGAATTTGACCAGGAAGTGGACAACATGTGGATTCCGGATGTGTTCGGTTATTCCGCTGCACTGCCTCAGATCATGAAGAAGAGCGGATTAAAATATTTTATGACGCAGAAAATGTCCTGGAATGACCATAATGAATTTCCTTATCATACGTTCCGATGGAAAGGACTGGACGGATCTGAGGTGCTGACCCATATGCTTCCCGAAGAAACCTATAACAGCCAGGCGTCTGCGGCCAGCATCCGGACAATTGAAAAGAAATATCATGAAAAAGGAGTTTGTGAAGGCGCGCTGGCACTGTTTGGCATTGGGGACGGCGGAGGCGGACCGGGGACTTATCATCTTGAAAAATTGGACCGTCTGAAAAATCTGGAAGGATTTTCACCGGCAAGGCAGCGCTTTGCCAGAGATTTCTTCCATGACATAGACCATGATACGGAAGAATATCCCTGCTGGAACGGGGAACTGTATCTGGAAAAACACAGAGGCACCTATACCACCCAGGCCAGGAATAAAAAGTATAACCGTCTGATGGAACAGGCTCTGCGGGAACTGGAATTTGCATCCGTACTGGGGATGCTGTATGGCGGAAAAACGTATCCCAAAGAGGAACTGGATAGCATCTGGAAAGAAGTGCTTCTCTACCAGTTCCACGACATCATTCCCGGGTCTTCCATTAAGCGGGTTTACGAGGAATGTATTCCCCGTTACGAAGCGATGTATGCAGAAGTGAAAAGCCGCATCCGCGAAATGTATGAGTCGGTTCTGAAGGGACCTGCAGTTGTGAACAGCCTGTCTTTTGAAAGAACGGAATATGTGGAGCATGAAGGGGAATGGTATTGCGTACAGCTTCCGGCAATGGGGTGTGCCGCTTTGGAAAGAAAAGCGGAGCGGTCGGAGGAACTGGCAATCTCTGAAAACCAGATCTGCAACGGGAAGCTGCGGGTTACATTTGATGAAATGGGACGCATTTCTTCCATCTGGGATATGGAGAATGAAAAAGAAGTTCTCCCGTCAGGACAGAGGGCTAATACATTGAATGTATATGATGATGCGGATGGAGATGCCTGGGATATAGAAGTATATTATGATGAAAAAGTCCCCGAAAGCTTTGTGCTGATATCTCAGAAGACGAGTCTGGAAGGGCCGGACGCTGTAATGCGGCAGGAATATGCCTATGGCAATTCTACGTTGGTGCAGAGAATCTTCCTGCGTCAGGGAAGCAGATGTATTGAGTTTGATACTTCGGTTGAATGGCAGGAAAAAGACAGGATGCTGCGGACACAGTTTCCCGTGGATGTATGGAATAATCTGGTCACCTGCGATATTCAATATGGCAGTATCCGCCGTTCCACGACAAAGAATACAAGCTGGGATAAATCGCAGTTTGAAATCTGCGCGCACAAATGGGTCGATCTTTCCAGAGACGACTATGGCGTAGCATTGATAAATGACTGTAAATACGGTCATAAAGTATTTGACAATGTGCTGGATCTGGCGCTTCTGCGCAGCAGTAATTATCCCGGAGAACAGGCCGATCTTGGAAAGCATCAGTTCCGTTATGCGCTGTATCCTCATGCCGGCAATGAAAGGATGGCGGGGGTAGAGCGGATAGCGTGGGCGTTTAATCATCCTGTTGTGGTTTATGAAGGAGGAAAGAAGAAGCGTATCCCTCAAAGTTTCCTCTCTGTGAATAAAGAGAATGTGGAAATCACAGCTGTGAAACGTTCGGAGGACGGCAGCAGTATTATTGTCAGGCTGAATGAACGTGACGGCATGAATACGAAGACGGTGCTTTCTCTGCCGGATGTGGTTAAAGGTGTATTTGAATGCAATCTTTTGGAAAAAGAAAGAACGGAAGCTGTCCGGATTGACGGTAAAATAGAACTGGATATGAAGCCGTTTGAAATCCGCACAATCGGATTGATGATATGAAACGGTTGAAAGGTACCATGGCTTTAAGGAGGAAGCAAATGAGATTGGACTTAAACGGAAAATGGCAGATGAGGCGTACGGATGAGGTGAGCTGGCAGGATGCGCGCGTGCCCGGATCTGTTTTAAATGATTTATATCGAAATGGAAGAATTGAGGATCCTTACTACAGAGACAATGAGGAAACGGGTTATGCCGTATCCCGTTATGAATATGTTTATCGGAAGACCTTTGATTTGGCGGCGGAGGATCTGGAACACGACAGACTGCTTCTGCGGTGTGAGGGGCTGGATACGCTGTGCGACGTTATGGTGAATGATAAGCCCGTTTTAAAAACAGATAATATGCACAGAATCTGGGAAACGGATGTGAAACAGAACCTGCAGGAAGGGAAAAACCGGATTGAAATACTGATTCATTCGGCAACGGAGTACCTGGATGAGCTGAACAAAAAAATGTATGATCCGCGGATACCGGATGATGAACCGGCCCTGTCCCATCTGCGAAAAGCCGCATACGCATATGGCTGGGACTGGGGGCCGAAGCTGGGGGATCAGGGCATTTGGCGGGGGATTTTTATTCAAAGCTATGACAACGCGAAAATAGATGATATTTATGTAAGACAGGAACATTTACCCGGCCAGGTAAAGCTGCGGATACAAATGGATATTCAAAAATGGAAGGACGGCAGATACCGTGCTTTGGTTGAAGTGGAAACACCCACACATGAAAAACTGGAAGGGAGTATAGATTTTAACAAAGATCATGCAGAGATGGAGATGTCTGTAAAAAATCCCATGCTCTGGTGGCCGAATAATCTGGGAGACCAGCCCCTTTACCGGATGACTGTAACGCTGACGGAAAACGATGTGAAACTGGATGATAGGGAAATGAAGATCGGGCTCCGCACGATTGCTCTGAAAAAGGAAGATGATAAATGGGGACAGAGTTTTACGTTTGTGGTGAACGGCGAAGAAATTTTTGCAATGGGTGCAAATTATATTCCGGAAGATGCCATGCTGGGAAGAAGGACGGAAGAAAAGACAAGACGGATGCTGGAAGACTGCAGGAAAGCGAATTATAATATGATCCGCGTCTGGGGCGGCGGTCACTATGCGGAAGATGCGTTTTATGATCTTTGCGATGAATATGGCATTCTGGTATGGCAGGATCATATGTACGCCTGTCGTGCATATGAGTTTACGGAGGAACTCAAAAAAAGCATTACGGAAGAAACGGCCGACAATGTAAAGCGGCTCCGCAACCATGCCTGCCTTGCTTTGTGGTGCGGCAATAACGAGATCGAAATGCTATGGGCTAATTTTGACTTTGAAAAGCGCTACGGCGCAAAAATGAAGGATGATTATCTGGAACAGTTTGAATCCTACCTTCCCCGGCTTACCGGAACGTTGGATCCTGCTGCGCCCTACTGGCATTCCTCTCCCTCTTCCGTAGGACATATTGTGGATACGGATAATGAAAACTTTGGCGATACCCATTATTGGGGAGTATGGCACGGCCGGGAGCCGCTGACGAATTACAGGAATATTTATCCCAGATTTAATTCCGAATTTGGCATTCAGTCATTTCCGTGTCTGAAAACCATGAAAACCTTTACCAGGCCGGAGGACAGAAATATTTTTTCGAAGGTGTGCGAAAGCCACCAGAAAAACGGAACGGGAAATGAAAAAATTCTTTTCTATGTCAGCGATAATTTCAGATATCCGCATGGCTTTGACTCCCTCCTATATGTCTCCCAGCTGGTGCAGGCAGAAGGAATGCGGTATGGGGTGGAACATTGGAGAAGAAACAGGGGAAGATGTATGGGAGCGTTGATCTGGCAGTTGAACGACTGCTGGCCCGTGGCATCCTGGTCCTGCGTGGATTACTTTAACCGGTGGAAGGCTGTGCAGTATATGGCCAGGAGATTCTACGCTCCGATACTGCTTTCAGCCTGCGAAGAAGGAAAGACCGTAGCGCTTCATGTGACAAATGATACCCGAAACGCTGTTTCGGGAAGCGTGCACTGGGAACTTCGGCACAGAGACGGGCGAGTGTTAAAGTCCGGCGATGTACCGGCAAAGGTGCCCGGATTGTCCACACAACAAGTGGTAAAACTGGATTTTGAAAACGGAACAAAAGACTTCTGTGCACAGGAAGATTTTTTATCCTATGAGCTGCGGACAGACAATGAAATTATCGGCGCCGGCATCTGCCTCTTTGTAAAAAACAAACATTTTGGATTTACGGATCCTCAAATTGAATCAGAAGCGGTGGAAGAGGGAGATTCGATTGTTATTATTCTGCGCGGCAGGTCTCTTGCCAGATTTGTGGAACTGGATCTTGCCGATGCCGATGCTGTATTTGAGGACAATATCTTCGATCTGGAACCCGGAAAGGAAAAAAGGATCAGGCTGGAGAAAAACTGCATTTCCCGGAGATTAGCGCTGGAAGAGGTTCGAGAACAGCTGAAAATAAGAAGTCTTTATGATACCTTTGAAAAAGTGATGTAAGAACAGAATGAAAAGAGTCCTTCCTGTTAAAAGACGGGAGGGACTCCTTTTTGTGATAAGAGAAAGTACACAGAACTTGCTTCCTTATGATGGGAAATCAGCTGTTTTTGAAAACAGGACAGATTTCGCACAGCTTTTGAGTTAGAAGTTCGGCCATGGCCCGATGCTTGACCACGGAAGGGTGTCCGGCCCCGCCGAAGCCGTCCTGGGGGCGGATGATCAGGGGAAATTCAAGGTAATGGATATTCCGGTCTCCGGCTTCCCGGCGTTTGGCTACCAGAGCAGTGAGCGCCGGAACCGGTCCGAAATTCATGGGGCCGATGGCGCAGACCAGCGGGGTGTGCGGATATCGTTTTCGGAAAAAATCCAGCAGTTCCTCATAACGCTGTGTATACTGCAGGGTTGAGATAGGAGCCGACCAATCGTTGGTTCCCAGGTTGATGACGGCGGCATCCGGATAAAAGGGATCTATCGCCTGTGTATCCAACTGGGGGCAGAAGCTTTCCATAAAGAAATCCGACATCCGTCCATTCTCTTCTTTTATAAAAATACCTTCCCGAAGGGTATTGCTGATCATATCAAAGTTCATGGTTTACCTCTTTTCTTTTGTAAATGAAGTTTCCGGAATGATCCGCTGATCCTGTCCACAGCGAGTCCATTTTACAGAAATGGTTCCGGCAGCTGTTTGGACGGATCCTTCTGCCCAGGTGAGCGCCCCGATATTTGCCGGAGAGATATCGTAGTCAGTAAAGCCGCAGGAACCTTTCTTCTGACGGATGCCGAGGACTTCGGTGAACAACAGTTTTGCCACACTTCCAAACATGGGATGGTTGTGGGAATCCGTTCCTTCCCATCTTTCCCAAAGAGTGGTGGCGCCGGCCCGCATCATTCCGGCATAAGACGCAGGACTGTCGTTTGTTAACAATTGAAAGGCGGCATCCGCTTCGCCTTCTTTGAAAAGCCTTTCTATCAGGAGGGGGGTTCCGAAGATTCCGGTATCCAATGATTTTGCCGGTTTGTATTTCCGGATCAGGTTCTCCCTGGTTTTATCGGCGCCGATTCCGAGATCCAGTGCGAAGGCGTTGGCAGCGCCGGTTCCGCTGCAGAAATCACCGGTCCGGGAATTGTAAAAAGTGCGGATGACGGCATCGCTGCATTTTTGGATCCGCTGGTCAATCCAGACGGGAGGCGTGGTGTGAAGAATTTCGGCAATCTGTTTGAGACATTTTAGACCTCGGATGTAAAAATAAGTATTTACAAATTCTGCAGGGATTGTCTCTGATTCTGATTCGGGCGCACACCATTCCCCCAGACACCAGCCGCCTTTTTCTTCGCAGGTAATGAGGCCGTCTGTGCATCGGGAATTCATATATTGAAGCCAGCGGAGGATGGAAGGATATCCTTTTTGCAATAAAGTAGAATCTCCGTATATCCGGTAAAAGGCCATGGGGACGATATAGACAGCGCTGCCCCATCCTCCGGGACCGCCTCCTCCGCCTAAAAAAGGCGCTGTATGGGGGATATGACCGGAATCAATCCCCTGACTGTCCAGGATATCCTGATACCACTTTTCATAAAGGCTCTTGGTATCAAGGGTGAGCATCGCTGTTTCACAGGTCAGTTGTCCGTCTCCGGTATAGCCCAGTTTTTCGCGGTGAGGGCAGTCGGATGGAATGCAATTGTGGTAGTTATCAATCTGGGTTCTGATATAAGCGTCATAAAGCCAGTTTAAAACCGGGTCAGAACAGCGG
The DNA here is from genome assembly GCA_902476265.1 of uncultured Lachnospiraceae bacterium. GTDB lineage: Bacteria > Bacillota > Clostridia > Lachnospirales > Lachnospiraceae > Gallintestinimicrobium. The sequence continues at coordinate 90,882 of CABSCP010000001.1, forward strand.
AAGGAAGAGGTCACGGAAACGTCGGTGCAGACTACGGATGCGGATACCGCCATTCCCGGGCCTTCCACTTCAAAATAGCGAAAAGCATGCCAGCAGAATTTGGGATGAACTGTTTTGAGAGAACCGTCGCAAATATAGCGGTCCTCCTGGATCTGCTTTTCACCTCCGGCCGACTGAAAATCCAGACAATGTCTGTCCGGACTTAATTCTTCGCTGTATTTTACAGAGACGGTTTCCCCGGCTTTCCCTGTACAGCGGATCGTGACCCAGCCCGCGATATTTTCACCGCAGTCATATAAATTTTTTGAGCCTGATTTTTCCAGAAGCAGGGGCTGTATGGTCCGCAGTACTTTATCGGCCGGACATTGCTGCGGCGTGAGTCGGGTTTCCGGCGCATGGACGGGCCGGGCAGGTGTCCAGTCCGATAAATCGGCGCCTTGCATGCACCAGTTTTCCTGCAGCAGCCTCAGATCCTGGGTTTCTCCGTAGAACAGATTGTTTGCAGTCAATTCCCCCGGTTTCCAGAGGGTTTGGGGATCGCTTTCCAGAAAGATGCGGTCACCATTTGAGTGGAACAGAGTGAGTTCGTATCTTAACTTTGGGAATCCGAAGATAAAAGCGCCTTCCGCCGTCCGCCGGGTCTGATGATACCATCCGTTTCCGAGTTGTATGCCGATTACGTTTTCTCCCTTTTTTAAAAAAGGAAGAAGATCGAAGGTCATATACAGGCAGCGATATACGGAACGCTCTTCCCAGACGGGATAGGAGGTATCGCAGCCGAGAGTGGAGGAATAATTGGTCATGGCGGGGACAAATTCCTGATCCCCCGCCCGTTCTCCGTTGATAAAGAGCAGGAAATATCCTAAACCGCAGATCTCTATTTTTGCGGAAACAGGAATTTCATCCAGATGAAAACTTCTGCGGAAAAGCGGGGATTCACAGACATTGTCGCCCTGAATCCAGTGTTGATTTTTCATTTTTTTGTGTCTCCTTTTCCCGGTCACAGGGATTTGCATACGGATTTTTACAGACGGACTCCCGAAGGATGAGCTGAGCGCCGGAAAGCAGTCTGGTGTCGTTGCTTTTAAAATGTCCTTTCATGGCATTGATGAGTAAAATGGCAGCGTTGCCGCCTTCTTCCTCAAAATCCTGTTTTAGAGTGGAAATACTGACAGCGGACTGCTGAGAACCGCTCCAGTCGTCAAAGCCAAAAATGGAAACATCCTGCGGGATCCGAATGCCGCGTTTGATCAGATTTTCTATCATTTTCAGGGCAAGTCTGTCGTTACAGCAGAAAATGGCGGTTGTATTATGGGCGAGGATGTCATTTGCAAGCATATCGTAATTGATGTCTGTGAGCAGATTTTCCTTCGTGATTTCCAGGCCTGCCTGCCGCATAGCATGGCAGTAGCCGTCAAATCGTTCCTGTTCGGAACTCAGAAAGAAATGATAACTGGCAAACTTGATTTTTGTGTGTTTTAGACGGAGCAGCTTCCGGGTGGCTGTGATAGCTCCGTTATAGTTATCGCAGCCTGCAAAAAAAGATTTGTGCTCAGGATTATAGCGGTCGATCAGAACATAAGGAAACCCCTGATGTTCAATCAGACTATAATTTGCTGTGCTGGGAACGGGGTCAAATGGATAGATTAAAAATCCTTCCACCCCCTGGGCGAGCATTTTTTGGATAATTCCCTTTTCTTCCTCCAGGCCGCCTTCATTCCATTCCACAATCAGGGCATATCCGAAATTGGACAGCATCTGCTGGGCGCCGATGATGATCTGGATGACGGAAGAATCCTGCTGGTATTCAGAGGAGAGTACAAGCGCAACCAGATGGCTGGTACCGACAGGCTTTTGGGATGATTCCACAAAACTGCCCTGTCCCTTTGTGCGGCGGATATAACCTTCTGATGCCAGTTCGGACAATGCTTTTTTTACGGTGATTGTGCTGACTCCATAATGCTTTGCATATTCCTCTTCGCTTGCCAGTTTATCATTTGGCAGAAGATCCCGGTTTTGGATTTTACGAAGGATGGAATGCTTGACTTTTACATATTTCGGTTCGTTATTCATGCAAGTCTCCTTGTTATTGTGATTAAAATTAATGTATATAAATTATATATTAAAGTATACATATAAAATTATAAAAATCAAGTAATACTTCGCAAAGATGACAAAATAGGATGAAATCAAAGAGAAATAATGTACAAGTTTATATTTTTTTTACGGTATGGGCATTTTTTGTATTGACAAACATAACTAAATATGATTATATTAAAGCATGAGTTATAAAATTATTAAAGTATATTTTAGAAAAATATGGAAACGGTCTTTCTAATAAAACGAATGCAGGCAGGCGAGGAGGAAACCATCTATGAAAAGTCAAAAAGCGGAAATTGTCTCACAACCACCAAAAAGCAAAATTATGCAGCCACGAAAGAAACGAAATGTTAAAGAGCTGTCAATTAAGGTATTTGTATATGCACTTTTAATCCTGTTGGGCGCTTTATTCTTCATTCCGTTTCTTTGGATGATTTTGACATCATTAAAAGATAATATGGAAATCGTCAGGCAGAATTTTTTCCCGAAAGAACCGGTTTTTTCCAATTACCCCAAAGCGCTGACGACGATGCCGTTTTTGCAGTACACCATCAATACGGTAACAATCACTGTTTTGAATATGATCGGTACAGTGCTCACGGCATCCCTGGTTGCATATGCATTCGCTAAGCTGCGTTGGAAGGGCAGGGACGTCTGGTTCATCATCATGCTGGCGACGATGATGCTGCCCAGCCAGGTTACCCAGATCCCTCTCTTTGTACTATATAAGAAGCTAGGATGGCTGAATACATATTTGCCGTTGATTGTAGGGTCTTATTTCGGCGGAGGCGCTTTTAATATCTTTCTGCTGAGACAGTTCTTCAGCACATTGCCAAATGAACTGTCTGAAGCGGCCCGTATAGACGGATGCTCGGAACTCAGAACATTTTTTAATATCGTGTTGCCGCTGTGCAAACCGGCACTGGCCACGATAGCTATCTTTTCTTTTATGGGTTCCTGGAATGACTTCTTTGGCCCCCTCATTTATCTGACAGAGCCCAGGAAGTATACAATTGCCCTCGGTCTAAGAGCTTTTCAGGGATACTCCGGCGTACAGTGGAACCTGTTGATGGCAGCATCCGTTGTGACGGCGCTTCCTACGCTGATTTTATTCTTCTGCTTCCAGAATTACTTTGTGAAGGGCATCACTCTGACAGGAATTAAAGGATGAGTATTTTATGATGAGGGAATCAATTCGGCGAACGGCTGAATGAAAATAAGTCAACAAATAAAAAGGAGAGGTAATAAGTATGTTAAAGAAAAAAATGATTTCTCTGCTTTTAGCAGGAACAATGCTTCTGTCTGCCATTTTAACCGGATGCGGCGCAGCGGATGCAGGGAGTGAGGCAGCTGAAGCACCGGCAGCAGCGGGAAAGGGAGAAAAGGTAACCATTACCTATTGGCATATTTTCCCGGAGGGAGATGCTTTTAAACCGGTACATGATGAGCTGATCAAACGTTTTAATGAGTCTCAGGATGAAATTTATGTAGAAGATCTCGGAATCAGTTTTTTCGATTTCCTGTCTAAGATGGATACGGCAATTCCCGCAGGCACAGGCCCGGACGTTGCATTTTATGATCTGACCGAAAGTCTCCGCCGTGCAGAGGCAGGCGTTTTGGTAGACCTGACTCCCTATATTGAGAGAGACAACTTCGATATGAGCCGGTTTTATGGATGGACACAGGATGTAGGAACTTATAACGGCCATTGGTACGGTGTGCCTTTTTCCGGCGGCGGACGTTTCCTTGTCTATAATAAAGACATGTTTAAAGAAGCGGGACTTGACCCTGAACAGCCCCCGAAAACACTGGAAGAGCTGGAAGAATATGCGGATAAGCTGACAAAGGTAAAAGAGAACGGAGAAATTGAGGTCCTCGGTTTCCATCCTTCCCTGGGAAATGTCTCTTTTCGTGACTATGTATTGAACCGTGGTGATGTCTTTTTTGATGAAAATTCTACACCGATGATCAACAGCCCTGAGAACCTGGAAACATTGGAATGGTATGTCCGTATGACCAATAAATACGGCGCAAAGCAGGTTCAGTCGCTGTCCGCAGCATCCAAAACAACAGGCATTGATCCGTTCCTGGCAGGATTTGTGGCGATGGAAGTAAATGTTGTGGACTTCTATAAAAAGCTGTCTGAAAGTGATATTAATTATGGTGTTGCTCCTATGCCCGGCCTGACAGAAGGTTCTAACGCGACACAGGGTGGTTCCTTTGACCTTGAGATTTTTGATCATGGGGATCAGGCAAAAGCCGATGCCGCATGGGAATTCATTAAGTTTATGACCAGCGAAGAGTCCCAGCAATACTGGGCAAAAGAGAACAAATGGCCCTCCACGAATCAAAAAGCGATGGAAAGCTGTACAGAATTTAATGAGGATCCTGTCTGGCAGGTAATTTTGGAAACATTGGCACAGACAAAAGTCACAAAATATGAAAGCTCTGTCCCTAACTGGTGGAACCTGCTTAATCCGGAACTGGAATCTGCACAGCTGGAGCAGAAAACTCCGAAACAGGCGCTGGATGATGCGCAGAAAGCAATTGAGACGGCAATTGAAAATAATAAGTCCATGAGCAAGTGACACGTTTCATCCAAAAATTCGGGGCGGCTGACGCCTCGAATTTTTGGATCAGCAGAAAGGAAATGACAAAATGAGCCGACAGAATAAAAAACAGGGTATGAAAATAAAGACCCGCGAAAACATTATGGGTTATTCCTTTGCAGCGCCGTGGCTGATTGGATTTTTTATTTTTACGTTATATCCGATGTGCTCCTCTCTGTATTACAGTTTTACAAATTACAATACGCTAAAGGCGCCTTCCTGGATAGGCCTTCAGAACTATATCATTATGTTCACTTCCGACCCGCTTTTTTGGAAGAGTATCTGGAATACGGTCTATTATGCATTCCTGAGCGTACCTGTCGGTATCGCCGCAGGTGTGCTGATCGCATTGCTGCTGAATCAGAAGGTAAAGGGAATGCGTTTTTTCAGAACGATTTTCTATTTGCCCACAGTTGTTTCCGCAGTGGCGGTTTCTCTTTTATGGATGTGGATTTTAGAACCGAATTTCGGACTGCTGAATACATTTCTGGGTAAAATCGGCATCATTGGACCCGGATGGCTTACAGATCCGGCATGGTCTAAAAATTCCCTGATTTTAATGAGCCTGTGGACAGTGGGCGGCGGAATGCTCATTTATCTCGCATCTCTCCAGGATGTTCCCGATTCTTTGTATGAAGCTGCTACCGTAGACGGCGCGGGTGCATTCACAAAATTTTTCAAAATTACGCTGCCGATGATCACACCGACGCTGTTTTATAATCTGATCACAGGTATTATCGGCGGATTACAGGTGTTCAGCCAGGCATTCATCATGACAAACGGCGGACCTTCCTATTCCACTTATTTCTACGGCTATCATCTCTATAATAAAGCTTTTACGGAATATCAGATGGGTTATGCGTCGGCGCTGGCATGGGTACTGCTTGTGATAACACTCCTTCTTTCTCTGGTTATTTTTAAAACCAGTGACAAATGGGTTTATTACGAAGGAAAATAAATGAGGTTCAGGAAAGAGGAGGAGAATGTTGGCTACCTTATATTTTATAGATGGTTATCATGGTGGAATCCGGGGACATATGCCGGAAGGCTCCTGGCAGGATATTCTGTATGCGCTGGAACGATTTCCGGAGTGGAAAATCAGCCTGGAAATTGAACCGGATTCGTGGGAATATCTCAGGCAGCACGACCTGAGAACTTATCGCCGGTTACAGGAGTTTATTGCGGATCCGGATACGGCAGAAAGGATAGAATTTATCAGCGGAAGCTATGCGCAGCCTTTCTGCTGGGCAGTCAACGGCGAAAGCAATATCAGGCAGCTTCTTTACGGAAGAGATATGATCCGGCATCATTTTCCAAACGTTGTGATCGATACTTATGCGGTGCAGGAACCCTGTTTTACTTCTTCCCTTCCGCAGATTTTGAAACGATTGGGGTATCGCCGGATGAGCTTGAAAAATCCCACGGCCTGGGGCGGCTATATGGCAAAAATGCCAGGAGAAATCGTGCGGCTGACCGGGCCGGACGGCAGTATTCTGCCTGCTGTTCCCCGATACGAGTGTGAAGAACTGGTGGGTTGCAGCGCGACGGAAGGAGCGGGATACGATTACAGTTCCATCGCTGCTTTTGCGGAAAAATGCGTCGGTCAGGGAATCGAAGCGCCTGCCGGAATGTGCCTGCAGGATTTGGGATGGTCTTCTTCTCCTCTTATACAGGGAATCGATGTGGAATATGTGACCTGGAGAGAGTATTTTGAACGCTTCGGAAATCGGCTGAAAGGAGAAGTCCCTTTTTCACAGGAAGATATTTGTGTGGCGTTACCCTGGGGAAACCGGATTTTAGGAGAAATGCTCCGGAATGTGAGAAAGGCAGAGAACAGCATTCTGCAGACAGAAAAGCTGCTTGCGCTCGCTGCGACGGAGAGAAAGGACGGCAGGGAACGGCTTGCGGAAAAACGGGAAATGCTCAGGGCAGCCTGGAAGATGCTGATGCAGGCACAACACCATGACGGATATATCTGCGCCACCTGCGGGGAAGGAACCGGACAGTGGGGATTTCGGTCCAATAAGCTGGCACTTGATGCCTGCGCACTGTTAGACCATATTTCAGCGGCGTCTCAGGAAATAATTACCGGTAAAGAAAATCCGGATCTGGCGAAGGAATCGGAAATCTGGCTCAGGGTCGTGAATACTGTGGGCAGCAACCGTACGGATCAGGCAGCAGTTACGCTTGGCCTGGAACCCGGGGTGCACAGCATGCAGGTTTATGATGAAGACGGAGAAGAAGTGCCAAGCCAGTATCAGGCTGTCCGCCGGTATGCGGATGGAGGGATCGGCACGGCGGCGCTTTGCTTTACCGCACAAAACCACGGTATTGGTTATCACTGCTATAAGGTTGTTCTGTCGGGAGAAAGCAGGATTCCAAAAGCCGGAATTGCAAGAAAAGGGATCCAGAATATTATAGAGGTAAAAACAGATTGCCTGCATCTTGTTTTTGACTTGATGAAAGGCGGATCGCTGGTTCGTTTTAAGGATTTGAGGACGGGGCGGGATTATGCTGCCGGTGTTACCGGTTTCGGAAGCCTGAGAGGATATTCCATTAATGAGGGAACGTTTATCAGTACAGCCAATGCTCAGGTGGAGTGTGAAATACTGGAAAACGGGCCTTTGAGCTGCAAACTGCAGTTTAAGGGATCTTTTTCGGATATCAGATTCAGCAATACCGTTATTGTTAAAAACGGCAATGCCCGTATTGACTTTGAGACAAAATTGTATTTCTCTGAAAAAACAGAGATTGGCTATCCTTATGAACCCAGGGAAGAGGAACGTTATCTGGGAACAAAACGCTCTTCCTGCAGGGAAGATTATAAAATCGGAATTCAGATTCCGCTGGGGAACGAGAAAGTGCGGGTTGCCAAAAGCGCTCCCTTTGATGTTTATGAAAGCGCTTTGGACGATACCCGTTTTGATTCCTGGGAAACAATAAAACATAATATTATAAACGGATATCTTGATTTTTATCAGGAGAGCAGCGATACGGGGCTGGCGGTATTCTGTGATGCAGTTAACGGCTATTCCCTTGTGGACAACCAGTTTTCTCTGACCGCAGCATTTGGGTATCACGGGAATTTCTGGTGGGGCTATCAGCCGGCAGAAGGGTTATTCTCGGTCGGATTTTCTTTGATGCCTCATCCGGGCGGATGGGATGAAGGAAAGGTTTCCTTTGAGGATGCCCGTCTGCGGGAGCCTCTGCTGGTGCAAAGGCTTGCCGGAAAACCGGAAAGGATGAAGCGCACATTACTTTGCAGTGAGGACCTTTCCGTGGAAACGGTTACGATTGAACTCAGAAAAGAGGATTGCCTTGCCCGGATCTTCCATGCAGGATGCAGCGAAAAACCGCTGAAACTCCAGGGAGAACTTTCGGCTTGTGTTGCAGGCTGCACGGATTTGGACGGTAATGCTGCGGAGGGGCCGACAGACAGAATCGGTAAACTGGAAATAAAGACCTTGCGCTGTGAGCAGCGTAATTGTGTGGAGGATTAAATGGAAACATTTTCATTTGTAAAACATGCCCGGTTAATGGGACGGTTTGACTGCCAAAACCCGGAGACTCCGGTGGCGGCATGGGTGAACAGTGCTGTATTCCTTACCTTTGAAGGGGAGGAAATCTGGATGCGCGCGGAGGATTCCGATGGAGAAGACTACCTTGAAATCATTCTGGACGGTGTGGCCCGTAATTGGATTGGACTGAAAAAAGGAGTCGGGGATTATCGGATAGAGGCGGAAGTACCCGAAGGAATTCATACGCTGGAAATCCATAAACGGACGGAACTTTTGATGGGGCGGGTTACTTTCCTGAATTTCTATCTTCCAAAGGGGGGACAGTTCCTGGATCCGCCTGAGGCCCATGGTTTAAGACTGGAGTATTTCGGCGATTCCATCACAAACGGCTGTGGAAACGGACACCCTCACGAAGTGGCTCATGCGCCGGCGCTGGATAACGGATATATGTCATATGCAGGGCTGAGCGCGAGGATGCTTTCAGCGGAATATCATACGATCGCTATTTCCGGCATAGGCATACTGCAGGACGCTATGGGCAATATTAACGGACTGCCGCCGCATTTTCACGGAGTGCACGGATTTGACACACCGGATTGGGATTTTTCCCAATATATTGCGGATGGAGTTATCATCAATCTGGGACAGAATGATTATTCCAACCCGATTTCGGATGATCTGTATGTGGAAAAATATATTGCATTTATAGAAGATATTCTGCAGCAATATCCGCAGGCTTATGTTTTCTGCTGTGTCGGGACTATGAATAATAATTATCTGCCCAGTGTAGAACGTGTCACCGGTCACTTCCGGGCACTGGGAAATGAGAAAGTCTTTCTTGTTGATCTGGGACTGATCATACCGGAGGTTGAAGGCTGGGGCGGCGGTTTCCATCCGGGATTCCAGACACATTACCGGATGGCTCAGGATCTGGCGGGCTTTATTTCTGAGAAAACCGGATGGCCGCTCAGAGAACGTCCGGTAATTGCGACAAAATGCTGATCAGGGCGGTGAGCGAGCTCCCCATCTGGTTCTCAGTCTTTTCCCAACGCGCATGAAACAAGCGGGGTCCGCAGCGCCCAAGCTCGAAAGGCTGCCGCCTTCCTCGCTTTGCGGCATTCGCCGCATGTCCCAAAAGCCTTGAGAACCATCTGGTGAGCGAGCTCCCCATCTGGTTCCCAATACTTTTGGGACGCGCTGCTCAAAGATAGTAAAAAATCAAAATAAATAGGAGAATTTCAACATGCTTGTCAGGTTGTAGTTCTCCTTATTTTTTTATAAAATAGAATGGAAACAGAGCTGCGGACGGATGAGAAGTGAGACGGCAGCGGTTAGGGAGGTTGTTGAAAATGGATGATCTTGCGGTGAAGAAGGAGCCGGAAGAGTGGCGGGAGCTGTTTTCCTCCAAAGAGTTTGAAGAGGAATATTTTTATGATGGCGGTGATCTGGGAGCGGTTTATGATGCGGACAGAACAGAGTTTGCGGTTTGGGCCCCCACGGCCGAAAGGGTGGAACTGCTTTTATACAGCACCGGAAGCGACAATGAAGAGGGCGCAGAGCACTTGGGCAGGCTTCCCTTGGAAAAAGGGGAAAAGGGTGTCTGGCGCAGGTCGGTAAAAGGAAATCTGGCCGGCGTTTATTATACATTTCTGGTGACGGCAGACGGGGAGACGAAAGAAACAGCGGATATTTATGCAAAGGCAGCAGGCGTGAACGGGCAGCGCAGTATGGTGGTGGATTTAAAGGCGGCTGAGCCGGAAGGCTGGGAGAAGGAACATGACAGGCTGCTTTTTGAAAAGCATCCGAAGAGCCCGGTGATCTGGGAAGTTCATGTGAAGGACTTTTCCAATGATGCGCACAGCGGCGTGCCGGAAGCATTCCGCGGGAAGTTCAAGGCATTTACCTGCGAAGAAACAGGGCTGGACGGGGATTTATCCAAACCTACCTGTGTTTCCTGGCTGAAAAAAATGGGAATTACCCATGTCCATATTTTACCCATGTATGATTATGGCTCAGTGGACGAAGCGGGAGAGGCCGGACAGTTTAACTGGGGCTATGATCCGGTGAATTATAATGTGCCGGAAGGGTCCTATTCCACAGATCCTTTCCGTGGAGAGGTGCGCATCCGGGAGTGCAGGGAAATGATACAGGCGCTGCATCAGGCGGGCATCCGGGTGGTGATGGATGTGGTTTATAATCATACATACAGCGTGGATTCCTGGTTTCAGCGGACAGTGCCTTACTATTATTACAGGCAGAATGCGGACGGCAGTTTTTCCAACGGTTCGGTATGCGGCAATGATACGGCAAGCGAACGGCTGATGTACCGGAAGTATATGGTGGATTCGGTCCTTTACTGGGCCCGGGAATATCATTTGGACGGCTTTCGGTTTGACCTGATGGGACTGCATGATGTGGAAACCATGAACGCGGTCCGCAGGGCGTTAAACGGACTGCCCGGCGGGGAAAATATCCTGATGTACGGGGAACCCTGGGCAGGAGGGCCCACCGCCATGCAGGAAGGGAAGGTGCAGGCGGTGAAGGCAAACGCTGCGCTGCTGGAGGAGGGAATCGCCTTTTTCAATGATGATACCAGGGACGCCATCAAAGGCAGCGTATTTTTTGCGGAAAAGCCGGGATTTGTGAACGGGAAACCCGGAATGGAAGAACAGATCCGGTCCTCTGTTCTGGCCTGGTGTGACGGAAAAGGCGGGTATCAGCCTCATTCCCCCCGACAGGTGCTGTCCTATGTTTCCGCCCACGACAACTACACCCTGTGGGATAAACTGCTATACACCCGGGATAAGGAACCTTATTTTTACCGGAAGGATGCAGAAATCCTGGCGCAGAACCGGCTGGCGGCGGGCATTTATTTCACCTGTCTGGGAATCCCGTTTCTGCAGGCCGGGGAAGAAGGGGCGCGCACGAAGCGGGGCGTGGGAGACAGCTATCGTTCCGCAGCGTCCTTAAATCAGCTGGACTGGAAGAGAATATATGAAAACCGGGAGCTGGCAGATTTCTATGCCGGACTGATCGCGCTGAGGCAGCATTTTGACGGATACAGGGAACAGGAAGCAGAGACGCTTTCCCGGATCTCTTTCCTGGATGTCCCCCCGGGGACCGTGGCATTCCGATTTGCAAAAGGCGCTGCAACAGAGCGGGAAGAAGGCAGTATCGGTAAAAAGGAGAACTGGTGGGAAGAACTTCTGGTAATTTATCATGCGGGGCCGGGCAGTGAGAAAATAATGCTGCCGGAAGGAAACTGGCAGTTGATAACAGACGGAACAAAGTTTAAAATGGAGAAAGACGGCAGACTGTGTCCGCTTGCAGAAATGCGGGAGGAAGTGACGGCTGCCAAAGGGATTATAATCTTAGGAAAATGAGAGGGTATTGACAGATGAGAGCGAGCGGCATTTTGCTTCCTGTATTCAGCATTCCGTCCCCCCATGGGATCGGATGTTTTTCAAAGGAAGCGTATCAATGGATTGATTTTTTAGTAAAAGCGGGACAGCAGTACTGGCAGATTCTTCCGCTGGGGCCTACCAGCTTTGGGGATTCACCCTACCAGTCCTTTTCCACATTTGCGGGGAATCCCTATTTTATAGACCTGGAGGCGCTGGTGAAGGCTAAGTTTCTGACCAGAAAAGAACTGAAGGCCTGTGACTGCGGTTCGAATGAAAGAGATATTGATTACGGGAAACTTTATGTCAATCGTATGGCGCTGTTAAAGAAGGCATTTGCGCGCAGCCTGAAAGTGGAGGATCCCGATTTTGAAGCCTTCCGGAAGGAAAACGGCTGGTGGCTGGAGGACTATGCCCTGTTCATGGCTGTGAAGGATATTTTTAAGGGCGCCAGCTGGGATCAATGGGCGGAGGATATCCGTTACCGCTGGGATAATGCCATGGGCTATTACAGGAGCAATTATGCAGAGGAGATCAGCTTTTATGCCTGGCTGCAGTACCTTTTTGCACAGCAGTGGAAGGCCCTGAAGGCTTATGCCAACGAAAAGGGCATCCGCATCATCGGGGACATCCCGATTTATGTGGCCTATGACAGCGCGGATGTTTGGGCCCATCCGGAACTGTTCCAGCTGGACAGTGAAAGAAAGCCTACGGCGGTTGCGGGATGCCCGCCGGACGGTTTTTCGGCGGACGGACAGCTCTGGGGCAATCCTCTTTACCGCTGGGATTATCACAGGAATACGGGATATGACTGGTGGGTGCAGCGCATTGACTCCTGTTTTGCGCTCTACGATGTGGTGCGGATCGACCATTTCCGCGGTTTTGACGAATATTATTCCATTCCGGCAGGGGATAAGACGGCGGTGAACGGGCACTGGGAAAAAGGGCCCGGCATCGATCTGTTCCATGTGCTGAAGAAAAGGCTGGGAGAAAAGGATATCATTGCCGAGGATCTGGGGTACATGACCGACAGCGTGCGCCGGATGGTGAAGGAAAGCGGCTACCCCAACATGAAGGTGCTGGAGTTCGCGTTTGATTCCCGGGATTCCAGCGGGGCGGGCGATTATCTACCTCACAATTACGGGACAAACTGCGTGGCTTATACCGGAACCCACGATAATGAGACGATTTTAGGCTGGCTGTCCAGCATCAAAAAGAGCGAGAAAAACATGGTGCGCACTTATTTGAACAGAATGATTGAGCCGGATGAAGTGCTGGCTTCGGAGCTGGTGCGCACGGCGGTGGCATCCGTGGCGAAGATGTGCATCATCCCCATTCAGGATTATCTGCTTCTGGATAATCAGGCCCGCATCAATTTCCCGTCCACGCTGGGAACCAACTGGCGCTGGCGGCTGACAAAAGAGGATCTTACAAAGGAACTGGCGCGTGAGATTAGAAAGCTGAACCGGACCTACGGAAGAGTGGGATGAGGGATTTGGCGCAATAACAGAAAACAGGAAAGGCAGCAGGAGAAAGTATGGAATTTGGAAAGTTATGTTCCTGGGAGAAGCAGGGGAACCGGATCGTGATCCGATTTGAAAAAAGAGAGGGCCGGATTGAGGTCATCACCGAGAAAATCATCAATGTTTTCGCGGGCGTGCTGAGTGAAGAGCACCGCTCCAAAGCAATTGAAGGGGAAAAAGCTGTCCCGGCGCCTTTTACCGTGACCGAACAGGACGGCACGCTGGCTATTTCCACCGGCAGCGTGACGGCGAAGGTATCGGATGATTTTAAGGTGGATTTTTATGACGGTGAAGGCCGCGTGATCTGCCGTGATTACCGGGGAGCGCGGCAGCCGAGGGCCGGATTGAGCGATGAAATGAAGGCCTTAAAGGAAGCCGAAGGCCACAGCGTGGAGGAAGAAGGAACAGGCGCCATCGAAGTGGTGAAGCAGATGGAAGGGGACGAAGCCTTTTATGGCCTGGGTGATAAGACCGGCTTTATGAATAAGCGGGGATATGAGTACGTGATGTGGAATACGGATGATCCGGCTCCTCAGATGGACAATTTTAAGTCCCTGTATAAGTCGATCCCGTTTTTTATCACTCTGCGCAAAGATATGGTATTCGGGCTCTTTTTTGATAATTCCTACCGCTCCTGCTTTGACATGGGAAAGGAATCCGACGACTATTACTGGTATGGCGTGCAGGACGGCAATCTGGATTATTATCTGATCGCGGGAGAGAGCATGCCGGAGGTGCTTTCCGGCTATACCTATCTGACGGGGACGGCTCCCGTGCCCCAGAAGTGGACGCTGGGATATCACCAGTGCCGCTGGAGTTATATGAATGAGGAAGAGGTCCGGGGCATTGCCGCAAAGATGCGCAAATACGGCATTCCCTGCGATGTGATCCATCTGGACATCGACTATATGGACAATTTCAAGGTCTTCACCTGGACACAGGATAAGAAACGCTATCCCGATCCCGAAAAGATGATTTCCGACCTGGCGGCGGAAGGCATCAAAATCGTGACCATCATCGATCCCGGCGTAAAGAAAGAAGAGGGGTACGAGGTTTACGACAAAGGTGTGGAGAAGGGCTATTTTGCGACCACGCCGGAAGGGGAGATTTATGTCAACTGGGTATGGCCGGGAGAGTCGGTGTACCCTGATTTCGGCCGGAAGGAAGTGCGGGACTGGTGGGGAGAAAACCAGCAGTTTTTGATTGATAAGGGTGTGCGCGGCGTTTGGAACGATATGAACGAGCCCGCAAGCTTCCACGGGGAACTGCCTCAGGATGTGGTGTTCACCGATGAGGAGGAAAAAGCGGATCACGCCAGAATGCACAATCTCTATGGTCACAACATGGCCAAGGCCACTTACGGCGGCTTAAAGGAGCGGGACGGCAGAAGGCCTTTTGTGATCACCCGCGCCTGCTATGCCGGGACACAGAAGTACAGCACGGCCTGGACCGGAGACAATCACAGCATCTGGGCGCATCTGCAGATGGCGATCCCTCAGCTGTGCAATATGGGGATGAGCGGAATGCCTTTTGTGGGCACCGATGTGGGCGGTTTTGGTTCGGACTGCACCAAGGAACTGCTGTGCCGATGGGTGCAGGTGGGAAGCTTTTCCCCTCTGTTTCGGAACCATTCGGCGGTAGGCACCCGTTATCAGGAGCCCTGGCAGTTTGATGGCGAAACCCTGGAGATTTACCGGAAAGCAGTGGAACTGCGCTACCGCCTGATCCCTTATTACTATGATTTGTTTTTCCGGGGCGAAAAGACCGGACTGCCTGTCATGCGCCCGCTGGTATTCCATTATGAAAAGGATGAAACGGCAAAGAACTTAAACGGAGAATTTCTGGTCGGTGAAAATCTGCTGGCTGCGCCGGTTGTGATTCAGGGCGAGCGGGTGAAATCGGTCTATCTGCCTGCAGGAAACTGGTACGATTACTGGACCGGCGAGAAATTTGAATGTGAAAAAGGCCGCTGGATTCTGCGGGATGCGCCGCTGGATACCTGTCCGCTCTATGTGAAGGCGGGAACCATCCTGCCCGTCTGGCCGAAACAGAATTATGTGGGGGAAAAGGATACCGATACCCTGCTGATGCTGGAGGTGTGGCCCGGAGAAGGAAGTTTTGATCATTTCCAGGACGACGGCGAAAGCTTTGCCTATCGGGAGGGCGTTTACAACCGGTATCACTGTGAACTGACAGCGGACGGTAAGCTGACGGTTTCCGGCGGACACAGCGGCTATGAAAAGAAATATGAAAAGGTGCGGATCTGTTGTCTCGGACAGATTTCGGAAGCGGAACTGGAAGAGGGCGAATGCAGTTTGCAGCTGTAAAAAATGGGCAATTTTTATTCAGACAGACGAAGAGCCGGGATGCTATACTGAGATAAAGTTGTCGGGGCCAAAAAACTTTTGGCTCCGGCTTCATCTATAAAAAGGAAAGAGGCATAACAGTATGGGAAATCGTTCGGCGGTGAAAAAGGTGCTGGCGTATATTGAAGATAATCTGGATGCGGATCTGACGTTGGAAAAGATCGCGAAGGAACTCAACTATTCCCGGTTTTATATCGCCAGGGAATTTGTTGATCAAACGGGCTGCACCGTCTATAAATACATTCAGGGAAGGCGGCTGACAAAAGCCGCGCAAAAGCTGACGGATTCCGGCCAGCCTATCATTGAGATCGCCTATGAGGCCCGTTACGGTTCCCAGCAGGCCTTTACACTGGCATTTCGGAAGCTGTACGGCTGTACGCCTCAGGAATACCGGAACAGAGGCGTTTTTTCTCCGAAGCAGAACGTGATCACGCTGCGCCTTTGTACCTCCTGTTCCAACTGTGAAAGACAGAAAGGGGGCAGGATGGCGGCATGAGCACATTCGTTCCTTATGTGGTAGAACAGACGACACAGGGAGAAAGAAGCTCCGACATTTTTTCCCGCCTGCTGTCTGACAGGATTGTGATTCTGGGAAGTGAAGTGGACGATGTTTCTGCCCAACTTGTGGTGGCCCAGCTGCTGTTTCTGGAGTCACAGGATCCGGAAAAGGATATCCAGCTTTATATCAACAGCCCCGGCGGCTCCATCACGGCAGGCTTTGCCATTTATGATACCATGCAGTACATCAAATGCGATGTGGCAACCATCTGCACCGGGCTGGCGGCCAGCTTCGGCGCATTTCTGCTGGCAGGCGGCGCAAAGGGAAAACGGATGGCGCTGCCGAACTCGGAAATCATGATCCATCAGGTGGCGGTGGGCGGAAACGGCGTACAGGGCCAGGCCACCGATATCCGGATCATGTCGGAACACATTCAGGAAAGCAAACGGAAGTTAAACCGTATTCTGGCGGAAAACACCGGAAAGACGGAGGAAGAAATCGAGGCCGCTGCGGAGAGGGATCACTGGATGTCCGCACAGGAAGCGCTGGATTTCGGACTAATTGATCAGATACTGGAAAAAAGATAAAAAGGAATAAGCTGCCGTCCGGGCCAAAAAATATTTGACCGGACGGCAGCTGTTTTTGTTTCATGATCATAATTGGAGACTTCGGCACTCGCACTCGGCGCGAGTGTGCGCTAAAACGCTCACACTTTTTTGCAGGCGATTTTTTTCTTGGCATCCCAAACATAGGCCTGGTATCCTAACAAAAGAATCATCCCGACTTTTCCCATACAATGAACCGTTCTCACAACAAACCCCAAATCAGTGATTCTGGTAAAAGAGTTTTTTAACACAAGCACAATAGAGGCCATTGAGAGTAGACAGATGATTCCGATGACAACAAAGGGAATTTTTCTGTTCTCCATTGCGAAAAACAAGACGATTATCGCGGCAAACAGGATGGGTATCATAAAATCGGTAATCCAGCTTACGATCCCTATCTGTCCATTTTGGTTGATTTTCATATCGGCAAACGTCACCAAAAAAGAAATAGCGGCGATCAGGTAGGGAATACAGGTGATGATACCGGTCATCCTCGCTTTTAATTTATTTTTAGCAGAGAAAAGAAGGCCGACCGATGCAGCTGCAAAACAGATGGCATATCCGATCAGTGTGCTGATCCCCGGAAAAGTAATTTTCCCCGCCGGTGTATTCGTCAGTCCCTCCGGGGGGACAAGAAAAGAATACAGGCTGAAAATACTCATTAACAGATATGCGATTGCCGCAATCGTATAAAGAATCGTCTGAACGATATTTTCCACAGGCCGGGCAAGCAACGGTTCTTTTTCGATTTTTTCTTTCAGCTCCTCACCGGATACCAGGTCATCAATAGAGGTGTCCAGTATGCGGGCTATTTTTTTGGCCGTCAATAAATCGGGAAATCTTGCGCCGCATTCCCAGCGGGAGACCGCCTGCCTTGTGACATATAATTGTTCTGCTAAGGTTTGCTGCGTCATCCCCTTTTCTTCCCGAAGCCGTTTGATTTTTTCTCCTAACTCAACCATAGATATCCTCCTTTGAAATGGTTTTTACAATTTGATTTTGCAGGAGATTCCTCAAAAAAGAAAGCACCACTTCAATTTGACGTGTAAACCAAATGGTAACATAGGGATTCTATGCCTCTTTATGAATCCTTATCTTCTATGCGCTCCTGGACATTGAGGGGACCGTATTTTGCCTTTTGCCGAATCACATAGTTACTGATTTTTTCATCGTACGATGGATACGGGTAGTCTAACCGACGCGCCGCCTCTGCCGAAACTTCCCGGAAGAATGCCATACATTGTTCTAAGGATTCCCACATATGTGTATCGGAATCCATTTTATAAGTGCCCATAAGGCGTTTCCACATTTCTTCCGGGATATACCGCTTCAAAAATTTATAATTTTTCCCTAAACTGAGGTGGAATCCCTGCTCTGTGCCAACCTGCCATGAAATCATGCGGAGCAATTCTTTTCGGACGATCTCAATCATATGGTCAATCGCAAAAAGAATTTCTTTGCGGCATAAGCCTTTTACTACATATATAGCGGTATTCCAAAATTCATTACAGCAATCGTCAAACATTCGTCCCGTGGGCTGCTGCAAATGGTAATCGATGTCCGTTGACACCGGCGGCTGTTTAATGCGGGCATCTTTATCCAGCAGTAATTTTACCGGCTTATCCCATGTGAAGTATTCGTCTGTCAAGTCCAGCGGAAGCAAAGTTAAATCTATTTTGTCATCATCCGTAAACAGCATTAAATAAGAAAATCCTTTTTTTTCTGCCGGAAAGAACTCCATATCTGTGACAAAAAAAGTGATGTCATAATCCTGAAAATCATCCGGCGGAATATTTTTATTTGTTCTGGATCCTTTCAAAGTAATCATGCGAATCCGTTCCTCTGCTTTTCTCCAAATTCCGAGTCGCTGTATTGCCCGTCTTTCTGACGGGTTCGGTCTGTTTATTATATCATATAACATTCCTTTGAATGCTTGTGTCTGAATAAATTTTCTGCTATCATAAAACCCTCCACTATAACACCAGACTTTTGCCTCGTGATAGCATAAGTTTTGTTTGGAGGTGATCCGTAATGAAGACTTATAAAACTGCCCAGGTGGCGGCCGCAATAGGAATACACCCTAATACGGTTCGGCTCTATGAAGAATTAGGGCTGATACCAAAGCCGGAGCGTCTGCCTAACGGCTACCGTGTATTTACAGATTTTCATATGGAACAATTCAGGCTTGCAAGGCTCGCTTTTGAAGTGGAAGTGCTGCAAAACGGTTTGCGAAAGAAGATTGTTCAGATGGTAAAAACTTCTGCAGCGGGTGATTTTGACAGGGCGCTTGTACTTACAGAAGAATATTTGACACAGGTCAGGCAGGAACGTGCCAATGCCGAAGAAGCGATTGAACTTGTAAAGCAAATTTTATACGGACAGACAGAGGAAAATACGTATTTTTTGAAGCGTAAAGAAGCGTCCGAGTATCTGCATATTTCCATGGACACCCTGCGGAACTGGGAGCTCAACGGTTTGCTCACAGTCAGGCGGAAACAAAATGGGTACCGTGTTTATACGGAGGAAGATATTCGGCGGCTGAAAATTATCCGTTCTTTACGATGTGCGAATTATTCCCTGGAGGCTATTTTGGGGATGCTTCATCAGCTGTCAAAAGACCCGGAGCTGGATATAAAACAGGCGCTTAATACACCAAATGGGGACGCGGAAATTATCGCTGTGTGCGATAGGCTGATTTTCTCACTTGTGGCAGCAGAGAACAATGCCAAAGAAATGATTTGCAGACTACAGAAGATGAAAAGTTTATTTTCCTAAACCCTCCACTTTACCACCAATGTTTCTGTTGGTGGTAAAGTTTTTTCATAAAAAGACAAGGAGGGTATGAAATGCAGGAAGTGATTAAAGTCGAACAGCTTACAAAATTTTATGACAGGCTGCTTGCAGTAGACGGCGTAAGCCTGTCGGTCAATCGCGGTATGGCATTCGGGCTGCTTGGAGCCAACGGTGCAGGAAAAAGCACGATGATTGAGTGTATTTTAGGAACAAAAAAGGCGGATAAAGGGCAAATATCTATTTTGGGAATGAATCCGCAGACAAACCGCAAAATGCTGTATGAAAAGGTGGGGGTACAATTTCAGGAGGCCAACTATCAGGAGAAAATTACCGTGGCCGAGTTATGCGAGGTCACAGCGTCCCTCTACCATGAAGCTGCCGATCCGTTTGCGCTGCTTTCACAGTTTGGAATTGGCGATAAGCGGAAAAGTTTTGTCAGGGATTTATCCGGCGGGCAGAGGCAGCGTCTGTTCATTGTTCTTGCACTCATTCCAAACCCGGAAGTCGTTTTCCTGGACGAACTGACAACCGGGCTTGATACAAAGGCCCGCCGGGAAGTTTGGAAAATACTTTCCGGGCTCAAAGCAAAAGGCCTGACAATTTTTCTGACTTCACATTTCATGGACGAGGTAGAAGCTATCTGCGATCAAATCTGCATTTTGAAACAGGGAAAAGCCGTGTTTTACGGCACTGTTTCCGAAGCGATTAAAAACAGTCCCTGTCATAATTTTGAGGACGCTTACCTTTGGTATACGGATGAGGAGGGAGAGACGAGTGAAAACTTTTAGGACAATGCTGAAAACAGAGTTGAAATTATCTTTGCGGGGTATGGATATGCTTATTTTCGCAATTTTTGTTCCGCTTGTTGTATTGATGATTCTTGGAATCATATACGGAAATAAGCCCGCATATGAAGGGGCCGGATATACCTTTTTGGAACAGTCTTTCAGCGCGCTTACAACAATTTCCATTTGCGCGGGCGGGGTTATGGGATTGCCGTTGGTTGTATCAGAGTACCGAAGCAAGGGGATATTGAAACGTTATAAAGTAACGCCGGTCAGCCCTTTCATGATTTTGGCTGTGCAGGTGACAATCTACACACTCTATGCGGTACTGTCCCTTTTATCCTTATCCCTTGCTGCAAGGATTTTCTTTGGATATCGGTTTCATGGGTCTTTCGGAACTTTTTTTGGCGGTTATCTTTTAGTTATTGTGTCAATGTTCAGCATAGGAATGATGGTGGGAGGTATTGCGCCGAATACAAAAATTGCAAGTGTGGCTGCAAGTGTATTGTATTTTTCTATGCTGATATTTTCCGGGGCAACGCTGCCTTATGAGGTCATGCCTGCCGCACTTCAAAAAGTTGCAGATATTTTACCGTTGACACAGGGAATTAAATTATTGAAAGGGGCCTCTTTAGGACTGCCGGTTGATAGTGTACTCGTTCCCGGTGTGATTATGCTTGTGATCGCTTTTGTCTGCATCACGACATCCCTTACCTGTTTCAAATGGGAGTAGCATGAAAATTTATGATGGGAACAGGCCGTTGAAAAATTATCATTGACACATATTCAATCAGGGTGTAAGCTGAAGGCAGAAAGGGGAGTACAGGTATGAGAGTTTCCAAGGAGCCGGAGATCAGACGGCAGGAAATGCTGGATGCCGCCATGAAGGTATTTGCCGAAAAAGGGTTTGAGGCAGCTACGATGAAAGATATTGCGGCGGAGATGAATGTGGTATCCGGACTATGCTACCATTATTTCCGGAATAAGCATCAGCTTTATGAAGAAGCTCTCGTTCATTATGCGAAGGAGTGCAGTGCACAGTTCGTCCGCATTTTTCAAAATACGGAGCAGACCCTTGAGGAATGTTTGAAGGCTTTGACGGCGGTGTTGTTTCAGGAAAACGGGAATTATAAGTATGCCTCTTTTTTTGATCAGGAGGGAAATGAAATTTTCCACCGGGAGCTGAATCTGCACATGGAAGAGGAGATCTGCCCGTATCTTGCGAACTATCTGGAGCAACGTTGTAAAGCGGGCGAGATCCGGGTGGAAGATCCGGATCAGACGGCCCGTTTCATCATGGGCGGCCAATCCCCTGTCCTCATGAATGAAAGAATTCCGATGAAGGAGAGGGTGACATTTTTAACCGGTTTAATCAGGAAGATTTTACAGTAGGACAGCCCCGCTGTTATGGCGGGGTTTTTGTACAACAGATGATTGAATATGTGTCAATGACAAAAGTTTAATCAACAAAAAAAGAAAGGAAGGAACGGAGAATGGAAGATAGCAGAAAAAAGGTCACAACAGATTACTTTAATAGCACAGCAAAGGAATATGATACAAGCCATGACGGGAAGTTTGTGCGGTGCATGTATCGGGAAATCCTTGCAAGAGTGCCGGAGATTGAGGGGCAGCGGATTCTGGATCTTGGCTGCGGCAACGGCAATATTTTAAAGATGCTTCAGGATCGGGTAGAAGCCCGTTTTTACGGTCTGGATATTTCAGAAAAAATGGTAGAAGAGGCAAAAAAGCGGCTGGGAGCAGCGGCACAGCTTTCGGTGGGAGACGCGGAAAACCTGCCTTATGAAGACGGCTTTTTCGATGTTGTGATCTGCAATGCCTCCTTCCATCATTATCCGGATGCCCAAAAGGCAGCGGCAGAGATGGGGCGGGTGATAAAGCCGGGAGGACTTTTGATTTTGGGAGATCCCACCATGCCGCCGGTGATGATTGATCTGTTTAACCGGACATTGAAGTGGAGCAATTCCGGCGATGTGAAGTTGTGGAAAAAGAAGGAAATTTTTTCGCTGTTCAAACGAAACGGGTTTTTTCCTGAAGAGTGGAAACGCTTAAATTACAGATGTTTCCTCTGCAGCCTGCGAAAAGAAAAATGAGAGTCCGGTTCTGTCCTCGGTGCCTCTCCCTGTCCGGGGCGGCGCACTCTGACCCGGACAGGGGGAGGAGCAGAGGGCGGAACCGGCCGGAAAGAGGAATGGAGTCAGGGTTTCTCTCCGTAAAAATTTTGACAAAATTATACCAATATGAAATCGGCTTTTTCGACAAATACTATTTTTGTCGATATTGACGAATTTTTGCGGAAAAAGAAAGGAGAGAAATATGCAGGCAATGGATAAGGAACATCTGGCAATCGCCAGCGTCCCCTGTCAGAAATGGGGAACGACCTATGATCCGGAGACAGCGCTGATCAAGGGCACGGTTTTTCCGGATTTGAACAAGCCGTTTTTTAAGGCGGATTCCATGGACGAGAAACCGGAATGGGCGAAATGCGAGCCGGGAAAAGGCGGAGAACAGGAGGAGCGGGAGGCTCTTTTAAAGCAGATTTATGAGGTGAGCTTTATAGTGAACGACCTGACGCTGTATCTGGATACCCATGAAGAGGACAGCGAAGCGTTGGCAATGTTTACAGAAAGCAATGAGCAGAGGGCACAGCTGATGGGAGAGTTTGCGAAAAAATTTTATCCTCTGGCCCAGGCGTGTATGGCGAAAAACTGCGGAGGGGAAATGAAGTTTGGCTGGACGGACGGCCCCATGCCGTGGGAAGGAGCGTGTGTATAAATGTGGCAATATGAAAAGAGATTACAGTATCCGGTAAAAATCACAAAGACCTGTCCCAAGACGGCCCAGCTGATCATCAGCCAGTACGGCGGCCCCGACGGGGAGCTGTCCGCATCCATGCGTTATCTGGCCCAGCGGTATTCCATGCCCGTGAAAGAGGTGGGCGGGCTTTTGACCGACATCGGCACGGAAGAGTTGGCACATATGGAAATCATCTGTGCCATGGTTTATCAGCTCACCCGGGATCTGACCGTTGACCAGGCCAGGGAAGCGGGATTTGACGCCTATTATATCGACCACACGGCGGCGCTCTGGCCCCAGGCGGCGGCAGGGGTGCCTTTTACTGCGCTGGAGTTTCAGTCAAAGGGCGATGCCATCGCGGATCTGACGGAGGATCTGGCGGCGGAACAGAAGGCCAGAACCGTATATGATAACCTGCTTCGGATGATTGACGATCCCGAAGTAAGAGATCCCCTGAAGTTTCTCCGTACCAGAGAAATCGTCCACTTCCAGCGGTTCGGGGAAGCGCTGGAAAAGACAAAGGACAAACTGGATCCCAATAACTTCTATTATTTCAATCCTGAATTTGATAAAAAAATGATGTGAGAGAAAACCGGCCGGGCAGTATGTGATGATACTGTCCGGTTTTTACATAAAAAGCATTGGTACTATTTACTGAAAAACGGTCATACAATTTGTGAGAAAGGGAAAAGTGTACAGGACTTTCTTTCATCAATCTTGACAAAAATAGTCAAGATTGATATGGTGGAGGAAAGGAAGAGAGGTGCAGGAAGTTGCGGATAACACGGGAGACAGATTATGCACTGCGGATGCTCCGGGAACTGAGTGCGGCAGAGCAGGGGGAGAAGCAGGGCAGGGTTTCGGTCCGGGAGATGGCGGACAGGGAAATGATTCCGCTGCAGTTTGCTTATAAGATCGTCAAGAAGCTGGAAAAGGGCGGTCTGATACGGATTTCCAGGGGGGCGGAAGGCGGATGCTCGCTTACGGCAGACCTGCATGAGGTTTCCCTTTTTGACCTGATGCGGGCCATGGAGGAAGATACGTATATGATTTCCTGCATGGAACCGGGTTATGTGTGCCAATGGCGGTCTGCCAATAAGAACTGCCGGGTGCATCAGCAGCTGGCGCTGATTCAGCAGCGGCTGGACCGGGAACTGCAGGGGGATATGCTTTGGGATATTATTAACGGATGAATTTGCTTTGGAGCAGAAAAAAGAGGAGGTATGGGAATGAATTTTATGACGACACAGGAACAGGAAACTCTCAGGGCCAGGGTGAGGCAGTTTGCGGAGGAAGAGATTAAGCCGGCCGCATTTATGATGGACCAGCAGAATGAGTTTCCGGGGGAAGCGGTGAAGAAGCTGGGAGAAATGGGGCTGATGGGGATTCCCTATCCGAAGGAATACGGCGGCGCCGGGCTGGATGTGACCAGTTACGCCATCGCGGTGGAGGAGCTGTCCAGAGTGGACGGGGGAACCGGCGTGATTCTCTCCGCCCATGTATCGCTGGGGTCCTGGCCGATTTTTGCTTTCGGAACGGAAGAGCAGAAGCAGAAATATCTGGTGCCGCTGGCAAAAGGGGAAAAGATCGGGGCCTTCGGCCTGACGGAGCCCAATGCCGGGTCCGACGCCGGAGGGACGGAAACCACAGCGGTGTTGAAGGGAGATTATTATCTTTTAAACGGCGGTAAAATTTTTATCACGAACGCGCCTAAGGCGGATACTTATGTGGTGTTTGCGGTCACCACACCGGATATCGGAACCAGAGGGATTTCGGCGTTTATCGTGGAGAAGGGCTGGGAAGGTTTCAGCTTCGGGGATCATTATGACAAAATGGGCATCCGGTCATCCTCTACAGCGGAATTGATTTTTAACAATGTGAAGGTGCCCAAAGAAAATCTGCTGGGAAAAGAAGGCCAGGGATTCAAAATTGCCATGGCTACCCTGGACGGCGGACGCATCGGCATCGCGTCCCAGGCACTGGGCATTGCACAGGGCGCTTTTGAGGCGGCGGTGGGATATGCGAAGGAGCGCGTGCAGTTCGGCAGGCCCATCGGTTTTCAGCAGGCCATTTCCTTCAAGATAGCGGATATGGCAACGAAGCTCAGATGCGCCAGAATGCTGGTCTATTCCGCGGCGGAGTTAAAGGAGCATCATGAGCCTTACGGCATGGAATCCGCCATGGCGAAGCAGTATGCGTCGGATATCGCCCTGGAGGTCACCAATGATGCGCTCCAGATTTTCGGCGGCACCGGCTATTTAAAGGGCATGGAAGTGGAAAGAATGTACCGGGATGCCAAAATCACTACGATTTATGAAGGGACAAATGAGATTCAGCGCGTGGTCATCGCCTCTCATATCCTGGGGAAACCGCCGAAGGATACGGCCGCATCCTCCAGCAGGCCCAAAAAGCCCGCGCCGGTGACCGGCGTCCGCAAAAAGATGATTCTTTCGGAAGGAAGCGCCCGGGAAAGGGTGGCTGCTTTGGTGGAACATCTGGAAAAAGACGGTTATGATTTCACGGTGGGTATTCCGGTAGATACCCCCATCGCATCGGCAGAGCGGGTGGTGAGCGCCGGAAAAGGAATCGGCAGCAGGGAGAACATGAAACTGATTGAAGAGCTGGCGAAAGCGGCGGGCGCGGCCATCGGTTCCTCCCGTCCGGTGGCGGAAACCCTGAAATATGTGCCCCTCAACCGTTATGTGGGGATGTCCGGCCAGAAATTTACCGGAAATCTTTACATCGCCTGCGGAATTTCCGGGGCAGTGCAGCATTTGAAGGGCATCAAGGATGCGTCCACCATTGTGGCGGTCAATAAAAATGCCAACGCACCTATTTTTAAAAACTGCGATTACGGAATCGTGGGGGATGTGGAAGAAATCCTCCCGCTTTTGACAGAGGCGCTGGAGAGGGGAGAGGAGAAAAAGCCCGCTCCGCCCATGGTGAAGATGAAACGCCCTGTGGCTCCCAGGCCGGAACCTATCGGAAAACGGTATGTGTGCGGCGGCTGCGGTTACGAATATGTGCCGGAGCTGGGGGATGAGGGCGCGGAGATCGCGCCGGGAACCCTGTTTGAAAAGCTGCCCGAAGACTGGGTATGCCCGGAGTGTGCGGAGAGTAAAGAGATGTTCATAGAGGGCTGACCTGCCCGGATTTTGAAGCATAAGGAGGAAAGATTATGCATAGTGTGAGAAACGTTACAAAAGACCTCTACTGGGTAGGAGCCAATGACCACAGAACAACACTTTTTGAAAATATTCACCCGATCCCCAGAGGGGTATCCTATAATTCTTATCTGCTGATGGACGAGAGCACGGTGCTGTTTGACACGGTGGACTGGTCCGCCTGCCGCCAGTTTCTGGAAAATGTGGAGTATCTGCTGGGGGACCGGCAGCTGGACTATCTGGTCATCAATCATATGGAGCCGGATCACGGCGCTTCCATTGAAGAAGTGATTCTCCGGTATCCGGAGGTGAAGATCATTTCCACGGAGAAATCTTTTATGCTGATGCGCCAGTTCGGATTCCGGGTGGACAGTCATGAGCTGATTGAAGTGAAGGAAGGGGATACCCGGAATTTTGGCAGACATGAAGTCACCTTTGTGGCGGCTCCCATGGTTCACTGGCCGGAAGCCATGGTCACCTATGATCTGACGGACGGGATTTTATTCTCCGCCGATGCCTTTGGCTCTTTCGGCGCGCTGGACGGAAAGCTGTTTGCCGACGAAGTGAACTTTGACCGGGACTGGCTGGATGATGCCAGAAGATATTATACCAATATCGTGGGAAAATACGGCCCCCACGTGATGCATCTTCTGAAAAAAGCCGGCGCCATCGACATCAAAGTGATCTGCCCGCTCCACGGTCCCGTATGGCGGAAGGACATCGGCTATATTCTGGATAAATATGTTCACTGGGCAACCTATGAACCGGAGGAAAAAGGGGTCATGATCGCTTACGCTTCCATGTATGGCAATACGGAAGCGGCGGCCCAGGCGCTGGCTGCAAAGCTCTGTGAAAAAGGGCTGACGAATGTGTGGCTTTATGATGTCTCCAACACGCATGTGTCCTATCTGATTTCGGAAACCTTCCGCCTGTCCCATGTGGTGCTGGCGTCGGTGACCTACAATCTGGGGATCTATCCGGTGATGCATAATTATCTGATGGACATGAAGGCGCTGAACCTCCAGAAGCGGACCGTGGCGATCGTGGAAAACGGTTCCTGGGCATGCAAATCCGGAGATCTGATGCAGAAGTTTTTAGAAGAAGAGATGAAGGATATCACGGTTTTGAACGAACGGCTGTCTCTGGCTTCCGCGCTGAATGACGGCAAGGAAGGGGAATTGGAGACGCTGGCACAGGCTGTTTTGGATTCTGTGCAAGAAGACTGATCACGATTTTCCACAGGGAAGGGAAAACGGGGCTGCCGCATTTCGATTGAAAAATCGGAAGGCGGCAGCCCTTAAATTATGTCGGCATCGACAGATTTTTATTGACTTGAAGCCCGGTTCAGGGGATAGTATTAGAAAAGGCGTTTTTGGCGGACCGAAGTCTGGTGCGCAAAAGGCTGAAAACTTTGTGCGGAGGGTTTATGGAAAAAGGCGGTATTTTAAAAAACAGGTTTTATCTCTACATGACGGAATTTTTTGCGGGAATGAGCGTGATGGCGGTGGAGCTGGGAGCCAGCCGGCTGCTGGCGCCGTATTTCAGCTCTTCCCAGATTGTATGGACCATCATCATCGGGACGATCATGATCGCCATGGCGCTGGGCAATGTCTGGGGCGGGAGAAGGGCGGATCAAGATCCCAATCCGGACAGGCTCTACGGGAGGATCCTGATTGCGGCCGTGTGGATCGCGGCCATTCCTCTGGTGGGGAAATATGTGATCTTAGGGGTGTCGGGCCTGCTGGTGCTGACGGTGAACAACAATTTCCTGGTGCTGGCGGCATTCATCGCCTGTATGGTGATCTTTGTTTTCCCGCTTTTTTTGCTGGGGACGGTGACGCCTTCCCTGGCAAAATATACGGTGGGAAGTCTGGATGACAGCGGGAAAATTGTGGGAACGCTGGGCGCTTTCAACACCATCGGCAGCATTATCGGCACCTTCCTTCCCACCTTTGTGACGATCCCGGCGGTGGGGACTTCGGTGACGTTTTTGATTTTTTCCGGCGTGCTTCTGCTTCTGGGACTGCTTTACTTCATCAGCAAAAAGACGAAAAAGGGCGCCTGCGCGGCGGCTGTGGCAGCATTTATCGCCTGTAGCATTCTGGGTAATTCAGACAGCTTCGCGTTCTGGGAAAAAGATTTGGTCTATGAGGGAGAGTCCATTTACAATTATCTCCAGGTGAAAGAGGATGAGGACAGCGTGATCCTTTCCACGAATGTGCTTTTCGGCGTGCAGTCCATTTTAAAAAAGGATGATTCCCTGACAGGTATGTATTATGATTATGCGCTGGCAGCGCCTCTCATGGCAGGACAGGCGGAACCGGCAAATCAGGAAGTGTTGATTCTGGGAATGGGCACGGGAACCTATGCAAACCAGTGTCTGCGCTATTTTAACGGGATCGGAGTGGAAGGCGTCGAAATCGATCAAAAGATCACGGATCTGGCGCACCGTTACTTCGAGCTGCCGGAAACGGTGGATGTGACCACTTATGACGGCCGGGCCTATCTCCAGGCGGTGGACAAAAAATACGATGTGATCATGGTGGATGCCTATCAGGATATCACCATCCCTTTTCAGATGTCCACCGCCGAGTTTTTTACCATGGTGAAAGAGCACCTGAAAGACGACGGCGTGATGGTGGTGAACATGAATATGCAGTCCGGGGAAGAAGGCAGCATCAACGAATATCTGACGGACACCATCGCCGGTGTTTTTGATGCGGTTTATACCGTCAATGTGTCCGGTTCCACCAACCGGGAGCTGTTCGCTTCCCGGAATGGAGAAATTGTCTCTGTTTTAAAGGAACGGACCGAATCGATGGAGGACGGGCAGCTGAAAAATATGATGCGGCATGTGGAGGAGAATCTGGAAGTCTGTGAAAAGGGGAAACTGATCCTGACGGATGACAAGGCCCCTGTAGAAGTTTTGGGAATGCGGGTGATCGACAGCATCATCCGGGATGAGATCGGATATTATAAGACGATTTTTAAGGAAAAAGGGATTTCGGGACTGCTGAATGAAATGTGAACATATACTGATAGAAAAAAGCAGGTAATCTGCCATGCTGAACTATATCTGGGCATTGATGATCGCCGTGGGCGTCCTTTACGGCGCTTTTACGGGACATATTGAGGCGGTTTCCAA
Organism: uncultured Lachnospiraceae bacterium; assembly: GCA_902476265.1. Lineage (GTDB taxonomy): Bacteria > Bacillota > Clostridia > Lachnospirales > Lachnospiraceae > Gallintestinimicrobium. The sequence goes on from CABSCP010000001.1 coordinate 120,204, forward strand.
CGCGGCTCTGGACTCCGCGAAGGAAGCGGTGGATCTGTGCATCACCATGGTGGGCGTGATGGGGCTTTGGGTAGGGCTGATGGAGATCGCCAAAAATTCAGGACTGATCGCCAGAATGACGAGAGGAATCCAGCCCTTTGTGTCTTTTATGTTTCCGAGGCTGCCCAAAAACCATGCGGCCCGGGAATATATTTCCACCAATATTATTGCAAACGTTCTGGGGCTGGGCTGGGCCTGCACGCCGGCGGGATTAAAGGCCATGGAAGCGCTGCAGGAGCTGAACGAAGAAGAATGCGAAAGAAACCGAAAAAAGACGCCGGGACTGCCGCCTGGCGGGCGGGAAGGCAGGCCGGGGTTTGACCCCGGGGTAGCCAGTAACGAGATGTGTACCTTCCTTATATTAAATATTTCCTCTCTCCAGCTGATTCCGGTGTCCATCATCGCCTACCGGAGCCAGTATGGATCCGCTTCCCCCACGGCGATTGTGGGACCCGCCATTGTGGCAACCTTTGTGAGCACTCTGGTAGGAGTGGTTTTTGCGAAAATATTTGACAGAAGAAGGGGAGTCTGAATTCGGTACCGGCAACGGTTGGTAAAAGCAGAGAAGGGAAGCGTAATATTCACTTCCCTTCCCGGCATTCTTTCCGGTATGCGCTCGCGCTCATATGACAGTGTTTCTGGAAACACTGGGCAAAGTAGCTCTGTGAGGAAAACCCGGAGGATTGTGCGATCTCCGTTATACTGTAATCCGTGCTGGCCAGCAGTTCTTTGCTGGCCTTTATTCTTACCCCGCATAAATAGTTCATGGGAGAGCAGCCAAAGCATTTGGTAAAGGTATGTACCAGGTAATATTTATTCAGATGAGAAATCTCCGACAGATCTTCCAGGGTGATATCCCGGGTATAGTTTGTTTCTATATACTGCTTGACCTTGATACATTCATGGCTGGATTTTACGGAAGAAACGACTTTAAAGGTCAGATTTGCGCGCCGCATCAGCTTGACGATCAAAACTTCCAGAAGATTCTGGCAGACAAGCTCATAATTGATCCGCTTTTCTTCCATTTCAGCAAGAAGGGACTTCATATAAAAAATGAAGTCGGAGTGTTCCTGGCGGCAGTTAAAGATAATGTGTTCATGGTTTTCCTGGAAAGAAAAATCCAGGCCTTCCACGCCAAGGATAATATACTCCAGAGGAATATCGCCCACTGACATTTCCGTATGCGCGATGTTTGCATTGATGATAATGAAGTCATCCTCTTTTACAGGGAAGATCTGATCTTCAATCAGATAATTTCCGTTTCCTTTTATGACATAACACAGCTCTGTAAAAAAGTGTGTGTGAGGAAGGCTTGGCCAGTCATCTTCATATTTGGAATAGGTTACATAGAGAAGCTTTGCGTCGATGGAACGGATTTCACCGTTCCCCAGCTCATATCGGGAAATAGCCATATTTCATCCATCCTGTTTTAGAAAAAATGCGTTCACAGCCCGGCGGGTAACAGAGGGTATAACGGAATCCCATAAGTCAGATATACAAAGTATAAAAAAAACAGTATCTTAATCCACAAAATTGAACATTGTGATCAAATGAGGGACGGGTTTTATTGTGCATATCGCGCCTATTTGAATGGAGAGTTCTAAATTATATTAACAAATTTTACGAGGAAAAGCAATATATATAAAAAAAGAAGCAACATATGGATTGTATAAAACGGCCATAAAAGCTATACTTTAGTTACACAAAGCACTTCGGTGCTTCACAGATTAAAGGAGGATATACTATGAAAAAGAAATTTATCAGTTTGTTGGTTGTTTCTGCTATGGCAGCTACAATGATCGCTGGCTGCGGCAGCAAACCGGCAGAGACGACCCCGGCACCCGCACCTGCTGAAACACAGGAAGCTGCTCCCGCTGAATCCACACCGGCAGAGACAACCCCTGCTGCAGATACAGCAGACACAGGCGCAGCTGATTATAGCGACGTTACATTGACAATGTGGTCCATGTGGAACTCCACAGAGCCTCAGGGCCAGGTGATCGTGGAAGCGGCTGAAGCTTTCAAAGAGAAGACAGGCGCTACCGTTAATATTGAATGGAAAGGCCGTGACATCAAGCAGATCATTCTGACAGCGCTGGAAGGCGGCGAAGATATTGATATCTTTGAAGAAGACTACTCCAGAATTGCAAAACAGTATAAAGATTTCTGCTATGACCTGACAGATATGGCTAAGGCTGCAAACTATGAAGCGAACAGCTTTAAGTGCTTCAATGAAGAAGCTGTTAAGTGGGCCGGCTTCCTTCCCTGTATCGCTGAACAGCCTCAGGTTGGCGGCGTATTCTACAACAAAGACATCTTCGATGACTGCGGCATTACAACAGTGCCTGCTACATGGGACGATTTCCTGGCAGCATGCCAGACCATGGTTGACAAAGGGTATCAGCCTCTGGCTCTGGACAGCGCATATGCAGACTTCACATTCGGTTATCACCTTGACAGAGTAATCGGTCAGGAAGCTACTTCCAAACTGGCAGTAGAAGGCGGATGGAGCCAGAGCGAAGGCGCGATCAAAGCTGCTGATCAGATCATTGAGTTCGTAAAAGCAGGATATCTTGCAGACGGCGCTCCGGATGAATATCCTTCCAGCCAGAACAAGATCGGTTTAACAGGCAAGGTTGCAATGGTTGTTTGTGCAAACTATGTTGCAGCGGAAGTTAACAACAACACCGGCACAGAGATCAACTGGGGCATGTTCAACTACCCTACAGTAAAAGACGGTTCCGGCTCTTCCAACGCTTACGCTGGCGCTAACTCTCTGGCGATCGGCAAAAACAGCAAAAACCCTCAGGCAGCATTTGACTTCCTGATGTTCTTAACAACCGGCGAATTTGATCAGAAGATGGCAGATGCAGCTTCTCAGATCCCCGCTGATCCTAACAACACAGCACCGGCTATCATGAACGGTACTATTGAAGCTCTGCAGGCAACAACAAGCCCTCTGGCTTGGAACATGGGCCTGAGCGACAACTCTGACCTTACAGCAACATTCAAAGAGGTTATCATCGGCCTGTTTGAAGGCAAATATGCTACCGGCGCAGATTTCGCAGCAGCAATGGATGCCTTATACTAAAAGAGTTTGCTTAAATGGAGGTGGCACTGATGTGGTGCCACCTCATTTTTATCAGAAGAGGTGACGTATAAATGAAAAAAAATAAAAGCTTAATTGTATGTTTTATACTGCCCTGCCTGTTAACTTTGCTGATTATGTATCTTTACCCTGTAGCTCGAACGGTAATGATGAGTTTCTTTAAAATAGAGAGTGTTACAGCTGATATGTCCACCTGGACTTTCAACGGATTTGACAACTATGCCAAGATCTTTGGAAGCGGTTCTTACAGAGCATCCATGTGGAATATGTTCCGCATCTGGCTGGTGGGCGGTATTTTCACCCTCTCCTTTGCACTCTTATTCGCAGTTATCCTGACAAGCGGCATCCGGTTTAAGAAATTTTTCCGCGCTGCTATTTACCTTCCCAACGTTATCAGTGCGGTCGCTCTGGCAACCATGTGGATTCAGTACGTTTACAACAATGATTATGGTATGCTCAATAAAATCCTGGGCGCGTTTGGATTAAAGGGCGTTAAGTGGCTGGGAACGGATACCAAATTCTGGGCGATGCTGTTCGCGTTCATATTTGGCGCGGTTGGGTATTACATGCTGATATTCATCAGCGGTATTGAAAGAATTCCGGCAGACCTGTACGAAGCGGCAACCATTGACGGCGCGAATAAAGTGCAGCAGTTCGGTAAGATCACAATGCCTTTGTTAAAAGGGATTACCAAAACAAATATTACTTTCTGGAGTGTGCATACTACCACATTCTTCCTCTGGACAAAGATGTTTTCACCGGTCGATTCGGAAGGTACCACCATTGTTCCGGTAGTATATTTGTATGATACTGTTTTCGGTGGAAAAGGGAATAATGCCAGAGACGCAGGCGCAGGCGCCGCTGTCGGTGTTATCCTTGCCCTTATCATCGTGGTAATCTATTTTATCATGAATAGAGTACTTAAAGATGATGATCTGGAATTCTAAAAGGAGGTGTGAATTATGAGTAAAAACAAAGAGCCTAAGGTAAAAGAAAGAATTAACTGGAGAAAAGAGTTAGCGCTTCTTCCGGGATACATTATCGTACTTGTATGGATCATATTCACGGCGGCCTTCTTGTTCTGGATTTTGGGAGCCAGCCTTTCCACGTCCAGAGAGATTTTCTCCGGTTCCGTGTTTAAATTTGAGAGCGGGGTACATTTTGATAACTATGCGAGAGCTTGGCAGTCACAGAACGTTTCCGTGTTCTTTGCCAATTCCCTGTTGTATGCAATTACAGCCTGCGTCGGCGTTATCCTGATCTCTGCGCCTGCAGCTTATGTGTTGTCCAGATTTGAATTTATCGGCAACAAGATCATGAAATCCAGTCTGATTGTAGCGATGAGTATTCCTGCCGTTATGATCATCATGCCTATCTTTGCATTATCTACGAAGTGGAATGTAAAGGGCAGAATCCTTCTGATCCTGTTATATATCTTTTTAAATGTGCCATATACCACGACCTATCTGCTCAACTTCTTTGCAACTCTTTCAAGAACTTATGAAGAAGCTGCGGCAATAGACGGATGTCCTCCGGCAAAGACCTTCTGGGTCATCATGCTGCCTCTGGTACAGCCGGCGTTGATTACGGTTACCATTTTCAACTTCCTGGGTGTATGGAACGAATTCTTCATGGCATTGATTTTCGCAAGTTCCGAGAAGATGACCCCTGTAGGCGTGGGCCTTTTGCAGATCGTCAACTCCATGAAATATACGGGTGATTACGGCGGCCTGTTCGCAGCGGTTGTCATCGTATTCTTACCCACATTCTTATTGTACATTTTCTTATCCGAAAAGATTATTGCCGGTGTTACAGGCGGCGGTATCAAAGGTTAATTTAAATCCGGGCAGCGGTATGACTTTTTGAGGAACGGTCTCACGAAGTGTGGCCGCTGCCATATTTATGGCGCCGGAAGGTCCGTTCGGCGGATTTCCTGTTGCTTAGCAAAAGACGAGGAGGCACAATATGAGTCAGGAAAAAGGAAGAGTAACAATTCCTACCGATATAGACGTTATTCAGGAAACACTGGAATTGTCCAAACGCTGGGGCGCCGATGCGGTGCGTGACTGCGACGGGACGGATTTCCCTGTAGAGTTAAAAGATGTAGGCCTGAAGGTTTATTCCACCTATTATACGACGAGAAAGGATAACGCATGGGCGAAAGCCAATCCGGATGAAATCCAGCAGATGTATGTGATGACGCCCATCTATACGGCGGCGGGCGAAGAGTTCAGAATCCGTCTGATGAAGGGCTTATATCCCGATATGCTGACCCCCAACTGCAGAGACGATATCAAACGCTGGTGGGAAGTCATTGACAGAACTACAGGCGAAGTGGTTTCCACAGATGACTGGAGTTATGATGAAGCGACCGGAGAGGTTGTTTTAAAGAGCGTTCCTTTCCATGATTATACGGTGAGCTTTTTAGCGTATATTATGTGGGATCCGGTACATATGTACAATGCGGTTGTCAATGATTGGAAGGATGTGGAACATCAGATCACCTTTGACGTAAGACAGCCCAAAACACACGAATACACCATGAAGCGTCTCCGCAAATTCATTGAGGATCATCCTTATGTCAATGTGTTGCGTTTCACCACCTTCTTCCATCAGTTCACCCTGATGTTTGACGAGCTGGCGCGTGAAAAATACGTGGACTGGTACGGCTATTCCGCTTCGGTAAGCCCTTATATCCTGGACCAGTTTGAGAAGGAAGCCGGCTATAAATTCCGTCCGGAATTCATCATTGACCAGGGCTATTATAATAACCAGTACCGCATTCCTTCCAAAGAGTTCAAAGATTTCCAGGCATTCCAGAGAAGAGAAGTCGCCAAAATTGCAAAAGAGATGGTGGATATCTGCCATGAGTGCGGAAAAGAAGCCATGATGTTTTTGGGCGATCACTGGATCGGCACGGAACCTTTCATGGAAGAGTTTAAATCCATCGGCCTGGACGCTGTGGTAGGAAGTGTCGGAAACGGTTCCACCCTGCGTCTGATCAGCGATATTGAAGGGGTGAATTACACAGAAGGACGTCTCCTTCCTTATTTCTTCCCGGATACCTTCCATGAAGGCGGCGATCCTGTAAAGGAAGCGAAGATCAACTGGGTGACGGCAAGACGCGCTATTTTGAGAAAGCCTATCGACCGCATCGGCTATGGCGGCTACTTAAAGCTGGCGAATGAGTTCCCAGATTTCGTGGAGTATGTGGAATCCGTATGCGCGGAGTTCCGTGAATTATATGAAAACATCAAAGGCACCACACCTTACTGTGTGAAGAAGGTTGCCGTATTGAACTGCTGGGGCAAAATGAGAGCATGGGGCTGTCATATGGTACATCACGCCATCTACTTCAAGCAGAACTACTCCTATGCGGGCATCATCGAAGCGCTGTCCGGGGCGCCTTTCGATGTGAAGTTCATCAGCTTTGAGGATATTCTGGAAAACAAAGATATCTTAAAGGATATCGATGTTATCATCAACGTGGGCGATGCGGATACCGCACAGACCGGCGGCGAATGGTGGTGCAACCCCGAAGTTTCCTCCGCAATTAAAGAATTTGTTTATAACGGCGGCGGCATTATCGGTGTAGGCGAACCTTCCGGACATCAGGCCAACGGCCATTTCTTCCAGCTGTCCAACGTGTTCGGTGTGGAAGAAGAACGTGACTTCACACTGGGCTATGATAAATATAACTGGGAGAACCACAGCCACTTCATCACAGAGGATGTGAAGGGTGAAATCGACTTCGGCGAATCCAGAAAATACATCTATGCGCTGGAGAACACACAGGTGCTCGTTTCCGAGGATAAGGAAGTGCATCTGGCGGTCAACACCTTTGGCAAGGGCCGCAGCGTATATATCAGCGGACTTCCTTACAGCTTTGAAAACAGCCGTCTGTTATACCGTGCGATCCTCTGGAGCGCCGGTGACGAAGCGAATATCAACAGCTGGTTCTCCACCAACTATAACGTGGAAGTACACGCTTATATCAAGAACGGCAAGTACTGTGTGGTAAATAACACCTATGAACCTCAGTCCACAACCGTTTATAAAGGCGACGGCACAAGCTTTGACCTGGATATGGAAGCCAACCAGATCATCTGGTACGAAATCTGAACCTGAGAACTTCCGGTATTTGGTAAGCTGAATCGGAATAAAAAGAAAGCGGGAAGCGGGGGAAACCCATTGCTTCCTGTTTTTTTATACGATAGGAAACTTCGTTTCCTATCGTATAAAAAAACACGATCCGCTGTAGGTGCGCACACTTTTTCACTCAAATAGCGCCCTCTTGGATTAGTTTGGCGTATTTTGCTGAATTTAGGGAAAATAATTTCCGGTGTTGCCTAATTTTGGCCCAGGGTTCATACTGGAAATATACCATCGGCAGGCTGAGAAATTACGTTTATTATAGTAACGAAAGCTGTTTTTTTGAACGGATCTCTGCCCGCCGGAGGCGAGTATCGGGGAGGTGCATGATGCAGCAGGAAGAAACATTGCAGAAAATTTTGGATAACATGGAAAAGGTGATTGTGGGGAAAAGGGAGGTCATAGAACTGGCTTTGATCACCTTTCTTTCGGACGGTCATCTGCTGTTGGAGGATGTGCCCGGGGTTGGGAAAACTACGCTGGGCAAGGCGCTGGCCCAATCCATTCAATGCAGTTTTGCCAGGATACAGTTCACGCCCGACACACTGCCGGGGGATGTGACGGGTATGACTGTCTATCAGATGCAGACAGGACAGTTCACGTACATGCCCGGTGTGGTCATGAATGATATTGTGCTGGCGGATGAGATTAACAGGACATCGCCCAAAACCCAGGCCAGTCTTTTGGAAGCCATGGAAGAAAAGCAGATTACGGTGGATGGGAAAACATACCCGCTGCCTGCGCTTTTCATGGTGATAGCGACTCAGAATCCCATTGAACAGCTGGGAACCTATCAGCTGCCGGAGGCCCAGCTGGACCGTTTTATGATGAAGGTTTCTCTGGGTTACCCTGACCGTGTGGGGGAAGAGACGGATATTGTGCGCAGGGTTTTGGAACAGGAACCTTTAAAAAGACTGGAAGCGGTCACCACGAGGGAAGAAGTCATGGGGATCAAGTCGGCGGCAGCCCGGGTGAAGGTGCATCCGGACGTGATGACCTATGCGGTCGAGATCGTGCGCAATACGCGGAAGAGTAAATATCTCACACTGGGAGCGAGTCCCCGGGCGGCAATCGCATTGAGCCGCGCGGCCAGAAGCAGGGCGTGGCTCATGGGAAGGGACTTTGTGACGCCGGAGGATGTTGCCGCACTGGCGGAACCGGTGCTTCTTCACCGGCTGATCTTGTCGCCGGAAGCCAGACTGGAAGGGAAAAATGCAAAGGAAATCCTGAAGGAAGCCATGTATACTGTTAAGGTGCCTGTTTTATGAAAAAAAGGAAATTACGAAAACAGACAGGAGGAAAGAAACTGTCCTGGCAAAAAATCCTGTATCCACTGTTTTTGATATTTGCCACAGTACTGGTCAGCTATTATGGGGGACCGGTGCCATACCTTCTGTTTTATTTTGCAATCATGCTCCCAGTGCTCGCGCTGCTCTATTCGGTGTATGTATATGTGCGGTTCCGGATCGTGCAGGAGGTATCCCGCACGGTGGTAAAGGCTCAGAAAGTTCCCTACCGACTATTGCTTGCCAATGAGGACTTTCTGCCGTTTGTAAATCTGACGCTTCACTATTATTCGGACCGGGTTTCCATTGGGGAAGGCACAGGAGGGACCGGAGAGCAAAAGACGGAAGGACTGTGCCTTTTAGGCCATCAGAAACTTTCTGTGGATACCAAAATGTACTGTAAATACAGAGGAACTTACCCTGTGGGGGTAAAAAGCGTGTCCGTGACGGATTTTCTGGGTCTTTTTACCGTCAATTACCCGCTCCGGGACCAGATCAGGCTTACGGCCCGTCCGCGGATACTGCCGCTGGAACAGCTGGCGGTCAGCCTGGAACAGAAGGATCCGAAAAACAATTTGTTTTCCGTCAAAAAACTGCAGGAACAGCCAGACCTGGAGCTGCGCCGTTATCAGGCGGGGGACCCTTTAAAGCTGGTGCACTGGAAAAATTCTGCCCGGGCGGGCGAACTGCTGGTGCGCAGACAAATGCCGGAGGAACTGTATGAAACGGTAATCCTCATGGATTTGACACCGGTTCGCGCTGAGGGGGAAGAACGGTTTCGCACAGAGGACAACATCATCGAGGCCGCGATTGCTTTTGTCCATCATTACTATATAAAAAATATTCCGGTCAGGGTCGTTTATATGCAGAAGGATGAAAGGAAGGAAGTCCTGGTGGATGCGGGAACGGGTTTTGACGGGTTTTATAATCTGTGCGCGGATATTACCTTTGACGCGGCAATGCCTTTGGAAAAGGTGTGGAAAGCCTATACCGACAGCGCAGGGAATCACAACGCGTTCATTGTGATCGCTGCCGTGCTGTCTGACGGCCTGCAGAGTAGGATCGAGGAATACAGGCGGATTGGCGGAGAAGCGGTATGGATTGAGGCAGGAGACCTGATGCTATGAAAAAATCCTGGGAATTTTGGAATAAAAACTGGTTTAAGCTCATCTATCTCTCCTGTTTTGCGGCAGGAGCGCTTGTGATGTCCGATTCCGTCTGGAACATGGGCTGGTCTCACGGGAAAATCCTGCTCCTGGTTCCTGCAATTCTTTTTTTCCTTTGCTGGGCGGAAGAAAAAAGGCTTTGGTTCCAGGTCTGGGGAGGATTGGGGCTTTTACACGGTCTGGCAGGAATTTTCTGGTACAGGCAAAAAGAGGACAGGGCGGTTTTCCTGGAGTTTCTGGAACTGGAGGCGATTTGCCTGGCAGTTTGTATCCTGCTTTGGCTTTGCCGGAAAAACAGAGTTGCCTTTTACGCCGTTTCCATGCTGCAGTTTCTGGCCCTGATCCTTGCGGTTCCGGCAAAAGTGGAAGCACCGGTCTGGGCTGTATGTCTGTTGCTGCTCTGTCAACTTCTGTTTGTTACGGAGCTGGTCCAGAAAAAAGAAGGGGATGCCGCCCGGACGGCAGGGCATTTGTTTCCCGTGTTCGTTGTGGCTGTGTTGCTGCTCGCAATTTTGCCGGTAAGGGCGGAGCCGATCCGGTGGGAGACGGTGAAAAAGGCAGTCCGCATGGCGCAGGAAAAGCTGGAGGATTTAGGGCTGTCCGCGAAATATTTTTTTGCGGAGGACAGCGCTTATGGCCTGACGTTTGCGGGATATGGTTCTGAGGGTAAACTGGGAGGAAGTCTGTTTTCTTCCGATCAGCTCCAGATTTCCATAGAGGGTAGAAAAACCAATTCCCCGCTTTATCTGGCGGGAACGGTTTATGATACCTATACCGGAACGGGATGGGAAAGGAATTTCAAAGAAAAACCATATGGAGGCAAAGAATATTCTCTGCGCCATAAGGAAATGGTGGCGGCTCTTTCCAACAGCGACATTGATCCCGAAGAACAGGAGCGGCTGACGCAGTACAGAACCTGTCAGATCCGGTATGAGGGGTTGAAAACATCCAGCCTGTTTTTGGCGCCGGTGACGCAGCAGCTGATGCTGCCACAGAATGCCGTGTTAAGCGAGGAAAAAGCGGACAGCCCGGTGCTTGAAAAAGCCCAGACAGTCGGATTTACCTATGAAATACGCTATATGGAAGTGGATTATGCCGCACAGCAGATGAAAAAGCTTCTCCGGCAGCAGGCGTGGGCAGAAGATGCGGCATTTGACCAGACGCTGGAAGGGCGGGAACGTTTTATACGGGAAAACTACCTGGCGCTGCCGGAAAACCTGCCGGATCGGGTGTATGACCTGGCGGCGGAAATCACTGCCGGAGAGGATACGGATTATGATAAGCTGAAGAGCATAGAGAAATTTTTGTCCGGATATGCTTATTCCACACAGCCCAAAGCATGTCCGCAGGACCGGGATTTTACGGATTTCTTTCTGTATGAATCAGACAGCGGATACTGTACTTATTTCGCCACGGCCATGGCAGTGTTGGGAAGGTGCAGCCAAATCCCCACCCGGTATGTGGAAGGGTTTGTGACGGCAAAATCCAGGGAAGGAAAGGAAAAAACACTCAGCCTTACCGGAAGCGATGCCCATGCATGGGTAGAAGCATATATTGAACATGTGGGCTGGGTGCCTTTTGATCCCACGCCGGGCTATCGGGAGCTTTCCGATACGCCCTGGAATGTTCCCCAAAAGGCGCAGGTTTCCGGGAACCGGGCGGGGGGAGAGAAGCCTGGAGGAGAGGAGAAACCGAAAGAAAAGGAGACTGCCGGGCCCGTACAGGAAACCGAAACGGAAAAAGGTTTCATGGAAAACGGTCGGGAGATGGCGGCGGTTTTCGCGGAAACAGCCGGAATCCTGCTGATGCTGCTATTGGTGCTGGCGGCCGGAACCGGTATGAAATATGTTTACAGAACGAAAAAATATGAAGCCTGTCCGGATGATCGGAAGATGGTTTTACTGATGAAAAAGGTTCTGGAAATCAACGGATTATATGGCTTTACCATGGAGCAGGGGGAGACGCTGGAGGCGTTTGCAGTCCGGGTAGGGCAGACGCCGGATACCACGGTGAGAAGCTTTCGGGAAATCTGCCGTCTGTATGCGAAAGCCAGGTTCGGAGGAGGAGCCAGGGCCGGAGATGTAAATGAAATGCAGGCATATGTAAAGGCTCTGGAAAAGAAATACCTGTCGGAGTGCGGATGGATCCGCCGCCTCGTTTACAGGCTCAGATAAAAGAGAGTCACAAAGGAATAAAAAGAGAATGGAATGGCCGGCGCCGGAATAAGATGTGTAAGGAATACCTTTCGGAAAGGAAGGGCGGTAAACATGACGAATGTTTTAACGCATATCTCCAGCATCATTATTCCGGCGCTGATTTTTTATATTGTTGCCTATGGGCTGGTCAACAAGAGCAATGTATATGAGGATTTTATCAAAGGGGCCGCGGACGGTTTTAAGACGGTAATTTCCATCATGCCCACCCTCATCGGGCTGATGATGGCGGTAGGGATCCTGCGGGCTTCCGGATTTTTGGATTTTCTCGGACAGACTGCGGGAAGGGTGACGGAACTGTTCGGCTTTCCGGCGGATCTGGTGCCGCTCATCTTCATCAAACTGTTTTCGTCCTCCGCAGCAACAGGGCTGGTGCTGGATATTTTTAAAACCTATGGGACGGATTCCAGGATCGGTCTGATCACGTCTATCATGATGAGCTGCACGGAAACCTGCTTTTATACCATGTCCGTCTATTTCCTCGCCGCAAAGGTGACAAAAACGCGGTATACGCTGGCGGGAGCGCTGACCGCCACGGCAGCGGGCGTCGTGATGAGCGTGATTCTGGCGGGGATGATGGGGTAGCCGGAATAAGGTGCTTCGCCGGTGCACACGTTCCTTTTATTTGTCAAAATCAGGATTCACCTTACAGCCTTTCCGGTAATATTCCTTGTCATAGTCCGTGATGGGACGCTGTACCCGGCAGGGTTCGCCATAGGCCACCACATTATCGGGAATGTCTTTGGTCACCACGCTGCCTGCGCCGATCACCACATTATTGCCGATGGTAACGCCGGGAAGAATGATGGCGCCGGAGCCGATCCAGACATCATTGCCGATATGGATGGGCAGAGAGAACTGAGTGCCCTTGCGTCGGAATTCCCCATCCACAGGGTGCCCTGTGGTGCTGATGGTCACGTTGGGAGCGATCATGCAGTGGTCGCCGATAAAAATTTCTCCGTCATCCACCAAAGAGAGATTGAAGTTGGAGTAAAAGTGGCTGCCGATATGCACATTGCAGCCGTAAGCCATATGCACCGGGGATTCCATCCAGATTTCTTCGCCTGCGTCCGTCAGCAGCTGGCGGAGAAGGGCATCCTTACGTTTTAAATCGGAAGGCCTGGTGTTATTATTGTATTCAAACAGCACATCTTTACAATGGAGACGCTGATCGGCTAAAAGCTTTTCATATTCTTTATCTTCTTCACTGCTGTGTCCGAACTCCACATATAAAAGTCCGTTTTTCATCTGTTCTTTCAAAGACATTATTTCCTCATTTCTGCACGGCATCTTTTTATCATATGCGGCCGCGCGCCGTAAGTGATTCCTATTGTTGCACATTGTAGCTGTCCGGTCAACCGGTCCGGGCTTTTTTCTTAAAAAACCATCTGCACCAGAAACATGTAAAGAAGAGTGCCGCCTGCGATGGAGAGCAGCAGGTTATGCCGGGCTTTGTGGATGATGATCACAAAAGCGGCGGCGATCAGTTCCGGCAGGCCGTGGGAGCCTGTCAGGAAAGAGACATTTTTAAAACAATAGACCACCAGCATTCCGATGGAGGCGCTGGGCAGCACCAACCCTAAATAGCGGACGCTGGCTGGTGTTTCCTTTCCCGAGGGGAAGAGGAAAAAAGGGAGCGCCCGGGTGAGGACGGTGCCCAGGGTGATGACGGCGATGGTGATCAAAAGCTGGAGGGTGGTCTGCTCAGTCATGGCTGCACCTCCTTTTTGAAAAGAAGAAGGGCGGCCAGGATGCCGGCCATGGAAAAGATCAGGAAACGATCCGGGCCGAAAACCAGCAGGCAGGTCACTGTTATGCCGATTCCCAAAAGAGCAGGCAGCTTTGACTCCGCATTTTCCCATTGTTCCACAAAAATGACCAGAAACAGCGCTGTCATGGCGAAATCGATTCCGGTGGAGTCAAAGGGGATCAGACTGCCCGCCACAGCGCCGATGCAGGAGCCGATGATCCAGTAGGACTGATCCAGCAGGGCGATGAAAAAGGTGAACCATTTTTGATCCACATTTTCCGGCGGCCGGATGCCGCACAGCAGGGAATAGGTTTCATCCGTCAGGGAGAACACCATATAGGGTTTCAAACGGCCCATTTTCCGGAAAGGTTCCAGCATGGACAGCCCGTAAAAAAGATGCCGCGCATTCACCATGAGGGTCAGGAAAAAGGCGGACAGCGGAGCGAACGCAGCGGTCAGCAGGCCAATCGCGGCAAACTGCATGGAACCGGCATAAATAACCGCGCTCATGAAAAGCGCCCAGGGCAGGGAGAACCCTTTTTCCGATAATAAAACGCCGAAGGCGATTCCGAGAAACAGATATCCCATTAAAACGGGCAGGGTATATGGAAAAGCTGCCCGGAAAGCTTGTTTTTTCACTTGTATCAATACCTCTGTAAAAATTTTGACCGCATAGGACGGCCGGGAGAACTTCTCTGTCCGAAGCTGTCAGTGACAGTTTAATGCATCCCGCCGTCCCTGTCAAACAAATGACGGAAATTATTTGATTTCCTGCATTGACACAGAGCAGCGCGCCTGCGTATACTCACTTAATAGGGAAAAAACCAAAGAAGAGCCGGAAAAGCCGCCGGCTTTAAAAGGAGATCACATGACAACATTTTTGCTCGTATTGATTTATATCGCTTTTATCAGTCTGGGACTGCCCGATGCGATTCTGGGCTCCGCCTGGCCGGTTCTCCATGGGGAGCTGGGCGTTTCGGTATCCTGGGCCGGAATTTTAACGATGATCGTTTCCGGAGGCACCATTTTGTCCAGCTTTTTTTCGGCGAAGGTGATCAGCCGGTTCGGCACCGGAAAGGTGACGGCCGTGAGCGTGGCGATGACCGCCGCCGGGCTGCTGGGTTACTGCTTTTCGCCGGACTTTTTCTGGCTCTGCCTGTTCGCGGTTCCGCTGGGGCTGGGAGCCGGGGCGGTGGATTCGTCGCTGAACAATTTTGTGGCCCTTCATTATAAAGCAACGCATATGAACTGGCTGCACTGCTTCTGGGGGATCGGAGCTACGGCCGGCCCTTTTCTCATGTCCTTCTTTTTGCTCCGCGAGAACGGATGGAGAGCCGGATATGGAACCATCGGCGTGCTGCAGTGCGTTTTGGTAGTCTGCCTGATCGCAAGTCTCCCTGTGTGGAAAAAATTTGAGGACGGAAAAGCAGGGGAAACGGAGGAAGCGTCGGGGACGGATACCGGCCTTTGGAAACTCGTGAAAATGCCCGGCGCAAAGCCTGCACTGTTGTCTTTTTTCTGTTATTGCGCGGTGGAATCCTCCACAGGGCTGTGGAGCAGTACGTTTTTGGTACAGGAACGGGGGCTGTCCCCGGAAGCGGCGGCCAGATGGGTTTCCCTGTTTTATATGGGTATCACGGCAGGACGCGCGTTGGCCGGATTTCTGGCGATGAAGTTCAACAATAAGCAGATGATCCGGATCGGGGAATCTGTTTGTATCCTGGGCTGTATTTTTGCCGCGCTGCCCGGCTGGAACGGGTTTGCATTTTTGGGGCTGATCTTCATAGGGCTGGGATGCGCGCCGGTCTATCCCGCCATGCTGCATGACACGCCCAACCGTTTCGGAAAGGAAATGAGTCAGGGAATTATGGGAATCCAGATGGCTACCGCATATGTGGGAGCCACTTTCATGCCGCCGGTGCTGGGCGTTTTGGGAAAGGCGCTGGGATTTTCCGTTCATCCGTTTTTCCTGTTGGCGCTGGCGGTGCTGATGCTTCTGACCAGCGAACGGGTGAACGGGATTATGAATGGAAAAAAGGCGGTATAGGTAGAATTTCCGGTCCCATCGTGATAAAATAAAAAAGAACGGTATTTCCGTGGCAGGAGGTAAATTTATTATGGAAGAAGTAAAAAAAGGAATTGCAGACGTGGAAGAAGGCGGTACGACAGAAACCATGGCGGATTACAGCAGGGAGCTGGAAGCGTCCTTCCGCACCATCAATGAAGGGGACATCATCTCCGGCAACGTGATCGATGTGAACGAAGAAGGCGTTACACTGGATCTGGGTTATTATGCGCCCGGCGTGATCAAAGCGGCGGATTTGAGCAATGATCCGTCATTCGCCATTCTGGAACAAGTGCATGTGGGCGATGTGATCGAAGGGACGGTGGTCAGAAAAGACGACGGCGCCGGCAACATTCAGCTGTCCTGTGTGGAAGCGGCCGAAACCCTTGGCTGGGACAGGCTGGCACAGTATATGGAAGAGAATACGACGCTTACGGTGAAGGTTGCCGAGGTGGTCAATAAAGGCGTGACAGCTTATGTGGAAGGCATCCGCGGCTTCATTCCGGCTTCCCAGCTGTCGCTGGACTATGTGGAGGAGCTGGACGGTTTTCTGGGGAAAACTCTGGAAGTGCGCGTCATCACTGTGGATAAAGAGAAGAAAAAACTGGTGCTTTCCGCAAAAGTGATTTTGAAGGAGAAAGAGGCTGACCGTCTGAATCATAAAATTTCCATGATCGTGCCGGGAACTGTTCTGGAAGGCAGGGTGGAAAGCCTGATGCCTTACGGCGCATTCGTGGATCTTGGGGACGGTCTGAGCGGACTGGTACACATTTCACAGATCAGTCAGAAACGGATCAAGAAGCCTTCCGAAGTGCTGGCGGTGGGTGACATGGTGAAGGTGAAAGTTCTCAACACCAATGACAATAAGATCAGCCTGAGCATCAAAGCGGCGGCAGAGACGGCGGAAGCGGATGAGATCAGCGAAAAGCAGGCGGTAGAGTACAGCTCCAGAGAATCTGTGGGAACCTCGCTGGGGGATTTGCTGAAAGGATTTCAGTTTTAAGATAACGGAATAATGGTCTGGTATAGAATACCCTCATGGTGGGCTAACGTTCATCATGGGGGTATTTATTCGTGATCATAGAAAGCTCGCAAAGCGTACTTTCTATAATTTGATCGACATTATAAAACCGTTACCGTTATAAGGCACGATAATTTAGTAATTGTAATAATTGAGGGACAAAAAAATAACAGTTAAGGGAAAAAATGGGTTTATCTCTAAAAAATATGTTAATTTAATTATACCAATATCCATGGAGTCCGCTAAAAAAAGATAAGTTTTTAACGAAGTAGGATTAAGACTAGCTGCGATTCAACGGAGAGCACTGACGGATAGGGAGCGTTTTGCTATTCATGCAAAGATAGGAGGGACGCAGTGGGGGAAATGGACGAAGAATGTGTACATGCGATGGAATTTACCTTTGCGGTTTTACACTACAGGAAAGAATCCATATATAATATTTTAAAATGCAGCATTAATTATATGATTGAATTATACCGATGGAATGGAGAAAAACAATTTCTGGAATTGGCGGAAATGGAACTAACAGCCTATTTAA
Organism: uncultured Lachnospiraceae bacterium; assembly: GCA_902476265.1. Taxonomy (GTDB): domain Bacteria; phylum Bacillota; class Clostridia; order Lachnospirales; family Lachnospiraceae; genus Gallintestinimicrobium. The sequence goes on from CABSCP010000001.1 coordinate 137,543, forward strand.
GTATGGGACTTCCGCTTCCGGAGAGTGATGGCATTCAATATTTGCTGGAGCAAGAAGATATTATGGAACATATTCAAAGATTAGGAAAGGGGAAAAAAATCAGGCTATGCAGATCCAAGGTACGGGCTATGATCGGAAAGTGGATGCCGTCTGAAATAACTCCGTTAACAATAGGCCAGGTTGTTGAAGATATCATTAAAAAGGTTAAAGACAGAGAAATTGGAAACTACTATTATGTTTACCATAGATCAACCGGCATGAAAGATGATATAATGAAGGAGAACAGATATGAACTGATTATTACAGAAACAGAATGTTTCTTTTGGGATATGAATAATTTTCGGTTTTACACTTTTCATGATTATGGGGGGAGAAAAGATGGCGATCAGGGTGGCGATTCTGGATGATGCAGCATCAGACAGGGAACTGATGGAGCAACTAGTGCGGACCTGGTTTGAATCCGGGGAGCGGGAGTGGAGTGTAAAGAGCTTTATAAAAAGTGAAGCGTTGTTGATTGAACTGGACAAAGGGACCTATTACGATCTGTATTTCCTGGATATGGAGATGCCTGATAGAAACGGGCTGCAGGTTGCCAGAGAGATCCGGAAATACTATCTGGAACCGGTTATCGTCTATGTGACAGATCATGTGGAATATGCGCCGGCAGCCTTTGAGGTGAATGCCTATCGTTATATTCCAAAGGTACTGTTGCGCCAAAAGCTTCCTGAAGCTTTGGAAGCCATTGTTCCTGTCATTGAACAGCAGGATGAGTCAGCGTATATTTTTGAGTATGGGGATAAGTGTGAGAAGATACTCTACAGGAATATTTATTACATAAAAAAAGAAGGGAAATATATCACGATTTTTCACAGGGGAGGAGAATACAGAGAACGCAAATCACTTCAGGCTGTTTACGGAGAACTGGATGCAGAGATATTTTTTTATCTGGATAAAAGCTATATTGTAAATGTGCGCAATATTTGCGCCTGCCAAAAAGGAATCGTACTGCTCCGGGACGGTACACAGCTGCCTGTAAGCAGGCCCCGATTCAATGAAGTGAGGGAAAAAATTATGCATTATTGGAGGGATAATACCGGATGCTCATATGGATGATTGCGATGCTGCGTGCAGCGTTGGAGATGGGAACGGGGATTGGCCTTTATTGCGGGATTTGCGGAAAGGCACCGGAGAAGCCGATATGGAAGAAGGTGTTGCTGTTGGGCTTCCTGGCAGGTATTTATGTGCTGGAGGTTGCAGATGCTAATTTAGTGGGAACGGGAACGGTGTTGACATTATCTTTTTTGAACTGGATCTGGCTATGGTTGTGGACAGAGAGCGGGTGGCTGCCAGCACTGATTTGGAGCCAGTTTTATAAAAATACTTTTAACATTTTAAAAATGGTTGTTTTGCTTGCTTTCGGGATAGCAGAGAGGAGTACACTGAAAGTAATGAACTTAAATCCTGCTTTATGGGCACGGTTTGTGGTGTTGTTGATTATTACGATTTTGTTTTTTCTTTACTGGTATTGGCAGGATGCTTTGGTTTATTTCTTTTGTATTTTTCTGGACAGAGGAAAGTGGCTGCTTCTTTTTATTGGACAAATGGAAAATGCTCTGATCATTTATTTGATGAATTTGGTGATTCTGGATCAATTCAGTTTACAGCTGGTAGTTTTTAATGTTGTAGGGATTGCAGGCTTTGCTTTGGGGATAGCCATTTTCTTCATCCTGCTACAGTATCGGATGGTGAAGCAGGAAAACCAGATGATCCATTCCAAGGAAATGCTGATCCAAAGCAATTATGAACTGCTGAAAAAGGAATATGAGAAGAGCAGCAGAATCAGCCATGAGCATAAGCAGGAATTGAGGTATTTATATAATTGTGTGAAGGAGCAGAATTGGAATGCCTGTACAGACTATCTGGAAAAGAGGATGAAACAATATCAGATCAACCAGAGAAATGTGGTGTGGACAGGTTACGGCAGCGTGGATTTTATGATTAATAGCATGAAGGAAAGGGCGGAACAGGAGAATATTGCATTTACCGTGAATGTTGACATGACGGAAATTCCGGTCCCAGAATATGATTTTTTCGCTATTTTGGGTAATTTATTAGATAACGCCTTTGAAGCGGCGGAAAAATGTTTTCAAAATCGTTATGTTATGCTGAAGATTCAGGCGGTGAACGATATGGTCGCGGTGTATGTGGAGAACCGATATGAGGTGGAACCGGTGGTACTAAAAGGACGATTTTTGACTTCGAAGGAGGAGGAAGGGGCCCATGGATGGGGGATCGAAAATGTGAGAGAAATTGTGAAACGAAATCAGGGGTCAATGGAAATTGATTATAAAGAAGGGATTTTTTTGGTGAACCTGTTGTTTGAAATATAATAATTTAAGGAGATTTGAAATGGAAAATTTTGTAGATGATATATTAGTGGAGTTGGAGGAAGCTGAGAAAATTGGAATGGATGAAAGAGAAATAGTATCTTTTTCAGAATGTGCAGTATATTGGACAGTGCTTTGCTGCTAAGATGAGAGAAAGAAGAAAAGTAGTGAAAAGAGATGATTAAAAATTTTTTGATTACTGATACAACCTCATTTTGGAAACAGGCGTTTGGCGAGGATTTATATCAGAAGCTTGTGACTGATCCACAGGAGAATTTTATCAATGTGGAGGAACCCTTTTCGAAAGAGACGGAGGGTTTTATAAAAGCATTTCTATCTTTTCGCATTGAGAACTTGCCGGTAGAGTACGAAGTCCTTCAGAAAGAACTGTTTGGGCCGTTTTATCAGTATCTGATAGCGGCCTTTTTGCGATGGAAAAAAATGGATGTGAGGGGAGAACTTTTGAGGAATCCCCTGAAGACAACCATAAGGATACTTTTTGAAAGCGTGCGGGAAATACCGGTAAGAGTGTGCATGGAAGATATGCATGAGTGGAAAAATCAGGGGAAGCTGCGAGGGAAAAACACGAAGGAAGAGTATCGCAGCTATTGCGAAAACAGGCTGGGACAGTTGGCAGAATTAAAACAGCTGCTGGGGGAGTATCCGGAATTGCTGCATCTGATGGGTATGCGATTGCTGATGGCTTACAAAAACTGGACAGATTTTTTGTATCGTGTGAGGACAGACCAAAAAGAACTTGAAAGCAGTCTGTGCAGAGGTAAGAGCTTCCGATATATTGAGATGCTGGAGATGAACGGATCGGACAGTCATAAAGGCGGAAAGAAAGTGATCAAGCTCTGTACCGATAATGGGGTATCCATAATATATAAACCCCATGGACTGAAAAAGGAGGTAATTTATCAGAAATTATACGGCTGGTTTTGTGAAAAGCTTGATTTAGAAAAAAAGGCGGTTATTCTGATCGACAAGGGGGAATACGGCTGGGAGGAATGCCTGGTTTCAAAAGAGTGTGAAAAAGAAGAACAGGTTCAGCGTTATTATATCAGGATGGGGATTCATCTCTTTTTGTGTATGTTATTTGGCACCTCGGATATGCACCAGGAAAATGTGCTGGCAGTAGGGGAATATCCGGTCATTTTGGATTTGGAAACCTTTCCCGGTATCAGGAAGGAAAAAAGCCTGAAAAACGCGGATGAGAAAATAGGTTCCTTTGTGGAAAAATCGGTTCTGCATACAGGAATTTTACCTGTCTTTGTGTGGAAAAATGAGAATGCAGCGGTTAATTTAGGCGCACTGAGCCGGTATCAGAGAGGAAGCACTTCAGTGCGGCTCCCGGTTCTGGAGAAGGCAGGAACTTCGGAAATGAAGTTTGTGTATCGGTATTTGCCTTTAAAAGAAGGAGAGAGTATGCCTGCCCTGAACCAGAAAAGGGTTGATCCGGGGCGATTTGTACAACAGCTATGCGCGGGATTTGAAAGGTCCTACCGCCTGTTTCTGGAGCAGGAAAGCACGGTTGAAACATTTCTGTGTTCACTTTGGGAGTGCCCGACCCGTTTTTTAATTCGACACACTCAGCAGTACAGCATGTACCTGGCAAGTTCTCTGCATCCGAGATTCCTGAAACGATACGAGGACAGGCTATTGCTTCTTCAGATTCTGCAGAAAGAAAATGCGGATAGAACTTTGGTAGAACAGGAAATTTCAGAAATGCTGCTTCTGGATATCCCGCTTTTTGAATGGACATCCGGGGAATATTGTCCATATTTCAAAACATCTGCTTTGAACTGTTATGAAAGAAGAAAGCGGGAATTAGGAGAAGAAGATCTGAACAGACAGCTTGCATTGATCCGTCTGTCTTTGGAAATGGCAGACCCGGAAAATCTCCAGGATAAATATTTTTCAAAAAAAGAAGAGCCTTTCGATGCAAGACAATCAGAAGGAGTGATAACAGAAAAGAGCATAAGAACTGCTCTTTTAAAACTTATAAAGGAAACGGAAAATACGGCGGTACATTGGGAAGAGGATCTTGCATGGCCCTGTTTGCACATGGAGAAAAGTCGTGCCTGGAATATGGAGGCGGCAGGAATAGATCTTTATAGCGGAATCTGTGGAATTGCAGTTTTTTTGACAGAGATGAAAGTGCTGGGACTTTTACAAAAAAATGATGATATTTTGGAGCGATTGACTAAAAAGCTGTTTTCTTATACGGATGCGGGAGAAACAGAAGGAAAAAGTGGAACAGGTCTGTTTTGCGGAGAAGGATCCATAGCATATACTTATCTGCTGCTTTATCGAATGACGGGGAAAAAGATTTTTTGGAGATATTCACAAAAACAGCTAGAAATAATCGATAAATTGAGCGATGCTGAGAAAGATGTGGATTTATTGTCGGGTAATGCAGGATACATCATTCTGTTGACGGAAATGTACCGGGAGTCAGGAAATGATAATTTTTTACTCAGAGCCATATTTCTTGGCGATCTTTTATGGGAAAAGGCGGTGAGGCAGGAGACTGGGTATGGATGGGAACATCTCAATTCATCTGCGTTGTCCGGCATGGCCCATGGAAACAGCGGATTTATTGTTGCTTATGCTTCGCTTTTTGAGTTTACAAAAGAAGAAAAGTACGCCGGTATTATTCATGAACTGCTTTTGTATGAAAATTCCCTTTATTCTAATGTTGAAGGGAACTGGAGGGATATGAGGTTTCCTATGCAGAAAGTATATTCAAATGCATGGTGTCATGGTGCAGCAGGGATTTTACTGGCACGGTTGAGACTTTATTCTATGGAAGCGTGGCAGGATCCTGCTGTCTGTCAGGATATCGGGAATGCAGCACGCGTGCTGTTTGACCAGTCAGAAAGACGGGGCCTTTGTCTTTGCCATGGGATGGCCGGAAATGTATGGATTATGCGGCAATACTGTAAGTGTTTTGAAGTGGATGGAAGCCGGAAAACCATTATAAATAATATGACATCAAGTATTGTAGAGAACATTCTGAAATGGGAAACGATGTTGCCACAGGACCGGTATATGGCAGGGTTTATGACAGGACTTTCGGGGGTCGGATGTGTCTTGGGAGAAATATATGCCGAAATGACGGGACAAGATTTGTTAAGAGGGCCAGAAAATAACAGATGATGTCAAAATTCACAGATGTTACTTTTTCTATGTTATAGTTTAAACATACAAGTGATGTTAATCGTTGAAGCCGGCATCAACATTAAATAAAAAACATGGGAAAAGGAGATTTATATGAGTAAAATAAGAAAAAGAATACTGTCAATGTTTACTGTTTTAACGCTTGTTATGGGATGTGGAATTGTATCAAGTGCAGCAGAACTGCCAATTGTTAAGTTTTCGAGTGTTCCTTCGGCAGAAACGGTTCAAAAAATGAGAAAGTCTTATAAGGCGCCTCTTCCTGTTGAAGACAGCGGAGTTACGAGGGGAATTACACCAGATGGATATCAGAGAGTATATGGTTCCGTAGTAATTGAAACAAAGGATAACAATGATACCTATGGTTTTTTAGGGGAAGTTAGCACATATAATCAAACTCCTAGCAATGCTACATTACATTATAGTCAAGATAGTTCGGTTACTATTAAATGGGATGTATCAGGAAATATAGAAGGAAGCGCCGAAATTTCTGTTCCTTTTTTGAGTAAGGTAGAAGCAACGGTAGGGGCAGGGGTATCACGTTCGCAAACGGTTTCAAAAGGTGCATCTCTGGGAACTGAGATTACTGTCAGTCCTTATAAACATGCAAAAATTACCGCATATCAAAAAGCAGTATATGTAACAGGGTATATAAACTATAACGATTATAGTCCCAGCGGAGGGGCACCCGTACGATCAGGGAGAGAAACGGTAAGTGGCAGTGTGCTTAAAAGTAATGCATATCATTTTGATTCCAAACAGTGGTAATATGTATCAAGGAAACAGGAAAGACCGGCGGGCCTTTCCTGTTTAACTATCGGAGGGAAGATGAAAAAGAGAATAGGATATTATTTAGCAGCATCTATAATATGCATTTTTGCAGTAGTATTGGTTATTGATAGAAGAGACTTGGGTGAATCAGTGGACTGTACCTATAATCTTTCAGAATTAGATAAGATTGTAGATAAAATAAAGGATGAAGAATTCGAAATGGGTAAACTTTGTGATCAAGATTTTGACAAAGTTAACAAAATAATAAGTATTGTAAAAGGACAATCTTTGGCAGGACGAAAAATGCTCATAGATGACGATGGAAACAATACACAAAGAATATTACAGTATAAATTACAAGATGGTTCTCTATGTACAATATTGATTGGTGCTATAAAAAGTAGAGAAGGATTTGCAGAGAATGATTTAATTTGTTCATACGTAGATGGCCTTATATATGAAACAGAGGATGAATATGTGCAATCTGCAGTTCTTTTATATAATGGCTGTTTGATAAATTTGATTGTAAACCATAAAGGGGATAAAATTGACCGGGTGACAGCAGCAAAATTTAAAGAAGAGGTAATGCATTTGTTTTTGCGAGCATGAAGTTTTAGCAATGCAATGAAATATATCAAGAAGGACAAAAAATAACAGATCATGCCATAATTTACTTTTTTGCGTAAAAATATGCTATCCTGTAACTGCCCTGAAACCGCAGGAATATGACGTTCATAACAACTATGCGGTGAAGGCGGACAGCGAACAGACTGCATATATTACACCTACTTCTGTGAGCGGAAGCTACCGGATTTGGGCGGCCGTATATAATAAGGCTAAAACAACGCAGTTTTCTGTAGATGTCGGAATTACGCAGGCTTCAAAAAATGTGAGATTGAAATCCGGATATATGGCAGATCACCGTGGTGTTGCGGGGACTACATATGCGTTGGTGGGCGGTGACAGCGAATGGGAAGTAACTACGTCTAACTTTGAGGTTAAGGGAAGATGGACGCCGTAATGTATAGACCTGAATAGAAGTTGTACTAGCATTGGGGGAAGTTTGCAGGGCACTCCAAGTCAGAAAATTCTGTGCAGAGGGTGAACCAGATTGCCCTCTGCATAACGTTTTTTAATGATGATGGGAGAATGAAGAGTAGTATGAGAAAAAAAAGAAATGCACATAAAAAAAGAGACATTTTTTTTACGGCATTTTTATTAATGGCAATTCTGATTTGTATGGGATGGGCGGCAACAGGAAATTCGTTTGGCAGCAGAAAAAATCAGGGAGAGATTTCAGAAGCTGCTGAAAATATAAATAATAATAATTTAAAAGAAAACCAGAAAATGATATCCAAACCTATGGAAATTCCAAAAAGCTATAAGGAAGAATTGGATGATCAGAATAAAATAGATGCGGTAATCAGCATTCCGGAAAATATCAGGGAAAAAGGGTTTCGCCAGGCATGGGGACAGAAAAGTTTCCCGGACAGGGAAACAATGCTGCAGTTATTTGGGGAGTATGATTTGTATGAAGGAGAAGAGTATAAAAATGTAGAGCAGTACAGAGGGGCAGATAATATGTATCTGTATTATCCGCGGATTGAGGAGGAAGGGTTTAGTGCGATCACTGATTTTGCCATGTTGGTGAGGAGCGCATTCCGAAACCAGGTGGGGGTTCCCAATTTTAACAGAGATAAATATGTAAAAGAGGGAAATCTGGGGAATTTTACGCTGGAAGAATGCAGAGAAATCCTGAAAGAATTAAGCCGGGATATCGGCATGGGAGATTCGGTCAGCATGACATGTTATGCGTTGGATTATCAAACCATGTCAGAAGAGGCAATGCTGTTGGACATGGATGGAAATATCACAAAACCGGATCACCGCTGGAGTGATTCTGATAATTGTTTTTACTGTGAAATTTCTCAGTTGTGTAATGGGATACCGGTGATCAGCGCATCTGATGTTATGGGGGCGGCAGATATCATCGAATGTGGAGAAGTGGACTGTATCATAAAGAAGGATAGAATTGCAGATTTAAGTTTTAGTAATATTTATTCGATTTCTTACTCCGAAAATTATGAAGAACTGCTATCCTTTGATGAAATCCTGCAAAGATACCGGGATATGCTGGAGAGCAGGGAAATGGTCTATCAGACTTGTATTACAGATATTACCATGCGTGTTTTGCCGACAGCGGATGGTGGAGACAGATATAAAATGCACCCGGTCTGGGTCTTTTATGGTCATGATTCGACGGAAGTTGAGGGGGAACTGATGGAAGGGCCTTATGCAGTTTTTTTTGATGGGGTGACAGGTGATATTCTTTGAAAAGTACAGAAAACATGAAAATATTGGGGAGAGTTATTGGAGTTGATTTAAAAAGAGCTTTTATTTCAGGCAGATTTCTGATCAGTATTTTGATGGGAATAGGAGTTTGCTATTTTACACTTCTTTTTTGCGGCTTTTATCAGGTAGATGTATATTATGCGTGGGTAAAACTTCATGATAAAAGTCAATCCATGCTGGCCTATCTGGTGGGGGGATTACCTTATGCGCTTTGTTTTTATGAAGATTTTTCCCATGGTAATATAAAGAATGCGGCAGGAAGGATTGATTTAAAGAAATATACATTGTCAAAGACAATAGCGGCATTACTCGCTGCAACAGGTTCTTTTGTGCTCGCTAAATTAGCCTTTGTATTCTTCTTTTCGCTTCAATATCCGATGAGAAGTTCGATATATGACAGTATACAAATGACAGGAGCTGATTATTTTTTATATTTTCAATTTTTAGAAAAAGGATATGATATTCTTTATTACTTTGTTGTTTCCCTGCACAGGGGGCTTTATTGCGCGGTTTTGTGTCAGCTTGTTATGATGGTTTCCCTGCTGATACCCAATAAAGCGGTTATTTTCAGCCTGCCGATGACAGTATTTTATGTTTTCAACTTTTATATTGCCAATAAGGCAGGGCAAAACGGACCTTTCAATATTACACATATTTTTAACGGGGATATTAAACTATGGCCGCAGGACTGGATGGGATTTCTGTATGCATTTTTAACGGCAATGTTTTTCTTCTGGATGATTTATCATATGACAGTTTGGACTCTGCAAAGGAAAATTTATGAGGTATAGAGGGATCTTTTATAAGCATCTTTTAAAAAAACATATTTTCTCATGGAGGATGCTGGCCGTTATGCTGATAACGGTTCTCACGATGGAAACCTTCCTGGAGCCTGTAAGGGCATATAGCAGACATATGGGGCTGACAATGTCTCAATGGGGATTTCCTCTTATTTGGGGAAATAAATATGTTGGATTGTGTTTTTTACTGATCTTTATATTCGCTGTTGCCGTATTACCGGAAAATACGAATAGAGATCAATATGTCATTGGACGGATCGGAATTGAAAACTGGCTGAAAGGACAGTTTTTATGGCTGATAACATTTGCAATTCTTTATTCATTTTTTCTTGCGATTATACAGAATATTTTATTAATAGGAGTGCTGAAACCGGAAAAGAAATGGGGGAAAGGGTGGGGGACGCTTGTGAGTACTGATGTGTGCAGTCATTTCGGAATTCAGCTAAATATTCCCTCTGTCATGTTGAATAATGAGAGTCCGGGGAAAGCGTTACTGTGGGAAATCGTTATTTTAGCACTACTGTTGATCATGATAGGGAGTCTGATAATCTGGTTGAATCTGCATTCAAGGGTATTGGGGATATTGGTTCCAAGCGCATTGATTTTTTGGAGTATTGCAATATCACGTTTTCCGGATAAAATGTATTGTTTCTCTCCGGTAAACTGGATACAGCTGAACAAGCACTGTCAGCTGATGGCGGCTGATTATCCGGGAAAACCTTATATAGTTTGTATGCTGATCCTACTGACAGTTTTCTTTTTTATGATGGCTAAGCTGAGAATCGCATCAATTGATCTTTCTAAGCTGGATGACAGATGATTCAGGCAGCATATGGGAATAAAGGGAGGAAAAATGGAGCAGGGTTGTTTGCTGGAAGTAAAAAATGTGAGTAAGAAGTTTGGGGATGTATATGTGCTCAGACAGATATCATTTTTGGCACATGAGGGAATGATTATCGGATTTACCGGACATAATGGGTCCGGGAAAACGGTGCTTTTTAAATGTATTTGCGGATTTATGGCTGTTTCTGACGGAGAAATAACCATTGACGGAAAAACGGTGGGAACCGGAGGAAATATGCCTCATAACATCGCTTTTACGATTGAAGAACCGGCATTTTTAGAAGAATATACCGGCAAAAAGAATTTGGAGTTTCTTTATAGGCTGAGACATAATAAGAATTCAGAGTGGATCAGCGAAGTGATGAAAAAGGTTCGACTTGATCCGGAAAGTAAAAAGAAAGCGGGAAAGTATTCTCTTGGGATGAAGCAAAGACTTGCGATTGCGCAGGTACTGATGGAGGATCAGCCCATTTTAATCTTTGATGAACCCATGAATGGCCTGGATCGACAGGGCGTTGCGGAAATCAGAGAACTGATTTTGGAAGAAAAAAGAAAAGGGAAACTGATACTGCTTGCCAGCCATAACAGCAAAGATATTGATTATTTGTGCGACAAAGTATATGAGCTGGAAAACGGAATGATGGTGGATCATAAATGAGGGGGATAAAGGTATGGGGGATACAAAGGAAAGGAAATATAAAATCGGCACATCTACGCCAATCTGGAGAGATGGCGCTGCTCAGTCCATTACATTTATCGTGACCGAGGATTGCAATCTCAGATGTAAATATTGTTATATCACACATAAGTCTTCCGATAAAAAAATGAGTTTTGAGACTGCTAAAAAGTTTATTGACTACTTATTAAGCGGCGCAATTCCCAGCGGACCTGCAGTTATTCTCGATTTTATCGGTGGAGAACCTTTTTTGGAAATTGCATTGATAGACAGGATTTGCGATTATTTTAAACTTCGTTCGTATGAACAGAAACATCCATGGTATTGGAATTACCGTTTTAGCTTTTCTACAAATGGAATAAATTTTGATTCTGAGGAGGTACAGCGTTTCTTTCAAAAAAACAGAGGAAAAATTTCTGTCGGAATCAGCATTGATGGAAACAGGGAAAAGCATGATCTGCAACGCGTATTTCCGGATGGTTCCGGTTCTTATGATAAAGTGGAAAAAAATATTCCGTTGTATTTGAAAGAATTTACTCCTGCCACAAAGGTCACATTTGCAAGTGAAGATTTGAAGTATTTGAAGGATAGTATTGTAAACCTGTGGAACATGGGAATAACACAGGTTGCGGCCAACGTGGTTTTTGAAAATGTTTGGAAAGAAGGGGATGATATTCTTTATGAGAATCAGCTCCGTGATCTGGCCGATTATATTTTGGATTATAAACTATATGATAAATATATTTGCACTTTTTTTTCAGAGGACATAGGCGGTTACATCACCCAACAGCTTTTGGATAAACCATCATGTGGAGCAGGGAAAATGCTTGCGTTAGGGCCGGACGGGAAAATATATCCATGTCTGCGATATAAAGACTATTCTCTGAATAAAAAAGAGGAGTGGATACTTGGGAATGTAGACGAAGGGATAGATATGGAACGGTTAAGGCCGTTTATGGTAACCGCAAATAAATATCAGAGTGATGAAGAGTGTTTAAATTGTCCTGCAGGACAAGGATGCGGGCAGTGCCAGGGCTTTAATTATGATGAAGCGGATACTCCGACAAATTTTCAAAGAGCGAAGTATATTTGTAAAATGCACAAAGCGAGAGTAAGAGCAAATGACTATTATTTTACACAATTATATGAAAGATACGGTATAGAGAGAAGAAGGAAACCAAGGCGTAGACAGATGTATATTCTTCTTTCAGATAATTATGTCAGCTACTGTTGCTATAAAAATAATAAAAGAATCAGAATCAGAAAAGAGGATATGGATGAGGATATGCTTAGGGCAGCGCTAAAATTTTGTTACCGGAATTTTTTTGACGCAGTGCTGGTACATCCAAAAGACCGGGTCGTGAATATCAGCGTACCGGAGTTACATGAAATCTGCACGACACATATAGTAAGTGCACAGTTTTATGAAGCGGCAGTTCAACGGTATGCGGCAGTTTTACCGGTGTTTGAAAAAGCAGACCTGGAGATACCGATAAAAACAGAATTAAGGAATTGTATTTTAAATGTAGAAGAAAAAGAGGTTGAGAAACTGGCGGATTATTCATTAAGGCTTCTTGACATGGCAAAAAGGGTAAATGTGAATATTTACAATCTCAGTTCGGCATTCCCGGAAGAAGAATATGTAAGACAGCTGACGAGAATAGAAAAGAAATTAGTTAAGGAACGTGAAAGGGAATATAACCTTATTACGGATCGGGCGTATCTTAACAGGTTTGATAACTGTGGAGCAGGAGAAAGAAGTTACGTTATTTCACCCGCAGGAAAGATATATAATTGTGTCGGAATGTATGAAGATAGGATTGAGGAGGAGATTGGGGATTTGACAGCCGGAATAAACCGTCAGAGGAATTCCCGTTTGTATCGAATGAACCAACATCCGATCTGTTGTACCTGTGATGCCTATCAATGTAGAAATTGTATCTACAGAAACAAAAAGGCGACAGGGGAAGTGAATGTATCTCCATCATTTCAATGCAAAAAGAGTCATATTGAACGGACAATAACCGCTAAGTATCAAAAAGATACCGGATGGAACAAAGGCATAGAGGATAAGTCATATTTAGACCCTATTGCTAATATTCCAGGGATTAGTTCAAAGATGTATTCCTTCTATAAACAGTCATAAATGAGCATGGAGAAACCGATGAGTAAAATGATTGGAATGATTGAGCCGGCAGAAAAAGCAGAATTAAATGATATATATGAAAAAAGACAGGCCTTGCAGAATCTATTATTAATAATAGAGAAAAGTGATACCCCCTCCCTGTTTGAGCAGGTTGAAAATGAAATCAGGGAACTTGCAGGTGTATATGATCAATGGTGGGATAAAATTGACAGGAAATATGGATGGGAAAAGGGCCAGGTGATAATTAATTTTGCAACCGGGGAAGTATCGATGGCGGAACAATAAATATTTGGCAGTCTTTTTTGAGGGTATCAGAATAAATATGGCAGTACTGCTTTGCCTTATTCTGGTAGGGGTTGCGGTAAATAGTGCATTGCCATATTTATACGGCAGGCTGATAGATGATATTGCAACAATATCAAGGGAGCATTTTGAAACCATTCTTTTTGTATATTTCAGTATGGTATTAGGGGCAATGTTACTGGGGCAGATGGAAGACTATTATGGGGAATGGATTACTTTTCAAGCAGCCAAGAGAATTAAAGTACATTTATTTCAGAAAATGCTTTCTTTGAGGTGCTCGGTCCTGGATCATGTGGAATGCGGAAAACTGTTATCACGTTTAAATGGTGATGCTGAAAACATAACAGGATATTATGTTAATTTGATTTCATCAATGATGACAATAGGAATAAATACGGTATTAGCAATATGGTTTATTTTTCATATATCCGCTCAGCGGGCTGCCATAGCCTTAATTTTTATTCCTGCTTCCGTATTGTCAAACTATGAATTTAAAAGGAAATACAGAGAAATACAAACAGAACAGAAAACTTTTATGGACAGCTACTATGCTTTCCTGGTAAATGTTTTCGGAAATATTATTGCTATAAGGTCATATGGAAGGGAAGAAGGGTGTGGAGCAGCTTTTGAGAATATTTTGGGAAGGCAATGGAAGCTGGTAAAGAGAAATAAAATGTTGATGTCATTAGCTGCGGTACTCACAAATTGTATTACAAACACATCTTCATTTCTTTTACTATATTTTTCTGCTGTATTGATTTGGAATAATCAGTTTACAATTGGCAGTATGATTTCGTTCATGACATATATATCGATGCTGTCCCGTGAAGTAAACCGGATACTGAATTTAAATATGGAAGCACAGAAGGTTTATGTGAGTATGGAACGTATTCTGGAATTTGAAAATGCGGAGGATGAGAGAAGAATAGAAATACACCGAGAAATGTGTAAGAAGAGAGAGTCAGGCGGTCTGGCAGTTAAGAATGTATCTTTTGCATATGAATCCGGAAAAGCAGTTGTTTTGAAAAATGTGTCATTTGAGATTATGGAGAATGGATTATATTCTCTGGTGGGAAGGAACGGAACGGGAAAAAGCAGTCTGTTAAAACTTCTGGTAAGAAATTATGATTATGACGATGGGAAAATTTACATTAAAGGAAAAGAAATAAAAGAAATTTCAATAAAAGAATTGAGAAAAAAAGTAAAATATATTCCAAGGGAAACCTATATACCGGATGTTTCTTTTTTAGAAAATATCGCATTCTTCTATGATGATATCAGTGATAAACAAATTATAAATGCTTATAAAAAAGCAGGGCTTGCAGAGTTTATCGAAGAACTGCCAGAACGCTATGAAACAAAAGTTGGTGAAAACGGCTGTAAACTGTCAGGTGGACAGAAGCAGAAACTAAATATCGCAAGAGCGATAGTAAGTGAAGCGGATATATTGCTCTTTGATGAATCTACATCAGATTTGGATGGGACGGCAGAACAGGAAATTCTGCGCGTTTTAACTGAAATTGCCAATGATAAAATAGTAATACATGCAACACACAGGGAAGCATCTGTAAAGGCTGCCAAACAGGTTCTTTTTATGGAAAACGGAAGGATACAGATAAGAGGAAGGCATGAAGAACTATTACGAATATCGAGAGGATACAGAGAATTATTTGGGGAGATGAGGGATAAGAAACGTGGTCCCTTGCCGAAGTAAATTTCGGCTTGTCATGATATAAGAACAGGAGAGAGGAGGTGGAGTGATGTATCAAAGCAAAATTAACGAAGGGATACCGGAAGGCGAATTGCTCAGGTATGAAACAAACTGTGCAGAAAATGCATGTAAAGAATTGTGCACAGCTCATTGCAGAGAAACCTGCGAACAAACGTGCTGCGCAAATGAATATTGGTAAAAACGGTATGGAAATATGATGACAGAAATTCTTGAAATCAAAAAGGTGTGTGATAGAAACACACCTTTTTGGTGTTGTCTGAATGAGCAGGAAGCAAGGGGAATAATAAATAATGAGAAAGAGAAAAATACGAATCTGGGTCGGACTGACAGTACTGACAGGGATTTTATCAGCCTGCGGAACGAAAGATGCCTGGCAGGAGGTGACGGTTGAAGCAATACCTGAAGAACAGGCGGCAGCAGAATCTAAAACGCAGGAGGTGCTGCCGGAGACAGAAGGGGACGACTACGGCATATACAGCTATCTGACAGGGCTTCCGGTGGAAGAAAATCAGCAGGATCAGCGGCCGATCGCAGTCATGATGAATAATATCAAAGAGGGCTGTCCACAGACCGGAATAGAAAAGGCATCCGTGATATATGAAGCGCCTGTGGAGGGGCGGATTACACGATTGATGGGAATTTTTGAGAACTGGGAAGATATTGAAAAGATCGGCTATATCCGTAGCAGCAGGGATTATTTTGTTTATTGTGCATTAGAGCACGACGCCATATACTGCCATTTTGGCCAAGCCACGCCATATGTTGGAGATCTGCT
Source organism: uncultured Lachnospiraceae bacterium (assembly GCA_902476265.1). Taxonomy (GTDB): domain Bacteria; phylum Bacillota; class Clostridia; order Lachnospirales; family Lachnospiraceae; genus Gallintestinimicrobium. Next base: position 153,508 of record CABSCP010000001.1, read on the forward strand.
TAATAGTGACAGAGTCGATAATATCAGTGCGGCTGTTGCAGGAATTGACCGTCCGGCACCACACGCTTTCCATCGGGTAAATGAGCGCCCGGCGCCTCATAATGTGGTGACAGACGGCAAAGACATTATGGAGGATGTGAAGAAATTTAATTACAGTCTTACATACCATGGAAGTTTTAAATCAAAATTCATTTTTAAGAAGAACGGAATACAGGAATTATATCAGGATGAACCGGACTGTTCCGTCATTTTTCCGGGTGGAGAAACGGGTGACAAAGCAAACGGATACAGCCATATCCGGGCCAGGTTTGAGTACAGGGATGGAAAATATTATCGTTATGAATATGGCGGGCCCCAAATTGATGAAGAAACAGGAAATCAGCTCAGCTATGAAAACGTAGTATTACAATACTGTAATGGCGAAGTGCGGGATAAGAATGATTATCTTATTTTTGGATGCCATGGAGATACAGGATTTCCGGTCCAGGTGTTTACACAGGGAAAAGTCATTAGCGGCACATGGACAAGGCACAGCGATAATGATCCGGCCATTTATGTGGATGAGGATGGAAAGCGGATTCAGCTGACACCGGGGAAAAGCTGGATCTGTCTGATATGGATGGATTATGCAGAGGATGTTGTGCTGAAATAAAGAAAAATTTGACTTGTCTTTTTCCTTCCCGTATACTGTAAGAAACAGGTGTTTTCGATTCACTAAAAGGAGGCTGGCATATGGCGGCAGGATTCTGGAAACGCCTTCTGGCAAGCACCCTGAAAGATACGGATGCGGATGAACTGGAAGAAGAGGAAGCGGAACGGTTAAAGCAGGACGGACATGTGCGCAGGCATTATTATTTTACGGGCCGTGTACAGGAAGTGGGATTCCGCTATACCGCATTTTATATCGCGGAGGATCTGGGCCTGACGGGATGGGTGGCGAACTTATCGGACGGCAGGGTGGAACTGGAGATCCAGGGAAAAGCGGAAGGGATCGAACTGTTTTTGGAGAAGCTAAACGGTAGCGGCCGGATCAGGATCACGGGCCGGGAAGAAACGGAAATTCCGCTCTGCCGGGAAGAAGGCTTCCGGGTGAAAGGATAGCAGATACGGGATAGGGAGGAAGAAAATGAAGCTGGTGGTTGTTTTTGCCCCATGCAAAGTCCGGTAGGCCGGAGCTTGTATGGGGCGTGGCCTGTTTGACTTTGCAGAAAAAAGAGATCTTTAAATCACTGAAAATGCAAAGGAGAATAGGATAATATGAAAAATTTTGATAGAAATGACGGAAAACAAATTTGCGGCACTCTGGCATTCCTTGGATTTGCGCAGACAGATATTACACCGGAGCATCCGGTGCAGACGATCGGATTTAACCGCGCCGACAATTTGTCCAGAGGGGTCAGGGATCCGCTCAGGGCGCAGATTTCGGTCTGGAGCCTGGGGGAGCAGACATGCTGTCTGGCAGCGGTGGACCACATCGGTTTTTCCAGAGAACATGCCGATCGTCTGCGGGACCTGGTGGGAAAAACACTGTCGACAGACAGGGAGCATGTGATGCTGTGTTTTTCCCATACGCATTCCGCGCCCAACGAAAGCGCGGAACCGGAGTATTTTGAGCAGGTCTGCCAAAAGATGACGGCCGTGGCAGCGCAGGCGATGCAGGACAGAAAGCCGGTTCTGGCAGGCTGGGGAAACGCCTTTGGGGACATCGGCCTGAATCGGAGGAAAGATTCCAAAGAGTTGGATCGAAGGATCGGGATTTTGAAAGCGGTAGATCCGGAAACGGGGAAACCCCGGCTGATGCTTCTTCGGCTGACGGCCCATGCCAATGTGTTCAAGCGGGACAACTACCTGATTTCAGCGGATTATTTCGGAGCGGTGAGAAAACGGATGGAGGAAGCTTACGGCTGTTCCGTAATGCTGATTCAGGGAGCTTCGGGCAATGTGGCACCCAAATATTTTGACTCGGTTGAAACCCCGCCGGATGCCTGTGATGAACGGTTTGTGCGGACGAAAGCGGCGCCGGAATGTATGGCGGAAGAGGTGGAGAAGCAGGTGGCTGCTGTCTGGGACGACATTGCGGCAGAGCCGGTGGTCAGGCTTTCCGTATATGGGAAAACGCTGCCGCTCTATGCGGATGTGCCGGACCGGGAAGCGGCGGAGCGTGTGGTCAAAGAAGCGTGGGAACAATGCGGGATAGACGGCGTAGCGTCGGGCTGGATGGCGGAGGTTGGCCGGCTCAGGGAAACCGGGCAGAAAGAGCAGTGCGACAGGACGTTTCTCCAGTATTTTGTTCTGAATGAAGGCTGTTTTTGCGGTGTGGCAAACGAAATCATGTGCGAGTTTGCGCTTCGGGCGGCGGCCGGGTGCAAAAACGAATTCTTTTATTTTAACGGTTATACCAACGGCTGCACCGGATATTTTCCCACGGAGGAAGAGTTTGACCAGGGCGGCTATGAGGTATACTGGGGAATGCTGGTTTATTATGTCTTTTACGGCAGGGTATATCCGCTGCGCAGGGAATCTGCCGGACAACTCATTTCGGCGGCTGTAAAATATGCGCCAAAAGCGTTTGGACCGGGCTTAAACAGATAAAGAATTTATTAAAAATGCAGGGAATCCCTTGCCTGAAACCGGGCGGTAGCTTACACTTATGAAAGTGGGCTGCCGCCCCTTTTTTGGCGGTCTGCGGAATACTTGAGATAAAAAGGAGCCCGTGATGGCAGAAAATACCGAAAACGGAAGCAGAGAGAAGGAATATCCGGAAGAGATTTTTTTTGAAGATGAAAGATATAAAAGGCTGATGATGCAGTATCGGTGCGCGATGTTGGAACTGGAAACCAAATTCCGGGTGCTGGATACGGAATTTTCCCTCCAGCATAACCGCAACCCGATCGAGAGCATTAAGACGAGGCTGAAGACGCCTCACAGCATCGTGGAGAAGGTACAGCGCAAGGGCTGGGAGCTTTCGCCCGAAACCATAGAAGCGAATATGGCGGATGTGGCCGGCGTCCGGGTGATTTGCTCTTTTCCGGAGGACATTTATATTCTGGCAAAGCAGCTGATGCAGCAGGATGATGTGGTGGTGATCGAAATCAAGGATTACATCGCCCATCCCAAGCAAAACGGATATCGGAGCCTGCACCTGATTCTGGACATCCCCATATTTTTGTCCGACCGGAAAAAGCACATGCGGGCGGAGGTACAGCTGCGGACTATCGCCATGGACTTCTGGGCGAGCCTGGAGCATAAGCTGAAATATAAGCAGGATGTGGAAAACGCGGATATGATCGCGAATGAATTGAAAAAATGTGCGGATACCATCTGTCAGGTGGACAACCGGATGCAGGGGATCCGGAAGATGATCGAACGGAGACAGTGGAGCAGCATTTCTGAAGAAGAGGGGTTTGAAGAGAAGCGATGAAGGCGGTTGTGTATCGGGAAAAAGGAAAATTTGCGCTGGAGGAAAGACCCATACCTGTCATAAAAGGGGAAAAGGACGCCGTTGTACGGGTGACTTTGTCCTCCATTTGTTCCAGCGACCTGCATATCAAACACGGAAGTGTGCCCAGGGCGGTACCCGGAACTGTTGTGGGACATGAAATGGTGGGCGTTGTGGAGTCCGTGGGGGCAGATGTTCGTCATTTTAAACCGGGGGACCGGGTGACGGTGAATGTGGAAACCTTCTGCGGAGAATGCTTTTTCTGTAAAAGGGGGTTTGTCAATAACTGTACGGATGAAAACGGCGGCTGGGCCCTTGGATGCCGGATTGACGGCGGCCAGGCGGAATATGTCCGGGTGCCGCTGGCAGACAACGGGCTGAATCATATCCCGGAGAATGTCACCGATGAACAGGCGCTTTTTACCGGTGATATCCTGGCCACCGGATACTGGGCGGCCCAAATCGGAGAGATAAAAAAAGGGGATACCGTTGTGGTGCTGGGAGCAGGTCCCACCGGACTTTGCACGCTGTTGTGCGCCAGGCTGTACGAGCCCGGGAATCTGATCTGCGCCGATATTTCCGGAGAACGGCTGGAGCTGGTCAAAAAGCATGGGCTGGCGGATTATGCGGTGAATCCGGACACGCAGGATGTGGATGCCCTTGTGAAATCACTGACACAGGGGAGAGGCGCGGATGTGGTGCTGGAGGCGGCGGGCGGCAGAGATACCTTTCAAACGGCCTGGCAGCTGGCCCGGCCAAATGGGGTGGTCGTTGTGGCTGCCCTGTATGAAGAACCACAGATGCTGCCGCTGCCGGATATGTACGGGAAGAATCTGACCTTTAAGACCGGAGGGGTGGACGCTTCCTGCTGCGCCGAAATCCTTGGGCTGATTGCGGAAGGAAAGCTGGACACGGCGCCGCTGATCACGCACCGTTTTCCGCTGTCACGGATCATGGAAGCATATGAAATATTTGAAAACAAAGCGGATCACGTGATGAAAATTGCGATATATCCTGACTGACATTTTTGAAATTTATTAATAAAGGAGTTATTATGGAAAAAAGAAAAATGGATCTGCGGATCGTAAAATACTTTCTGCTGGCCACCCTGCTCATCCTGGTCATCCGCTATTTTGACGTGCTGCTGGGCGGCGCAGGGAATCTGTGGAGCATCGCCTGGCCGCTGATCCTGGGCTGTGTGATCGCCTATGTGTTAAATATCGTGATGCGCCGGCTGGAAAAACTATATTTTCCGGATACGAAAAGCGCGCTTGTAAAGAAATCCCGGAGACCCGTCTGTATTGTGCTGTCTCTGGTATTGATTGCAGCCGTGTTTTTTCTGATCCTGCAGCTGGTGGTGCCGGAGCTGGCGAAGGCCTTTATGATGATCGGGCAGAGCATCCCGATCCTGTTTGAACAGGCGGTTAACTGGCTTGCCAAAAATGCGGATGCCTTTCCTCAGACGGCGGATCAGCTGAAAGATCTGCAGATCGACTGGAACAGTCTGGGAGACAGCGTATGGAACTATCTGAAAGCGGGCGTGGGCGGATTTTTAAATTCCACTGTGACAATTGTGGGCAGCGCTGTGGGCGCGGTGATCAATTTTGTGATTTCCCTGATTTTTGCCCTGTATATCCTCTCCAGCAAGGAACGGCTGAAGGATCAGGCAAAACGCGCTATTCGTGCCTATGTGAAGCCGGAATGGATCGCCCGGGGAAAGCGGGTTCTGAAAACAGCGGATGAGACGTTTTCCAGCTTTATTGTGGGGCAGGTGACGGAAGCGGTGATCCTGGGCAGCCTTTGTACCGTAGGAATGCTGATTTTCCGGTTTCCTTATGCCCCCATGATTGGCGCATTCATCGGCGCCACGGCGCTGATTCCCATTGTGGGCGCTTATCTGGGCGCGGCGGTGGGCGCGTTCATGATTTTGACCCAGGACCCTTTAAAAGCAATGCTGTTTATCGTATTCATCATTGTGCTGCAGCAGCTGGAGGGCAATCTGATCTATCCGAAAGTGGTTGGCAGTTCCATCGGGCTGCCCGGCATGTGGGTGCTGGCGGCGGTGACCATAGGCGGCGGGCTGATGGGGATTCCGGGAATGCTTTTGGGCGTGCCTGTGGCGGCAACGGCATACAAGCTGCTGGCCTATGATGTGAACGGAAGAAATAAAGCGGGAGCGCGGGCGGTGCCGGAGAAAAAATAAAACCGGACGAAGGCTCCAAAGGCAGAGATGACAGAAAGAATGACAAAAAAACCCTTGCTCACTGCAGGGGTTTTTCCAATATCAGGCGCTGTTCTTTCATGCCATGGTTTTTATAAAAGCTGACCGCGCTTTCGTTAAAGGGCCAGACAGTGAGATCCATTCTTTCTGCGCCGGCCCTCTTTCCCGCATATTCAAAGAATAGCAGCATCTCATGGCCGATATGGCGGTGGCGGAAAGCGGGGTAGACGAAAATGTCGTCGATATAGAGGGTCTTGTGGGTTACCAGAATCGGATTAGCGGCTGTCTTTCGGAGCTTTGCCATTCCGTATCCGGCGGTGCGGCCTTCGCATTCCGCAATCACCGCGATGCAGAGGGGGTCTGAGATGATTTCCCTGAAATCTTCCGGGGTTAAGGACGTAGAGACGGCCTTGTAGATATCGGGCCGGTTTTCTACATGCATGGCGTGCAGCCGATTTGTCATATCCAGGACCAGAGGATAATCGCTTTCGGTCATTTTTCTGATTTTAGTCTGTAATTCCATTCAAAATCCACTCCTGTTTTGGCTTATTCTTCAATCCGGTAATCGTTTTTGCCGGTGTTTTTTACTTCGTAGAGGACGGCATCTGTGCGTTGATACAGAGAGATGAAATCATCCGCTTCCCTGGCGGGAGAAACGCCGATGCTGACAGTGGAAACCGGGTAATGGGAACGAATGCAGCGGGAAGCCAGGTTCTCCGAGAGCGCCCGGCACTTCTGCACTGCCCATTCTCTGCCCGGATAACGGGCGAAGGCCACAAATTCGTCGCCGCCCAGCCTGCCTGCGACGGCATTGTCGGAAAAGATATCATTGAGCGCTGCGGCCAGCTGAATCAATACCTGATCGCCGATATAATGCCCGTACCGGTCATTGATTTCCTTAAAACCGTCGATATCCAGAATGAACAGGGCATAGGGCCCTTGGGCAGGATTCTGCAGCATTTTTGAAATTTCCTGTTTGACGGTGGCGCTGTTATAAAGGCCTGTCAGCCCGTCAGTGCGGCTCTGCTGCATCAGCCTTTCCTTTTCCAGCTTTTCTTTATGGATATTCTGGATGCGGCCGATAGCGGAAACCGCTTCGTTCCCATCCCTGACAACTTTCACAATCACCCGATACCACTCCGGTACGGAGGAAGGACCCTCCGGTTTTAACAGGATCTCGGTGGTAATATCTTTTTTGGGCTCAAGATAAACATACAGGGAAGGTGTGTTGCTGTCAACAGTTACTTTGCTTAAATAATGAGAATAGTCGGTAATTTTTTCGTCAGTATCAAAAAACCGGATGCCTTCCTGGGAAAGGAAAAGGATATCCTTCCTGTAATCATAAGTGAAGGTCACTTCCTTCATGATATCGGACAGATAGCGGTAGCGGGTATTTTCCAGCTCCAGCTCCTTTGCCATTTTCATCTGCACCCGATGATAATTATAGAATAAGGCCAGCAGAATCAGCGCAATGAAGAGGAAGCCCCCTAAAATGGAAAACGGGTTATCCGCTACAAAGGTTTTAAAAGAAGTCACCTGGTCATGCTGAGCATTGTCATATATATAGCTTTCCAGCTCGCTGGGATCAATGGAGTTCACTCCCTTGTTGAGGATGGCGGACAGCAGTTTGTCGCTTTTATGCAGGATTCCCAGACTGTATTTGATGGTGTTGTCACCGGCCATAGGATAAATGACGGTGTGTCGATGGCGATTTTTACGCTGATAGTAGGAAGCGGTATAACTGTTAGTCATGGTATAGTCGCATTCCCCTCTTTCCACAGCCTGAAGGGCCGCCTCCACAGAGTCATAATAAGCGATATTGTCCGAGTCCTCATCCTCGATCCGGTCGCCCAAGTAGACAGCTTTCTTTTGTTTCCCGGAATCAATTTTCGCAATTCCTTCATGGACTACCGTGACGGATTCCGTTTCCAGGTAAGGGATGCTCAATAGAATATCCCGCTTCAGTGCCGTGTCATAGTCATACGGTACGGAAAGAATCAGATCCGCTGTTTTTTCGGAAAGAGCTCTGGCATATTCTTCATAGGTATCCGTATAAATATATTCAATTTCCCAGCCCGCCTTCCGGGCAATATTGGAGAGAAGATCTTTGGAAACGCCATAAACCTTCCCGTCGCTGCCATAATATTGCAGTGGTCCAAAGCCATCGTGAACCAGGACTTTTAAAACGGGATGTTCCTGCACATAGGCTTTTTCGCGGGTGTTCAGAATCAACTGGCTGCTGGTTCTGAAAAAGTATTTATTATACAAATCCGTCTGCAGCATGGGATTGATATCGTTGATATAGGTGATAGCCTGGCTGAGGCCGTTTACGATGGCAGTATTTCCCTTGGTGGTGGCAAAGTAGAAGGGAGTGGGAGAAAATTTAGCGACAGGACGGAGGCTGGAATCCAGGGATAAGTCCACAGAAACCAGCGCATCGGCTTCTCCTGACAGCACTTTCTGATCCCGTTCTTTTTCATCGGCGCACCAGATGATTTCATAATCTATCCCATTTAATTTTGCATATTGAAAAAATTTCTCATTACTGTTTTTCGCCTGTTTTAACAGAGCCATGCGCAGATGCTTGTATTCCGGAAGATTGTATTCATCGATCCGGTCCTCATCATTTCTGACCGCGATCACATAATAGGCGTTACCGTAATTGGAACTGGGGTAGTCATAGAGTTCCAGCAGCCGGTCGTTATAACTCATAGCGCCCAGAATATCGATTTCCCCGTCGGCCAGCATCTCCATCATCCGGATCAGCTGCTCGTTAATAGTGCCGTCCACAGTGACAAATTCGTAGGTCCAGCCGGTATACTGGGCGAGTTCTTTGAGGTAATCATAGGTATAACCGCTGTAGCTGCCGTCCTGATCGATCATGGTCAGTCCCTGCTGGATGGGAAATCCTACGCGGACAGGGGTGCCGTTTTCCTGTGCGCGGGCGACTGGAGCAGAGAGAAAGAAGAGCGCGGCCGTGACAAAAAGTATCAATATGGAATTGGGGACAAAACGTTTCATGTCCGGACCTCCTGTATTTAGTGATGAAAAAGCCGACGGGCCATTTGGGTTGTGGTTTACGATGTAAAAGTAATAAAAATACGTAATTATACCGCAAACATATTAAAGATTATAGCACTTTAAAGGAATTGCGTCCACATGCAAAGATTGCTAAAAAAGTTAAAAATACTGCATATCAGCGGTAATTTAGCTGATATGCAGTATTTTTAACCTAATTAATACCTATTTAATTTTGCTTGGATCAGTCCGCTTCCACCCGTTCGCCGGTCATGGTCTGCTGGACGATGCTTTCCATCATATCCTTTGACAGCGCGCTCATCACATAGCCGAATACATTGCCGTCCTTATCGATCATGAAAGTGGTGGGGTAGGCTGAAATTCCATACATGGAGGAAATCAGGCCTGTTTCATCCATCACCACAGGGAAGGTATAGCCGTTTTGGGTCAGGAAATCTGCGATGTCCTCTTTGGAACCTTCCCGGCCCACATTGGGAGCTGCAAGCCCCAGGACAATCAGATCCTCTTCATTGCTGCCGTATCTTTCATAGAGAGCCTGAATTTCCGGCATTTCAGAGCGGCAGGGAGGGCACCAGGTGGCCCAGAAGTTTAAGAACACGGTTTTCCCCTTGTAATCGGAAAGCTTGTGTTCGTTGCCGTATTGGTCAACCAGAGTGAAATCCGGTGCGGGCACCACATTGGGATCGGCGGTTTCCTGTGCAGAGCCGCTCTCTTCCGTGGGAGCGGGTACAGCGCTTTCCGGCTGGCCGCCGGAGGAAGGATTTCCGTCGGAAGGCTGTGCCGGGGAAGTTTCCGGCGACTGGCTTTCTGTCTGATAGGACACGGAACCTCCGCCCAGATCGGACAAGTAATTCGTCATGTTGTTCATAAAACCCGTGAGGGTCATCACACCCATTAAGACGAGCAGTCCGGCCCCGATCTTAACCGTGTAGCGCACCACATTGTTGTGCTTTTTGAAGAAGCCCAGCACAGTGCCGGTGAAAAGGCCCACTGCCAGAAACGGGAGGACGAAACCCAGCGTATAAACGCCGATGAGGAAAAAGCCTTTGGCGGTTGTGCCCGTGGAGCCCGCCATCAGAAGGACACTGCCCAGGGTAGGGCCCACACAGGGCGTCCAGGCAAAGCTGAAGGTGAAGCCCAAAAGGAGGGCAGGCAGAGGGCCCATGGCAAGCTTATCCAGCCGCAGCGGAAGCCTGTGCTCCTGATCTATTTTATCGGAACGTCCGAACAGGCCGAGCTGGTAAAGGCCGAACAGGATCATGATGATACCGCTGATTCTGGCAAACCAGATGCGGTTGCCGGAAAAGAAACGGCCCAGCGCGGTGAAGCCGAATCCCAACAGGAAAAAGGTGAAGCTGACCCCCAGGACAAAAAACAGGGTATTGATCAGCACACGGCCCCGCGGGTAGCGGATTGTGCCGTCCTCATCGACAGTTTTTGCGCCGCCGGCGAAGTAACTCACATAGAGCGGCACCAGGGGCAGGACGCAGGGAGAAAAAAAGCTCAGCAGTCCCTGGAAAAATACGGTGAGAGCGGGTACGCTCGTTTCGATGGAAAAATTCATAGACAACTCCTCTCAGTTTTTAGTGTACCGAAGCGAACAGATCATTCAGAGATTCGCTCATGGTAGGATGGTTATAAATATTATCTCGCAGGACAGTATAAGGGATTTTCATATCCATGGCAAGCTTGATCAGATTGATCATTTCAGCCGATTCCGCACAGAAGAAATGAGCGCCCAGAATCAGGCCGGTTTTGCTGTCCACAATAGCTTTGAGCATTCCCACAGGTTTCCCCACCACATGGGACCTGGGAATAGCGGAAGTCTGCAGTACGGCAGTTTTATAATCATAACCCTGCTTTTTGGCTTCCTCTTCGGAAAGGCCCACTCTGGAAAGAGGGGGATCCAAAAATACGGTATAGGGGACAGCGCCGCGGTTTTGGGTGGTGCGGGATCCGTCACCTAAGATCTGGGATTTTACAATCCGGCTGTCATCCAGAGAAATGTAGGTGAACTGGAGACCGCCCTTTACATCCCCCATGGCCCAGATGTGAGGCACGCTTGTGCGCAGATGTTCATCCACTTTGACAGCGCCTCTGTCGGTGAGTTCGATGCCCGCTGCTTCCGGGTGAAGAGAAGAGAGATTGGGCCTGCGCCCGGTGGCCACCAGAACCGCATCGGCTTCCAGTTGTATGGACCCTTCTTTCGTGTCCAGATTCAGTACGGCAAAACCGTCACGGTCTTCGATGGACTGCGTTTTTGCACCCCTTAAAATTTTCATGCCCCTTTCTTCCAGGTTGGAAAGCACGCTGGCCGCCACTTCGGCATCCTCTCTGGGAATGAAAGTTTCGTTGTCCTGGATGATGGTGACCTGTGAGCCGAAATTGGTGTAATAGGAAGCAAACTCCAGACCGATGTAACCGCCGCCGATGATAGCCAGCCGCTTGGGCAGCTCATCCAGCTCCATCAGGGTTTCACTGGTATAAACATGGCTGCTTTCCTGAAGGCCCTCGATGGGAGGGAGGAAAGGAGAGGAACCTGTGTTGATAAAGATCCGTCCGCCGTAAAATTCTTCCGTCGAGCCATCCGCAAAGGCGACGGAAAGGCGGTGGCTGTCCAGGAAGGAAGCTTCGCCGTCGATGACTTCTACGCCGGCGGAAACGGCTTTCTGATAGTTTTTCCCGCGGAGCATGGAAGTTAAACGTCTTTTTTCCTCAATCGCCTCCCGGTAACGCTTCGCCCGATCGGTAAAATCCCCTCCCATGAGGAAGGAATTGCGGGCGCTGTTTTCCAGGGATTTGGAAGGAATGCAGGCCACATTGATGCAGGTGCCGCCGTACATTTTTGGGGATTTTTCAATCAATGCCACGCTTTCCCCTTTTCCTGCCAGCGCACCGGCGATGGTTTTACCGCCTTTGCCGAATCCGATGATGATGTTGTCATAGCTTTTCATAGTCAGGCTCCTTTCGTTGTCTGTTGTTTGTTGGCGCCGAATATATATCCGTCAATATCGGCGATTGTGATCTGTTCCAGCCGCTGCCTGCAGCTTTCGTCCAGCTGACGGAAAATGCCGCCCATGATGGCTGCCATGCCGGAGGAAACCAGGCAGGGCTTGTCAATGTTTCCGCTGCTCCAGTTGGTGGAAACGAAGCAGACCTCCAGGGCGTCCGCCACCTGCGCCAGACTCACTTCGCCGGGAGCCTTACAGATACGGTAGCCGCCTTCCGTCCCTTCTCTGGTTTCCACCATCCCGGCTTTTTTCAGCTTCGCCATCACCTTTCGCACCCGCACCGGATTGGTGCAGATATTGTCTGCAAGTTCCTCGCTGGAGAGGACGCATGCTTTGTGATTTAAGTAAACCAGGCCGTGTACGGCCACACAGAAATCACTGTTCATTTTTACTACCTCCTCATAATCAATCCATCCCTTATTCGGTTTCGTAGGGCCAGTCGATAATACCGCCGAAATCGTATATGTTTTCATATCCAAGGGCTGCCAGCTTTTTGGCCGCCTGAGCGCTGCGTCTGCCGGAACGGCAGTAAATGAGCAGTATGGCATCCTTTTGCGGCAGCGCTTCCGGGGATTCCTCCCCGATATCTTCATTGGGAATGTTGATGGCATCCGGCACATGGCCCTGGGCATATTCCTCGGCGGTGCGGACATCCACCACGGTGACATCCCCTTCCTCCATCATGCTTTTTGCTTCCTCCGCCGTAATGGTATGCACGGCCGCCTCGGAAGATTCTGCATTCCCGCCCGGACCGGATGCAGCGCTGCAGGCGGTGAGAACGACAGTCAAAACGCCGGCCGCGAATGTAGCGGTAAGTTTTCTCATACTGACCTCCTATCTGTAATCGGAATTATTACACTTGATACTGTAACAATACCAGATACAGTTGAAACTGTCAATTATTTTTCGAAAAAAATTATGAACATTTTGTGTGCGGGGAACCCTTTTTATATGGGATGCAGACAGAGCGGCAGGGCAATTTCCTTATTGCGGAATAGCAGCAGATATGTTATATTCAGGATATCGAGAAAGAAAGGCGCGCAGTCCGCGCGTTAGGTGAGGAAATGTCAAGTAATCTGATTTGGTGAGAGACAGAAGGATAGCGGGTTTTACGGAAGCGTTATTCTAAGACCGCTTTGCAATTCAGAGAAGCGGATGCCTGTGAGGGCTTTGTTTTCATGCCGAATTAGAGGAATGCACATTTTCGATCCTTTTTATATGACAGGATTTTCTTTTTGTGTATGCACTTATCCTCTTCGGCAGTCCGCAAGCGTCCGCCGGGGAGGATTTTTTATGTTACAGATTAAAAATTTAAAAATTACCCATAAAAAGGATTTACGGGTGATCCTGGAAGGTTTTTCCTATGTGCCAAATCCCGGGGAAAAGACCGTGATCATAGGGGAAGAAGGAAACGGGAAGAGCACGCTTTTAAAATGGATCTATGATCCGGAGCTGATAGAAGGATATGCAGAGGCGGAAGGGGAGAAAATCTGCACCGGGGAACGGCCGGGCTATCTGCCCCAGGAGCTGCCGGAGGAGGAAAAGGGGAAAACGGTCTATGAGTTTTTTTGCGAGTCTCCCGTTTTCTGGGAGCAGACTCCCGGAGAACTGGGGCGTCTGGCCCGGGAACTTTCCCTGACGCCGGAATTTTTTTACCGGGATCAGGTGATGGAAACCCTTTCCGGCGGGGAAAAAGTCAAGGCTCAGATGGCGCGCCTGCTGATGGCGCAGCCCACCGTCCTGCTTCTGGATGAACCGTCCAATGATATTGATATGGAAACGCTGGAATGGCTGGAGAGGCTGATCCTGGAGGCGAGACAGCCGGTCATGTTCATTTCCCATGATGAAACTTTAATCGAACGGACCGCAAATGTGGTGATCCATATAGAGCAGCTGAAACGGAAGACCGAAAGTCACTGTACCGTGGCGAGAATGCCTTACCGGCAATATGTGGAGGAACGGCTGCACCGGCTGGAGGAGCAGGAACGGCAGGCCCTAAACGAGCGCAGGGAGGAAAAAAAGCGTCTGGAAAAGTTCCGTAGGATTGAACAGAAGGTGGAAAACAACTTAAACAGCATCTCCCGTCAGGATCCCCACGGCGGCTATCTTTTAAAAAAGAAGATGAAAGCGGTGAAGTCCCTGGAACGGCGTTATGAGAGAGAGGCGGCGGATATGACGCAGCGGCCGGAAACGGAAGAAGCCATATTCTTTAAGCTGGGGGAAAAGGTGAGAATGCCCGCCGGGAAAACGGTGCTGGAATATTCTTTGGACCGGCTGATGACACCCTGTGAAGGCGGACGGGAGCCGAGGCTTTTGGCGGAGAATATTTTTCTGCGCATCCGGGGGAATGAAAAAGTCTGCATCATCGGTACGAATGGGGCCGGAAAAACCACGCTGCTTCGGAAGATGGCCCGGGAGCTTCTTGCGAGAAAAGATATCAATGCCTGCTACATGCCTCAGGACTATGAGGAGCTGCTGAATTTAAAACAGACTCCGGTGGAATTTTTATCCCGGACAGGGGATAAGGAAGAGGCCACACGGATCCGCACCTTTCTGGGCTCCCTGAAATATACGGCCGATGAAATGGATCATCCCATGTCCGAATTATCGGGCGGTCAGAAGGCGAAAGTGCTGTTGCTCAAAATGAGCCTTTCCGGAGCGGATGTGTTGATTTTGGATGAGCCTACCCGGAACTTTTCCCCCCTTTCCGGGCCGGTGATCCGAAAGATGCTGCGGGAATATCAGGGAGCGGTATTGAGTATTTCCCATGACAGGAAATATATAGAAGAGGTATGCACTACCGTTTACCGGTTGACGCCGGGCGGGCTTATGAAGGTGGAAAAATAAAAGAGGATGTTCCCGGTTTGCACTGGTAATCCGGCAGCCCGCCTATTATAATAGAAGCATCAGGCGGGCAGCATCGCTTTTTTGGAAGCTTCAAAAAGCAGGGAGAAGGTTTCCGCAAACAGCTTGCGCGTCTCAGGAGAAGTGTGCTTCCAGGTTTCGGAGACTTTGGTGAAATTTTTGACCCAGGCCAGCGGGAGATCAGAGAGCTTGACAGCATTGGTGGCTTCAAAAATCTGGTACAGGCCGTTGATGAACTCTCCCCGCTGCTGCGGCGTCATGGAGTTGACCCAGTTTTTTAAGGTGCGGTCAATGACCCGGGAAGAAGCGGTGATGGATTCCGAGCGGACCAGGTCGGGGCCGAGCACATTCCAGGTGTAGGGATTGTGCTGCATGATGCCCACCTGGCTGCTGTGGATGACCGTATATGCTTCCTCATGGTCCAGCAGCATGCCGATGACGGAGGACTGGGGAATCAGCGTGTGGATACGGTCCGTGACAGCGCGGTACCCGGTGCTTTCCATCATTTCTTTCTGGAATCCCGGACCGTCATGATTATAGACATTTATGATGCGGTCCCGGACGGCAGGATCACAGCTTGCAGCCGCAAAAACGGCCAGATTGCCGCCTTTGGAATGTCCGCCGGGGATCAGGCCCCCGGGCAGGGTGGAAGCCGCTTTATGCAAATATTCCCTGGCGTCGGTCTGAGAAGCCACAACGGGCAGGTAGGCCATGTTAAAATCTTCTTTCCAGCCCACCAGTGTGTTGTCGGTGCCCCGGAAAGCCAGATAGGCGCTGCCGTCGTCTAAAAGGGCGGTGACAGCCGCAAACTGCTTTTCCTGTTGGGGATCGAAGCGGTCCGCATAGTGCATGAGCCTGACCGCGCCGAAACGTCTGCTTTTTGCCATGGCATGAAGAAGCTTTTCGTCCTCTTCCTTGCGGAAGATCTGCTTTTCTTTTGGCAGGGCAAAAAAACGTTCCACAGCTTCGGGCAGAGGAATACTTTCCGGGGAAGGGAAGGCAGGGACGATATCCGGAAAGCGGACATAGGAAAGACAGCAGAAGATCAGGCTGTCCACCGCGTTTAAGGGGTCTTTTTGAAAAGAAAGGTCGCCACGCCAGGTGAGGTAATCGAAAAGGTCATACATAAGCATACTCCTTATAGTTGAAGTTATCTCTATTATACGTTTCTCATTGGAAAAAAGAAAGGAGAATCAGATGGCAAAAAGGATTTTGGACTGTACAGCTTCCGAACTGGCGGCATTTTCCAAAAAAGAGCTTTTGGAGGCGATTGCGGGAAGTGAAGGGAGAGTGCTGGCAGGAGAATGTATCGGCATTACACAGCCTTTATTGACGGATGTTACAAATGCGGAGACAGTGGCTTCCATGGGGGCGGATATTCTGCTCTTAAATATGTTTGACGTGATTCATCCGGTTATCCATGCGCTGCCCCAAGTGGAACCCAAAGAGACAGTGCGGGAGATAAAAAGGCTGACAGGCCGTGTGGTGGGAATCAACCTGGAACCTGTCAGGGAAGAGGAAACCCCGAATGAGGGCACCATATGGAAAATGTCACAGGGGCGCAGAGCTACGGCTTCCAATGCGGTGCTGGCGGCGGACATGGGCGTGGATCTGGTGCTTTTGACGGGGAATCCCGGAAACGGTGTGAGCAATGAGGCGATTATGGATTCCCTGAAAATCATCCGCGAAGCGGCGGGAGACAGGCTGATTCTTGCCGCCGGGAAAATGCACGCTTCCGGCGTGATTTCCGAGGGCGGGGAGAAAATCATCACCAAAGAGGATATCGCCGCTTTCCGGCAGGCGGGGGCGGATATCATTCTTTTGCCCGCGCCGGGGACCGTGCCGGGTATTACTATGGAATATATCCGGGAGCTGGTGGCTTTTGCCCACAGTCTCGGCGCGCTGACCATCACCTCTGTCGGCACTTCCCAGGAGGGGAGCGACACGGCAACCATCCGGCAGATCGCGCTGCTGTGCAAAATGACCGGGACGGATATCCACCACATCGGGGACTCCGGGTATGTGGGAATGGCGCTGCCGGAAAATATCATGGCGTATTCCGTCGCGATCCGGGGCGTGAGACACACCTATCACCGGATGGCGCAGTCCGTTAACCGGTAGAATAAGAGACGGAACAAAGTGAGGAGGAAAGCGGTTTGGAGAAAGCATATAAACTGGAATTTGGCGGAGGACGAAGCGGGGAACTGTTTATGACTTGCTGCGGCTGTTCAAGGACGGAGCCGCTGCACAGCTTTGGCCCGGCGTTGAAGCCCCACTATCTGATTCACTATGTTTTGAGCGGAAAAGGGGTTTTCCGCATAGCAGGAGAGGTATATCCGCTGGAAGCCGGATGCGGTTTTCTGATTGAACCGGGGCAGCTGAGCTTTTATCAGGCGGATGAGAAAGAACCCTGGACTTACATCTGGGTGGGATTTTCCGGAAGCCGCGCGGAGGAATATGTGAACAGCCTGGGGATTTCGGCCCGGCGTCCGGTTTTCCGGTCGGAAAATTCGGATGAACTTTACGGCATTGTGCGGGATATGATGGATCATAATACCTTCGGCATGATGAATGAACTGCGCAGAAACGGGCTGCTCCACATTTTTTTGTCCGTGGTGGCCCAGAGCACACCGGTGACGGAAAAGGATGAGGCGAATAAGGCGAACCAGTATGTGCGCCGGGCGGTGGAATTTATCCAGCGCAATTACTGCAATCCCATCCGGGTGACGGATGTGGCGGATTATGTCTGCATTAACCGCAGCTATCTTTATACGCTGTTTGAAAATTCCCTGGGAATGTCCCCCCAGCAGTTTCTGGCTACCTATCGGCTGACAAAAGCCGCGGAAATGCTGATGCTGCCTAATCTGCCGGTGGAGAGCATCGCCCTGTCCTGCGGGTATCAGGACCCTCTGGTATTCACGAAGGCATTCAAGCAGATGAAGGGCGTTTCCCCCACCACCTACCGCAAGCAGATGCAGCAGGACGAAAACCGGGTCAACCGGGAGCATTTAAAGCAGGTGGAGGAGTTCATCGCCAAGGTGGGCAGGCTGGAGCAGGGCGGGGAACCGTGAGAAGGGGCCCGGCACATGAACGCATATGCAAGAGAAAACAAGGGAGGGCGCTATGAAACGCTGCAGTTGGTGCTGCGATAATGGAATGATGCAAAAATATCATGATGAGGAATGGGGAGTTCCGCTCCATGATGACCGGAAACATTTTGAGTTCCTGCTGATGGAAGTGATGCAGTGCGGCCTGAACTGGATGATGATGTTAAAGAAGCGGGATATATTCCGGCTCTGTTTCGATGATTTCGATTATCATAAAATTGCGGATTATGATGAAAGCGATATCGAAAGAATTCTCAATTATGAAGGGATGATCAAATCAAAGCAAAAGATAAACGCTATTATCGGAAATGCAAAGGGATTTCTCAAAATCATAGAGGAGTACGGAAGCTTTGACCGGTTTCTCTGGTCTTTTTCGGAAGGAAATACTTATATTTATTTAAAGCATCAGAGGGGACAGGGCGAGGTTAAAAACGATTTATCAGACCGCATAAGCAGGGAACTCAAAAAAAGAGGTTTCAAGTATTTGGGTTCTATCACAGTATTTTCCCATTTACAGGCGTGCGGAATGATCAACGACCATGATCCCCAATGTTTTCTGTATGATAAGATCAATAGATTGGGACAGGTGAAATACATACAGGACTAAGGGGGAAGCTTGATTTGGAACATAAACAAATTGCCGCTCAGGGCGGAACCGTTCATTATTGGATAGACAGGAAAGAGAAAGACACTGCCTGTATCGTATTTACCCACGGCGTGACAGCGGATCATACAATGTTTGAAAAACAGGCGGAATATTTTGCCGGAAAATATACGGTCATACTCTGGGATGTGCCGATGCACGGGCTGTCAAGACCGTATCAGAACTTTTCTTACGCGGACACTGCAGAAATTTTGCATTCCATTTTCAGAAAGGAAAAAATAGAGAAAACGGTATTGGTGGGCATGTCCATGGGCGGTTATCCCAGCCAGCATTTTGCAGCGCGCTATCCGGATATGGTCAGCGGCTTTGTGGCGCTGGATACAACGCCGCTGGGCCTGCAGTATTATTCCGTGTCGGATTTATGGTGGCTGAAACAGGCAGCCCCCATGGCAAAGTGGTTTCCGGCCGGGATATTGAGATGGAGTATGGCATGGTCGGTTTCAAAGACAGAATATTCATATAAAAAAATGATGGCTATGTTAAAGCCCCTGTCGAAAGCGGAAATCATTGAGCAAATGCGGATCGCTTATGAATACTTTCCCCGCGAAAACCGGGAAGTTCATTTTGGGTTTCCGGTGCTGATTTTGGTGGGGGAAAAGGACAGCACAGGGAAGGTCAGGACCTATTGCCGGGAGTGGGCAGGGCAGACCGGGTATCCGTTGCATTTTATACAGGGGGCAAAGCATTTTGCAAACGGTGACAATCCGGAGCAGGTGAACAGAGAGATCGAAAATTTTATAGAAGAATCAGGGAAGTGAACGAATATCATCCATAAAAATCCTGGACTTGGATTTGCTTCATTTACAAATAATGATGTCAGGGGCAAAAGGGATTTTGACTCTGGCATCCAATATTATTTCTGAATGAAAGCAGGAGGGATTTCAATGAAAGCTATCGTATTCGACGGGATACAGAAAGTGGAATGCAGAACGGTGAAAGATCCGGGCATAGAAAAGGAAGATGATATTATCGTAAGGGTTACTTCCACGGCTATTTGCGGATCGGATTTACATTTAGTACACGGTCTGGTAAAAGGCATGTATGACGGATATATTTTAGGACATGAGACAATGGGAATTGTCGAAGAGGCCGGGAAGGGCGTTAAAAATCTGAAGAAAGGCGACAGGGTTGTGATTCCTTTCCCGGTGGCATGCGGGCATTGCGAGTTTTGTGACAGGGGAGAATATAGCCAGTGTGATAATTCCAATGATTATGGCGAAGCCGGCGGACTGTTCGGGTATAGTAAATATCACGGGAATTACGCGGGAGGACAGGCCGAATATATCAGGGTCCCCTATGCGAATATCGGGCCCAAAAAGGTTCCGGAGGGCCTGACGGACGAGCAGGTTTTATTTGTGACAGACGTCCTGCCCACCTCCTATTGGGGAACGGAAATTGCGGACGTGAAAGCGGGAGACACCGTAGTAGTATTGGGCTGCGGGCCGATCGGACTGATGACAATCAAGTGGTGCATCCTAAAAGGCGCGGGCAGGATTATTGCAGTCGACCGTGTGGGCTATCGTTTGGCTCATGCAAGAGGTTACGGGGTGGAAACCTTAAACTTTGAAGAGTATGAACAGGTAGGGGAACAGATCAAAGAAATGACACATGGAGGCGCCCACTGTGTAATCGACTGTGTAGGGCTGGACGGGAAAATCTCTGTTGTGGAAAAAATTGAAACGGCGCTCAAATTGCAGGGAGGGTCGAAATCAGCGATAGAAACGGCTTCCCAGTGTATCAGGAAAACCGGTACGGTAGCTTTGGTTGGGGTTTATGGTAATAAATATAATAATTTCCCCCTGGGGAATTTCTTCTCTAAAAATATCTCTTTAAAAATGGGACAGTGCCCTGCGACAAGATATGTTGATCTGATGCTGCAAAAAATTCAAAACGGAGAATTTGATGCGACGGATATCATAACGCATACCCTTTCTTTGGAAGAAGGAAGCCACGCTTACAGTATTTTTGATAAAAAAGAGGACAACTGTATAAAAGTGATTTTAAAGCCATAAGAAAAGACAGGAAATTGAGGGGGAAGTTTGGTATTGGAAATGTTGAGGGCGGTGTGTTTTCACAGAAGGTAAGGCAGGGAAGGGACTTTGGAAATAAAGATGAGGCAGCGCCGTGTGAGTTTTATATGTGGTTGAAAATGGGTTTGGACGAGGAGTGGAAACGATTTGTCCAAACCTTTATTCATGGCTTAATGAAGTGGAATTATCCCTGAGGGTAAAGCAGCTTAAGGATCAGAAAGGAACGGAATAACGTTTTGGAAAGTGTTTGATTACATAGACAATCATGGGGGAACTACACGGGCAGATTTATGATGCATTCCGTTTATTGGCAGACTTGGTAAACAGTGAAGATAAGTTCATTGTTTTAATTGAAAATAGGGACATGAAATATTCTTGCTAAAAAGATGTGCCGGCTTGTATTTATACAGGTAAACGCAAATGGTGAGAAGACGGAAGGAGAGGAAGGGCTCAGGCATTGGAAATGCTTTGCATTTCCTCGCCTGACGAGTTTGTGTGTGGCGGTCAGGGAGTGGGCAGCGCAGCAATCCCGGAAACACGGAGTGTTTCCGGGATTGACGGCTGGCGCCGCATGCCATCAAAAGTCCGTGGTCCGTCCGATGAGCAAGCTCCCCGGGCGGACCATGGACTTCCGTTGGCGCGCTGCTTGTAGCGATGCAACATTTTGACAGTTTCCCTTAACATCGGGGTCTTTTGGTATGTGTTTTTTTATGCGATGATAAAGGTAACGGAGCTCTCGGGGGCTGAGGGCTGGAACAGATTTTTTGAACAGGAGGAGAAGGTTGATATGAGAGAAGAGCTTTTACAGAAATTCGGGGAAGTTTTTGGAGGCACCGAAGGGGCGAAGGTTTATTTTGCGCCGGGGCGTGTGAATCTCATCGGGGAGCATACCGACTACAATGGCGGGCATGTTTTTCCCTGTGCGCTGACCATCGGTACTTATGGAGTGGCAAGAAAGAGGGAGGACAGGAAGCTTCGTTTTTATTCCATGAACTTTGATCATCTGGGTGTGATCGAGTCCTCGGTCGAGGACATTAAGCCGGAGAAGGAAGCGGGCTGGACCAATTATCCCAAGGGTGTGATGTGGGCTTTTGGGGAGAGAGGGATGGAAGTGTCAAACGGGATGGATCTGTTATTATTTGGCAACATTCCGAATGGTTCCGGGCTTTCTTCTTCCGCGTCTGTTGAGGTGCTGACAGGCTCCATTCTGAGAGATATGTATGGTTTTGAGGTGTCCAATCAGGATCTGGCGCTGATCGGGCAGTTTTCCGAGAATAAATTCAATGGTGTGAACTGCGGTATCATGGATCAGTTCGCCATTGCCATGGGCAGGAAAGACAATGCGATTTTCCTGGATACGGCAACCATGGAATTTGAATATGCACCCATCCATCTGGAAGGCGCGAAGCTGGTCATCACCTGCAGCAATAAGAAGCGCGGGCTGGGTGATTCCAAATATAATGAGAGAAGAAGTGAATGTGAGACTGCCCTGGCAGAATTGCAGCAGGTGATCGGGATTGAGACTCTGGGCGATTTGACCGAGGAGCAGTTTGAGACTTACAAATCCGCCATCAAGGATGAAGTGCGCGTGAAACGGGCTCGTCATGCGGTTTATGAGAATCAGCGCACCATGAAGGCTGTGGCGGCATTAAAAGCGAACGATATTGAAGAGTTCGGTCGTCTGATGAACGCTTCCCATGTTTCTTTAAGGGATGATTATGAAGTGACTGGCATTGAACTGGATACGCTGGTGGAAGAGGCGTGGAAAGTGGAAGGCGTGGTCGGTTCCAGAATGACAGGCGCGGGCTTTGGCGGCTGCACCGTCAGCATTGTAAAAGACGAAGCGATTGAAAGTTTTCAGGAAAAAGTCGGGAAAGCATACCTGGACAAGATCGGCTATGCCGCGGACTTCTATGTGGTGGAAATCGGCGACGGCCCGGTGATTCTGTAAGAAAACGGAGGATGAATGGATGATTCAGGAAAATATTCGCGACCTTGTACAATATGGACTTCTGACCGGGCTTGTGGAGCCGGAAGATGAAATTTATACCGCAAACCGGCTGTTGGAGCTGTTTGGGCTGGATGAATATGAATATGGTTTCGGAGAAGCGCCTGCCATGAGCGAGGCGGAAGCGGTGAAAAAGCTGCCCGAAATTTTGAATGAAATGATGGATTACGCCGTGGAAAAAGGGATCATGAAAGAGGACGGCATCGTCTACCGTGATCTTTTTGACACAAAGATCATGAGCTGTCTGGTGGGACGTCCCGGAGAAATCATCCGGAAATTTAGAGCGGAATATGAAAAATCCCCGGAAGCGGCGACTGATTTTTTCTATAAGTTCAGTCAGGATACGGATTACATAAGACGTTACCGCGTCTGCCGGGATGAAAAGTGGATCGCGCCCACAAAATACGGCGATCTGGACATCACCATCAACCTTTCCAAACCGGAGAAGGATCCAAAGGCGATTGCGGCTGCAAAGCTGGCAAAACAGAGCGGCTATCCCAAATGTCTGCTCTGTGTGGAAAATGAAGGGTATGCGGGCCGCGTGAATCATCCGGCAAGGCAGAACCACCGCATTATTCCCATCACGATTAACGACAGCGGATGGGGATTCCAGTATTCCCCCTATGTTTATTATAATGAACACTGCATCGTGTTCAACTCCCAGCATATTCCGATGAAGATCGAGCACAACACTTTTGTGAAGCTGTTTGACTTCGTGAAACTGTTCCCTCATTACATGCTGGGATCCAATGCGGATCTGCCCATCGTGGGCGGCTCCATATTGAGCCATGACCATTTCCAGGGCGGTCATTATGAATTTCCCATGGCAAAAGCGGAGGTGGAAAAGACCTTCACGGTGAAGGGCTTTGAAGATGTAAATGCGGGAGTGGTGAATTGGCCCATGTCCGTCATCCGTATCTCCGGGAAAGATTCCGACAGGCTGATTGCCCTGGCGGATGTGATTCTGGATGCATGGCGCGGTTACAGTGATGAAGCGTCCTTCATTTTTGCCGAAACCGACGGAGAGCCCCACAATACGATTACACCCATCGCCAGAAAACGCGGGGAAAATTTTGAACTGGATCTGGTGCTGCGCAATAACATCACCACAGAAGAGCATCCCATGGGCGTCTATCATCCCCATGCGAACCTGCATCATATCAAAAAGGAGAATATCGGCCTGATTGAAGTGATGGGGCTGGCGGTGCTGCCCGCCCGTTTAAAAGGAGAAATGGCGGCGTTGGAAGAAGCGATCCTAACAGGGGCGGATATCCGCAGTGATGAAACGTTGGAAAAACACGCGGACTGGGTGGAAGAATTTCTCCCGAAATATCCGGAGGTGAACGCAGAGAATATCCACGGCATCATTCAGAAGGAGATCGGTCTGGTGTTCATGCAGGTGCTGGAAGACGCGGGCGTTTACAAGCGTACGGAAGAAGGAAGAGCGGGATTTGACCGCTTTATTGAAAGTCTGAATCAATAAGTCTGAGAAAGTGAGCCAGGAGTCTGCAGAAAAATAGCGGATTCCTGGTTTTTTCATATCGGTGTCCTGTAAGATAAATTGATCCGATATGGAAAATGGTTTGTGCGAATTTGGGGTACCTTTTCCTTCACAAAGTACGCAGCGGAATGGAGATTGGAATGAAGAAAATTACAGGAGTCATATGCATTTTGTTACTGACGGTCTTTTTAGGAGCCTGCGCGGGAATGGCGGGCGGCGCTGATGCGGAAAAAGAAGGAACGGCATCAAAAACAACCGGAACGCCAGCAACGTCAAAGACTGGAGAAACTGTGAATCGTCAGGATACAGCTGCCGGCGGGATCCGTTTTCACAATGATGCCCGAAAAGCGGAGAAAAAAATAGAAGCTGTCATTCAACGATTTCCTGATACCGAGGCAAAAGCGGATAACGGGGATATCCGGCTTCTGTCCAGGGTTGTAAAAGTTTGGAAGGATACGGAGAAAACAGAGGAATATCCCAATCTGGAACGGCTGTATGTGTCCGGCAGTGATGACGGAGACGAAAACAGAAAGCATGCAGAAAAATGGATTTTTGAATGGTGTCAAATGGATGGATTTCAGGCTGCTGATTGTTACAGCCAGGTATTTCCGAGGAAAGTAACAAATCAGGAGGGCGGCGTTCGGGAGATTGTGTTTGAAATTGATCTGGAGGAACATATCCCGATTAGCGGAGTGGATGTGGTTTTAAAATATGTTCTTACCGGTTTGGCAGATATCGTGGACACAGAGGACGGACCCCGCCTGCTGTATTGTTTTTTCAGCGATGCGGGGCCTAAGCAGCCGGAAACCGGAAAAAAGATCTATATGCCGGGAGTGGAAGGAGAGATTAGAGGTCGTGACCTGGAACTTTTGGCCTCTTTTGCAAAAGCCTGTGAAGATACGCTGACCTTTGGCAGATATCCGGTTTTTTCAAATCTGTATGACACGGAGAATCCCGACGGTATCAAAGCGATGCGGCTGACGGAAGCAGCGGTCTATGAAAAAAGTCTTTCCCATGGGGGAAAAACAGTGGAGTGCTTCAGTGAACTTGAAATTCTGGAAGGGAACCGGAAAGAAGAAAACAGGAGGGAACTATCGTTCATGCTTCGGCAGGAAGTCCGCGGTGCAGGAACAGAAGCGGCGGGAATTGGGGAAACCGGTTGCCGGGGCAGAGCGGATATCACAGACACCCTGTATGGCCCGCGGCTGATTGGAACTCAATGGGATCATAAGGCGCTGAACATTCTGGAAGAAGAAATCAAGGAGAGCGGAATTGATCTGTTAGGAGAGAATGCCGGAGAAGAATTGGAAAAGTGGGTCAAAGAAAAGTGGCGGGAAATGGAATCAGCGCCGGAAAGGGATCAGAATTGATGTGCGGGGATTTTTTGGAAAATTCCCGATAAAGCGCCTGAATTTACCACCTCTGTTTGTGGAAACGCCTGATGCGCATAAAAGAGATTTGTGGTAAGATGTACGGGAAGCGGCTGCCTGCATTTTGACGGACGGGCCGCGGGTGAAACACGAAAGAAGGACAGAACCATGAAATTTTTACTCACTGCACTGAATGCAAAATATATCCACTCCAATCCGGCGCTGCACAGCCTGCGTTCCTATGCACTGGCGCACAATCCGGGCGCGGAAGAGAGTGTGGAGATCGCAGAATATACCATCAATCAGCAGCCGGGGGATATTCTGGCTGACATCTATAAAAAACAGCCGGATGTGATCGCTTTTTCCTGCTATATCTGGAACTGGACCATGATACAGGCGCTGGCAGTGGAACTTCATAAGGTGATGCCGTCCCTCCCTATCTGGCTGGGCGGCCCCGAGGTATCTTTTAACGCAGAAGAGATCCTGGAAGAATATCCCTTCCTGGCGGGAATTATGGTGGGCGAAGGGGAAGTCACCTTTTCCCAGCTGCTTTCTTATTATGAAAAGCGCGCAGGCGGTCTTTATCCGGAAGAAATGCAGCTGCAGATCGTGGCATTCTGGCCGGGCGCGGTGAAGCAGGCGGGACTGTTTGCCATTGCGGGGCTGGTTTTCAGGGATCCCGTTTCCAAAGAAGTGGTGCGCACTGCAAAACGGCCTGTGACGGACATCAGCATGCTGCCGTTCTTCTATGATCCTATTTCTGATTTTGAGAACCGGATCATTTATTATGAATCCAGCCGGGGGTGTCCGTTCAGATGCAGCTATTGCCTGTCCTCCATCGATAAAAATGTGCGGCTGAGAAATAGGGATCTGGTAAAAAAAGAACTGCAGTTTTTCCTGGATAAAAAAGTCCCCCAGGTGAAATTTGTGGACCGCACCTTTAACTGCAGTCATGAACATGCGCAGGAAATCTGGCGCTATATTCTGGAACATGACAATGGCGTCACAAATTTTCACTTTGAAATTTCGGCAGATCTGTTAAACGGGGAGGAACTGGCGCTTCTGGCCCGGATGCGGCCCGGACTGGCACAGCTGGAAATCGGTGTGCAGTCCACTAATCCGGAATCTTTGCAGGCAGTACGGCGGTATACCAATCTGGATAAACTGCGCCATGCGGTGGTGCGGATCCATGCGGAGCACAACATCCATGTACACCTGGATCTGATTGCGGGCCTGCCCTATGAAGATTTTGAAAGTTTCCGGAAATCCTTCAACGATGTGTATGCAATGCGGCCCGAACAGCTGCAGCTGGGATTTTTGAAAGTGTTGAAGGGGTCTTATATGGAAGAAATGGCGGACGCCTACGGCCTTGTATACATGGATCAGCCGCCCTATGAAGTACTTTACACCAAATGGATTTCTTTTGACCAGCTGATCTGCTTAAAACGCATTGAGGAAATGGTGGAGCTCTATTACAACAGCGGTCAGTTCACCCATGTCCTTCCGGTTTTGGAAAAACAGTTTGAAAGCCCTTTTGATATGTACGCGGCGCTGGCTGTGTTTTACGAAAAAAAGGGATATCTTGTGAACAGCCCCGCCCGGGTGCGGCGTTATGAGGTTCTGCTGGAATTTGCGGCCGGACAGGATGCGCCCAGAGAACCTCTGTACCGGGAGCTTTTGGTTTATGACATGTATCTTCGGGAAAATCTGAAAAGCCGCCCGGCTTTCGCCCGGGATTTATCGCCCTATCATGAAAAAACAGCGGGTTTCTACAAGGAAGAGGAAAAGAACAGAAGCTTCCTGCAGGGCTATGAAGACTGCAATGCAAAGCAGCTGCAGCGCATGACCCACATGGAAATTTTCCGCTGGCCGGTGGAAAAGCAGGCATGGGAACTTCTGGAGCAGTTTGACCGGGGAGAAGAGGAAAGGGAAGAAACGGCGGTTTTATTCGATTATCAAAAACGCGATCCGTTAAGCGGCAACGCAAAAACCATGCGGATCGAATGGTGAATGGCAGGAGGTAGTTTTGAACGCACATACGAAAGCGATACTGGATCTTCTGGATGAACATTACGGCACGGAATATGTCTGCTATCTGAATCATGAAAATGCCTGGCAGCTGCTCATCGCCACGATTCTGAGCGCCCAGTGTACGGATGCCAGGGTGAATATTGTGACAAAGGAACTGTTTTTAAAATACCCTTCCGTGGAGGCTTTTGCCAACGCGGATCTGGCAGAGCTGGAGCAGGACATCCGGCCTACGGGTTTTTATCATAATAAGGCGAAGAATATCATCGCCTGCTGTCAGGACCTGGTGGAAAAATTCGGCGGGCAGGTCCCCTCTACTCTGGAAGATCTGACTTCCCTGGCGGGAGTGGGGAGAAAAACGGCGAATGTGATCCGGGGAAATATTTATCATGAACCCAGCGTGGTGGTGGACACTCATGTGAAGCGCATTTCCAAAAAGTTGGGGCTGACAAAGGAAGATGACCCGGAAAAGGTGGAAATGGAACTGATGAAGGTGCTGCCCAGAGAGCACTGGATCTTATATAACATCCAGATCATCACGCTGGGACGTTCCGTCTGCAAGGCGCCCACCCCCAAATGCGAGGAATGCTTCCTGACGGAGCACTGTCGGGATTTTAAAGAACGGCAGAAAAAAGGCGCGGGCCCGAAAAAGAAAAGCGGTGCAAAAAGCAAGGCGGTAAAGAGCGAATGAAGGGACCTGTGCGGGACTACCTGTGTGTGGATCTGGAAACCACGGGATTGAATCCGAAACTGGATAAAATAATTGAAATCGGCGCGGTGAAGGTGACGGGCGGCGAAATTACGGATATTTTCCAGACGTTCGTCCATCCGGGAATCGCCCTGTCCGAAAGGGTATCGGCGCTCACAGGGATCCTTGCGGCGGATTTAAAAGATGCTCCTGTGATACAGGAGATTCTGCCGTCCTTTCTGGAGTTTGCGGGAGAATTGCCGCTTCTGGGGCACCGGGTGCTGTTTGACTATTCTTTTTTAAAGCGCGCTGCGGTGAACAGCGGCCTTACCTTTGAAAGGGAAGGGATCGATACCCTGAGGCTGTCCCGGAAGTTTCTTCCGGAGCTGCCGAGCAAAAGACTTTCCGATCTCTGTGAATATTTTCAAATCCCCATCCGGGCTCACAGGGCCATGGAGGATGCCAGGGCGACCCATCATCTCTATGAAAAGCTGTGTGAAAGTTTTTATGAGCAGCAGGCATTTTCTCCCGCACCGCTGATTTATAAAGTGAAAAAGGAGGGGCCCGCCACAAAAGCCCAGAAGGAGCGGCTGGCCCGTCTGCTGGAGCAGCATGGCATTGCGCCCGACTTTGAGATGGAAATGCTGACGAAAAATGAAGCAAGCCGTCTGATCGACCGGATTCTTGCGGCATATGGAATCTTGCAAAACCAGAAGAAGTGCATTATAATGACTGGAAGGGTTTCGGATAACGGAGAATTTTGAAAAGACAGGAGAGGAAAGCATATTATGATGAATTTTAATAACAAAAAGACACAGAAAATCATTTCATCGGTGATCATCATTCTTTTGGTGCTGGCGATGATTATTCCCACTTTATTGTATTTCCTATAGTCGAACGAGAAAGGGTTTTGGAATGAAAAAAATAAGGACCATACTGATGATGGCGCTGGCGGTGGGATGCTGTTTCCTTTTTGACGGAAAGCAGGCGATGGCCGCTCCCGACGACACCATACAGGAGGGCGTTACGGCCGGAGGTATCGATTTATCGGGCATGACCCAGGACGAAGCCACGGCTGCCATACAGACATATGTGGACGGGCTGGAGAGCGAAACGGTTTCGCTGCTGGCGGCGGACGGAGAGAGCGTGTCCGTGACGGCGGGCGAACTGGGGCTGACCTGGAAGAATCCCACGTTGGCTGTGGAGGCGGTACAGCTGGGGAGAAAAGGGAATATTGTGGCCCGCTATAAAGCCATGCAGGATCTGAAACATAAAGGAAGAGATTTTGAAATTATCCTGGATTTTGACCGGGATGCGATTTCCGCTGTCATAGAAGAACGCTGCGGCAGGTTCAACGTGGAGGCGGTGGATGCGCACTTAAAGCGCGTGGACGGCGCTTTTTCGGTGGAAGAAGGGCAGACCGGCTATCTTGTGGATAATGCCGCTTCCGCAAACGCGGTTTATGAGTATCTGACGAAAGAATGGAATCATCAGGACGGAAGCGTGGAACTGGTGATGACGGTGGACGAACCCAGAGGCAAGGCGGAGGAGCTGCTGCAGGTGAAGGACGTGCTTGGCACCTTTACCACGAGCTATTCCTCGTCAGGCCCCTCCCGCAGCAAAAACGTTGCGAACGGCTGCCGGCTGATCGACGGCACCACGGTTTATCCGGGGGATACCTTCTCCACCTATGATATGGTGAAGCCTTTTTCCCAGGATAACGGATATGAGATGGCCGGCTCCTACTTAAACGGGGCGGTGGTGGACAGCATCGGCGGCGGGATCTGCCAGGTATCCACAACTCTTTATAACGCGGTGCTGCGTTCGGAGCTGGAAGTGACGGAACGGCACAATCATTCCATGATCGTGACTTATGTGGACCCTTCCGCGGATGCCGCCATTGCGGAGTCGGCGGGAAAGGATTTCCGTTTTGTGAACAATACGGACTATCCCATTTACATAGAAGGTCATACCGAGAATAAAAAAATAACCTTCACCATTTACGGTGTGGAAACCAGAGATTCCGGCCGTAAGGTGATTTACGAAAGCGAAGTGCTGGAAAAGAAAGTGCCGGAGCAGGATAAGATCATCTCAGATCCTTCCCAGCCCGTGGGATTTATCCATATCAGCAGTGCCCATATCGGCTATAAGGCGCAGCTGTGGAAGGTGGTAAAGGAAAACGGTGTGGAAGTGAGCCGGGAAAAGGTGAACAGCAGCAGTTACCAGATGAGTCCCAAAACGGCTACCGTAGGGACAGCCACGGCGGATCCCAATGTGAGCGGTATGATCAATGCCGCCATCGCCACCAGCAGCATTTCGGAGGTACAGAATACCATCGCCAATATCAAGGCGGCCCAGGAGGCAGCGGCGGCGCTGACACCCGAACAGCTGGCGGAGATCGCGGCTGCTCAGGCAGCGGCAGCACAGGCCGATCGGGATGCCGCTGCAGGAAACTGATGAGGACGTTTGCGCAGTACAGGCGTCCGGAATGGAAATTTTTATGAAAACAGGGAATGTGACGGGAGCTGTTTATGAACGCAGCATTCAAAGAAAATTGAATCAGTTTGATGAAAAAAGCAAAAAAAGCGCGGTGCAGGGGAAAGACTGCGCTTTTTTTGCTTTTTCGCCCGAAGAAAAGAACGGCAGCGTTTCCGCCGCCGCCCGGGCGCAGGTTTCCTATACCGGAGAGGATGCCGGCAGATATGCGGTCTGTGCGGCGGTAAATCAGGCAGCGGCGGCAGGCGTATTCCGGATTTTGGGCGTGCTCATTCATATCCTGCTTCCGGCAGATGCACAGGAGAAGAGCCTGCAGCGTCTGGTGGAGGACGCGGGGAGTGAGGCCCTCTGTCTGGGCACTGTCATTGCAGATGTGAAAGCCTTTGTGACCCCGGCGGTAAAAAAGCCCGTCATAACGGCGGAAGCCATAGGGACAGCGTCCGGGCTGCCACAGGGCCGGGAGACAAAACGGTTTATGGCGGGCAGCAGTATCGTGATGACAAAATGGGCGGGCCTGGAAGGAAGCGCCATTCTGGCGGGGCACTGCAGGGATCGCCTCAGAGAGCGGTATCCGGCAGGGCTGATCGACGAGGCCGCAGGGTTTATCCGGTTTCTTCCGGTGATTTCAGAGGCCGCAGCCGCCGTGAAGTCCGGCGCCGGCGTGATATGTGCGGCAGCGGAGGGCGGAATTTTCCGCGCACTCTGGACGCTGGGACAGCGGGCAGGCACCGGACTTGAAATCGATTTAAAAAAAATCCCCATCCGGCAGGAAACGGTGGAAATCTGCAATTATCTGGATGTAAATCCCTATGAACTGGCCGCAAACGGAAGCCTTTTATGCGTGACCGGGCAGAGTGAGGCGCTGTTATCCCGGCTGAACGGGCTGGGCATTCCGGCGGCCGTGATCGGAATGCTGACGGAGGGAAACGACAGGGTCATCCGAAACGGGGAAGAACGCAGGTTTTTAGAGCCTTCCAAAGAGGATGAGATTTATAAGATCATAAATAAGGATTGAAAAGCCTGTAAAAAGGCGGACAGGAGTCGATATGAGAGAAGAATTGCTGAAAATTATTGAGAAAAACAGCCGCATCAATTTAAAGGAACTGGCGGTTATCCTGGGAGTGGAAGAGATTGATGTGGTCAACGAAATGGCTTCCATGGAAGCGGAAGGCATCATCTGCGGGTATCATACGCTGATTGACTGGGAAAAGACCAGCATAGAAAAGGTTTCCGCCCTGATTGAAGTGCGGGTGACGCCCCAGCGCGGCCAGGGCTTTGACAACATTGCCAAGCGCATTTATAAATACCCGGAGGTACATGCGGTGTATCTGATTTCCGGCGGTTTTGACCTGCTGATCACGCTGGAAGGCAAGTCCTTAAAGGAAATTTCCGCTTTCGTTTCCGACAAGCTGGCTCCGTTGGACAGCATCCTGAGCACGGCGACCCATTTTATTCTGAAAAAATACAAGGATCACGGCACCATTTTAACCAGAAAATATGAAGACC
Organism: uncultured Lachnospiraceae bacterium; assembly: GCA_902476265.1. Lineage (GTDB taxonomy): Bacteria > Bacillota > Clostridia > Lachnospirales > Lachnospiraceae > Gallintestinimicrobium. The sequence goes on from CABSCP010000001.1 coordinate 185,481, forward strand.
AGAGGGAGAAGATTACACCATGAGAAATCCGTTATCTGACAAAATTGTGACAATCAAACCGTCAGGTATCCGGAAATTTTTCGACATCGTGAGCGAAATGGATGATGCGATTTCCCTCGGTGTCGGGGAACCTGACTTCGATACGCCCTGGCATATCCGGGATGAGGGCATCTATTCCCTGGAAAAAGGGCGGACTTTTTATACCTCCAATGCGGGGCTCAAAGAGCTGAAAATTGAAATCTGTAATTATTTGAAGCGCAGATTCGATCTGGAATATGATTACAAAAAAGAGGTGCTGGTGACGGTGGGCGGTTCGGAAGCCATCGATATCGCCCTGCGTGCGATGGTGAACCCCGGGGACGAGGTGCTGATCCCACAGCCTTCCTATGTTTCCTATGAGCCCTGCGCGGTGCTGGCGGACGCGACCCCGGTGACCATCGATTTAAAGGCGGAGAACGAGTTTCGGCTGACCGCCCAACAGCTGCGGGATGCCGTCACGGATAAGACCAAAGTGCTGATTCTGCCGTTTCCCAACAACCCTACAGGGGCGATCATGGAACGCAGCGATCTGGAAGCCATTGCAGAAGTGATCATCGAAAAGGATCTGTTTGTGATCTCTGATGAGATTTATGCGGAACTGACTTATAAAGAGAAACATGTTTCCATCGCACAGATTCCGGGAATGCAGGAGCGGACGATCCTGATCAACGGTTTCTCCAAAGCTTATGCGATGACGGGCTGGCGGCTGGGTTATGCCTGCGGGCCGGCGGTTATTTTGGAACAGATGCTCAAAATTCATCAGTTCGCCATCATGTGCGCGCCTACCACCAGTCAGTATGCCGCTGTGGAAGCGATGAAGAACGGGGATAACGACGTGGCGGAAATGAGAGAGCAGTATAACCAGCGCCGCCGTTATCTGCTGCACGCTTTTAAGGAGATGGGACTGCCCTGTTTTGAACCCTATGGTGCATTTTATGTATTCCCCTGCATTCAGGAATTCGGCATGAGCAGCGACGAATTTGCCACCCGTTTCCTGGAAGAAGAAAAAGTGGCGGTGGTACCGGGCACGGCCTTCGGGGACAGCGGAGAAGGTTTTATCCGCATTTCCTACGCTTATTCCCTGGAAAATCTGAAGATTGCCATCGGAAGACTGGCTGCTTTTGTGGAAAGACTGAAGGAAGAACAGAAGAAAAAGGACGGACAGACATGTTGAACATTGTGCTGCATCAGCCGGAAATACCGGCAAATACGGGAAATATCGGCCGGACCTGTGTCGCAACAGGTTCGGTCCTTCATCTGATTGAGCCGCTGGGTTTTTCCCTCAGTGAAAAGCAGTTAAAGCGGGCGGGAATGGATTACTGGGGCCGGCTGGATGTGCGCCGCTATGTCAATTTTGAGGATTTCCTCGAAAAAAACCCCGCTGTGCTGCGGGGGTTGGAAGGAAAGCCGGACGGCGTGAAACTGTGGATGGCCACCACCAAAGCCAAACATGTTTATTCCGATGTACAGATCGGGCCGGACGATTATATCATGTTCGGAAAGGAGAGCGCGGGAATCCCGGAAGAGATCCTGGTGGAACATGAAGAAACCTGCATCCGTATCCCCATGCTGGATCGGATCCGCTCGCTGAACCTTTCTAATTCAGTGGCAATCGTGCTCTATGAAGCGCTTCGGCAAAATGAGTTTGCCCATCTGCAGACACAGGGAGAACTGCACCGGCTCCACTGGAAAGAATAAGTTGATTTTACATGCGCCCGGCGGCGTTATGGATCAGAGGGATTCGTCTTCGTCATCCGACACCGGAAGGGAGAAGATGAACTCGGTTCCGACGCCTTCCGTGCTGATCACGTTGATGTTCTCGTTGTGAGCCTGGATGATTTCCTTTGTGATGGCCAGCCCCAGGCCGGTGCCTTTTTTATCTTTGCCCCGGGACAGGTCCGTTTTGTAGAAACGGTCGAAGATCAGTTTCAGGCTGTCTTTGGGAATGCCGATACCGCTGTCCTTTACGGAGACAAAAACCTTGCCGTGCTTCTCCGTAGTTTCGATTTTGATGGCGGAATCGGTGTGGGAAAATTTGACCGCATTGTCGAGCAGGTTGTAAATGACCTGCTCAATTTTGCTTTTATCGGCCAGAACGGGCATTTCTATGCCGGTCAGGACGAGTTCAATGCCGATCCGTTTCTGCTGACAGATGCCTTCAAAGGAGGCCGCGATGGAACGGATCATTTTATTTAAGTCAAAACGGGCCTTTTCCAGCACCATTCCTTTCATGTTCAGGTTATTTAAGGTCAACAGGCTGTTGGTGAGTTTGGTCAGCCGCTCGGTTTCATTGAGCACGATCCGCAGATATTTTTCATGCATTTCCGGCGGAATAGTGCCGTCCAGCATGGCTTCCAGATAGCCTTTGATGGAGGTTAAGGGGGAGCGGAAATCGTGGGATACATTTGCGATGAACTTTTTCTGGTTGTCCTCTCCGCGGGCAATTTCACTCGCCATGTAGGACAGGGAAGCGGCCAGATAACCGATCTCGTCCTCACTGTCCACCTGAAATTCATAGTGCAGGTTGCCGGCGGCATATTGCTCTGTGGCAGCCGTTATTTTTTTTAGGGGAAGATAAACCATTTCCGTGAAAAAAATCAGGATGATCAGGGAGAGCAAAAAAAAGATCATCAGCATGATGTAGGAAATGTTCAACAGGCTTTCGCTGGAAGCCCGGATCACATTCATGGGAGTATGGATGACCACATATCCCCGCACCTTAAAGTTGGAGGTGATGGGAGAAAAGACACTGAGTGTTTCTTCCTCGAAACAGCCGAAAAAGTTGCCCACGGTATAAAAGGAACCGGCGGTGACGGTGGGATCAAAATCCTCCACCATGGTTTCGTGTTCCACATCGATGGGGGCTTCTGTTGTCATGATCATGCGTCCCGAAGGGTTGATGATCCAGATCTGGGAGGCGATATAGGCGCTCAAAGCGTCCAGCTGCTGTTTTACGGTTTCCAGGGAGATGTCGTTATTATACAGGTCGGAAGCATAGGTGTTGGCGATCAGAGTCGCTTCTTTATAGAGAGAATCCGCCTTTTCACGCTTCAGATGCTCTAATGTCATGCTGGACACAAAAGTGGCCACTACAAGAAATCCGAAAAAACCAAAGATCAGGTAGCCCAGCACAAATTTCAGATACAGGGTTTTACGCATACTACCTCACCTCGAACTTATAGCCGATTCCCCAGATTGTGGCGATTTTCCAATTGGCGTGATCTTTGATCTTTTCCCGGAGGCGCTTGATGTGGACATCCACCGTGCGGGTGTCTCCGATATATTCATAGCCCCAGATCTGGTCCAGAAGCTGTTCCCGGGAAAAAACATGGTTGGGGGAAGATGCCAGAAAGTATAAAAGTTCCAGCTCCTTGGGGGGCATATCCACCGTATGTCCCATATAAACCACGGAGTAATTCGTTTTATTCACCACCAGATCTTCATACTCCACACATTCGATGGCAGGTTTTTCGGGCGCGGCGGCAGCGGGTTTATAACGGCGCAGCACTGCTTTTACCCTGGCTACCAGCTCTTTGGAGTCGAAGGGCTTTTCCATGTAGTCGTCGGCGCCCAGCTCCAGACCCAGCACTTTGTCAAAAATTTCCCCTTTGGCGGAAAGCATGATGATGGGCACGCTGGAACGACTGCGCACCTCCCGGCAGACCTGATAGCCGTCGATGCCCGGCAGCATCAGATCCAGAAGGATCAGGTTGGGAGAAAAAAAGTCCACCGCATCCAGCGCGGATTCGCCGTCCCCCACTATCATGGTTTCAAAGCATTCTTTCGTCAGATACAGAGAGATCAGTTCGGCAATGTTGGCATCGTCGTCCACAATCAGGATTTTCTGTTTATTTGCCATAGCTTAAAGCCTCCTCATTCTTTGAATTCCGCAATGGTGACGCCGGCATCCCCTTCGCCGTATTCGCCCAGACGGTAGGATTTTACATATTTCACACGTTTTAAATGCTGATGAACGGCCTGCCGAAGCGCGCCTGTGCCTTTGCCGTGCACGATCCGCACGCTCTTTAAATGGGCCAGATAGGCGTCATCCAGGTATTTATCCAGCGCCGAGATCGCTTCGTCCACCGTTTTCCCAAGCAGATTGATTTCCGGGGAAATGGAGAAGGATTTGGACATCCGCAGCTTTCCGTTTCCGGTTTTCTTCATGCCCGGCGTGGTGATATCTGCCTCTTCTATTTTTACAAGGTCCTTCACATTGACGGAGGAACGCATGATGCCGCACTGGACAAACAGGTTGCCTCTGGCATCGGGCAGGGTGCTCACCGTACCCTTTAAGCCCATGGAAAGGATTCTGACGGCATCCCCCTTTTTGAGCTGTTCCGGTTTGAGTGAGGGCTTGTCGTTTTCCTTTTTGGTAACGGTGAGCTTGCTGTTTTTCTCGTCGATTTTTCCGCGCAGATTCTGACGGGTCTTTTCCAGATCTTTCATGGAAGCGCCGGGGCCGGCTTTCTGGAAGACACGGATCGTTTCGTCCGCCACATCCTTCGCCTCTTTTAAAATATCCCGCGCTTTTTCGTTGGCCTCCCGCAGAATGCGGTCCCGGGCCTGATCGATTTTTTCCGTCTTATCCTGAAGCTGTTTCTTTAAGGACTCCACCTCTTTTTTGTAGACCTCGATTTCGCGCTGTTCTTTTTCGATGGTGACCCTGCTCTTCTCCAGATCGGAAATGACATCTTCAAAATTCACATCCTGTTCGTCGATCTGTTCCTTCGCAGCTTCGATGATTTCGTCGGAAAGCCCCAGCTTTTTGGAAATGGCGAAAGCATTGCTCTTTCCGGGAATGCCGAGCAGCAGGCGGTAGGTGGGGCGCAGCGTTTCCACGTCAAATTCACAGCAGGCATTTTCCACAAAGGAGGTGGACAGAGCGTAAATTTTCAGCTCGCTGTAATGGGTGGTGGCCATAGTGCGGATGCCCCGGTCATGCAGGAAGTTTAAAATGGCGATTGCCAGAGCGGCCCCTTCCGTGGGATCCGTGCCGGCGCCCAGCTCGTCGAACAGGCACAGGGAATTTTCATCCGCATGGGCCAGAATGGAAACGATACTGGTCATGTGGGAAGAAAAGGTGCTCAAACTCTGCTCGATACTCTGTTCGTCCCCGATGTCCGCGAAAACCTCCGTAAAAACAGAAAGCTCGGAACGATCCAGAGCGGGAATATGAAGCCCCGCCTGCCCCATCAGGCAGAAAAGGCCCACGGTTTTTAAGGAAACGGTTTTGCCGCCGGTGTTGGGGCCGGTGATGATGAGCAGGTCAAAATTTTTCCCAAGCTCCACATCGATGGGCACTACCTTCTTTTTGTCCAGAAGAGGATGACGTCCCTGACGGATGCGGATATAGCGGTCCTCGTTAAAAACAGGACGGGTGGCGTTTAACTCCATGGCCAGGGCGGCCTTTGCAAAAATGAAGTCCAGCTTTGTCATGATGCGCTGGTTTTCCGCAATTTCCACGGTGTGCTCTCCGGCCTGGGCGCTTAACGCGGCCAGGATCACGGCGATTTCTTTCTGCTCTTCAATTTCCAGCTCCCGCAGCTGATTGTTCAGGCTGACCACGGCAGCAGGCTCAATGAAAAAAGTGGAGCCGGTGGAGGACTGGTCATGCACCATGCCCGGCACCTGGCTTTTATATTCGGACTTGACAGGGATACAGTAACGTCCGTCCCTGGTGGTGATCACGGCATCCTGCAGATAACTTCTGGCGGAACCGTTTACCATGCCGGCTAACTGGCTGTGGATTTTTTCTCCGGTCTGCACCATGCTGCGGCGGATTTTTTTCAAATTGGAGCTGGCGTCGTCCGCCATTTCATCTTCCGACAAAATGCACTTGCGGATTTCCGTGGAGAGAGGGGTCAGAGGTTCCAGACAGTTAAAATATTCGGTCAGGGAATCTTCTACAGCATCCTCTTTATCGGAACGGCCGTAATTTTTCACACGGGCGGTATTTTCCAGAAGGCCGGCAATGCGCAGAAGCTCCTCCATGGAAAGGGTGCTGCCGATTTCCAGCGACCGTAAGCACATGCCCAGGGACTTGTTGCTGCCGAAATTCAGACTTCCTTTCTGAAAAATCCGGGTGAGGGCGTCCGCGGTCTCCGTCTGTGCGGCTTCGATTTCACTCTGATCCGTCATGGGAGACAGATTGCGGGCCAGCTCCCGGCCCAGATCGGAAGTGGCTTTGTTCTCCAGCATGCGGATGACTTTATCATATTCCAATACGCGTAAAACTTTTGCGTTCATGAGTTTACTCCTTAAATAAATGATGTTTTGAGGTCGGCGGGAATTGGGCGCAGTTGTAACGATTCAGTCCGAAGGCCGATTGTTACACAAAACCCACCGTTTTCATCATACCATATTGCGAAGAAATCGGATAGATGAAATTTCTTTCCTCTCTTGTGCAGACGGGGGATTTTGCGGTATACTATTCTGGAATATGCAGAAAGGGAATTTTTATGGAAGAAAACAGGCAGAACCAGGATATTCAGAATCAGGACATAGAGTTTATTAAGGAAAAGGTGAAGGAACGCCCGTTAAACCGGAAAAAGCTGGTGCGTCGTACCATCATTACAGCAAGCATGGCGGTGATTTTCGGGCTCATTGCCTGCGTGACTTTTCTGGTGCTGGAACCGGTTTTTTCAAATCTGCTCTATCCGGAAGAAGAGCCGGAGCAGGTGGAGCTGAAAGAAGAAAATATCAACGAGGAAATGCGGCCGGAGGACATGCTGCTGGAGGAGGAAACGGAGACGGAAACGCCTGTACAGCCTCAGACTGTGGTGAAAAAGGTGGAGCTGGAAATGAGCGATTACCAGCGGCTCTACCGGACCATTTACAGCCTTGCCCAGCAGGTCACCACACAGTCCATGGTGACGGTGACAGGTGTGGTTTCGGATAAAGACTGGTTTGATAATATCTATGAAAACCAAGGGCAGACCGCAGGACTTGTGGTGGCGGATAACGGCAGAGAACTTTTGATCCTGTCTGACAATGCAGTGCTGGAACAGGCGGAAAGCATAAAAGTCACATTTTCGGATAGCAGTCAGGCTTCGGCCCAGGTCAAGGGCAGAGATGAGGAAACCGGTTTTTCCATCGTCAGTGTTTTGATAGAGGAAATACCGGAGGATACGGCGAAAAATCTCAAATCCGCGGTGCTCGGCGGATCCGGAAGCAGCCTTCTGGCCACGCCCGTAGTGGCGCTGGGAAGACCTCTGGGATCGGTCGCTTCCGTGATTTACGGAATGGTCACCTCCACGGATTCCTATGCCAGCCTGTCCGACAGCAACGCCAGAATTCTGACCACCGACATGGTGGGGAACAATAATGCCAGCGGTGTTCTCATCAACTTATCCGGACAGGTGGTGGGAATTATCCGGCCTGCCGGCAAGAAAAATGAGGAGAACAAAAATCTTCTGACCGCCTACGGAATCACCGATCTGAGGCCCATCATCGAGAAACTTTTAAACGGTCAGGAAATCGCCCATCTGGGCATCACGGGAACGGATGTGCCCGCTGAAATCAATGAGGAAAAAGAAGTGCCGCTGGGCGCTTATGTGACAGGCATCATCATGGATTCTCCGGCCATGCAGGCGGGGATCCAGAGCGGTGATGTGATCGTCAAATTGGGGACCGCAGAAATCACCTCTTTTGGGGAGTATCACGAGGCCCTGCTGAAGCTGGCGCCGGAAACCGGCACCACGGTGACGGTGATGCGTCAGGGACAGGACGGGTACCAGGAAATGACCATTGATGTTATTTTAGGAAAATGAAACAGAAAAAGTGAGGATAAAGAGAAATGAAATTTTTAAAAGATTATAAAGAAGGCGACCGCGTCTTTGACATCTATCTGTGCAAGCACAAACAGTCCGCGGTGACAAAGAACGGAAAGCCTTATGATACCGTCATTTTGCAGGACAAAACCGGCACGGTGGATGCAAAAATCTGGGACCCCAACAGCGCGGGCATCGACGACTTCGACAGCCTGGATTACATAGAGGTGTATGGGGACGTGACCAGCTTTCAGGGAGCGATGCAGATCAATGTGAAACGGATCCGCTTGTGTCATGAGGGAGAATACGACCCGGCCAACTATCTTCCCGTGAGCAAAAAAGATATCACTGTGATGTACAAGGAATTGCTGGGCTACATCGGCAGCATCGAAAACAGTTGGATGAAAAAGCTGCTGGAAGCGTTTTTTGTGGAAGATGAAACCTTCATCCGGGCATTCCAGAAATCCTCCGCAGCCAAAACCGTGCACCATGGCTTTGTGGGAGGCCTGCTGGAACACACCCTGAGCGTGGTGAAGCTGTGCGACTATTTCTGCAGCGTTTATCCGCTGTTAAAGCGGGACCTGCTGCTGGCAGCGGCCATGTGTCATGACATCGGAAAAACAAAGGAAATTTCCCTGTTCCCGCAGAATGACTATACGGATGACGGACAGTTTTTGGGACACATTGTGATGGGCTCCGAAATGATCTCAGACAAAGTGCGTGCCATTCCCGGATTTCCGGAAGTGCTGGCAGCGCAGTTAAAGCACTGTATTCTCGCCCATCACGGAGAATATGAATACGGCTCTCCCAAAAAGCCGGCCATTATGGAAGCCCTGGCATTAAACCTGGCGGACAATGCGGATGCCAAGCTGGAAACCTTTACGGAAATACTGGAGGGCACCACGGAAACCGGCTGGCTGGGTTATAACCGCCTGTTTGAATCCAATCTTCGCGTGACAAGGATGGAGTAAAGCCATGAATATTCAGAAAAATCAGATTTATACGGTAAAAATTACGGATATGGGAACGGACGGAGAAGGCATCGGGCATCTTGAGGATACCGGTGCCGTTTCCGGTATTATGGGGAAAAATGCCGGAAACGGCTATACTCTTTTTGTGAAGGACGCGGTCATCGGAGATGTGGTGAAAGCGCGGATCGTAAAGCCTAAAAAAGGTTATGCATTCGCCCGCCTGGAGGAAATCGTGGCGCCTTCCCCCGACCGTACGGAGCCGGTCTGCCCCTTCGCCCGTCAGTGCGGCGGCTGCCAGATCCAGGCCCTCACTTATGAAAAACAGCTGGAGTTTAAAGACCGTAAGGTGAAAAATAACCTGATCCGTATCGGAGGCTTCGATCCGGAATTTGTGGAACGCATCATGGAAAAACCCCAGGGTATGGAAATCCCGTTTCACTACCGCAACAAAGCTCAGTTTCCTGTAGGAACCGATAAAAACGGCCGTCTGATCGCCGGTTTTTATGCGGGCCGCACCCATACCATCATCGAAAACCGGGACTGCGCCCTGGGCGTTTCCGAAAACCGTCCGGTGCTGGACATTGTGCTGGATTTCTGTGAAAAAAAGAAGATCCCGGCCTATGACGAAACCTCCCGGAAAGGGCTGCTCCGCCACATCCTGATCCGCAAAGGCTTCTCCTCGGGACAGATCATGGTCTGCCTGATCTTAAACGGCGCTTCCCTGCCGGGGGAGAGGGAACTGGCCGAGCTCCTTTTTGAAAAAATTCCCGGAATGACCAGTTTCTCTATCAACAGCAATACGGAAGCCACCAACGTGATCATGGGCAAAAAGACCCGCCTGGTCCGGGGAAAAGAACGCATCGAGGACACCATAGGCGGCCTGGTCTTTTCCATTTCGCCTCAGTCCTTCTACCAGGTCAACCCGGTGCAGACGGAACGTATTTACAGTCAGGCCCTCTCCTATGCCCGGCTGACCGGAAAAGAAACCGTCTGGGACCTCTACTGCGGCATCGGCACAATCTCCCTGTTTCTGGCCCAGAAGGCAAAACAGGTTTACGGCGTGGAAATCGTGCCCCAGGCCATTGAGGATGCCAGAGAAAACGCAGCCCGCAACGGCATCACAAACGCACAGTTCTTCGTCGGGAAAGCGGAAGAAGTGCTGCCCGAAAAATACGAGGCCGAAGGAATTTACGCCGATGTCATCGTGGTGGACCCGCCCCGCAAGGGCTGTGACGAAGCCTGCCTGTCCACCATGGTCCGCATGAAGCCAGAACGCATCGTCTACGTCAGCTGCGACTCCGCGACACTGGCGCGGGATTTGAAATATCTGACGGAGAATGGGTATGAAGTGGTAAGAGGGAGGATATTTGATAACTTTCCACAGGGGGTGCACGTTGAGACAGTGGCGTTGCTCGTGCGTAAACCTTGATTCTACGGGCGTTTGCGGGATTATTTGGACAAAATAGAGTTGTGTTTTTAAAGGAATAAAGATGGATAAGTTTCCGTCTGGGTGGGGACGGGGTAACGCTATGTGAGTATAAATGAGGAGTCGTGGTAGTTAAGATTATGCATTCTTTATCAAAAGGTAAATGATTTGGCGAAACATATACTTCATGACAAAAGTATTATTAGGCACCTGTTTTCAATTCTGAAGACCCTGTTAGTGTATGCTAAGTATTATATCAAGTAACTAAACTTAACGAAAGAATAATTTTGTAGAGGAAAAAATGATAGAGATAGATAAAATGTTATATGAAGCATCTTTGAAAGGATATACAGCAAGAGATATAAAAGAGAGTATAATAAATGTATTGTCGCCATTTTTTGATAATAAAGAAGCATTACATAAATTTGCATGTGAAGGACAAATGTTATCTATATTTGAGTTTTTTATAAAGTATCATTATGATGAGGCATTTGTGGATGGGATAAATCATGTTCTTAAGTGCTATAAAGATGCTTATCATACAAACAAAAATGAATTTTGGGATATTGTTTTATGTTCCTATGCCAAAATGGTTAATGATGAAAATAAAATGTGGACAGTACGAAAGAAAGTTGTCAACATAGATAGTAATGACTTTTATGAAAAGATTATAACTTATATGAATCATATTGGCGCTAATCTTGAGATTACTGCAAAGCATATAACTCAGGAATTATATGCTTTAATTTCTTTATCAAAAAACAAAAATGTTGATTATACGACAATTTGCAAACTAGATTTTGGCGTGGTTATTAATAATATTTTGGATCAAAATTTATTAAATAGTGAACTGATTACATTGCCTTTACAAATAAAATTGTCTGATTGGAGAAATATTGCTTATCATCATTCTTATTCGGTTTTAGGTAATAAATTAAAATGTTTTTATGGAAAAAAGATTGTTAAAGACATTGAACTTACCATGGAAGAATTTGAGGGTTATGTTCATCAGATTATAAGAACATGTAATATTTTTACTATAGCAAGATGCATTTTTGTGTTTGATTATAATGCTGATATTCCTAAAAATTATAAATTAGATAAGGCGGATTTCAGAGAACCTATGATGATAGATCAATTAAGGATAGCCTTGCTGGGGCAGCAGTTTAATTTGTGTAATATACAAGTTGATTGTGATAAAATTGAAGTCGATTTCTTTGATTTGTTAGTAAATGCAAACACCAAAGATCGTACCATACATTGTTCACAGTTACTTTATCAAATATGGAAAGTATGGAGACGTCCAGAAGTTGTTATAAACTATTTTAATAATGACGGAAATAAAGTATGTCGATTGAATATTAAAGGTGATGTCTGCGAAGCATACTTTAAAGGTGAAAAAGACATATCATATCTGGCTGAACAATTCGAAATAAGCAATTGAGTAAAAGTTATTTAACGAAAGGGGAGGCTATGGAACAACAATTTTATGAACAAATTAAAAGGATTCTTTCTGAAGCTAGAAACAAAGTGTATAAAACTGCAAACTTTGCAATGGTGGAAGCATACTGGAATATAGGCAAAAGTATCGTGGAACAGCAGGATGGCTATGAAAAAGCAGAATATGGGAGTAGATTAATAACGGAATTATCTAAACAAATGACTGTAGATTTTGGTAAAGGTTTTACACCGACTAATCTTAAATACATGAGACAGTTTTATCTGACATTTCCAAATAGTCACGCACTGCGTGGCGAATTGAGTTGGACACATTATCGACTGCTTATGCGCGTGGAAAATGAAAATGCTCGTGAATTCTATACAGAAGAAGCAATAAAATCAAATTGGAGCACACGGCAGTTGGAAAGGCAAATTAATTCTTTCTTTTATGAAAGGCTGCTATCCAGTCAAAATAAAGAAAAGGTTACAGAAGAAATCCAGAAATTGGAGCCTGCAAAAGTTCCAGAGGATATTATACGCGATCCATATGTATTAGAGTTTCTGGGCTTAAGTCCGAATGATGATTTTTATGAGAGCGACCTTGAAGAAGCATTAATAACACATTTGCAGAAATTTCTGTTAGAGTTGGGGCGAGGGTTTTCTTTTGTTGCCAGACAAAAGAGGTTTACATTTGATGGGCGACATTTCAGAATAGACCTTGTTTTTTATAATTATATTTTGAAATGCTTTGTATTAATTGATTTAAAAATTGGAGATTTGACACATCAGGATTTGGGGCAGATGCAGATGTATGTACATTATTATGAACGTGAATTGATGAATGAAGGAGATAATCCACCCATAGGAATTGTGCTTTGTGCGGATAAAAGTGAATCTGTAGTAAAGTATACGTTGCCGGAAAATGAAACACAGATTTTTGCTTCAAAGTATAAACTATACCTTCCAAGCGAAGAAGAATTGTTGCAAGAATTGCAAAGAGAGTATAGAGCATTGGAATATGATAAAGAAAAATCAAATTAACTTTACTTAAAGATAGAGTAATTTTGGTGGAGGGGTAAATTATTCATAAAGGGTGATTTTCTTCAAAAGGGATAAGAGTGGTAGAATAATCGAAGAAATCTACGCCACCATTATGTAATGAAAATATTTTTGCCATGTAGTATAAAACTCCCATCCCACCGCATGTGGAGACGGTTGTTTTTTTGTCCAAACGATAAATAAGAGATGAAGGAATGTAATTTGAAAATTATTGCATAAGTCGGCGGAAGAAACGAGAGATCGCATTTGCCGAAAGGAGACAAGTATGGCATATGGTAAGTCGATAGAACTTTTTTAGTAAACGCAACAGCGGACAGTCTTGTAACAGCTGAGTTATCCAACTGGAACGGGAAGGCAATAAAGATTCCGAGGATAGAAGTGCAGACAACTCAGAGAGAGGAACTTCTGGGGCCAGGGGTATATTTTCTGTTTTGTAAGGAAGAAGATGGAACTGATTCTGTTTATATAGGAGAAGCTGAAAAGGTTCAGGAAAGGCTGATACAGCATTTACGCGATTATCAATCAGAAAAGGAAAAGTATTACTGGACAACTGCAGTAATTTTTGTGGGACGGGATTTGAATAAAGCGCATATTCGTTATTTGGGAAATCGCTTTGTTGAAATTGCTAAAGAATGCAAACGATATAGTATACTGACAAAGAATACATATAAAAATACGGGATCGGTAAAAGCAAAAGGTCTGATCACAACAGAAGGTTTTGTTGTGTTGGCAGGGAGCGATGTAAATGAAAAGGTATCGGAGAAATCTTTATCACTAGGAGCAGCAAAACAGAGAGAAAATTTATTCCGTGAGGGGAAAGTTGAGAATTTGAAAACAATAGAAGATATCCTGTTTTCCAGCTCTTTGGCAGCGGCTGATTTCCTACTGGGGTATAGTGTTAGTGGGCCTCGAACATGGAAAAATAACAGGGGAATTCCGTTAAAGGAATTGGATGATTAATTAATAGACAGGGTAAATATGAAACTAAATAAAGAGCAAAGTATGTGCTTTTTACTATTGCATAAGCTGTTTTACCTGAGGGGAGATATGAGGGCATGAGGGATGACTTTACGCAGGCAACAAAGGATATTTTGGCGAATAGAGTTGGATGGAAATGCAGTAATCCAAAATGTAGAAAAGGAACCAGAGGAGCCGGGGAGAAAGAGGATAAATATGTTAATATAGGGGTGGCCGCGCATATATGTGCTGCATCAGAGGGAGGTCCGAGATATGAAGCGGATATGACATCGGACGAAAGAAAGTCAGTTAGAAATGGAATATGGCTATGCCAATCCTGCTCAAAATTAATAGATTCTGATGTTAACAAATATACGGTCAAATTATTAAGATCATGGAAGGAAAAGGCCGAGATTTTGGCGGCAGAAGATTTAGAATGCCAGAATAGTAATGCCGATATAAAAGTACGGCATCTTATCGTTAATTCATTTTTGAATTCAGAAAAGAATCAGAGTGATGTTTCAGATATAAAAATTGATGTATCTGATTACTTCGACGGCAGATTCATAAAAACAGAGTATAAATGGGATTTTATTATTAAAGAAATAAAAGATAAAATACATTCTTTGAAAAGTAAAGATTGCAAATATTTTGTCAATTTTTCTACGCATTTTTCAATAGCCTTTATTTTAGGCAGAGTGATGAACCCTAAAACTGGAATAAGTGCCATTCCTGTGCAAAAGACGATTAACGGCAGCGAAATATGGGAAATAAGAGGTCAAAATGGAAAAGAGTATGAAAAATTAACATTAAGAGAAAAAATTGGAAAAGATGATAAATGTGATGTTGCATTTGCAATCAGTATTACCAGAAATATTGAAAGACAAGTGGAGGATTATATTGTTAAAGAGCAGCTTTCGATAGGAAAGATATGTTATTGCAGCTTTGATATGCCTTCAATTGACTCAATACAGGATGGAGCACATGCGTGGGTAGTTTCAAAACAGATAAGTCATTGGATTGAAGAATTTAAAAATAAAGAAGGGTTATTACATTTATTTATTTCCTGTCCTGTAGCGCTTGCATTTAACTTAGGAAAGATGTCAATATCCTATGGAAAAGGAAGAATATACGATTATGATTTTGAAAACAAGATGACGGGTTCCTACTTCCCGGCGCTGGACTTCTGGGAAGAAGATTGGATGTAGGTAACAATATTTTATATTATGGGAGGCTCAGATATGGAAAAATGGAAAAATGTAACACAATCTTTTTCAGAAGCGGAAAGGCATTATAAGGATTGCTATCTGGAAATTGATGAGGTATATGATGAAGCAATCGAAGTGAGTTTATTTTCTTCACAGAAGGGACCCTATGAAATATACGTTTCCTATGGCTGTATGTATGGAATCATCTATGCAGAGGCGGAGAAAGCTGAGTTAAAACGCGAAGAAGTAAAAAGAGAGCTTGAGAAGGAATATCAAAAGCACAAAGAACCAACGGACGAATATATAAATGAATTTGCTCAGAAGTACGATTTGTGTATGCCAAATGATGTCCTGTTTAATACAGATGATTTATTTGGCGTGTGATGATGACATAGTATATAAAACCAGGAGGTGTCTATGAGAAAAGAAGCGACTATTGACGAATGAAAAATTTATATGAAGCAGCAACCAGAATCGGGGAACTAGGACTATGGGACTTGTTATGGAATTGCCGTCTATGAGGGATATGAAGGATTCAACAGTTTCCTGATGCTGACGTTACGGGAACAGATGAATCTGTCCGGTGAATATGCCATGTTTCACCAGAAAAACCTCACCTGCTATTGGGGAAATCGGGACTAGCTGTCGGTAAAGCAAAGAGATATCATCAAAAATCTGGGTTATAAATACCGCGGCAGGAATAACTGGCTGTATTTCCTGTCTTATGAGCCCGGATATTATCCGTATAATCTGGATCGGGCGGAGGTTATTCGGATGACGGAGCATTTGAAGCATCTGGAACAGGCTTTTACCTGTTATAAAGAAACAGGTGCTCAGGTTGATTTTGAGAATGGAAACCTGATGATCACAGACGAAGAGCTTCTGGGAGAATTGGGCAGGGCGGCCAAAAGGGAATATTCCGGATTTTAGGGTTGAATTTCAGAGTAAATGTAACCTGGACAGTCCTGTTTTGCAAAAAATGTGAAATAGGATTGCCCATATATGATACAAGGAATCGGGCATTGCCAATTCATCGCATGATCATCGGCGAGGATGCGGTCAGAAAAGAGCTTTTTACAGGTTTCACTTGATATTCACATATTTCAGGCAGAAGGATTGTCTGTATTTATTAGGCGTGGTTCCGATATATTTCTTAAAGATGCGGAAATAGTATTTTTCATCTTTAAATCCGCATTTTTCACTGATGTCTTTTATGGAGAGAGTTGTTTGCACCAGCATATCCTTTGAAACATTCAGCCGAAGCAGATTGATGTATAAGAGCAGGGGATGCCCGGTGTGTTTTTTAAAAAGGGCGGACAGATAGTCCGGATTGTAATTAAACTTTTCAGCCACAGAGGACGTCGTCAGGTTTTCGGCGTAATGTCTCCGAATCCATTCGATGATGTTTTCAAGCGTATCCGCAGCGGCATTATGTTTCGAATATTCTGCAATCATTTCTTCTGAAAATTCCAGCAAAAAAGTATTCAGCGCATAATAACAGTGAATAACGGCCGCATACTTTCCGCGTTTAAAAGTATCCAACAGCTGTGCCAAAAGCAGCGTGGAACGCTTATCGGAAGGAAGAGAGCCATATTCCGGGAAAAAATAAAGTTCATCCTTGGCAGTGATTTTTCCGGCATATGGGCTGAACGGCGTATTGGGAGAACCGGAAAAGGACTGGTCCAGGCAGAGGGAGTTTTCAGTGATTCTGTTCGGCCGGCTGAGCTGAAAGTGTACCCAGTAATAAGAAAGATAACCGGAACTTGGTTTATAGCCGTAATGTGTTTTATGGGGAATCAGTAAGACAAACTGATTCTCTTTTATTTCGTAATTTTTTTCATCCTGACGGAGATAAAGGCATCCCTTCTGTACGATAATCAGCACAAAGCAGTCCAGTGTCCGGCGGATATGCAGAAAGCCGTCCGGGTTGATCAGATTACCGCAGGAGATAAATTGGGCGGGAAATTTTACGTCGGAAGTAATATATAACATATAGGATTTGTCCACCTTTTTACTTGTTATGCCTATTTTAAAGTGTATATGCTCATAGTATCATTAGCTAAAGAGATGGTCAATAGCATAAATTAACGATTATAATTCGTTAATAAATATAAAAACGATCACTATGCTTTTGCAACTATGTGGACGTTTCAGAGATTGCGCGCAAAAGTGAAAAGGAGGGAAGTTGTGGGTGTAAAAGACGTGCTGAAAGAAAGTTTGGAAGAAATATATCTGGGGAATCTGGGGACTGTGGAAGCAGATCTGGTATTACCCGGGAAAACAAGGGCAGGGAAACGTATTTTATGGGAATCTGCCGATACAGAGCTTTTGGAACATGACGGGAAAATACATCGCCCTGCCAGCGAAGCGGGAAATCGGACGGTCATGTTGAAGGCAACCGTTACAGACGGGAGCCATTATGTATCCAAAGAATATGCGGTAACGATTCTGGCGGCGCTGCCGGAACGAAAGTTTATCAGGCAGCTGCCGATGGTGTTTTACAGGCCGCTGTACAGTGAGTTTTGCCTGCCGGATTGTGTAATGCTGGAACTGGAAGACGGAATTGTCAGTCTTGCGGTGAAATGGGAGCAGGATGGAAAAGTTATTGTAGACCGGGAAGAGAGATATGAAATCAGAGGAGAAATAAACAGAAGGGATGTGGGCGGTTTTTGCGATGCGGCATCCTATGAAATCAAATATCGGATTAGAAATTGCCCGAAGCAGGTGACGGCCTGTGTGATCGGGATCCAAAAAGAAAAAACGGATGAGGAAAAACCTGTTCTCAAAAAGGCGACTGCAGCCAGAGCATGGCAGGTGAAAGTAAACGGCAGAGACAAATTTTCGCAGGATATGCAGCGGATGAAACAGTATCTTTTGTCGATACCGGCAGAATCTCTTCTTTTTGCCTTCCGGGCAGCGGCAGGACTGCCGACGGGCGGGGCGAAACCGATGGCGGGATGGGAAGCGCCGGAAAGCAATTTGTGCGGACATACCATGGGACATTATTTGAGCGCCATCGCGCTGGCGTATCAGGACACGGGAGAAGGAGCGCTGAAAGAAAGAGCCGGGGAACTGCTTGCAGAACTGGAGAGAATCCAGGAGAAATTCAGTAAAAAATCGGAAGCATATAACGGATATCTGGGCGCCTATACGGCAGAACAGTTTGACGCGCTGGAGGCGGGAGAGCGGTATCCGAAAGTATGGGCGCCTTATTATACCATGCATAAGATTATGGCTGGCGTGCTGGAGTGCTATCACACTTTTAAATTTGAGACAGCCCTTCGGATTGTGACACGGATGGGACTTTGGGTGCATCACAGACTGTCCGGCCTGACGAAAGAAAAATGCAACAGTATGTGGGCCTTGTATATTGCAGGAGAATTTGGAGGCATCAATGAGACGCTGGCAGAGCTGTATCAAATAACGGGGGATAACCGATTCCTGGAGACGGCAAGACTGTTTGACAATGATACTTTATTTTATCCGATGTCGGTGAAGGTAGATGTTCTCGGAGGGATGCATGCGAATCAACACATTCCGCAAGTAGTGGGAGCATTGAAACTATATGAGGTAACGGGAGAAAAGTTTTTTTATGATGTGGCTGAAAATTTCTGGAATCTGGTTTGCAGACACCACAGTTACTCCATAGGAGGGGTGGGAAATACGGAACTGTTTCGAAATGCAGACCGGATCGGGAGTGAGCTATCGGAGAAAAATGCGGAATCCTGCTGTAGTTATAATATGCTCAAGTTGACTGCGAGATTATTTGAATATGAGCCGGAGTCGAAATACGGGGATTATTATGAAAGGGTATTGCTCAATCATATTTTGGCCAACAGCTGTGAGAAGTATGGCGGGGCGACTACTTATTTCATGGGATTACAGCCTGGGGCGAGAAAAAATTTTGCACTGACGGAAAATACATGCTGCCATGGTACAGGGCTGGAATCCAAATTCCGGTATGGCGAGGGAATTTATTATACCGCCGACGACACGGTTTATGTGAATCTATATCTCAATTCTGTTTTTACGGCGGAAGATAATTTTATCATATCGCAGGAAATCGTAAATCATACGAGAAACCGGATTCTTATCCGTGTTGAGCAAAAGGATGAAAAAGAGAGAACAGTCAAAATCCGCATTCCAAAATGGTGCCGCCACAGGTTTACGGTTGAAGGTGATGTTGAAGGATTACCGTGCAGGGAGGAAGAAGGCTACCTTTCTCTTCGTAAAGTCTGGAAGAACAAAGAACAGTTTTTCATTACGTTTTCCTGCTTTCCGTATCTGCTGCATCCTAAAGATGACCCTGCCCTTTTTTCTGTCTTTTACGGACCGTTCGTGCTGGCGCTGCTCAGCGACAGTACGGAATTTATCCGGTTTGACTATGACGAGAAAGAGCTGACGGAGCATATTCACCGGATTGGGGAACTGTTGTTTGAACTGGATGGCTGGCGTCTGAAACCGTTATATCAGATTGTGGATGAAAGGTATCACATTTATATGAGAATGAAAGGAAAGGAGAGTTACGATGGAGGAACAGAAATTATTGACGGCAGAAAATATTGTAAAAGACTTTCCGGGGACAAGAGCGCTGAAAAAGGTGTCCATTGATCTGCAAAAAGGAGAAGTCCACGCGGTGGCGGGCGAAAACGGGGCCGGGAAATCGACGCTGATGAATATATTGTCCGGAGGGATGAAACAGACGGAAGGCGATATTTTTATCAGAGGGAAAAAGATTTCGTTTTCGAATCCAAAGGAAGCACAAAATGCCGGTGTGGGACTGGTGCATCAGGAACTGGCACTATTTCCGGAGCTGACTGTGGCGGAAAATATTTTTGTGGAAAGGCTTCCTGTTAAAAAAGGACTGATTGACCGGGAGACTTTGAACAGAAAGGCGGAAGAGGTGCTGCAGCAGTTTCACGCCAACATTGAGCCAACACAACTGGTAGAAGAACTGAGTGTGTCCCAGCAGCAGATTGTGGAAATTGCAAAGGTCGTTTCGGCAGAGTGTGAGATCATCATTTTTGACGAACCCACTTCCAGTCTGAATGAAGAAGAGGCCGCGCAGCTGTTCCGGATTATCGAAAACCTGAAGAAAAACGGAGCCGGTATTTTTTACATCAGTCACAAATTGTCGGAAATTTTTGATCTGTGCGACAGAATCACGATTCTGCGGGACGGCGCCTATATTGTGACACACAAGGTTGGGGAAACGACGCAGGAAACTGTGGTGCGTGAGATGGTAGGACGGGATCTCGGAAACTTTTATCCGGACAAGAGTGCGAAAATACAGGAGGAAGCGCTTTTGACGGTCAAAGGACTCTCCAGGAAGTTTGCATTTCAGGAAATCGGTTTTTCCCTCAGGAAAGGGGAAATTCTCGGACTCTGCGGTCTGGTCGGATCAGGCCGGACAGAAATTGCCAGGGGGATCTGCGGCATAGACAGGCCGGACAAGGGAACGGTTTTACTCGATGGGAAGGAAATCCGTATCAGAAATTATGCGGATGCCATTCAAAACGGGATTTGTTATCTGACGGAAAGCAGAAAAGAGGAAGGACTTTTTCTGGAAATGGATATTGTGGATAATATATGCGCGCTGCAGATCGACCGGTATTCTAAAGGTGGAATTTTGCAGAAAAAGGAAATGGAACGCGTGACGGATGTATTCCAGAAAGATTTGAATATTAAATACAGCGATAAAAAACAGACGGTTAACAGCCTTTCCGGAGGAAATCAGCAGAAAATTATGATCGCAAAGCTGCTGGCGCTAAATCCGAAGATTATTATACTGGATGAGCCAACAAGAGGAATCGATGTGGGCTCAAAATCGGAAATCCACCGCGTTTTAAGGGAACTCTCCAACAGCGGGATCGGAATTATTGTGATCTCTTCGGAAATGCCGGAAATGATCGGCGTTTGCGACAGGATTGCGGTAATCCGGGAAGGAAGGCTGATTGCGCAGCTGGAGGGAGATGATATCACACAGGAAAGGATCATCGCATCCATTTCAAATGGAACGCAGGACACGAAGGAGAAAGCATATGTTCAGAGAAAATAAATTTTTAGCAAAACTGCAGTCTATCAAGGAACTCACCATTTTTTCCATTATTGTTGTATTTGTGATCGTCATTTCTATTAAGTCTCCGGTCTTTCTGACAGCGGATAACCTGGTGACAACGGCCATGGGGCTTTCTACCACCTGTATTGTCGGCATCGGAGTGACAATTGCCCTGATCGGGGGCTGTTTTGACCTGTCCGTCGGATCGATTATGGGACTGTCGTCAGTGCTGACCGTGTTATTTGCGCAGAAAGGCGTCAATATCTGGATATCGGTTTTGCTCAGCCTTCTGATCTGTATCGGGATTGGCACTTTGTCGGGCACGCTGGTCGGGAAGTTTAACTTAAATGGTTTTATCACTACCTTTGCTATATCACAGATGGCGCGGGGGCTGGTATTCGTGCTTACGGAAGGGTTTTCCATCACACTGCCGGAGGGAACAGAAAGCTTCCGCGTGCTGGGAACAGGAGAACTGTTTGGGAAATTTCCGGTCATGATCCTGATCTTTCTGATCATGGCGGTCATTGCGGATTTGTGCGTGAGAAAAACTTCTCTTTTAAAAAGAGTGTTTTATGTGGGCAGCAGTGAAAAGGCGGCGGTATTGTCCGGTATTAATTCCAGCAATGTGAAGGTATTTCTTTATATAGGAACGGCGGCCATGTCAGCGATTGCAGGTATTTTGTCGGTCTCCAGATTTGGCGTGGCGACAGCCAATAACGGCAACGGCGTTGACATGATGGTTTTATCTGCGGCGGTTATCGGTGGAACCAGCCTGGGAGGCGGGAAAGGAACGATACTTGGCACTGTGCTGGGCATCGTGATGCTGAGCATTATGAACAATGCGCTTGTACTGTTCAACATTTCGGTTAACTGGCAGAGCTTTGTATCGGGAGCAATTTTGCTGATTGCAATCGTAATTGATTATGTCAGCAACCACAAAAAATTCAAAAAGAAAAAGTAGGAGGGATTGGGGTATGAAAAAGAAGATGAGCAGAGTGATTTCGGTTGTATTGTGTATGATGATGGCATTTTCTATGATGGCATGTTCTGAAAAAAAGGACAGTCAGAAAGCGGAAAAAACCGGGGAGGCGCAGGCGGTTGACTTATCGGGAAAGGAATTTTACATGGTGGCATTCAATTCCGGTTATCCCTACTGGAAACAGGTTTACAGAGGTTTTGAAGACGCCGGTAAACAGTATGGTGTAAAAACCGTGTTGGGCGGCAGTACCAAATATGATCTGAATGAATCGCTCACGGCATTTGAACAGGTGGTTGCGATGAAACCTGCTGGAATTGCCGTGACCGCAATGGATGCGGAAGCCTATGCGCCTATTATAGACAAAGCGATTGAAGCGGGAATTCCCGTGGTCACTTTTGATATTGACAGTCCAAAGAGTAAGAGAATCAGCTACATCGGCACGCAGAACTATGATGCGGGCGCAAATGCGGCGCGCTATATCGGGGAGCAGCTGGGAGGCAGCGGAAAAGTGGCTGCCATTACCAACAAAAGCCAAACGAACATTGTAGAGCGCATTCAGGGGTTTGAGGAAACGCTGGCAGCAGAGTACCCGGATATTGAAGTTGTGCAGATCGTGGACAGCGGGGATGACGAAACAGCAGCGGCAAACAATGCATCGAGCCTGTTGACCAGTCACAAGGATATTGATTATATTCTGGCAACGACTGTAATCGCAAGCTCCGGCGCGCAGCAGGCAGTTGCGGAAGCCGGTCTTGCAGAACAGACGAAGGTGGTGGCTTTTGACATTGATACGGTGACACTGGATGCCATCGGCGCCGGAACCGTGGAGGCGACGATCAGCCAGGCACCCTGGGTACAGGGGTACTGGAGCATGGTATACCTGTATCATATCAGCGCGGGCCTGATCACGTCCCAGGAAAACTGGTGGGATAACGGATATCCCTCTCTTCCTGCTACAGCCGACAGCGGAACCGCAATTGTGACGAAAGAGAATTACGAAGTTTTCTATACAAAGGATTGAAAATAACCTCCCAGGAAAGGAACCGGAACAATAGCATATAAGAAAGTACAGGCGTTCCGGACGAAAGCTTTCGTCCGGAACGCTGTTTTCAGGTAGCGTTTTTGCTGGAAGCGGCACTGGAGCAAATTTGTGAGATTTGCGAGATCAGGATGCGGCGTGTAAAAAGCCTGAAAGGTCTGGATGAGTTCCGGATAAAGATGAAGCGATATCAATAGGAATAAGAGTTATCAGAAAGGAATTTGGGCAAAAGAATGCAAAATATTGCATTCTTTTTTTCTTTGTGATATGATTCTACAAGATATTAATGCTTTTTTGTGCGTGTAGAAGAATTAGGGTGGAGGAGAGGATGGAAAAAGTAACGATACAGAGCATCGCAAAGGATCTGGGATTGTCCAGGAACACCGTGTCGATGGCGATAAAAGGGAATGAACTGGTAGCGCCCCGGACCAGAGATATGGTATTGGAGTATGCCAGAAAAGTTGGGTATTTGAATGCCGGGATGGAATTCGGGAAGGATGGGGAACGGAGCAAAGAAGAGGGGCAGAGCAGTTTGCGCGGGCAGGAAGCTTACCACATCATGATTCTGCGCAAACCGGATGTTGCGGTGTACTGGGACAAGGTGATTAACGGGATTTCTGAAGAAGGAAGCCAGAATAACTGTCAGACACAGGTGGCGGTCGTGACGGATGAGGATGAAGAGAAGTTACTGCTGCCTCCGGGATTGGATGAACGAATTCATGCGGTACTCTGCGTGAAATTTGTAAAAGTGGAATATCTCTCGAAAATTAAGGATATGGGAATCCCGATTATCCTGCTTGATAATTATAAAAACTGGGGAACGAAAGCGATGGGGGATATTGTAAAGGCGGAAGGCTTTAATAAAGTGGCGGAGCTGACGAAACACCTGATTGACCAGGGGATGACGCGGATTGGGTATCTGAGCGAGAACAGCGCCCGGTGTGAAACCATGTATGACCGCTACGATGGCTATCAGTATGCGATTCGGAAAGCAAATCTTTGCCCGAATCCTTCCACTGTGATTCCCAATGCAACAAGCGATTTTTTTTACAGTGCACAAACCTTTGAGGATATTGTTGACAGCTATGAGGAAATACCGGAGGCGGTGGTGTGCGGTAATGACGAAATAGCCAAATATCTGACCTGGGCATTGAGAAAGAAAGGATTCCGGGTACCGGAAGATGTGGCAGTCACAGGCTTTGACAACGATGAGGAGATGATGCTGGATCCTTTTTTTACAACCGTACATGTGGATGCAAAGTGGTTGGGAAGGCGCATGATACAGTGTTTTTTATGGAGAATGAAAAATCCGGATGCGCCATATGAGAAAGTGATTGTAGATTGTAAAACGATAATCAGAAAGTCATCCTGCCAGAGGGTGCGGTAAAATGCAGAAATAGTTTGTATCAGAACAAAACCAGTTGTTTCCTGAGAGAACACTGGCTTTGTTTTTTTTCATTTAAAACAGTTGCGGATACCACAGAATTGTCATAATGAACAAAACAAAACCTTTAATAGTGCAAAATAGTGCATAAAGTTTGTCGGAAACATAGAAATGCATTAAATGCAACAATGTTTATTGACAAAAATGGTAGATAATGCTTTAATTGTATTAAAGGAATGACAGAAAATGTGAGAATAAAACAAAACAAAAAAACTTTCAGAGATAAACCGGTGCTCTGCATAGTGCAAAATAATGCAACCAGTGAAAGAGAGGATTGAAATGATATGAATCAGACTATGGCACCCGCAAATCCCAATGCGCAGCAGGAAGTGAAAGAGATGCTGCACTACTTTGAGAGTATTGCCGGAAAAAAGATGATATTGGGGCAACACACCCAGACAATGGAACAGGCGGAACTACACTTTATTGAAGATGCCACAGGAAAACTTCCCGCCCTCTGCGGATTTGAACTGCTCAGTTATTCCCCCAATATCAATTATGAAGAAAGCGGCGAGGAATGTCTGACAGAGGTCAGAGAAGCCCAAAAGACTTTACAAAAAGCCTGGGAATGGGCCGAAAAGAAAGGCCTGATCACTTTTACCTGGCATTGGTTTTCACCGACAGGCGGTAAGGACAAAGCTTTTTATACGGAACATACGGAATTCAGCGCTGAGCAGGCTGTTTTGGACGGAACAGAAGAGAATAAGGCGCTGATTGCGGATATGGATTTTATGGCGGGGCTGTTAAAGCCGTTTTGCGAAGCGCATATCCCCATTTTATGGCGTCCTTTTCATGAATGTGACGGAACCTGGTTCTGGTGGGGAAGAGACGGGGCCGAGACGGTGAAGAAGCTGTATCGGATAATGTTTGAACGCTTTACATACCGCTATCATCTCGACAATCTGATCTGGGTTTTTAATGCGGCGTCGGGAGATTTTTATCCGGGAGATGATGTGGTGGATATCATCAGCTGTGATATGTACCCGGAAGCGCATCACCATACCGATTGTGCGGAGGCGCTGGAGAACTTAAAGAAAATCACTTCCGCACGAAAACTGTATGCGATCGGAGAGATCGGAACCATCCCGGATGTGAGAGCGGTCATAGAACACGGACTGGACTGGATCTATTATATGACATGGTCGAAGGATTTTGGGAAAACGGAACTTTTTACTTCCAGGGATGAGCTGAGGCGTGCATATGACGACCCGGGAGCGGTTACCTTGGCACAGTTTCCGAAATTCTATTGAAAAAACGGATTGCTGCAAATGACGAAACAGGAGAAAGGAAGCTGTAATGAAACAGAAATTCAGTTGGAAATTAATGAAGAAGCAAAGATATTTGCTTATGATGTCAGTGCCGTTTTTGGTGTGGGTTATTATCTTTAAATATATTCCGCTGTGGGGATGGACAATGGCTTTTCAGGACGTCAGGCCGGCATCCTTTGCAGTACCTGTATGGGAGAGGGCCTTTGTAGGACTGGAAAATTTTGCAAAAGTCTTTTCGGACCGACTGTTCATGCAGACGATGATCAATACACTGGGAAGCAGCATTCTGGGAATCGTGCTGGGAACGGTAAGCGCCATTTTCTTTTCCCTGATGCTCAATGAGGTCCGGTTTATCAGGTTTAAAAAAATCACACAGACGATTTCCTATCTGCCGCACTTTGTGTCCTGGGTCATCATCGCCAGCATTGCAAAAATGTTTTTGAATGACGGCGGGGTATTGGAAACGATGCTGGGCGCCAAGCTGCATCTGATGTCCACCAACTCACCGCTTTTCTGGGTTGTGGTCTGCTTCATCGATATCTGGAAGGAAGTGGGATGGAACGCCATTATTTATCTGTCCGCAATGGCGGGGATTGATCAGGGCTTATATGAAGCCGCCAAGGTGGACGGTGCAAACCGCTTCCAGAGAATGTGGCATATCACGCTTCCCGGAATCCGGCCCACGATTGTAGTGATTCTGATTATGAGTATCGGCGGCATTCTGAATGTGGGAATGGAAAGACAGATGCTTTTGAGCAACGCAATCGTACAGGATCATGCGATGGTACTGTCCTGGCTGGCTTATGTGAGAGGTATCGGAAACAATAACTACGGCATGGGTACTGCAATTGGGATGTTTCAGTCTCTGGTAGGGATCATTCTGCTGTTTATCGCCAATAAAATTGCAGGAATGATGGGAGAAGGAAAGCTCGTTTAAGGAGGAGGCAGCAATGCGTGCTACGATAAAAAAGAAGAAAGAAAATAAGATACAGATTTTTGATTGTATTATTCTGCTGTATTTTGCGGCGATGATTGTGATAACGCTGTATCCGTTCCTGAACGTTCTTGCAATTTCACTGAATGATGCGACGGACACCATGCGGAATGTAAATTTTATTATTCCAAGGGTATTCACATTTCAGAACTATATTTATGTGTTTGAAAAGAACAATTTGATGGATCCGATGATCATGTCAGTGATGAGAACCCTGGTCGGAACGGTGACCGGCCTTTTCTGCACAGCAATGCTGGCATATGTGCTGAGCAGGGATGACTTCTATTTTAAAAAAGTGTTTACGCTGATCTTCATCATTACCATGTATGTGGGCGGCGGCCTGATCCCGGACTATCTGCTTTTATCCAGGACCTTACATATGAGCAACAGCTTTATGGTCTACATTATCCCGGGGCTTATCGGAGTGTACAACGTGATTCTGGTCAGATCCTTTATCGAAGGACTGCCCGTCGCGCTCCAGGAAGCGGCGAGAATTGACGGGGCCAATGATTTTACCATCTGGGTGAGAGTGGTGCTTCCGCTTTGCAAGCCGGTGCTGGCAACCGTGGCGCTGTTCCTTGCGGTAGGACAGTGGAACTCCTTTATGGATACCTACTTATATGCGAGAGAACTGCCCACCCTACAGTATGTTCTGTATGAAATTATGGAAAAGGCAACAATCAAGGTTGACCCCCATCAGCAGGCGGCAATGAACCAGCTGGCAACGGTCTCCCCGCTGTCTGTGCGCATGGCGGTTACCATCATTGCCACGGTTCCCATTTTAATCGTGTATCCCTTCCTGCAGAAATATTTTGTGGGAGGCATGACATTAGGCGCAGTTAAGGATTGATTTCCTTTAAAAAGGAATGAAATAGAAGAAAGAGAGGAAAAAGGATGAAATTCAAAAAAGTGACGGCATCTTTACTGGTGCTCGCAATGTCAACAGCACTTCTGGCAGGCTGCGGCAATGCAAAAGAAGAAAATAAGACAGCGAGTGCGGGAACAGAGAACGGAAACGAAGAAGCAGCTGACGGGGTGGTAGAGTTTACGTTCTACAATCAGGATGGAAAGGCGGATCCCTGGACAGATCCGGTGGCCCTGGCGATTACCGAAAAAACGGGCGTAAAGTTAAAAACAGATTATCCGGTAGCGGCAAACGATACGAAGGTTGCGCTGATGCTTGCAGATCAGAAGTATCCGGATCTGATTTTTGCCAAAGGGGAAGTGAGCCAGCTGATCGAAGTCGGGGCAATGGTTGACATGTCTGAGCTGATTGAGGAGTACGGCCCAAATATCAAAAAGATGTACGGAGACGAATTTGACAAGCTGAGATATTCCAAGGATAATCCCGCCATTTATCAGCTGAGCGCTTATCCGGTAAAAGAACAGTATTTTGAATCCAGCGGTACCTGCCAGATTCAGTATGATGTACTGAAGGCAAATGACTGGAAAGTGCCTGATACCCTGGACGAATATGAAAAGATGATCAAAGATTATCTGGCGGCAAATCCCACAACCGAAGACGGGCTGGAGAGGATCGGCATCACGATTGACAGCGCGAACTGGTACAATTCCCTGGGAAATCCTGCCGGATTCATCGCGGAAGGCGAACCGGACAACGGGCAGTGGCTGATCGACGAAGAGTACAATGCACATTATAAATTCGGTTCTGAAAAAATCCGCGAATATTTCAAATGGCTGAACAGAATGTACGCGGAAGGCATTCTGGATCCCGAATTTGCAACCCAGACCCACGAGGACTATATTGCCAAAATTGCATCCGGACGCGTCGTGGCGCTCACTGATGCGGGCTGGAACTACAGAGATGCGGAAAAGGTATTAAAGCAGGACGGCAAAATGGGCGCTACCTATGCAGGCTTGCCTGTTACCATAGATGAGAACACGAAGAGTGCGGCAATGATGTATCAGGGCCTGACCACCGGTATGGGTGTGGGCATTACCATAGATTGTGCAGATCCCGTAAAAGCTGTAAAATTCCTGGATTTCCTCTGCTCTGATGAAGGACAGATTTTAACCTACTGGGGGATTGAAGGCGTAAACTATACGGTTGATGAGAACGGAAAACGCGTCCGTACTCAGGAAGAAATTGACGCTTCTTTAAATGATTCCGAATATGGAAACAGAACCGGTATTGGACTTCACGGCTATCCGTTCCCGTCCTATGGCCCCGGTGTTATGGATGAAACGGGAAGCCCCTATCGTGCAGGCGGCAGCAAAGAAGATACCGTAGCTGCTTATAACGAGATTCAGAAGGAAGCATGTGAAGGGATGGGTGTAGAAGCTTTAACTGATATTTTCCCTTCCCGTGATGAATTTGAGACACCCAAATATTCCCCGGTATGGGCATATACAAAACCTGCGGAATTTGACGAAATTGTAAAACAGCTGGATGAAGTTGCGTGGCCGGGTCTGATTAAGTGCGTTACCTGTCCGAAAGCAGACTTTGATCAGGCATATGATGAAATGATGGCGGAACTGGAATCCTGCGGTATGGCAGAAGCAGAAGAAATTCTGAGCGGGATTGTAAAAGATAAAGTTGCTCAGGTAGCTGACTGATAACAGTTTTGTGGCCGTACAGAATAACAGATGATTCTACTATTCTGTACGGCCTGTTTTGCTATAAAAAGAGAAGGAAAGGGAAAAAACATGAAAACGCTATTCCTACATGAAAACTGGAGTATGAACAAGGCGGGAGAGACGGAAACCTTCCCTGCCATTGTACCGGGCAGCGTTTATAACGATCTGTTATTCAACAAAAAAATGGAAGATCCCTATTATCGTGACAATGAAGGAAAAGCGCTCAAAATCATGGATGACGATTTTGAGTACCGTACCACTTTTGATCGGCCGGAGGAACTGGACGGCAGCGAAGAAATTTTGTTGCATTTTGACGGGATCGATACCGTCGCCGATATTTTTTTAAACGGTGCGCTGCTGGGACATGTGGAGAATATGCACCGTACCTGGGAGTTCCCGGTGAAAGCATTCCTGCGTCCTCAGGGAAATGAGTTAAAAGTGGTGTTGTATTCCCCCACTAAATTTATTAAAGAGGCCAATAAGAAAAACCCGATACTGGGTTCCACTGATGCCATGGCAGGTTTTCCCCATTTACGGAAGGCGCACTGCATGTTTGGCTGGGACTGGGGCCCGCGCCTGCCCGATGCGGGTATCTGGCGGGATGTCAGGCTGATCGGTTTTGAGGATGCCAGAATTGACAGTGTTTATGTGACACAGAAACATGCAGATGGAACCGTGAAGCTGACGCTTTATGTGGAGGTAGACCGGATCGGCGAAGAGCTTGTCCGCAGATTGGGGGAGGATCACCGTTTGGATGACCTTGCCTGCCGCGTGACCCTGACAGATCCCGACGGCAGGGAGAGCGTCTATGAGCACGCGGAAGCGATGGCGGGAATTTTGGTGGAGCATCCACAGCTTTGGTGGCCCAACGGCTACGGCAGCCAGCCGCTGTATGAAATCGAAGTGGAGCTTTTAAAGGACGGACAGGCGCTGGATTCCTGGAAACGGCGTATCGGTCTGCGCACCATGGAGATGCATATTGAAAAAGATCAGTACGGGGAACAGTTCTGCCATAAAGTAAACGGCGTGAAAATTTTCGCCATGGGCGCGGATTATATTCCGGAGGACAATATCCTGGCACGAGTGACGCCCGAACGCACCTATAATCTGCTGGCGCAGGCGAAAGCTGCCCACTTTAACTGTATCCGTGTCTGGGGCGGCGGCAACTATCCTTATGATGCCTTCTGGGATGCCTGTGATGAACTGGGGCTGATTGTGTGGGAAGATTTCATGTTTGCCTGCGCGGTCTATGATCTGACCGAGGAATTTGAAGAAAATATCACGGCAGAATTTATCGATAATATCAAACGGATCCGCCATCACGCTTCCCTTGGCTTATGGTGCGGCAATAACGAGATGGAAATGTTCGTGTTACAGGGCGAAGGATGGGTGAACAAACCCTCTCAGAAGAGCGATTATGTGAAAATGTACGAATACATTCTGCCTAAAATCTGTAAAAAATACGATCCCAACACTTTTTACTGGCCTGCAAGCCCCTCTTCCGGCGGCGCTTTTGATGCGCCCAATGATGAAAACAGAGGGGACGTGCATTACTGGGATGTATGGCATGGAAACAAGCCCATCACAGAGTATCGGAAGTTCTATTTCCGTTATGTCTCTGAATTTGGGTTCCAGTCCTTTCCGTCCTTAAAGACCTGCGAGACTTTTACAGAGCCCAAAGACCGCAATATCTTTTCCTACGTGATGGAAAAACATCAGCGGAACTCCAGTGCCAACGGAAAAATCATGAATTATATGGAGCAGACCTTCCTGTATCCTACCGGCTTTGACACCGTACTCTATGCGTCACAGCTTTTGCAGGCGGAGGCAATCCGTTACGGGGTAGAGCATTTCCGGAGAAACCGGGGCCGTTGTATGGGCACAGTGATCTGGCAGTTAAATGACTGCTGGCCGGTGGCCAGCTGGTCTTCCATCGATTATTGCGGACGTTGGAAAGCCATGCACTATTATGCGAAGCGGTTCTTCGCACCGATCATGATTTCCTGTGCGGAAGAAGGAATCCTGTCCCAGGACACCAACCCTAATGCAGAGCCTTATGAGGTAAAGAAATCCATTCATTTGAATGTAGCAAACGAAACCATGGAGCAGGTATGTGTGACGGTAAAATGGGCGCTGCGGAATGAAAAAGCGGAAATCCTCCGACAGGGAGAAAAAGAACTCTGTGTGGATGCCCTCTCCGCTGCATGGCTGGACAAAGAAGAAATGACGGATGCGGATTTGTACCATAATTATGTCAGCTATGACTGCTGCCGGAACGGGGAACGGATTTCCGGCGGTACCGTATTATTCACCGCTCCCAAACAGTTTGACTTTGCAGATCCCCAACTGTGTGTCCGCGCAGAAGGGGATGAACTGGTGGTGAGTGCGAAAGCTTATGCTCGGTCCGTGGAGATTATCAATGAAGCGGATGACATGCTGCTTTCCGATAATTACTTTGATATGAATGCAGGAGAATGCCGCGTGAAGGTTCTGAAAGGGAAGCCGGAGGGGCTGAAAGTGCGCAGTGTATATGATATCCGCTAGAAATTTGTGAAGAAGGTGCAGAAACTTCTGCTTATATATCTATAAGAAATATGACCGGTTGTTGGGCAGAAGAATTTTATAGTGGCTTTTTTGTTTTGCAGTATGCAGAGATGAAGAATTGATGTATCATGAACAGTGAAGAAAGACACCTGCGCTGGAGCATTTACAGGAAAGGAGCCGATATGAGCAACAGAGGAAAGAAAGTGATCCTGATCATGACGGATACGCAGAGCACGGAGCTTTTGGGCTGTTACGGACATCCGGATATCAAAACACCGTGTCTGGACAGGCTTGCGAAAGAGGGAATCCGGTTTGAAAAGGCGTATACCACCCAACCGGTCTGTCAGCCGGCCCGGGCCGCAATTTTTACAGGAAGTTATCCCCATTCCTGTGCCGGATGGTCTAACTGCATGGGGTTGTCCGACAACGTGCAGAATATCGGCCGCAGGCTGTCAGACAACGGCATCCATTCCGCCTATATCGGGAAATGGCACTTAGACGGCGGAGATTATTTCGGCCTGGGGCGGTGTGCAGACGGCTGGGATCCGGATTACTGGTATGACATGCGCAATTATCTGGAAGAGCTGACCGAGGAGGAACGCTATATTTCCAGACAGCAGGAGAGCATGGAGAAGTATGAGATTAAGGAAGAATTTACCTTCGCCCACAGATGTACCAGGCGGGCGGTGGATTTCCTGGAAAAAAATCAGGACGATTCCTATTTTCTTGTGGTTTCCTATGATGAACCCCACGGGCCGTTTTTATGTCCAAAAGAGTTCTGGTCCATGTATGAAGGTTATGAACTGCCTCATAAGGAAAATCTTCTGGACACACTGGAAAACAAACCGGAGCATCATAGAATCTGGGCGGGGGACAATTATCTGGCGGCGGCCAAAGAAGGATTTAAGCTGCAGCCGAAATATTATCTGGGCTGCAATTCTTTCGTGGACTATGAAATCGGAAAGGTTCTGGACGCCATAGAGGAGTATGCCGGGGACGCGGTGGTCATCTATACCTCGGATCACGGGGATATGCTTTACTCCCATTCGCTGACGGCCAAAGGGCCTGCCATGTATGAGGAGATCACCCATATTCCGCTGCTGATCAAGGGATTTGGGGAAAACAGGACAAATTCCAATCCGGTTTCCCACATCAACCTGGCGCCCACTGTCATGGAACTTTTCGGGCTGCCCGTGCCGAAGGTGATGGAGGGCAAAAGCATTCTGACAGAAATAGAAGAAGGAAACCGTGTCAATGACTTTGTCTTTATGGAATTTGGGCGCTATGAGGTGGATCATGACGGATTCGGCGGCTACCAGCCGGTCCGGGCGGTCTTTGACGGACGCTATAAGCTGGTAATCAACCTGATGACCAGCGACGAGTTTTATGACCTGCAGAAAGACCCTCAGGAAATGGACAATCTGATTAACGCAGAAGATGAGGGGCTGGTGGAGAGGAAACTCCGCCTGCACAGGGCGCTTCTGGACAACATGTATGCCACCCGTGACCCTTTCCGAGGATATTACTGGGAAAACCGGCCCTGGAATCCCGATACAACCTATCAGACCTGGGACAGCCGCATGATGACAAGGCAGCGGGAGAATACCGAGTACGAACCCGCTCAGCTGGACTATGGCACCGGACTTCCCTTCCTCCATGCGGTGCGGAAAAAAGGGGAGTCGGAGGCGCGGTTCGCAAAGGAGAAAGAATAATAGGAGGCAAGAGCGGCCGCATTCGCCGTCCTCTGAAAGGGAAACAATTGACAGCCCAAAGTTGTGTCCCTTATAATGATTTTTATATCGAAGGAAAATGCCTGCTGCAATAGCGGGCATGATCGGTTATGAAAATGATTCGGAGGAGAAAGATGAAAAAAGAAACACAAAAGAAGAAGGAGAACCGGATCTGGAACGGGATTGAGAAATTCGGCAACAGCCTGCCCCATCCCGTCTATATTTTCGTGATTCTCACAGCGGTGGTGTTCATCGTATCGGGCCTTTGCGCGAACGTGGAATTTCCCCACCCCAACACCGGAGAAATGCAGCATATCACAAACTTGCTCAGCAAGGACGGACTGCTTTGGCTGCTGGGTTCCATGACGGATAATTTCGTGAAGTTCAGCCCTCTGGGAGTGACTCTGATTTCTATGCTGGGCATCGGCATCGCGGAGGAAACGGGACTGATCAGAACCGCCATTAAGGCGGGGATTTCAGGCGCGCCCAAATATCTGGTGACGGCGGTGGTGCTGTTTGTGGGTATTATGGGAAGCCTGGCGGGTTCCGCCACATTCGTCATCATCCCTCCGCTGGGGGCCATGGTGTTTAAGGCGTTAAAAAGGCATCCTATCGCGGGCCTGGCGGCAGGCTTTGCAGGTGTGGCTGCGGGGCTTTCCGCCAATCTGATGGTCACGCAGACGGATATCCTCATATCCGGGATCTCTGAGGAAGCGGCCCGGATTTATGATCCCTCTTACAGCGTGGGGCCGACGGTGAACTGGTACTTTATGGCGGCATCCACCGTCCTGCTGACCGTGGTGGGCACTTTCGTGGTGGACAGGATCATTGAACCCAGACTTGGGGTCTATGAAGGAATGGCGGGCGAAGAGCCGGAAGAAGAACACGATCTGTCGGGAATTACAGCGGATGAAAAGTCCGGTTTGAAATGGGCCGGGATCGGCATCCTGATTTTCGTGGCGGTTATGGCGGTCACCATCGTTCCCGGAAACGGGCTTTTGAGAGGGGAAAACGGATCCGTCATCAATTCTCCCTTCATGAGCGGGATGGTGCCGATTCTGACGGTATTTTTCCTGGCGGCCGGGCTGGGATACGGGATACGGACAAAGGCAATCAAAAATTCCGGCGATGTTGTTTCCATGTGGAACAAGTCCATGGCCGGGCTGTCCGGGTTTATCGTGCTCTGCTTTTTTGCGGGGCAGTTTGTAAAAGCCTTTTCCCAGTCCAATCTGGGGCTGTATCTTTCCGTAAAGGGTTCGGAATTTCTAAGCAACAGTAATCTCACCGGCGTGCCGCTGATTGTGGGATTTGTGCTGATCACCATGGTGATCAATCTGCTGATCGGCAGCGCATCCGCAAAATGGGCGCTGATGGCGCCGATCTTCATACCTATGTTCATGAAACTGGGGTATACGCCAGCCTTTACGCAGACCGCTTTCCGCATTGCGGATTCCGTGACAAATGCGATTTCCCCTCTGGAGCCATTCATGCCCTTTATCATCATGACGGCCATGAAATACGATAAAAAGGCAGGGCTGGGGACAGTGATCGCCACCATGCTGCCGCTTGTGGTTTCCTTTGGCATCAGCTGGATTTTACTGCTGCTTTTGTGGTATGGCCTGCAGCTGCCGTTAGGACCGGGCGCGTATATTTTCATGTGAGAAGTAACAGCGGTTTTTACATAAAAGAAAAGAGGATGAAGATGACAGCGGAAAAATATATCGATGGAATTGAGAAGCAGCTGGACGGACTCTACGGCGGCCTGACCGCGATGAGCCGGGCGATCTGGGAGAACCCGGAAACCGGACACCGGGAATATAAGGCATCCGGTCTGCTGACAGATGTGCTGGAGCAAAACGGATTTGAAGTGACCAAAGGAATCTGTGAAATGGATACCGCCTTTATCGGAGTGAAAAAATCCCGAAAACCCGGACCCGTCATCGCTTTTGTGGCGGAATATGACGCGCTGCCCGGTCTGGGGCACGCCTGCGGACACAATCTGTTCTGCTGTTCCGCGGTGGGAGCGGCAATCGCGCTGAGCAGTCTGTTGGACGAACTGGGCGGTGAAATCCGGGTGCTGGGTTCCCCGGCGGAAGAGGGCACGGTAGAAAACTACGGCGCCAAAGTGGTGTTTGTGGAAAGAGGTTACTTCGATGACGTGGACTGCGCGTTCACGGCCCATGCGGAAGGGGAAACGGTGATCGAGCGCTGTCTGGTGGCAGCTTCCACGGTGAAGGTTCATTTTAAAGGTGTTGCGGTACATGCGGGCGGCGCGCCGGAGCTGGGGAAAAATGCCCTGACTGCGGGGATGCTGTGCATGAACAATATGAACGCGATCCGCCAGCAGGACCGCCCCTGTGATGTGGTGAACGCCATTGTGACGGAAGGCGGAACCCTTTCCAATACCATCCCCGACAGCTGCAGGCTGGAATTTTCCATCCGATCCAAAACTTCGGAATATCTGGAGCGGGTGATGCACAATCTGGAAAATTCGGTAAAAGCGGCCGCATTGGTGACCGGCTGTGACTATGAAACGGAAGTGGTGAAAAACCCCATGAAAGACACCCGTTCCAACCATGAGCTGGGACTGGTGATGGCAGAGTATCTGGATCGCGCAGGAGTGCCCTACAAACAGTATGACGAGCGCAATTTCGCCTGGGATGTGGGAGATATCAGCCATGTCTGCCCTACCCTCGGATCCTATTTTAAAATCGGGCCGCAGGACATTGTGTGTCATACGGACGGATTCCGGGAGGCGGCAAATTCGGAAGAGGGCTATGAAGGCATGCTTCTGGCGGCAAAAGGGATGGCGGTGACCGCCTGTGAGTACCTGTGCAACCCTGAATTATGGGAGCGTGTCCGGAAGGAATTTGAGGAGACCAGAAAACAGGTTTCATAAAAAGATACAGAATAAGAAGATCAAAAAGAGGCCGGATCAGACTGCTGATCCGGCTTATTTTAATCCATTCATTATAAAACATTCAGGACTTATCCATCCTGACTTCCTGTTCCAAATCATATAGTTCAAAAAGCAATGGAAGATCTTCCGGTTTTGGATTTTTAAAGGAAAAAAAGAAACAACCGCAAGCCCGTTTTTCTTCTCCGCCTAATTGGTAAACAATTCGGCGGTTACATTTTTCCGCACAGCCTGCGCACCATACATCCGTAAAGGTGCTGAAAAGTTCCGGCGGAAGCGATTCTATTTTATCCATGTAGCAGTCCGGGTGATTGAGCTTTAAGCGGAGGAAAAGCTGTTCGTTTCCGTCCTGCCATATGGTTTTATAATCACCGTACTCTATATAGCAGAGGCTGTCCTTACCTTTCTCATCCACGAATCTGTTTTTCAAAAATGCGGTGTCAAATTCCGGGGTCAGCCCGCGCTTTTTAAATTCTTCCGCTATGGCAGTGAGGGACATGGCGTGTTCTTTTCCCACCACGGCCGCCATATGCTCCAGACTTTTGGGCGGCAGATTTTCCGTATTATCCGCAAACAGTCCGGGAGTCACAAAGATGAACTGTTCCAGCAGACCAAGGCCAAAGCCGGAAATAGGCTTCCCGCTAAGATAGCAGGGGAGATATCTGGTGAGTTTGTCTCCCATGGCGGACAAAACGGTGAGCACATCCCCGTTGTCCGGATAAAAGATTCGGAGCGTCCCTGTACGAGGCAGGGTTTTACTGAACGGATCGAAGACAAAGCCATAATCGGCCAGAAGATTCAGCTGCTTTGGCAGATATTTTCCCTTTATCCCGGAAAAGAATTTTCGCAGGGCGCTGATGTCCACGGTCATAGAATCTCCGTCTAAAACAGCGCTGGCTCCCAGAGAAAGGAGGGCGCAGGGAAAAGAGAGAAGAGCGGCGTTTCCGGCCCGGGCTTCTTTCGTTGTATTGCGGTACTTTTCGATTTCAAAAGCGGGAAGGTCGAGGGCGGCAGGCGCAGTCTCCGCCTGGGTGTAATAATCCGTCATAATTTCCCGGATTCTGGCGCAGGCTTTCCAAAAACGGTCCTCATCAAGACCCTGTAAATACTGGGGGCAGACGTTGTGACTTTCATAGGAGCCGGACCAGATGCAACTTAAAATGCGGTGTGCCTGAAGCTGTACATAATAAGGATAGGACATAATGAATTCCTCCTAAAAAGCAGCGGAGCGCGCAAGGGATCTTTTGCCGGCAGCGATCACGCTCGATGTGAATGTGTGCTGAATGCATACACTTTTTTTACCAGTATAACAGGAATAACCTGACAGCTGTATGTCAGGTTTCACTGCAGGTTTTCCGGGAATCGTTCCCTTTTTCCGTTTCCCGAAGGCGTTTTTTGGTTTCGCATTCAATTGGTGTAAAAGTGCCGTCGTCATTAGGCGTGAATACGAAGTGTTCCTTTAAGAAAATGATATCATCTCTGTATACAGAGTCCAGCTCTGCCAAAAGAGCCGCCCTGGTGACCACATGGCCGCCTGCCAGTTCCACCAGCTTTTCCAGAGCTGCCAGGGATTCCCCGGTGGCGATCACATCATCGATGATGGCGACTCTTTTGCCGCGGATTTTTTCCACGTCACAGCCGTCCAGATAAAGAGTTTGTTTCGCCTGGGTGGTGATGGAAAACACATTGGCTTCCAGCACGTTCTGCATGTAGGGTTTCTTGTGCTTGCGCGCCACCACAAAATCTTTCATGCCCAGAATGCGGCTGATTTCATAGGTGAGAATGATGCCTTTTGCTTCCGCAGTGATCAGGACATCCACTTCGGGCAGCTTTGCAGCCAGGGCGGGAGCGGCTGCTGCCACCAGTTCCGTGTCGGAAACAATACAGAAGCTGGCCAGTGCCATGTCCTCCTTAATTTTTACAAACGGGAGCCTGCGTTTTACGCCGCAGAGCTCAAAATCAAAATAGGGGGGATTGTAGCGCATGATCAAAATCCTTTCTTCTGATGTAATTTCATAATTTTATCAGGGAGTAAATAATTTTCTTGATTATAGCATGTTTGGGGCAGGAAGCAAACATGTTTTAAAGGCAAACATTTTTGAGGTGCAATCGGGCAGCGATGATGATAAAATGACAGTGGCGGAAAACACGGTGAAAAAAGAGGATGTTTCGCATAAAGAGATCATAGGAGAGAAAAAGAAATGGCGCTTTTACATGTGGACTTTTTTTCGGATGTGCTGGGAATGAGCATGGACATGGATGTGATCCTGCCCCAGCAGACCAACGGACAGATCGGAATGGAGGGAAAGGCCGGGAACGGTAAATATAAAACCATGTACCTTCTACATGGGATGAGCGATGACCAGACAATCTGGCAGCGCCGCACTTCCATCGAACGTTATGTCAGCAAACTGGGGATTGCGGTGGTAATGCCCACCACCCATCTGGCCTTTTATACGGATACCTGCTATGGGATGAAGTACTGGACTTTTATTTCCCGGGAACTGCCGAAAATCTGCCGGGAGTTTTTCCCGCAGATGTCCGGGAAAAGGGAAGACACCCTGGCGGCAGGGCTGTCCATGGGAGGCTACGGGGCATGGAAGCTGGGCCTGGGGGCCGACGATACCTTCGGCGCGGCCGCGTCTTTATCCGGGGCGTTGGACATCGTTGCGGATTACCGGAGAAACTGCAGGGAAAGACAGGAACTGATCCCGCTGTTTCAGGGAATATTCGGCTCCGCAGAGCAGCTGGAGGGTTCCGATAATGATTTGCTCATGCTGGCGCAAAAACTGGCGGAACAGAAGAAGGAACTGCCCCGGCTCTATGCGTGGTGCGGGACAGAGGACTTTTTGTATGAGGGGAATCTGACCGCCTGGGCGCATGTGAAGAAACTGGGCTATGACCTGACCTGTGAGGAATCGGCCGGAGATCACCAGTGGAAATACTGGGATGAAAAAATCCGGGATGTGCTGCGCTGGTGGCTGGGAACGGATTTGGATCTGCAGTGAGAAAAAGAGAGGACCAAGGCGGTGTTGGAGGAGGAATCGATGATGGGAAAAGTGATATTGGCATGCTGCGGTTACAGCGCGCCGGATGGAAACGATATTTTGACAGCAGAACTGGAAAGGGACGGCAGGACCGCTGTTTTGAGCGGTATCCGGCAGGGGGACAACCCTTCCTTCTGCCTGGAGCATGGCGGCTTTTTATATACGGTTTCGGAAGGAAAGGGAGATGCTCTGATTCAGAGATACCGGATGGACGGCGGCGCTTTGATTCCCACAGCGGACAGGATCCGGATACCGGGCGGCGAACTCTGCCATCTGTATGCAGGACAGGCGGCGCTGTATGCAAGCTGTTATGAAACCGGGGATTTCTGTGCGGTAAACTATGGACTGACGGAAATGCTGTGGCACAGAATGCCGAGACCGGCGGATCGGGAGGAGACGTCGGAAGCAAATGCAGTAGGCGGGAAAGAGGACAGGCAGGCGGGCCCCCATGCGCACTGGATCACGGAGTGGGACGGGATTTTATATCTGACGGATCTGGGGAACGATCGGATTTACCGGTACCGTTTAAAGGACGGTCTGCCGGAAGAAGAATTGTCCCCGCTGTGCCTGGAAAAAGGGGCGGGGCCCAGGCAAGTACTTCCCTTTGGAGAGAAAGACCGGATCCTGAGTGTACAGGAGCTGGACGGCACCCTCCGGCTGTGGCAGCGGCGCCCGGCCGTAAAGGAGACACCGGAAGGCCGGGCAGCGGATGCAGGCGGCGTTTTGGCTGCAGAGACGGAAATGGTCTGTGTTCAGAAGGTCAGGACGACCGCATCGGGAGCGGAAAATTATCCGGGAACCGTCTGCATGGCAGATGAAAACACGGTGCTGGTGTGCAACCGGGGGGCGAATACGGTGGCGGCATTTACGCTGGATGAAAACGGACTGACTTATACAGGGGAATGGGAAACCGGGAACTGGCCCCGTTATATCAAAAAGATTCCCGGCACAGATCTGGTTGTAAACGCCTGCAATGAAGAAGGCGTGCTGGCAGTTTTTGCATGGGAAGGCGGCAGACTGGAACGGAGAGGGGAAATCCGGCTGCACGGAGCGTCCGGAGTGGATATTTGTCATATATGAGGTCAAGAATGTTCCCGGGCGCGGTGCTATGATAAAAGCGTGAGGTGAACCGTGATGGACAGAGAAATGTTAAAGAAAATACTGACATATGTGGAGGAGCATATCCATGACAGGATCAGCCTGGGGGAACTGGCGCAGATCGCCGGATACAGTCCGTTTTACTTCAGCAGATTGTTTGCGGAAGCGATGGGCATGCCTGTCACCGCATATATCCGCATCCGGAAACTCCAATATGCGGCGGTATCGCTGCAGGAGGGGAATAAGGTGCTGGATGTCGCATTGCTGTATGCGTTTGACTCTCACGAAGGCTTTACGCGCGCTTTTACAAAGCTTTTCGGCCAGCCTCCCGGCATCGTGCGGAAACATCCTGCAGGTTATACCGTGCCGGAGGTCATTGTGCCGGAAACCACAGACAGGAGGGACACAATGACAGTTACAAACCAAAACGATCTGCAGTACAACATGCACCAGCTGGTATTTGAATTTCTCAAAGAATCGCTGGAGGAAGCGAAGGCGGGATTTTCGGAAGAAATCATAAAAACCTGGCTGAAGGAAAACGCCGGGGACCTCAAAACGCAAGCCCTGAAAATTCAGATATCCTCTGCTAAAAGACATTGACTCTGCCGGAAAAAAGCGATAGAATATTATCATAGATACATAAGAAAAACGGTTCCCATAAACGCAGCTTTCACGGAAAAGAGGTAGAGGAATATGAAGGGAGCTTTGATTATTTTGTTAGTAGCGGTTTTTCTTTTGTTGATCGTGGCTTATCTGGCGCAGGATACCGAGCCGGGGAAGCGTTTCGGGAGTAAGGCATATCACATGCTCTTGCTTGGGCTGATGCGGATAGATATCGCGTTTGCACATGGCATGAGATATGTGCATCTCATGCTGGAGAATATATGTAAGGGATACCATGCGAGCGGCATGGACGACGCGATTATCCGCAAGGAACAGCGCATGAATGAGTACCGCCGGACGAATTTGGGCGGCACGGAATACCGGAGAAAGAAACATTATAACAGGAAGATTCTCGGATGAGATTTTTGAGACAGACCGCCCTGAGGAGATTTGGGGCGGCCTTTTTTCGTACGGCAGGAAAAATCATTTCCTGTCGTATGAAAAAACACGCTCCGTCAGAGAGCATTTATACCCTCTTGTGATGCGCCCTCGCGCGCAAAGGATATATTGCCTGTCGGCAAGGCATGCGCATATTTTATATAATATACGGTATTTTGCTTGATTTTATTTTGCGAAAACGATATACTTCTATTAGATATTGCGGAACGTATTTAGAGGAAAGCGTATATTGCGGGATGAGAAAACTTAAGGATACGAAAAAATCGATAGCGGTCATTGCCGGTGTGGCATTGGTTGTATTGGCGGCAGGAGCATCTGTCGCATTTTTGTTAACGAATGTGAAAGAGAAAATGAACCAAAGCGCCAATGAAACCCTGCTGGCTTCTACGAGGATGATCAAAAGCAGTCTGGAGAGCGCGCTGGCCGCTGATGAAAAGGTACTCGCCGCATTTTCGAGACTGCTTTCTTCCGGCGCCGGAGCGGACAGGTTTGACCGGGATCTGGAACAATTCATGGCGGCGGGCGATTTTTACGGAATGACTTTTGTGAGGGCAGACAAAAAAGGAATTGTTGAACGAGGGGCGCCGGATGCGGATCCGGAGGGCAGTCTTTCCTGGGGAAGCACAGACAGCAGCTATTCAAAAGCGTATTACGGCGATATGGGACGGCTGCAGATAACGTTCAGAATGCCTGTTATGCACGACGGAGAGCGGTTTGGCACGCTGTATGCGGATAAAGCCCTGAGCGAGTATTTCAGCCCGGCGGTTTTTGCCTTCAGCGGGGGAGAAGGGCACGCATATGTGGTGGATTCCGGGACCGGGGAGTGGATCATAGAGAGTACGGGTACGGATAAGGACAATATTTTTACATTTTTGAAAAGTCAGAACAACGGACCGGAAATCTGTGAAGCGCTCAAAGACGTCATGCGGGACGGGAGGACGGGGACCATAGGCATCCGTTATAAAGGGGAGGCATGTTTTCTGTGTTTTATGCCCTTTGATGAGGCCAACGGCTGGTATCTGGTTTCCGTGATTCCCAGGAGGATCCTGCAGAGAGAAGCCTCTGATATGATCCGCATGATTTATGTGATTCTGGCAGTGCTTCTGGGGACCGTGATTTTAGTTCTGGCGCTGCTTTTGAGCAGGCAGAGCATGAAGGAACAGGAAAAGGCCCGCATTTACCGGGAGAGACTGTTCCAGAATATCTCTGCGAATGTGGATTTCGCGTTCCTTTTGTATTCGCCGGTTGAAAAAGAAGTACAGCTGGTTTCGGAAAACGTCAGGTTTCTGTTTGGCATTGAGGAAGAACAGGTTTTAAAAGAGCCGGCCCTTCTTTTTGAACAGTGCGGCGTGCCCGGGGAGGACCCCGGAATGAAGCAGTTTTTTGAAGGTACTTTGCTGCATGAAACCCAGAAAGAATATCGGATCAGCGCAAGGGACAATGAACTGCAAAGATGGGTGGATATCCATTTTATTCCGACTGACGGAGGGCATTGTCTTGCGGTCCTGCACGATACCACAGGGGAACACCATATGCGGGAAAACCTGGCGGAAGCTTTGAAGCAGTCTCAGGAAAGCAACCGGACCCGGACGGCATTTTTCTCCTCCGTATCCCATGATATCAGGACGCCCATGAACGGGATCATGGGGATGACGGCCATCGCTTTGGAACATGTAGAGAATCCGGACAAAGTGCGGAACTGCCTTGAGAAAATCAACGCTTCTTCCGGTCATCTGCTGGCGCTGATCAATGAAATACTGGATATGTCCCGGCTGGAGAGCGGCGGCCTCAAACTCAGGCGGGAGCCGGTGCATCTGCCTGATATGATTTCCAGCCTGCTCACATTTATTAAGCCCGAACTTCTGAAAAAAGAGCAGTGCCTGAGGATCCGGTCATCCGTGCTGGTCTATGATACGGTGATGGGGGATGAACTGCATATGCAGAAAATTCTTCTGAATATTCTGTCCAATGCGGTGAAATATACGCCGGCGAAAGGCAACATTATCCTGGAGGTGGAAGAGAAAAATGTGG
This sequence comes from uncultured Lachnospiraceae bacterium, assembly GCA_902476265.1. Lineage (GTDB taxonomy): Bacteria > Bacillota > Clostridia > Lachnospirales > Lachnospiraceae > Gallintestinimicrobium. The sequence goes on from CABSCP010000001.1 coordinate 229,162, forward strand.
CTGACGGAAAGGCCGACCTTTTTTTCGCGGTACAGGATGACGGAATCGGCATGTCCCGGGAATTTTTAAAGCGGATTTTCAATCCCTTTGAAAGAGCGGATGATAAACAGGTGGACAGGATCATGGGGACGGGGCTTGGAATGGCGATTACCAAAAATATCGTGGATCTGATGGACGGCAGTATCAAGGTGGAGAGCGAACAGGGAAAGGGATCCCGGTTTGAGGTGATGATTCCGGTAGCGCTGTCAGAGGGAAAAGAAGCCGACCCGGTTTCCCTGAAAGGGCGCAGGGCGCTGGTGGTGGATGATGACCCTGACACCTGTGAAAATGTGCGTCTCATGTTAAAGGAAGCGGGTATGATTTCGGAATGCGCCGTAAGCGGTGAAGAGGCCCTGACGGCGGTGCAAAAGGCGCATGAGGAAGGAAACGATTACTTTGCGGTCATTTTGGACTGGCGGATGCCGGACATGGACGGGATAGAGACGGCACGCCATATCAGGGCGGAGATCGGAAATGAAATCCCGATTATTCTTCTTTCTGCCTATGACTGGGAAGAGGCAGAGCAGGAAGGGCTGAAGGTAGGAATCAACGGATTTTTGACGAAACCGATCTTTAAATCCGCGCTGTTTGCAACATTAAAACGACAGATTTCAGGAATGACAGAGAATGCTGTTAAAGTAGAGGAAACCTGCAGTTTTCCTAATGTGCGGGTGCTGATGGCGGAGGATAATCCACTCAACCGGGAGATTATGGAAGAACTGCTGAGAGGCCATGGGGTAGAGACGGACAGCGTCAAAGACGGGCAGGAAGCTTTGCAGAAATACATGGAAAGCAGTCCCGGATACTATGACATGATTTTTTTGGATATCCATATGCCGGTTATGGGAGGTTATAAAACCGCGTCTAAGATCCGGAAAACTTCCAGGGTGGATGCGGCATCGATCCCCATTATAGCCATGACGGCGGATGTATTTGAAGAAGAGATTCAAAAATGCTATGAGGCCGGAATGAACGCTCATCTGGGAAAGCCTATTGATCCGGACAGGCTTTTGAAAACGGTGCGGATGTATCAAAAGGCAGGGAAAGGAAAAAAAGATGAGAAGGACAATTAGGCGATGGATGAGTCTGGCAGCGGCGGTGTGCATCGGGGTTACGACAGCCGGCGGCTGTGGGAAGAGCGGGCCGGAGGTGTATCTTGATACTTCTGAGCCGGAAACCGTCATAACAATGTTTGTTCAGAATGAAGAGCTTTCTGAGGCTGTGGAGGAATGCTGCAAAGACAAAATCAATGCCTCTGGCGGAGAGAATATTGTGCTGTATGCCGATGCGGCTTCTTATTATGCGAAAGAAAACCAGTCCTACAGGGAATTGCTGTTAAAGAGGATGGAAAGCCAAAAGGCGGATGATCTTTTCCTGATTCCTGCAGAAGATGTGCTGGAATATGACCGGCGCGGATATTTATATGACTTGTCGGGCCTGGATTGTGTTGGAAACCTTTCCGATGATGCGCTGATGCAGAGCATTTATAACGGAAAGGTGTTTTCCATTCCCATGTCTTATGCCTGCTTTGGATTTATCTGGAATGTGGACCTGCTTTCAAGTCTGGGTCTGGAAATCCCGGAAAACCTGGGAGAATTCATGGAAGTTTGTGAAACGCTGAAAGAAAACGGGATTGTAGCCTATGGGGCAAACTGTGATTTCGCGCTATGCGTTCCGGCCATGTGCGTGGGACTGGCCCCCATATATCAGAGCGGGAAGAAGGAGGAGCTTGTGGCTGAACTTTCGGACGGGACGACGCCGGTGAGCACTTATATGCGGGACGGATTTGCTTTTTTGGAGGAGATGATTGAGAAAGGATATCTGGATCCTGCACAGGCGATTTCCACTCTGCCCGGTTCGGAGGAAGAACACCGGCTGTTTTCAGAGGGGAAATGCGCCTTTATATCCTCCCTGTGCCGGAAAAAGGCCTTTGAGAATCCGTATCCTTTTGAAGTGAAGATGACGGCGCTGCCGGTGCTGGAGGACGGCAGCATCTGTGTGGTCGGGGCGGACCAGCGGATTGCCGTAAATCCCAATTCGCCCAATCTGGAAGAGGCGATTACAATTGTGGAGGCGCTGGGGAGAACGGATAGCCTGAATCAAATGGCAAAAGAATTCGGAAAAATTTCTTCCGCCGGCAACGGCGACGGATCCCCGCTGCCGGAGGCGGATGAACTAATAGCATGTGCGGCAGGGGGAGGCCAGATACCGAACCAGGATTTCCGGATCCATTTTAATATTTGGAATACAGTCAAGGCGCTGGGGGTGAAGCTGTGTGAAGGCGCCGGCGTGGACCAGGTGTGCCGGGAATTTGATGCTCTCCAGCAGCAGGAACTGGAAGCGTATAGGGGAGAGGACTAAATGCGCCTTACGGCTGTCGGAAAGAGAATTTCCATAGACACAACAGAAAACGGCCGCCGGAGAACCGGAGCCGTTTTCTGTTTCTTATGAGGGGGGAGATAGTGAGTTGTTCATCTATCTGAGTTCTATCATACCGGGAATTTGTGTCAATTCTGTGTCGAAGAAATAAATTTGATCTTAAAAATTCTGAAGAGAAAATAAAGAAAGGGAACGAAGAAGTATGGATATTTACCGCCGGATTGCAGCAGTATGCGAAAAGATCCCCTATGGAAAGGTGGCCACTTACGGACAGATTGCGCTCCTCTGTCAAAAGCCCCGGCATGCCAGACAGGTGGGATTCGCCCTCAGCCACAGACAGCTGGGAGACGTTCCCGCCCACAGGATCGTGAACGCCCAGGGCTTTTTGTCCGGCGCGGGCGCTTTTGAGCAGCCGGGACAGCAGCGTCTTTTGCTGGAAGCAGAAGGGGTGGAGGTCTCGGCAGAGGCAAGAGTGGATATCCGGAAATACGGCTGGAAGAATACCTGGGAAGAAGCGGCGGAGCTTCTTTCCTTCTTTGAAAAGGAAGGAATCTGAAGGAAATGCCGCCCTAACAGACATTTGCAATCAGTATGGTGACACAGAAGGTATCTTCCGTATAGGAGATATCCAGCGTGCCTCCGTATTTTTCCACCACTTCCCGGACGTTGGACAGCCCCAGGCCATGGGGATCGGCCGTTTCTTTGTCGGACAGGAATGCGCCCTTCTGCCGCCTCACCGGATTCACTTTATTATTTTTCACTTCATAGCTGAAATAACCGTTCTCCGTGACCCTCGCCTTCACGGAGATTTTTCTTTGCTCCGGATCGGGGATTTTCAGGGAGGCCTCTATGGCGTTGTCCAGAGTGTTGGAAAACAGGGAACAGAGGCTGATGGAATCCATGGCGAGGATATTTTTTAAATCGATATGAAAAAAACAGTCGATGTGGTGTTCCAGGGCCAGATTGTATTTGGTGTTTAAGACGGCGTTGATGACGCTGTTATTACAGAATACCCGGTTGGTTATGGCGGTTTGTGTTTCCAGCTCTTTCAGACAGGTTTTAGCTTCCTCCTCCTCGCCTTCGTCGAACAGCGTCTTGATCACAGCGAGCTGATTCTGCATGTCATGGCGGAATTTTCGGATCTGCGCCTGATTGCGTTCCAGCTCTTCATAATACTCCTTCCGCAATTTTAAGTTCTGGCGTTCCATATTGTGCCGGATGCTGACGGAAAAATATTCGGCCAGGGAAAGGCTGCTCAAATTGGTGAGAAAACAGGCCAGCGCGGCGGGCCACATTTTCCAGCTTTCTTCCGGCGCAAAATAAATGGCGGAGGTGATGCTGACCAGGGAGGCAAAGCAGACGCTGCTTAAAAGCCACCAGGTTTTGTCGTCGAACAGAAGGGATACCTGGGACAGTTTCTTACGAACCAGATGAAAGAGAAGAAACCAGAACAGGGTATGGAGGAGGGAATCGGTCCAGGAGACGATGATATTCACAATAGGGTTTTTCCCTGTGCTGAAATAAAATCTGCCCAGCAACTCCATGATCAGGAAATTCTGGGAAATGACCAGAGGATAGAGGATTGTCACGGCAGCCAGGCGGGCGGACAGCTTACCGGTGAATAAAAAAAGCACCATGGCGGTAAAGACCAGAAGCACCACCGTGACATTAAACAGATCCTGTGCAAAAACAACGATATTGGCAATGAAGGAGCAGCACAAAAAGATGACTGCAGCCGATATTTTCCCTTTCCGTTTTGGGATAAGGCAGCAGAGGATGCGGTAAAAAAGCCATCCTATGAGAAATTCGGGGATGAGGTGCAGATCAATCAGGGCTAAAAAGTCTGTGAGGATGCGATTGCCGTTCATTGGATTCCTTTCCGGAACCGGCCGGGAGACCGTCCGCTGTTTTTAATTCAGTAATGTCCTGGCGAAAGCGATTTCCAGCTCCTGCCGGTAGGTTCTGCTGACGGGAAAATCCTGTCCGGCGCAGATGCAGCCGTCTTTGGAAAGGGCGGTGACCAGGTTCAGATTGACAAGGTAACGGTTATGAATGCGGATAAAATAATCCGGAAGCGTTGGCTCAATCTCATTGAGTTTTCCGTAAAATTCGACTTTTCCGTCCGCAGTGAGAACCAAAACTTTCCGCCGGTCGCTGCAGAAGGCGGCGATTTTTTTTAATGGAATGCGCTGAATACCGGATTTTTGCTCAACGGTGAAAAAAGCCTCTCCGTGCTTTGCCCGTTCTTTTACGGCCTGCTCCAGCACGTCGGCCACCTTTTTTTCCTCACAGGGTTTTAAAATATAATGGAAAGCGTGAACCTCATAGCCCTGAAACACGAAATCGGGATAAGCGGTCACAAAAATCAGGGTGGTGTCCGCTTCCCGGCGGCGCAGGGCCTGTGCGGTTTCCATCCCGTTTAATTGTTTCATTTCGATATCCAGAAAAAGAATATCCAGCGTGTCGGCCTCCGGCCGCGAAAGAAGCGCTTCGCCGGAATCATATTCCAGGATGCGGTATTCTTCTCCCATAAGCTGCAGTTTCCGTTCCAGAGGCATGCGCAGTGTGCGGCGCATTGTTGCTTCATCATCACAAATCCCAATGGTTAACATCCGATTCTCCTGACCGGCACAGGGCCTGTTGCTTTTATGGACATTGTAACGAAAAAGGGAACATTTGTAAATGCCGTTATCCCCCCGGGGCGCACGGTCATCTGCAGGGGGACGGCAAAACTTTACAAAAAAGATGCCACGGATGACAGTTGGCGCAGGGTAAACACGTCTCTTTTCCGATACAATAAAGGACAGAAAGAAACGAAAAGGAGAGAAATGATGCTGCAGGTAAAAAATTTATGTAAAAGCTATCAGACCGGAAATCAGGTTTATCCGGTGTTAAAGGATGTGAATCTGGAAGTAAAGAAAGGGGAGTTCGTGGCGGTGATGGGGCCTTCCGGAAGCGGGAAAACCACACTTTTGAACTGTATTTCCTGTTTTATTCCCCATGAACAGGGAAGCATCCTGCTGGCGGACGAGGATATTTCCAAACTGGGAGAAGAGGAGCTGGCGGCCGTGCGGAATGAGAAGATGGGGTTTGTATTCCAGGATTTCATGCTTTTGGACGGACTGACCGTATTTGAAAACATCTGTCTGCCCCAGATCATCGCGGGACGCCCGGCGGCCCAGATGGAGGCGAAGGCCAAAAATATCTGTAAGCTGTTCGGGATCGAAAAGATTATGGAAAAATATCCGGCGGAAATTTCCGGCGGGGAGAAGCAGCGCACCGCCGTGGCCAGGGCGCTGATGAATCAGCCTTATGTGATTCTGGCGGATGAACCCACGGGCAATCTGGACAGCAGATCCTGCAAGGCGGTCATTGACGCTTTTCTGCAGGCGAAAAAGGAAATGCAGGCTACTATTTTTATGGTGACCCATGACAGTTTTGCGGCTTCTTTCTGCGACCGTGTCATTGTGTTAAAGGACGGACAGATATATGGGGAACTGACCCGGCAGGGCACCAGACGGGAATTTATGGATACGCTTTTAAATACCATCCGGGAACTGGGAGGAGACGGCGATGACAATGAATAGAATCATGGAAAAACTCAGGAAGAGCAATCGGGGACAGTACAGAATCCTGGGCACCTGCATTTTCCTGTCCGTATTTCTGGTGACGGCGTTCACCTGCATGTATTTTTCAAAGAACGTACAGGGGCTGCTCCCTCAGGGAGGGGATACCAGAAAGCTGGTCTGGGTTCTGCTGTTTGCGGCGGTGGCGGGCTGCACGATTTTTACCGTCTACGGCGCAAAACTGTTCCTGAAGTATAAAAGCCGGGAATTCGGCGTGCTCCTGGCGCTGGGGGAGTCCCGGAAAAAGCTCTCCCTTCAGCTGACGAAAGAGATCGCCGCCATCATTGTGTGCTATGTTTTGGCAGGCATTATAACCGCCGTTCCGTTCTCATGGCTGATCTGGAAGGTTTTTGAAAGTCTGGTGATCAATGCCGGGGACCTGTCCTACCGTTTCAGCTTAAAAGGGGTGGGAGCAGGGATACTTTTCTCCGCCTTTTTGGTTCTCTGCATCGGGAAGGCAGGCCGCAGCTTCGTGAAGCGGGCCAATATCATGGATATTTTGAATGACCGGCGCAAAACGGAGATGGTGAAGGAAATCCGTCCCTGGACAGGAAAAGCGGGAGTCGGGCTGATCATCATCGGGCTTTTCTTATCCATGGGGGTTCCGAAAATGTGGACCATGGCGTTTTTAAAGCAAGTGCCTGTGATCTGGAATGTGACATGGCTGATCCCGATTGTGGGACTGTATCTCTTCCTGCTCAGCGCTGTGGGGCATACCCGGAAAGGCCGCAGCGGGGAGCGCTATTATAAGAATATCATTTCCACAAACCTGATGCGTTTTACCGCCCGGCAGACCACCAGAAATATGTGTGTCATCGCTCTTTTGGTATTTGTCATGATGATTTCCATTTTATGGGCCATGGTGAACTATGACACCCAGATATCGGGTGGGAATGACGCGCCCTTTGATTACACCCTGCATTATCCGGCCCTGGAGAATCAGCTCACCAAACAGGAGATTGAGGATCTGGCGGAAAATTACCGGGTGGAAATCACTTCCTATGAGGAAACGCAGGCGCTGGAACTGATCATAAGGTACGCGGAAAGAGATCTGGATGATAACGGAAACTATTTTGACATCACCGCTGAAAAACTGGCTTCTTTTCTGTCAGCATCCGCATTTGAACAGCTTTCCGGGATTCCGGTGGATCTTTCTTCCGGAGAATATATGACGGTGACAAATACGGACTATAAGGAGATGATCTGGCGGGGACCGGACGGTATGCAGGAAATTGAAAATCCGGTGACGGGAGAAATCCTGCAGCCCTCTTTTGCCGGGACGGTGGAATTTGACAATCTGACCAGGGTCAGCGAACCTTTCGTCTTTTTGATTGCCGATGAAGACTATCGGACTTTTGCCGAAACGCTGGACCGGGCATGGATGGAAAATATGGTGTTTTTCAATGTGAAGGACGTGTTTGAAACCTATGCCTTTGCAACGGAGCTGAACAATGAATTTATCCGCCGGTCGTCGCCGCTGTCCGATCATATCTATAATTATGACGCTCACGAGGAAGCGTTGGCGCTGGCGGCGGGAAAAGAATACGGATATACCGGTCCGGCAGGACTTTCGGTGGACAATACCCGCCTGATGGGAGACTGGAAATATGCGCCTTTTTCGAAAGTGCTGCAGAAAGAAGACGCCATGCAGATGGTAGCCATATTCGTTCTTCTCTGCGCCTATATCGCCATCATTTCCCTGGCGGCCATGAGCGTGATGGGATATGTGAGAAGCATGACCGTCGCCATGGACAACCAAAAACTGTTTGAGGATCTGGAAAAACTGGGGGCGGACAGGAAGTACCGGGAAAGGGCTTTTCGGCAGCAGCTTCGGAAAATCTTTGCCTATCCCATGGCCGCGGGATATCTGATTTCTCTGCTTTTCACTCTGTTCCTCACTTATTTTAACGACATGCGGATGCAGCCTTTTGAATGGAAGGCGCTGGGCATCCAGTTCTTTACCGCACTTTGCGTCGGGAGTTTCCTGTTTGTGCTGTACCGGATTTCCATGAAAAAAGGAGAAGCGATCATCGGACTGTAAAAAACCATTGACAAGCGCGGTGATTGGTTTAAATTTAATAGAAAGGGGAAATGCAATGAATGGAGTAAAATCAGATGACAGGGAGGTTTATCATGGCAGATATTTTTATGCGCTTTCCGGGTGGGAAAGCCAAGGCGCTCACGCTGAGCTATGACGACGGTGTGGAGCAGGATCAGAAGCTGATCAAAATTATGGATCGATATGGGCTCAAAGGCACTTTTAATTTAAACAGCGGTCTTTATGCAGCGGAAGGCACCGTGTATCCGGCGGGAACCATTCACCGCCGGATGACAAAAGAGCAGGTGACGAAACTCTATGGGCAGAGCGGTCATGAGGTGGCCGTGCACGGGCTGACCCATCCATGGCTGGAAAAACTGCCGCCTCATATGGCGGCGCGGGATCTGATTGCCGACAGGGAGAATCTGGAGAACCAGTTTCATACCATTGTCAGAGGAATGGCCTATCCTTTTGGTACCTTTAACGACGCAGTGGTGAACTGCGTGAAAACGGCGGGACTGGTGTATGCAAGAACCGTGATTTCCAGTCATAGCTTCGGCATCCCTGCAGATTGGCTGCGCCTGGAAGCCACCTGCCATCACAAGGCCCCCGAGCTGATGGCGCTGGCGGAAAGATTTACGGAGGAGGACGGACACAGAGAACCCTGGCTGTTTTATCTCTGGGGGCACAGCTATGAATTTGAAGCGGATGATAACTGGGATGTGATCGAACGGTTTGGGGCCTGCACAGGACGGCGGGACAATATCTGGTATGCCACCAATATTGCAGTCTATGATTATGTGAAAGCTTTTGAACGGCTGGAGTTTTCGGCGGACGGAAAACGGGTCTTTAACCCATCCGCTCAAACGGTTTGGTTTCGGAAAGACGGCATGGATTACCGGATTGATCCGGGCATGGGAAAAGAACTGGAATGCAGGGAATTCATGAAGAGCTGATGGCAATGGGAGGGCGCAGATGGGAGAAAATACCGGAATTGCACAAAATAATGTTACATAATTATTACAAATGCCGATTGCATTTTCTGTTCCGGAAATGTTACAATAAAAGTCACGGTAATTGAGACCATATGCCCGTTCAGGGGCGCTGTCTATTTCGGGGGAGTTATTGTGGATCAGGGAAGCAGAGGAAAGCAGGAGAGAAGGAACAGGGAGAAGGCAGGAGTGCATAAAAAGAAGACACATCGTATGAAGAGGCTGGCGGCGGTTTATATTATCATTCTGGCGGTCGCCATTTTTGCCGTCGGCGGAGGGCTTTTCTGGGCTCTTTGGGGCGAGGAACGGATGATGCAGACAGCACAGGTACAGACAGCTTCTTCAGAGAGTGCCCATTCGGAAGAACAGGCACGGGCGGAATCGGAGACGGAGACAGAATCGGAAGAGCCTGACATTTATGTGGAACTTACAGATGACAATATTGACGGTTATGTGAAGGTGGAATCCTGTGAGATCGATGCAGGGACAGGCAGCTTTGTGCTGAGCGCGCAGGTGGACGAGAAGCCGGTCAGCGATGACGATAATTTTTATCTGATGGAAATGAAGATGTATGAGACCGAGCTGAGCAAAGAAGCGGAATCCATCGCTAAGGTGCAGAAGGGGAAGGAATTTGACCTTCGGGCGGAGATCAATGAGAATCTGCCCACCTCCAGGCTGTATTCCAAATTTGTGGTAGCGGTGAAGCTGAACGGGGAATATGTTCCTCTGTGCGGCCCGCAGTATATCACCAATCCGGAAGCGCTGGCGGCTTATAAAGAGGAATATCCCCAGCAGGAATCCATCAAAGGGATTCTGGTGGATCCGCTTAAAATCGACAGCCTGGATGATCTGGATATTAAGCATGCGGCCTATAATATTCCGATTTCCTCCATTTTAGGGGAGACCACCAACAGCCTGTATCCCACCATTGAATATTCTTATAACGGTAAGACCTACAAATTTAACGGGCTTAAGATCGCCGAATATGATTCGGTTTTCAGCAGGCTGACGGAGAAGGGGATTACCATAACAGCCATTCTTTTGAACAACAAAAGCGCGGCTCAGCCCCAGTTGATCCATCCTCTTGCCAGAGGCGGATCGGGGCATTATTATGCCTTCAATGCGGCGGAGGAAGACGGCATTGAAACCATGGCGGCGGTGGGCTCCTATCTGGCGCTGCGCTACCGCAACGAAGCCTTTGGCATCGTCATGAACTGGATTGTGGGAAATGAAGTCAATGTACGGTCCGACTGGAACTATATGCAGTATGTGGATTTGGATACATATGCCAGGGAATACGCCAATGCGGTGCGGGTATTTTATAACAGCATTAAGAGCATGAATGCCAATGCCAGGATCTATGTTTCCATGGATCAGCAATGGGACCGCAATTTAAGTTCCACCAACTGCTATGATGTGAAGGATCTGCTGGCATCCATCAACAAATGCATTTCCTCGGAAGGCAATATTGACTGGGGACTGGCCCATCATCCGTATGCGTATCCTCTGACCAATACGACTTTCTGGAATTCTTCCAGCAAGATCCAGGAGCTGGTTACGGATTCGGAGAATACTTCCATCGTCACCATGGAAAATATCAATGTGATGACCGATTATATGCAGCGGCCGGAGATGCTGACAGCAGACGGCGAGGTGCGGCCCATCATTTTGAGTGAACTGGGGTATTCTTCCACAAAAGGGGAGATCAATCAGGCGGCAGCCTTTGCATACGCTTATTATGCGGCGGCGAATAATCCTTATATTGATGCGCTGATTCTGAACCGACAGACCGATGCGGCGGAGGAAGTGGCACAGGGGTTGGCGCTGGGGCTCTGTACCCAGGGCGGCACCCATAAGTACATATATGATGTGTTTAAAAATATCGATAAAGCGGGCGCCGACAGCTATACGGAGTTTGCAAAATCCGTGATCGGGATCAACAGCTGGAATGAGATCATGGCGAGCAAGGGTTGAAAATAAGGCAGGATGAAACAAAGGAGCCGATGGACTTTTTATATAGTCCGTCGACTCCTTTGTTTATATGATAGTAAACTTTGTTTCCTATCGTATAAAAAAGACGCTCCGCTATGGATGCGCACTCGCGCGAAAGGTAGATGTTGCCTGTTGGCAACCGCGCTCGGCGCGAGTGTGCGCTGAAACGCGCACACTTTTTGGTTTTCTGTCTGAGAAAAGAGATCCTCCCCCATTTTTCAGGAAACGAGAGAGGAAATCGTTTCCGGCGCCAGCTCCCGGTCAGGGGAAAAACGATCCGAGGTGAGATAGCGGTATATGGAAGAAAGCAGCGCCCGGGCTTCCGGATATTGCTGCAGATTCTGAAGACCCATGGAGGAAAAGAGCAGTTTTCCGGACAGGCAGCGGCATTCAAAAAGCTGGGCCATGGGGCGCAGATAAGCGTAACTGTCCATTTCCGTGATGATGGGGGTCAAGTGCGCTTCGACCGCCGCAGGGGGAAGGATGACGGCTCTTTGCACCGCCATAGGCCACCACTGCCAGTTGGTGTGGCTTTCCGTAGGGAAGTCCTCAAACAGAGGATGGCGGGCATCGATCAGCTGCCCCATCCCGCCTTCCTGGTCCGAAAAGGTGCCCACAGACCAGAAATCCGTGGAGAACTGGGCCTGTATGGAGGAGGGCAGTGCTTCTCCGGTGGAGGGCGGTGTGAGATAAACGGTTCCGCCGCTTTTTAAAGTTTCCAGAGCCCCGGCATCCAAACGTCCGGTTTCATAAACTTCCGGCGGACAGACGGGCCGCACCGGCGGATATACCCAGACCGGATAGGCGTTGGAAATACCGTCTAAGGAAACGGTCAGACAAAGGCGCTGCGGTGTCCGGAAGGGCATCAGGGAAAAACAGAACGCTCCGGCATCCGTCAGGGCCCCGGCAGGACAAGTGACTTCCGGCAAATCAGACCGGAAGGTATTTGAGCCGTCTGTCAGTTCTAAGTGAGGGCAGCCTGTGAGAACGGTTTTTCCGTAATTGGCAATCTGTATTTTGGCTTCCAGTGTTTCCGTATTTTCCCAGGTGTATTTGGGCAGCAGTGCCAGGGGCAGCCTGTCGGTGAAAAAGGAGGCAAAGGCATCCGGGGCCGCGAAGGGGTAAGGTTTTTGCTTCAGGTGGGAATTGAGCATTCCCACCAGGGCCGTACCCTGGCCGGGGAAATCCTGCAGGCCCAGCAGGGATATGCCTGACATATCTTTTGTGCGGAGAACTGCCTCTACCTCTTCCCGGTAACAGAGACGGGAAAGTTCTCCGGTGGCTTCCACATATTTTTTCCACACATGCGTCAGGCCCGCCTGTCTGACACGGTCCCGGATCAGACGGAGATTGGCCGGATCGGTAACGCCGCAAAACTCGTCCAGTTCATCAAAATCGGGCAGCACTTCAAACTGTCCCACTTCAAAACTGAACACAGGACCGGCATAGGCTTTTCTGAGTTGCTGCATGGAGCTGTCGTAACAGGTCCGGGCGCTGGGATAGCGGTTGTTGAGATACCCTTTTATCCCGGGGCCGTTTTCTTTGTCGTTACCGGCAAAGGTTGCCCGCAGTTCATGAGAATAAAAGGACTGGGCGGTATAAAAATCACTTTCCGGATCGCAGCCCATAGCACCGTAGTGAGGATTGGAGGCATTTGCATACAGGCGTGTGGAATCCAGGTTTTTCAGACGGCCCAGCAGGCGGGTCATAGCGGCATGTCCCTTGTCACCGGCATGCAGTTCATTGCCGAAGGTCAGCATCACGAAGGAAGGATGGTTGGCAAGAGTACGGACCAGCCGCTGCGCTTCCGTTTCGTAATAACGGCGGTTTTCCTCCGGTTCAAAGGCATGTACGGGATCCCAGTGGGAGAGCTCGGGCTGCATCAGGATCCCCAGTCTGTCTGCCGCCGCAAAGGCCGCATCCGGCGGACAGTGGGAATGGAAGCGCATACAGTTGACGCCGTAGGCCCGATACCGTTTCAGAATTTCCTCCCATTCCGCCTGTGTCATGGGCGGGTATCCGGTTTCCGGGAACACGGCGCAGTTTGCTTCGCTGCGCAGAAAGACAGCCCGGCCGTTTAAGCAGAGACGGCCGCAGAGACATTCAAAGTCCCGGATTCCGAAGGAAACGGTTTTGGCTTCCTGCCCGGTGAGACAGGCGGAAAGTTCATACAGGTTTCCTTCATACTCATCCCAGCGCCGCACTTGGGAGGCCGGCGGCAGGCGGTCAAACACAATTTCATGACGGCCGGCAGAAAGATCAATTTGTTTTTCAACGGGGGCCGCCAGGGCAGGAGAAGAAAGGGTGAGTCTGCCGCGATAGGGGACTGCGGCGGAAATTTCCGCTTTTACGCAGAGCCATTCTTTTTGGGGATAGACGGAAAGCGCGGAGAGAAAAACCGGTTCCTCCGTGCGCAGCCGTAAGTATCCCAAAATGCCGTTCCAATTGGTCTGGGTTTCATCGGTGGCAGCCGAAGAATAGACGATGGCATCATGAGGCAGGCCGGGATAACTGTTGTCGGAGAGAAAAGTCAGTTCGTGACTGCCGGACAGCAGACCGGTGACTTCAAAGGTATAAGGGGCACACAAGGCGGGGGGATCAAAGGGGGGAACCTCCGTTTTGTCGATGAGAAGCTTTAAGCAGCGCGCCCGCTCTGCTTCTATGAAAAGCCGTTTTCCCGGGGGAATACAAAAAACGGAGTCTCCGTCGGCATAAAAAGAGAAACGTCTGGTAAACCGGGCTGCTCCTTCGTAAGTAAATTTTCTGGTGAAACGGGTGGAAACAGGAGCATCCGCATCCTGGGAAAGTGCGGAACCTTCCGCCGGGTGGCATTGGCCGCCGGCGGTATCCTGATAGCCGATGTGATTTTCGTCCAGAGTGCCGGGGAGGCGCATGGGATAGCGGTTCCCGTCTCCGATGTCGGCCTGCCAGAGGCCTTCCAGGGAATAGATCATAATCTTCATTCCTTTCCTGTTTATTGGGCTGTTCGTTTTTTCCATTTTACAATAGAAAAAAGGGAAAGGACATCCCGAAAGATGCGGATTTGTTTAGAAAAATTGCGGACAGTTTGACCCGGACCGAAGAGGGGATAAAACAGCGGATCCGGGAATTACAGATTTTCCCGGATCCGGATATCCACAGCGGTATAATAATATTCCTGCTCCGGCTTTTCACCGGTCATCAGATAATCAAAAAGCAGCTGCAAAGGTTTGGCCCCCTGGATATAGGGCTGCTGGCAGATGGTGGCGGAGATCACATCCTGTTCCACCAGCTCCCGGGTGGTGGGGATGCCGTCAAAGGCGATGATTCGGATATCCTTCCGCCCGGCGGAAAGCACGCCCCTGCAGCCGCCGTAGACGCCCCCGGCGGTAAAATAGAGGGCGTTGATGTCGGGACGGCGCTTTAAAAGGTCCAGTGTTTTGTCGTAACTTTCAAATTCGTCGTCACTGTTTTCGATGGTGTCCACGACGCGGATGTTCGGATAACAGGCGGCGATCCGGTCGCAGAAACCCTGAATCCGGTCGGTATGGCAGAGCACCTTGGAGGATCCCGTGACGATCCCCACATGGATTTCGCCGGAGGTCATCAGACGCATGAGTCCGGCGGCCGTCTGCCCGCAGCGGTAAAAATCGCTGCCCACGAAGGCGAGCCGTCCGGAATTGTGGATGTCCGTATTGGTGGTGATGACGGGGATCTTTTTTTCTGCCAGCAGATCGATCTGCCCGGCGATCAGAGGATCGTTAAAAGGAGTCAGCACCAGGCCGTCGATCTGCTGGCTTTCCAGCTCGGCGATGGCGTCCGCCTGGGCATGGGCGGAAAAGCCCACCCTTTTTGAGAGCACAGTGCAGTTATAACCCGCCAGTTCTTCCGCCTTTTCCTGGACCCCTCTCCATACTTCTTCAAAGAAAAGATTGCCCGTATCGAATAAAAGTACGCCCAGGCGCAGGTTTTTCCGCTGGGCCGCCAGGGCGATCCCCGCCCGGTTGGGCTTATAATCAAGCCTTCTGGCAATATCATTTACCAGGGCTGCGGTGGCCGGATTGACAGAACCGCGGTGATTTAAAACACGGTCCACGGTGCCCCGGGATACGCCTGCCAGTTCGGCAATTTCTTTTATGGTTGCCATGTTGCCTCCTGTCCGTTACTGCATAACTCCTGTTTTATCCTGTAAAACATTCTACAAAACAGCGGCCGTGGATGGGAGCTTCACAGCCGGTTCTCTCTTTACCTTAGCATAGCCGTCGGGCAAAGTCAACGCAGAGGAAACATGCGTTGTGTGCCCGTGCACGAAAACAGCGAAATGCACAAAAACAATGCCGGAAAAAGAAGCAAAAATCCGGTTTCATTGTTCAAAATAATGAAATTAAAACACCCTCTTGATTTTCCCGGATCCAGGGGCTATGATAAAACCAGGATGTGCCCGCGCACGAAAGTTCTGCAAATTTATGTGCCCGGGCACGCACATAGGAGGTCGGATATGTATTATATCGGAGTGGATTTGGGAACGTCGGCAGTGAAACTTTTGCTGATGGAAGGTAACGGGAAAATCGCAAACGTGGTATCCAGGGAGTATCCCCTGTCTTTCCCCCATCCCGGCTGGTCGGAGCAAAAGCCGGAAGACTGGTGGGAACAGACGGTTCTGGGGATGAAAGAACTGCTGGAGGGCTTTGACAGAGAGCAGGTAGCGGGCATCAGCTTCGGCGGGCAGATGCACGGCCTTGTGATCCTGGATGAAGAGGATCATGTGATCCGTCCCGCAATTTTATGGAATGACGGGAGAACGGCAGAAGAAAACGATTATCTCAATCAGGTGATCGGTAAGGAAACGCTCTCTTCCTATACGGCGAATATTTCTTTTACGGGATTCACCGCGCCCAAGATTTTATGGGTGAAAAAGAATGAGCCGGACAATTTTGCCCGTATCGCCAAGATCATGCTGCCCAAGGATTATCTGGCTTACCGGCTGACAGGAGTCCACTGTACCGATGTTTCCGATGCATCCGGCATGCTGTTGTTCGATGTGAAAAACCGCTGCTGGTCAAAGGAAATGTGTGAAATCTGTGAGGTGAAGGAAGAACAGCTGGCCGCCGTTTACGAAAGTTATGAAACGGTGGGGACCGTACTTCCCGATGTGGCAAAAGAGCTGGGCATTCCCGAAACCGTCAGAGTGGCCGCGGGAGCGGGGGACAATGCCGCAGCAGCGGTGGGGACCGGCACCGTAGGAGAGGGAAGATGCAACATTTCCCTGGGAACCAGCGGAACGATCTTTATCTCTTCGAAAAACTTTGGCGTGGACCGGAACAATGCGCTTCACGCTTTCGCCCATGCGGACGGGCATTATCATTTGATGGGCTGCATGCTTTCAGCGGCATCCTGCAATAAATGGTGGATGGACGACATCATCGGCACGAAGGATTATGGTGCACAACAGGAGAAAATCGAAAAACTCGGGGAAAATCATGTTTACTTCCTGCCTTATCTGATGGGAGAGCGCTCCCCTCACAATGATCCGGATGCCAGAGGCACCTTTATCGGAATGACCATGGATACCACCAGGGCCGATATGACCCAGGCAGTGCTGGAAGGGGTCGCCTTCGCGCTGAGGGATTCCTTTGAGGTGGCAAAATCCCTGGGCATAAAAATCGAGCGCACAAAAATCTGCGGCGGCGGGGCGAAGAGTCCGCTGTGGAAAAAGATCATCGCCAACGTGATGAATGTGAAAGTTGACGTGATCGAGAGTGAGGAAGGTCCGGGCTATGGCGGCGCCATGCTGGCGGCGGTGGCCTGTGGGGAATATGCATCCGTGGAGGAAGCGGCAGAAAAGCTGGTACGGGTGGTGGATACGGTGGAGCCTGATCCGGAATTGGCGGCGAAATATGAAGCCCGCTATGCACAGTTTAAACAGATTTATCCCACGGTGAAGGAACTGTTTCCCAAATTGAAATGAGAAAGGGGATTACAAAGATATGAAAATTCAGGAAGTGACAGACAAGGCGTTTCAGAAATACGGAAGAGTGATCCGGGACATTGATTTTACACAGCTGCTTTCCAAAATGGAAGAAACGCCGCTGCCGGAGGATGTGGTTTATGTGGCCTCGGTGCCTGCCTTGGAGGAGCTGCCGGTTTACCGGGAACTGACCGTGAAAACCTATGGGGAGCTGCCTATCCAGATCGGCTATTGCAACGGCCATAATAAAAAGCTCAACGCCCTGGAATACCACAGAAGTTCCGAAATCGACATTGCGGCTACGGAACTGGTGCTGCTGTTGGGATGGCAGCAGGATATTACACCGGATTTTACTTATGATACGGCAAAAGTGGAGGCTTTCCGTGTGCCTGCGGGAACAGCGGTGGAACTGTATGCCACCACCCTGCATTACGCGCCCTGTCAGGCGGATGAAAACGGCTTCCGCTGTGTGATCGTTCTTCCCAGAGATACCAATCTGGATCTGGAAGAGGGCCATGCAGACGGTGAAGACAGACATCTGACCGCAAAGAATAAATGGCTTTTGGGACATCCCGAAGGGGGACTGCCCGAAGGAAGCCCAATGGGGCTGATCGGGGAAAACCTGAGTCTGTAATTGTGAGGAAACCAATATTTCATATTTTAAACGGAGGATCAGAAAAATGATGAATTTACCCAAAGTAAAAATCGGTATTGTAGCGGTGAGCCGCGACTGTTTCCCGGAATCGCTGTCCGTGAACAGAAGGAAAGCCCTGGTGGAGGCATACCGGGCAAAATATGACGGGGCGGATATTTATGAATGTCCCGTATGCATCGTGGAAAGTGAAATCCATATGGTGCAGGCGCTGGAGGATATCAAAAAAGCAGGCTGTAACGCGCTGTGTGTTTATCTCGGAAACTTCGGCCCCGAAATTTCCGAAACCCTGCTGGCAAAGCATTTTGACGGCCCTTCCATGTTCATCGCGGCAGCGGAAGAATCTCAGAACGACCTGGTGGGCGGACGCGGCGACGCTTACTGCGGCATGTTAAATGCCAGCTATAACTTAAAGCTGCGCAATGTGAAAGCGTATATCCCCGAGTATCCTGTGGGAACGGCGGAAGAATGCGCGGATATGATTCGGGAATTTGTTCCCATCGCAAGGGCGATTGTAGGTTTAAAGAGCTTAAAGATCATCAGCTTCGGCCCCAGACCGTTAAACTTCCTGGCATGTAATGCACCCATCAAACAGCTGTACAACCTGGGGATTGAAATTGAAGAAAACTCCGAACTGGATTTGTTTGAAGCTTTCAATAAACATGAAGGGGATGAAAGAATCCCTGCCAAGGTCAAAGAGATGGAAGAGGAGCTGGGAGAAGGCAACCAGAAGCCCGAAATCCTGAGCAAACTGGCCCAGTATGAATTGACTCTCTTAGACTGGGTGGAAGCGCATAAGGGATACAGGGAGTATGTGGCGATTGCCGGAAAATGCTGGCCCGCGTTCCAGACCCAGTTCGGCTTTGTACCCTGCTATGTGAACAGCCGTCTGACAGGAATGGGCATTCCGGTATCCTGCGAAGTGGATATTTACGGCTGCTTAAGCGAATTTATCGGCACAGCGGTGAGCGATGATGTGGTAACTCTGCTGGATATCAACAACAGCGTGCCGGATGATATGTATGAAGAAGCCATCAAAGGAAAG
Organism: uncultured Lachnospiraceae bacterium; assembly: GCA_902476265.1. Classification (GTDB taxonomy): domain Bacteria; phylum Bacillota; class Clostridia; order Lachnospirales; family Lachnospiraceae; genus Gallintestinimicrobium. Next base: position 247,872 of record CABSCP010000001.1, read on the forward strand.
TATGAGTATACCCATAAGGATACCTTCATGGGCTTCCACTGCGGCAATACCTGCTCCAAAAAGCTGGCGTTCTGCAGCATGAAAAACCAGATGATTATGGCAAGATCCCTTCCTGTGGAAGTGACAAACGGCACGCTGGAAGGCGACATCGTACCCGGCAACATCACCTTCTATCGGTTACAGTCCACGGCGGACTGCCGGCTGCGCGCTTATATCGCCCACGGCGAAGTGCTTCCCGTAGCCACCAGATCCTTCGGCGGCATCGGCGTATTCGCAATTCCGGAAATGGGACGTTTCTACAGACATGTGCTGATCGAAAAGAACTATCCCCATCACGGAGCGGTAGCTTTCGGACACTACGGAAAAGCGCTGTATGAAGTGTTTAAATACATCGGTGTTCCGGTAGAGGACATCAACTTCAACCAGCCCAAAGGCATGATGTACCCCACCGAGAATCCGTTCGCATAACAGGCGGGAAGAGGAACAAAGAGGTTAAAAGACATGAGTAAATACAGAGAACGGGCCGCCGCGCTGGTGGCACAGATGACGCTGGAGGAAAAGGTGGGGCAGACCCTCTTTAACGCCCCGGCGGTGGAACGGCTGGGCATCCCTTCCTATAACTGGTGGAACGAAGCCCTGCACGGCGTGGCCCGGGCGGGCACCGCCACCCTGTTTCCCCAGGCCATCGGCGTAGCCGCCTCTTTTGACGAAGACCTGGTGGGAAAAATGGCGGAGACCATCGCCGATGAGGCCAGAGCCAAATATAATGCCCAGAAAAAGGCAGGGGACAGGGATATCTATAAGGGACTCACCTTCTGGGCTCCCAATGTGAACATTTTCAGAGATCCCCGCTGGGGCCGGGGACAGGAAACATACGGGGAAGATCCTTATCTGACCTCCCGGCTGGGCGTACGCTTCGTGGAAGGACTGCAGGGGGATGACCCGGACTATATGAAAGCGGCGGCCTGCGCGAAACATTTTGCAGTACATTCCGGGCCGGAGGGCCTGCGCCATGAATTTGACGCGACAGCATCCCGACAGGATATGTATGAAACTTATCTTCCCGCTTTTAAAGCCTGCGTCAAGGAGGCCAAGGTGGAAGCCGTCATGGGCGCTTATAACCGCACCAACGGAGAGCCCTGCTGCGGCAGCAAAACACTGTTACGGGACATTCTCAGAGACGAATGGGGATTTGAAGGCCATGTGGTCAGCGACTGCTGGGCGGTGCTGGATTTCCATGAGCACCACAAAATAACAAAGACACCGCTGGAATCGGCGGCTATGGCGATAAACAATGGCTGTGACTTAAACTGCGGCTGCATGTTCCCCAATCTGCGGGATGCAGTGCGGGGCGGCTATGTGGAGGAATCCAGGCTGGACGAAGCGGTGACCAATCTGATGGAAACCCGGATGAAGCTGGGCATGTTTGAAGAGGAGGGAAAAGTTCCCTTTGACGAAATCGGCTATGACCGTGTGGATACGCCGGAAAACCGCGCCCTGAATCTGGAAATTGCCAGAAAGAGCCTGGTGCTTCTGAAAAATGAAAATCATTTTCTGCCGCTGGACAAAACAAAAATCAGGTCCATCGGCGTGATCGGCCCCAATGCGGATTCCAGAAGAGCATTGGTAGGAAACTATGAAGGAACCGCCTCCCGTTATGTGACTGTGCTGGAAGGCATTGAGGACTATGCGGGCGATGATGTGAGAGTTTATTATTCCGAAGGCTGTCCCCTGTATCAGGACAAGAGCAGCGGCCTGACCGCGGGAAGAGACCGGATTTCCGAAGTGAAAGCGGTGTGCAGCGTCAGCGATGTGGTGGTAATGGTGCTGGGGCTGGATGCCGGAATCGAAGGGGAACAGGGAGACGCCGGCAACGAATTTGCCAGCGGCGATAAGCTGAACCTGGAATACCCCGGCCTGCAGCCGGAGATCCTGCGCACCGCTTATGAAAGCGGAAAACCGGTGATCCTGGTATCCATGACCGGGTCCGCCATGGCTTTGAGCTGGGAAGACGACCATATTCCGGCCATCATTCAGGCGTGGTATCCCGGTTCACAGGGCGGCAGAGCGGTGGCAGAGCTGATTTTCGGAGCATACAGCCCGGAAGGGAAGCTGCCCGTAACTTTCTACCGCACCTCAGAGGAACTGCCGGAGTTTACGGATTACTCCATGAAGGGGAGAACCTACCGGTATATGGAAAAGGATGCGCTCTATCCTTTCGGCTACGGCCTTTCCTATACCACATTTGAGCAGGGCCCGGCAGAAACGGATACCGCGCAGATTGCGGCAGGCGGGAAAGTATGCGTGACTGCCAGCGTGAAAAATACCGGAACCATGGCGGGAGGCCAGACGGTGCAGGTCTATGTGAAAGCGCTCCGGGAGGGGACGCCAAACGCGCAGCTCAAAGGCTTGAAGAAGGTATATTTACAGCCGGGAGAAGAAACCCGGGTGACGGTTGCGCTGGAAGACAAGGCCTTTGCTTTATATGATGAAAATGCGGATTTCGTGCTGGAAGCAGGGGAATATGAAGTCTGGGTGGGAATGCAGCAGCCGGACGAAAGAAGCAGCGCCCTGACCGGACAAAAACCGGTATGCCTGCGGGTGACCTGTGCAGAAACAAAGAAGCTGTAAGAAACAAAAAAACATGCCTGGCTGTGACGGCATGAAACAAATGAGGAATGACAACCGTCATTCCTCATATATTTTAAATTCGTTTTTTCCGTTCTGTTTGGCACCATACAGAGCTTTATCCGCACACCGGTAGAGGAGTTCAAAACGGTTGAGCCTGTCGGAGGAAAGCACGGCGCCGATGCTTGCGGAAATGTGACATGTCACATCCTGTTTTACACAGTCCATATCCAGCGCTGCAGAAAGCTGTTTTAGCCGGTCTTTGAGCCACGCTTCATCGGGAACCGGAAGGAATACGGCAAATTCATCTCCGCCGATCCGGCCGAGAATGTCATTTTCCCGGAAATGCCGGCGTATGGTCTGCGTGAAGCTGACGATGCAGTAATCTCCGAAAGCATGGCCGTACCGGTCGTTCACCTGCTTGAAATTATCGATATCCAGGATGAGAAAAGCGTACAGTCGGCCGGGCCTTTGGTCCAGCCGTTCCTGGATGAGCCGCTGGGTGGCGGCTTTTGTATAAAAGCCGGTCATTTCGTCAGTGATTGCCAGCTGTTCGTTCTGCTTTTCCGAATCGATATTCCGCCGATAGGAAAACATGTGGATGGAGTGATCTGCATTGGAGTAAAAGAGGTATGTTTCCACGCGGATCCAATGGTAGTTTATGCCGTCCTGGGTAATCATAAAATCATAACTTAAATGGTTGTTCCCGGATTCAAATTCCCGGATCGCATTTTCGGGGGTGAACATCTGCACGTACCCGTCCCGATATTCTTCCTTTATCTGTTTTTCGGCGATGATGCGCAGGCCCTGATCGAAAGGCATCCCGCCGGCGCCCAGGCTGGCGAAATATTCTTCCGTAGCTTTCCCCACGTAACAGTTTTTGGTCAGGTTTAACTCGTAAATGCTGTCATAAAGCTGCTCCGTGGCCTTTTGGAACATCACCTGCTTTTCCTCCATCAGCTTCGTGATCTGACGGTTGAAGTTCCGGATCACCGTGGTGATGATGATGAGCACGATCAGAATGACTAAAAAAATGATAAAAAAGGTCTGATAGAGCTGGAGACGCATTTTGCTTACGATCAGCCCCGTATCCTGAAGAACCACCAGGTTCCACGACAAATCCGGGATATAACGGGTCACCACAAAACTTCTGCTGATGCTTTGCGAAGGGGAATTCCAGAGCTCCAGGTTTTGGGTGGGGTCCTGCCATCCCAGGATTTTGTCCCGCAGATTTTCCTGCTGATGAGCGGTGAACCAGTCGGTCTTTTCATAACCGTTATAAGAAGTGGAAATCTGAATGGTCCCGTCCCCGTCAATCAGGCTGACGTTTACATGGAACTTTTTCTCGTATTCTGAAAGGAGAGATTTCAGATAATCCATCCGGATACCGACGCCCACGATGCCCAGTGTTTTGCTGTCCTGTCCCAGGATCCTGCAGTTCACAAACACCGTGATTTTATTTTCAGCGCCGCTGACTTCATCGTTATCCACATTCAGGGAATATTCTTTCGAATTTTCCAGCATTTCAAAATACCATACATTTTCCGGATCGCCTTTTTCCAATATCCGGTCCACGCCGTTATAGTTGTAATATCTTCCGGAAGCGGCGGATGCGAGAAAAACGGAATCAAAGCCGTATTTTATTTGATAGGCTTTCAAATATTCCGCGATTGTTTCCGCATAGGACTCCTCTTCCAGATGATCGGCTTCTTTGCTCAGGTAATCTTCCAGCAGTTTGTCGTGTGCCATGGTGAGGGAGATATTCAGGGGCTTGGATAACAGGGAGGAAAGCTGATAATAGATGCCTTCGGCAGACAGAGAAGAGACCTGCTCGATGCTGTTGATAGAAGCCTGATAATTGGCCTGGTAACTGAATACGGCGGTGAGCACAAAACCGATAATCAGAATGATGCTGATGGTAAGATTTGTTTTAAAAAGTTTTTTGTTTTTTACCATTTCTACCTCACTTGATGGGCGGTAAAACGTACACAAAAAGGCAATAAAAAAACTGTAGGAACCCTCCCACAGCTTTTGGGCCACACTTCATTGTACAGTCTACCACATTTCAAAATTAAAGTCTAGTAATTTCTTCCTTTTCCGGTAAAATAGGTATTACACCTGCATCCCTCCGGGCGCTCCCCCGGCTCAGCCCCCCCCCGCTGTCCGCATTGCTGCGGCCGGACGGGGACTGGGCTGGGAGAGCGCCCGGAGGGATGCAGGTGAATGATACCAATAAGGAACAGAACAGGGAAAGGAGCGCTGTATGAAGCAGGAAAAAACAGGCCCGATCGCCGGAACCAGCCGGCCGGCCGAAGAAGCTTATCTGGCGGGTACTCTCAAGGTAGTCCGGGACAATGTGGAAAATTACGGACGTGAAGTGAGGAAAATGCAGGAAGATATCGATGAAATGCTGGAGCATTATCATGACAACGATACCGAAGTCCTCACCATTTTAAACAACACGGTGACCATGCACAGCCACATGAAACGGGCGCTGGCGAGAAATGAAAAGGCCCTGAAAAAACCGTATTTCGGCAGGATCGTTTTTCACGACGAGGCGCTGGACAGGGAAGAATCCCTCTATATCGGCAGAGGAGGTATTTCCAGGGATACCACCCACTGGATGGTGGTGGACTGGCGCGCCCCGGTGGCCAACGCGTATTATGAAAACGGGCTGGGAAAATGCAGCTATCCCGCGCCGGGCGGGACGCAGATGCAGATCGATTTGAAGCTGAAGCGGACCTATGAAATCGAAAATGCAAAGCTGTTGGATTATTACGATACGGAGGTCATCGCAAATGACGAACTGCTGACCCGATATCTGGCGAAAAACAAGCAGGCCGTGCTGGGGGAAATTATCGCCACCATCCAAAAAGAGCAAAATGATATCATCCGCAAATCCCCCTATCACAATATGATCGTACAGGGCGTTGCGGGATCGGGGAAAACCACGGTCGCCATGCACCGGATTTCCTATATCCTCTATAATTATGAGGAGCGGTTTCGGCCGGAGGATTTTTACATTGTGGGAAGTAACCGGATCCTGCTGGACTACATCACCGGCGTGCTGCCGGACCTGGATGTGTACGGTGTGAAGCAAATGACCATGGAACAGCTTTTTGTACGGCTTTTGTATGAGGACTGGGATGAGAAAAAATACCGCATTGCGGATACGAAGGCGGCCGGGGAAAAAGGCCGGATAAGGGGAAGTCTGGAATGGTTTCTGGATTTGCAGGAGTACTGCCGGAGGCTGGAATGGGAGACGATTCCCAGAGAATCCGTCTATTTGAATCCCGGACAGTTTGTGGAAGGATTTAGAGACGGCAAAACGGGTGTTTTTGATGAAACGGGAGGAAAGAGCGTACCCGGGGATTTGATTGAACTGGTGTCAAGAGAAGCTGTCGAGCGGTATATCACTCAGAATCCGGCCGTTTCTGTGCAGAGCAAAATCGATATGCTCAACGAAAGACTCATGGTCAAAATCCAGGAGGAATTTTTGGGAAAAGGGGTCAAATACACGGATGCGGAGAAAAAAGCCATCCGGAAGGCATTCCGGGGCAGGTACGGGAGCCGGCAATGGAAACGCCCTGTCTATGAGCTGTATCGGGATTTTTTAAATAAGCAGCAGGCGAAGGGATATGAGGTTGACATCCCGGAGAAAGACTTGGATGTCTATGATCTGGCTGCCCTGGCATATCTTTATAAAAGGGTGAAAGAAACGGAAGTCATCAGCGAGGCGCATCATATTGTGATCGACGAAGCGCAGGATTTCGGCATGATGGCTTACGCGGTTTTGAAATTCTGTATCAAAGACTGCACGTATACCGTAATGGGGGATGTGTCCCAGAATATTCATTTCGGCTACGGTTTAAATGACTGGGAAGAGCTGAAAAAGCTTCTTTTGACCGGCGAACGGGACAGCTTTGGCATTCTGAAAAAAAGCTACCGGAATACGGTGGAAATTTCGGAATTTGCCACGGATATCCTGCACCACGGGCGGTTTTCCAGCTATCCTGTGGAACCCATCATCCGGCACGGCGGCCCTGTTGCAGTGAAAGAGGCGGGAAACCGGGAAGCGTTGATCCGGGAAACGGCGGAAATCTGCAGAGGCTGGCAGGAAAAAGGTTTTGATACCATCGCGGTGGTCTGCCGGACCGAAAAGTCAGCGGCAAAGGCAGCCGGGGAGCTGGGAGCCTACGTGGATGTGCGGGAGAGCGATTTGGAGAAAGCGGTGTTTGACAGCGGCATTATGGTGCTCCCGGTGGAGTATACAAAAGGGCTGGAATTTGACGCCGTATTGATTCTGGATCCTGACAGGGAGGAATATCCCACAGACGACGGGCACGCCAAACTTTTATATGTGGCTGCCACCAGAGCGCTTCATGAACTCTGCGTCCTTCATACGGGAAATCTCACCGGACTGATCGCGGACCCGGTGCCCGCCAGAAACAGGCGGACAGCCGAACAGGAGCGGACAGCGGCGGAAAACCTGAAAAAAGGCAGCGCCCTGACGGGAGCAGCGTCAGTCGGAAACGGTCCGAAGAGCGCGGCTCCTGCCCGGACGCCGGACCGTCCCCTGCGCAAACGCATTTCCATCGTGCAGAATCCCGGGCCGGAGAAGACAGAGACTGCCGTCAAGAGGCCGGAAATCAGAAAAACCGGGAGAACGGAACATCCTGCAGCCGGCATCGTGCGTCAGGCGGCGGCCACAGCGCCTTCCGGAAGCGCGCCTCTCAAAAAACATGCCCGGGAAGGAATTGCCTTTGGGGATTTGCCCGACACCGGAAAACTGCGGCCTATGGGCCATGCAAAAATCGATCTTTCCGTCCGCTGGGTGACAAAACAGCCGGACGGCCTGTATCTGCAGAGCCGGTATGGCATTCTGCGGCTAAGCCCGGTGGGCAGCGCCATCATCCGTGTCACCTTTGCCCGGGGACAGCAGATTGCGCAAGGCGTCCGTCCCGGTATCGCTGTGAACAGGACGGAACGGGCATGGATGTATAAAGAATCGGGGAAAATAGTGGAGCTCACCACAGAGGAGTTGTGCCTCCAGGTGGATAAAGCCACAGGGGCCGTCCGGTATTTGACGCGGGACAAAAAGCTGCTTTTATCGGAACGGGCCAAAGAGGCCAGACAGTTTGAACCCGGCCCCGGAGCGGGCGGAAGAAACTGGCTGTTTCTGGACTGGCAGAAGGGAGAGACGCTCTACGGACTGGGAGCCGGGGGGCAGGGCGGCATGAAATTAAACGGGACCGCCAGGTACATTTCCCACAGCGATCCCGGGGAACTTCCGTTTTTGCTGTCGGACAGAGGATACGGGATCGTGCTGGCTTCCTCCAATCCGGCGATTTTCTGCGATATCCCGGTTTACGGTTCCTATCTGTATGTGGAGAAGGAAACACAGATGGACTGGTATTTTATTGCGGGAAAGCGGCAGAATACCATTATGAACGCATACGCCTATCTCTGCGGCAGACTTTAAGGCAGAAAATATATTTTTCCGGACTTGGCGTTTTTTGCCGGAAAATGTGCTAAAATAATAAGAAACAAAACGGGTAACTGCTAAGAAACGGAAGGTTACTGCCTGCGGGAGAAATAGTAACGGCAGAACAGCTGCCTGTGAGATAGGAGGGTCTGCCATGCGTTTTTTACCTATGGAAGTGGACGGCACCGCCGGCATTTTGCTGGCGCTGTGTATCATTCTGATTGCCGGCTTTTTGTTTACCAGGCTGACAAACCTGTTCCGGCTGCCAAAGGTGACCGGCTACATTATCGTGGGGGTGCTGATCGGGCCCTGGGTGCTGGGCCTGATTCCCCGGTCTTTGGTGGACCATATGGATTTTGTCAGCGATATTGCGCTGGCCTGTATCGCTTTTGGGGTAGGCAGGTTTTTTAAGCTGGAAGATATCAAAAACACCGGAAAGGGAATCCTCCTGATCACGGTGATGGAGGCCCTGGCCGCGGGCGTGTTTGTTACGGTTGTGACCTTTTTTGTATTTGGAACGTCCTTTGATTTTGCGTTGCTGCTGGGCGCGGTATCCACGGCGACCGCACCCGCCAGCACCATCATGACCATTCGCCAGTACCATGCCAAAGGAGACTTTGTAAAGGTGCTGTTACAGGTGGTAGCTCTGGATGATGCGGTCTGCCTGCTGGCCTTTTCTTTTGCTTCGGCGGTAGCGGAAGCGGATTTTTCCGGACAGATGTCCGTAGTGCAGCTGCTTCTTCCGATTGCGTTCAATCTATGCGCGCTGCTGCTGGGCGCAGGATGCGCTCTTCTTTTAAGCAGGCTGATCACGCCTTCCCGCAGCAAGGACAGCAGACTGATCCTGCTTCTGGCGGGTCTTTTGGGCATCTCGGGCCTGTGCGCGCTGGCGGATGTTTCCCCGCTTCTGGCATGCATGCTGTTCGGCGCGGTCTATGCCAACATTCGGCAGGAGGATAAAAAGCTTTTCAAGCAGCTGGACAATTTTACGCCCCCTGTGATGGCTCTGTTTTTTATAGAATCGGGAATGAAGCTGGACGTATCCTCTTTAAAGACGGCGGGGATCATCGGCGTCACCTACTTTTTTGTGCGGATTCTGGGGAAATATGCGGGAAGCTGGATTTCCTGCAGAATGGTCCATATGGATAAAAAAGTGTGCAACTATCTGGGGCTGGGGCTGATTCCCCAGGCCGGGGTTTCCATCGGTCTTGCGGCGCTGGGGCAGAGGATTCTGCCGCCCGCAGTGGGAACCCAGCTGCTGACCATTATCCTTTCCTCCTCCGTGCTCTATGAAATGGTGGGGCCGGCCTGTGCAAAATTTGCAATCTTCCGTTCGGGCTGTGTGGAGAAGAAAGAAGAGAAGCCCGGTCAGGGCTGAAGAAATACGAAAGTTTTTACTGTGTCAGGAGGATTTCTTACATGAACATTTTGGATATTATCGGGCCGGTGATGGTGGGCCCTTCCAGTTCCCATACTGCAGGAGCGGCGCGGATCGGCCAGATCACCCGCAAGCTTTTGGGGGAGAAGATAAAGGAAGCGCGGATTTATCTGCACGGTTCTTTTCTGGCAACCGGAAGAGGACACGGCACGGATCGTGCCATTGTTGCCGGACTTTTGGGGCTGGCGGTGGATGATGCCCGGATACCGGAGAGCTTTGAACTGGCCGGGAAAGCCGGAATGGATTTTGATATCAGCGGGATCAGTCTGCAGAACGCCCACCCCAATTCCGTAAAGCTGGAAGTAAAAGGCGTGGGAGGGCGGTGCCTGGAGGTGATTGCGGCATCCATCGGCGGCGGCCGCATCCGCATTTGCGAAATCGACGGGCTGACCGCAAATTTTTCCGGGGAAGCGCCCACCCTCGTGGTGTACAATCAGGACAGGCCCGGCTGTATCGTCAAGGTGACTTCCAAGCTGGGAACGGCGGGAATCAATATCGGCACCATGCAGGTATACCGGGATGAGCGGGGCGGTCATGCGGTCATGGTCATAGAAGTGGATCAGGAAGTTCCTGCCGCCTGTATTGCCGATCTGGAAAAGGAAGACGGCATTGAAAAGGTGACTTATCTTTGTCTGGAGGAAAAAATGTGATGTATCGTTCATTAGCGGATATCTGCAGAAGTGCAGAAGAAAAGAAAATCAGCTTCTGGGAGGCGGTGATCGAGGACGACTGCCGGGAGAGACAGCTTTTGCGGGAGGAGTCCTTTGCGCAGATGAAGGGAATGTATCGCGCCATGAAGCAGGCGGATGCAGCCTATGATGAAAAGCTGCGGTCCCGGAGCGGTCTCGTGGGAACCGACGGCGGACGGCTGCAGGCTTATGTGGACAGCGGACAGGCGGTCTGCGGGGAATTTATGGGAAGAGTGATGGAAAAAGCCGTGAAAATGGGGGAATCCAATGCCTGTATGAAGCGCATTGTGGCAGCGCCTACTGCCGGGGCCTGCGGAGTGGTGCCGGCGGTTTTTCTGGCCATGCAGGATCAGTACGGCTATTCGGATGAAAAAATGACGGAAGCCCTTTATGTGGCGGCGGGAATCGGCGGCGTCATCGCTTCCCGCGCCTTTATCGCGGGGGCCCAGGGAGGCTGCCAGGCGGAGGTGGGCTCCGCATCGTCCATGGCGGCGGGCGGCGCAGTGTATCTGCGGGGCGGTTCTGCCGAAGCCGTCGTACACGCTGCGGCCATGGCCATGAAAAACCTGCTGGGGCTGGTGTGCGATCCGGTGGCGGGGCTGGTGGAAGTGCCCTGCGTCAAACGGAATGTGTCCGGCGCGGTGGTGGCTCTTTCCGCCGCGGACATGGCGCTGGCCGGCGTGCGCAGCAAAATCCCGCCGGATGAAGTCATTGACGCCATGCGTGAAGTGGGACTTTCCATGCCGGCCTGCGTGCGGGAAACCGGAGAGGGAGGACTTGCCGCGACGCCCACCGGAGTGCGGATGCGGGAATATCTGCAGAGCGAATAGACATCGGTATGTTCCTAAAAATGCACACGCAGATTTATTGTAAAGATTCGCGATTTGTGATAGAATTTTCCTTGACAAAACGGGGGCCGCGCGGCAGGAAAAAGCGCGGCGGCAAAAAATGACAGGAGAGGAATCGGGATGAAACAGATCAGCGAAGAATTTCGTACGGGACTGGAAGAAATTGATGCGGAACATGTGGTACTTTTGGAACTGACTGATAAAGCGAGGAAGCTTTTTGAAGATGAGAACATGCTGTTTAAGTGTGCGGATATCCGTAAGCTTCTGAAGGAACTTCAGGACTATACCGAAATGCATTTTACACATGAAGAAGCATTCATGGAAGAACTGGGTTATGACGGGCTGGAACTCCAGAAGCAGCAGCACAGGCTGTTCGTGAAAAAGCTTGCCGAATTTACGGACCGGGTATCCCGGCTGTCTTTGGGAACACAGGACGAAATGATTCAGGAACTGTTTGAATATCTGCAGCAGTGGCTGCATGATCATATCAAAAAAGAGGATATGAAATATGCCAGATTCGCAAGTGAAAAAGCTGAAGGAAATCGTTGATAACAGTGACAATATCGTGTTTTTCGGCGGGGCAGGCGTGTCCACCGAAAGCGGCATTCCTGATTTCAGGAGCACGGGCGGCCTGTATCATCAGCACTATGCGTATCCGCCGGAGACGATTTTAAGCCATACCTTTTACCGGAGAAAACCGGAGGAATTTTTCCGATTTTACAGAGATAAAATGCTGGCCCTGGATGCAAAGCCCAATGCGGCCCATTTAAAGCTGGCACAGTGGGAACGGGAAGGAAAGCTCAAGGCTGTGATCACTCAGAACATCGACGGACTTCATCAGGCGGCAGGAAGCAAAAAAGTGCTGGAGCTGCACGGCAGTGTGCTGCGCAATTACTGTGAAAAGTGCCATAAATTTTATGATGCCCGTTACATATTGAACAGCGAGGGGGTTCCGCGCTGTGAATGCGGCGGCGCTATCAAGCCGGACGTGGTGCTTTATGAGGAAAGCCTGGATATGCAGACCATGGAGGAGGCCGTTTCCTTCATCCGCCGGGCGGACGTTCTGATCATCGGAGGAACTTCCCTGGTGGTGTATCCCGCGGCGGGCCTGATTGATTATTATCAGGGAAATAAGCTGGTGCTGGTGAATAAAACGCCCACCCCGAAGGATGCGGCTGCAGATCTGGTGGTGGCAGGCAGCATCGGGGAGATCTTTTCACAGCTTTAAATATGGGCGGCGGATATCCAAAGCCCATAAGATGCAGGAGGGACAGATTTGGATATTCAGGTTGGAGACATTGTGACGCTTAAAAAACAGCATCCCTGCGGCAGCAAAGACTGGGAAGTGCTGCGCATCGGGGCGGATTTCCGTTTAAAATGCGCAGGATGCGGCCATCAGATCATGATAGCCCGGAAACTTGTGGAAAAAAATCTGCGGGATATCAAAAGAAATGCTTGAAAATAGTATCAATATGTGATATGATACTAACCCGTGATATATATTCCTTGCTCCTTTTATAAGGAAAGGGGCCAGAGACCAAAAGGAGGTAAATTTGCATGAACAAGTATGAATTAGCTCTCGTTGTTAGTGCGAAAATCGAAGATGAAGAAAGAGCTGCAGCTGTAGACAAGTGCAAGGCCCTGATCGAAAGATTCGGCGGCACAATCACAAATGTTGATGACTGGGGCAAGAAGAGGCTGGCTTATGAGATCCAGAAGATGAGAGAAGGCTTCTACTACTTCATCCAGTTCGAGGCGGAATCTTCTGCACCCGCAGAGATCGAAAGCCGCGTTCGCATTATGGACAACGTGCTCAGATACTTAATCGTCAGAACCGACGAGAAGTAAGAAAGAGAGTAAGTATGAATAAAGTTATTCTTATGGGACGCTTGACCAGGGATCCCGAAGTGCGGTATTCCCAGGGGGAAAGCGCTATGGCAATCGCCAGATACACATTGGCTGTGGACCGCAGGTTCAACCGGAATGGGGACGAGAATTCCGCAGATTTTATCGGATGCGTTGCATTCGGCAAGAGTGCGGAGTTTGCGGAGAGATACCTTCATAAGGGCACCAAGGTTGCGGTGACCGGAAGGATCCAGACCGGCAGTTACGTCAATAAGGACGGCAACAAAGTGTATACGACGGATGTGGTAGTTGAGGACCAGGAATTTGCAGAGAGCAAGAACAGCGCTGGGAATAACGATGGGGGTTATACCGGCGGCGGTTACGGCAATGCGCCTGCAAGACCCCAGCCCACAGCGGCAGCAGACGGCTTCATGAATATTCCGGACGGAATTGACGAAGAACTGCCGTTCAATTAATCAGATTGCGGCGGTGTGGTACGCCGGCCCGCAAAATCCAAACAGGAGGTAAACCATCATGGCATTCAATAAATCCGACAGACCTGATTCTCCCGCAAAGAGAAGAGGCGGCATGCGCAGAAGAAAGAAAGTTTGTGTATTCTGCGGCAAAGATAATGTGATCGATTACAAGGACGTGAACAAGTTAAAGAGATACGTTTCTGAGAGAGGTAAGATCCTTCCCAGAAGAATCACAGGCAACTGTGCAAAGCATCAGAGAGCTCTGACCGTTGCGATCAAGAGAGCGCGTCATCTGGCGCTTATGCCTTACGTAGCTGACTAAATGCAGCATCCCTTTCAGGAAATGTGAGGCTTTATATTGTTTGGAAATGGCGGCTGCCGGATTTATCCGGTGGTCGTTTTTTTCATATGCTTGAGATGCTTTAGAGATAAGGATGCTAAGATGTTTGTCATATGAAAAAGTTTGAAAGGAGCAGCGCTTGATGAAAATCAGAAGAAACAGGATAACCTTTATTATGGCATTCATTTTGGCAGCGGCGGTCAGCCTCGTTGGCTGCAGCAGAGACGGGGAGGCGGTCATTGATCCGCAAAACGGAACCGATGGGCAGGACAGGAATCAGGCTGTGGGAAGGTATGTGGAGAGTGAAATCGCGTTACCGGAAGGACTCACATATGGTTCCGTGATCGCTTTCCTGAACGGGCCGGAAGGAGAAAACGTGCTTTTTACCAGGAAGGAAAAGGACGGATTATCGGTATTTTCCGCTTACTGTTTATCCGAAGACCTGACCTGGGAAGAGAAAGACTGCACCTGGCTGAACCAGCTTGGGATTGCTTACGGATATGAGAATCTCCACATTTCCTATGGAGAGGACCGGAAATTATACGCAGTATATGCGGAAGGGAACGGTCAGGATCTGATTCCCAGACATCATATTTTTGTTTCAGAGGACGGGGCCGACTGCGCGGAAATTGAAATGCCGGTGTTACTGGAGACGAATGAAACAGGGTATGTGTATGCGCCTTCCGGCTTCACGGCGCTTGAAAACGGGAATCTTCTGTTTGAAGCGGGAAGCAGCCTGTTTCTCTTTAAGCCGGACGGGCAAAAGAAGATTGCAGAGATTATGACCGATCACAATCATTATATTCCTGACGGGAACCGGTTCTATGTCATGGACGAAGAATCCCGGAGCCTGATCTTATATGACGGGGAGAGCGGGGCGGAAAAAAGCAGGAGCCCGTTGGAATTGGAAGGCTTTTATGAGGCGGCGGCAATAGCCGGCGACAACGGTGACTTAAGTCTGGTGTCAAAAGACGGCATCCAGATTTTAAAAAAAGATGCCGCGATCTGGGAGCAGATTGTGGAAGGAAAGCGCAATACCATGGGGTCTCCGAAATACTACACCAAAGGTTTTGCAAAAGGCGGGCAGGGAGATTATTTTGTTCTCTATGATTCCATGGATGAGACCTACAAACTCGCCCGCTATTCCTTCGATCCGGATATGCCGGTAGAGCCGGAAACGGAGCTTACTGTGTTTGCCCTGTATGAAAATGCCACCATCAGGCAGGCGGTCAGTGCTTTTCAGATCGAAAATCCCAATGTAAAGGTGGAATACCGGCCGCTGATGGGAGAAAACAGCGCTGCGGTTGCGGAAGATTATATCAAGGTTCTGAATACGGAATTACTGGCGGGAAAAGGCCCTGATATTGTAATTTTAGACGGACTGTCAGAGGCTTCTTATGTGGAAAAAGGGGTATTGGAGGATCTGACGGAGGTGATAGAGTCTCTGGCTGCTTCCGGCGATTTTTTGGAAAATGTGGCGGATGCCTGCAGGACGGACGGAAAAATTTATGCGGTCCCCGTAAGGATCGGACTTCCGCTGACCTTTGGCCGGAAGGGGGTATTGGAAGAAGCGGGGCGGCTGGATACGCTGGCCGGACTGGCGCAGTCTTATGAGCGCGGGCAGATTTTCGGAACATTGAACCCGGAAGCTTTCCTTTCCGTCTATGCGGATGCCTGGCTGCATGATATGATAAAGGAAGACGGTACGGTGCAAAGACAGGCTTTACAGGACTTTCTTGTGCATATGAAACAGATTTTTGACGGAAGTAATCTCTCAGACGGCACACAGGAGAACCGGCCCTCCAGCGTGTGGAATCTTCTGGAAGACGGCACTTTTCTGTATACGGAAGAGGTGGCGGGATTGAATCTGTTCGGCGCCGGCGCTTCCGTTGTGGAACAGGCCCAGGGCGAACTGGAAGCGGATGTGATCGCGCTCAACAGTACTTTCATACCTTATGGCACGGTTGGAATCAATAAAAACAGTGAAAAGAAAGAAACAGCCCTTGCATTTTTGAAGACGGTATTGTCGGATGAGGTACAGCGTTCCGATTTTTATGACGGTTTTTCGGTCAACCGGAATGTGCTGGAATATTTGTGCGGGATTGAGCGGACTTCAGCGGATGCCTATGGCGGCGCCATCGATGGAATAGACGGGAGAACCTATGAGTTTAAACTTGGCTGGCCTTCGGAACCGCTGCGTCGTAAAGCGGTGGAATTCTGTAAATCGGCTGCCCATTCTTCCGGCAGGTATTGGAGAGTGAAACAGGTATTGCTGGAAGATACAAAAGGGTATTTTGAACAGACCCAATCCCTGGAAGAAGTCATGGAATCCCTGATGACAAAGATTTCGGTCTATCTTCGGGAATAGCGCGTAAAAGGAAGGAGAAGGGATGAGAATACTGCTAGTGGAAGATGATGAGGAACTCTGCGCTTTTTTGGAATTTTCGCTGGAACATAAAGGATATTCCGTGGATATCTGCCCAAACGGCGAGGATGCTTTCTATTATCTGAACGGACAGGTGCACGATGTAGTGATTCTGGACCGCATGCTTCCGGGGATGGACGGGATAGAAATCTTACGGCGTATGAGAAAACAGGGGATGACAACACCGGTGATCATGGTTACGGCCCTGGGTACGGTGGAAAATAAAATTGACGGTTTGGATGCGGGCGCAGACGATTATCTGGTGAAGCCGTTTGCGCCCGATGAATTGTTTGCCAGGATCCGCGCTTTAGAGCGGCGGCCTGTACAGATGGAACGAAACAGCTATCTGCGCTTTGGCGATGTGACGCTCAATTTGTCCAACCGGATGATGAGTAAGGGGGAAAAAGGAGTAGAGCTTACGAAAAAGGAGATGGATTTGCTGGAGTTTCTGATTCGGAATAAAGGGCAGACCCTGACAAGGGAATTGCTGCTGAACCGTGTTTGGGGGCATAACGACATCGTGGAGGACGGAAATCTGGATAATTATATTTATTTCCTCCGAAGAAGGCTGAAGCAGGTAAGCAGTCATGTAAACATCAAAACGGTAAGATCGGTCGGTTATACTTTGGAGGAGCAGGTATGCTCAGACAGTTAAGGAAAAAACTCATTTTCGCATATATGCTGGCTACGGGACTTTTGCTGAGTGTGATTATCATAGGGCTGCTGGCTTTGTCCCTGAAACAGTATGAAGCAGGAGCTGTCGGCAGCTATCAGGCTGCCGGCAGAGATGTGGCGGATACGATTCGAAACAGCATTCAGATTTCCCATAGCTGGCTGGCGGAAAGGGAGGCGGAAGAAAACCTGATTATTTCTGTAATCAGTAATTCTGTCCCCCTGTCTTTTAGGGGAGCCTGGACGCCGCCCACAGACAGGGAAAAACTTCTTGAAAAACTAAATGGTTATGCGCGGCAAAACGGTTTTTGGGATCGGGCATCAAAAATCAGACAGGGTGAGCTTCAAAGCGCGGTCTACTCTGTTTACGGAGAAGAGGGAGAGCGCTACTACGGAAGTATCTATCTGGAAAAAACATCTGAAAAGACAGATGTGATTCTGATATTACAACTGCTGACGGATGAAAAAGAGTATAAGAGAGAGACAGTCCTTTTGTATCTGGCAGTTAATCTGGCAGGTCTTTTCATTCTTTTTTTTATTTGCCGCACATTTGTACATCATACCTTACAGCCATTGGAAACAGGCATGAAAAGACAGAATGAATTTATTGCGGCGGCGTCTCATGAACTGCGTGCGCCGCTGACCGTGATCCGGGCGGGAATTCATGCGGTGTCTGTGGATGAAACGAAAGCGGGGCAGTTTTTTCCGGTAATAGAGAAAGAAGCGGAACGCATGGCGGCTTTGGTGGAGGATATGCTGCAGTTGGCTTTGGCGGATGCCGGGACCTGGACGATACAGAAGGAAGCGGTAGCCATTGATATGGTTCTGATAACGATTCATGACTCACTGGCAGAGCTGTGCAGGAAGAAAGGGCAGCCCTTTGAATTGAAGCTGCAGGAGGAGGAAATCCCTGTTTTTTGGGGGGACCGCCGGCGTATCGAGCAGATCATCCTGATTTTGACGGATAATGCAGCAAGCTATTCCCCGGCCGGCAGCCCGGTCACTCTAACCGCCTTTTCGGATCATAAATATGTTTTCGTTGAAGTGGAAGATCATGGATGCGGGGTCGCAGATGAGGAAAAGAAAAGGATTTTCGACCGTTTCTATCGTTCGGACCGTTCCAGAAACGATAAAACCCACTATGGGCTTGGGTTAAGCATTGCGGCGGAACTGGTCAGACTGCACAGGGGGAAACTGACGGTAAAGGATACGGCAGGAGGAGGAAGTACTTTTGTTTTGCAGGTTCCGATTTGTAATCCTGATTTTAAATGAACAGAACCTGTCGTTTTCTGTCAAAGGGCGGCGAGGCCTTTCATTTTAGGGTATGGTATTTTGGCGGAAGAAATGGTATACTTAGTCCGTGCAGCCGGAAAGAACCGCTTTTTCGGAAGGCTTTTGTCAGTTACCAAAAGAGTTGTGTGAACGCTGTTTTTACACATAAGATTGAAACAGTTTCTGCAGGCAGTTTGAGCAGAATGGGTGTAGTTATGAAGAAAAAGAAGAGAATAAAACTGAAGGGCAGACTGAGAATCTATATGCAGACGTCCCTGTATCTGGGGATCCTGCTTCTGATGGTGGATGTGGGGATTTACTTCCTGGATGTCAGAGCGGGCTTTTTGCTGACCTGCTTTTTGATGTTCTATTTCGGAATGATTATACTGCTGATGTTTTATAACCGGCCGGTGATCATCAATGAACTGGTCAGTTTTGCCACGCAGTATGGGCAGATTCAAAAGACGCTGCTTCGGGACATGGTGATTCCCTACGCCCTGCTGGATGAGGACGGAAGAGTGATCTGGTGCAATACCGCATTTAAAAACGCCATCCACAGTGAGAAAGGGTTTAAGAAATCCATCACTTATGTGTTCCCTTCTATCACGAAGGAACGTCTGCCTCAGGGAGACCAGGAGGCGGAGATCGACATTTCCTTTGAAGGCAGCGAGTATATGGCGCATATCACCCGGGTTTCCCTAAAAGGGATCGCGGAGGACAGCGATATTATGGACGACGGTGAATATGACGGCTGTCTGTATGCGATTTACCTGTATGATGAAACGGCATTGAAGATCGCCCTGAAAGAGAACGATGCCCAGTCGCTGGCGGTGGGCCTGATTTATCTGGATAATTATGAAGAAGCGCTGACCAGTGTGGAAGAAGTGCGGCGCTCTCTGCTCACAGCACTGATCGACAGGAAGGTGAATAAGTATATTTCCGCCTTTGACGGGATCTGCCAGAAAATCGAAAAGGACAAATATCTCATCATTCTGAAGAAAAAATCCGTAACCCAAATGCAGGAGCAGCGCTTTGAACTGCTGGAGGATGTGAAAACCGTCAACATCGGCAATGAGATGGCGGTGACCATCAGCATCGGCATCGGTCTGGACGGGCTTGTATACGCGCAGAATTACGAATTCGCCCGGACGGCCATTGACCTGGCCCTGGGACGGGGCGGCGACCAGGCGGTGGTGAAGATGCCCGACCGGATTAATTATTACGGCGGCAAGAGTCAGCAGGTGGAGAAGAATACCCGGGTGAAAGCCAGGGTGAAAGCCCACGCTCTCCGGGAAATTATAACCAGCAAAGATCATGTGCTCATCATGGGGCACACCATTGCGGATGTGGACAGTTTCGGTGCGGCAGTGGGGATTTATCGGATTGCCAGAACGCTGGAGAGGCGGGCGCAGATTGTTTTAAACGATGTGACCACATCTCTGCAGCCTTTGGTGGAATTGTTTAAGAATAATCCGGAATATGAAGCGGATATGTTTTTAAACAGCGCTCAGGCGGTGGAGAGTGCCGGACCCAACACGGTGCTGGTGGTGGTGGATGTCAATAAGCCTTCCCTGACCGAGTGTCCGGAGCTTTTAAAAATCTGCAAGTCCATTGTGGTACTGGACCATCACCGGGCGGGAACGGAGACGATAGAGAATGCAACGCTGTCCTATGTGGAGACTTATGCTTCCTCAGCCTGCGAAATGGTATCCGAAATTTTGCAGTATATCAGCGACAGCCTGCGGATCAAGAATGAAGAGGCGGACAGCATGTACGCCGGCATGGTGATTGACACCAACAACTTTATGTCAAAGACAGGTGTGCGCACCTTTGAGGCGGCGGCTTTCCTGCGCAGGAACGGGGCGGATGTAACCCGGGTGCGCAAGCTTTTCCGGGAAAATGCCGCAGAGTATAAAGCGAAGGCGGACGCGGTCAGCCAGGCGGAGATCTACCGTGGCGCCTATGCCATTTCCAGATGTAACAGCGAAGGCATTGCAAGTCCCACGGTCGCGGGGGCTCAGGCGGCCAATGAGCTTTTGGATATCCGGGGCGTGAAGGCCAGCTTCGTGCTTACGGAATACCAGGGAAAGATTTTCTTTTCCGCTCGTTCCATCGATGAGGTGAACGTACAGGTCATCATGGAGCGCATGGGCGGGGGCGGCCATCTGAATATCGCGGGCTGCCAGATGGAGAACATTCCGCTGGAGGAAGGAATTGCCGTTTTGAAAAGAACGTTGGATAAAATGATAGAGGAAGGTGAGATATCATGAAAGTGATTTTATTGGAAGATGTAAAGGCTCTTGGGAAAAAAGGACAGGTTGTGGAGGTGAGCGACGGCTACGGCAAGAACTTCATCCTGAAGAAAAAGCTGGGAGTGGAAGCCACCGGCGCCAATATGAATGATCTCAAGCTGCAGAAGGCGCGGGAAGAAAAGCTTGCGAAAGAGCAGCTGGATGCGGCCAGAGAGCTTGCGAAAGTGCTGGAAGAAAAGTCTGTTATCGTTAAGATCAAGGCCGGGGAAGGCGGAAGAGCATTTGGCTCCGTATCCACAAAAGAAATTGCGGCGGCTTATAAAGAGCAGTGCAATATGGAAATCGACAAAAAGAAAATCCAGCTGCCCGAGGCAATCAAGACCTTTGGCGTTCATGAAGTGCCGGTGAAGCTGCATCCGCAGGTGACGGGCACGCTGAAAGTGAAAGTACAGGAAGCATAAATAACCAGTAAAGGACGTAAGAGATGGCAGCAGCAGATGAGGCTATTTTAAAAAGAGTACTCCCGCACAGCATTGAGGCGGAACAGTCCGTTATCGGTTCCATGATAATGGACCGGGAGGCGATTGTGGTGGCCTCCGAGATCATCACGGGAGAAGATTTTTATAACCGGCAGTATGGCGTGCTGTTTGAAACCATGGTGGAACTGAACGATTCCGGGCGGCCTGTGGATCTTGTCACCCTGCAGGACAAGCTGAAAGAAAAGGATGTTCCTCCTGAAATTTCAAGCCTGGAGTTTATCCGGGACCTGATTACGGCAGTGCCCACTTCCGCGAATATCAAATATTATGCGGGCATTGTGGCGGAGAAGGCCACATTGCGCAGGCTGATCAGGTTGAATGAAGAAATTGCCAACACCTGTTATGCAGGGAAGGAAAGCCTGGAAGCCATACTGGAAACCACGGAAAAAAAGGTTTTCGACCTGGTACAGCGCAGGAATACGGGAGATTTTGTCCCCATCCGTCAGGTGGTTATGAATGCCATGGACAGGATCGAGAAGGCTTCCAAAAATAAAGGAAACGTGACGGGAATCCCCACGGGATTCATCGATCTGGATTATAAAACGGCGGGGCTGCAGCCCTCCGATCTGATTCTGATTGCGGCCAGGCCTTCCATGGGAAAAACGGCCTTCGTTTTGAACATTGCCCAGCAGGTGGCGTTTAAACAGAACATGACCGTAGCCATGTTCAGTCTGGAAATGAGTAAGGAACAGTTTGTTAATCGTCTCTTTTCCCTGGAATCAAAGGTGGATTCCCAGCATCTTCGTACCGGTAATCTGACCGATGCGGAATGGGAAAGCCTGATTGAGAGCGCGGGAGTCATCGGAAAATCGAATCTGATCATAGACGATACCCCCGGCATCACCATTGCGGAACTGCGTTCCAAATGCCGGAAATATAAACTGGAATATGACCTCAAGCTGATCATCATCGACTATCTGCAGCTGATGAGCGGCAGCGGCAACAGAAGCAGCGATTCCAGGCAGCAGGAAATTTCGGATATATCCAGATCCTTAAAGGCGCTTGCCAGAGAACTGCAGGTGCCGGTAATCGCGTTGTCCCAGCTCTCCCGTGCGGTGGAGCAAAGACCCGAGCACAGGCCCATG
This sequence comes from uncultured Lachnospiraceae bacterium, assembly GCA_902476265.1. Taxonomy (GTDB): domain Bacteria; phylum Bacillota; class Clostridia; order Lachnospirales; family Lachnospiraceae; genus Gallintestinimicrobium. The sequence continues at coordinate 269,866 of CABSCP010000001.1, forward strand.
CTTTCCGACCTGCGTGAATCCGGGGCGATCGAGCAGGATGCCGACGTGGTCATGTTTTTATACCGTGATGACTATTACAATCCGGATACCGAGAAAAAAGGAATTGCGGAAGTCATTATCGCCAAACAGAGAAACGGCCCGATCGGCACGATAGAGCTGGTCTGGCTGCCGGATTATACCAAATTTGCAAACCTTCAAAGGTAACCGCGGCGCTTTTTGGCGCGGCGAGTACATATATCACATTTCTATTTTACAAAAGAGGACAGGCCCCCAATAGGGCTGCGTCCTCTTTTTTATTACATCGGAAAGTCCTTTGGACTCTCCGGTGTAATAAAAAAAGCCCTCCGGGCAGGATCGCACTGCGGCGGAGAGGAAAATGTCGCTAAAGCGGCCCGCCGCAAGCGGAGAATTTCGCAAAGCGAAATTCTTTTTCAATTCATGATAGCAGAAAGCCATCAAAGAGGCGCTGCAACAGTAGGAAAGGAGAAAAGAAAATGACAGCACAGGAAACGTACACAATTGGGGATGCGGCTAAAAAGGTGAAGGTGGAGACACATGTCCTGCGTTATTGGGAGGAGGAACTGGGGCTTGACATCGGCAGAAATGATCTGGGACACCGTTTTTATACGGACACGGATGTGGAGCTTCTGGACAATGTGAAAAGATGGAAAGACCAGGGACTTCAGCTGAAAGCCATCCGCCTGATGCTCTCGGAAAACGGGAAACTTTCTGTGCCACAGGAGGTGGTGCGGGAGGCGCAGGCAATGGTGGAGAAAGCGGCGGAAGAAGTGAACACCAAAAAGAAAAAGGGAAAGGCCGTACAGGAGGTGGAAATCATGGAGAAAACGGAAGAAAAGGGGGCAGAACTGGCCGCCTGTGAGGACGCTTCTTCCGTGGAAAATATCCTGCTGGATGAGCGGAGCAGCAAAGCGGCCAAACTGCAGTTTTTATTGGAAAATCTGGTATCCCGGGCTGTACAGGAAAACAACGAAGCCGTTTTAAAAGAGCTGGATTACCAGTTCCGCCAGTTTGAGGAAAATGCCCAGGCCAGGGAACAGAAACATTGGGAGCGGGAAGAAGAACACTATAAGAAACTGGACGAGCTAATCTGTCAGCGGGGAAGAAGAAAGGATAAAAGAAAAAAGCATCCAAAATCAAAATTCTGAATGCCTGCCGTATTATATAACATAAAAACAGAGGCCGCGCCATAAAAGCCAGCCTCTGTTTTGCTGCAGTCCAAACGGACTGCAGAACTTTCCAAAATGGAAATGACCGCCGAATTAGCCTTCGGTAATAGCGCCAACGGGGCACTGGCCTGCGCAGGAACCGCAGTCGATGCATTTTTCAGCATCGATTTCATACTTGCTGTCGCCCATGCTGATAGCGCCAACAGGACACTGACCTTCACAGGAACCGCAAGCTACACAAGAATCGCCAATTACATATGCCATGATAATATCCTCCTTTGTTATGTTAGGTTATCCCTTATTTTAATATAAAAAATGAGAATGCACAAGTCCCAAATGAGATACAAATGCTTCCAGTTATAAAAAATGAAGAAAACGGCTTCTGCCCGGAATCAGACACCTCTGCCCAACATGTTCAGTTCCATACGCCGGTCGCGGACGCCTTCCAACACCACTTTTTTTAGTTCCACCGCCTTTTTGGTATCCATGGCGGGGATGTCTTTCAAAGGGTATTCCAGTCCCAGATTGTCATATTTTGCCTTGCCCATGGTGTGATAGGGCAGGATGTCCAGCGCTTTTACGTTGGTGAACTGACCGATATAATATCCCAGCTGATACAGATATTCGGGATCATCCGTGATGGTGGGAACCACCACATGACGCACCCAGGTGCTGATATGTTTCTGATTCAGATAAGCCAGGAAAGCCAGAATGCCTTCATTGGGCTGCTGGGTCAGTTCCCGGTGCTTTTTCGAATCAATATGCTTGATGTCCAGCATCACCAGGTCAGTGAGGGTCATCAGATGGTCCAGCTTGGCCAGCCATTCGGGATTCCTGTCGGGCCGGTAAGCGATGCCCGAACTGTCAATGCAGGTATGCACGTTGTTTTTTTTGGCAATGGTGAAAAGATCGATGAGAAAATCGAGCTGCATCAGAGGCTCCCCGCCCGTGACGGTGATACCACCGCCTTTATAAAAGCTTTCGTTTCTTTTGTATTGTGCAAAAATCTCTTCCGGTTCCATCATTCTGCCGCCGTCCATGGGCCAGGTGTCCGGATTGTGGCAGTAGGCGCACCTCATGGGACAGCCCTGGACAAAGACGACAAAACGCACTCCGGGCCCGTCTACGGTGCCGAAACTCTCAAGAGAGTGTATTCTTCCTTTCATAATCGCTATTCCCCTTCTCTTTGGATATTTAAGACAGGTATAGTATACTATTTTTACCGGGAAAATGCAATGTACGAAAGTGCGGGGACAGAGAAACGGGCCGGAGCGGCAACACTTTTTCGGCCTGAAGGTTTCCTGGCGCTGTGGCTGCCGGCTCAGGGGTACAGAGGGGCATTTTTGTTCCATTATATCCGGCAGGAACTATTGACCGCCTGCGGCCGCTTTAAAACTGCCGCCGTACAGGAGAAACTCGCATGGCTCAGACAGCTCCTGTACGGCGGCAAAAAGCTGCCTGCCTGCGGTCATATTTCCGGGCCGTTTCTCTGTCTTGCATTGTGGAAGGGGTAGTGTTGTGATAAGATAAGAGATGGCTTTCGGTCTGTTTCGACAGAAATGTCGGTTTTGGGGAAAGGGGATCATAGATGAATTTTCATGAATTTGGGGATAAGGCGTTTCCTCATATCATTCTGATACACGGCGGCGGGAATGCATGGTGGAACTATTTGAGACAGGCGCGCGCGCTGTCGGAGCGCTATCATGTCATACTGCCCACTTTGGACGGCCATGGCGAGGAATACGCGGTTCCCTACGTTTCCACAGAAAAAACGGCCGATGAACTGTTGGAATATATCGATACAAACTGCGGCGGCCGTGTATTCGCCCTGTGCGGAGTGTCTCTTGGAGGACAGATCGTAGCGGAACTTCTGTCCCGGAGAGCGGACATCGCGCAGAAAGCGATCATCGACGGAAGCCTGTGTTATCCAAAGCCGGTTATGGCCTGGCTGTGCATCGCATCCGTGGGTCTGTTCGGGCGGTTCATGTTCAGCGCGAAAGCCTGCCGGCTCCAGCTTGCGCTCATGCCCAAAATGCTCCCCGAAAAAATGCTTTACCCGGAAGAACTCCAAACCTACTATCTTCTGGATATGCCCAGGACGCCCCGGAAAACCTTGTATACCATGTACCGCACCTATATGATGAACTACAGGTTAAAAGAAAGCGTACGGGAAACGACGGCACAGGTGATGTACTGGTATGGGGAAAAAGAAATGAAATGTGTCAAAAAATCCGCCAGGCTGTTCCGGGAACAGGTTCCTTCCTGTGAAATTTATGAGGCAAAGGGATATAATCACGGTTATCTGGCCGTGTATCTGCCAAAAGAGTGGATGCGGATAGCACTGCCGTTTTTGGAAGGGGTTGGGCAGGAAAGATCCTCCCGGCAGGATGCTGAGATGGAACAGTAACAGCGTGATTGAAAATTCGTAACAGTTCAGCCTTCGGTTCCGCGAAGTCAAAATCGCGTGTGTATGCGATTTTGTGAGGGCCGCACGCACCAAAACGCGATTTTTGGCGTTTTGTGTGCATCTGCGTAACGGTTTAGCCGAAGGCTGAGCTGTTACGAAAATTCAGGAATATTTCCGGTATAGGTTGTCAGATTAACGGGAATGTATTATACTGATAACTGCACAGCAGCAAGTGTTTTGCTTGGCTCATGTGGGAATTTGACCGCCCGCACAGCAGGAAAATGACGGCGGTTATTCAAATAACCGGCGGGAAAGACGGCTTTCCGACAGCCGGATCATCGTAAAAGGAGGTTTGCGCAATGGCAAAGTTTACAAAGGAAATGACAATTGGTGAAGTGCTCCGTATCGATATGAATGCGGCGCCGGTTCTGATGGATATCGGCATGCACTGCCTTGGCTGCCCTTCCGCACAGGGAGAATCCCTGGAAGAAGCGGCTATGGTTCACGGCATCAGCGTGGACGAGCTGATGGAAAAACTCAACGCGATCTGAGAGAGCGCTTGAAAGCTACTGCCTTAAAAAGGCAGAAGAGACAGCGGCACCGGAGGAAATTCCGGTGCCGTTTTTCGTGGTGTCCCCAATTTTCTCCCTGGAGAAATTTTCGATAATAAGGGCAATTGTCACAAATTTAACAATGTTTTTTGTGGCAGTTTTCACAAAAAACGGGAATAAATTCCTGGGATGTATGGAAAAAAGAACACCATACCTCCTTGACCGGAAAGAGATGCTCACTTATAATAGGATGCACAGGAACAGCATAGCAATATGTACCCTTCACGGCGGGTTTGCCAGTGGCATAAACGCCGTTCACATTATTTATTAACTATTACAAACTACAGGAGGCTTTTCAAAATGAGACCAGAATGGACAGATTTTGTAGGCGGTAAGTGGGAGAAGGAAGTCAACGTTCGTGACTTCATCCAGAAGAACTACACCCCTTATGACGGGGATGATTCCTTCCTTGCGGCTGCTACACAGAACACGAAGGATCTGTGGAACCAGGTTCTTGATTTACAGAAACAGGAGCGCGAAGCAGGCGGCGTTCTTGATATGGACACAAAGGTTGTTTCCACAATCACTTCCCATGGCCCCGGATATCTTGACAAATCCAAAGAAACAATTGTAGGTTTTCAGACAGACAAGCCCTTCAAACGTTCCATGCAGCCTTATGGCGGTATCCGTATGGCGGAGAAGGCTTGTGCAGATAACGGTTATACAGTAGATCCCGAAATTTCCGAGTTCTTCAGCACACACAGAAAGACACATAATGCAGGCTGCTTCGATGCTTACAATCCGGAGATGAGAGCCTGCCGTTCCGCTCATATCATCACAGGTCTGCCGGATGCATATGGCCGCGGCCGTATCATCGGTGACTACAGACGTATCGCTCTGTACGGTATCGACAGACTGATTGAGGACAAAGAAGCGCAGAAGGCTTCCACAGGCCGCGTTATGACAGATGATGTGATCCGCCTGCGTGAAGAGCTGTCCGAACAGATCAAGGCGCTGAAAGAAATGAAAGTTATGGGCGCATCCTATGGCTTTGACATTTCCAAACCCGCGCAGAACGTAAAAGAAGCAATTCAGTGGACATACTTCGGTTATCTGTGCGCAGTAAAAGAACAGAACGGTGCTGCTATGTCTCTGGGCCGTACTTCCACATTCCTGGATGTATATGCACAGAGAGACCTGGCAAACGGCACATTCACAGAAGAACAGATTCAGGAGTTTATCGACCACTTCATCATGAAGCTGCGCTGCGTTAAATTCGCCCGCACACCTGAATACAACCAGATCTTCGCTGGCGACCCTGTATGGGTAACGGAATCCCTGGGCGGTGTCGGCGTTGACGGCCGTCACATGGTTACAAAGATGAGCTTCCGTTATCTGCACACCCTGACAAACCTGGGCGCTGCTCCGGAACCCAACCTGACAGTACTCTGGTCCACAAGACTTCCTGAAAACTGGAAGAAATACTGTGCGAAGATGTCCATCCAGACATCCTCTATCCAGTACGAGAATGACGACCTGATGAGAGTAACACACGGCGACGATTACGGTATTGCCTGCTGCGTATCCTCCATGGTTATCGGTAAAGAAATGCAGTTCTTCGGCGCTCGTGCGAACCTGGCTAAGTGCCTGCTGTACGCGTTGAACGGCGGCGTGGACGAAGTGAGCAAGAAACAGATCGGCCCTAAATACCGTCCTGTGACCGGAGATGTCCTTGATTTCGATGATGTTATGGACAAGTTCACAGATATGATGGAATGGCAGGCTGATGTGTATGTAAATACACTGAACGTTATCCACTATATGCATGACAAATACTGCTATGAGAGAGCGCAGATGGCTCTGCATGACAGAGATGTTAAGCGTTACTTCGCAACAGGTTTCGCAGGCCTTTCCGTTGTAGCTGACTCCCTGTCCGCAATTAAATATGCTAAGGTTGAGCCGATCAGAGATGAAGACGGCATTATCGTTGACTTCAAAACAACAGGCGACTTCCCGAAATATGGTAACGATGACGACCGCGTTGACGATATCGCGCATGATATCGTATCCAAGTTCATGACAGCGCTGAGAAGACATCATACCTACAGAAACGGTATCCCTACAATGTCCATCCTGACCATCACTTCCAACGTGACATATGGTAAGGCTACAGGTAACACACCTGACGGACGTAAGAAAGGACAGCCGTTCGCACCCGGCGCTAACCCGATGCACGGCCGTGACAGCCACGGTGCGGTAGCATCTCTGTCTTCCGTAGCTAAGATGCCTTTCAATGATGCACAGGACGGTATTTCCAATACCTTCACCATCATTCCCGGCGCTCTTGGTAAAGAAGACCAGATCTTCTCCGGCGACCTTGATCTTGATTTGAACATCGACCTGGAGAACAACTGATAGGAGTCTCTTATGGACGAAAAAGAAATGATTGAAGATCTTGTCAAAATGCTGGATGCCGGCATGGCAAGCGGAGTAGGCCATGTAAACGTGGAATACGACGAACAGAAATCATCAAAGGAAGTGCAGACAATGGGGTGTACGGATTGTTCCAGAGCCCCGCTGGCCTGCAGTGTGCCCACCCTGGAAGACGGGCTGGACGATTTTAAATAAAGTAAAATAAAAGGAGGAATTGACCATGGAAACAAATCATGCACAGGTAGACAACCTTGTATCCTTATTGGATGGTTACGCAACAAAGGGCGGACATCATCTGAATGTTAACGTATTAAACAGAGATACCCTTCTGGATGCTCAGAAACATCCCGAGAAATATCCTCAGCTGACAATCCGTGTATCCGGATATGCTGTTAACTTCATCAAGTTAACACCCGAACAGCAGAACGACGTTATCTCCAGAACATTCCACGAATCCATCTGATCCACCAATAGGCAGTGCGATAAGCAGAAAAAAGCCCGTCGGGAAGCTCGCTTTCCGATGGGCTTTCTTTCTGCTTATCATGGGGCGAATGCCCCGACATCGAAGGAAACTGGCGGCAAAGCCGCCAAGCCTGCGCAAGCAGGCGGGTTTACGAGATGTAGCACTGCCGGAAGTACCGGCGAACGAAAAAATAGCCCGGCGGGAGGATCGTTTCCCGTCGGACTATTTTTAAATTTCAGCGAGCATCTGCAATGCTCTGCCTTCTGAAATCAGTTCGTAGTGTTCTTTGAAATAAGCCTCGCTGCCGGGAGTAGAACGCTCCAGACGTCCATATTCTGAGACTACATTGCAAATGCGGTTGAAATTTTCCACGGACATATCCTCTTCACTGATGATCAGGGAGTATTTTCCGGTTTTGTTATTTTTGTAAAGTGAGTTCTTTCCATCATAAAAGCTGCCCGTAACATGGGAAAGCCGGATCAGGGTATGCATGGAGGAGAAGGAAAAAATCCTCGCATTGTTTGCCGGTTTCACACCGGAACCCTCTTTTGAAGGAGAAGGTGTTTTCGGCGCTGCTGCCGGTTTTCCGGCGCCTGCCAGCTCGGCCCTGCGGCTCTCCTGTATCTGACGGAACAGATCAAAAATGCTGTCGGTATTTTCAGCAGTGGTTTCAGAGAAATCATCCGGATCCAGTTCGTCCTCTTCCTCATCCATGGTAGGAGCAAATTTGGAGAAGCGAGTGTCCAACTCTTCCGGATCCTCCACCTTGGTGATAATCAGAACAATACAATCCGAATTTAAGGGAATCGCTTCTATCATAAGAGGAATATCCTCCGCTTCAAAGCCGAACTTTAGGGAAGCCTGCTGCATCATATCGCGGAAAAGATTCTTTGCTTTCTCTGTGCCGTAAGCCAGTTCACTGATTTTCAGTTCCCGGTCTGCCAGATCTGCCTTGGTAAGGGTACAGCGAATCTGATGATCATTTACTTTTTCGATTTTCATATAATCACATCCTTACTATATAAGATACTTCCAAAAACGATGATTGTGACGGAATACAAGTAAAATGAACATATCTGCCTGTGAAAGTTATAATATACATAAAAGGGGACAAAGTCAAGCATACAAAGGGACTGTTTCATATTTTTTTAATAAATGGCTTGAAAATATTCCCTATATTGGATATAATCAGTAGCAGAGATGATTCTGAACAATCCGTGCCCGAAAGGAGGGTTGTCAGGATAGCCAATATTTATGTGAATTCTTTTCACATCTGAAACAGTCATGCTGATATGGCTGTTCTATTTCAAAAGTTGAGAGAACGTCATTTTGTTCTGTCTGATTCTCGTCATGCTTATAGTATGAGAATGTCTTACCGGTATATGTAACCTGCCGGAAAATCTTTTCAACAAAAAATTCCAAACTGATATTTTAATATGATCCTGGATTTATTATGCTTATTTTTGGCGCTGTTCACTCATCTCGTTATTTCTCCGTTTTTCAGCCTGATCTGACAAACCACATATATATCACGAGCAGAAATTTCTTTTGGGATGGAAGGCGGATCGGAAAAGGAGAAGACACATGGGAAGCTTACAACCGGATGCGTGGGAGAAACTGCTGCGGCAATTGGAAAAAGAAGGAGTCAGTTTCTATTTAAACGGAAAACGGTCACGTCCACGGGAAATTATCAGCAAATGCTGTGTCTGTGAGAAAGCTGTCTATATGCCGGATTTTGTCATGGATGAAGAAGGAAACCTCCGGGAAGTCCGCTATGACGAAGTAAAAAAATGGTAAAAAATATACCTGTTTGAAATGCAGACAGTCCGGTCCGAACAGAAGTGGACCCCATACCCGCAGGGACCGGACTGCCCTGTATTTTATAGAAAATATGACAGAGAACGGCTGATATTGTCACATTTTACAAAAATAGGTAATGACGGTATGGGTTTCGTATGATAAAATGTCGTTAGACATTTTATCGCGCCGAATGGCGCATGGAGGATTATTATAATGAAGAAAAAAATAATTCCTGCGTTGATCGCGATTTTTCTTATTTTAGTGATAGTGGCAGGTGCTGCCGGTGTCTTTTTGTACCAGAGATTTTCCTATTCAAAAGAAAGAGCGGATTTAGACGCCTATTTTAATCTGCAGTCTGCCGATGAGGCTGCGATTATCTATAATGATGAAATTGCAGAGCAAAAAGGAATTTTACAGGACGGACACTGTTATCTGGATCTGGATACGGTGCACAGCCTGATCAACGATAGATTTTATGTGGACTTCAATGAAAAGCTGCTTCTCTACGCCCTTCCGGATGAAGTGGTGCGAATAGAACTTGGAGCAGCTGCGCCCGACGGCTATGTGGCTGCCTTTGAAAAGGACGGGACAGTGTATCTGGCGCTGGACTATGTGAAGAAGTACTCCGACGTCAACTTTACGGTCTATGAAGCGCCCAACAGAGTCATCCTGAATACGGTATGGGAGGAGATTCTCACCGCGGAACTGAAGAAAGATACCTCCCTGCGGGTTAAGGGCGGCGTGAAGAGCGAAATCCTGACTGATCTGAAAAAGGGAGATAAGGTTACGGTTCAGGAGACGATGGAAAGCTGGAGCAGGGTACAGACAGCAGACGGCTATATCGGATACGTGGAAAACAAACGGATGACGGAGCCTGTAGCAGAGACGCCGGTAAAGGATACCGGCTATACCGAACCGGATTATTCGGGAAATGTGCGCGACCACAAGATCAACATGGCGTGGCATCAGGTTACGGTGGAGGGAGCCAACAGTACCTTCCCTGGCGTTGTGGAGGGAGTGACAGGGCTGAATGTGATTTCTCCCACCTGGTTTTTCCTTTATGATAACGAAGGCAGCGTGGAGAGCATCGCAAGCAAAGAATATGTGGAAGCAGCCCATGCGAGAGGCCTGGAGGTGTGGGCGCTGGTGGATGACTTCACCCATCAGGCCGATAACGGTGTGGATACGAAGGAAGTGCTTTCCTATACCAGCAAGAGGACCCAGGTGATCGATGTGCTGATATCGGAAGCGCAGCGTTATGATCTGGATGGCATCAACGTTGACTTTGAAAAGGTTTCGGAGTCGGCGGGGCAGGATTATATCCAGTTCATCAGAGAACTTTCCATTGAGTGCCGTAAAAACGGGCTGGTGCTTTCCGTTGATAACTATGTGCCCCGTAATTTCAATGCGCACTATCAGTGGAAGGAACAGGGCGTTATGGCCGATTATGTAATCATCATGGGATATGATGAACATTGGGCAGGATCGGAGGAAGCCGGATCTGTGGCGTCCCTTGGATATGTGGAAGAGGGCATTCAGAAGATGGTGCAGGAGGTGCCCGCCGAAAAGGTAATCAATGCGGTGCCGCTTTATACCAGGATATGGACGACAACGCCTGACGGCAAGGTTTCCAGCCAGGCTGTGGGAATCAAGACCGCTTCGGACTATCTCGCCAAAAACGGCGTGGTCTATGAATGGGATGACGCAGTGGGACAGAATTATGCGGAATTTGAAACAAAAGACGGACTTTGCCAGGTGTGGCTGGAGGATGAGCAATCCATCGGCGCAAAAGTGAGCCTGATGAAGCACTATGGTCTGGGAGGCATTGCCGCCTGGAAACTGGGATTTGACGACGGACGGGAAAATATCTGGAGCGTGATTGCGGACTTCTTAAATTAGACAGGAAAAAGGCATAGTTTTTCCTACGGGGCCATAAAATAAAAAAAAGGCCGCGGGGTTTCTATGAAACAAAAATGGCAGTATGAAATTGTAAAAATACTGGGGACGGCAGTTTTTCTGACTGCCGTCTTTTTTGCCGGGAGACAGGCTGCCGTACTGGTGGATTCTGCTGCAGTTTCACAGCAGGAAGAGACTGTGGGTAAAGATGACTATTCAAAAATGCAGAAATATTGCGTGGTGGTGGATGCGGGACATGGCGGAGACGATCCCGGAAAGGTTGGGATTAACGGAGCGCTTGAGAAAGATCTCAATCTGTCCATTGCGAGGAGGCTGGCGGTTTTGCTGGAACAGGCGGATGTGAAGGTGGTCATGACCAGGGAAGATGAAAACGGACTTTACGATGCCGGGGCGGACCGCAAGAAAGTGCAGGATATGAAAAGGCGGATTGCAAAAATGGAAGAAGCGGATCCTGACCTGGTAGTGAGCATACATCAAAACAGTTATGAGGGAGCGTCCATCAAAGGGGCACAGGTGTTTTTTTATACAGACAGCGCAGAAGGAAAGAAACTGGCGGATACCATACAAAACCGCCTGATCCTCGGATTGGATCCGGAAAACCACAGAGTGGCGAAGGCGAACAACAGTTATTATCTGTTGAAAAAAACCACCCGTCCCATCGTGATTGTGGAGTGCGGTTTCCTGAGCAACCCGGAAGAAGCGGAAAAACTTTGCGATCCGGTTTATCAGGAACGGGCGGCATGGCAGATCCGTATGGGAATTCTGCAGTACCTGAACAGCTTCCGGTGAGCGCGGATCTCACAGCGCATCCAGAAAGGCGTGAAGGGGCAGGGAAATCCGGCGGCGGTTGCTGTAAATGACCTGGATGGACATACGGATCTGGTAATTTGAAACCTGAATCAGGGATATGGAACCGTTCCGGAGCGCGTCGGAAAGCACAATGGAAGGCAAAAGGCCGATACCCAGCTGCTTTGAAACACACTGGATGATATACTGGGTATAGCCGATTTCCGTGATACAGGTCAGGGTTTGGCCTCTGGCCGCCACTTCGCTTTCAAAAACCTGCCGGTAATTACAGCCTTTTTCCGTCAGGACGAAAGGTTCCTGGAGCAGAAGTTCCAGAGAAATATTGTCCTGTTTCGCAAGAGGATGGGCGGAGGAGCAAAAAAAGGAGATATCAACCGGATACTCCCGGGCAGTCACCATGTCAGGGCGGGAAATTTTGTTATCCAGCAGAAAAATCAGGTCGAATTTGCCTTTTTCCAGAAAATCCAGCGCCTGATGGGTGGTGACGATCTGTAGGTTTAAGGAGACCTTGGGGAATTTTTCGGAGAAGTTCTGAAAAAGAGAACTGTATTCGGAAGCGCATATTGTTTCCATAATTCCGATATTCAATTCTCCTTCGGGTTCGCCGGACAAAGAAAAATGTTCGACAGCCATGGACTCATATTTAAGAATTTGATAAGCATACTGTAAAAATTCTTTGCCGGAGACGGAGAGCTGGACTCGTTTGCCATTTCTGTCAAACAGGTTTACGCGCAGTTCCTCCTCCAGCTGACGAATCTGCGTCGTGACCGTGGACTGCGCATATCCCAACGTCTGTGCGGCCTTTGTAATATTTCCCAGCTCCGCGGTTTTGACAAAGGTACGAATGTTTTTTATTTCCATGTGAGAAGAGACTCCCCTTTCCGTTTACGGCATCACCCCGTATGGCTTATTATCGAAAAAAATGATATGTATTATTATACATTTTAATTTTTCATAATACAATAATTATGCTATACTAAAACACAAATTATAAAAACCTGCAATAAAAGACAGGAACCGAGGGGATTATGGGACTCACAAAAGAAGATTACACAAATTTTGTAGAAATACTGAAGGAAGAACTGACGCCCGCATTCGGATGCACGGAACCCATCGCAATCGCCTATTGTGCGGCAAAAGTGCGGGAGACGCTGGGAGGATTGCCTGAGCACATTTTGATTGAAGCCTCCGGAAATATCATCAAAAATGTGAAAAGCGTGATCGTGCCCAACACCGGAGGCCTCAAGGGAATCCCGGCTGCCGCGGCGGCGGGAATCATAGCCGGAGAGGCGGACAAAGTGCTGGAAGTGATTGCCCGGGTTTCGGAGGAGCAGAAACAACAGATCCGGGCCTATCTGGACAGGGTATCCTTTGATGTGAAACCCCTGGAAGGCGGGGACAAGCTGGATGTGCGGATTACGGTTTCGGACAGCTCTCATACGGCTGCGGTGCGGATCGCCAGACGGCACAGCAATATCGTCCGGGTGGAAAAAGACGGCGAAGTATTGCTGGACCGGGAAGGAGAGGACTGCGGGACAGTCAGCTGCAGTGCGGACCGGAGCGGTCTTTCCGTTGAAAAGATTATCGATTTTGCAAAAGAGGCGGAAATTTCCGATGTAAAGGAAATTTTGGACAGACAGATTTCTTATAACTATGCCATTGCGGAGGAAGGAATTTCCCATGACTGGGGAGCCAATGTGGGAAGCGTTCTCATAAAGACCTTCGGAAATGATGTCAGGACGAGAGCGAAGGCCATGGCCGCCGCCGGCTCGGACGCCCGCATGAGCGGATGTGAACTGCCTGTGGTCATCAACTCAGGAAGCGGCAATCAGGGAATAACGGTTTCGGTTCCCGTAATCGTTTATGCGAAAGAACTTCATTCCACCGAGGACGAGCTGTACCGGGCCCTTTTGGTATCTAACCTGATCGCGATTCATTTAAAAAACGGCATCGGGCCGCTTTCGGCCTTCTGCGGGGCGGTCAGCGCCGGATGTGCGGCAGGCTGCGGCATCGCGTGGCTGCAGGGCGGAAGGATGGAGGAAATTTCCCATACCCTGGTCAATTCCATCGCCATCGTATCCGGAATCGTGTGCGACGGCGCCAAACCGTCCTGTGCAGGAAAGATTGCATCCTCCGTGGACGCGGGCATTTTGGGCTATCATATGTTCCGGGAAGGACAGCAGTTTTATGCCGAGGACGGGATCGTTTCCAAAGGGGTGGAGAATACCATAAGGAATATTTACCGCCTGGGGGCAAAAGGAATGTGTGAAACGGATGAAGAAATCATCCGGATCATGACACACTGTGACTGAGGAAAACGCGGGTTAAAAAAGCCCGGCGCGATACAAAAAGGAGGACATAAAATGAAAAAGTTACTGGCAATGTTATTGGCGGGCGTGATGGTAATGGGTACGCTGGCCGGCTGCGGCGACGGGACCACGGAAGTGGCTACCGCAGGAGACGCTAACACAACTCAGACCCAGACGGCAGGGGCGGATACGGCTGCGGGCGGCGATACTCAGGTGCTGAACCTGCGCGCCACCTCTTTCGGCAACAACTATGACGTACAGGATATGGGCTGGCGCTGGATGATGGGCGACTGTTATGAAGGGCTTTACCGCAATGTGGCGGATGAAGAAGGCGAACACTTCATCCTGGCAGGAGCCGAGAGCGTGGATGTTTCGGATGACGGACTCGTTTATACCTTTCATCTGAGACAGAACGCAAAATGGTCCGACGGTGTTCCGGTTACGGCAAATGACTATGTGTATGGCTGGACAAGACTGCTGGATGCATCCAAAGGTTATGATTACGCTTCCTTTATCATGAATGTGGCAGGGGCGGAGGAATATTATAACGGCACCGGCAGCGTGGAAGACGTAGGCGTAAAAGCGCTGGACGATTATACTTTTGAAGTGACATTAAAGGTTGCGGATCCTACTTTCCAGGCAAAACTGGTGGCAACCCCTACCTATCCCACCCGCAGAGATATCGCGGAAGCGGCGGGGGATAACTGGGGAAAAGACTGGACCCTGTGTGTCTATAACGGACCCTATGTCATGTCTGAACTTGTAGAGGACAACAAGATGGTCTGGACCAAAAACCCGTACTACTGGGATGCGGAAAACGTGAAACTGGAAAGCATCAACTGGTATCTGATCGCAGAGGATTCCACAGCCGCTACCATGTTTGACAACGGAGAACTGGATGTGCTTCAGACTTCCGGAGACTACGCTTTAAAATATGCGGCAGAAGCGGAAGCAGGCAACATTGTGGAGCTGACTTCCGATTATCCCGGCACCGTTACCCTGTGCTATGATTTTAAGAATAACGGAAAATCCGGCCTGATGGGCAATGTGAAAATCCGGAAGGCAATTTCTTACTGTATCGATCGTGATGAAATGGTGGAGGCTGTTTACGGCAGATATAAACCCGCTTACGGTTATATCGCGCCCGCCATCACCTTTAACGGAGAACCCTGGCGCAGCCAGGTGGAAGAGCCCATCAAGGCTGAGTATGAAGAATATGCGGCAGATCCTGCAAAACTGCAGGCGCTGTTCCAGGAAGGACTGGATGAACTGGGTGTGACAACACCGATCAGCGATATCACCCTGACGATGCTGACCTACGGAACAACCATCGAAAACCAGTCTGAGCGCGAATATCTGCAGCAGGTCATTTCCCAGAAGCTGGGATGCAAAGTGGAACTGAACGCGGTGGGCGACTATGCGCTGTTCGAGGCGGAGAGAGATGCCGGCAACTTTGACTTCATGACTTCCGGCTGGTGGAGCGATTATAATGATCCGCTGGATTACCTCAACACTTTCCACACCGGATATTATGATTCCTATGGGTATTACAGCAATCCGGAATATGATGCGCTGGCGGATTCCCTCACCGGTGAAAACGATATGGAGAAGCGCAGACAGATTTATGAGAGCATGGAAAAGATGCTTCTTCTGGATGAATGTGCGATGGCGCCGATCTATTACAATACCAAGCAGGTATTTTTACAGAATTGGGTGAAGGATTTCAGAACCTCTTCCTTCGGCGCAAGCCAGGAACTGTATATCACCTATATTGAAGGCAGAAATAAATAAACGGATCGATCAACGTCACTTTTGATAAGAAACTGTGACATTACCACAAAAGAAACCGGGAAGGGCTTACAAGAAGCCGGGCGGTCTGGCAGAGTCGCCGGACCGACGGCGTATCTAAGCCCTTCTTTGGTATTAGAACAGGGAGTGCTGTTATGGTTAAATATTTACTCCGGCGATTCTGTGAAATGGTTCTGACCCTTTTCCTCATCGCTACGGCAACTTTTTTCCTCCTGGAAGCGGTTCCGGGAGATCCTCTTTCACAGCGGGCCGATAAGCTGCAGCCCCAGGCCAGGGAAAATCTTTATAAAAGATATGGTCTAGACAAACCCGTGATGGAACGTTATGTCATTACGATGAAAAATATGGCCATGGGGGATTTCGGCGAGTCCTTTGTCTACGCGGGCCAAACAATAGGAAAACTGGTCCACGACAGGCTCCCCGTTTCTGCAAGGCTTGGCTTGCAGCAGATGCTCCTTGGAGTTACCATCGGCCTGCTTCTGGGAGTACTTGCCGCAACGAAAAGGGGAACCATAGCGGATTATCTTGTAGTGGGGCTGTCGGTCCTGCTCATATCCATTCCGCATCTGATATTCGGCCTGCTTCTGCAGAAGGTGTTTGCCGGAAACCTGAAATGGTTTCCCACCATCGGCTGGCCGGCGGGAAAGGATCTGTGGTTTGGCGGCTGGGAATATACCTTCCTCCCTACGCTGACGGGCTGCTTCACCTATGTGGCCACCTATGCCCGTCTGTTGAAGACTTCCATGCTTGACGTGATCAACCAGGATTATGTGCTGACGGCGGAATCGAAAGGATTGAGCAGGGGCGCGGTGATCCGCCGCCACATTCTGCGCAATTCCTTCATACCGGTCATGACACAGCTTCCCATGTCTGTGGCGATGTGTATTACAGGCTCCTTTTTCATCGAGAGTATTTTTTCCATTCCGGGCATTGGCCAGTATTACGTGACTGCCGTGAATAATCAGGATCTTTCCATTGTGCTTGGGGAGACGGTGCTTTTGGCCGCTCTTTATATCGTGGTGCTATTCATCACGGATATCCTTTATGTGCTGGTAGATCCCCGCATCGGTATGCCGGGCAGTGGAAAATAGGAGGAGATGGAAAATGGCACAGTTAACACCCGAAAAATTTAAAGTAGTTGGCTTTTCTCAGGAAGAAGCCAATCGGATCGACCGTCCGACGATTTCCTACTGGCAGGATGCCTGGAGGAGGCTTCGGAAAAATCCCGTCGCGATGATATCGCTGGTGGTGCTGGGACTGCTGGTGGTGCTGGTGATCATAGGCCCTTATATCCGCGGCTATGATTTTATCACCATGAATGTGAGAGACAAAAACCAGGGACCCAGCGCAAAATACTGGTTCGGTACGGACAACCTGGGACGGGATCTGTTTTCCAGAATATGGATAGGCGCCCGCGCATCCATTCTGATTGCGTTGATCGCCACGGCATTAAAACTGGTGGTGGGTACGCTTTACGGAGCGGCGATGGCTCATTTCGGCGGCTGGGTGGATGATGTCCTGATGCGCATTATCGAGGTCATCAACTCGGTTCCCTATCTGCTGGTGACCATTCTGATCATGATGGTGCTGGGCAACAATCTTTTTGCGCTGCTGGTGGCGCTGAGCATCACCGCATGGTGCAACACGGCCAGACAGACCAGAGGCATGATCAAACAATTAAAAGAATCCGAATATGTATATGCGGCGGAAGTGCTGGGAGCAAAGCCTTCCCGCATCATTTTGAAGCACTATGTCCCCAACATGCTCAGCATTCTGATCCTGGATGCGTCAACGGCGATCCCTCAGTTCATTTTTACGGAAGCAGGCTTAAGCTTTCTGGGCATCGGCCTTCGCGCTCCGGCTATCAGCCTGGGCGTTCTGATTTCCCAGGGACAGCAGACCATGGATTTTTATCCGGCCCAGCTGTTTTATCCGTGCGCCATTCTGTGTATCATCGTCATGGCGTTTAACCTGCTGGGAGACGGCCTGCGCGATGCGCTTGACCCGAGACTGAGACAGTGACCGATAAAAGGTTCGATAATGAAGGAAGGATAAAAGAGCAATGAGCGACACAAACCATATTCTGGAAGTGAAAAACCTGCGCGTTTCCTATCATACCTACGCGGGCGAAGTACAGTCCGTCAGAGGCGTCTCCTTTGAACTGGAGACAGGGAAAGCGCTGGCTGTCGTAGGGGAATCCGGCTGTGGAAAATCGGTTACCGCAAAGTCTATTATGGGTCTGATCAAAGGGCCGGCCGGGGAAATCAAAGAGGGCAGCGAAATCCTCTATAACGGTGAAAATATACTGAATTATACAAAGAAACAGTGGCAGGCATATAAGGGCGGCGAGTGTGCGATTGTGTTTCAGGACGCGCTGGCATCCTTAAACCCCACCATGCGCGTGGGAAAGCAGATCGCGGAAAATCTGATGGTTCATAAAAATATGGACAAAAATGCGGCCAGGAAGGAAGCGGTGGAAATGCTGCGTATGGTAGGCATACCGGAGCCTGAAAAAAGGGTGAAGCAGTATCCCCACGAATTTTCCGGCGGTATGCGCCAGCGTGTCATGATCGCCATCGCATTTGCCTGCGACCCTAAGCTGCTGATCTGCGACGAGCCGACCACCGCCCTGGACGTGACGATCCAGGGGCAGATTCTGGATATCATCAAGGGACTGCAGAAAAAGAACAATACATCGGTCATCCTGATCACCCATGATCTGGGGGTTGTGGCAAATCTGGCGCAGGATATTGCCGTGATGTATTCGGGGATGATTGTGGAGAAAGGAAAAGCGGCAGATATTTTTTACCGTCCCAGACATCCCTATACCTGGGCACTCATCGAGTCGGTGCCCCGTCTTGACCTGGAGAACAAACAGGAGCTGGCTTCCATTCCCGGAACGCCTCCCGACCTGTTGAATCCTCCCGCGGGCTGTCCGTTTTCCACCAGGTGTAAATACTGCATGGAGATCTGCAAAGAAGAAATGCCGGAGCGCACGGACTTCGGGGACGGCCACCTGGCTGCCTGCTGGCTTCATCATCCGATGGCGCCGAAAGTGGAAATGCCCGACCGGAAGGGCGGACAGGCCTGAGCGTCCTCTGGCCTTTTTAGTAAACGGATAGGTCCGCGATATTGCAGGAGGAATAGTGATGAAAGAAGAAAAGAAAGTGCTGCTTTCCGTGCAGCATCTCAAAAAATATTTTAACGTGGGTAAAAACGCGGTCTTAAAAGCGGTTGACGATGTCACCTTCGACATTTATAAAGGAGAGACGCTGGGCATGGTGGGAGAATCCGGCTGCGGGAAAACGACCTGCGGACGCACCTGCATCGGACTCTATGATAAGACGGACGGACAGGTTCTTTATAAGGGACGGGATGTGCACGCTTTGGACAAAAAGGACAGACAGTCCTTTAAAAAGGAAGTCCAGATGGTTTTTCAGGATCCTTATAATTCGCTGGATCCCCGCATGACAGTGGCGGAAATTATCGGGGAAGGGATCGATATTCACCGTCTTGCCAAAACGAAACAGGAACGGGAAGAAATCATTTATAAATATCTGGAGCTGGTGGGATTAAACCGGGAGCATGCCAACCGGTTTGTGCATGAATTTTCCGGCGGACAGAGGCAGAGGATCGGCATTGCCCGGGCCCTGGCCGTACAGCCGGAGTTCATGGTGCTGGATGAGCCCATTTCCGCGCTGGACGTGTCCATTCAGGCGCAGATTGTCAATCTTTTGGTGGAGCTTCAGAAAAAGATGGGGCTGACCTATCTCTTTGTGGCGCATGACCTGTCCATGGTAAAACATATTTCGGACCGGGTGGCGGTGTTGTATCTGGGGACTTTGGTGGAACTGACTACTTCCGCAAAGCTGTATGAAAATCCCCTTCATCCCTATACGCAGGCGCTGCTTTCCGCAATTCCGATTCCGGATCCGGAGATTGAGAAGGAGAGGGACGAAAAGAAAATACGCCTGGAGGGGGAAGTACCCAGCCCCATCAATACAAAACCCGGATGTAAGTTCAAAGGGCGCTGTAAATATGCAATGCCTGTCTGCGAACAGGAAATGCCGCCCCTTGTGGAAATCGGAGAAGGGCATTATGTGGCCTGTCACCGTTGTGCGCAGATGCTGCAGGCGGAGAAAAAATGAGCAGAGTAAGAGGGTTTGTAAAGGATATCCTGAAAGCTTTTCTGATCGGGGCGTCCGCTGCCGTGGCAGCGGCAGCAATATTGTTTCTCGCAGGACTCGTCGGCGGAGGCACCGGCGCGGCAGGGCTTGAGACGGCAAAAAACGGTGTATTTATTGCAACGGCGCTCCTTTTGTTCTTCCTTGCGGGAATGCTGTTGATAAAAGGGAAAAAAACGGAGCCTTTGAAAGAAGACGGCGCTTTGAAGCACCATTTTGAAGTCATCGGTTTAAAGACAGTCACTGGCATCATCGCGCTGGCGTTCCTTCTGACGGGAGCGCTGGCAGATTTCATCCAGCGCAGTCTGTAAGCAGAGCCGACAGGAAAAACGCATCCGTGTCCCGGCGGGCCCATAAACCGGCCGCTGTGGCGCGTAGGTGTTTATCTTGAAGGTTCCGGAGAAGGAGATGCTGAAAAATAAGAGAAAGCGCGGAAGAGAAAAAACTCTTTCGGCGCTTTTTTTGTGAAGTCAGGGAACGCGGCGAGGGAATATTTGCATCAAAGTTATGGTTGTGATATACTGTAAACGATATTGACAGAGGATGAAAAAAACGCGCAGGAGAGACAGAGGCAGCGAAATATGGAAACGGTTCTGGTAAAGATAGACGGTATAAATCCGGATAGAGAGAGCATCAGAAAAGCGGGGCAGATCATCCGTCAGGGGGGGCTGGTGGCGTTTCCGACGGAGACCGTATACGGTTTGGGCGGAGATGCGTTGAATCCCGGCTCTTCCAAAAAAATTTATGAGGCAAAGGGACGTCCGTCCGATAATCCGCTGATCGTGCATATCTGCCGGTGGGAGGATATTTATAAAATAGCCGATCCGGTGCCGGAAAGTGCGAAGAAGCTGGCGGATGCCTTCTGGCCGGGTCCGCTGACCATGATCCTGAATAAGACGGAACTGGTGCCGAAAGAGACCACAGGAGGACTGGATACGGTAGCGGTGCGTTTCCCGGTGGATAAAACCGCGCAGGCATTCATCGATGCGGCGGGCGGATTTGTGGCAGCGCCCAGCGCCAATCTGTCCGGCAGGCCAAGTCCTACGCTGGCCAGATATGTGATGGAAGATATGGGCGGCAGGATTGAGATGATTTTAGACGGCGGTGAAGTGGGAATCGGCCTGGAGTCCACCATTGTGGATCTGACCGGAGAGGAACCCATGATCCTTCGGCCGGGCTATGTGACGAAAGAGATGCTGGAGGAAGTGTTGGACAGGGTGGACGTGGACAGGACGATCCTGGATGCCGACTGCCGTCTCCGCCCCAAAGCGCCCGGAATGCGGTATAAACACTATGCGCCCAAAGGCGACCTTACCATTGTGGAGGGAGCGCCCGGGGCCGTGATGGAAGCGATCTGTGAAAAGAGCCGTCAGGCTAAAGAAGCAGGACAAAAGGTGGGCATTATCGCCACGGACGAAACGGACGGCAGATATCGCCGGGAAAGCAGGGCGGACAGTGTCAAAAGCGTGGGCAGCCGGACGGATGAAGAAGCGGTAGCAAGAAGTCTGTACCGGATCCTGCGGGAGTTCGACGATGAGGATGTGACGGTGATTTTTTCAGAGTCCTTTTCGGACAGCGGCTTTGGAGTGGCAATTATGAACCGGCTTTTGAAAGCGGCCGGTCATCATGTGGAAACAGTATAAAAAAGGAGGATGCGAAATGATTGCATTAGCGTGTGACCATGGCGGATATGACCTGAAATGCAAGGTGACCGCCTATTTTGAGGAGAAGGGAATCGCATATAAGGATTTTGGAAGCTTTGGAAAGGGGTCCTGTGATTATCCTGATTTTGCACGTCCGGCGGCGGAAGCTGTAGCCAACGGAGAATGTGAAATGGGTGTAGTGATCTGTACGACGGGGATCGGCGTTTCCATTGTGGCAAATAAGGTGAAGGGGATCCGCTGCGCTTTGTGTTCGGATCTGCTTTCCGCCAGACTGACCAGGGAACATAACAATGCCAATGTGCTGGCCATGGGCGCCGGAATCATCGGGCCTGATCTGGCCTTGAACATCCTGGATACTTTTTTGAACACGCCTTTTTCCGGAGCAGAGAGGCATGCCAGAAGGGTTGACAAAATTGAGAGTGATGTTACATACTGCTGAGAGAGAAAGGGATTCCACGGATAGTGGACTGACATACGAGGAGGATAAAAAATGTCAAAAGTAGTGATTATGGATCATCCGTTAATCCAGCACAAAATCGGGCTGATCCGGAGAAAAGAGACGGGAACCAAGGATTTCAGACAGGCCATCGGCGAGATTGCGATGCTGATCTGCTTTGAAGCCACCAGAGGACTGCAGCTGCAGGATGTGGAAATTGAAACGCCCATCTGCAAAGCTACGGTAAAAGAATTAAAAGGACGCAAAATGGCGATTGTGCCCATTCTGCGGGCAGGTCTGGGCATGGTGGACGGCGTTCTGGAACTCATTCCCGCCGCAAAAGTGGGACATATCGGTTTGTACCGCGATCCCGAAACCTTAAAGCCGGTGGAATACTATTGCAAGCTTCCGGCAGACTGTGCGGAAAGAGAAGTTTTTGTGGTGGATCCCATGCTGGCGACCGGCGGATCTTCTGTGGCGGCAATCCAGATGCTCAAGGATAAGGGCTGCAAGAAGATTCATTTCATGTGCATTATCGCGGCACCCGAAGGGGTGAAGGCCATGCAGGAAGCGCATCCTGAGGTGGACATGTATATCGGTGCGCTGGATGACCACTTAAATGATCACGGCTATATCGTGCCCGGACTGGGCGATGCCGGCGACAGGATTTTCGGCACAAAATAATGTGCGGGAGGGACTGGCATGAAGCGTGAAGACTATATTTCCTGGGATGAATATTTTATGGGGGTTGCGAAGCTGGCGGGGATGCGTTCCAAGGATCCCAGCACGCAGGTGGGCGCCTGCATTGTCAGCCAGGACAACAAAATTTTATCCATGGGCTATAACGGCCTTCCTATTGGTTGTTCCGATGATGAGTTTCCGTGGGAAAGAGAAGGGGAAACGCTCGATACAAAATATCCTTATGTAACCCATAGCGAACTGAATGCGATATTGAATTTCAGAGGGGGGAGCCTGGCAGGGGCCAAACTTTACGTTTCCCTGTTCCCCTGTAATGAATGCGCCAAAGCGATCATCCAGAGCGGAATTCGGGAAGTGATTTATGACTGTGACAAATATTCCGAAACCCCTTCGGTCCGGGCGTCCAAGAGGATGTTTCGGGCGGCGGGCGTGGCCTATCGCCCTTATTCAAAGAGCGGCCGCGTTGTGAAAATGGAACTGTGATGGAAGGACGAAGGAGAATGAAAACAGCGTGGCGCAGGCTCGTTTTTTGTATTCTGCTGTGTGTACTCTGTGCCGGGATGCCGGGGATGATTGTGCGTGCCGATAATATTAATGAGATCAAAGAAAAGCTGAACGAAGCGCAGGAAAACAAGAAGGCTACCGAGAAGGCAAAAGAGGAAACAGAAAAAAATATCGGAGGCCTGAGCAATGCAAAACAATCCCTTCAGGGGCAGTTGAATGGTCTCACCGAAGAACTCACGGAGATCAGTCAGAGACTGGAAGAGATTGAAAATAATATTATCGATAAAAATGCGGAAATAGAGGACACCCAGAATAAACTTGCGCTTGCAAAGGAAACGGAAGCCGACCAGTATGCGGCTATGAAACGGCGCCTGCGCTACCTCTATGAGGATAAAAATCAGACTTACTTTGAAATCCTGGGAAATGCGCGAAGCTTTTCCGACCTGATCAATCAGAGCACCTATATTGAAAAGCTGCATGAGTATGACCGTAAGATGCTGCTACAATATAAGGCGCAGCGCGAGGCGATTGAACAGCTGGAAGCGAAACTGCAGGAGGAAAAGGAAAAACTGGATGAACTTCAGGCGCAGGCACAGATTGAGAAAGAAAATATTACGGCCAGCGTCAATAAAGCCAAAAACGGGATCGCCGGGTATGCGAATCAGATTGCGGCGGCAGAGGCCCAGGCGGATCAACTGGAAGCCCAAATTGCGGCCCAGAACG
This sequence comes from uncultured Lachnospiraceae bacterium, assembly GCA_902476265.1. Lineage (GTDB taxonomy): Bacteria > Bacillota > Clostridia > Lachnospirales > Lachnospiraceae > Gallintestinimicrobium. The sequence continues at coordinate 293,759 of CABSCP010000001.1, forward strand.
AAAATATTACCACACTCCAGAAACAGCTGGCGGAAGAACTTGCGAAATCCAGACTGGCGGCCAATTCCAAGTGGCGTGATATTTCGGAAGTGACCTTCACGGAAGGCGACCGATACCTGCTGGCAAACCTGATCTACTGTGAAGCGGGCAACCAGCCCTATGAAGGACAGGTCGCAGTGGGCGCGGTGGTCATCAACCGGGTGCTGAGCTCCGTCTATCCGAATACGGTGTCCAGTGTGATATATCAGTATAAACAGTTCGCTCCGGTCCTGGACGGACATCTTTCCCTTGCCCTGGCGGCCAACAAAGCGACCGCTTCCTGTTACAAGGCGGCAGATGAAGCCATGGCGGGATTCACAAACGTAGGACGCTGCGTTTATTTCCGCACGCCCATCCCCGGCCTGGTTGGCATCCAGATCGGAGATCACATCTTTTACTAGCATTGAGCCGGGCAAAGATCAAAAGAACAGCACTGGCAGGGGAGCTTGCTCACCAGCCAGTGCTGTTCTTTTGATCTTTATTCGGCGAAAGCCGAAAAGCGAGGAAAGCCGTAAGGCTTTTCGAGCGTGCCCGGCGGGGAAGAGGAAGTTGAGACTGGGGAGCTTGCTCACCAGCCAATGCTGTTCTTTTGATCTTAATTCGGCGAAAGCCGAAAAGCGAGGAAAGCCGCAAGGCTTTTCGAGCGTGCCCGGCGGACTGTAGGAAGTCAGAAAAGTAGAGGCGGGAGAATTATCGTATGTGGACAGCCCATTCGCCATCATTTACAATATACTGAAATTCCGTAAGGGTATCATCTTCCATGACTCGCAGCAGGTCTGCAAAATCTTCCACAAGCGGGAACCGGTCAAGGTCTTTGCGGTCGATCCATTTCATCTCCTCTTCGTCGGAGGAAGTGAGGATTCCTTCATAATTGCAGGCTTTAAAAAGAAATACCAGATACCGCCCTCCTTCAATAGGAAATTGTTTCACGCCGCAAAGACGGGGATTTTTAACGGTAAGACCGGTCTCTTCCTTCATTTCACGAATTACGGCATCCACAATGGACTCGCCTTCTTCTACATGCCCGCCGGGGAGAGTGAAGCCTTTCCAGTCCTCTTTTGCGCGGTTTTGAAGCAGGATCCTGTTTTCGTCATAGAGGGAACATAACACAGTCAGTTCAACGTTTTCAGTTCTGTTCATTTTTTACTTTTCTCCTTCTGCTTTATGATTCCCAAATTTTTTCTTCCACTTTTTCTTTTAAAGCCTCCTGAAGAACCTGAGAGAAGCCTAGAATTTTTCAAATTTTTCAATCGGCGCCAGCAGCCGGGGCAGCTTCCCGCCATAAATGAGCGTCAGAAGCCTGTCCAGAGAAAGCAGCGCCCGTCGCAGCTGATCCGGGGTCATCTGCCCGTCATCCAGCGCTTTTACCAGTTCATCCACATCCACCACACGGACAAAACCGTCGGGATGGACGATAACATCCACCAGCAGATCGGTGACGGTCAAAGTATTGGTATTTTCTTCATAAGCGGGGGAAATAATATCGCAGTAGCAATAGAGAAGCGTATTGTCGGAACGGTAAAATTTACTGATTTTATACCCTTCATACAGATAATAACAGGAGTAACCATGATCCATGTCCTTCTTGGGATGGATCGTTTTCCATGACGTTACAAGTACACCGTCCTCATACTGGAGGAGGACGTCGTTGGGCAAGGGAATACATTCTGCCGGTATCAGGCGTCTGCGGTACAGCTTTAGTTCCGCAGAAGAATGTTTTAAAAGGTCCTTCGGGAATTTTACGGGAAAATCCATCATCATATTTTCCATGGCCGCTCCTTGGTATGGGAATCCTATATTTAAGAGAATGTTTACCCAAATTTTACTCCTGTCACACTTGGAAGTCAATGTTACATTTTCGGACAAAAGTATATTTTCTGGGAAAAAACTGTGTGCGAAAAGAAGTGGACAGGCATGGGAAAAGTAGGTATAATCATAATTAGGTATTTTTGAGGAAAAGAGGTCATCATGGCGAAACATCCGTACAACAGAACCGTATTTCAGAGTCTGGCGCTCATCTCACAGTTTGGGATCACGATGCTGGTTCCCATGGCTCTCATGTTTGCCCTCGGATACTGGCTGGATCAGAAGCTTTCGACTTCCTTTTTTGCAGTGGTATTGTTTTTTGTCGGAGCGCTGGCCGGGTTTGGAAATGTATTCCGGCTGGCACGAAAAATTTATAAAAGTAAGGACAGGAAAAACGATATATGATTCATTTTTTCCGAAATGCAGATACTACAGTAAAAGAGATGTGGATCGGCATTCTGCTCTGGGGGCTTGCCTGTGAGCTGGTGACGGTCTGGTTTGTAAAGGACAGGCTTTCCGGCGGGCTTGGAATCCTGATCGGCTGTCTGCTGGCGGCTGCCGGGATATGGCATATGTGGAAGGTGCTGGATACGGCGCTGGATTTAGGCGACGGAGCGCAAAAATACCTGACGGTGAGAAGCTGGGCGAGATACGGCGTATTTGTCATTGTGTTTGCAGTTCTCATGGTGACGGAATGGGCGAACCCGCTCACCGCATTTTTAGGTCTTATGGGGATGAAAGCGGCGGCTTATCTGCAGCCTGCCGTTCATAAATTTATAAGTAAGAGGAGGTGAAGCTATGCCAACTGGAATCTGGCTGGGCGGTTCCGCAGATATTGATTTTATGATTCACGGCGTTTTTTCCTATGAACTGTTTGGACATACCGTCTGGATCACGACGACCCATATCTGTCTGCTCATTGTGATGCTGGTTCTCATCGGATTTGCCATTGCGGCAAACGCGGCGATGAAGCGCGCAACTGAGGTGCCCGGAACCTTCCAGAACATTGTGGAGATGGTGGTGGAAATGCTGGATAACGTTGTAAAAGGCGTAATGGGCAAGAATGCCGGGAAGTTTGCAAACTATATCGGATCGATTTTTATATTCATCCTGATATGCAATATTTCCGGACTGTTCGGACTCAGGCCGCCCACGGCGGACTACGGCGTGACATTGCCGCTGGGCCTGATCACGTTTACCCTGATCCACTACAACAAGCTCAAGCACAAGAAGCTCAAAGGGGCTTTCAAAGAACTGTGCGAGCCGTGGCCCATCTGGGCGCCGATCAATATTATCGGCTATATCGCGGTGCCGGTATCCCTGTCCTTACGTCTGTTTGCCAATGTGCTTTCCGGCGTTGTCATGATGGCGCTGGTGTACGGGCTTTTGCGGGTGATCGCAATCGGATGGCCCGCGATTCTGCATGTGTATTTTGATCTGTTTTCGGGAGCGATTCAGACCTATGTGTTCTGTATGCTGACGATGACATATGTTTCCGATGCCATCGGAGACGAGTAATAAAAAATAGAGAATCCGCACAGCGGGTTTTTTATGATTGAAAAAGCATTTGAATTTCATATTAAGAAAGGCGCCGCACAGCGGCGGAACGGAGGAATTAACATGGACTTTAATGAAAACTTTATCTTAGGTTGTTCAGCAATCGGCGCAGGCCTGGCGGTTATCGCCGGTATCGGACCTGGTGTAGGACAGGGTATCGCGGCAGGACATGCTGCAGCGGCAGTGGGACGCAATCCCGGCGCAAAATCCGACATCACATCCACCATGCTTTTGGGACAGGCGGTAGCAGAGACAACGGGTCTGTACGGCCTGCTGATCGCGATGCTTCTGCTGTTCGTAAAACCCTTACTGCCGTAAGAGGAGCCTCACATAGAAAAAGGAAGGAGGCGTAAATCTTGCATATACTTGGCACAGTGTTATTGACGGAAGAGATGGCGCCCAGGCTGTTTGACCTGGACTTCCAGCTTCTGTCGGATACCATGCTTACCATTATAGCGGTCTTTGTGCTGTTTGCAGCGTTGTCCTATTTCCTGTTTAATCCCGCAAGAAAATTCATGCAGGGCAGACAGGAGAAGATTGCGGGCGAGCTGGAAAATGCAAAGACAAAAGAAGAGGAAGCCGCTAAATTAAAAGAAGAGTATGAAAAGAAGCTTTCCGGCATTGAAAAAGAAGCGGATGAAATTTTGAATGCCGCAAGACGGAAGGCGCTCGCCAACGAAAACCGCATTATTGCGGAAGCCAAGGAAGAGGCGGCGAGGATTATTGCGCGTGCGAATGTGGAAGCGGAACTGGAAAAGAAAAAGGTTGCGGACGAAGTGAAGCAGGAAATGGTCAGCGTTGCCGCTGCTATGGCTGGCAAAATCGTCGGTGCTTCCATGGATGAAAAGAGGCAGAGCGCGCTCATTGATGAGACGCTTCAGGAAATAGGAGAGAGCACATGGCTAAGTTAGTTTCGCAGGTCTATGGGGAAGCGTTGTTCGGCCTTGCCACGGAAAGCGGCAGACTGGCACAGTTTTCCGAAGAACTGGAAGCGGTCGCAGATATTCTGGAAAAGAATCCGCAGTACACAGCGCTGCTGGAGCATCCGCAGTTGGATGAGCCAGAGAAAATCGAAGTGTTTGACCGGGTTTTTGAAGGAAGAATCTGCAGCGAACTGACAGGCTTTTTCCATATTCTGCTGGAAAAGGGAAGGTTTCATGATTTAAGGGCGATCCGGAAATATTTTCATGAAAGACAGCTGGAATATGATAAAATCGGTGTCGCATGGGTGACCAGCGCGACAGCGCTTTCGGATGCCCAAAAAGAAAGAATCATGGAAAAACTGCTCGCCACGACTGATTATGTTTCCATGCAGATGCATTACCGGGTCGATCCGGCGCTGATCGGCGGCCTGAAGATTCGGATCGGAGACAGAGTGGTTGACAGCAGTATTTTATGCAAGCTGAATGATATGAAAGAAAAGCTGATGAAAATCCAGCTTTAATATTGAAGAAAGGTAAAGAAATCCATGAATTTAAGACCTGAAGAAATCAGTTCGGTCATAAAGGAACAGATTGCGCGTTACGCTTCCAAACTGGAAGTGTCCGATGTGGGCACGGTCATTCAGGTAGCGGACGGCATTGCCCGTATCCATGGACTGGAAAAAGCGATGCAGGGCGAACTGCTCGCATTTCCCAATGATGTATACGGCATGGTGCTCAATCTGGAAGAGGATAATGTGGGCGCGGTTCTTTTAGGCGCCGGCAATATCAGCGAAGGTGATCTGGTCAAGACCACCGGACGCGTGGTGGAAGTTCCTGTGGGTGACGCGATGCTGGGCCGTGTGGTCAATGCGCTGGGACAGCCCATTGACGGCAGGGGACCGGTTCAGACTGATAAATTCCGTAAAATAGAGCGTGTGGCCAGCGGCGTTATCACGCGGAAATCCGTAGATACGCCTCTGCAGACAGGCATTAAGGCGATCGACTCCATGGTGCCCATCGGAAGAGGGCAGCGTGAGCTGATCATCGGCGACAGACAGACCGGTAAGACTGCCATCGCCATAGATACCATCATTAATCAGAAAGGCCAGGGCGTGAAGTGTATTTACGTCGCAATCGGCCAGAAAGCGTCCACGGTGGCTTCTATCGTGAAAACGCTGGAAGAGTTCGGCGCGATGGCTTATACCACAGTGGTGGCTTCCACTGCCAGCGAACTGGCTCCCCTGCAGTATATCGCACCTTATGCGGGCTGTGCGATCGGGGAAGAGTGGATGGAAAACGGAGAGGATGTGCTGGTGGTATATGATGACCTGAGCAAACATGCGGCGGCTTACCGTACCCTCTCTTTGCTGTTAAAAAGACCCCCCGGGCGTGAAGCTTACCCCGGTGATGTTTTCTACCTGCATTCCAGGCTGCTGGAGCGTGCGGCCAGAATGAACGAAGAGTACGGCGGCGGTTCCCTGACGGCATTGCCGATCATCGAAACCCAGGCGGGAGATGTTTCCGCTTATATTCCCACCAACGTCATTTCCATTACAGACGGCCAGATTTATCTGGAAACGGAAATGTTCAATGCGGGCTTCCGCCCCGCAGTAAATGCGGGCCTGTCCGTATCCCGTGTAGGCGGCGCGGCACAGATCAAAGCCATGAAGAAAATCGCGGCGCCTATCCGTGTGGAGCTGGCGCAGTATCGTGAACTGGCGGCTTTCTCTCAGTTTGGTTCCGAACTGGACGCAGATACCAAGGAAAAGCTGGCCCAGGGCGAAAGAATCAAAGAAGTGTTAAAGCAGCCCCAGTACCAGCCCATGGCTGTGGAATATCAGGTTATCATCATTTTCGTGGCGACCAACAAGTATCTTCTGGATGTGCCGGTGGATGCGGTCACCCGTTTTGAGAGCGAGTTCTTTGCATTCCTGGATTCCAAATATCCGGAAATCCCGAAGGCAATCCGCACGGAAAAAGTGATTTCCGATGAAACCGACGAAAAGCTCCGTAAGGCAACAGAAGAGTTCAAAACGAATTTCCGTTAGAAAGGGCAGGTAATACAGCATGGCTTCTATGAGAGACATCAAGAGGCGCAAAAGCAGTATTCAGAGCACCGGGCAGATCACCAAGGCCATGAAGCTGGTTTCCACCGTTAAACTTCAGAAGGCCAGGGTGAAGGCGGAACAGACCAAGCCCTATTCCGACAGCATGTACCAAACGGTCCAATCCATTCTGGAGAGGTCTGAGAACATCCGGCATCCTTTTTTGCAGGGCGGCGACAGCCCCAGGAAGGCGGTCATTGTCATCACCTCCAACAGAGGCCTGGCAGGCGGCTATAACTCCAATGTGGTGAAGCTGATCACACAGGGAGAACTGGCAGAAAAAGATCTGGATATTTACGCCGTCGGAAGAAAGGGAAGGGAAGCTTTGCAGAGAGCAGGGTACCATATCAAAATGGAATGCTCCGATATCTGTGAAGAGCCTGATTATGCCGATGCGGCTGCGTTGGGCCGGGAAGTCCTTGACTCTTTTGCAAAGGGAGAGGTCGGGGAAATCTGGCTGGCCTATACCTGGTTTAAGAATACGGTTGTGCATGAACCGCGCCTTATGAAACTCCTTCCCGTAGCGAGGGAGGAAGGGGAAAAGAAATCCGAGATCCCCATGAATTACGAAGCAGAGGAAGAAAGCATTCTGGAAATGCTGATTCCCAAATATATGACGAGCCTCATTTACGGGGGACTGCTGGAAGCGGTTGCCAGCGAAAACGGCGCCCGGATGCAGGCGATGGATTCCGCGACGAGCAATGCGGAAGAGATGATTGATGATCTGACCCTGCTTTATAACAGGGCCCGTCAGAGTTCCATCACACAGGAACTGACAGAGATCATTGCAGGCGCACAGGCCATCAGCTGACGGCTGCAGAAAACAAAACAAGGAGACAGTTATGGCAGTTGAGAGAATTGGAAAGATCACACAGATCATCGGCGCCGTCCTGGATATCCGTTTTCCGGAGGGGGAACTCCCTCAGATTAACGAGGCCATCCGGATTGCGACCAATGACGGGGGAACGCTCGTGGTAGAAGTTTCCCAGCATCTGGGTGATGATACAGTCAGATGTATCGCCATGGGCTCCACCGACGGACTGGTAAGAGGCATGGAGGCAGTTGCCACCGGCGCACCCATTTCCGTTCCGGTTGGGGAGAATACACTGGGCCGTATGTTTAACGTATTGGGCCAGCCCATTGATAATAAACCGGCGCCCACAGGGGTGAGCTATGAGCCCATCCACAGACCGGCGCCTAAATTTGAAGAACAGTCCACACAGGCGGAAATGCTGGAAACAGGCATTAAGGTCGTTGACCTGCTCTGCCCCTATCAGAAAGGCGGCAAGATCGGCCTCTTCGGCGGCGCGGGCGTAGGAAAGACCGTGCTGATCCAGGAGCTGATCCGCAACATTGCCACAGAGCACGGCGGATATTCCGTATTCACCGGCGTTGGCGAGCGTACCAGAGAAGGAAACGACCTGTATTACGAAATGAAGGAATCGGGCGTTATCGATAAGACCACCATGGTGTTCGGACAGATGAACGAGCCCCCCGGGGCGAGAATGAGAGTGGGCCTGACCGGGCTGACCATGGCGGAATATTTCCGTGACAAGGGCGGCAAGGACGTACTTTTGTTCATTGACAATATTTTCCGTTTCACACAGGCGGGTTCTGAAGTTTCCGCGCTGCTGGGCCGTATGCCTTCTGCAGTAGGATATCAGCCTACCCTGCAGACGGAAATGGGCGCGCTGCAGGAGCGCATTACATCCACAAAGAACGGTTCCATCACTTCCGTACAGGCAGTTTATGTGCCCGCGGATGACCTGACGGACCCTGCGCCTGCCACCACCTTCGCCCATCTGGACGCTACCACCGTACTTTCCCGTTCCATCGTGGAACTGGGGATTTATCCTGCGGTGGATCCGCTGGAGTCCACCTCCCGTATTCTGGATCCCAGAATTGTGGGAGACGAACACTATAGGGTAGCCAGAGGCGTGCAGGAAATCCTGCAGCGTTATAAGGAATTGCAGGATATTATCGCTATTCTCGGTATGGACGAGCTTTCCGAAGAGGACAAGCTGGTGGTTTCCAGAGCCAGAAAGGTGCAGAGGTTCTTATCACAGCCCTTCTTCGTGGCAGGACAGTTCACCGGACTTCCCGGAAAATATGTGCCGATCAACGAAACCATCCGCGGATTTGCAGAAATCCTTGACGGGGAACATGACTCCATTCCGGAGAGTTATTTCCTGAATGCAGGCAGCATTGATGATGTCCTTGCCCGCGTGAAGTCAAACTGAGCAAAAGCGCAGAAATGAGGATGATATGGCAGAGGACAGAACCTTTTTGATCAGGATCATAACGCCGGAGCGCGTTTTTTATGAAGGAACGGCTACTATGGCGGAATTTAATACGTCGGAGGGAGAAATCGGCGTCTATGCCGGACATATCCCGATGACGGTCATTTTAAAGCCCGGCGTACTCACGATCACGGAGGACACCGGAAAGAAAAAGGCGGCGCTGCATACCGGTTTTGCAGAAATTCTGCAGGATCAGATCACGATTCTGGCGGAAGCTGCGGAGTGGCCCGGAGAAATTGACATTTCCAGGGCGGAAGCGGCCAGGCAGAGAGCGGAGGAACGGATCCGCAGCCATAAAGCGGACACGGATCTCGCGAGGGCCGAGACTGCGCTGCAGAGAGCCATTGCGCGTATTGAGACGCTGCGTTAAGTTAAATTTACAAAACGGAAAACCTCCTGTGACATGCATAAGTCTGGCATTGTGCAGGAGGTTTTATCAAATACCGAACCGGGGGATGGGGTAAAATGAAAGAAAAAATTACAGCAATTCTTGAGAATACAAAAAAAGTGATCATCGGCAAGGAAAATGTGACGAAGCTGATGCTGGCAGCGCTTCTTGCGGACGGGCATGTGCTCCTGGAGGACGTGCCGGGCACAGGAAAAACAAGGCTGGCAAGGGCGCTGGCCGTCAGTCTGGGACTGGATTTTGGCAGGATACAGTTTACGCCCGATATGCTTCCGGCAGATATCACCGGTTTACATATTTATAACAGAGAGACCAACGAGTTTGAATTAAAAAAAGGGCCGGTATTCACCAATATTCTTCTGGCTGACGAAATCAACCGGGCCACGCCCAGAACCCAGGCAGGGCTTTTGGAGTGTATGGAGGAACGGCAGGTCACAATCGACGGAAAAACGGAAGGGCTGGACGAGCCTTTCTTTGTGGTAGCCACAGAAAATCCCATTGAAACTGCAGGCACCTTTCCGCTGCCGGAGGCCCAGTTGGATCGTTTTCTGATGAAATTATCCATGGGACTGCCCGACAGGGAAGAAGAAATAGCGATATTGGACACCTATATGGACCGGGATCCGCTGACGGCGCTGGAGGCTGTCACAGGGAAAGAAGAGCTTTTGCAGATGAAGGCGGAAGCGATGCAGGTTTATGTCCACAAGGCTGTGGCGGGGTATATGGTGGATCTTTCCGCCGCCACCAGAGACAGCCAGAAAACAGTGGCAGGGGTGAGCCCCAGAGGGACGCTGGCCCTGATGCGCGGTGCCAGGGCGTGGGCCTATATTCATGACAGGGAATTTGTCACACCGGATGACGTAAAAGCGGTGGCTCCCGCTATCATGGCCCACAGGCTGGTTCTTTCCTACGGTCAGAACAGATATCGGGATGCAGTGAAACTGATAGAAGAGATCTGTGCGGCCACGCCGGTTCCCACGGAAAGCTTTGACAGAACTGCAGGGGTTTGACTATGATTGTAATATGGGTGATTTTGGGCGCATTGTTCCTGCTGTATCTGCAGGAAAAACTGTATGCCCGGTATTGGGATAAGGGATTGACTGTAGCCCTGGAATTTTCGGAGGAAAGCGTTACACAGGGAGATTCCTGCATGCTCTGCGAAAAAGTGGAAAACAGGAAGCTTCTGCCTCTTCCGGCGCTGAAAGTGAAATTTCAGGTGTCCAGATATCTGGAGTTTGAGGAAGCCGGGAGAGAGAGCAGCGTGACGGATCAGTATTACCGCAATGATGTCCTTTCCATCCGGCCCTATATGCGGCATATCCGCAAACTTCCCTTTGTCTGTAAAAAGAGGGGATTCTACAGGATCAACGGTCTGGATCTGGTGGCGGGGGACCTGTTCCTTTCCGGTGAACTTCCGAAGAGTCTGACCAGCGAAGCCCGGCTGTATGTATTTCCGAAACCGTTTCAGGGATTGGAGTTTCTCCAGGCTCTGCAGAAGCTGAACGGTGAAATTCTGAGCAAACGGCACCTGCTGGAGGATCCTTTTGAATACCGCGGAATCCGGGAATACAGCGTTCGCGACACGATGCGGGATATTAACTGGAAGGCCACCGCAAAGACCGGGGAACTGAAGGTCAACATGAAAAATTATACGGCAATAAAGGCTGTCAGGTTGTTTATAAACCTGGAGGACGGAGCCATCATGCGCCAGGAAGCGCTGCTGGAGGCCTCCGTCAGCATGGCGGCGGGAGCGGCGGAAAGTTTTTTATGGCAGGGGATACGCACTGCTTTGTATACAAACGGGCCTGACATTCTGACCAGGGAGCCGGTATGCCTGGAGGCATCCAGCGGGGCCGGACATATGGAAAGTGTAAACCGCGGGCTGGCCCGGATAGATCTGGAAAAGAAAGCGCCTTCCTTTTTGGAGACGCTGAAGGCCCGGGTTCTGGAAGAGGGAACGGGAGATCTGTTCACCATCTTTTTTTCGGCGGACGCACAGGAGGATTTTCAGGAACTTCTCTGCAGCTGCCTGGAGAAAAGGATGGACTTTGCCTGGTTTTGTCCCGTGACGGAACATACCGAATTAAAGCTGCAGCCCTGTCTGGAGCCATATGTGACGCCTGTTTTGGTGAGGGAAGGGGACGGATGATGCAACGCTGGCTGGAGAATATAAAAGATATTTTGGAAATCATTTTGAATTTCCTGGTGGTATTCTGTCTGGAAACGGCGGCGGATGCCTCTTTTGGAATGCTGCAGACCCCCATTTGGGAGTTGTGTCTGCCTGTATTGCTTCCATTGCTTTTCTACGGATTCCGGAGATGGGTGGGAAATTTTGTCCTGTTCATTATCCTTCACCCTATCGCGGCGGCCCTGCTTTTTGCGATGGCAGGCAGTATGCCGTTTCCGGTTTTGTGGAAGATTGTTTTTGCGGTGATCGGCGCAGCCTATGCCTTTCATTCTATAAAGATCAGAATTGTCCAAAAGGTAGACGGCGAAGGAGAGATCCCGGCAGTCCTTGCCGGATGCCTTTTTACGGCGTCGTTTTTCCTCTGTAGCTATGTACATCAGAATGCGGGAAGTGAACGGGTTTTATGGATTTTTTTCCTTTGGCTGCTGGGATATCTGCTGAAGAATTATCTGGAAAACTTTCTGTCCTATGTGAATCTGAGCCGGAGGACGGCGGGAGCCATGCCGGAAAAGAGCATTTTCAGGGCCGGGATGACCGCAGTGTGCGGATACAGTTCTGTTTCAGTGCTTTTGCTCATTCTGTGCGCGAAAACGCCTATGATGGCCAGACTGTCCGAACTGGTGGGAGAATTCGGAAGGTTTTTACTCAGGGGGCTTTTCTGGTTTGTGATGCTTTTTGCACAGGGGGAAGGCGAGACAGGGGCCATGGAGGAGACGGCAGTGCCCCTTGCAGAACAGATGCAGGAGTCGCCGGGAATGCCTGTCTGGCTGCAGATCTTTAATTGGATCTTCAACTGGGTAGTGACGATTGCGCTGATTGTGGGAGCGGTTTTCCTCATCATTCTTCTGATCCGCTGGATGATCAGGACCTTTTATGAAAGGGAAAAAAGGGCCAGGGAAATTGTGGGAGAAGGCTATCTGGAAGAGGAAGAACGGCTGGACCGCACAAACTTTAAAAAAGGGAAGAGACTGCCATTTATCGGAAGGACCACTGAAGAGAAGGTGCGCAGAGTTTATAAAAAGACGGTTCAGGGCGCCTGCCCGGAGGAAAGCGGCCTGGAAGCATTGACGGTCAGAGAGATTGCAGGACGCCGGGATACAGAATGCCGGGAAGAATGGGAAAATCTTTCGGATATCTATGAACGGGCCAGATATGCGCAGGAAGGAGTTACCAGAGAGGATCTGAAGGCGGCGGGTAAACTTTCCAGAGAGATCCTGCATAGTATAAAGTAAATACCTTCTGGAAGGAAGAATTATGAACCATTACCCGAAAATACTGCCGTTTTACATGACTTATCCCATGCCTCTTTTTTATGAGGAGGAGGACACGGTGATGCGGGATCTGGAATATCTGCAGGACCTCTATCCCAGTGAGGCGCGCAGATACCAGCAGAAAATAATGCGGCTTCTGGACCGCTTCGACTTCGATGGCAGCGTGATTTATGATGAATATCCGGACCGGCTGACGCTCTTTAAAATGTCCCGGGATATGATGTCTGTGATCGAAAAGGAAGAAAAAGAGGAGGGGAATGAAATCCCTCCGGAAAACCTGCCGCACATTACGGAACTGGTGCAGGTGCTTTTGTACAATGAGATTTATAAGCGCAGGCAGGCAAAAGGGGACGGTTTCTTAAAATTTTAGTTGTGAAACCGCCGCAAAAGCTATAGAATAGAACCGGAAGAAGGCGGCTTCTTCCGGTTTTTAAGTTGTCTGGAAAGAGGAGTTTTATGGAAGAGATAAAGGGACTGCTGCAGGAGTGCCTGAACGCACAGCTGTATCAGATGATCATAAGCGGACCCCAGAATGACAGCGGGGATGTCGCGTTGAAGAAAAAAGTGAGGCCGGTTCTTTTAAAAGGGGAATTGGTATTTCAAATCACAAGCTATGTGGGTAAGCAGGTCCTGCATGAAAATTTTTCGGCAGAAGAAGCAGTGGAGAAGCTGGCCGGTGATATGAAGAACTATAAGCATATGCAGGTGGATGGAACTGCGTTTTCCGCTGTGGCGCTTGTGAGCAAAAAGGGAAAGGTTACCATAAAAAAGAAAATGCATTCAAAGGCGGAAAAAGGGCCGGATCTTTCCCACAATCGCGCCAAACGCTATATCCTGGAGGAAGGGACGGCGGTTCCTTTTCTGGTGGATTTGGGCGTGCAGACGCAGGAAGGGCGTATTGTAAAGAGCAGATATGATAAATTCCGGCAGATCAACCGCTTTTTGGAATTTATTGAGGATATTCTGCCGATACTTCCTAAGGACAGGCCCGTGCATATCATCGATTTCGGATGTGGGAAATCCTATCTGACTTTCGCCATGTATTATTATCTGCATGAGCTGAAAGGCCTCACCCTGCAGGTGACAGGGCTTGACCTAAAGGAAGAAGTGATCCGGCACTGCAGTGCACTGGCGGAAAAGTACGGATATGAGGGGCTGCACTTTCTGCACGGCGATATTGGGGATTATACGGGGACAGACCGGGCAGATATGGTGGTGACGTTACATGCCTGCGATACGGCTACGGATTATGCGCTTTATAAAGCGATGAAATGGCAGGCGAAAGTCATATTATCGGTGCCCTGCTGTCAGCATGAAGTGAACGGACAGATTGCCTGTCCACAGTTGGACGGAGCGCTGCGTTACGGGTTAATTAAGGAAAGGCTGTCGGCCCTTTTCACAGATGCCATACGGGCGGATATTCTGGAGGAAAACGGGTATGAAACCCAGGTGCTGGAGTTCATTGATATGGAGCATACGCCAAAGAATATTTTGCTGCGCGCTGTAAAAAAAGAGAAGAAAAACAGCGGGACGGCGGAGGCAGGCAGCAGACAGCTTTCAGAAACGCTGCATGTACATACCACCCTGCAGCGCCTTCTGGAAAAGGATAGAGGAGAATCGGATTGAAAAGAGGAATGATAAAGCTGATCACTTTTGTCGGCGTATTTTTGATATCCCTGGTGGTGATCAGCTTTTTTATGAATAAAGGAAATGCGGATATGACGGCCCAAATGGGGCCGGCAACGCTTCCTACAGTGTCCATCGGAATGGGAGGACTGCAGATAAATCAGATGTATGGCTACTGCGCGGTCATGGAGACGGCCGGCATGAGGGACAGCATTACGCCGCTGGGAAAGCAGCGGCAGGTGGATGCCTGTATCCATACCTACGGACAAAAGATCAGCAGGGTTTCTTATGAGGTGCGCAGTGTGGACGGCAGCAGGCTCATTGAAAACACGCCGCTTACGGATTTTTACAGGAGCGGGGAAGACTTATATGTTTCCTTCCGATTGAAAGATCTGATCGATGAAGGCAGCGAATACAGCCTGATTTTTGTGATGGAGCTGGAGGACGGCAGGGAAGTGCGTTATTATACCCGCGTGATCCAGGCCGATTATCAGCTGGCGGAAAAACTGGAGTTCATTACCGACTTTTCAGATGCGACCTTTCATTACGATGAAATGGTGGAGAAGGGATATAACAGGAAGCTGGAACCCAATTCGGAAGGCAATAATTCTTCGCTGAACCGGGTGGATATTCACAGTACGGCAAAACAGGTGGCATGGGGCGGAATCCAAGTAAAAAAGGAGTCAGAGACCCAGATCCAAGTCAAGGAACTCGCTCCCCAGACCGCTTCCGTTGTGCTCTCTTACCTGGTGAGCTTTCCGGACGGCGGAAAAACTTCTTATGCATGGACGGAAGAATATTTCCGGGTGCGCTATACGGCGGAAAATATGTATCTTTTGGATTATGAAAGGACAGTGGAGCAGTTTCTGAATGAAACCGCGGGAAGTTTTGCCAACGATAAGCTCCGGCTGGGGATAGCCGATCCGGATGTCCGGATGATGGAAAGCGACGGCGGTACGGTTTTCGCATTTTCCAACGCCGGCGCATTATACAGTTATAACGGTGCGGACAGTAAACTTGCCAGATTATTTTCATTCTATGACGGGGAAGCAGACGATGAAAGAAACTGGAATAACCGCCATGATTTTGAAATTCTTCATGTTGATGAAACGGGAAATGTCACTTTTTTAGTCTATGGATACATGAACAGAGGAAGGCATGAGGGCTTCTGCGGCGTCCAGGTCTGCTATTACAGCAGCACCCTGAATGTGGTGGAAGAAATGGCGTTTATTCCTTATACCAAAGCGGCTGACATTTTGAAAGCGGACATGGAAAATCTGTCTTATGTGAACGGGAAAAATGATCTGTATCTGATGCTCAACGGAAGTATTTATCACGTGGGGCTGGAAGATAAGAGCAGTGAATGTATCGCGGAAGGGCTGAGTGAAAACAGCTATCGCGTTTCCAAGGATGGCAGTATGCTGGCTTATCAGAAGGGGGGGCAGGAATTTTCCGGCAAAACCCTTGTACTGATGAACTTAAACAGTGGCGAAAAGGATGAGATTGATGCGGGGGCAGGAAATTATATTCGGCCTCTTGGCTTTATGGGAGAGGATCTGATTTACGGGATTGCTTCCGGAGAGGATATCTGGTCGGATGCGCTGGGCTACACCTTTTTTCCGATGAAGGAAATCCTCATCCGCAATTTTGCGGGAGATGTATTAAAAAGGTATGAAGAAGAGGAATTTTACGTTATTTCCTGCAGCATTGAAAGCAATCAGATCAATTTGGAAAGGGTTCGTCGGGCGGGGAGCGGATTTGAAAGCGCAAGCGCCGATCAGATCCATTACAGTGACGAAATTCCCGCCAGTAAAAATTATGTGGTGACAGCGGCCACGGAGGAGCTTCAGACGATTGTGCAGATTGCGCTCAGAAGCGCTGTGGATATCAAAAAAGTGAAGGTGCTGACGCCGAAGGAAGTCTTATTTGAAGGCAGCAGGAACATTGTTCTCGCACAGGAAAAAAGTCCGGAGAGATACTATGTTTATGGCAAGGACGGAGTGGTGGACATCCTTTCCGATCCGGCCGATGCGGTAGCGCTGGCATATGACAACGCGGGAGCGGTGACCGCTGACGACGGGAGCTATGTGTTCAAGCGCGACAGGCTGCACACGTCCAATCAAATCATGGCCATCAAGGGAATGACAGCCGAAAACGGGGAAAGCAGCCTGGCGGTGTGTTTGAATGCGATTTTCCGGTTTGAAGGGCTCATGCGTGACAGCGCGTATCTTTTGGATTCCGGGAAAAACGTGATGACGATTCTGGAAGAAAATCTGGACGGCCGGAGAATTTTGAATCTCCAGGGTTGTTCCCTGGATATGGTTTTGTATTATCCTGACCGGGAAATTCCGGTGCTTGCGGTGCTGCAAGACGGAAGTGCGGTACTGATCACGGGCTTTAATGAGCAGAATATAGTGCTTATGGATCCCCAGACCGGAAAGGTGTATAAGAAAGGGATGAATGACAGCAGGGCCTGGTTTGAAGAGAACGGGAACCGTTTTATCGCGTACTGGTGATGCCGAATGTGTAGATGGAAAAAAGACAGGAACGTGTGAAAACACACAAACCTGTCTTTTCTATCTCTGATTTTATTCTGTCGGGAAAAGCTGTTTCCTGTACTTCTGCAGGGAGAACAGCAGGATCAGCCCGAAGATACCGCAGGAGATCACCTCTCCGATGGTCACTGTTAGAACAGAAAACCATACAGGCACGATACCGTATGCGTATTTCAACACGGGGGGGATGATCACCGCGTTCGCCAGGATGGGAGGAAGCGGTGAAAGCCATTTATAAAGACTGGCTTTGCCTGTACCTGCACATTTTACAGCCGCATTTCCGAGTGCCCATGTTCCCAGAGCGCCCGCAAGGGTTGCCAGAGGCCCGAAAATGATATCGGGAAGCGCGCAGCCGGAAGCGATATTTCCGAGCAGACAGCCTACATATAAACCGGGAATGGCAGCAGGTGTGAAAAAGGGGAGGACAGTGAGCGCTTCCGAGAAGCGTACCTGGATGTTGCCGCTTGCCAGGCCGAGGGCATTTGCGATCAGCGTGAGCACGACATAGAGAGCGGCAATCATCGCCGCCTGAGTGAGGTAGAGAACTTTTTTGTTTTTCATTTGTTTTTCTCCTTAGTTTTGTTTTACGTCTGGATGGTTTCGAACAGACGGAATTTACAACTTTTTAAGTATATCAGGAAAGAAAAAAAAGTCAAGGGATTATTGCAAAAGAAATTTAAGCGATCAGGAGAGGTATGATGATGGAAAGATACGGAAGAAATAAAGGGAAACGGCTCAGTAAGTATGTAGAGGATTATGTTGTTTTTGACCTTGAGACAACGGGAATCAATCAGGAGAGAGATGCCATAATAGAGATATCCGCCATAAAAGTCTGTAAAAATCGGGTGGTGGAAGAGTTTTCCACACTGGTGAATCCGGGCAGACATATCCCATACAGCGCTACGGCAGTAAACGGGATTACGGATGAAATGGTAAAGGATGCGCCGGAGATTGGAAAGGCCATTGCGGATTTTCTGAATTTCGTGGGGGATCATATTCTGGTAGGGCATAATATTCATACATTTGATATGAATTTTGCTTATGACGCCGCGTGGAATGAACTGGGAAAGGAATTGCATAACGATTATATCGATACGCTGTATCTGGCGAGAAGATATCTGCCGGAGCTTTCTCATCACAGGCTTACCGATGTTTCGGCGCATTTTTGCATCGAAACGAAGGGCGCGCACAGAGCGCTGTGCGATTGTGTCATGAACCAGAAATGCTATGAAGAACTGGGCAGGCTTATGAAAAAACAGCAGGAGGAAAGGAAAGGGAAAGAAGCGTCGGACGGGAAAGAGGAAATGATCTGCCCGGAATGCGGAAGCGTTCTGGTGCTGCGAAAAGGCAGATTCGGCGAATTTTATGGCTGCGGAGGATTTCCGGGATGCCGGTATACCAGAAAAATAAACGGGCATGTCCGCTGAGGGGATACAGCGGACATGCCTTTTTAAAATCAATCGTCGTTTTCGTCCAGCAGTCCTTTTTTATATTTGGAAACTGCATTCTGGATCTTGTCATTGGGATCCAGAAGATCGCTGATGGAAACGTCATGATTTAATGTGTCGATGAGATAAGCAATATATTTGCTCATATCGCAGTTGGTGTACCAGGGGCGTTCCAGAAGTTCAGGAGTCTGGTAAATAAGGTTTGTGGTCAGCACACGGTTGATGTTACCGCTTTCATAAGCCTTATCAAATTTCTCCAGGCCGCTGGTGAACAGGCCAAAGGTGGTGCAGATGAAAATCTTGCGGGCGCCGCGCTGTTTTAAGGCAGCTGCCACTTCCAGCACACTTTCGCCGGAAGAAATCATATCATCAATGATGATCATATCTTTATCTTCTACGCTGGTACCCAGGAATTCATGAGCAACAATCGGGTTACGCCCGTTTACCACTTTGGTATAATCCCTTCTCTTATAGAACATACCCATATCCAGACCGAGCACGTTGGCGATATAAATTGCTCTGCTCATGCCGCCTTCATCCGGGCTGATCACCATCATGTGATCCGAATCAATCTGAAGGTCAGGCTCTGCGCGCAGAAGGTTTTTGATAAACTGGTATGCAGGCTGTACGGTTTCAAAACCGCTCAGAGGAATGGAATTCTGTACTCTGGGATCATGTGCATCAAAAGTGAGAATATTATCCACACCCATTTTTACAAGTTCCTGAAGGGCGATTGCACAATCCAAAGATTCTCTTGCGGTACGCTTATGCTGTCTGCTTTCATAGAGGAAAGGCATGATGACGGTGATTCTTCTTGCCTTGCCGCCAACCGCAGCGATGATGCGCTTTAAATCCTGATAGTGATCATCGGGGGACATATGATTTTCATGTCCGCATAAGGAATAGGTCTGATTATAGTTTGTTACGTCTACCAACAGGTAGAGATCCGTACCGCGGACGGATTCCAAAATCACGCCTTTGGCCTCGCCGGAGCCAAAGCGCGGTACTTTGCTTTTTAAAATATAAGAACTCCGCTGATAGCCGGAAAAGGCGAGACTGTTTTTGTGCTCACTTTCCCTCTGTGTCCTCCATCTGACGAGATAAGAGTCAATCATTTCTGCCATGGACTCACAGCCTTTAAGGGGGATGATGCCCAGGGAACCAACGGGAATGGTTTCCAGATTTCTGGTTTCTTCACGTTCGGTCATGAAAAAATCCTCACTTTCTGACAATCGGTTTAGTGGTAAGTGCTTTCGGCAACTTCCTGTACATGCGGATATCCGGGCCGGTCAGTTTACAGAACTCAAAATTGCTTGTAATTCTGGAAAAAATACGGTCCTGATATCTGTTTCTGCAATCTTCCAAAGAAAGATTGGTGGAAATAATAATAGATTTCTTACGAAGCAGGCGCTCATTTAGGCACGTGAAAAAATGGGAAAGAGTAAAAGCAGTAGCTGTCTCTGTCCCCAGATCATCGATGACCAGCAGATCACATGTATAAAGGTCGCCGCACAAGGAGGAAAAATCCTCCTGGTTCTTAAAACTGTACGCGTTGCGGGAGAGCAGATCGAAAAGATTGGCGGCACTGAAATAGATGACAGAACAGCCCATTTCGATGCATTCCCTGGCAATGCAGTTAGAGAGGAACGTTTTCCCCGTACCCACTGTACCATAAAAAAACAAATTTTGGTAGCCGGTTTTGAAATTCGCCGCAAATTTTTTGCATTTATCAACAGCTTGCTGATAAGAAGAAAGCGCTTCGCCCTCAAAAAAGGAGTAGGAAAGCGTATCGAAGTTTTCTTTTTCCAGCATTTGCTTCAAATTAGACTGTTCATAAAGAAGCGCAATTTCAGCCTGACGGAAACAGTGGCATTTCTGACCTTTTACATAACCGGTGTCCTTACAGTCGGGACAGTCATATACGGGCTGCAGAAAGTCTTCCGGGTAACCGTTTGCCGCAAGCAGATGTGCCCGGTCGGCGGCCAGATTATGAAGCTTTTCTTTGAGCTGCTTTAATGCTTCGTCATCTCCGGCCAGCATTTTTTTACCCTGTGCCACAGATACGGAAGCGACGGATTCATCAAGAGTCTGATAACCCTCCACTGTGTTATAAATATGGCGGAGACGTTCTTCACGAAGATGGCGGTTTTTCGTCTGTCGTTCTTCATATTGGCGCATGATGGAATTGTATTGGGAAACTGTCAAAGCCACATCTATTCTCCTTCTAACTGATGCAAACACGTTACTTCAAAAGGGCTTCTTCCAGAGCGTCGAAATCATAGCTGGAATGCATAAAACGGTTATACTCTGCAGCGGAACCGGCGCGTGCGGGTTTGGCCGCTTTTTCTTTCTGATAGGAAACATCAAGGTCTGCAATATCCGTGACATGATGTACGCCTGCTTTAAACCAGGCGGAAAGAATGCTGTCCGCATAAGCAAAACGGTGGCGGTCTGTTGCCAGGACCGTACGTCCGCAGGCTTCTAAAATGACATCCAGTTCAAATCCGAATTCGGCAGTCCAGCGGCGTATGTAAGCAATCTCATTTTTTGCGGGAGCATTCGTTTTACCCAGCGCATTCATAATGGAATAGACGGTTTTGTCGTAACGGGAAGCATGTCCCTCCGCTTCTGCCGGAGTGGTGACACCGGCTTCCGCCCAGCCGATCGCGACTTTTTCAATGTATCTGAAGTCTTTCTTTCCGCGCTCCACACAATATTGCAGCAGATAGTCAATCAGATCGTCGGAAAAATGAAGCCTGTCCGTAAAAAACAGGATGGACTTCATATCCGCCGGGCTCAGCGTGCGGCCCAGATATTGTTCCGCGATAAAAAACAGCTGCGCAGTGTTTTCCTGCTGCTGGAAGGATTTCAGGTCGTCCAGCGTGTATGAGGGTTTTTCAAAAGGAGAGGATGCCGAAATGGTCTGATGGGACATGACCGTAACAGACGTTGGAGCTTCCGGCAGATCATCTTTTGCAGCCGTTTTTTTACAAAGGCCGTACAGGCGGATTCCCAGCAGGGATTTGTCTGCGGATACTTCCAGAGAAAGTACGCCGCATTTTTCCCAATAACGCAGTGCGCGCAGGACGTCTTTTTCCGTATGATTGAATTTGTCCGCAATCTCAGAGATGCTGACGGGCGCATTATCCTGCAGCATGCGCACAAGATAGAGATACACTTTCAGCTGTGCATCATTGGCATCTTTCATATATTCATCAATAAAAACGTTGGAAAGGACGGTAGCGCCCGCGCTGCCGTCACTGCTTAAAATAATATTGCCCATCATTTTATCCTGCTTCGTTTCTTTTCAACCTGGTTTCGGGAATTTTAAATAACGCATCTTATAAGGAACCTTCACAATTCTTATAGAATTGGGAAGTAGCGCCTGTCAGCGGGCATTCGCCCGCTGACAGGCTTCATTATAGCATAGGGTTTTCAAAAAGAAAACAGGTAATTTTGCCGGAAAGGCCCGAAAACACTGGGGTTATGGAAATGTGTGGAAAATGTGGATAGTGTGGAAAAGGGATCAGGATGGCGTAAAAACTGACTTTTTTCGACAAAAATATCCACAGCCTCCGTTGAAAGTTTTCCACGGTTTGACTGTGGATAATGTGGATAACTTAGTGGGTAAGTAGATTTTCTCCGATGTTTACAACATCTCCGGCCCCCATAGTTATCAACAGGTCACCGTTGATACAATTATCTAAAATAAATTTTTCAATTTCTTCGAATGTATGGAAATAAAAACAATCTTTCCCCTCTTTTTGGATTTTGTCGCGGATATCTGCAGAGCTGATCCCGAGGGTATCCGTTTCCCGGGCCGCATAAATGTCCGCCAGAATTACCTTGTCGGCGAGAGAAAGTGCGTGGGCAAAGTCATCCAGGAAGGCTTTTGTGCGGGAATATGTGTGCGGCTGAAATACACACCAGAGCGTATGATGCGGATAATTTTGTGCCGCTTTTAAGGTTGCGGTAATCTCCGTAGGATGATGCGCATAATCATCTATTATGGTAATTCCGTTTACAACGCCTTTATACTCAAAACGACGGTCCGTTCCGTGGAAGGTATGGAGTGCCTCTCCTGCTTTTTGAGGAGCGATTCCCAGAAGATCGGAAAGGGCCAGCGCCGCGAGAGCATTGAGTATATTATGTTCTCCGGGGACGCCCAGGGAGATGGATTCGCCTGCTGCACCAAAGCGGTTCAGACGGAAAGCAGCATCCGCAAATTCATCATAAGTGATGTCCGCAGGAAAATAATCCGCGTCCGGTGTCATCCCGAAGGTGATCACCCGACAGGGCAGACCTTCTGTGATTTCCCGGTAATTTTCGATTCCGGCGTTGATGATGAGGGTGCCGTCAGAGGGGATCAGCTGTGCAAAACGGCGGAAAGATGCACGGATATCCTCAATATCTTTGAAAAAGTCGAGGTGGTCTTCTTCTATATTCAGAATCAGCCCTATTTTGGGGAAAAAGCTTAAAAAGCTGTTGGTATACTCACATGCTTCTGTGACAAAAAGGCCTGATTTACCCACTCTGATATTTCCGTGGATAGATTTTAAAATACCACCTATGGAAAGGGTGGGATCGGTATCGGCATGCAGGAGAATTTCCGAAACCATGGAAGTGGTAGTGGTTTTACCGTGGGTACCGCTGATGGCGATGGGGGTTTTGTAATTGCGCATGAGCTGTCCTAAAAACTGTGCTCTGGTAAGAGAAGGAATATTTTTCCGGAGGACTTCTGCAAATTCCGGATTATCATTATGGACAGCGGCTGTGTAAACCACAAGGTCGATGTCATCTGTAATATTTTCGGCTTTCTGAGGCTTTCCATAGTGGATGCGGGCGCCCTGGATTTCAAGCTGTTGGGTCAGCGGAGAACGGTTCCAGTCAGAACCAGATACGGTGAAGCCTTCCGAAAGGAGGATTTCGGCCAGGCCGGACATGCTTATGCCGCCGATACCGATAAAATAAACATGGATTGGATTTTTAAAATCTACATGATACATGAAAGCACACTTCCTGTCTGTTAGTTTTTAAGGGGAAAAAGAACCGGTGAGGATACAGCGGCTATGTTTTCCGGAAAAAAGAAATTGCGCATACCACTTATATAATAAGGAACGTTCTGAAACGGAACCTAATCAAAAAATGAAAGATTTTTCGAATAGTAGCGTTCTGAAATGGAACCTAATCAAAAAAACAAAGATTTTTTGAATAGTAGCGTTCTGAAATGGAACCTAATCAAAAAATCTTTAATTTTTTGATTAGTAGCGCAGTAAGAAAAAATCGAAGATTTTTTCTTACTGCTTTATTATACGCAAATAATGGGAAAAAACCAATAGAAAGTTGGAAAAAGTAGGAGGGATCGGGAGAAGAATCATTCGGTGGGAAAGGGAGGTGATTTTCAAGAGGGAACCCCGGCTATGTGGCCGGGCGGATTCTGTCGGGAAACGTCATATCATTACAAAAAATGCGGTTTTTGTGAAAAATATGCGAATTTATTGCTTCAACGCACGAAAATCGATTGGATAAAATGGATAAAAATAAGATAGCAGTAAAATGTTTTATATGAATTTTATACAATCTTCGGCTTTTTCTCTTTTTGTTTATTGTAAAAAAATTATTCACTTTTACTGTGAGGTATGTTATAATATTTTTACGTGAAAACACGTTGCTATGCAGTCTATATTTTAAGCAGATGAGGTGAGGACATGATTAAGAAAGAAATGATTGCCATGTTGCTGGCGGGCGGGCAGGGAAGCAGATTGGGTGTTCTTACATCCAAGGTTGCGAAACCGGCAGTTTCCTTCGGGGGGAAGTATCGTATTATCGATTTCCCGTTGAGCAACTGTATCAATTCAGGTGTTGATACTGTCGGCGTATTGACTCAGTATCAGCCTCTGCGGCTGAATACCCATATCGGGATCGGCATTCCGTGGGATTTGGACAGGAATATCGGCGGTGTAACCGTACTGCCTCCTTATGAGAAGAGTGAGAACAGTGAGTGGTATACCGGCACCGCAAATGCAATATATCAGAATATCGACTATATGGAAAGTTTTAATCCGGAATACGTATTGATCCTTTCAGGTGACCATATTTATAAGATGGACTATGAGGTGATGCTGGATTTCCATAAGCAGAACGGATCGGAATGTACGATTGCCGTTATGCCGGTTCCCATGGAAGAGGCGAAGCGCTTCGGTATCATGATTACGGACGACAATAAGAAGATCGTGGACTTTGAAGAGAAGCCTGAGAATCCCAGGAGCAATCTGGCATCCATGGGTATTTACATATTTAACTGGCAGACGCTGAAACAGGCTCTGATTGAGAACGCGGATCAGCCGAATCTGGATTTTGGCAAGCATGTGATCCCTCATTGCCATGAAAACGGCGCGCCTATGTATGCATATGAATTCAACGGCTATTGGAAGGATGTGGGTACCCTGAATTCATACTGGGAAGCGAATATGGAACTGATCGATATCGTTCCGGAGTTTAACCTGTATGAAGAATATTGGAAAATTTATACCAAGAGTGAGATTCTGCCGCCCCAATATGTAGCTGCGGAAGGCGTGATTGAACGCAGTATTGTCGGAGAAGGCTCTGAGATTTACGGGAAGATTTATAATTCCGTTATCGGCTGCGGTGTGACGATCGGCAGAGATACGGTAGTGCGTGATTCCATCATTATGAATAACACCGTGATCGGGGAAGGCTGCGAGCTGAACAAGGCGATTGTCGCAGAAAATGTTTCCGTTGAAAATAATGTTAAGCTGGGCATCGGCGAAGAAGCAGAGAACGATACCGCGCCTCATATTTACAACAGCGGTATTGTTACGATCGGCGAGAAGAGTGTGATCCCCAAGGGAGTGTCCGTAGGAAAGAATTCCGTTATAGCCGGCATTACGGTTCAGGAGGATTATCCTGAAGGAAGACTTGAAAGCGGCAAAACATTGATTAAGGCAGGTGACGAACATTGAGAGCGATTGGTATTATTTTAGCAGGCGGCAATAACCGCAGGATGAAAGAACTGTCCCAGAAGCGCGCGATCGGCGCTATGCCCATAGCCGGCAGCTACAGAAGTATTGACTTCGCATTGAGCAACATGAGCAATTCTCACATTCAGAAGGTTGGGGTTCTGACCCAGTATAATGCGAGAAGCCTGAATGAACATCTGAGTTCCTCCAAGTGGTGGGATTTCGGACGTAAGCAGGGAGGCTTATTCGTATTTACACCTGCTGTGACCGCTGAGAACAGTTCCTGGTACAGAGGAACAGCGGATGCGATTTACCAGAACCTTTCTTTCTTAAAAAACAGCCATGAACCTTATGTGGTGATCACGTCCGGCGATTGTGTTTATAAGATGGATTATAATAAGGTGCTGGAATATCACATTGAGAAAAAAGCGGATGTCACCGTTGTCTGCAAGGATATGCCTGCCGGCGTAAATGTGGACAGGTATGGCACGCTGAAGATGAATGAGGAAAGCCGTATTGAGGAATTTGAGGAGAAGCCCATTGTGGCCAGATCCAACACGATTTCCTGTGGTATTTATGTCATCAGAAGGCGTCTCCTGATCGAGATGATCGAGAGATGTGCGATGGAAGACAGATACGACTTTGTAAAGGACATCCTGATCCGCTATAAGAACCAGAAGAGGATTTTTGGATATAAGATCAAAGAGTACTGGAAGAATATTGCGACAGTAGAGGACTATTTTGCTACCAATATGGACTTCCTAAAACCGGAAATCCGTAACTTTTTCTTCAAGCAGTACCCCGATGTCTATTCCAAGGTGGATGATCTTCCGCCGGCGAAGTATAATGTGGGCGCCAAAGTCAGCAACAGCCTGATTTCAAGCGGATGCATTGTAAACGGCACTGTGGAGGATTCCGTTATCTTCAAGAAATCCTTCATCGGAAATAACTGCTATATCAAGAATTCCATTATTTTAAATGACGTATATATCGGCGATAACACCCACATAGAGAACTGCATCGTAGAAAGCCGTGATACGATCCGTGCCAATTCTTTCTATAAAGGCGAGGATGAAATCAAGATTGTAATTGAGAAGAACGACAGATATATCATTTGAATACACGGCTTAAAGGGGGAACTTTCTATGAAGATCACCGATGTACGGGTCCGGAAAATTGCCAAAGAGGGCAAGATGAAGGCAATCGTGTCTATCACCATTGACGATGAATTTGTCGTACATGATATTAAAGTGATTGAAGGAGATAAAGGGTTGTTTATCGCGATGCCCAGCAAGAAGGCGGCCGACGGGGAGTACAGAGATATTGCCCATCCGATCAGCCAGGGGACGCGCGAAAACATTCAGGGAATTATCCTGGACGCCTACAACCGGGTTCTGGAAGAACCTGTTTGATAGACAGCATAGCAAGCAGGGGGACTGCCGCAGTACGGATAAAAACGTGCTGCGGCAGTCTCTCTTTTTTATATAATGGAAAGCAAAGCGCTTGCCTGCCGGGATTATGTGTGATAACATGAAAATCAAATGCGGCCGATGGCAAACAGGCTGACATTGACTGGAAATGGGAGGAATATGAAGAAAAACAAATTTTTTGAAGTATTTCTGATTATTTTGGCTGTTTTCCTCATTTTTTTATTGGGAACCGGATGGCTGGCAGAGAAAAGAAAGCAGGAAGAGGCTGCCAGACTGGAGTGGCTGGAAAACAGCTTTTACGTGGATACGCTCACCTTTCAGGTGGAAGGCTCGAAGATTCCGGAAAATATAAAGGGCTGGCATGACTGGCTGGACGGCAGATTTTATGTGGTGCTTCCGTCTTATGCGGCCGGACGCCCGCTCCAAATGAACTGGGGATTTTCAGCAGAACTTCATATTGACGGAGAAAAGCAGAAAAAAGGGCTTTTGGAAGGGTATGAACTGAACCGGGAATATGAATTCTGCTTTACCGATAAAGAAGGGACGCAGGAGAAGTTTCCGGTGGTCTTTTTATGCAGTGCCAATCTCCCGGCAGTTTTTGTAAATACCGAATCCGGCTCCATGGAGAACGTGGATGCGGACAGACTGAATCGGGAATCCGGTATGTTTTACATGATGGGGACAGATGGTGCAGTGCAGGGCATGGATCGCCTTTCTTATATAAAAGGGCGTGGAAATACCACCTGGGAACAGGATAAAAAGCCCTATAGCATAAAACTCCAAAATGAACAGGATATTCTGGGAATGGGAGCTTCCAGACGGTGGGAGCTGCTGGCCAATGCCTATGACGGCAGCAATATGAGAAATCAGCTGGTGCTGGAGATGGCACAGGAAGCAGGAATGGCCTATACCCCCCAGTCGGCCTGGGTGGATTTGTTTATAAACGGAAAATATCATGGACTTTACCAGATCATGGAAAAAGTGCAGGTGGGGGCAGGCAGAGTTGAAATTGCGGATCAGGATGCCGGACGGGGCGATCTGACAGGGGGATATCTGTTTTTGATGGAGGATGCCGGCCGGTATGAGAATGCCGTCAGCAGGTTTATGACCTCCGGAGGACAGACCTTCGTGATCAAAAGCCCGGAGCAGACGAGCGAAGAACAGACGGCCTATCTCTCTGCTCTGGTGAAAGAATTTGAGAATGCGCTGACAGCGCCGGACGGGATCAATCCCGAAACAGGGAAAGCCTTTACGGAATACATCGATCTGGATTCCTTTGTGAAAAAGTATTTGGTGGAGGAAATTACCAAAAATTCCGATGCGGTTACCAACAGCCAGTATTTTTATAAGGACCGGGATGCGGTCAGCTCCCTGCTGTATGCGGGCCCGGTCTGGGACTACGACAATGCGCTGGGGCACACCAATGAAGAAGCAATGGACCCGGTTGGACTGATGCTGGATAAGGTGCGTTCCGAGGCAGGAAGCAATCTCTGGTACGGCTCTTTATGCAGCCAGCCTGTATTTATGGATCGGGTAAAAGAAATATACAAAGATACCTTTGCAGGTTTGATGGAAGAAATGTCGGAGAAAAAAATCGATTCCTACAGGGAACAGATCCGGGTAGCGGCTACCCTGGACTGGATCCGCTGGAAGGATGTGAATAAGGATTTCCGATATCAGGTTTGTGACAGTTATGATGCATATGTAGATTACTTACAGGATTTTATCCGCAGACGGAAGGAATTTCTGGACAGTGTCTATATAGAAGGAACCGTCTATAAAAGAGTCCGGTTTGAACGGGGAGATCCCTTTGGTTTTGTGGATCTGTATACAAAACAGGGGGAAGGCGGAATACAGCCGCCCGACAGTTCGGATATGGAATGGGAAGGAAAACAGATCACGGGATGGATTTATGAGGATGAAACCCCATATGATCCGGACATTCCGGTAGAGGAAGATATCACCGTGTATGCGGTGTGGGAAACGGCAGGAGGAGACATGGAATGAAGGCAGAAGGAGGAACCTGGCGCCATGAACAAAAATATGTGTGTACAGTGTCCCAGTTAAAAATTGTGGAGAGCAGGATAAAGCCTCTTCTAAGGCCGGATCCCCATACCGGGCCGGGCGGGCTTTATACCATCCGCAGCCTGTATTTTGATGATGAATGGGATACCTGCTATCAGGAAAATGAGGACGGCACAGATCCCAGGGAAAAATTCAGAATACGGATTTATAACAGCAGCGATCAAAGGATTACGCTGGAATTAAAACAGAAGATGAAGGGAATGACGCGAAAGCTCTCCTGCCCTTTAAGCAGGGAGCAATGTCTGGATGCCATGCAGGGGAAAATCCTGAAAAATGACGAGGAAACGCCGCCCCTTCTGCACAAATTCATTCTGCAGCAAAAGCAGAGAAATCTTTCCCCGAAGGTGATCGTGGAATATGACCGGACGCCTTATATTTTCAAATTGGGGAATGTGCGGATAACGCTGGATGAAAATATCAGGTCGTCCACCTGTACGGAAAGTTTTCTGGACAGGGATTTTATCAGAAGGCCCATCATGCCGCCTGGACAGCATGTATTGGAAGTGAAGTATGACGCATTTCTGCCCGATCCCATACGGCAGGTGCTGGCGCTGGAAACGCTGCAGAGATCGACTTTTTCCAAATATTATTTATGCAGGACTTATCCGGTCTGATCAGGGTCGGTTTAAAGTACACGAATAAAAAATTTACGAGGAGAAAAACAATGAACTTTAAAGACATTTTCAAAAAGAGTTTCATGGAAGGATTTTATAACACGGATATTGAACTTCCGGCCATTCTTCTTAGCATGGCGGTAGTGTGCCTGATCGCGCTGTACATTTTCCTGGCATACAGGCTTTTGACAAGAAGGACATTTTATAATAAAAACTTCGGCATCGCGCTGGCGGCGCTGGCTATCATCACAGCGGCAATCATCCTCACCATCCAGTCCAGTATCGTGATTTCTCTCGGTATGGTTGGCGCACTTTCCATCGTCAGATTCCGTACCGCCATCAAAGACCCCATGGACCTGGTATTTTTGTTCTGGTCCATCAGCGCGGGCATCATCTGCGGCGCAGGCCTTTATTCCCTGGCGATCGTGGCGTCCCTGATCATTACGGCTGCAGTCTTTGTGCTGGATCTGATCCCCGTGACAAAGGCTCCCATGCTTTTGATCGTGAACTCTGCCGATCTGGACGGAGAGGACGCATTGATTCATATTGTGAAGAAATACAGCAAATACTACCGAGTGAAATCCAGGATCGTGACGGCGGATCAGCTGGACATGGTTATTGAGGTGCGCGTGAAGGAAGAGAGTGCGCTGGTGAAAGAAGTGTGCGGCTTAAAGGGCATGGACAGCGTATCCTTACTTTCCCACGACGGCGAAACCACATATTGAGGGAAAAACAGACATGTATGTAATAGCAGGACTTGGAAATCCGAAAAAGGAGTATGAAAATACAAGGCATAATATTGGCTTTTCCATCATAGATATGCTTGCAGATAAGCAGGGAATCCATGTGAATGAGGCGAAGCATAAGGGCCTGATCGGAAGGGGTTATATCGATGGGGAAAAGGTTATCCTGGTAAAACCCCTTACTTTCATGAACCTGAGCGGAGAATGTATCCGGGAAGTGCTGGATTATTATAAGGTGGATGCGAAGGAAAACCTGATCGTCATCCATGATGATATCAGCCTGGAACCGGGGATGCTGCGCATCCGTAAAAAAGGGAGCGCCGGCGGGCATAACGGTATGAAAAACATCATCCGGCACCTGGGACATGACCAGTTTGTGCGGATGAAAGTGGGCGTGGGCGGCAAGCCGGAAGGCTATGATCTGGCCGATTATGTTCTGGGGCATTTTTCCAGGCAGGAAAAAGAAATTATGACGCAGGTCTCAAAAACTGTGTGCGATGCGGTGGAAGTGATCTTAAAGGACGGCCCGGACGCTGCCATGAACCGTTTTAACAGCAAACAAGGCAAAGGGAAGGATTCCTGAACGGTTACCCGAAAGCATTGAAGAGAGGTTGACATGAAGGTTTTAACGGCTCCTTTGGCGGAACTGGCGGAGTTTGAAGAAGGCAGAGAGCTTCTGAAAAGAGGACAGACCGGGATCGGCTTTACCGGCCTGTATGATTCTCAGAAGCTTCATATGATTTACGGACTGAGCGATGGTTTTTGCCAGAAAATCATCGTTACTTACAGTGACAAAAAAGCCAGGGAAATCTGCAGCGAATACCGTTTTTATGACAGGAATACCTGCCTTTATCCCGCCAGAGATCTGATTTTTTATCAGGCGGATGTGGCCGGGGGCGAACTGACCCGGGAACGAATGCAGGTGCTTCGGGCGGTTCTGGAAGGAAAGCCTGTAACGATCGTCACCACCATAGCGGCGCTGATGACGCCGCAGGTTCCCCTTTCCCATATCGCGGCCCATGTGCTTCATTTTGACAAGACATCCGTAATAGACGAAACGGCGCTTGCCAGAACGCTGGTGGAAATGGGATACGAAAAGACCTGGCAGGTGGAGACGCCGGGACAATTTTCTGTCCGGGGCGGCATTATCGATATTTTTGATATGACAGAGGAAAATCCCTGCCGGATCGAGCTGTGGGGAGATACCGTGGATTCCATCAGAAGCTTTGATGTCCTGTCCCAGCGTTCGGTGGAAACCCTGAGCCGTCTGACGGTATATCCGGCTGCGGAAATGATGCTGTCGGAAGGAAGGCGGCACGACGGTTTTGTCAGGATCGAAAAAGAGACGAAGCAGTTTGCCAAAAAGCTGCGGGAAGGCGGGAAGGCGGAAGAAGCGCACCGCATTGAAAGCCAGATCAGGGAGTTAAAGGAATCGGCCCGGGAATTTGGCGGTGTGGTGAATCTGGAAAGCTTTGTCCACTATTTTTATCAGGAGACGGAATCGTTCCTCCGCTTTTTTTCGCCGGACACTTCCGCGGTCTTTCTGGATGAACCCAAACGGCTGGAGGAAACCGCACAGGCGCTGGAACTGGAATTTCGGGAAAGTATGATGCACCGGCTGGAAAAAGGCTATATTCTGCCGGGACAGGCCGAAATTTTATATGCTCAGAAAGAGATCGCAGCCTGGCTGACCCGGTATAAAGCGGTTTCTCTGTCTGCCATTGATGTGAAAAATACGCTTTTTAAACCGGACAGGAAATATGAAATCACGGTCCGCAGCATGGCTTCTTATAATAACAGCTTTGAAGCGCTGATCCGGGATCTGAAGCGGTATAAAAAAACGGGCAGCAGGGTTTTGCTGTTATGCGGTTCCAGAACCAGGGCGAAGCGTCTGGCCATTGATTTGCGGGAACAGGAGCTGACCGCTTTTTACAGCGAGGATCCGGACCGGGAGGTGCAGCCCGGTGAGGTAGAACTTTTCTACGGCCATGTAGAAAAAGGATTTGAATATCCCATGCTGAAATTCGCCGTCATTTCGGAGGGAGACATTTTTGGTGCGGAAAAAAAGAAGAAAAGGCGGAAGAAGCAGTATGAAGGGACGAAAATCCATGACTTTGCGGAGTTAAAAGTCGGGGATTATGTGGTTCATGAGACACACGGCCTGGGGGTTTACCAGGGAATCGAAAAGGTGCAGATGGAGGGCACCGTCAAGGATTACATCAAGATTTCCTACCGGGACGGCGGCAATCTGTATGTGCTGGCAACCGGCCTGGATGTGATCCAGAAATATGCCTCCGCCGATGCGGCCAAAAAGCCGAAGCTCAACAAGCTTGGCACCCAGGAGTGGACCAGGACGAAAACCCGGGTGCGGGCGGCGGTTAACGAGGTGGCAAAGGATCTGGTGGAGCTTTATGCGGTGCGCCAGCAGAGTGAGGGCTATGCCTTTTCTCCGGATACGGTCTGGCAGAGGGAGTTTGAAGAGATGTTTCCTTTTGAGGAAACCGACGACCAGCTGGCTGCCATCGCCGCTGCCAAGCGGGATATGGAGAGTAGAAAGATCATGGACCGCTTAGTCTGCGGAGATGTGGGCTACGGAAAGACGGAAATTGCCATCCGTGCGGCTTTCAAAGCGGTACAGGACGGGAAACAGGTGGTATTTCTGGTGCCCACTACCATCCTGGCTCAGCAGCATTACAACACCTTTGTGCAGCGGATGAAGGAATTTCCCGTGCGCATTGATTTGATGTCCCGTTTCCGCACTCCGTCCCAGCAGAAAAAGACCATGGAGGATCTGCGGAAAGGTCTGGTGGATAT
Source organism: uncultured Lachnospiraceae bacterium (assembly GCA_902476265.1). GTDB lineage: Bacteria > Bacillota > Clostridia > Lachnospirales > Lachnospiraceae > Gallintestinimicrobium. Next base: position 326,649 of record CABSCP010000001.1, read on the forward strand.
CGTCATCGGAACCCACAGGGTGCTTTCCTCCGATTTAAAATATAAGGATCTTGGTCTTTTGATCATCGATGAAGAACAACGCTTCGGCGTGACTCATAAGGAAAAGATCAAGAAAATGAAGGAAAACGTGGATGTGCTGACACTGACCGCTACGCCCATCCCCCGCACCCTGCATATGTCTCTGATCGGCATCCGGGATATGAGCGTGCTGGAGGAAGCGCCCAACGACAGACTTCCGATCCAGACTTATGTGATGGAATATAACGAAGAAATGGTGCGGGAGGCCATCGTCCGGGAACTTTCCCGGGGCGGTCAGGTCTATTATGTGTATAACCGGGTCAGCAACATCGCGGATGTGGCGGCCCAGATCGGGAAACTGGTGCCGGAGGCCAGCGTGGCTTTTGCCCACGGACAGATGCGCGAACATGAGCTGGAACGCATCATGTTCGACTTCATCAACGGAGAGATCGATGTGCTGGTAGCCACCACCATCATCGAAACCGGGCTGGATATTTCCAATGTGAATACGATCATCATCCACGATTCCGACCGGATGGGCCTGTCCCAGCTGTACCAGCTGCGGGGACGGGTGGGCCGTTCCAACCGGACATCTTATGCTTTTTTGATGTATAAGAGGGATAAGATGCTCAGGGAAGTGGCGGAAAAGAGACTGGCGGCCATCCGGGAATTTACGGATCTGGGAAGCGGCTTTAAAATTGCCATGAAGGATCTGGAAATCCGGGGAGCAGGAAATCTGCTGGGCGAGCGCCAGCACGGACACATGGAAGCGGTGGGTTATGATTTATATTGTAAAATGCTCAACGAGGCGGTAAAAAATTTAAAGGGAATCCAGACAGCGCCGGATTTTACCACTACCGTAGAGTTGGAGGTGGACGCCTATATTCCGCCCGCCTATATCGTGAACGAACAGCAGAAGCTGGATATTTATAAACGGATCGCCGGCGTGGAGACAGTTTCCGAAAGTGAAGAGATGAAGGAAGAACTTTTGGACCGGTTCGGAGAAGTGCCCAAATCCGTGGACAATCTGCTGCGCATTGCACTTTTGCGGGTACAGGCCCACCTGCTCTATATTATGGAGCTGAAGGGAAAACCGGGGGAGCTGCGTTTTATATTCAGGCCCGATGCCAGAGTGCATGGGGAAAATATTCCGTTTCTGCTGGAGGAATATAAGGAGAAGCTCAAATTTCTGCCCCAGGGGAATCCGGTCTTTACTTATCGCTATGAAAAGAGTAATGTAATAGAAAAAAACGCGGAGCAGCTTTTAGAGCTTGCGGAGCAGCTGATCACCGATATGAAGCGCTATCTGCTCTGAGCAGCAGCGCGCCCTGTCATACGGGGTTCCGAATGGAGGATGGAAATGAAAAAATTGTTGATTGTGGTGGATATGCAGAATGATTTTGTGGACGGCGCGCTTGGAACAAAGCAGGCACAGGCTATTGTCCCGGCGGTGGTCAAAAAGATCCGGTCTTATGAGCCGGACTGCATCTATGTGACCCGGGATACCCATGGAGAGAATTATGGGGAAACGCAGGAAGGGAAGAATCTGCCGGTGCCTCATTGCATCCGGGGCACAGAAGGCTGGGAATTAAACGGGGCCGTTGCAGTGGCGCTGGAACAGGCTGTATATGTGGATAAGCCGTCCTTCGGATCTCCTGCGCTGGCGCACATGCTGTCTGTGCGGCTGCAGAAGGAATGCGGGGGAAATCCGGAAGAAATGGAAATCGAGCTTGTGGGGCTGTGTACGGATATCTGTGTGGTTTCCAACGCGCTCCTTTTAAAAGCGGCCATGCCGGAAGTGAAGATCAGCGTGGATGCCTCCTGCTGTGCCGGTGTGACGCCAAAGACCCACGAAGCGGCGCTGGATACCATGCAGATGTGTCAGATCAATGTGTATAACAGGAGCCTGGAAGCATGAAAATCGTGACCCAGGTCGGCATTATTTTTTCGGTCTGCTGGATTGCGCAGATAATAGAGAGCGCGCTGCCTTTTGACTTCCCGGCCAGCGTAATCGGCATGATTCTGTTGTTTGCGCTGTTGGCCTTCCGGGTGCTTAAAGTGGACCACATCCGGGAAAAATCGGATTTCCTGCTGGCAAATATGGCATTTTTTTTCATTCCGGCAGGCGTGAGCATCATCAATTATTTTGATGTCCTCAAAAACTGTGTGTTTCAGCTGATTTTCATCTGCGTGGTGAGCACGGTGATCACCTTTGCCGCCACCGCATGGAGCATGAAGCTGGTATTAAAATTCATGAAAAAAAAGGAGGGCGGCAGATGACAAAGGAACTGTTTGCGTCCCCTTTTTTCGGAATCGCGTTGAGCGCGGCCGCTTTCTGGATCGGCGTAAATATCCAGAAAAAGACGAAACTTGTGATATGCAATCCGCTGATCATCTCCATCATTTTGGTTTCGGCGGTGCTGCTGGTTTTTAAAATCCCCTATGATTCCTATAATGAGGGAGGCGCTGTCATCAATATGTTTCTGGCGCCTGCAACCGCCTGCCTGGCGGTTTCCATCTATACCAAAATAGAACTTTTGAAGAAAAACTGGCTTCCCATCGCTGTCGGCGCTTCCTGCGGATCGCTGGCTTCCATGGGCAGTGTTTATCTGTTGTGCCGCCTGTTCGGGCTGGATGAGGCCATGACCGCGTCTCTGATGCCCAAATCCGTCACAACACCCATCGCCATCGGCATTGCGGGAAGCCACGGCGGCATCGTGCCGGTGACAGTGGCGGCGGTTATTTTTACCGGCATTCTGGGCAGCATCCTGGCGCCGGTTCTGATCCGTATATTCCGGGTGGACGATCCCATGACGGCGGGACTTTCCGTCGGAGCCTGCTCCCATGCGGTGGGAACTTCAAAGGCGCTGGAACTGGGGGAGACGGAGGGAGCCATGAGCGGTCTGGCGATCGGGATCTGCGGGATACTGACGGTGGTGTTTTCACTGGTGCTGATGTAGGAGCAGTCTGTGCAGGGGCAGGGATTTTGAATTGCCGAAAGAGGACATTGTTTATAAAGCGTTATGAAAGCGATAAAAGATCACCGGAAGAACCATAACAGGCGGCGCTTTGTCCAAACAGGACGAGGCGCCGTTTTTTCAAAACAAAACAGTTGACAGAATACGATTTTGTATTAAAATAGTTTAAAGATGAACAGTTCAGAAAAGAACATGTTAAAAAAACAGATTGGGAAGAAAGGAAGGCGGTTATGTTAGAAGATGTGGAACTGTTGGACCGGATGCGGTGCATTGTGAAGCTGTATGACAGGCTGAGCGCCAAGGTCTGTGAGAAATGCCGGATCAACCGGACGGAGATGGATGTGCTGGCCTTTTTGAACAATCATCCCCATTGTGATACGGCCCGGGATATTGTGGAAATCAGGATGCTGCCAAAGGCCAACGTTTCCCTGGCGGTGGAATCTCTGATTCAGAAGGGGTTTCTTGTGCGCAGGGCGGATGAAAAAGACCGGCGCAGAGTGCACCTGACCATCACGCCTCAGGCGGCGGAAACGGTGGAAGCCATTGAGCGGATGCAGAGATACGAACTGGAAGTCCGGATGCGCGGTTTTTCGGAAGAAGAGAAAAGCCAGTACCGGGATATCATGCAGCGCATTTATGAGAATGCCAAAGAAGAATTGGAAATACTGGATAAAAAGTGAGGAAATGAAAATGGAAAAGGATAAGAATTTTTTAGGGACAGCGCCGGTGGGAAAGCTGCTGTTCCAGTTGGCTGTGCCCGCCATCGCGGCACAGATCATCAATTTGCTCTATAATCTTGTGGATCGTATTTACATCGGGCATATGCCGGGAAACGGCTCCCTGGCCCTGACAGGCGTAGGGGTCTGTCTGCCGGTCATCATGGTGGTTTCGGCTTTTGCAGCGCTGATCAGCATGGGCGGCGCGCCCAGGGCCTCTATTTTTATGGGAAAACAGGATAATCCTACCGCGGAAAAAATCCTGGGGAACTGTTTCGTGCTGCAGATTGTGATTTCCCTGATACTGACCACGGTTTTACTTTTGTGGAACAAACCCCTTCTTCTGATGTTCGGGGCCAGCGAAAACACCATTCAATATGCCACGGCTTATATGAACATTTATGCTGCAGGGACGATTTTCGTACAGTTGACGCTTGGTATGAATGCGTTTATTACGGCCCAGGGCTTTGCCAAGACGGGAATGCTCTCCGTGCTCATCGGCGCGGTCTGCAACATCATCCTGGATCCCATCTTCATTTACGGGCTGGGAATGGGCGTGCGGGGAGCGGCCCTGGCGACGGTAATTTCTCAGGCAATTTCCACCGTATGGGTGGTTTCCTTCCTGTCCGGGAAAAAGACGATTTTAAAGATCCGCAGAAAAAATATGGGACTGCATGCGGAGATCCTGCTGCCCTGTATGGCGCTGGGACTTTCCCCGTTCATCATGCAGGCCAGCGAAAGCGTGATCACGGTCTGCTTTAACGCATCCCTTTTAAAATATGGCGGCGATATCGCGGTGGGCGCGATGACCATTCTTTCCAGCGTCATGCAGTTTTCCATGCTGCCGCTGCAGGGAATTGCCCAGGGGGCACAGCCTATTTCCAGCTATAATTACGGCGCGGGCAATGGGGACAGAGTGAAAAAGGTGTTTTGGATGCTGCTGGGATTAAGTCTTGCTTATTCCGCCATCCTTTGGGGAGGCATCATGATCTTTCCCCAGGCATTTGCTCAGATATTCACATCGGATGCGGCACTCATCGATTTCACCAGGGAAGCGCTGCGGATTTATGCGGGATGCCTGGTGCTGATGGGGGCGCAGATCGCCTGCCAGATGACCTTCATTTCTCTGGGAAATGCGGTTGCCTCCATTGTGGTGGCCGTGATGCGGAAATTTGTGCTGTTGATCCCGCTGATTTATATTCTGCCCCATATTCTGCCGGATCAGACCATGGCGGTGTATACGGCCGAACCGGTGGCGGATTTCTTCGCGGTGACTTTTACGGTATGCCTGTTTGCCCATCAGTTTAAGAAGGCCTTGAAAAAGATTGGGGGCAGCAATACAAAAACACAGAAAGCGGAATAAAATATCATTTTTTTAATACCTGTTGGCGCGCCAACAGGTATTTTTTTCAGGAACCGCTAATATATCATTGAGGGCAGGAAATGGCGAATCAGAAAGGAAGGACAGGATATGGATAAAATTTACGATCTGATCATCATCGGCGGCGGGCCGGCCGGACTGGCGGCGGCGATTTATGCAGGACGCGCGCAGCGCGATACGCTTCTCCTGGAAAAAAGCGGCTATGGAGGCCGCGTGAAGGACACGCTGGAAATCCGCAATTATCCCGGGACCGTTTCGGACAGCGGGGCGGGACTGATGGAAAAGTTTCATATCCACGCGCAGAATTACCCCACTGTGGAATTTAAGCACACCACCGCATCGGGACTGCACAAGGAAAACGGGCTGTTTGTGGTGGAAACCAGGCGCCGGGGTAATTTCCTGGCGCGCAGTGTGATTCTTTCGCTGGGCACCAGGCCGCGGGAACTGGGCATTCCCGGAGAAGAGGAATTTACCGGTCACGGCGTTGCTTACTGCGCTACCTGTGACGCGGAATTTTTCAAAGATAAAAATATTTATGTGCTGGGGGCCGGAGATCAGGCCGTGGAAGAAGCCGATTATCTGACGAAGTTCGCTTCCAAAGTGACGATCATCGTGCTGCATGAAAAGGGACATCTGGACTGCAATGAGGTTTCCGCTCAGAGGGCATATCGGAATCCGAAAATTTCATTTTTATGGAGCACCACGGTCCAGGAAGTGAAAGGACGGGATCATGTGGAAACTCTTGTTTTAAAAAATGTGGAGACGGGAGAAACCGAAGAGGTTTCGGCAGACGGTCTGTTTTTCTTTGTAGGGATGGTGCCACAGACCGACCTGGTAAAAGGGTTAGTGGAATGTGACAGAAGCGGGTATATCCGGGTCAATGAAAAGAGGGAAACCAGTCTTCCCGGGCTGTATGCGGCGGGGGACTGTGTTCAGACTTTCTTACGCCAGGTGATCACCTCGGCGGCGGACGGGGCTGTGGCTGCCACCGCATCGGAACGCTATGTCAAAGAACTTTCCCAGCTGGAAGAACTTCTGGGGCCTGATTCGGGAGATGTGGCATTCCTTTTCTACAATCCCTATCAGAGTTCGGAAATCGACCGGGTGGGGGAGCTGGAAAAGAAACTGGGAAAAGACTACAGGATTTACCGGCAGGATATTACCAGACAGGATCTTCTGTACCGGGAACTGAAACTGGATCATACGGTTTCCGCTGCGTTTTATCATAACGGAAAGCTGCTGGAAGTAAAAACGGCAGAACAATGTGAATAAAGGAGGATATGGATTATGGGTCAACCGCTTGTATTTCCCCATGGAGTAACTGTTTACAATCCCGAAAAATGCTGGAACGGGTATAATATCGTGCCGCTGATCAATGACGGGGTGCTGCTTTTTGATATGAACGGAAATGAAATCCGACGCTGGAACATGCATGCCATGCCGGCAAAGCTTCTGCCCGGAGGGTATGTGATGGGCCTTTCCGGCTACCGCCATCCCGATTACGGCATGCAGGACGGCGTGAATCTGCAGGAAATCGACTATGACGGAAACGTGGTCTGGAAATTTGACCGGCTGGAGGAAATTAATGATCCCGGCCGCGATCACCGCTGGATGGCCCGACAGCATCACGACTACCAGCGGGAGGGGAATCCGGTGGGCTATTACGTGCCCGGTATGGATGCAAATCCGCTGGGAGGAAATACGCTGATCCTCTGCCATCAGACCATTCATAATCCGCTGATATCCGATAAAAAACTGCTGGATGATGTGATGATCGAGGTGGACTGGGAAGGAAACATTCTCTGGAAATGGTCTGTCAGCGAGCATTTTGAGGAGCTGGGATTTGATGAGGCCGCCAAAAATGTGCTGTTCCGTGACCCCAATCTGCGTTCGGCCGACGGCGGCGTAGGCGACTACCTTCATGTCAACTGTATGAGTTATCTGGGCCCTAACAAATGGTATGAGCAGGGAGATCAGCGCTTTAAACCGGAAAATATCATTTTCGACTGCAGAGAAGCGAACATTCTTGCCATTCTGGATAAGGAAACCGGAAAAATCGTGTGGCGGATCGGGCCGGATTTCAATGCGACTCCGGAATTGCGCAAACTGGGATGGATCATCGGACAGCACCATTTCCACATGATTCCCAAAGGGCTGCCCGGGGAAGGCAATCTGCTGGTGTTCGACAACGGCGGCTGGGCAGGCTACGGCGTTCCCAATCCTTCGTCTTCCATCGGCATCAAAAATGCCCTGCGGGATTACAGCCGGGTGCTGGAATTCAATCCGGTCACGCTGGAAGTGGTCTGGAAGCTGACCCCCAAGGAACTGGGCCATGCGATCCCTACAGACGCGAGCAAATTTTACAGCCCTTACGTCAGCAGCGTACAGCGCCTGCCAAACGGGAATACCTTGGTGGACGAAGGCTCGGACGGCAGGGTGATCGAGGTTACGCCGGAACATGAAATTGTGTGGGAATGGATTTCCCCTTATTACAGCCACAATGAAAAGGGCCCGAAAAACAACATGATTTACCGGGCGTACCGCTACCCTTACAGTTATGTGCCTCAGGAACCGACGCCTGTGGAAATCCCCATTGCCAGAATCGACAACAGCACATACCGGGTGCCCGGAGCGGGGGCTTTCGGGGCGAAAAAAGTAATTGATGTTCCCGGAAGTTTGCCGTATTATCAAGATGTGGCTTTATGTGTCGCTACGGATGAGGAAGAGGATGTGACCAAACGGGAAAAGGTGTTTGAAGTGGATACGGACTTTTTTGCGCCCGTAACCAACGCGGACTGGGACAGAGAAGTCCGGAAGGTTTCGGATAAGCCAGTGCTGGTGTTGTTCGGCGCAGAACGCTGCACGCACTGTAAAGCGCTGCACCCGATTCTGGAAGAAGCTCTGAGGGAAGAGTATCCCGGCCGGTTTGCAGTCCGGTTTGTGGATGTGGATGCCAATCCGGAGCTGACCCAGGCCTGCCGTATCGGCGGGATCCCTGTGGTGGCCGTCTACCAAAACGGCAGGGAGCGCATCCGGTTTAACGGAGAAAAGGATTACGACGATCTGTGCGACATTCTGGATCAGGCCCTGGAATGAGGGCAAAGAACGTTCCGGGCAGGATTCTTGTTTATCGACGGACATTTGTCCGTTTAGCGGAACCGGGAAGGAGAATTTGATGGAGAAGCTTCCATTCTTTGGCAGAGATGAAGGGCAGCCCGGATTTGCCCGGCTCTGCATATCGGACCGGCGTTATAATTCCTTCCGCGCCGGATTCTTTTCCAGAATTTATGCGGCCGGACAGTGCGTCCATCGGCAGGGAGAGGAAATCAGCCATTTCGGGATCGTGACGTCAGGAGTGTTGAAGGCGGTCAGCTATACGGGAGAGGGACAGGAACTCTGCAACGCCTACTTTGAAGAGGAGGACAGTTTTCCGGAGCTTTTATATCTGACCGGGAAGCGGCGCTATACCTATCAGATGTATGCGGAAAAGAAGGCGTCCGTGCTATGGATTCCCATTCCGCTTCTGGAAGAAATGCTTACGGAGGATCCGCGGCTAATGAGCGCTCTGCTGCTTTATGTTTCCCAGAGAGGGCTGAAAAATCAGATGTACCTAAACTGTCTGAATTATCATTCCATCCGGCAGCGGATCGCTTATTGGGCGGTGGGGATTCAAAAGATTGAAGGTATGGAAAAAATCCGGATGCCGCTGTCCCAGACCATCTTTGCCAATCTGCTGCATGTGAGCCGCTCCTCTTTAAACCAGGAATTAAAGCTGATGGAGCGGGAAGGATTTTTCCGGATCCTGGACGGGAAAATGGAAATCCTGGATAAGGAACAACTGGAACTTCTATTATAACAGTGTGTGCGCCTATCCGGCAGGAAAGTCTGCATTGCAGTAAACCGGCAGTTATAGTATGATGATAAAAGACAGGGACAACCCTGTCTTTTGAAAATTTGACAGAACGGAAGGCAGAAGAAAAGAAATATATGAGGGACAGAATAAAGACGGACAAACAGAAAATGGGGCTGATTCTGGGGGCGGGTTTTTTGCTGCGCCTGGTTTATGTGCTGTTTTCCACCATTTACGACCGGCAGTACGATATCGGCATGATCGATCTGGAGGCCGGGCACACCGTGACGGGCGGGCATCTGGCTTATATCCAGTATCTGTATGAGAACTGGAGGCTGCCGGATTTTGATCCCACCACGGTATATCAGTTCAACCATCCGCCGCTGCACCACTATATCAGTGCGCTGTGGATGAAATTCTGCTCTTTTTTCATTCATGATACTGCGGTGCTGGAGGAATCCATTCAGGCGGTGCCCTTTGTATGCTCCCTGTTCATTCTGGTGGTACTTTTAAAAATCCTGAGGCAGTTTTCCCTGAAAGAAAAAACGATGCGCCTGCTGATGGCACTGTTTTGCTTTCATCCGGCGCTGGTGCTCTTGTCCGGCAGCGTGAACAATGACTGCATGAGCCTTTTATTCACTCTTTTATGTGTATATACCACGATTGCGTGGAGCCGCACGCCCAATGCCCGCAACATTGTAAAAATCGGGCTGTCCATCGCCCTGGGAATGCTGACCAAACAAAATGTGGCACAGATGGCGTTCCCCATCGCCGCCGTGTTTGGATATGTGATGGTCAGACAGTGGAAGGAAAAAGGGGTTCCCGGGAAGCTTCTGGGGCAGTTCGGGCTGTTTGGCGCGGTTTCCATCCCTTTGGGAATGAGCTTTTATATCCGCAATATGATCCTGTATCATATGCCTCTGGTCTGGGTTTATACACTGCCGGAGGACTCCTGGCAATATACGGGGAACGTGCCTGTCATCAACCGGTTTTTATGGCCGGTTCCGGCGGAAATCGCAGACAACCTGCTGCATTTTAAAGTGGGATGCGGCTATAATGTATGGATGCAGATCGTCCGCACCTCTGTGCTGGGGGAGTGGGATATGGCAAACGTGGGCCGCAGCGTGAAGGCGCTGGCGGTGTTATTAATGCTGTCCGGGGCGATTCTGGCATTCGCCGCATTTGCAGCGTTTGTGTATGTATTTCTGGTGCGGCGGAAAAAATATCCCATTGATATGGCCAGTAGGATCCTTTTCATCGTGGGATACGTGGTGCATCTGATCTTTTACCTGAAATTTGCATTTGATTATCCCCAGGAGTGCAGCATGCACTTCCGCTATATTGAGGTGGAACTGCTTTTCCCGGCAGTGGCGCTGGGATTTGTATGGCAGGATACCAAAAAAAAATGGCTCAAGACGGGGCTGCCCATAGCGCTGGCTGTATTCTGCGTTCTGAGCGCCGCCATGACAGGCGTGTGGTGCACCCTTTAAAAAAGCGGGAAACGGCAGCATGGCAGGCTGATATCGGATAAAGGAGGATGTGGGATGTCCGGCAGGAAATTGAAAAAAGAAGCATACGGACAGCTGGGCCTTACCGCCATTTGCGCGGCGGGGCTTTTTTCCGTTCTATACTTATGGAAAGGTCTGTATCCTTTCGGGGACGGTTCCATACTGATTACGGATCTGTATTCCCAGTATGCGCCGCTTTTGTACCGGTTTTACGATGTGGTATCAGGGACGAAAAATTTATTTATGGATTTTTCCGTTTCCGGCGGGGCGAATCTGTACGCGGATACCGTCAATGAAATCCTGAATCCCTTTAACTATGTGCTGTTTCTTTTCGGCAGGGATGAAATTTACCGCGGGATCAATGTGATCCTTTGGATGTATGTGACGATGGCGGCGGTTTCGGTGGATTATTTTCTGTTGAAGGTGTGGAAAGGCAGTCGGAAATGGAATGTGGTTTTCAGCCTTTGTTATGCTTTCTCCGGGTATATGGCATATAATTACCAGATCATCAAGTGGATGTATTTTCCGGTGTTGTTCCCCCTGTTTTTGCTGGCGGCCATCCGGATGATGAAAGAGAAAAAAGGGGGACTGTATGCCCTCCTTCTGGGATATCAGCTGGTGCTGAGTGTACAGCTGGGATTCATGACTCTTCTGTTCATGCTCTTTGGCAGCGGATTCTACTTTTATCTCTGTGTGGAAAAACAAGACCGCAGGCCGCTGATGTGCCGCCTGGGGCTGTATTCTCTGGCGGGGATCCTTCTGTCGGCGGCGGTGCTTGTGCCAAACGCTGCCATTTTGCTGTCCTCCTCCAGGGCGGAAGAAAATCTGTCCTACTTTGGCGTGATGAAGCGCCATGGGCTGGACGATCTGTTTGAGCGGCTGTTCCAGATCGCCCATCCGGTGCTGCTGGCTCTCTTTGTCCGGCAGGTGTTTTGGAGGATCCGCCGGAAAAAGAGGATGCAGCAGGCGGAGGTAACAGGGCAGAGGCAGTTACAGCCAGCCGGCTTGCGGCAGCTGCCACGGCGGATTCGGTTTCTGGCAGCGATGAACGCCTTTTTGTGGCTGACGGTTCTGCTGCAGCCCGCCAACCTGCTGTGGCATATGGGTTCCTACGTATGCTTTCCGGTGCGCTACGCTTACATGGTGCTGTTTTGCGGGATCTGTCTGATCAAAGATCTGCAGACGGAGGAAGAAGAACAGGGGGAGGGAGTGAAGGTTCCGGAAGGGCTGGGAGTCAGGGGAACTTTTCTGGGCATTCCGAAAAATCATATGGCAGGTCTTTGGCTTTCCTATGCAGGAGTGGTGATTTTGGGAATCATGGCCCTGTCTTTGACCATGGAATGGGAAGAACGGATCGTTCAGGCCTTTGCTTCACTGGCCATCAGCGCTTTCTGCCCCACAGAGACCGGAGTGGTGTGCCTGATTCTGGCCCTGCTTTTCGGGGCGGCCCTGTGCGCGCTGGCAGCAGGGAGAAAGGTAGGACAGCTGATGCCTCTGGCAGCCGTATTCTGCGGCATCTGTCTGTTCGCCATGATTTTTCTGCCCAAAGATTCGGCCTTGCGGCAGGAAAATGATGCCGCTTATATCAGAATGGCCTTACAGAAGGCGGAGGGGAATGAAAAAAGCCTTCTTTTGTCGCGGGAAAAGGATGACGAAAGCCTTCCTTTAAACGCTGCCCTGATCAACGGACAGGGATCTCTTTCCGGATATTTTCCCACCGCTTCCCGGCGGATGAAGGAGGCCATGGAAGGGCTGGGATATCTGGCGCCCTGGGTATCCACCCGGTCTGTGGGAGGAACGGCGGTTTCCGATTCGCTGCTGCGCCGGGTGCTGATTTTGGATCAGAAGGCGGATGAACTGCAGCTTACAGCAGGCGCTTCTGTGCTGCAACGGCAGGAAGAAATGGCTGCGGCCTTGGACGGAAAAAGGAGCTTTATCCGGTTTTACGGGAACAGCCTTTTAAAAGAGGAAGGAGCGATTGTTTGGCTTCAGGCGGAAGGGGAGAAAATCCTGTACCTGGATGCGGGGGTGCCCGGGAGAGAACTGCGCGTGCGGGTAAACGGGGAGGACATTCCGATACCGGAAGCGGATTCGGAATACAGCCCTCACCGGATTTTGGAACTGGGCACCTTTACCGGGGAGCGGGCAGCGCTGGAGGTGACGGACCGGGCAGGAAACGGACTGCCGCCGGAGAATCTGGAATTTGCGGCGTTGGATGAGATTTCCTGGAAGGAAACCCTTTCCTACCTTTCGGAAAGAGAAAACGGCAGCAGGGAGCTGTCGGATGGTCAGTATGAAATAAAGGAAAGGCAGGGACAGATTGCCGCCCGCTTTTTGGCAGAAGAGGGTCAGACGCTTTTTTTACCCTTCGCAGCGCTGGACGGATGGAAGTGTGTACAAAACGGGAAAGCGGTGGATATCGTTCCGGTGTGGGGCGGCTTTATGGGGATAACTCTCCGGGACGGGGAAAATGAAATTTTTCTTTCCTTTACTCCGCCGGGACTGGCTGCCGGGATTGTGCTGACGTTTTTGGGAGCCCTGGGACTGTGTCTGGGATCCTTGTATACAAGAACGGTGGGAACTTCCCGAACGGATACAGGACAGAATAATGCGTTTCGCATTTCCGGTGACAGCATCCGGAGCGGGACGGAAAAGGTCGTGGCATTTTTTTACAGGGTTCTGTTCGCAGGCGGTCTGGCCGGTATTTATGTGATACCTGCCACAGGGCTTTTCGTCTATCTGATTTGTAAAGTGCTGGGAATAGGTGGTTGACGGATTTGGGCAGAAAAAGAAGAATTTTTCAGGCAATGATGATATTGGCGGCATTGGGGCTGGTTTTATTGGGCGGCCGCAGGAGGCTGGAAGCGGAATCTGTCCCGCAGGACAGCTGGCATCTGCTGACTGCAGTACAGGTGCCGGAAGGGATCGCAGTGGAAACCGTAGGCAAGAACCGGATGCTGGAGCCCGGAGTGAGGGTCAGGGCGGACAGTGAAGAGAGCGCGGATTTTTCCGCGGGACTGGTGCGGGACGGCGTGAAAGAGGAAACGAACCTGCGCTGGTCCTCTGAAAATGACTGGGAAAATAATGAACACTGGCTGGAAGTGACTTTTCGTGAGCCGGTGACGGTAGGACTGGTGCGGATTTACTGGGAGAGGACCAATGCCCGGAGATATGCGCTGGAATACTCGAAGGATGGCAAAAACTGGGAAAGTGCCGCTTCTTTTGACGCGCCTCCGGAAAGTGTCATACAGGATATCCGGCTTTCATCGCCGGTGGAAGCCAAATATCTCCGTCTCCGTGTGACGGAGGTTACGAAGAAGGAAGAAGATCTGAGTCTGTACTATCAGAATATTTCCGTGCTGGAACTTGAAGTTTATGAAGGGGTTTTGGACAGCTTTGTGATTCCCAGGCCTGTCATCCCTTCGGGGACGCAGCGAAGGGTGGAAGCGCCGCCGGTGCCAAAAGGGTATTCCCTTGTCTTTGTGGGGGCGGACTATGAAACGGTGGCGGATGCACAGGGCAGGATTGCGGATACGCTGGCAGAGGTGGAAGCCGAGTTCGGATTTTCACTGGAAAAGGAGGGGATATCCCGGGAACTGCCCGGAATGAAGGTGATCATTCCGGCGGCGGAGCCTTTCGGGGATATTCCGGAACAGGAACTGCCGGAAGGGGTTTCGGTGATGGAATGGCGGCCCGAAAAAGGCATCGTTGAACTGCCGGAAGAACTGCAAATTTTGGTTTCTGAGGAACAAAGGGAAGAATTGGGCGCTCTGGCGGAATTGTTTGCCGGAGAAGTATCGGGAGGGACCCGATATCAGGCCAGGGCTGTTTTTTCGGAGGAAATACAAAGAAAGCAGGGAGCGCCGGATGGGATGACAGTCCGTCTTACACGCAGGGAAGAAAACGGCGGGGACTGGATGGATCCGTTAGGGGAAGAGGGCTATGAAATTTGGATCGGAGACGAGGTGGAAATCCGGGCGTCGTCGGCACAGGGACTTCGCTGGGGCTGCGTTTCCTTTTTATCCCTTCTGGAAAAATCGAACGGCAGTCTGCCCAAAGGACAGCTGAGAGATTATCCCCGATACAGCGTCAGAGGATTCGGCATCGATGTGGGGCGCAGACCGATTTCCCTGAATCTGTTGTATCGCATGGTGGAAGAGTTATCGAAGCAGAAGATGAACCTGCTGCAGGTACACTTAAACGATAACCAGATCATCGCCCAGAGCAGCTATGACGGGACCGTGGAAGGGGCCAGAAACCTGTACGCGGGATTCCGCCTGGAATCGGATCTGAAAAATGAAGACGGCATTTCCGTCACCTCCTCCGACCTGTATTACACGAAGGAGGAATTTGCGCAGTTCATTGCGGATGCTGCCGTTTATGGGGTGGAGGTGGTGCCGGAAATTGACACGCCCGCACACAGCCTTGCCATCACCAGAGTTTTCCCCAAGCTGGGACTGTCAAAAGATCCGGAGAGCGTGGATCAGCTGGATCTTTCCAAAAAAGCAGCGGTAGAGCTGGCGAAGAATCTCTGGGGGGAATATCTGACCGCAGAATCCGGAGAGCCGGTTTTTGCAAAATGCAAGGCCGTCCATATCGGAATGGATGAATATTTCGGAGATGAAAAAGCCTATATCGATTATCTGACGGAAATGGCGGATTATGTGGAGCGGCTTGCGCCGGAAAAACAGATCCGGATCTGGGGAAGTCTCTCCAAAATAAAGGCGGATCATTCCGGCGTGCCCCGTACGCTTCAGATGCATATCTGGGACACGGACTGGGCCGATCCGAAGGATATGTATGAGGAGGGCTTTTCTGTCATCAATTCTTTGAGCAGCAGCCTTTATCTCATTCCGGGAGGGGGGTATGACTGGCTGGATCTGGATTTCCTGAAAGAAAAATGGCAGCCCAATGTTTTTGAAACGGCGGAACGCACCTGGGAGCTGCCCGCCTACTCTCCCAGAATGCTGGGAGCCTGCTACATGATGTGGAACGACTGGTCTCAGCTAAACGGGGAGAGTATTACGGAAGAGGATTTGCTGGAACGTTTTGCCCGGCCGCTGCCCGTCATCGCGGAAAAACTCTGGTGAGTTCAATCCGGATTTTGGACCATACGACGGCGGACAAAACACCGGCAGGGAACAGAGGTTCCGGCTTTAACCGCCGGCAGCGCAGTCTGCAGGATTTCCGGAGAGCATTAAAAGCCCGTGTTCCAGCGCCGGAAGGACGGCGGCTAGATTTTCGCAGGCGGCTTTCGGGCTGCCCGGCAGGTTGATGATCAGCGTTTGCTTGCGGATGCCGGCCTGGGCTCTGGACAGGATGGCCCGAGGTGTGATTTGTAGGGAAGCATAGCGCATGGCCTCGGGGATGCCGGGACAGAGCTTTTCACATACGGCTAGGGTGGCTTCGGGAGTGACGTCTCTGGGAGCGAAGCCGGTTCCTCCTACGGTGAGGAGCAGCTGAATTTCTCCGGCGTCACAAAAACGGCGCAGGCAGGCTTCAATATCAGGTTGATTGTCAGGGACGATGCAGGATTCGGCTAAAAAAAAGCCTGCCTCCTGAAGCATTTTTGAAACGGAAGGGCCGCTTGCGTCGGGGCGATCCCCCGAAAAGCAGCGGTCGCTGACGGTGATCACAGCGGCTTTATACATGAAAATCCTCCATTATGGTGCACCTTTTTGGCGCTTGTTTTTGGGGTATCGGGAAATGAAATCCATTGTGGCTATTGGCAACCTCAATCCTTTAAAATCAGGATATCCTGCGGACGGATCGCCGCTTCCATCCGGTCGCCGGGAGAAAAACGCCCTTTTTCACATTCCAGATAAAGAACGGGCGTGTAAGCCACCGAACCTTCCGGAATCAGAGTCAGAAGATCACAAAATACGTCCGGTGTGACTTTTTGGACCCGGCAGGGAAAGGCGTTTGTTTCTCCGGGGAATGCGGGATGCAGGTGATGTACCCGCAGCCCTGCAGCGGCGGTGTCCTGAGGCAGGGGGCGTCCGCACTCCAGTGTCAGGTTCCAGGGGGGCAGAAAAACCTTATCCTCTTCGGGAACAGCGGCGATGATATTTTTGCAGCCGGAAATCCGGGCGGCAAAAACGGTGCCCGGATGGGAAAAGAACTCTTCCATGGGGAGAACGTCTCCGGTGCAGCCGTTTTTCATGAGACATACTTTTTTGCAGTTGCGGACGGCTTCGCCCCGGTCATGGGTGACCCACAGCGAGGGGCCCAAAAAAGAGGACAGGGTATCCGAAAGCTCCTGCTCCAGCTGCCAGGAGAGCCAGTTGTCCAGAGCGGAAAGGGGTTCATCCAGAAGAATCGCTTCCGGTTCGGAGGCAAAGATGCGGGCGAGAGCCGCCCGCTGCTGCTGTCCACCGGAAAGCTGTCGGGGATATTTGCCTGCCACATCCTGAAGATGAAAACGGGTCAGCAATTCCTCTGTTTTCCGGGAGGCGTCTGCCCGGGAGGGCAGAATGGCGGAACAGGCGGCCGCGGCTTTGATATTCCGGCGGACCGTCATATTTGGAAAAAGGGCATATTGCTGAAACAGATAACCCACTCTGCGCTTCTGGGGAGGAAGATTGATTTCCTTTTCGCTGTCAAACAGCGTCCTTCCGTTTAAGAGGATACGTCCCTCATCCGGCGTCAGAATGCCCGCGATACAGCGCAGGGTCACACTTTTTCCACTGCCGGAGGGCCCCAGAAGCGCGGTGGTGCCCGTATCGGAGGAAAAATGTACATCCAGATGAAAAACCCCGATTTCCTTCTTTATGTCAATCAAAAGGGACATCAGCGCACCTCCTTTGTATGCCGTTCCAGCAGGTTTACGGCCAGCAGGACAAAGGCGGAAATGGCGATATTTACACACACCCATCTGGCTGCCGGACCATTTTGCCCGGTCCTCCAGAGCTGGTACACCGTGGTGGAAATGGTGGCGGTCCTGCCGGGGGTATAGCCGGCGATCATGGAAGTGGCACCATATTCCCCCAGCGCTCTGGCGAAGGAAAGAACGGTTCCTGCCAGAATTCCCTGTCGGCAGCAAGGCATCTGGACCGTCCAGAAAATGCGAGTATCGGAAAGCCCCAGCGTCTGTCCCGCCAGGGTCAGCGTATGATCAAAGCTTTCGAAAGCGCCCCGGGCCGTGCGGTACATCAGCGGAAAGGAAACCACCACCGTGGCAAAAACGGCGGACCACCAGGTCATCACCAGACGGGTATCCGCCCAGGCCAAAAACAGCTTCCCCAGTGTGTGCTGGGGCCCCAGCAGCCGTAGCAGCAAATAGCCCACCACAGTGGGTGGCAGCACCATGGGCAGGGTCAGAATCACATCCAGAATGCCCTTGGCCAGCGGTGACAGGCGTGCGGCCAGGCAGGCGGCTCCGATGCCTCCAAAGAAGATGATGACCGTGGATATGGCTGCGATCCGCAGTGAATTATAAAGAGGAAACCAGTCCATTTTGAAACCTCCGGTTTGTTATTCGGAAATAAGAGGGGTAAAGCCCACTTTTTCAAAGGCAGCCGCAGCCTCGGGAGTGGTGAGGTAATTCAGAAATTCCTCCGCTTCCCGAAAGTGTCCGCTGTTTTTTAAAACGGCGGCGGGATAAATGACCTGTCCGCACATTTCTGGCGTTGCGGTGTCCACGACAGTAAGCTTTTCGCAAAAAGCGTCGGTGGCGTAAAGGATTCCGCAGTCAACGGCGCCCTCCACAACCTGAGTTGCCACCTCTTTTACGTTGGAGGCATAGGAAAGAACGCCGGATTTTGCCAGTTTTTTTTCATTCAGACCATACCAGTTAAAAATGCGCAGGGTATACTGCCCGGCGGGCACATCGCTGTTACCCACGGAAAGCAGGATATCGCCCTTATCCAGCAGAGAAGCGAGCTGGTCAAAGCTTTCGATCCCCCTGGGATTATTGGGAGGAACCACCAATATGACCCGGTTTTCCAGAAGATCAATCCGGGTGCCAGGATCAATATAATCCAGGCTGCCTGGATTTTTTGCCGGATCGGAGGCACAGCTGATATCCAGCTGATCCATCTGTTTTTGAGCTGCCGAAAGGAAAAGGTCACAGTCCACCCCGTTCTCAATCTGGGTTTTTAAAGTGCCCGAAGAATCGTAGGTGGGAACAATGGTGATTTCCGGCTTCAGAAGCCGGTAATTTTCTATGATTTCATCCAGACTTTCCGTCAGCGATGCCGCGGCGAATATATGCAGCCGGACAGAAGCGGCTGTTTCCGGATCATTTTGCCCGACCCCGGGACCGTGAGGCGTGCAGGCAGCAAAAAGCAGACAGACAGTGCCTAAAAGGGGAAAAAGAACGTTTTTTTTCATAGATGTCTCCTTTGATCGGGCGGCAGCGCCGGAATGTAACGGACAGAAACATTATAACACAAAAAGGAGTTTTCGCTATACCATAACGATTTCCCTTTTATAAAAACAAGCTGACAGGAGCACATATGCTTAGGAAGAAAATATCCGGCTGTGTGCTCTTTTTTTTAGCTCCCCAAACTTTTTGCTATTGTAATTTAAGAACGCTGATGATATAATTTGAATATATAATTATTTAAATTAATTAAATAATATGGAGGGAGGATATTTTATGTTACTGCCACTTCGTCCGTTACTGGAGGCAACACAAAAATACGGATATGCACAGGGAGCGTTTAACGTAAATGCCGTCGCGCAGGCAAAGGCGGTTATTGAGGTACATGAGATGTTTCGCAGCCCTGCGATTCTGCAGGGGGCCGATCTGGCAAACGCATTTATGGGAGGCCGCAGGGATTTTATAAACGGAACGGTTGAGGACAAGCAAAAGGGGGCCGCAAATATCGGAAATGCAGTGCGCCGGTTTGGGGAAAGCAGCCCGATTCCCGTAGTGCTGCACCTGGACCACGGAAAGGATATGGAAAGTGTGAAGGCAGCCATTGCCGGTGGATATACTTCTGTCATGATTGACGGCTCTTCTTTACCTTTTTCAGAAAATATGGAGCTCACCCGGGAGGTCGTCAAATATGCCCATGAAAGAGGGGTTACCGTGGAGGGCGAACTGGGTGTACTTGCCGGCGTAGAGGACCATGTGTGCAGCGCTGCCTCCACTTATACGAATCCCATGGATGCGGTGGAGTTTTTTAAAAAGACAAAAGTGGACTGTCTTGCAATCAGTTACGGTACCATGCACGGCGCGGCAAAAGGGAAGAATGTCAGATTGCGCACGGAAATTGCCATTGCCGTTAAAGAGTGCCTGATGCATGAAGGGATATTTGGCGTTCTGGTAAGTCACGGCTCTTCCACCGTGCCGAAGTATATTGTGGAAGAAATCAACGGACTGGGGGGAAAACTGACCGGTACGGAAGGAATTCCGCTGAGTGAATTAAAGGCGGCAATACCCTGCGGAATCGGAAAAATAAATGTGGACACGGATATCCGGCTGGCGGTAACCCGCAATATGAAGGAATTGTTTGCATTTTATCCTTCCCTGAAAAACAGTCCCGCGATAGGAGAAATTTATTCGCTTTTGGAACAGAAGCCCGAACAGTTCGACCCGCGTGTTTTTCTGACGCCGATTATGGATACGGTGATGTACGGAACCGTGGAGGATGAGGATACAGCCAAAATCTGCCGATGTATCGAAAAAGGGGTCCATGAAGTCGTGGGTACATTGATCGTGGAATTTGGCAGTGTGGGAAAAGCGACGCGGATAGAACAGGTGACGCTGGGGGAAATGGCGGAACGGTATCGTAGGGAAGGAATTTGACGGGAGGTTATCGCGAATGAAAAAAAAGAATCTGCTCATCATCCACGGGGGGGCGCCCACGGCAGTGATTAATGCATCCCTGTATGGCGTGATAGAAGAGGCCGGGCATTATGAGGAGATCGGAAAAATCTACGGCGCGCTGGGAGGCAGTCTCGCTGTGGCCAGGGGGGAATTTATGGATCTAGGAAGCTTGGATGAAAGAGAGATGGAACTGCTTCTGCAAAGCCCTTCTTCCGCCATTGGGACGAGCCGTGATCAGCTGGAAGAAGAGGACTATGAAGCCATTGCCGAAAGCATTATGGAACATGACATCGGGATCGTATGTTTCAATGGCGGAAACGGAAGTATGGATGCCTGCGGGAAAGTTTATGAAGCCTGTAGAAAAGTGGGCGCGGATGTGAGAGTAGTGGGGATTCCGAAAACCATGGATAATGATATTGCGGTGACGGATCATGCCCCGGGATACGGAAGCGCTGCGCGGTATATGGCGGCGAGTGTGGCTGAAGTATGCTGTGATGTAAAGGGCCTGCCCATCCATGTTGTAGTGGTGGAAGCTATGGGGCGCAGCACTGGCTGGGTAGCGGCGGCCAGCGCGCTGGCGGAACAGAGCGGCACCGGAGGACCGGACCTGATTTATTTTCCGGAACGTCCCTTTGAGGAGGACCGGTTTATAGAGGACGTCCGCAGACTGATTTCGGAAAAGGGAAGCGGTGTGGTGGTAGCGAGCGAAGGACTGCATTATGCGGATGGCCGGCCGATTGTGGCCCCGGTTATGACCGTGGGACGCGCCACCTATTTTGGCGATGTGAGCGCGCACCTGGCAAATCTCATCATAAAACGGCTCGGGTACAAGGCCAGGGCGGAAAAACCGGGACTTTTGGGAAGAGCATCCATGGCATGGCAGAGCCGGGTGGACCGTGAGGAAGCGGTGATGGCCGGGCGGGAAGCGGTAAGAGCCGTGGTTGCCGGTCATACAGGCGTCATGGTCGGATTTGAGCGGGAAAAAGAGGGAGCGTATGAAGTGCGGCCCATCCTGATACCTTTAAAGCAGGTGATGCTTACGGAAAAGACGATGCCGGATGAATTTATTAATGAACAGGGCAACGGCGTAACGGAAGCTTTCAAACAGTGGTGTTCCCCTCTGATCGGAACAATTCCGCAGTTTATCAGTTTTCAGAAAGAAAGAGGGTGGAATGCTTGAAACACATTTATTTAAACTTAAAACGGTTTGACATCAGTCCTGCCTGCGGCGGGGTGAACCGGCTTGCGCCGCCGTCGCAATGGGCGGAAACAATCCTGTCCCGTACCCAGGGAGAACTGTCACAGTATGATTCTGAAAAGACAGAATTTGTGATGTATCTGCCCGAAGCACATCTTCTGGGAGCAGTAGCGGCAAAAAGTCCGGATAGTCCTGTCAAACTGGGCTGTCAGGGGGTACATTGGGCGGATACAGCGCCGGACGGGAATGTCGGGGCTTTCACAACGGGGCGCACGGCCAATGCGGCAGCAGAACTGGGCTGCGAAAGCGTTCTCATCGGCCATTGTGAAGAACGGGCGGATAAACTGCATATTTTAGCCGAAGGCGGCATTTGCTACAGAACGGCGCGGGATGCGGTTTCACGCCTGCTTAACGCAGAAATTAAGGCGGCGCAGGCAGCCGGATTGTCTGTATTGTATTGCATCGGGGAAAAAAGCGAAGAACAGTCCGAATGGGAAGAGATATTAGGGGCGCAGCTGAAGATTGGACTGGATGGCGTGGATAAGAGCAGCGTAGTGATTGCCTATGAACCCGTTTGGAGCATCGGCCCCGGAAAAATGCCTGCGGATAAAACGTATATCGAAAAAATCGCCCGTTTTGTCAAGAATTTTACGGGGGGAATGGACATTGTGTACGGTGGCGGGCTGAAAAAGGAGAATGCAGGCATGCTGGCCGGCATTCCGGAGATTGACGGAGGACTGATTGCCCTCACTCGGTTTTCGGGAGAGATCGGTTTTTATCCCGAAGAATATCTGGAAATTGTCCGTTTGTATTTGAAAGGAGAACGTTGAATGAAATTGCAGTTTGAATACGGTCACGGCTTTTTAAGTGCGGAACTGCCGGATACCACAGATGTGTTTATTCCCGGCGAGACAGTGCCCGATCCCGAGTGCCTGCCTCAGGACTGGGACAGCCTGTACGCGGCCACGCTTCAGAGCATCAGAAACCCCATTGGCATGCAGCCGCTGAAAGAGCTGGCCCACAAGGGCAGCTCGGTGGTCTTTGTGATTCCGGATATCGTGAAGGGAGGCAATCAGCCCACAAGTCACAGGAAGGTTGCAATCCGGGCATGTCTGGATGAGTTGTACCGTGCAGGAGTGGAAAAAAAGGATATCCTACTGCTGTTTTCCAATGGCCTGCATCCCCGCGCTACTGTGTCTGAAATGCGCACGATTCTGGGAGAGGAGCTGTTTGGCGAATTCTATCCCTCGGGACAGATCACCAGTCATGACAGTGAAGATTATGAACATCTAATCGATTTGGGATACACGGCGCAGGGAGATCATGTCATCATGAATAAATATGTTTATGATGCGGATGTGGCTATCCTTGTCGGGCATACCCAGGGGAATCCCTACGGCGGCTATTCGGGCGGTTACAAGCACTGCGCAACGGGCATCAGCCACTGGAGAAGCATTTCGGCACATCATGTGCCGCAGGTGATGCACAGGCAGGATTTTGTGCCGGTATCCACCAACAGTGAAATGCGCCACAAATTTGATCAGCAGGGGATGCTGATGGAAGAAAAGATGGGCAAGAAATTTTTCTGCTGCGATGCCGTTTTGGACACGAAAAGCCGTCAGATCGAGATTAATTCCGGCTGGGCCAAGGAGATGCAGCCCATAAGCTGGAAGACGGCGGATAAACGCACCTATGTCCACTGGGCGGAAAAGAAATATGATGTGGTGGTATTTGGCATGCCCACAAATTTTCATTACGGAGACGGAATGGGTACAAATCCGATTCAGATGATGCAGGCCTTAAGCGCCCAGGTGATCCGCCATAAACGGGTGCTGGCAGACCATTGCGTATTCATTGTATCCAGCATATGTGACGGCTGGTTTCATGAGCAACGATGGCCGTATCTGAAAGAACTGTACGAAATGTTCCAGCATGATTCCATGAATGTTTTGCCGGATATGAATCGTTACGGAGAATATTTTGCCACAAAGGAAGAATACATCCGTAAATACCGTTTTGCAAATGCATTCCATCCGTTTCATGGATTTTCCATGATGAGCTGCGGACATCTGGCGGAAGAACACACCAGCGCAATTTATATCGTAGGCGCGCGGGAACCGGGAATTGCGCGGGGGATGGGCCTGAAAACACGGGCCACATTCGAGGAAGCGCTGGCGGATGCCATGAAAAAATATGTGGGGCCCAATCCCAATATCCTGGCGCTGCCGCAGACGTTCACAACGGCGGCGGTACATCTTTGCATGAAGGACCCGGCTCAGAACAGCCATACCCGTGACAGTGCTCCTACGCACCCCTGCGGAGGCTGAAAAAATTATTATTTGAAAGATCGCTTCAGGTCACGGAGTGAACGATAACGAAATATCCCGCCAATGCTAATAATTTGTGCCATCGCGCTTGTATAAAATGGAAAATTTTAGTATGATTAATTAAAAAGAAAAAATAAATTCACGTTATAAAATGGAGAAAAATATATGGCACGTACGGGAAACAATTTAGAGCGGGTGAAATTGCAGAATACCGAATCAATCAAAGAAGTCATATATAAATTTGGGCCAATCAGCCGGGCTGAAATTGCGGAGATGTTGCAGCTCACTCCCCCCACAATCACCACCAATGTGGCAAATCTGATACAGCAGGGAGTGGTTCACGAATGTGAAAATACCGCCATACAGCAAAACCGCCAGAGCGGCCACACACTGGGGCGGCGGCGGATCCTGGTTGATTTTGTGCCGGATGCAAGATATGCCATCGGGGTGGAGTGGGGCTATTTTGGCACGCTCATTTGTCTGGTGGACATACGATGCAATACCATAATTGAGCGGCAGTATACGGACCACATTGACGATTATGAAAATGCCATGGATGCGGTGGCGGAACACGTCAGAGAACTGCTGGAAGAAGGGAATATCCCCCGGGAAAAAATAGCCGGAATCGGGATTGGTCTCCCGGGATTTGTGGATGGCCATAACGGCATTTTAAGGTATGGCGCCATCAACAAATGGAAAGATAAACCTGTTGCGGGGGATCTGGAAAAGCGGACAGGGTTTATCTGCTGTGTAGAAAATAATGCCCGGTGCTGTGCCATGGGAGAAGAAATGTGCAGCGATAAAATCCGGCCTGAAACCTTTGCTTATTTTCTCGTTTCACGAGGTCTGGCATGTCCGATGGTCATCAGAAACCGCCTGCATTCAGGAGAGATGATGGGTGCGGGTGAGGTGGGACACATGGTGGTTGACCGTTTTGGGCCGGTATGCCCCACCTGCGGCAACAGAGGCTGTCTGGAGGGAATATCCAGTGAACTGGCAATCAGAAACCGCTGTGTACAGGCAGTGCAGGCGGGAATTCCCACGCTGTTAAATGATGTCTGCGAGGATCCCCTGAATCCGCAGATGGAGGAAATACTGCAGGTACAGTGCAGCGATGACCGTGTGGTCTGCACGATTATGGAAGATGCGGTTACCTATCTGGGCATTGCCCTGGCCAATATCGTCAATTTTATGAATCCACCTCTGGTGATCATGGACGGACGCATTCTCCAGAATAAAAAAAATCAGGACCAGCTGATTGAGGTGACGCGAAACAACCTGTTTTCGCTCAATGTTGAAGAAGTGAATATTGAATTTGTGCCCTTTAATAAATTTCGTGCGGCAAAAGGCGCAGCCGCACTGGCAATCAAAAAATTTGTTTTACAGGAGGCGGATAAATAAAATGAGAAAATTCCGGGTAGGAATCATCGGATGCGGCCGCATTTCGGTGGTATATCTGAAGGCATTCCAGGATGTCGGAGACCTCGTGGAGGTCTGCTTCGCCGTGGATAAGGATATCAGCCGCGCGCAGACGTTTGCATCCCATTTTGAAGGATGTCAGTTCAGCGATAAGCTGGAGGACATGCTGGAGGCAAAACCTGATGCGGTACACGTATGCACGCCGCATTTTTTACATAAGGAGCATGTTATTGCATGTCTGAAAGCGGGAAGCCATGTGCTCACAGAGAAGCCCATTGCACTTTCGCTGGCCGATGCCCGGGAAATGATTGATACCGCAAAAGCCTGCGGCAGACAGCTGGGCGTCATTTTTCAGAATCGTTATATCGAAGGGGTGCAGGAGGCAAAGCGGCTGATCGAAGAGGGCGCTTTGGGACAGATCCGCGGGGCCTGGAGCAGCCTTACGTGGCACCGGCCGCCCTCTTATTATGAATGCGACTGGAAAGGCAGCTGGGAAAAAGAGGGAGGCGGCGTTGTAATCGATCAGGCGATACACAGTATTGACCTGGTGCGGTATATGATGGGATGTGAAGCGCATACGGTGCAGGGACATATCGCCCGACGGATCCTGACCAATATAGAGGTGGAGGATGAAGCGGATGCCGCCATAACCTTTGAAAACGGGGCGGTTTATGCATTTTCAGCCTGCAATTATTATGTGAAGAACAGTCCCATACGTGTTGAGATCAGCGGTGAAAAGGGAAGATGTCTGCTCACCGAAACAGAAATGGAGATCGAACTGGAGGGACAGGAGCCGTACAAAGTGCTGCCACAGATGCAGGCCAACGGCGGGGAGAGTTACTGGGGATCTTATCATAGTGCACAGATACACGATTTTTACAGCAGTCTCATGGAAGGGAAAGCGGTTCCCGTAAATCCGGAGGACGCGGCGAAAACCCTGGAGCTGGTATTGGGAATCTATACATCTGCAAAAGAAAACCGGACGGTAGAGTTCCGGTCATAAAAACGGAAAGCATGAAGAGAAAGGCTGTCGTTTTACGGTGAATAAGCGTAAAACGACAGCCTTTTTTGCGGCGCTGTTCATCAAAAAAGCGGGAAATAACAGTTTATAAATTTGAATAAATAATATTAAATGGAGGAAACCGACAATATGCACAAAAATATCATCTTAAAATCTTTTAAAATGCCAAAATATGAAAAAGACATTGACATAAACCAAATTTGGTTATAATATAAGCATATAAATTATTTAATTTAATTAAATAAAAGAACAAGATGAATTACAGATCAGAATGGGTGATAGAAAATGAATTTTGACAGCAGGCATACAGAACAATATTTGACGCCGGAGGAATATGAAGCGTATGTGAAAAAGCATATGCCGGCTTTGAAGACGGTAGATGAGAATAAATACAACAGTGAAATGCTTGGCTGGGTGCATACGGAAGAATGGGCGGATGAAATGATGTGCGGGCAGATTGAAAGGCTGGCAAAAGAAATTCGTGAAAATGCGGAAGTCTTTGTGATTGTCGGTCTCGGAGGTTCCAACCAGGGGGCGCGTGCGGTGATTGACGCGCTCACACCACAGGATGCGGTTCCCGACGGGCCTGAGATTTTATATGCAGCTTTGAACCTTTCGGCGGCGTATTATCAACAACTGATCAGGAGAATAGGCAGCAGGTCCGTTTATATAAACGTGATCGCCAAGAATTTTAAAACATTGGAACCGGGCCTCACTTTTCGGATGCTGCGGCATTATATGGAAAGCCGGTATTCCGGAGAAGAAGCCGCCAGGCGTATCATTACAACGCCTACCGTGGGAGACGGGCAGCTGCACCGTATCAGTCAGGAAAAAGGTTATCGGTATCTGCCTTTTCCGGATAACGCAGGAGGACGGTATTCCGTGCTTACGCCGGTGGGATTGTTGCCGATTGCCGTTGCGGGCATCGATATCAGGAAACTGCTGCAGGGAGCTGCTCAGGCACAGCGGGAATATCTGCAGGGCGGGGCGCTCCGGGAAAATGCGAAACGTTATGCGATTACAAGAAATGCCCTCATGGAAAAAGGATACGGCATTGAAGTGCTGTCTTTATTTGAACCGCAGCTTGAGTCATTTGGGCGATGGTGGCGTCAGCTTTTTGCGGAAAGCGAGGGCAAGCGCGGCACGGGCCTGTTTCCGACAGTATGTTCTTTCACCGAGGACCTGCATTCCGTCGGACAGTATCTGCAGCAGGGAAAACGGCAGATGATAGAGACGTTTCTCCATATTAACACGCCGCCTGCAGACAGGAGTGTGGATTGCGAACCGCAGCTTGAGGACGGCTTTCACTATTTGGACGGAAAGACATTTCATGAAATTAATGAATGCGCATATCAGGCTACAGTGAAAGCGCACAGTCAGGGCGGTGTGCCCTGCATGATATTGGAACTGGATGCGCTGGATGCCAGGCATATGGGAAGTTTAATCTATTTTTATTTTATTGTCTGCTACTATTCATCGGTACTTTTGCAGGTGGATCCATTTGACCAGCCTGGTGTGGAAAATTATAAAACAGAGATGTTCCGAATGCTGGGGGCTGAATGAGCGGAAAGGTTTTCAGAGCATTGCGGGAAAAGAGAAACGGAGGGAATTCTCAATGGGAAAAATAAAAGCAGGTATTGTGGGGACCGGGTATACGGTGGGTATTGCCGGCAATCATGTAAACGGATATCTCAGTTGTGCGCAGGACTGCGAACTGACAGCTTTATATGATATCGTTCCGGGCCGCGCGGCGCAATGGGCGAAGGAAAAACAGCTGGACGTCAAAATATGCGAAAGCTATGATGAACTGCTGGAATGTGTTGATGCGGTGAGCATCTGTACCCCCAATTACGCCCATGTTCCGCTGGTTATCCGGGCGCTGGAAAAGGGAAAACATATCCTGTGTGAAAAACCGCTCAGCACAGATGCAGCGTTCTGCGAACAGGCCATAAGGTATGCAAAGTGCACAGACCGCGTGAAGATGATTGGATTCAGCTACCGCGGCATTCCGGCTGTGCGCTGGATGAAAGAGCAGATTGATGCAGGGAAACTTGGCCGTATACATACCTGGAGAGAGACTCTGGGCGGCTGCCGGATTGCAAATCCCGACGTGAAGCTGGAATGGCGTATGCAGAAGGATCTTTCCGGAACGGGAGCGCTGGCTGATTTCGGCTGTCACATGCTGGATCTTTGTGATTGGACGCTGCGCGGTGTGAGCGGAAATATTCAGGCTGTACAGGGATTTGTGAGCTGTACAATTCCGGAACGCGAGAGGATTTTCGACGAAGGAAGAGGGGCTGTGACAAATGATGACAATGCAGCCTTTAATATTAAATTTCAGAGCGGCACGATTGCATCTTTCGTTGCCAGCCGCCTGGGGGTGAGACGTCATACCATCGAAGTTTACGGAGAGGGCGGTATGATGCTGTTCCGGGATGATAAACCGGAGGAAGTAGAAGTATGGTTCAAAGATAAAAACGGCGGATATGCAGACAGCGCCCGGACGATTCAGGTTCCTGCCGACATGCCGGGTGAACCGTGGTTCAATGCTGAAATAAAAGAGTTTATTGCATGTATTAAGGAAGGGCGCCAGCCGGACAGAAACTTTGAACGCGCTCTGTATGTCCAGGAGATTCTTGATAAAATTCTGGAATCCAGTGAAACAGGACGGACCATTGAATTATAAAAATAAAAAAGGAATTGGAGGGAGTACTATGAAAATGAGTCTTTTAACCAACAGCCTTACGGAGGTTGGTATAAAAGATCTGAAGGTCATCGCTGACTGGGCGGCTGATAATGACATTCATGAACTGGATGTGGGCCCGGCTATCCCGATGGACCGGAAGGTATTTGAAGATGTGCTGAGCGAAGGCAGGGTGGAAATTAATACCATGATTTACTGCCGCAATTTCCTCAGCGAAGATGGGGAGGAGGCACGCCTGCATCAGGAGGCGTTGAAAGAACGGATCCGTTTTGCCGGAGCGCTCGGAATTGAAAAAATCGTATGCTCTACAGGTGTGAAAAAGGAATCTTTTGCAGGAATGGGATTTCAGCCGGAGAAAAGTCTGGATGCCTGTGTGGAACTGGCAAAGCGTTTTTTAGAGGAAGCGGAAAAGTATAACGTCCGCCTTTGCTGGGAGAACTGTCCTATGATGGGAAATATCGCTGTCAGCCCGGATATGTGGCAGGCGCTGTTTGAACGGCTGGACAGCGATAAAATCGGTCTTTGCTATGATCCGTCCCACTTATTGTGGCAGATGATTGATCCTTATGAGAATATTTTTAAATTTAAGGATAAGATTTTCCATGTACATGCAAAGGATACCCACATCGATCGGGAGAAACTGAATCTTTACGGCACTCTGCAGAACAGTAAATGGTGGCAGCACCGTCTGCCGGGACTGGGGGATCTGGATTGGAACCGTATTGTGGATGCCCTTTACCAGATTGGTTATGACAGAACAATCTGTATTGAGCATGAAGATCCTGTCTGGGGCGGCACCGAGGATAAAGTAAAACGCGGCATTATAAAAACCCGTGACCATGTTTCCCGGTTCTTTATGTAAAACTGCCGGGATGAGCGGGCAGAGCAACTGTACTCAAAGCGAAGGTATTTTCGCTGTGATAAAATTTAAGAATGGAGGATTATTATGAAATTAGGAAAACGTACGATTGCCATTGCGGCAGCGCTTGTGCTGACCGCCGGTGCCATTGCAGGATGCGGCGGCAAGACAGGAGCGGATACCGGTACGGCCGGCTCTGAAAGCACCGCCCCAGCTGCCGATTCCGCTGTTACTGCAAATTCCGGGGAAAAGGCGGAGATTACCGTGTGGCATACCTGGGGAGCAGGACCGGGGCTGGATGCCATGCAGGAGATCGTGGACAAGTACAATGAGACAAACGATAAGAATATTTTTGTGAATTTAGGCTTTGTAGCCAGCCAGTCCAGCGGTAATACCCAGACAATGGATAAACTGATGGCTGCCATCGCTGCGGGAAATCCCCCCGATGTGGCATTGCTGGATAACTTCCAGGTTGCGGGCTGGGCCGCTCAGGATGCGCTGGTTCCGCTGGATGATTTGATGGCGGAAGCGGGCTTTACATTGGAAGGCGTTTACGACTGGGCCGCTCAGGGGTCCGTATACAAAGGAACGACATATTCCATTCCCTACAATGGAGATGCAAGAGCTTTGTTTTATAACAAAGATATGTTCGCGGAGGCTGGACTGGACCCTGAAAATCCTCCCACAACAATCGAAGAACTGACAGAAGCCGCACAAAAGCTGACAGTTCGTGACGGAGCAAATTACAAGCAGGCGGGTTTTGTGCCCTGGCAGTTTGCAGGAAAGCCGATTTATTGCTGGGGATGGAACTTCGGCGGAGAATTTTATGATGTTGAGAATAATGTTTTAACAATTGCCGATCCAAAAAATATTGAAGCTCTGCAGTGGGAAGTTGATTTTGCCGATCTGATGGGCGGTATTGATTTTGTAAACTTCGCAAGCGGCCTTGGCACCGGGGCAGAAGATCCGTTTATTACAGGGCAGATCGCAATGGCCGTACGCGGGAATTTTGACATCGCAAACATGGCGGTTTATAATCCCGATTTAAACTATGGTGTGACACCAATTCCTTCCAAGGAAGAGGGAAAGAGCGCAAACATGATCGGCGGCTGGGGATGGACGATTCCCAGGGGAGCGAAGAATCCGGGAGCATCCATTGATTTTATAAAATATCTGATCAGCGAAGAAGCCCAGACTATCATGGCGAAGACAAGCGCAAGTTTATCACCGGTGAAAAGTGTTAACGAGGCAGTATTTGCCGGCGATGAAGTGATGAAGGTCTTTTTAGAGGAGCTGGATCATGGCAAAATTCGTCCACCGGTACCGGTAGGACAGGAATTGTGGGACAATTTAAACACCGTCCTGGATTCTGCTCTGCACAAAAAGGATACGCCTGAGAACCTGATGAAAACTCTCGATAAAGATATTAACGCAGAGCTGCAAAAGTACAATTAAGATCTGCAGATAAAATCCGCTGGCCGCAGGAAGGATTTGGACTCTACTGCGGCCGGCTCATTAGGAGGAAACTGACATGAGCAGCGAGAACAAAATAAATGTGCGGATTAAGAAACAGCGTACTGGCAGCATCGAAGCCCGAAAAGCGAGGATGGGTGTTTTGTTTACGCTGCCTTGGATTCTGGGACTGTTGATTTTCTATGCATACCCATTGATTTCTTCTGTTTACTATAGCTTTACTTCATACAGTGTTTTAAATCCGGGTGAATTTGTTGGACTTGAGAATTACAAGACATTGATGCATGATGACTTATTCTGGAAAAGTATTGCGAATACACTGATTTTCACAGCGATCAGCGTGCCTGTTAACATCATTTTGGGAATTACGATAGCATTATTGCTGAATGTTAAAATAAAAGGGATCGGTATTTACCGTACCATTTTTTTTATCCCTACTTTAGTGCCGGTGGTGGCCACAGCTACCGTATGGCGCTGGCTGCTCAATTCGAACTATGGGCTTTTTAACAGCATTCTGGCTAAATTTGGTCTGGGTCCGGTGCCGTGGCTGGCCAGTGAGGAATGGTCCAAGATTTCTCTTGTGATGATCGCAGCTTGGGGAATCGGTCAGGCAATTATCATTAATCTGGGCGGACTTCAGGATATTTCTTCCGAATATTATGAAGCGGCGGCGATTGATGGGGCCAATGCGTGGCAGAAAACAATACGGATTACAATGCCGCTTTTGACACCGGTAATTTTTTATAATCTGGTAATGGGCATTATCAATTCACTTCAGACTTTTACACTGCCTTATACATTGACTTATGGCGAAGGCTCTCCTACCCATTCGCTGACGTTTTATGTGATGCATTTATATAACAATGCGTTTGGATATATGAAAATGGGCTACGCATCTGCGATGGCCTGGATCCTTTTTGTAATAATTCTTGTATTGACCGTTGTAATTTTTGGCACATCCAAAAAATGGGTTCATTATCAACAGTAGGAGGAGCGCTATGCACAGTATGAAAAAAACAAAAAAGGTTGGGCATATTGCAACGCATGTAGTACTGATTCTGGCAGGGCTGTTCTTTCTTCTGCCGTTCTTCTGGATGCTTTCCACAGCGTTGAAATCCGACCAGCAGTTATACCTGAATCCTCCGGTGTGGATTCCCGATCCGATTATGTGGGAAAATTTTTCGGAAGCAGTCACCTCGATCCCGTTTTTTAAATACATGGGTAATACGTGCTGGGTGGCATTTATGGATGTTCTGGGAACCGTTCTCGTGTGTCCGCTTGTTGCTTACGGCTTATCGCGTCTGGAATGGAAGGGCCGTGATGTCCTGTTCTTCCTGACGATTTCAGTTATGATGATCCCCCATGAAGTAACGATGATTCCTCAGTTTATCATGTACAGTAAGTTCGGACTGGTGGGAACATATGCTCCGTTGTATCTGGCGGCATTTTTTGGAGGACGTCCGTTTATGATCTTTCTGCTGAGACAGTTTTTTATGAATTTGCCTCGTGATCTTGAGGACGCTGCCCGGATTGACGGCGCATCTGAGCTGCGGGTATACGCAGAGGTGGTTTTACCGTTGGTTGTGCCGGGAATTCTTACGGTTGGGCTGTTCCGGTTCATGAACTCCTGGAATGACTTCTTAGGGCCGCTTCTTTATTTGAGTGATGATGCAAAATATACGATTACAATCGGACTGCAGATGTTTACTACCCAGTATAAAACGGAGTGGTCACTGCTGATGGCGGCTTCCCTGCTTGTTACGGTGCCGGTGATTGCGGTTTACTTTGTGGTTCAGAAACGTTTTATTGAGGGAATTACATTTTCAGGAATCAAAGGCTGAAAAAATGGATTTTTTCCATATAATTAAAGCATAAATTCCTCTATTTTACAGATAATACATTTACCGACAAAACTGGTGAATGAGTAAAATAGAGGGATTTTTTTACCTCGAAAAAGGAGGACACATGAAAGCAACAGGGATCGTGAGAAGAATAGATGATCTGGGACGTATCGTAATTCCAAAGGAAATCCGCAGAACGCTGCGCATCAGAGAAGCGGATCCGCTTGAAATTTTTACAGACCGGGAAGGAGAAATCATCCTGAAAAAATATTCTCCCATCGGGGAAATGAGCACATTTGCAAAGCAGTATGCGGAGAGCCTGGCGCAGGTATCCGGACATACGGCGCTGATTGCAGACAGGGATCAATTCATCGCTGCTGCGGGCGGCTGCAAAGGTCTTTTGGGGAAAGCAATCAGCCGGGAACTGGAAGAAAAGATTGAGAATCGGGAAAATGTGATGTCTGCAAAAGGAGATAAATCCTTTATTCCGGTGGCAACGGAAGGCGTGGAGGACTACCTCAGCGAGGCCATCAGCCCTATTATATGTGAAGGGGATGTGATTGGAGCCGTCATCCTTTTAAACAATGATCCCAAGGCCGGCATGGGCGAAGTGGAACAAAAACTGATCCAGTCCGCCTCCGCCTTCCTCGGCAGACAAATGGAACAATGAAGCAACAAAAACCGCCGGGAGGCGGTTTTTGTTGCGCTACTTCTGATCGCAAAGCGATGAGAAGGTTCCAAGTTAAAACCGCCGGGAGGCGGTTTTTGTTGCGCTACTTCTGATCGCGAAGCGATGAGAAGGTTCCAGTCAGATTTCAAATTCCGGATTTACCTCATCAAAAAATACAATTCCCACGATACCCCGTCCGGTATGGGCGCCGATGGCACAGCCGATCACAGACTCAATAAGTTCGGCGGGCTGTACGGCGGAAAGGAGAAGATCTTTTGTAAATGTCAGAGATTCGGGATCTTCTCCGTGACAGATTCCCATGATCTGGCGGGAAGGCTCAGAAATATGTTCCGTCACATAATCCACAAGAGCTTTCAGGGATTTCTTACGGCCGCGGACAGTCTTTAATACCTGCAGAGCGCCGTCCCTGTCCACAATGAGAACCGGTTTCATGTCGAGTAATTCCCCGGCAGTGCCTTTGAACTTGGAAAGACGGCCGCCTTTAATCAGATACTTCAAAGTGCGCACGGTAAAAACATGGTGGATGTGGTTTACATAATATTGCGCGGCGCCAATCAGCATGTCCTTGTCAGCACCGTTTTCCTGCAGCAAAAGGAGTTTATAAACGATGAGTCCGAAACCGATGGCGGCGGACTTGGAATCGATAATGGTAAGATCAAAGTCGGGGTAATCTTCCAGCACAGCCTGTTTTGCGATATTAGCTGCGTTGAAAGTTCCGGCAATACCGGTAGAAAAGCACATATAAATGACGCTGTCACCGCGTTCAGCATATGGGCGGAATGCATTTTCAAACATATCGGGATTGATGTGATAAGTTTTTACATCCCGGCTGACGTCATCCAGAATATGATAAAAATCACCGGTGGCGATGGTAGCGCCGTCAAGATAATCCACGTCATCGATGACGACGGGAGTTGGGATCACATGAAGCTGAAAACGTTCTACGATTTCCTTTGGCATATCAGTAGCAGAATCGGTGATTATTTTTAACATGAGTTCCTCCGGATAAGTAAGATTAAAATAATTGTGAGATCCGTCCGGCTTGGGACAGATTATAATGTATTGTACCATAAAAAATTCCGAAATACTTTTAAATTCTCTTAATTTTAACATCATACAGAGAAAAAATATATGGAAATATTGTTGAATGTTGGAATGAGATAACCGGGCATGAAAAAGAATTTCGCTTTGCGAAATTCTCCCAGCGATCAAAGATCGCTTGCGCGGCGGGGCGCTTTAGCGACATTTTCCTCTCCGCCGCAGTGCGATTCTGCCCGGAGGGCTTTTTTTATTACATAGGAGAGTCCAAAGGACTTCCCTATGTAATAAAAAAGCAGCCGCTTTTTCTTCGTTCCCAAAAGCGGCTGCACAAAAATTCCTGATTAAACACGGCTCATTTCATTGAGCAGTTCAATTTTCATATCATAAAGTTTCCGGGACAGATCCACGTACACGCCGTGAGGATTGACAAGCCGTCTTGTTTCTTCCCAGAGCGTATCCAGTTCCGTCTTACAATATTCCCGGATGTCCATAACTTTAGGGGAGTGATAAATACAGCTACCCTTGTCAAACACCTGCACCATCATTTCCCGCATTTCATAGGCGCCGGGCTCCAGTTTTGTCTTTTTCCAGGGTTCGTTTGGATCGAATAAGATGAGCGGTTGATCTTCGTCGAACTTTTCCTCCACCAGGCAGATTAAATCGGCCTTGATCTTTCCGGTTTCCTTCTCGTAAATGCGATAGATGGTTTTATTGCCGGGATTTGTGATCTTTTCCGTGTTTTCGGAAAGTTTGATCTTGGGAATAAACTGCCCGGTTTTGCCGTCCTGGATTGCGGCCAGCTTATATACGCCGCCGAAGGAAGGCCAGTCTTTACTGGTGATCAGATGGGTGCCCACGCCCCAGGAGGTGATCTTACAGCCCTGCACCTTCAAACTGTCGATCAGATTTTCATCCAGATCATTGGAAGCGGAGATCACTGCATCGGGAAAACCGGCTTCATCCAGCATTTTGCGCGCTTTTTTGGACAAATAAGCGAGGTCGCCGCTGTCTAAGCGGATACCGTAAAAGGTGAGCTCAATCCCTTTTTCCCGCATTTCGGTAAATACGCGGATAGCGTTGGGAACGCCGGATTTTAAAGTGTCATAGGTATCCACAAGAAGGATGCAGGCGGAAGGATACATATCCGCATAGGCTTTGAATGCGGTGTATTCATCGGGAAAGCTCATGATCCAGCTGTGCGCATGCGTCCCTTTCACGGGAACGTCAAACAGCCGGCCGGCGAGCACATTGCTGGTACCCACGCAGCCGCCGATCATGGCAGCTCTGGCCCCGTAAGTTCCGGCGTCGGGGCCCTGGGCACGGCGCAGGCCGAATTCCATAATTCCGTCCCCCCGGGCCGCATAGCAGACACGGGAGGTTTTGGTGGCGATCAGGCTTTGATGGTTGATGATGTTTAAAATTGCGGTTTCTACAAGCTGTGCCTCCATGATGGGAGCGATGACTTTGATCATAGGCTCTCTGGGGAACATGACGCTTCCTTCGGGAATGGCGTAAATATCACCGGAAAACTTGAAATCCCGCAGGTAATTCAGAAAATCAGTTTCAAAAATTCCGAGACTTTTCAGATAATCCAGATCTTCTTCGGAAAAATGCAGGTTATTGATATATTCAATGACCTGTTCCAGCCCGGCGCAGATCGCATAGCCGGAGTCCATGGGATTGTTGCGGTAGAAAGCGTCAAAAATTACGGTTTCATTGCGGTCTTTGTTCTTAAAATAGCCCTGCATCATGGTCAATTCATAAAGGTCGGTCATCAGGGTGAGATTCTGCTTTCCCATTTTCGATTCCTCCAAATTTTATTTTTTATACTTTTCTGAGAGTGTGATCAGCACAAAGCCGATCACAAACAGGACGATCAGGGAGAGGACGCCGTACTTGGAGTTGTGCAGAAAGAAAGCACAGCCTGCCAGGATGAGCGGTCCGAAGAAGTCGGCAAATTTTCCAAACACGTCGAAAAATCCGAAATATTCGCTGGATTCATCCTTGGGTATCAGCTTTCCATAATAGGAGCGGGAAAGCGCCTGGATGCCGCCCTGGCAGATTCCCACACATACGGCCAGAATCCAGAATTCCAGTTCTGTATCCAGACCGTAGCCAAAGATACAGATGGCGATATACATAAAGATAAAAATTTTTATCATCCGCATGGTGCCGTACTTTTTGGCCAGAACGCCGCTCAAAATGGAACAGGGAAAAGCCACAAACTGGGTCAGCAAAAGGGCGAGAACCATGGAATTGGAATCGATTCCCACTTCCCCGCCGTAAGTGGTGGCCATGGAAATGATGGTATAAACGCCGTCAATATAGCAAAAATATCCGATGATGAAAAACAGCAGGCTTTTGTCTTTGGCCAGCTTTTTAAAAGTGATGCCCAGACGGCGGAAAGTATCTGCGATCACATGCTTCTGAGGGGGAAGAGAGTATTTCTGGTGCACATTTTTGTACAGAGGAATTGTCATAATGACCCACCAGATCATTGTGATAATGAAGGAAATCTGTGTGGCGGCAGACATGGAAAGCCCCAGCGCTTCGTTGTTCAGGATCAGAAGCAGTCCTGCTACGAAAGGAATACAGCTGCCGATATATCCGAAAGCATAGCCATAGGTGGAAATCCGGTCCATGCGGTCATCCGTGGTCACATCGATGAGCATTGCATCATAAAAAATATTGCAGGCGGCATAGCCGATCCTGGATATGATGAAAAAGATCAGGAAAGAAAGCCAGCCCGGCGCAAAGGTGAACAGCAGTCCTCCGGCGATGGCCAGGGCAAAAAAGACGGTGAAAATCTTTTTTTTCATATTTTCATAGTCCGCGATGGCGCCTAAGATCGGGGAAAGGACAGCCAGAATCAGAATGGAAATGCTGGTTGCACTGCCCCAGACGGAAGTGGCGGAGGTACTGGACATACCGGCCCCTTCGGCAAGGCCGCGGAAATAGATCGGGATCGTCGCCGTAACGATCATGATAAAAGCAGAATTGGCCACATCATACAGAATCCAGCTTTTTTCCGACCGGGTGAGTCTTGCATCTTTGTTTTTCTCTCTCATAAGAAACTCCTTTGTACGGAAGTATTGTTTGCGCTTTTGAAGCGCTCTAATCTGATTTTACTTCATAAAAGCAAAGAAAGCAATGAAATCCACGTATTTTGGAAGGCCGGTGGAGAGAAGAAAAATCAGAGTGTTTTCTGATTTACATAGGTGTTTTCAAATTTGGAGTATACAATGGTCTGTGCATGATACAGACTGTAGTAGCCGGAAAGCATGTAACTGATGGCGATGGCGATCAGGTAATAATAGGCGTGATCGAAGCCAAACAGTTCAAAACTGATGAGCAGCGCCGTTATGGGGCAGTTGGTGACGCCGCAGAATACTGCCACCATGCCGATAGCGGCACAGAGCGGCGCATTGGCGCCCATAATTGTGGCAAAAAGGCACCCAAAGGTGGCACCTACAAAAAAGGAAGGGACAATTTCACCGCCTTTATATCCGGCACCGATCGTCAGCGCGGTAAAGAGGATTTTCAGAAGGAATGCAAACGGCGCGGTTTCCCCCTCTAAAGCCCGTTCAACAACGAACATGCCGGGCCCCAGGTAATCGTCAGTACCCAGGATCACGGTCAGCAAAATGATAAGGATGCCTCCCACAATGACGCGGAGATATGTATTTTTAAAAAAGCGGGCATAGAGCGCTTTGATCCAGTGCATGGATTTACAGAAAAG
Organism: uncultured Lachnospiraceae bacterium; assembly: GCA_902476265.1. Lineage (GTDB taxonomy): Bacteria > Bacillota > Clostridia > Lachnospirales > Lachnospiraceae > Gallintestinimicrobium. The sequence goes on from CABSCP010000001.1 coordinate 365,188, forward strand.
AATGCTGACCAGGGCACAGAGAACCGCCAGCAGCACAACCCGGAAGGCTGAGGTCAGATTCAAGTCCAGTACCGCATGGATTTTCAGATTTTCAAAAGGAGCATGCAGGGCGTTGGCAAGCATAAAAGCGATCAGCGAAGACCAGATACAGGGAACCAGAGCGGCATAATACATAACACCGATGCTGGCGATTTCCATGGCCAGAAAGGCAGCGGCCATCGGCGTGCCGAACAGTGCGGAAAAGGCGGCGGCAATGCCGCTCATGAGAATAATTTTTTTGTCCTTTTCGTTGAAGTGAAGTTTTTCTCCCAGCTGTTCTCCGATACTTCCGCCGATCTGCATGGCGGCGCCTTCGCGGCCCACAGAGCCGCCGCAGAGCACGGTCAATATGGTGGAAACGAAGATGAGGAAACTCATTTTCAGGGGGATGTTCGCTTCCTTGTGAATACTGTCGATGACGGTGTCGGTGCCGGCATTATTTTCATAGTGGAAGACCCGGTACAAAAAGACGATCGCGATTCCGGCCAGGGGGAGGAGGAAAATGATCCAGCGGTTGGCGTGACGGAAATCGACGGAGTATTTCAGGCCAAAGTTGAATAAAATGCTGACAATGCCCACCACCAGCCCGGTGATAGTGGAAATGAGCAGCCAGCGCAGAAACTGGAACGTATTGCTCATGCTGGAAAAAAGCGCGCTGTCGGCGAGCTTGGCGTAGAGGCGGGTTTCCTGGGAGTCCTGCTGGGGGATATGAGTCATAAAATCACCTTTCTTTTTGGGATAGAGAATGCATGAAAAAATGAGAAATAGCAACTACTTTAATCATACCATTTTTTAGAAGGGGCGCAAGAAAAAAATGACGGAAAGATGGAAGCCTGATTTATGACGGCTTGAAAAAGAATTTCGCTTTGTGAAATTCTCCCAGCGATCAAAGATCGCTTGCGCGGCGGGGCGCTTTAGCCACATTTTCCACGCCGCCGCAGTGCGGTCCTGCCCGGAGGGCTTTTTTATTACATAGGAGAGTCCAAAGGACTTTCCTATGTAATAAAAAAGGGCGCCAAAGGCGCCCGAAAGGAGAAAATGAGGTACAATTATCTGGCATTAAATGCCTCCTGAATTGCTTTTTTCACTTCCGCATCCGGTTCGGCAGAAAGCTGATAACGGACGCGGGTATTCATATATTCTGTGCCGACCTTCAAACCGGCCCGGCAGGCTGCCAGCCTTACAGCCGGAGTTTCATGCTCCATATAATGGGTGATGCGGTTGAGGGAATCCTCATCCCCGATATTGGAAAGGGCCTCCAGTGCGGCGCAGATGACTTCTGTATCCGCATGTCTGGAATCCATCAGTTTGATAATGCCGCCGCTTTTCCGCTTTGCCTCCAGTTTCTTAATTTTTTCAATTTCATTTTGATCGCTCATGATAAATACCTCCCGGTTTGTGCAGGTGTGCAAAGCGTCATGGCCCGGGAAAGAAAAGGAATACCTTCCTGTCAACTGGCACTGCCATCTGTTGTTTTAAAGGAAGTCTACACCTCATATATGTTAAAAGTGTGACCATTCTATAAAGTAGAGATAAAGAATTCTTAAAAAAAGAGTTTTGAAGGGGAAGGAGCAGACGAGAGAGAAATTTATTGGATATATTAATAATCATTGGTTATATAAGTGTCACTAAAACAATTGACAGAATGATAATGGTATGATAATATATAACTATAAAAATAACCCATGTAACTTGATAAAAAAACTGTTTTTCATGAGAAAACGGCTCATCTGGACAACCTGCAGGATAAAGCTATAAGAAGTATCTGCGGTTCTATTCTTAAGGATGGGGATTGAAAAATTGGTTATATAAATGTGAGACGTGAAGGCATGGCAGCTTGGATAACTGTTATGCCTTTTTCGTTTACTAGAAACTAATATGGTAGTAACGAATGTTTGCCGCCGGTGAATTATTTTGCACATGTTCCTGATCCAGACAGGTCCGGATCAAATCCTCATTTTGTCCGGTACGCAGTCCGCACACCACAATACAGATTCTCTGGGGAAAATTTATCTTATCTTCTATTGTGCAACTTGCTTCACCGGCGGTTTAACATATAATAGGCGCTCGGAATCTTGAGCCTTCCGGCAGGCACTTGTTCAAAGAAATCTCTTAGCGGGGAAGTCTTTGACAAAGCCCAGGCATCAAGATGTTGACACATCATGATGGCAAACAGGCGGCAGTACCGTACCACATCATAGATGAACGGTAGTTGCCGTCTTCTAATTTATAATTTATTTTTTCACGTTTGTTACAGTGTTCAGCAGAAGTTCTCGCGTTAAATTCCATCTTCCATTCTTCACTGCCACGAGGTGGGGGATTAAAAAGCCTTGGATTATCCGTTATAACAAGGTGAACATTTTGCCATACTTAGCATCGGAACATGGTCCTTCGCAAGTACAATGGGGAGTACCGCCTTTGCAGGTGATTTTAGGACAGCGGTATTTTATTCGCCCTTTTTTGGTTTAACAGCAGCCTGTTTCATGGAAAACCAATTGTATAAGAAAGCATGTGAGTCGTGCCGGGAGGCAGGACTGAGGAAAGGAAAAACTGAAAGGTCATTCTCAGAATCAGATGCAGTCAGCATGTATAAGTCATATCCAAAGTAATCACAGCTGCGATGGGAATCCCATCCAATGTCACAGTCTGCCTGATGATAAATATGGTTCCATTTTCAGTCGCAAATTCCGTTATCAAGATATTTGCATGTGTGGATTTTTTCCCCCTGAGCAGATATATATACAGGAGTCCCGTCCCCGGCTAAAGCAAGTTCCTGTACAGAGATAAGGCCCCTGTCAACAGAAGGTTTGAGGAATAAGGTATTGAAAATTTCCCAAAGTCCTGCGCAGGGAGCCATGTCAGTAGGAAGTCTTGGTACCGGGCCATAGAAAGAGTATCGGTCCTGCATAAGAACATCTATATCAGACAGGTCAAGATTCCAAAATTTATCATAAATCTGCCAGGTAGAAGACAGGGAGTTAGCGGCATCTGGATAAAATTTATGAAGTTGAGTCAGAACACGGTTCTGATAGGCGGGATACCCGTCAATGTTAACCGGTTTCAAAGAAACACACCTCCAAATCAAAAAGGCTGTCCCGGTAGAGCCGAAATGATATGCCTTATTAATTAAAAGGCGTGAAGCGCCGCATTTTGGGGAGGCATTTATCAAGAGCTTTTTGAAAAAAGGTGGTGAATAAAAGGAATTTTGAAAGCCGGAAAAAACAGCCTTCGTTTTTATTATTTAGGTGATAATTATAAAAATAAAGTAGAGTATATTGGTACAAAACCAGGATTTGATGTAACAGAAACGCTCATAATGTGATATACTCTATTCAAGATCTTACTGGCATATTTAAGAAATAATTTTTGGTGCGAATGTCAAGTGAACATAAAATCCCTGGGGCATTCGCACCAAAAAAATGTGTTACAGGGAATAAAGATAAATGATATAATGTTATATAGGAATAAAAGGGAATAATAAATGTGCAAATTGCACAATACTGACGAGAGAAATAACCATATGATTATGCAAAATTGCTGTCTTCCTCTTCGCGGAGGAAGTGGATTGAAATACCGTCTTTGTCAGACATCATAACTGCGTCCGCAACGTCTTCCTCTTCGCGGAGGAAGTGGATTGAAATAAAGACTGGTTAGGGGATTTATTTTGTTATTATATGTCTTCCTCTTCGCGGAGGAAGTGGATTGAAATGTACAAATGAGGTAAGATATTAAAATAAGGAGGTGTCTTCCTCTTCGCGGAGGAAGTGGATTGAAATCGGAAGTGGGACAGCTTTAGGGGCACCCTGCAGCGTCTTCCTCTTCGCGGAGGAAGTGGATTGAAATAAATCCTCATTTAGATAAACAAACTACACCAATTGTCTTCCTCTTCGCAGAGGAAGTGGATTGAAATCACTGCATACTTACCACCTCATACCATAATCTTCCGTCTTCCTCTTCGCGGAGGAAGTGGATTGAAATCATGTTATATTGCTTTACAATGGCTTTTAAGAAGGTCTTCCTCTTCGCAGAAGAAGTGAATTAAAATACAAATGTAAAAGGAATCCCCCATTTTTTTAAATGGATTTCCCTTACAGAGAAAGGGATTGAATTAAGACAAGGGAGCAATTACGATTTTATACAGAAATTTTTCTAATCCAGAACAGGAAGTGAATTGAAATTTTATAGGCAAGATGTTTTATTTAATAAGGTGGATTTGTTGACGAAAAAACCGGCACTGTAACATGCCGGTTTTCAAAACATATTTCTCTGTATAATAAATAACACGGGTATATACTTATTACAAAAAATCAACTCTTTCTCATATAATACTTGAGCGCACGAGCGATGAAATCGGCGGCCCCTGCCCCGTACTTTTGATCGGTTACATTTTTGACGGTATCAGTGGAATAGCTTTCGATGACCATATCCCAATAGCCGTCTCCCATGTCGATACCCATGGAATTTTCCGGAAATAGTTCCATGATTCGGCGCAGGATATCCTGGATTTCATCGCTGCAGGGATCAGCATTCAGATCGGAAGTCAGTTCTGTATACAAATCGTTGCTTTTTTGTAAAAATTCATCCTTATTTTCTCTGATTTTATCCGCCTGCTCCATCAATTCCGAAAAATGGGAGAGGTTATGTTTCATCGCCTCCGTATACTTTTCAATGCTGCCAAATTGTTTTATCGCGAGCTGTGCCAAATTGGATTCGTCATCCTTTATTTTTTGAATGAATTCACTAAATTTCTCAACACTGCCCCAGTGCCGGACGATGTCCTCTGCATTGCTCTCTTTAAAATCTTCCAGTGCTTCAATATATTCCGACAGATCAAATTCTTTAAAGCTCATACATTGTTCTCCTTTTTCAAGTCTGCTTAAAAGCGCAATGAGTTTTTCAATACGTTTCTGCTTTAAAATCAGCAAAGATTTCTGCTTTTTAAAAGCTGCAATTTTATCATAATTTGGTTTTTGAAGGATTTCTTTAATTTCCTTCAGCTGAAAGCCCAGCTCTTTCAAAAACAGGATTTGCTGTAGAGTTTCCAGGGCCTCGTCATCATAAAGCCGATATCCGGAGTCCGTTAAACGGTTCGGTTTTAAAAGACCGATCTCATCATAATACTGCAGAGCGCGGACACTGATTCCCGTCAACTTCGCAATCTGACTTATGGTTTTCATCATATGCTTCCTCCTTCTATTTCCAATTGGCGGCCGAGATGCTTTGACCGATGATCATAAAGAACAAAACAGGATTCTGCCGGCAAGGTCCTGTCCGGTTCTTTAATAAGAGCATACACTATCACGTTACGTGGGAGTCAACTGTTTTATTTCAGAAAATTTTTAGAACGGTTTTCTGCAAATCGCCACAGAAACGCAGGATAGTTTCAGGAACTGTTTAATTCATCCGTCTGAATTCACCGGGAGTATCTCCGGTTATTTTTTTAAACATGGCAATGAAATGGCTGGTATCCAAAAAACCGACACGCTGGGCAATTTCCTGAACCTCCATCCGCGGATGGGTGAGCAGGAATTCTTTCGCTTTATTGATCCGGTATCCGGTCAGATATTCGTAAGCGGAGCATCCCAGATAACGTCCGAACAGACGGGAAAGGTACTGAGGAGTGATATAAACCTGGCGGCTCAGCTTCTGAACGGTAAGTTCGGTGTCAAAATTTGTTTCAATCTCTTTTATTACAGGAGCAATATACCGCTGATACAGCGGATCGTTCATGAGCTCATGGGTAGAAACGCCATCCACAAAATTCATCAGCAGGCAGTAGCAGTCTATGGAAAGTTCCTTGGCGTCCACAGGCTGATTTTCCCATTTCTGCATGACGGAGGAAATCAGGGAAGCGATCCGGGCGCCCTGCTCTTTTTCTATAAAAATGAATTGCCTGTTGCCGAGCATCTGGGAGATGCTTCCCTCAATCGTTCCGGTAAAGGTGGCGAAAGCGGTGAGCCATCCGTCGGAGGCGCCGGCATAGGAATGCCGGATAAAAGGCGCGATGAGGACACCTTCTCCTTCACAGAGCAAATACTCTTTCCCCTGGATTTCAATTTTACCGCTGCCTTTTTCTGTCTGCAGATAGTGGTAATGGGAAAAACCTCTGGGACGTACAATGGGTTCCTGAAGCCAATGGTTTCCAACGGAGTCAAAGGTGAAAGGTTCGCTTACCGGCATACTGCGAAAATGAATCGGCATATTACCCTCCTTGTCCGGAGCGTATAGTTTAGATGAAAAATAAATTCGGGTCACGCTCCAAACTGTTTCATTATCTTATATTATTTAGCTTAACATATTGGACACAGAATTGTCTATTCCGATTAAAATGAAAGACATCAACGATGTATGAGAAAGGACGGGACGATATGAAAGGGACATTTAAAAGAATTTTATACGGCGGGGACTATAATCCGAATCAGTGGCCGGAGGAAATCTGGAAAGAGGATATGCGTATTTTTCGGAATGCTCATATCAACAGCGCAACGATAAATGTTTTTTCATGGGCGGCTTTGCAGCCGGCGGAGGAAAGATATGATTTCTCCCGGCTGGATACAGTGATTGATATGCTAAGCAGGGAAAATTACGATATTGTGCTGGCCACTTCAACGGCGGCTCTCCCCGCATGGATGGTAAAGCGCTATCCCGAAGTTTCCAGAACGGATTATGAGGGCAGACACCACAAATTCGGACAGAGGCATAATGCGTGCCCCAACTCCCGGGTTTATCAGCATTTTGCAAAAAAGCTGGCGGGAAAGCTGGCGGAGCGGTATGGGAACAACCAACACATTTCGTGCTGGCATATCAACAACGAATATAGCGGAGAGTGCTATTGTGAAAATTGTGAAAAGGCGTTCCGCGTATGGCTGCGCAGAAGATATGGAACATTAGAAGCGTTGAATAAAGCGTGGAACCTGGAATTTTGGGGGCATACCATATATGACTGGGATGAAATTGTGCTTCCGAATATTTTAGGAGAAGGAAGAGGAGGGGATAAGACGGCTTTTGCCGGAATTTCCATCGATTACAGAAGGTTTAATTCAGACAGCATGCTGGAGAATTTTATCATGGAAAGGAATGTGATCCGGCAGTTTGATAAGAACGCACCGATCACTACAAACCTGATGGGAACCTATAAAGGGCTGGATTATTTTAAGTGGGCAAAAGAAATGGATATTGTGTCCTGGGACAATTATCCGGCATATGATACGCCCTGGAGCAATGTGGCCATGTGCCACGATCTGATGCGGGGATTGAAGGATGCGCCTTTTATGCTCATGGAGCAGACTCCCAGCCAGCAGAACTGGCAGCAGTATAGCACCTTAAAACGTCCCGGACAGCTGCGGGCCCAGAGTTATCAGACCATTGCCCATGGCGCCGATACCATCCAGTATTTCCAGCTCCGCAGGAGCGTGGGAGGCTGTGAAAAATTTCACGGCGCGGTAATCGCTCATGCAGGAACCGAAAACACCAGAGTTTTTGGAGAAGTGAAGCAGATAGGAGAGGAATTGGAAAGACTGGGAAGCGCTACTTTGGGATCCCGGAACGTGTCGGAAGTGGGGATTCTTTTTGACTGGGAAAATTATTGGGCGCTGGAATACACCAGCGGACCTTCTGCTGAATTGAAATATGTAGACCAGATGAACCAGTATTACCGGTTCTTTTATGACAGGAATATTTCCGTAAATATGATTCCGACGGATGAAGACTTTGGCAGATATAAGATCGTGGTTGCTCCTGTGCTGTATATGGTAAAAAAAGGAATGAAAGAAGCACTAGAAGCCTTTGTTAAAAAAGGCGGTGTGCTTGTCCTCACCTTTATGAGCGGTCTGGCGGATGAATCGGATAACGTGTATACAGGGGGCTATCCCGGTCCCTTGCGGAAACTGGCAGGCGTATGGGTGGAAGAGATCGATGCGCTGGCGGCCCACCAGTCCAACGAAGTGGTCTTTGCAGACGGGACAAAGGCGAAGTGCGGCCTGGTATGCGACCTGATGCATTTGGAAGGCGCGCAGAGTCTTGGAGAATACGGAAGTGACTTTTATGCCAAAAGGCCGGCTGTGACGAGAAACTGTTTTGGGGAAGGTGCGGTATATTATATCGGAACCCGGATGGAAAATGCAGGCCTGGACAAAGTTATGGAAATGGCGGTGAAGGATGCGGCGGTAAAACCGGTCATAGAAGGCGCCGACGGACTGGAGGTCACCTGCAGAAAGGCGGACGGCTGCAGCTACTATTTTGTCATCAACTTTAAAGACGAATTGCTCCCGGTGCCCGCAGCCCTTGTAGGAAACATGGACATGCTCACAGGAAAGAAGGTTGAAGAAGAGGAAATGCTTTCAAAATATGATGTGATGATTGTGCGGGTTGCAGATTTGTGATAAGATAAAAGCACAAAGATAAAAACACAGCCCCGGTAGGTAGTCCGGGCGCAGCAGACGATATTTGTGAAACTGCTGTCAGTAACCCTCCCTCCTTGGGTCGTCCGTTCTTTGTTCATCACATTCATTTAAGGAGGAAATGTTATGGACAAAGTTTCGGAAACTTTCACGGTATTTTTTGAGGACCCTTTCTGGGTGGGAGTATTTGAACGCACCGGAGAGGGACGAATTTCGGTTTGCAAAGTGACCTTTGGACCGGAACCGAAAGATTATGAACTGTATGATTTCATTCTCAGAAATTTCACCGGGTTACGATTCAGTCCGCCGGTTTTGGCGGCAGAAAAGGAGAACGGGTGCAAAAAAGCCGGTTTGCCGATGCCGGAAAATCCGAAGCGGAGGCAGCGGGAGGCCCAAAAGCTGATCGGACAAAAAGGGGTTGGGACCAAATCTCAGCTGGCGCTGAAAGCCTGGCAGGAACAACAGAAAACAGAACGGAAAGCTGTGAATCGCATGCAAAGAGAGCAGGAAAAGCAGCTCAAATTCGAACAGAAGCAGCAGAAACGAAAAGAGAAGCACAGGGGCAGGTGAAAACCGCCCCTGCTTTTTGCTTTTCAGAAATAAAAGTTTGTGCTACAATGCAGCAAAAGCTTTTACCCATACAGCAGACATACGGAGAAATCCGTCTTTGACGATAGGGAGGTTTTATGAAAGAAAAAAAGAAAAGAAAGAAATCCGTTTGGAAGAAAATTATCCTCATTTTATTCATTGTTCTGGCAATTCTTACCGCAGGATGGTATGTTGTGGTGAGCAGCGCATATGAAAAAATGAATTATGAAGAGAAGGCCGGTCTTGCAGAGCAGTCTTACCGGGAGGAGGGCGTGATCAATATCCTTCTGATCGGAAACGACTCCAGGGAAAACGGGGAGGACGGGAGGTCGGATGCCATGATTCTGCTTTCCGTCAGCAGCAAAACAAAGACCGTCCATATGACATCCCTTCTCCGGGACATGTATGTGGAAATTCCGGGGTATGAAGGAAACCGGCTGAATGCCGCCTATTCCTTTGGCGGGCCGGAACTTTTGCTAAAGACTGTGGAACAGAATCTGGATATCAGCGTGAACCGCTATGTGCTGGTGAATTTTGAGGCATTTGCCAATCTGGTGGACGCGGTGGGCGGCGTGGATCTGGAGCTGACCAATGAAGAAGTTTTCCTGGTGAACGGTTATCTGGTGGAATATAATATGCTCACCGGCAGGGAAGAAGGAACAGATTATCTGGACCCTTCCCTGAGCGGCAGGATTCATTTAAACGGGCCCCAGGCGCTGGCATATAGCAGGAACCGCTATATCGGCACGGATTTCGGAAGGACAGAGCGACAGAGAAAAGTGCTGGCAAAAGTGATAGAGAAACTGCCATCGGCCCTGTTTTCAGAACCGGCAAAAGTATTGGACGGACTGCTTCAAAATCTCACCACCAATCTGACAAAGGCGGAATGTCTTCGATTGAGCCTTCAGGCGGGAAAGCTGCTGACCTATGATATGGTGCAGGAGAGCATCCCGGTGGAGGGCAGTTACCGAAATGCCACCATAAGGGGGATGGCAGTGCTGGAAGTGGACTTTGAAAAAAACAGAGAATATCTGCGCCGCAGCATTTACGGGGAATGAATTTGGCGTTCCTTCCAAACGGCGGACAGCATAGTATCGCAGGAGGCATGGAAATGGATTTTGATGGGTTTTTGAAAAAAGTAAAAGACAGCGGATGGGAATTTTACGGGATTGAAGTTTTTCTGGACGGAAAGGTGATCCACAGCTATGAAAAGATTCCGGGGAAAAGATATCCCATCTATTCCGCCACAAAAACGATAACCGCAACAGCGGCCGGAATAGCGGCGGCGGAAGGAAAGTTTGACATTCATGCCACAGTCTATGACTGTTTCAGGAAAGAACTTTCCTCAGGTATTTCTCCGGAACAGACCGAAAATCTGAAAAAGATTACCATAAAAAGACTGCTCACCATGTCGGTTGAGGGATATCCTTTCCGTCCTCAGGGAGAAGACTGGATCGCTGATTCTCTGCGGTATCCGCTGAAGGATGTGGAGCAAAAAATATTTTGCTACTCTAATATCCCTGCCTGTTTAGTGGGCGCAGCGGTGGAGATCGCTGTGGGGGAGCCGCTGATGGAATATTTGAAGCCACGATTGTGGGACCCTTTGGAAATCAGAAATCCGGTCTGGAAAAACTGTCCTTCCGGTCACTTTTACGGCGCCTCCGGCATGGAAATGACCGTGAATGAACTGAGCAGAATCGGACAGCTATACCTTCAAAACGGCGTATACGGAGGACAGCAGCTTCTGGATCCGGTCTGGGTGCGGGAAGCGACTTCGGTGCAGCAGAGGAACCGGGAGGGCGGATACGGATATTTTATCTGGAAATATAAAGAAGGATACCGTATCAGCGGAAAGTGGGGACAACGGTGCTTTGTATTTCCGGACCGGAGACTGATGGTTACTTTTCTGGCAAATGTGCAGGAGGATTCAGAGAAACAGAAGTTGATTCAGGCTATGGAACAATATCTGACAGAATGTTGATGCAGCTGATTCTTTTGATAGTTTGAGTAAGGGAGGAAATGAAGAGTCAGGGGTATGAAAATCTGAAAAAGCATCCGGTAATCATCGTCGGCTATTCCGATACCACGGCACTTTTGATGGCAGTCCATGCCAAAACCGGACTGGAAAACCCAGGAACGAGGAAAAGAAAAGTACGAAAACCTCTGGAGTGGAACGATAAACAAAAGCGAATCATAGAAGTTGATTGGGAAGATGGATGAAGGTACATATAAATTTAGTAAAAAGAGATAAAATATCTATATAGTTTTTATGAAATAGGACGAAATATATAAAACATTATTGACAAACACAATTTTGAATCATATAGTAAAAACAGATATGTGGAACGTTCCATATACTGAATTTGGATATTCCATATAAAGGGGATCAGAAGTCATGGCGAATTTAATTGATGTGGCAAAGAGAGCAGGCGTCTCTAAGACGCTGGTATCCCGTGTGGTAAATCACCAGGGCGGGGTCAGTGAGGAATCCAAAAAGAAAATCCTGGAGGCCATGCGTGAGTTGAATTATATTCCAAACGGAATGGCAAGAGCCCTCGTAACAGGCCGGACTTCCATCATCGGAATTATTCTGGACTCCCTCTGCGAGCCATATTTCTTTGAACTGATCAAAGGCATTGAAGCGGAGATCGCGCGGTCCAATTATCATGTGATCTTCTGCAGCGGTAATAATGATGCGCAGATTAAGGAACAGTATATTGACCTGTTTTCTTCAGGCAGGACAGACGGAGTTATTATTTACGGAAGTAACTATGACGATGTGGAGCTGATCAAAAGGATTTCAAAATCCAACTTTCCCATGGCAGTTGTGGAAAATGTGATTGATGACGGAAATGTGAATAACGTCATTGTGGAAAATGCGTTTGGTTCCAGACTTGTGGTCAATCATCTTTACGAGAAGGGATGCAGGAATATTCTGCACATTACGGGGACTTCCACGAGCAAGGTAGCGCTTGACCGGCAGAGAGGATATGAAGAAGCCATGCAGGATCTCGGGCTTTCCGCAAAAACCCTGGACTGCGGCAATTTTCGTATGGAGTGCGGCTATCAGGCGGTAGAGGAACTGCTCAGGCAGCAGGGCAGAGAAAGATTGCCGGATGCGATTTATTTTGGGGCGGATGTGCTGGCCTATGGGGGGATCATGGCATTGCAGGATAATGGCCTCAGCGTTCCCGGAGACTTAAAAGCAGCGGGATTTGATGATGACTCCCCTTTTCATTACGGGATAGAGAGGAAACTGCCGCCCCTCACATCCATCAGACAGCCTTTGTATCATATCGGTACAGAGACGGTAAGGCTTTTGCTTTCGCAGATTGCAAATCCTGATATGAAGCGGGAAAAAAGGATTTTTTATCCGGAACTGGTCATTCGGGAGTCTACAACAGGATCCGAAAAAAATACCTGAAAAGGACAGGTAATTTTTTTACCACAGATGTGGAACGTTCCACATACCGAAAAAGAAACCATTCAATTATGAGAAATAAGAAGGAAGGAGAGAATCATGGGACAAGATATCAAGTTGACTATTGTGGGAGCCGGAAGTTCCTATACGCCGGAATTGCTGGAGGAGCTGGTACATTATCGGGACAGGCTTCCGGTAAAAGAGGTGATGCTGTATGACATCAATGAACAGCGTCTGGAAATCATGGAGGGATTTTGCCGGCGTTTCGCGGGGAAGCTGGGACTGCCTGTGGAAATCAAAAGCACCATGTGCCTGGAAAAAGCGCTGGAAGGTGCAGATTTTGTGGATACCCAGATCCGGGTGGGAGGCAACCGGCAGCGGGTGAAGGATGAAAGAATTCCGCTGAGCCACGGATTGGTGGGCCAGGAAACTACCGGAGCGGGAGGGATGATGAAAGCCTTCAGGACGATTCCCGTGATGCTGGAGGTAGCCAGAGCAATGGAAAAGGTATCTCCGGAGGGATGGATCATCAATTATACCAATCCCACCGGACTGGTTACGGAAGCGGTCACCCGATATACCAATGCCAGAATAGCGGGGTTTTGCTCCGGCGGGATTTTCCCTAAAATGTGGGCAAAAAAATCCATGGGCATTGATTATGACCGGGTACAGTACGATTACGTGGGACTGAATCATCTGAATTTTATAAGCAATATCACCATTGACGGCAGACCGGTGACAGAGGAAGAATTTTTAAAGATTGCCGGGGAAAATGATTCTGTGAATCCGGAACTGATCAAACTGCTTGGCGTACTGCCCAGCCCGTATCTCCAGTGGTATTATCAGACGGATGAAAAAATCGCTAAAATCCTGGAAGAAGGCCAGACCCGCGGGGAATATGTGCAGCAGCTGGAAAAGGAAGTTTATGAAGCTTATGCGGATGTAAATAATGCGGACAAGCCCGCTGCTCTTGCGAAACGAGGGGGCGGCGGATATTCCGAAGTGGCGATCGGGTTTGTCAACGCGGTATATAACAATATCGACAGCCAGATGGTGGTAAATGTGCCCAACCGTGGGGCCGTTCCTTTCCTGCCGGACAGTGCGGTTGTGGAGATCGGCTGTCTGGTCAATAAAACCGGAATGCATCCGCTACATGTAGGCCATGTGCCCGAAATGTGCTGGGGACTCATCAGCGCGGTAAAGAATTATGAGCAGCTGGCGGTAGAAGCAGCGGTAGAAGGAGATGTCAGGAAAATGAAACTGGCTCTGCTGGCACATCCGCTGGTGAGACAGTATGAGCTGGTGGAACAGCTGGTACCAGAACTTCTGGAAGCCAATCGGGAATTCCTGCCGCAGTTTTTCAAAAATTAAGGGAAGAGAGGACCGTTCATGAAGTATGTACTTGGCCTCGATCAGGGGAGCAGTAAGACTCATGCCATTGTGACGGACGAAGCCGGGCGAGTGCTGGGAATGGCCAGAAGCCGGGGGGTATGTCATTCCGCTGTGTCTTTGGAAGCGGCGATGGATGCCATTGAAGAGGCGGCAGAGGAAGCGCTGGCACAGGCGGGAATTACAAGGCAGGAAATCACCTGTGTGGCGGCGGGCCTGACCGGCACGGATTGGGATTTTGAAGTGAAACTGCTGGAAAATGCGGTGCGGAAACGGCTGAAGATTGACCGGGTTCATGTGGTAAATGACTGTATTATTGCAATGCGCGCCGGATCGGACAAAGAGGTGACCGGAGTTCTCTGTGTGGGATCAGGAACCAATTGCGCCATCCGTAAGGGAGACGAACTATTTGTATACGGTTTTTACATTCCCGATGAAGCGCAGGGAGGCATGTGCCTGGGACATAAAGCAGTACAGGCCGTATTCGATGCCCATGTGGGCCTTCTCCCCGAAACAGTGCTGGAAGGATATCTGTTGAAGCACTTTGGTGTGGAAACAGTGGATCAGCTCTTATACATGCGCGCCACCCATCAGATTGATGAAAGAGAATATCTGACGCTGCCCATCCTGCTGGAGCAGGCCGCAGCCCAGGGAGATGAAGTGGCACTCGGCATTTGGGAGGAGTACGGGAAAACACTTGCAAAATATGTGACTGCCAGGATGAGACTGATGGGGCTGGAAAAGGAAGAAATTGAAATCGTTTTGTCGGGAAGCATTTTTAAGTGCAGGATCCAGACGTTTTTTGACGCCGTGACAGCAGGGATTCACTCCTATGCACCTCATGCAGCAGTGAAATCCGCGGTTTATGAACCGATTGTAGGTGCCGCTCTGCTGGGGTTGGATAACATATTCGGTAAAGCGCCGGACATTGTGCACGAAAATCTGGAAAAGTCTGCGCGGCATTTTCCGATCAAACGATAACAAACGGGGGTAAGGGCATTTCCGACGGAGGGGTAAAGGAGGAAATGCCTGCCAAATAAAAAGAGAAGGAGAAAGAGGATGAAGGGTTACAAAAAATTATTGGCGTTGGGACTGGCAGCGGTGATGGCCGTTTCTATGGCGGCATGCGGTTTAGCTCCCGGGGAAAAAGAGAACGTGGCCGGAGAAACCAAAACAACAGAAGACAAAGGTTCTGCGGGCGCGGTGGATGAAACAGCCTGTGAGCTCACATTCTGGCATGTGTTTACAGAGGATCAGAAGCTGGATATCATTGACAATTACATCAGGGAATTTAATAAACAGTATCCCAATGTCAAGGTGGAGCAGGTTTATGTGACAGACGAAGAATATGTGACGAAGCTGAAGGTGGCGGCGGCTACCGGAACCCAGGGAGACGTATTCTTTGCGTATGGCGGCGGTCAGGCAAGAGCTTACGTGGATGCGGGCGTGGTGATGCCGCTGGATGATTATTATGAAAAAACGGGATTGAATGATAAACTGCTGGGCGGTACGCTGACTTACTGCACTTATGATGACAAGGTCTATGGGATTCCGTTAAAACAATGGGCAGGAGTGCTGTATTGTAATCAGTCTATTTTTGACCAATACAGTGTGGAGATTCCCCATACCTGGGAAGAATTTGAAAAGGCGATTGCAGTATTTCAGGAAAATGGGGTGACTCCTCTGGCATTAGGAGCGGGGGACGCGTGGCATATTGCCATGTACCAGAATGCGCTGGCAGTTCGGTTTGCAGGGCCCGATTACTGTAACCGGATGCTGGCGGGAGAGGCCGGCTTTGTGACAGATGACATCATCAAGTCCGCGCAGGCGGTCATTGACTTAAATCAGGAAGGCGCTTTTACACCCAATACGCTGGGATATAACTCCGAAGAAGCGGAAGCGGAGTTCTATATGGGCAATGTGGCCATGTTCTATGGGGGAAGCTGGGCATGTGCAGATGTGGACAAAGAAGGAAATGCAACCAAAGGAAACTGCACCGTGACTTACCTGCCCACTGTGGAAGGCGGAAAAGGGGATGAAAATACTTATTCCGGCGGTGTGATCGATTTCCTGATGATCAATCAGAATACCAAAAATCCGGAAATTGCCCTGGCTTTTGCAACCGGCGTGGCGGAATGTATGTCCACCGAATTTTACAAACTGGGCGATTCTCTGCCGGCATGGAAGGTGGAAGGAATTGATGAATCCCAGATCAGCCCTACACTGATCCAGATCCAGAAGCTGACCGAATCGGCGGATGCCTATGTGCTGGCATGGGATACCTTCCTGGATAGCTCCGTGACGGAAACACATTATAACCTGCTGCAGGGCTTAATCAGCGGGGAGGTGGATGCGGAAGGGTTTGCGCAGGGAATGCAGGATTCCATGGATGCGTTTAAAGCATCCAGACAGTAGAAAAGTGAAGGCAGAGGAAAAGTATGGAGCGGGCGTTAAGAGATAAAAAAGCAATTTTGTTTTTCGTACTGCCGGGGCTGGCGTGGTTTTTGGCGATTGTGATTCTACCGGTTGTCCTTTCCGTCAATTACAGTATTCTGCAGTGGGACGGCATCACGCAGTCGAAGTTCATCGGGTTTGCAAATTATGGAAACCTGTTAAAGGATCCGCAGTTTCATAAGGCACTGCTAAACTCACTTTATCTGGCGGGGGCATCCGTGTTCATTCAGCTGCCCGCAGCCATGATACTGGCGCTGGTCTTGGCCCTGGGAGTCCGGGGAGAAAAATTTTTTATGAATGCTTTCTTCATCCCGGTCATCATTTCCAGCACCGTGATCGCGCAGCTGTGGCGGAAAATTTATCACCCTAACTACGGGCTGTTAAATGCATTTCTGGACAAACTGGGTCTCGCATCCCTCCAGGCCAACTGGCTGGGGGATGCAGCTACCGTGGTGGCGGCATGTTTTGTGCCGATGGTCTGGCAGTATGTGGGGTATCACATGCTTCTCTACTATTCCTCTGCAAAATCCATTTCCGCGGATTTATATGAGGCGGCAAAGGCAGACGGCGCAAGCAAATGGCAGATCGCCACGAGGATTGTACTGCCGATGATCCTGCCGATGATGCAGGCCAGCACAATTTTTGCCATTATCGGTTCTTTAAAATCCTTCGACATGATTTTTATTCTGACAAACGGAGGACCCAACCATGCCTCAGAAGTGCCGGCCCTGATCATGTATCAGAAAATTTTCACATCCAATCAATATGGATACGCCAGCGCCATATCCGTGCTGGTAATTCTGGAATGTCTGGCATTTACAGCTGCTGTGGAATTACTGTTTCATAAGCTGCAGAAAAGGTGGGGCGTGGAATGACAGGAAAGAACAAAAGAAAGAGGAAAGAAAAAATTGTGGGGAAAACCAGCCCGGTAGTGCTGTTTGTTTTGGGGATAATTGCGCTGATTCAGCTGTTTCCCCTCTATTGGATGGTTTCCCTGTCCCTGAAAAATAACAATGAAATCTATGGGGATAATCTGATCGGGCTGCCTCATAGCTGGGAATGGGGGAACTTTGTAAAAGCGGTGCGGAAAGGAAATATCGGGCAGTATTTTTTCAACAGCGTGGTGGTGACAGGCCTGACGATAGGATTCACTCTGTTGCTGGCTGCCATGGTGACTTACGCGGTGGTCCGGTTGAAATGGAAGTTGAGTAAACTGGTGTATACTACGTTTGTAGTCGGGCTGATGCTGTCCGTACAGGCAGTCCTGCTGCCCCTTTATGTGATGCTTCGACCGATTCTGGACAGCCACTGGGCGTTGATCATTCCCTATGTGGCCTTCGCCATGCCTACGGCGGTCATTCTGATAACCGGCGCGCTGAAGGATTTGCCGAAAGAAATTGAGGAAGCCGCATTCATTGACGGCGCCAATATTTACCGGATCTTTTTTGAACTCATCCTGCCCCTGCTGGCTCCGATATTATCCTCTGTGGGGATTCTGACCTATCTGAATTCCTGGAATGAGCTGATGCTGGCAGTGACCATGGTGAGCGGTGAAAAATATAAAACAATTACGGTGGGGATCAACGATTTGATCGGAAAATACTCCACAGACTGGGGCATTATGGGGGCGGCGCTGACAATCGCCACCCTGCCCACGGTAACACTGTTTGTCTTTTTGAGCAAAAATATACAGAAGAGTCTGACGCTGGGCGCTGTAAAGGGATAACACAGCCCGGTAAAGGACGATTGATTGAGAAAGGAAACGATGAGAGCAAAAATAAAAACGATCGTGACAAAAGATTATGAGGAAATGTCCCTGACCTGTGCCGGACTTGTGAAGAAATGTCTGGATGCAAAGCCGGACAGCCTTTTGTGTTTTCCGGCAGGCAGCACGGCGGTGCGCACCTTTGAAATTCTGTGCAGAATGAAAGAAGAGGGGACGGTTGATTTTAGCAGGGCGAAATTCGTGGCGCTGGATGAATGGCTGGGACTTTCTCCGGAGGCGGAGGAAGAGGATTGCACGCATTTTATGATGAAACATCTGTATGGCCCTCTGGAAATTCCGGCAGACCGGCTGGCCCTGTTTGATGTGCATGCAAAAGATTATCAAAAGGAATGCGACAGAATTGACCGTTATATATGGGAGAACGGAGGAATTGATTTCATGCTGCTGGGACTGGGGATGAACGGTCATCTGGGGCTGAACGAGCCCGGAAGCCCTTTTGACGAATACACAAAAGTAGTGGAGCTGTCGGAGACGACAAAGACGGTGGGACAGAAATACTTCTCCGCCCCTACGATGCTGACGGGTGGAATCACCGTGGGAATCCGCCATATGTTTGATACAGGACAGGTGGTTTTACAGGTTTCCGGCGCCCATAAACAGGAAATCATGGAAAAGCTTTATCACAGCGGTGTGTCGGAGGAACTTCCGGCCTCCGTCTTTAAACTGCTGCCCGGCGGCCTGGTGGTGCTGGATGAAGCGGCGGCGGAAAAAATCCGGGAAGAACTGGATTGACAGGAATGAAGAAAAGAACAGCGCAGAAGGAATTTTCCCACCTGCGCTGTTCTTTTACATCTCAATATTTTTAACGAAAAAGAATGCAATGAGTACGGCTGTGTGGTATATTTTATAGGTAGAGATTTATGTTTGGGGAAGGTCGATATGCGGGGTGATACGGTCGGCCCGGGAAGCTGGAAGGGAGTAGAAGGATATATGGGGGTAGAAAGAAAAGACAGGGAACTGATGGAAGCAGAAGAGTTTGCCCGCACAATCCTGCGGAAATATTTCTGCGAATCAGATATTGAATTTCTGATATCCACTTTTGCACCGGATATTATCTGGATCGGCGGCGGGGAAAAAATGATTGCGGAAGGGGCGGAAGAAGTGGCCGCTTATTTCCGCGCAGGTACGGAGGATATGATCACCTGCGACATGTATGACGAATATTACTGTGCCAGAAAACTGGGGACGGGGTATATTCTCTGCCAGTGTGTCAGCATGCTGCTATCCAGAAAAGAAACCGGTATGTATTTTCACACCAGCCAGAGATGTACGTTTGTATTCCGCAGGGCAGGGGACCGTTTTGAAGTCGTTCATATCCATAATTCCCTTCCCAGCACAGAAATACAGGGCGATGAGCTGTTTCCCATCCAGGCATCCAAGGAAGCTTACCGGAAGCTGGAGCGGGTGCTGGAACAGAGGGACAGTCAGATAGAACTGATGCTTACCCAGCTGCCGGGAGGAATGATGACCTGTCAGATGGATGATGATTTTACAACGGTCTGGATCCATGAAGGCCTGTCCATGCTTCTGGGCTTTGACGACATTTTGGATTTTGAAAAGGCTACTGGCAACCGGTTTGCGGAGCTGATCTTAAAAGAAGACCGCGGCAGGGTTTTCAGGGAAATCAAAGAAGCGCGCTCCAGAGGAGAGGCATATTATACGGAATACCGGGTTCAGCGCAAGGACGGAAGTCTGTGCTGGGTGGCGGATTTTGGGAAATATATGCCCGCTGCCGCAGAAGGAGCAGAGCGGATCAATTGTTTCATTTCGGATATCAGTTCCAGAAAAGGCAGAGAACTGGAAATAGAGAGAGTGAATCAGGAGGCGAGGCAGCAGGCACGGTTTCTTTCGCAGCTGTATGCTACGGTACCCTGCGGGATTCTGCAGTTTTCCACCAAACCGACCCATGATTTGATTTCCGTCAATCCGATGGTCTGGCAGTTTTACGGTTTCTCTTCGGAAGAAGAATATAGGAAAGAAGTGAAAGACCCCTTTTCCATGGTCCGGGAGGAAGAAAGGGAAGAAATTCTGAAACTGGCCAATAGCCTGGTGCTGGAAGGCCCTTCTTGTACCTATACCAGAGAGGCCCGGAAAAAGGACGGCACCTCCGTCTGGCTGAGCGTGGTGATGCAGAGACTCATCAATGCGGATGGAAAAGAAGTGTTTCAGGCAGTTTTCAGCGATATTACGCGGATGAAGGCGCTGCAGAAGGTTCAGGAGCAGGCACGCCTGATTGAAAACAGTTCTCTCAGAACGGCGATCTGCACCTCTTACCAGCTGATCGTCAATGTGAATTTGAGCAAAGATAAATATAAGTGTTTTACAGATGAAAAAGACCTTTATCTTTTGCAGGACCGGAAAGGCAGTTTCACGCACCTGATTGAAGAAATCATACCTCAGGTGTATCCGGTTTACCGGGAGGACTTCAGACGGATTTTCCGGAGAGAAAGCATCATGGAAGGGTTCCGGGAAGGCCGGCGGGAAGTTTATATGGAATGCAGGCTCACAGGAAAGGATCAGCAATATCATTGGATTTCCATGCAGCTGATTGCGGTGGAGAATCCGGTAGGGGAAGATGTTATCGCCATCATGCTGGTGAAGGATCTGGATGAACAGCGAGCCGAAAAGGCCCGGCAGGAACAGCTGCTGCGGGATGCCCTGGCTGCCGCGGAATCTGCAAACCGGGCGAAATCCGATTTCCTGTCCCGCATGAGCCATGATATTCGGACGCCCATGAACGCCATTATCGGAATGAGCGCGATCGGGCAGCTGAAAAAAGATGACCCTGCGCGGATGTTGGACTGCTTTAGAAAAATTGACGAATCCTCCCGGTATCTCTTGTCTCTGATAAACGATATTCTGGATATGTCCAAAATTGAGTCAGGTAAAATGGAATTGCTTCAAAATCAGTTCGATCTGACGGATATGATCAATGAAATCAATGCCATCATTTGTCCCCAGGCTATGGAAAGAGGACTTGTTTTTGAAATCCACCATAAAGAGCCGTTGGAGCGCTATTATAAAGGGGATGTACTCCGATTGAAACAGATTTTGATGAACCTGCTCTCCAATTCCCTGAAGTTTACGCCGGAGGGAGGAAGTATAACCTTCAGCATCCGGGAAAAGCGGCGTACAAACGGCTATGCCTATATAGAGTTTGTGGTGGAGGATACCGGGATCGGCATGTCGGAAAAGTTCCTTTCCCGGGTATTCAATCCGTTTGAACAGGAGTCACCGGAAATCGCCCGTAATAATGTGGGAAGCGGGCTTGGACTGGCGATTGTATATAATTTGACTCAGCTGATGAACGGGAATATTGAGGTGGAAAGCGTTCCAAAGAAAGGATCCGTTTTCCGGATATTAATTCCGCTGGAACTGATTTTTGATGATCAGCAGACAGAGCAGCGCAGGAAATCAAAGGAACTTCTGCATGAGGTAAATGTTCTTGTGGTGGACGATGATCCTATGGTGGGAGAACAGACCGCGGCCATTCTGGGAGAAATCGGCGCGCATACCGTATACCGGGACAGCGGCAGAGAAGCCGTGGAACTGGTCCGCAAAGAATGGGAAAGAAAAAGGACATTTGATATCGCAATGATTGACTGGAGGATGCCGGATATGGACGGACTGGAAACCACCCGGCAAATCCGGCGGATTGTGGGGCCCGACACCACAATCATCATCATCTCCGCATATGACTGGTCCATGATCGAGGAGGATGCGAGGGAAGCAGGGGCGGATTATTTCATTGCAAAACCCTTCTTCATGGCATCGGTTTATGATACCTTCCTGAATCTGGAAATAAAAAAGCAGGGGCAGGCTTTGGAGGCCGAAAAGAAGAGAGATTTTTCACAGTATAGGGTTCTTCTGGTGGAAGATAATGAACTGAATCTTGAAATTGCCCAGACTTTGATGGAACTGAAAGGCTTTCAGGTGGATATTGCAAGAGACGGAAAACAGGCGGTGGAAAAGTTTTCGGCTTCTCCGGAAGAGAGCTATAACGTGGTGCTGATGGATATTCGGATGCCCGTAATGAACGGACTGGAGGCAACCCGGAAAATCCGCAGCCTTTCACGGAAGGATGCACTGACAGTTCCGCTGATCGCCATGTCCGCTAACGCTTTTGAGGAAGATAAGGCGCTTGCGTATGGAGCCGGAATGAACGGATATCTGGTAAAACCGTTGGAGACGGATGTGTTGATGCAGACGTTGGAAGCGGTGTGTATCAACGGGAAAAAGGATGTTTCAGAGGACGCCAGGTAAAGCTGTCCTGGAAAAGGACTTCCCGCAGCCAGGCTCTCTTTAAGCCGGATCCGATAAAAACGGCGCTGTTTTCTTCGCAGGAGTCTGCGCCTGTAATGCAATAGCGTCCGCCGGCCACATCAAAATAGAAAAGGGCGCTGCCGGCCGTCACAATCCCTTTGGCACGGCTGATTTTTCCGAACAGGCCAGAGAGCAGGGCTTCCAGGAAGAAAATGAAATGGCTGCAGGAGGGCAGCCTGACATTCTTTAAACATAAGGATTCAAGTTCCGGTTCGGGGAGCGCCTTGGGCGCCAGCTGTCCGCCGTCCCGGCAGGTGGTCAAAAAAGATTGCCAGACGCTGTCGGGCAGTCGGGAATAGGGTTCGGCGATGCAGCGGGCAGAGGTTCCCATGGATTGAAGAAGAGCGGTGATATGGGACCGCTCTTCTTTTTCCATGGACTCTGTTTTGGACACCAGGACTGTGCCCGCTGACCGGATCTGATCCCCGAAAAGATCCGGAAAGTCCCGGGTTTGGCTCAAAAAGGCCCTGCCGTCCACGATGGTCACCGGGGCGAGCAGGCGGATCCGTTCGTACTGAATCTGGGAAAGGTTTAAAAGGATGTTCCCAAGCATCGCTGCGCCGGTGGGTTCCACCACAAGGTAATCCGGATTGATGGTATTTGCAATGGTCAGGACAGAGGAAGCAAAATCGGTTTTCATGGAGCAGCAGATGCAGCCCTCGGTCAGTTCCCTGACGGAAACTTCATTTTGCAGACTGCCAGCGAAGTCTCTTAACTGTGCGCCGTCGATATTGGAACCGGCGTATTCGTTTTCCATCACACAGAAATCTTTCTTCGTCTTTTCTGCCAGCATCTTAATAAAGGTAGTTTTTCCGGCCCCCAGAAAACCGGATACAATTAGAATGTCCATGCTTCCCCTCCCGAACCTGTTGGATTAGTTTTCGATTCTGACCACAGGTTTGATCAGATCCTTCGGCTTATCCCGCATCAAAAACAGCGCTTCTTCCACATGATCCCAGCCGTCAAAGACATGGCTGACAAGCGGATGCACATCCAGTTTACCTGCGGAAACAAGGGCGCCCAGTTTTTCCATGCGCAGACGTCCGCCGGGCATCAGGCCGCCGTTGATCTGTTTGTGCCCCATTCCGACACCCCATTCCACTCTGGGGATGTTGATGTATGTACCGCTGCCCAAATAGTTTACGTTGCCGATTTTGCCGCCGGGCTTTAAGCATTTCACAGCGGATTCAAAGGTTTCACAGCCGCCGCCAGCGATGATGACTTTATCAACGCCTTTTCCGCCGGTCAGTTCCAGAACCTGATCTTCAATGGCGCCGTTTTTATAACTGATGAAGTCGGAAGCGCCGTACTGCCTTGCCGCTTCGATACAGACGGGGCGTGTGCCCACCGCTAAAATGCGGGATGCGCCTCTCATATTTGCGCCCGCTACGGACATCAGTCCCACGGGGCCGATCCCGATAACTAATACCACGTCGCCGAACTGGACGTCCGCCAGTTCCACTCCGTGAAAGCCGGTGGGAACCATGTCGGAAAGCATACATGCGTCCACGGGATCAATATTTTCCGGCAGAAGCGCCAGGTTACCGTCCGCGTCATTCACATGGAAAAATTCAGAAAAAACGCCGTCCTTAAAGTTGGAGAATTTCCATCCTGCCAGCATTCCGCCGGAGTGCATGGAGTATCCTGCCTGTGCTTCCAGGGAGTTCCAGTCGGGGGTGATGGCAGGCACTAAAACCCTGTCTCCGGGCTTGAAATCTCTGACCAGTTCACCGGTTTCCACCACTTCTGCGCAGCACTCATGCCCCAATATCATATTGTGCCGGTCTCCGATGGCGCCCTCCCAGAGCGTGTGCACGTCGGATGTGCAGATGGCGATTGCCAGAGGCTTGCAGATTGCGTCCATAGGACCGCAGACAGGCCTTTCCTTTTCAATCCATCCGGATTCCCCGATTTTAAGCATTGCGTAACCCTTCATAAAATACCTCCTTTGGTATTGAATTTCCCACTGTTTTGATGGGATTACGTAAAGTATACCATATTGATAGGAAAAAGAAAACAATATTGTGTCAGACTATTGTAAAATTTCCTGTTTTGTGTTAGAAACAGTATAGTGTCAGTATGAAAAAAAGTTATGAATACGACTGGAGGATTAGAAAATGTATTGTGTCAGGAAGGTAACACAAGATCTGTACTGGGTGGGCGCCAATGACCACCGTCTTCATTTATTTGAGAATATTCATCCCATTCCCAGAGGGGTGTCCTACAATGCCTATTTACTGAAGGATGAAAAGAATGTCCTGTTTGATACGGTGGACTGGGCGGCCTGCAGGCAGCTTCTGGAGAATCTGGAACATCTGCTGGACGGAGAAGAGCTGGACTATCTTGTGGTCAACCATATGGAACCGGATCACGGCGCTTCCATGGAGGCTGTGCTGGAACGCTATCCTGCGGTAAAGATCATCAGCACGCCCAAGGCGTTCACCATGATGCATCAGTTTGGATTTTCGGTGGACAGCCATGAACAGATCCAGGTGAAGGAAGGGGACGAGTATTGCTTTGGCAGGCATACGGTGACCTTTGTGAACGCCCCCATGGTGCACTGGCCGGAAGCCATGGTGACTTACGATAAGACGAACGGCGTGCTTTTTTCGGCGGATGCATTTGGAACCTTCGGCGCGCTGGACGGGAAGCTTTTCAATGACGAAGTGGATTTTGAACGGGACTGGCTGGACGATGCCCGCCGTTATTATACCAATATTGTAGGAAAATACGGCGCTCCGGTACAGGCGCTTTTAAAGAAGGCAGCCGGGCTGGATATCCGTATGATCTGTCCTCTGCACGGTCCGGTATGGCGCAGCAACATTGACTTTTTCATACATAAATATGATCTGTGGAGCCGGTATGAGCCGGAAGAAAAGGGCGTTTTGATCGTCTATGCGTCCATGTACGGAAACACCGAGGCGGCGGCCCAGGCGCTGGCGGCTGCGCTGTGTGAAAAAGGGCTGACCAATCTGGCGGTTTATGACGTGTCAAATACCCATGTGTCCCAGCTCATTTCGGAAACCTTCCGTTTCAGTCATATTGTGCTGGCCTCCGTCACCTATAACCTGGAGATTTATCCGGTGATGCACAGCTATCTGAACGACATGAAAGGGCTGAATGTGAACAACCGCACGGTGGCCATTGTGGAAAACGGGACCTGGGCCTGCAAGTGCGGCAGCCTGATGGAAAAATTCCTGAAGGAAGAAATGAAGGGAATCACGGTTCTGGATCAGAAGCTCACCCTGGCTTCCGCCATGCGGGAAGACCAGAGATCACAGCTGGACGCTCTGGCGGACAGCATCATCGCTTCTGTAAAGGGAGAATAACGCAGTTTTTTGGGACTTTCATTGTAAAAAAGGGACTGGCCTGACGGTCGAGTCCCTTTTTTGGCATATTTAATTGACTTTGACAGGGGAAAAAGGTATAAGGGAAGAAAAGGTGCCGGACAAAAGGGGCGGCGGGAAGGATGATATTTTAATGGAAGAAAAGAACAATTTCGGGAAATTTATACGGAAGAAAAGGGAGGAAAATAATCTGACTCAAAAAGAGATGGCAGCGCAGCTTTTTGTGACGGAATCGGCGGTTTCCAAATGGGAGCGGGGCGTATCTTATCCGGATATCTCTCTGGTATCCCAGATCTGCGGGGTGCTTCATATCAGCGAGCACGAACTGATTACGGCCAGCGAGGATCTGAACCAAAAACAGATGGAGAAACAGGCGAAGTCCTGGGTCAAAATGGTGAGAGGATACTCTGTCTCTATGCTGGTCATATATGCGGTATCCCTGATCACCTGTCTGATCGTAAATCTGGCAGTGGAACACCGGCTGTCCTGGTTTTTCCTGGTATTGGGCGGGGAACTGGTGGCATTCACGCTGCTGTCACTGCCGCTGTATCTGAAAAAATATAAATTGGCGCTCACGGCAGGCAGTTTTTGGGCCTCCCTGTCAATTCTTCTGATGATCTGTGCGGTATATACGAAAGGAGACTGGTTTTTTACCGCCTTCTGGGCCGTGACTTTTGGGCTCGTGCTGGTCTTTGTGCCGATGATCCTGCCGGGACTTCCGTTGTCCGACGGCCTGTATCGGCAGAAGGCCCTGATCTGTCTTTCGCTTGACAGTGTTCTGATGTTTCCCATGCTGGCGTCCGCCTTGCGGGCCGGTGGAGCGCCGGGGTCCTTTTTGACGCTGGCCTGTCCCATCGCCGGGATTGCTTTGGCTTATCCCTGGGGACTTTTGGTGATCATCCGGTATCTGAAAATCCACCCCTGGTTCCGTACGGCGGCAGCACTGGGATTTTCCGGTATCTATGTGCTGCTCATTAACAGTGCGCTGGATATGATCATTGACCACAAACCGTTCAAACTGCGCCCCTATAATCTCATGATATGGGATGATACTTATATTTCGGGCAATTCCACGGTTTTTGTATTTGTGATCTGTATGCTGCTGGCCCTGGCATTCACCATAGGCGGGATCGCTTTGACGGTGAAAAAACGACAGGAAGGGACATCAAAATGAAGGAAAGTGAAAAGAGGATTACGGGAAAAAGAATCGGCATATTCGCGGTTCTCACAGTTGTTTTTCTGGGGATATTGGGGGCAGGATATGTGCGGTATCGGAAGGATAATATCCTCCTGCTTCTCATGCTGACGCCGGGAATTGCAGCACTGGGTACGAGATGGATTACGGGAGAAGGCGGAAAGGATCTTTTTATAAAACCGTATTTTCGGAAAAACGGAAAAGGATATGCAGCGCTGTGGTTTCTGACACCCGTTGCTGCCTATGCGGGCGCGGCAGTCTATTTTCTGCTTTTCCCCGGCGATTTTCAGCCGCTGACGTCCGTCTGTGCGCGGGAGGCCGGCGCACAGACGGCGGCGGAATATGCCCGTTATCTGGGCAGGCTGCTTCCGCTGGCGGTGTTGATCAATCCGGCGATGGGCCTGATTATGTGTCTGGGGGAAGAAGCAGGCTGGCGGGGCTATCTTCTGCCAAAGCTGTGCGGTTTTATGAAACCGCGGAAAGCAGTGCTTTTGACCGGGGTCATCTGGGGGCTTTGGCACGCTCCGGTAATCGCCTGCGGCTTTAATTACGGGACAGAGCATCCGGCGGCAGGAATCCTGGCCATGGTGATTTTCAGTACCGTGCTGGGATGCATCCAGGGATGGCTGTTTTTTAGAATGAAAAGCATCTGGCCCTGTGTGATCTTTCATGCGGCGCTAAACGGAATGGATCTGTATTCTCCATCCATGCTTTTTATGGGAAAGGATGCGAATCTGTTTCTGGGGCCGGACCCTACAGGGCTTTTAGGAGGCGTGGTATTTATCGTGCTGGGTGCGCTGGCGTTGTGGGATATTTCCGGCGAGAGATGGATTTAGGGGAATAGTCGTGTTAGAATAAAACGGTATAATACCTTCAAATCCGGCATAGGATAAAAGCAACAAACTCTCTTTTTCGAGGGAATATGCATAATTGTATCAATCGGGAGGATTTGCCCAAAGGATTTTTGCCTCAGCATCAGAATATGCAGCCCGGCATTGAGGAGAAGATGATTCCCCGCCCTGTGTTTGACGACCCCTGCTATCTAGGGAGCGGAAAGCTGAAAGGGAAAAAGGCGCTCATTACCGGAGGGGACAGCGGCATCGGACGGGCTGCAGCGGTGGCTTTTGCAAAAGAAGGTGCTGATTTGGCCATCGTTTATCTGAATGAACAGGGAGATGCCGGGGAAACCAAAAGATGTGTGGAAAAATACGGACAAAATTGTGCGCTGCTCTGCGGGGATATCCGTAGGGAGGAAGACTGCAGGCAGATGACAGAGCAGGCCGCTTCCCTTATGGGCGGCCTGGATATATTGGTGAATAACGCGGGAGTGCAGTTCCCGCAGAATAGCATGGAGGATATCACGGAAGAGCAGCTGATCACGACCTTCCAGGTGAATATATTCTCCATGTTCTTTTTTGTAAAAGCGGCCCTGGCGCACATGAAAAAGGGAAGCTGCATCGTGAATACGGCTTCGGTGACCGCTTATCAGGGGGAGGCGGATCTCATTGATTACTCCGCCACAAAGGGGGCCGTTGTCTCTTTTACAAGATCGCTGTCACTGTCTCTGGCAGACAGAGGAATCCGGGTGAACGCTGTGGCGCCGGGACCGATCTGGACACCGCTCATCGTCTCTTCCTTTTCGCCGCGGAAGGTGGCCGTATTCGGGCAGGATGTGCTGATGAAAAGAGCCGGGCAGCCCTTTGAACTGGCTCCGGCCTATGTGTATCTGGCGTCTGAAGATTCCTCCTATGTCACAGGGCAGGTTATCCATGTCAACGGCGGCACCATTACGGAAAGCTGAGATTCAAAAAAATTTTTACCGGACCCGCACAAACGGCGGCCTGATCCGTTATACATGATGAGAAGGGAGGTTTTACCGGTGTCATTGAATCTGGAAGAACAGTATGACAAAATATACCGCTACTGCTATTTTAAAGTGAAAAACCGCGAGAAAGCGGAAGATTTGACCCAGGAAACCTTTCTTCGATATCTGGGGAGTGAAACTTACAGGGATACAGGGCGCGCGCTGCATTTCCTGTATACCATCGCCGGAAATCTTTGTGTGGATGAATTCCGCCGGAAGACGGCGCAGGAACTGCCGGAACCGGAGACGGAGGAAGCGCTGACCGTCAGCGACCAGACGGACAGGCTGGTGGAGGGAATTGTTCTCAAAGATGCCCTTGACAGGCTTGCAGAAGAGGATCGGGAACTGCTTTTGCTCCGTTATGGCAGTGAAGTTCCGGTGGGCGTGATCTGCCGGATCCTGGGGATTTCCCGCTTCGCACTTTACCGGAAGACGAACCGGATTTTAAAACAGCTGCGGGAAGAACTGGAAGTTTGAAAAAAGAAGGAGCAAAAAAGGAGGCTGACCGGATGTATCGACGGGAAAAGGAAGCATTGCGCGCCATGTTTGCAGCAGTGCCGGCCCCATCGGGGAAAAAGGAATTTTTACGGAGACAGAAGAAGCCGGGGATTTCTCTGGGCGCATTTTGGATCAGGCAGGCTGCCTATATTCATAAAGGGATCTGGGCGCTGTCCCTTGTGGTTTTCGGAACGGCCGTAATGGGCGCAAGCCTTGGCGGGAAAGAGATGCTGGGAATGATTTCCGCATTGCTTCCTTTTGTGGCAGCGGCTACGGTGACGGAAAATGCGCGCAGCGCCTTTTACGGAATGGAGGAACTTGAAATGGCGGCCCGATTTTCCTTGAAAAGCCTGACGCTGGCGAGAATGGGAATATTGGGAATTGCCAATGCTACATTGATCATTCTGGTGACTCCTTTTTGTATGGGTCAGGGGAAGACCGACTTATTTGAGACCGGTGTTTACCTTTTGACCCCTTATCTGCTGGCTACGGTGCTGGAGTTTAAGACGGTGCGCAAAATACGGGAGAAGGATGCAGGATACGCATGCTTTGGAATATCGGCGGCAGTGAGCTTTTTTCTGCTTTTTATCGGAGCGGAAACGGCGGTCTGCTATCAAAGAAGCGCTTTCATCTGGTGGCTGTCTGCGGCAGGAATTTTGGCAGTAATGCTGGGAAAAGAACTTGGCCGGAGGGTCAGGATGACGGAGGAATATGCATGGAGTTAAAATTGGATCGGGTCACAAAACAATATGGGAATAAAATCGCAGTGGACCGGGTGTCTTTGCAGCTGACACCCGGCGTTTACGGACTTTTGGGGGCCAATGGGGCAGGAAAAACCACCCTCATGCGTCTCATGTGCGGTATTTTGAAGCCCACCGGGGGAACGATTTCTCTGGACGGGCTGGATGTGTCCCGGGAAGAATACCGGGACAAGCTGGGGTATCTGCCCCAGGATTTCGGCTATTATCCGGAGTTTACGGGAATGGACTTCCTGCTTTATATGGGCGCTATGAAAGGGCTTTCAAAGCAGGAGGCAAAAAAGCGTGCCAAAGAGCTGATGGAACTGGTGGGCCTTGTAGGCATGGAAAAGAAAAAGATGAAAACTTATTCCGGCGGGATGAAACAGAGGATCGGGATCGCCCAGGCCCTGCTAAATGATCCCCGGGTGCTGATTCTGGATGAACCCACGGCGGGGCTGGACCCGAAGGAGCGGGCGCGTTTTCGGGAGCTTTTGGGCGCCATGGGAAAGGAGAATATCGTCCTGCTTTCCACCCATATCGTGTCGGATGTGGAACACATAGCGAATGTTATTTTTATCATGAAAAACGGACAGCTGTGTTATCGGGGAAAACGGGACGAAATAGAAGGCAGCCTGGAAGATTTTTATCTGAAAATGGCAGAATGAGGGAGCGCATATGAAAAATTTCGGGACCATTTATACTTATGAATTGAAAAAACTTTTAAAAAAGAAGATTGTATTTGTGACGGCAGCCGTTATCCTTGTGACTTTGATCTTCACCGCCTGCGGCGGAGTCCTGGGGAACTACTATGTGGATGGGGAGGCGGTGGATTCCCATTACAATATGCTGAAGACGGATGCGGCATACGCCCGGGCCTTAAACGGCAGAAAAATCGATCAGCAGCTTTTGGAAGAAACCCAGGCGGCCTACGGGAAAATGCCGGAAGGGGTGGAACGTTATACGCTGACGGAGGAATATCAGAAATATGCCCGCCCCTACAGCGCCATCCACAATTTTATCGTCCAGAGCCTGACCATCCCCTATGAGGAAGTGAACGGCTGGAAAGCGGACGAGGCAGAGCTTTATGCGGACCGGGAGAAAGAACTGGAGAAGGAATGGGAGGAACTGGGACTGACCGAAGCGCAAAAAGAGTATTGGAGAAAAGAGGGGCAGCAGCGGGCAATTCCGTATACTTATTATTATGCGGACGGATGGGAAACGCTGGGCTCCAGCGGCTACA
The DNA here is from genome assembly GCA_902476265.1 of uncultured Lachnospiraceae bacterium. GTDB lineage: Bacteria > Bacillota > Clostridia > Lachnospirales > Lachnospiraceae > Gallintestinimicrobium. Next base: position 396,471 of record CABSCP010000001.1, read on the forward strand.
CTTTCGCGTTGATAATGCTGCTCATGGCGGCCATATGCCTGTCGGGAGTGTTTACGGAGGAACACAGCCGCCGCACAGATCAATTGCTTTTATGCAGCAGGTACGGGAGAAGAGAACTGTACTGGGCCAAAATACTGGCAGGCATTACCTTTGCCGGAGTGGGAGCACTTTTGTACACGGCGTTCATGACGCTGATTATTTTTCTGATTTATGGGGCGGACGGCGGGATGGCGCTGATCCAGTTCCTGTATCCGAACTGTCCCCAGACGGTGACCTTGATGGAGACGGCCTTCATTTTATACGGAACCATTCTGATTGCTGTGGTCATGACAGGCGTGTTTGTGATGGTGCTGTCGGAACTGCTGCACAGCAGCATCGGAACCCTTTCCATTGTCTCCGGAATACTCCTTGTGACCATGTTTGTCAATATTCCGGAAGGTTGGAAGGTGTTTAGCCAGCTGTGGGACTTCATTCCCAGCAACTTTGCTTTCGTGGGAACTGCTTTTTCAGGAAAACTGATTTCGGTCGGCGCCATGCATTTGATGCCAAGAACAGTAGCGCCTGTGCTTTATCTTCTTCTGACGGTCCTGTTCGCAGCGGCCGGAAAGAAAATATATGAAAAATACCAGGTCAGCGGCCGGTAAGAAAGGTCATTGCTTTCCGGCGTCAGACATGTCATAAATACAGTGGACTCCTTCATGCCGCTGCATTCCGCCCAGACAGTTTTTGTTACAGCGGATGCAGCGGCGTATTTTTTCGGGATGCCCGCTTTGCAGCTTTGAGGGCCAGTTTGGGTCCGCGATCAGCTGCCGGCTCATGGCGGCGCAGTCCATCCGACCAGCTTCCAGCTGCGACTCGATAAAATCCGGAGAGGTCAGTCCGCCCACACCGCATAGCGGAAGGGAGGTGCTTTTGCGGACTTCATCGCAGAAGGGGAGAAAACAGCCCTCTTCTCCGAAGAAAGGATGATCGGCGGGAGCGATGGTGTCCGTGAGCCGCCCGTGGTTGGCAAGGGTGACATGAAAGCTGGTCACACCCGCTTTTTCCAGGAGCGGGACAAAGACGGGAAGCTCCGAAAGAAGGACCCCGGCGTTGCCGTAATGGGGATTTTCCCGGCGTACCGCAAGTTTATAATCAATGGGAATGTCCGGGAGAGCGCAGCGCACGGCGGCAACCGCCTCTGTGGCAAAACGCGCCCGGTTTTCGGGACTTTGACCGTAACGGTCCGTCCGTTGGTTGAAGAGGGAGGAAGAAAAACTGCCGCACATCCTGTCGCCGTGCACCTGTATCATGTCAAATCCTGCCTTTTTGGCCAGAATTGCGGCGGGGCCGAAAGATTCCGTGATGCTTCGCACCTTCTTCTCCGGAAGGGAGGTGATATATCTGCCGGTCTCCTCATTGAGCAGACGGCGCAGGTCGTCCGTGCCGATTTGTTTTGTCAGCATGCCGGGAAGATATTTGACCATGGCCTTGAAATTGCTGTCGGACTGATGGAGCTGGGCGCAGATTTTGCAGTCCTGCCGGTGAACCGCCCGGCAGAGTTTTTCATAATAGGAAAATCCTTTCTTGCTGTACAGGGAAAGGAAACCGTGTTTTCCCACGGGAACGTCCCCAATGATGATCATGGCGCATCCGCCTGCGGCGATGCGCTCTATTTTACGGATGGCCTCATCGGCATCAAGTCCCAGGGACGTGGGAGCGAAAATGATGCGGTTTTTTAAAAGGATTCCGTTGTAATTTACGGGGGTGAAAATTTTTTCATACATGGAAGAATGCTCCTTAACTGTGAAGGAAGAAAACGGTACAGTTTAAGAATAACACGCTGACGGGTTAAGTCAAGATGGTTTATGGATTCCTGAAAACAAAACTTGACAAAACTTGAAAAAGTTGAAATAATGAGAATAAAGATTGAAACATTGAAAGTGAGTGAGGGAGTGATATCATGACGGTCAGTGCCAGAGTAAAACAGGGGATACTGGAAGTGACAGAAGACGGGAAACCCTGTAGTTTGACAAATATGAAAGAAAGACTGAGGGATGAGAAGCAGCTGGTGTATGGAGCCGATTATTCGGACGGACATTTCAGCGGCGCTGTTTTTTCCCTGGAAAAAGCGGGAAAGCTTCTAAAGGTTGACAGAGGCGTTTACAGGAATATTGAGGGAAAAAAAGGGATAAAGCTTCTCGAAAAAGAAAAGCCGGGGAACGCCGAAGAGGAATGCAAAGCGCCTGATTTATCACGGATACAGAAGGAGTTTTTCAGTATGGTGGGACAGGATTACGAAAAAATTGAGAGACTGATGAAATATATTAATCCTGTTGAACTGAAACCGGATGATATGGAATTTTTGGGGAAAATGATCGCATATAAGGCCATGCTTGAAGAGATTTCAGGAGAGAAAGGATAAGGGGATATATATGACCGGATACTATTTTTTCTTAAATAGAAGAAACAGCGGGGATGGATTTGCGGAGGCGATAAACAGCCGCTTTTTTGTTGATAAGTCTCTTTTGATTGATGCGGTAAATGCAAAAATATCAACAAAGGAAAAGTGGATTTGCATCAGCCGCCCCAGAAGATTCGGAAAAACAATGAATCTGGAAATGCTTTCCGCTTACTATACCAAAGGAATTAATACGGAAGATCTGTTTCAGGGATTGAAGATTACAAAAAGCCCCGGATTTTATAAGCATTTAAACCAGCATAATGTAATCTGTATTAATTTTAACGATTATTTTGACAGCGGGCAGACAGTCAGTGAAGGAATTGCATTGTTATCAGAAAGGTTAAAAAAGGATCTGCAGCAGGCTTATCCAGATACCATAGATCCTGCAGAAGAACTGCCGCTTTGTTTGGATATGGTCGGACAGGCAAAAGGGGAAAAGTTTATATTTTTAGTTGATGAATGGGATTGCGTATTCAGATTCAGAAAAGGGCAGAAGCAGGAGCAGGAGGAATTTCTGGGATTTTTAAGAGCGCTTTTTAAGGACAGAGCATATGTGGAGCTGGTTTATATGACCGGAATTTTGCCCATAAAAAAATATAATACAGGTTCCGCGCTGAATATGTTCAGGGAGTTTACGATGTTGGAGCCAAAGAAACTTGCTTCCTTTTTTGGCTTTTCAGAAAAGGAAGTTAAGGAACTGTGCAAAAAGCAGGGAATGATACATCTGGAAGAGCTGCGTCTGTGGTATGATGGCTATGATATGCCGGAAGATGCCTCCATCTATAATCCCCGTTCGGTGGTGGAAGCTTTGGAGGAAGGAAGCTGCAGGGATTATTGGAACAAAACGGGTGGCTTTTCGGAACTGGAAGAATATATTACAATGAATTTTGACGGTTTGGGGGACAGTGTTAAAAAACTTGTTGCAGGAGACAGGGTTGAAGTCAGCGTAATTGGTTTTTCCAATGATCTGGATAGCTTTCAGGACAGAGATGAAGTTATTACGGCCCTGATTCATTTGGGATATCTGACATACAAAGATGGGTGGGCTTATATACCAAACAGAGAAATACAGGAAGAATTTGTAAATACAGTAAAAAAATTATCCTGGGGCATGGTTTCAAGATTGTTAAATCAGTCCAGAGAACTGCTGAAGGCAACTTGTAATAAAGATCAGGACAGGGTAGCGGAGCTTCTGGAGGACACACATGACGGTTTAATGGAATTTAAAGAATATAATAGTGAGCAAACTTTAAAGTGTGTGATACATTTGGCTTATTATGCCGCTGTGGATGATTATGATCTGCAGTTTGAGGCTCCGTCAGGAAAAGGCTATGCGGACTGCCTGATGGTTCCGCGAAAGAGCGGACTGCCCGGAATTGTCCTTGAACTTAAATACGGAAGAAGTCCGCAGGAGGCGCTGAAACAGATAAAAGAGAGAAAATATACAAAGCATCTCAGGGATAATTGTACCCAGGCATTGCTGGTAGGGATCAACTATGATAAGAAAAATAAAAAGCATGAATGCCTGATTGAAGAAGCAGGTATTTGAATAGGAATTACAAAATCTTAGAACGAATTTAGAAATTCCTCTGTTATGATACATCGTGCCGGCAAATAAGCAGATGACATAACGGAGGATTTTTTATGCATCAAAATTTGATATGTGATTTTGGCAACAACTAGAAAAAGAAACAATGGAGGAAAAAATGGATTTAAAAAAAATGGTATCATTATCGGTCATGCTGTTGTGTATGATGTTTTTGGGAGCCTGTGGGACATCTGAACCGAAAGAAAGTAAGGTGCCTGAAACAACAGTGATTCAAAACACGGTGGAAGCTGCAACGACAGAAGAAGAAAACCAGTCATTCCCGACGCCGGAAGATCTGAGTTCGCTCAACGGCAGTATTAAAGAAGTGGAGGATCACAGCTTCCGGGTCAGCGAAATAGTGACGGAGAAGCTGGAGGACGGCAGTGAGCTTGCAGTTATGAAAGCGGACCCGGATGGCATGGATCTGATAGAAGTGACCTGGAACGAGGATACGGTATTCACGGTCAGATCGTCCTCAGACATGGGAATTACCAGCAGCGATACAGCAGGTTCGGCAGCCGATCTGGAACCCGGACGGAGCATGGACGCAAAAGGCAGCTGGGACGGGGATGTTTTTCATGCCGCAGAAATTATCATCAATCATTTTGAGTGACCGGGGGCAGACTCTGCCCCGGAGAGCGTCTGTGCATTTGTGATATCGATCGCCGCAACGCCGGGAATGATGGGCAGTTCCGTCTGTGTCTCCCTGGAATCGGGAGGAATAGCACCGGCAGGTTTTTGCACTTCTTTGCAACAGGAAAAACGGCGCGCAAATTCCAGATTGGCCTGAATCAGATTATATTCCATCAGGGCTTTTAAAGCCTGTGAGAGACATTCCGGGGTTTTGCAGTTTACTTCGCTCACATCTTTTAAGGAGTGGGAAAGGTTCAAAATATCAAGTGAGGTGATGTCCATGGCCTGCTCCGCAGTTCTTCCGCTTTTTATATCATATGACGGCCAGGGATAAAGGTGCACGCGCTGACATGGTGATCAGAACTGCTTTAAGGACAGAAATCCTGGCAGGAAATGGCGATGAAATAGGATTGCCACAGGAGAAGAAAAGTGCTATACTTTGTACATATTCCTGTCAATATTATGATAAAAGGAAGAGGAGAAAGAGAGATTATGAAAAAGCTGAGAAGAACAGCGGCTGTTATTCTGGCAATGGTCATGGTATTTTCCATGGCGGCATGCGGAAAGAAACAGGATCCCAAAGAAGTATTTAATGCGATGGTTGAGAAGAATGCTTCCCTCACCTCCATGGATACCACTTCGAACATGGTGATGACCATGAAGCAGGGAGAAGAAACCCTGGATATGACCATGGAAATAGCCATGAAAGTCAGCGGCATGGACGGGGAAGGGCTGAAGTATCTGGCCGAAACCACCACATCTGTGGCAGGGGAGAGCATGGACATCAGCATGTTCTATACCGACGGATATTATTACATGGATATGCTGGGGCAGAAGATGAAATATCCCATGGATCTGGATACCATATTGAAAACGGTGAAGCAGAGCTCACAGAGCACGATGATCACCTCCGATATGATGAAAGAGATCACACTGGAGCAGGACGGTGATAATACCGTTATTTCCTATACTGCCGATCCGGAAAAGGCGAAGGCTTATACCGATTCCCTTATGGGACAGATGGGAAGCCTGACCGGCGGAGAAGATGCCGTCCCCACAATAAAAGCGCTCAGCGGCACCTATACCGTGAATAAGGACGGCTATTATACGGATGCCGCCATTAAAGCGGATATGGATTTAACCGTACAGGGAGAAACGGTATCTGTCACATTGGACATGACCATGAAGATGAACAATCCCGGTCAGGAAGTCACTGTCGAGCTGCCCGACACCGCAGATTATGTGGAAATCCAGGCTCCGGCTGCACAGCAGTAAGACAGCTTCATAACAACAGATCATTGAAAACACAAAGGCGGGAATCCGGTAACGATTTCCGCCTTTTCTGCCCCCAAAGGGGTTCAGGGAAAGGAAGCGGTACTTTATGAAGATAGATCCCTGCGCAATCGAAGAAAAATTTTTACAGCCTCTGGATACGGTGAACGGATTTCCCGTGCGCCCGGGCTTTTATGAAATGAACGGCGCTACGGCGCTGACAAACGGCGTGAATTTCACCATTCACTCACAGAACGCCGTCTCCTGTGAACTGCTCCTGTTCAGGAGAGGAGAAAGGGAACCCTATGCGGTGCTGCCATTTCCACCCCATTACAGAATTGGCCGGGTTTATTCCATGATCGTATTCGGACTGGATATTTATAATTTTGAATATGCCTATCGGATGGACGGGCCGCATGATCCAAAGAGGGGGTTCCTTTTTGACAGGACGAAAACTCTGCTGGATCCTTATGCGAAGGCGGTCACGGAACAGAGCGTATGGGGAATCAATCCGGACCGGGAAAAGGGATACCGGGCCAGAGTTGTGGTGAATGACTTTGACTGGGGGGATACGAAGCAGCCGTTAAAGCCCATGCAGGATCTGATCATTTATGAATTGCATGTCAGGGGATTTACGAAGCATGACTCCTCCGGCGTTACATTTCCGGGAACCTTTGCGGGGATCCGGGAAAAAATCCCTTATCTAAAAGAGCTGGGTATCACCGCGGTGGAGCTGATGCCGGTCTTCGAATTTGACGAAACCATGGGACAGCGGGAAGTGGACGGAAAGTGCCTGCTGGATTACTGGGGGTATAATACGGTGGGATTTTTTGCGCCCAATACCAGTTATACCGCAAATGTGGAATATAACCGGGAAGGGAATGAACTGAAATATCTGATCCGGGAACTGAATGAAAACGGGATAGAGGTGATCCTGGACGTGGTGTTCAATCATACCGCGGAAGGAAATGAACAGGGGCCTTTTTTCTCCTTCAAGGGAATCGACAACAATGTGTATTATATGCTGACGCCTGACGGTTATTATTATAATTTCAGCGGCTGCGGCAACACTATCAACTGCAATCATCCCGTGGTGCAGCAGATGATCCTGGAATGCCTGCGCTATTGGGTGATCAACTATCGGGTGGACGGTTTTAGGTTCGATCTTGCCAGTATCCTGGGGCGTAACGAGGACGGTTCTCCCATGCATCATCCCCCGCTTTTGCGCAATCTTGCCGAAGATCCTGTTTTAAAGGATGTCAAACTGATCGCGGAAGCCTGGGATGCGGGCGGTCTGTATCAGGTGGGAAATTTCCCGGCCTGGAACCGCTGGGCGGAGTGGAACGGCAGATACCGGGATGAACTGCGCAGTTTTCTGAAAGGGGATTACTGGTTTGCGCCGGAAGCGGCAAAACGCATCTGCGGATCGCCGGATCTGTACGGCGGGCAGTACCGGGGCTACAATTCCTCCATCAATTTTCTCACCTGTCATGACGGCTTCACCCTGCATGATCTTTATTCTTATAATGAAAAGCACAATGAGGCAAACGGCTGGAACAATACGGACGGTAGCAATGATAACCGAAGCTGGAACTGCGGCGCGGAAGGCGAAACCGATGACGAAACAGTGCTGTCACTCCGCATGCGCATGATGAAAAATGCCTGTGCCGTGCTGATGTGCAGCCGGGGGACGCCTATGTTTCTTGCAGGAGATGAATTTGGAAATACGCAGTTTGGAAATAACAATCCCTATTGCCAGGACAATGAAATTTCCTGGCTGGACTGGACAGGACTTGAAAAGAACCGGGAACTGTTTACGTTTTTTAAATATATGATCGCATTTCGGAAAAACCATCCCGCGATCCGCGGAAACTGCCTGCCTTCTGCCATAGGATTTCCGTCGGTAACCATGCATGGCAGCCGGCCCTGGAACAGTCAGATCACCTCGGAAAGCAAATATCTGGGCATCATGTATGCGGGAAATCTCGGGGAGCCGCAGGTGGGAGGAACCCTGCTGCTGCAGTGTGCGGCTCAGGAGGATCTGGTTTATCTTGCGGTCAATGTGCACTGGGAGGATCAGACCTTTTATCTGCCGCCTCTGCCGGACGATTTAAAGTGGCACCTTGCGGTGAACACCGCAGAACAGTCAGAAGAGGAGTGCTGTCGGGAGAAAATCAGCCATATGCCTGTGATCGACAGTGAATTTGTGATGCGGCCCAGGTCTGTGGCGATATTTCTCGGCATGGAAAACTGCGGTACTTTAAAAGCGTAAAGCACCTGTCACAGCAGTTTCCCTAGTTCGGCGGTCTGAGCGATGAACTTTTCCACATCCAGCGCTTCGTTTCGAAGGGTTTTATGGATGAATAGGCCGTCGGAAAGCAGCAGGATCAGCCAGGACAGATATTCCGGCGATATTTTATCGGTACGCTCTCCGATCTTTCCGGCGATCAGTTTGGCAAACTCCTGATAGCGGGAAAGCAGCATCCGGCGGATTTCCTCATTGCCCAGCATGGCGTCATAAAAGAAATGCAGGCGCATGTTTACCGTGGAAATATCCCGTTCCAGCACGTATTTGATGAGACGGTGGAGGGAGGTATCCTTGGAGGCGTCCTCGGTCCAGGCGATCAGGTCGCTATATTGTTGATCCAGATATTTGTCTGTCAGGTCCGTCAGGATTTCGTTTTTGTTTTTGTAGTGGTAATAGAGAGTGCCCTTGGAGATTCCGGCAGCCCTGGCGATTTCAGCCAGGGAGATGTCGGACAGTTTTTTCGTCTCCAGGAGTTTTTCTGTGGCATCTAAAATCAATTCTTTTACATTGTCTTTTCTGGGCGCTGCCATAGGAGTATGCCCCTTTCTTATGATATTATTTATGGAATACTTCCTGTAATCTGCGTTCATAAATTAAATCTGTGATTCCGTTATAGGTTTGTGTGGCGATACATTGCAGTTTCAGTTCGCTGTCCCTTTTTTCAAAAAGGCGGATTCCGTCACCAAGCAGCGTGGGAATCACAGAAATATGATAACGGTCAATCAGATTTTCCGAGATCAGTGGGTTCACAAGTTGAGCGCCGCCGCAGATCCAGATCCCGCGGCCTTTGGCGGAACGCAGCGTTTTCACCAATCGGCCCACATCTTCATTTACATACTGAATTTCCCGTGTAGAAGGCAGCTGCCGATGGGTGACTACATAACTTTTCAGGCCGTGATAGGGCCATTCATCGGGAGAAAGCTCAGAGACGATTTGGTGATAGGTGTTCCAGCCCATAATCACGGTATCAATCTCTTTTATAAAGTTTTGGTAGCTCACCATGTCGTCCGCGCCGGGAACCTGACCGGAAAGCCAGTCTATGTTTCCGGCCCGGTCAGCGATGTAGCCGTCCAGACTCATGGCGATAAATAAAGTCACTTGACGCATAAGGGTTCTCCTTTTTTATTTCCTGTAATCGCTTCTGATAAAAGGTTCTTCGATTTTTTCTTCTGTCAGAAGGCGATATTTCTGTGGGCGGCGGTAGGCGTTGCCGTGGACTTCCGTCTTTCGGTATTCCCGGAGCATGTCCATGTCAAAGTCAGCCATATATATGCCTTCCTTACTGTCGGCTTCCAGGATGCAGGTGTCTCTGGATTCCGGGAGGGCAGGAAGATAAGCCACGCCGTCAAAGGCGGAAGAGTGTCCGTTGCAGTCCGGCTGTCCTGCAGGGTAGTTACAGGTAGCAATGCCCGTCATATTTTCAAAGGCCCTGGCACGAAGCTGGGACAGGCGGTTAATTTCCATGGGACAGGCGTTTGGAACCAGGACGATTTCAGCGCCTTTCAGCATCAGAATCCGGGCACTTTCCGGGAATTCCCTGTCATAGCAGATCATGGCTCCCAGTTTTACCGGGCCGATTGCCGTGTCCAGGTCTGCGGTATAAAAATCATTTCCGGGAGTCAGCCTGCATTCTTCTCCAAAATCACAGGTGTGTACTTTGGAATAGGAAAAAACCTGTCTGCCGTGTCTGTCGAACAGGATCAGCGTATTTCTGGGAAGTGGCTCATGGCTTTCCAAAAGGGTGATACCGATTGCCATATCCAGTTCTTTGGCACAGTTTTTGAATGCCAGAACAAAATCACTATGGGGAGAAATGGCCTCGGATTTCAGCTTTTCAATTTCTTCGGGGATGTGGTAGCCATTGCTCCACATTTCCGGGAAAAGGGCGATATCCGCACCCATTTCCTTCGCTTTTTTGCAGGCGGCAAGGCCTTTTTTTAAGTTTTCATCCGCTGCCTTTCCGGGAAGAAGCTGTAGGAGTGCAACATGAAGTGTTTTCATAGAGTTCCTCTTTCTGTACCTTTATTCCCGCGAGCAACGAGCCAAGTAGCCATGCTTGCATGGATATTTGGCGACTGCCGCGAGGGTCAAATACCCCGCTGCTCTGCGGCGCTGCAAGTTTGATATCCCGTTGCTTGCAGCGGGGTCTTTGATTTTATCGCTTTTCCGATCTGTTTATCCAGCCGCCACTGGGGGGCGGTGCCGTCGTCTCCCCAATATTCATCAAGGGAGAGGATTTTCCCATTCAGGACTTTTAGGAAAGAAGTCACATGAAAGGATACCGGCTGGTCTGTTCCATAGACATGTGTAACGGTGATGATCAGGTCGCCTGTTTTTTCCAGGCGTTCCACTTCTCCGTCCCATTGGCCGGGATATTCACAATTTGCCCGGATGAATTCGTCAACGGTAAAGCATTCATTCGTGTTATGCCACTTTATAAGAGCATCCGGTGAAAAATAAGTTTTTATGGAAGCGGCGTCCTGTTTGACCACCGCTTTCCAATAGTCATAAATATTCATAAAAATTCTCCCTTCTTATTCGGCGGAGTCTGAAAGATTCAGGATGCAGTTCTGCAGTTTGTCAAGAAACGCACAGGCCTCCAGGCCGTCCATCTGGACGTGGTGGAATTGAAAAGATACCTGCAGTCTGGCGCCGGATTCCGTCTGTCTGTATTTTCCCCAGATCAGAAAGGGATTGTTGAAAATACCGCTGTACATATTTACAACACCGTCTATCTCATATTTTACCAGGCTGGATGTGCCTATAATCATGTGATCCTCAATTTCATAGTCTGTGCATGTTTGCGCCACTTTTTGGGTCAATTCCAGATAGGAACGGCTGAAGGTTTCCAGCTGAGGGAGGAAGGGGATATCACAGGCATTGATGCCGCCGTTTTGATTGGAAACGATTACATTGACTCCTATTTTGTCATATTCCAGCATCTTGTCCCCTGCAGGCAGCAGCCGAAATTCCCTGGTCTGACTGGCCGCAAGCCCGATACAGTAGCACAGAAGCATATTCAGTTTATAACCTTTGGAAGTCAGTGTTAATAAATTTGACAGGTCCAGGGTTTTAAAGATGGTGACCATGGGCATGGGAGCATTGTGATATAAATTCCAGCTGGCAGCCCGGTTTGTGGTCATGGGATCAATTTCTCTCATAGCATTCCTCTCCTTTACTTCTATTTCTTTAACGCTTTTAGAAAACCGGAAATGGCTGATAAGACTCAACCGATTCCGATAATAATTTCTCTATAGCTGTTTTTGACAGCTTCTTGTTCTGCAAAAAAAATCAAGTTTCCGCCCAATCCATTTTCCGGTTCGCTCTGGCTTATATAAAGGCGCCATATTTCAAATGCTTCTGTATTATCTTCATCTTGGGTACCCTCAGTTGACAAGTGTGTCCCCTTGTCAACTGAGGGTAGTTGTGTTTCATAATTTTTGTATTTCTTTCAACGCTTTTTGAATATCCTTATAAACTAAAGGCTGCATATTATCGTCATAAACAGATATATTTGCCTTATGAAGCGCAGAAAGAATATCATTTTTTAATTCTGGCTTATACTCAGCAATAATCGGGAGCAGCTTAATACACTGTCTTGCCGTGATAGGTTTCACATCTGTTATGTGTTTCAAATATTTATCAATGATTTCATCAATTTTGTAATCTTTATCCCATTTTGCATTATAGGCAAGTAGTGTAAGCCCTCTTGTACGGATATAAGAATTATCGCTGTCAAGCATATCACTTAATCGATCCACATAGGGATAGACACAATCCGTTTCTTCACTTTCTTTTTGCAATTCCTGTAAGGCTTTATATGCAATATTATTATTTTTATCAAACAATAATTCAAATGTATCTGCTATATTAAGTAACACAATATTCTCCTTCTCAACTTTAAATTTATCAGTCCGACAAACTGAATTTATCTGATTATATATTTTCTCATTTCATTTGAATCTATTTCTTCCATTCAACGACAATTTTTTGGTACTCCAGCAGTTGTAGATATCAATATTCATTTTTGATTCCTCATCGCCAAATACAAGATTTGTAATCCAATATAAATATAAAATCATCAAACAAAGATGTATTCATCGGCTCAAACATCAGCCATTTTCTGTTATGATAGGTTGCGTTTTGCCACCTCGGCGATATTTATATTCATAAGTCCACGCTTTACCACCTTTGTTTTCGAGTTGGTATTCCTGCCGGGATATAGTACTTTATATCAGGAAACATTTTTTCATTTATTTCGGCTTTTTATTACAGTATATCTGATATTAATAAAAAGGTAAACAAATTTACGGATTAAAATGCTGTATGACATTCAGATGCCTTTCTCAAACGCCTAATAATAAAAATTGTTGATTATTCTGCTTTATTGAGTAATAATTAAATTAACACGCAAAGCGTACACAATGAACATAGGAGAAAAGCTATGGATACCAGACAAACACTGATAGAGTTGAGAGAGCCGGGAGGAAAGGCGGCAGTTTGCAGACTGACATATGAGGAATGCCGTGTGCTGATCCAAAGTATGAAATTTGGAGACACAAGCAGTCTATTTGGAAACGAAAAGGGTACCGCACAATCTAAGCAGACATGTCCGTTTAGATTGTGCGGTACCCTTTTCGGATTTCAGGTGCAACCATTTTTTGAACAAATTTACGATTCATTTTGGCAGCACTACATTCGCACGTCTCTCATTGACTTTTCCACTCAGTTCTGTTACTCTGTACATAGAGAGTCGGTCGCATGGACGACTTATGGAGGCGGTTATGGATGAGGGACGTTTGAACAGGCAGCTTGCAAAAAAATACGGCGGCAGGGTTTCAGCCCGGCTGGAGGATGACCGGGTGGTGGTATCGGGGCATCTGGATGACTGGCAGGATATTGTGGACGCCTGCAGTATGTGTGTGCAGAAGGAGAAGCGGGTTCATGTGGTGAACGATATTGTCCCTGAGGGGATCGTTATACCGCCCATGCGCTGTCCCGGGGAGAAGGACAGTCAGCTGGAGGGATGCAGGCCGGATGTGCTCATCATCGGGGGCGGTATTTCCGGGGCCAGCATCGCGCGGGAGCTTTCCAAATGGAAGCTGGATATTCTTCTGGTGGAGAAAGAAGCGGATCTGGCGGTGCAGGCTTCCGGGCGCAACGACGGGGAGGTACATCCCGGTGTGGATCTGAATAAGGGGAGTTTAAAGCAGCATTATGTGCTTTTGGGAAATGCCATGTATGAAGAGGTGTGTCGTCAGCTGGATGTGCCTTTCACCCGGTGCGGGCAGTATGTGGGGTTTACCGACAGGATCGCCTGGCCGCTGGTGCAGCTTTATGCCTGGCAGCGGAGGCATATCTGCAAAGTAGCGGACACCAGGGTGATCGGACAAAAGGCTTTCCGGGCGGCGGAACCGGAGTTAAATCCGGACTTTAAGTTTGCCATGTACAATCCCAGCGCTGGCTGTGTCAGTCCTTATGAACTGACCATCGCTTATGGGGAGAACGCGGTACAAAACGGGGCGCAGATTTCCCTGAATACCGCGGTTTTGGATATGGAGGTCAAAGACGGCAGGATTATCAGCGTGCGCACCAACCGGGGGCGCATTTATCCGGCGCTGGTGATCAATGCTGCGGGAACCTTTGCAGAGGATGTGGCCGGTATGGCACAAGACCGGTTTTATTCCATCCACCCCAGAAGGGGCACCAATTCCATTTTGGATAAAAAGGCCAACCATCTGGTGGGGAGCATTTCTTCCATAAAAATGTTGAAAAAAACGGCCGGGCACACCAAGGGCGGCGGCCTGCTGCATACGGTGGACCACAACGTGCTGGTAGGGCCGGATGCGGTGGAAACTTTTGAAAAAGAAAATTTTGAAACCCGCCAGTCCTCCATTGACGCGGTTTTTTCCAAGCAGAAAAACACCGCAAGCGGGTTGAGCCAGCGGGATATCATCACTTATTTTACGGGGGTGCGGGCAGCCACTTTTGAAGAGGATTTTGTCATAGAAAAAGGACGGAGGACAAAAAATCTGATCCATTGCGCGGGTATCCAGTCTCCGGGCCTGACCACGGCCCCGGCGGTGGCGCTGGATGTGGAGAAGATGGCGGTGGAAATGCTTTCTGCCGGAAAAAAGGTGTTAAGGAACCCGTCTTTTGATCCGGTCCGAAAGGGGGTGCCCCGGCTGCGGGAGCTGCCGCAAAAGGAGCGGGACCGGCTGATCCGGGAAAATCCGGATTACGGTGTGATCGTCTGCCGGTGTGAAGAGATCAGCAAAGGGGAAATTCTGGATGCGCTGGACGCGCCTTTTTCCGTGCATACGGTGGACGGGATCAAGAAAAGGCTGCGGCCGGGGATGGGACGGTGTCAGGGCGGTTTCTGCATGCCGCTGGTGGCAAAAATCATCAGTGAGCACGATGGAATTCCCGTTTCGGAAGTGAAAAAGGCGGGAGCGGATGCGGTGATCAGTTATGGGCCTACCAGAGCAGCCGGAGAGGAGGTATGATGGAAAAAACCGATGTGTTGGTGATTGGCGGCGGCCCGGCAGGTCTGGCCGCGGCCATCGAAGCGGACAAAGAGGGGGCGAAGGTGCTTCTGATTGAGAGGGAGGAGCGCCTGGGCGGTATTTTAAAGCAGTGTATCCACGATGGCTTCGGCCTTGTCCGGTTCGGGGAAAAGCTGTCCGGCCCGGAATATGCGGAGCGTTTTATCGAGGAGTTTGAGAGCAGGGGGATCGCCTGCCGCACCCAGGCCTTTGTGACGGATTTGAAGAAGCGGGACGGAGGTTATTATGTGACTTTTGTGGACCGCTGTGGGGTGACGGAGCTTTTCTGTACGGCGCTGGTGCTGGCCACCGGATGCCGGGAGCGGACGGCAAAGCAGGTATTCATTCACGGCACCCGGCCCGCGGGGGTTTTTACCGCCGGGACGGCACAGCATTTTGTGAATCTGATGGGAGAAATGGTGACAAAGCGCTGTGTGATTTTAGGCAGCGGGGACATCGGTCTGATCATGGCCCGGCGGCTGACCCTGGAAGGGGCCAGGGTGCTGGGAGTTTATGAGGTGAAGCCGGAGCCTTCGGGGCTGTCCAGGAATATCCGGCAGTGCCTGGAGGATTTTGATATTCCTCTTTATTTGTCCCATACCGTGACCCGTGTATTCGGACAGGAGCGGCTCACCGGTGTGGAGGTGGCTGCGGTGGATGAAAAGGGAAAGCCGGTGGCAGGCAGTGAACAGCGGATTGACTGCGACGCGCTGATCCTTTCCGTGGGGCTGATCCCGGAAAATGAGGTGGCGGAAAAGCTGGAAATCGCTCTTGATCCGGCCACCAAAGGGCCGGTGTGCGATACCGGTTTTATGACCGGTGCAGCGGGGGTTTTTTCCTGCGGCAATGCGCTGCATGTGAATGATCTGGTGGATTATGTTTCCGAAAGCGGGGAACTTGCGGGCAGGAATGCGGCCCGTTACAGCCTGCATGTGAACCGGAAGAACCTCCGGGAAAAGACGGTGCTTCCTAACAAAGGGGAAGAAAAGGCAGAGAGGGTAAAAGAAATCCTTTTTGAAAAGGGAGAAGGATTTCAGTATCTGGTCCCGCAAAAACTGGCTCTGCAAGACTGCAACGAGAAAGTGACCCTCTATTTCCGGAGCAGACGAACCATGGCGGCGGCACAGTTGACCGTGCGGGTGGACGGAAAGGAAGTGTTCCGGAAGTCCTATACCGGTTTAAAGCCGCCGGAAATGCAGCGTATTAAGCTGGATCCGGCAGATTGGCCCATCCGCCCGGACAGCCGTATCTGTTTTACCCTGTAAGGAGGCGCCCATGAAAAAGGAAACTGAGTTTACCTGTATCGTCTGTCCAAACGGCTGCCCGCTGCAGGTGAAATGGGAGGAAGGCAGCGCTGATTTTACGGTGAGCGGCAACCGTTGTCCTAAGGGAAAGGAGTTTGCCGTCAGTGAAATGACTGCGCCGAAACGGACCATCTGTTCCACGGTGCGCACGGTGTTTGAAGGAGTTCCGGTGCTGCCCGTGCGGCTTTCGGCGGAGATTCCCAAAGAACGGATTTTTGATGTGATGGAACAGATCAGAAGGGCCTGTGTCACAAAGCCGGTGGAACGGGGCAGTGTAGTGGTGGAAAATGTATGCGGGCTGGGAGTGGATGTGATCGCCACCAGCGGCATTTTAAAGGAAAAAGAGAAAAACGGGACGCTGCGGACTGTAGCAGAAAAGAGGAGAGTATGAGCACAAAACCATATAAGGGATTTGAACCGGACTGGGTGAAAACGGCGGCGCCAAAAGACAGCTATCGTTCCATTTTCCGCTGGGGGGACCCGGATTATGTGAAATATCCCAAAGAGACCCTTTATAAGATGATAAAGGAAAAGTTTCACATGACGGATGAGGATTTTAAGCAGTATGATGGAGATATCGGCATGGACTCCGTGAAGCTGGACGCGCCCTGCAATCTGGACCCCGTCCATATCCGGGCGCTGGAAGAAATCGTGGGGAAGGAGTTTGTCACCACGGAGGACTATCCCCGGCTGGCGGTGGCTTACGGAAAAACGGGTTATGACGCGCTGCGCCTGCGGGAACGCCGGGTGGACTGTCTGCCGGATGTGGTGGTCTATCCCGATACCACGGAGCAGATTGAAAAAATCGTCGCTTACAGCGCTGCCCACAACATCCCTCTGTATGTGTATGGCGGGGGCAGCAGCGTGACCAGGGGCGTGGAGCCGGTAAAGGGAGGAATTTCCCTGGATATGCGGCTGCGCTACAATAAAGTGCTTTCCTTTAACGAGACGGATCAGACCATCACCGTTCAGACAGGCATGTCAGGCCCTAAGCTGGAGGATACCTTAAACCGTGCCCAGGAGCTTTTTGGGGCGAAGCGCGCCTATACCTGCGGCCATTTTCCCCAGTCCTTTGAATACAGCAGCGTGGGCGGCTGGGTGGTGACCCGGGGAGCGGGCCAGAACAGCACTTACTATGGCTGTATCACGGATCTGGTCATGGGGCAGAAGTACGCCACGCCCATCGGTACCATCTGCACCAGCCATTATCCCAGGGAAGCCACCGGCCCCAATTTAAATCAGATCATGATGGGCGGAGAGGGCACATTCGGGGTGCTGACAGAGGTGACGTTAAAAATTTTCCGATACATGCCGGAAAACAGAGTCCGCTTTTCCTTTATTTTCCATGACTGGCCTACGGCAATGGAGGCGGCCCGGGAAATGATGCAGTGCGAAGCGGGATTTTCCTCCGTATTCCGTCTTTCCGACCCGGAGGAAACCAATCTGATGCTGCGCCTTTATAATGTGGATGAAACGCCCCTGCAGAAACTGTTTGACCTGCGGGGCTATGAAGATATGAAACGCTGCCTGTTTTTGGGCTTTACCGACGGGGAAAAGGGATTTTCCAAAAATGTGGCAAAAAATATCAAGCGGATCGCCCACCGTTACGGCGGCATGAGCCTCACCTCGTTTGTGGCCAAAAGCTGGGAGCACGGCCGGTTTACGGACCCCTATCTGCGGGATACCATGCTGGATTTCGGCATCATGACGGACACTCTGGAATGTACGGTGAACTGGTCCAATATGGCGAAGGTGCATGAGGAGGTGCGCAAGGTGTGTCATGCCCTTCCCAACACCATCGTCACCACCCATATGTCCCATTGCTATCCCCAGGGGGCGAATCTGTATTTCATTTTCATCACCCGGATGGACGATGCGGAGAAATTTAAGGCTTATCACAGCACCATTCTGGATGCGATCCAGAAATCCGGAGCCGCGCTGAGCCATCATCACGGCATCGGAAAGATGTTCGGCCCCTGGCTGGAGGGCAGCCTGGGCGCGAAAGAATACGGCGTGATCCGTCTGCTGCGGGATTACTTTGACCCCGGCCACAACATGAATCCGGGGGGCACTCTGGGGCTGGATCTTAAGGAGGATCAAAAGCGCTTCCAGCGGGAGGATGTGAACCAGCGGGACGGCAGGGTATAAGGATTATATAAACGTAAGATCAGATTCAAAAGAGGGGAGAGCAGCAGAAAATGACCGATAAAAGAAAAGAAAGGATCGTTCTGGTTTTTGATGTGGGAACCCAGAGTACCCGCGCCCTGCTGGTGAACAACCGGGGAGAAGTCCTGGCAAAAGCCAGAAAGAAGCATGATCCGCCCTATTTTTCACAGAGCGCGGATCTGGCGGAGCAGGATGCCGTATTTTACTACGATAAGATCTGCGCTGCCTCCCGGGAACTGAAGGAACGGGAACCGGAAAGGTGGGAGAGGATTGAGGCGGTGACAATAACAACCATCCGCTCCACCACCGTCTGCGTGGATGAAAAGGGAGAGCCGCTGCGTCCGGCTTTTGTCTGGCTGGATAACCGGATGGCGGATGGCAGGCCCACTTTTTCTCAGCTGCAGAGGCTGATGATAAAGGCGGTGGGCATGGAACACACCGCCAATATGCAGTATAAAAAGGCGCAGTGCAACTGGATGCGGGAAAAAGAAGAGGAGGTGTGGAAAAGGACATATAAATACCTGATGATCAGTGGATATCTCATCTTTAAACTCACCGGCAGAATGGTGGATTCGGCGGCCAGCATGGTGGGACGGATTCCCTTTGACCACAGAGCCAGAAAATGGCAGAAAAAAAGCGATCTGACCAGGCCGGTCTTTCCCATTGAACCGGAAAAGCTGTGCGAGGTGGCAGAGCCGGGAGAAGTACTAGGCGTCATCACCCGGCAGGCAGCGGAGGATACCGGTATTCCGGAAGGAATGCGCCTGATCGCGTCCGGATCGGACAAAGCCTGTGAAATTCTGGGGCTGGGCTGTATCACAAAGGAAAAGGCGGCTATCAGCTTCGGCACCACCGCTACGGTCACCTTTACCACGGATCAGTATGTGGAACCGGAGCGTTTTATCCCGCCGTATGCGTCCATTCTACCGGAGCATTATACTCCTGAAATAGAGATTTTCAGAGGGTATTGGCTGGTGTCATGGTTTAAAAAGGAATTTGCGGAAAAAGAGGTGGAGCAGGCAAGGGCGCTGGGAATCACGGCGGAAGAGCTGCTAAACTGCCGGTTAAAGGAAGTGCCGCCGGGCTGCGACGGCCTGATTTTCCAGCCTTATTTTACGCCCAACACCACCATGCCGGTGGCAAAGGGCGCTGTGATCGGTTTTTCCGACATGCACACCCGGATTCATATTTATCGGGCGATCATCGAAGGGATCAATTTTGCGCTGATGGATGGAATGCGGCAGCTGGAAAAGCAGTCCGGCCATAAATTCCTGGAAATTTATGTGGGCGGAGGCGGCGCTCAGAGTGATGAAATCTGCCAGATCACGGCGGATATGTTCGGACTGCCCGTGCTGCGCACTCAGACCTTTGAGGTGTCCGGCATCGGCGGGGCGATGGTAGCTTTCGTAGGGCTTGGGGAGTTTGCAAGCTATGGGGAAGCGGCGGAAAACATGGTTTATAAAACGGACTGCTTTGAGCCGGACAGAGCCAGACACGAGATATACGAGGCGTTATACGCGGAAGTATTCAAAAATGTGTATGGCAGGCTTTCTCCTCTGTATGAGAGACTGAATCAGATCATCGCGAAAATAAGATGAGGGGAAAAAGGAAACGATCATTTGGAAAAGTACATATATGTTAACAGAATACTTTCTACGGCTTGAAAAAATATTGTTATGTGCTAGAATAAAAATATATTTTAACACAATATAATAAAAGGAGGATTCACGGATGAGCACAGTTGCAGTTGTTGCAGTACTTTTGTGCTGCGTGGGCGGTTTGGTGCTGGCAAAAAAGAATCGTGATAAATAAGAGAGCACGCAAAGTTCCGACACTCAGTTCCCGGGCAGCAGATAACCTAACTGTATCGCTTTGGCTATGGCCTCTATGGTGGAAGTGACCTGCAGTTTTTCGAAGATGTGCTGCAAATGGTTGGATACCGTCCGTTCGCTGATGAAAAGCTGCTCGGCGATTTCTTTGCGCCGGGCTCCTTTTGCTACTAATTCCAGGACTTTTTTCTCCCGGTCAGTGAGGGCGTCGAGAAAAATTTCTTCCCGCGGAAAGCAGGTGTTTCCTTTTTCAACAGAAAGTAAAATATGCAGCAATTCAGCCGGCTCCACGTCTTTGCTGATAAATCCTTTTGCCCCGATCCGTTTTGCCTCCTGACGGTAGACAGGGAGATTATATCCGGAAAGAATCACAATTTTTTGTTCCGGAAAACGTTTTGTCAGGCGACGCGCAAGCAGCAGGCCGTCTTCCTCTGTCAGCGTCCCCAGGTTGATATCGATCAGCAGGATATCCGGCAGTTTTTCGGCAATCAGCCGTTCCAAATCTGAGAGATTCCGGGTGCTGGAAAATTCTTCAATTTGCGGGAAATCAGACAAAGCGATCGAAAGGCTTTTGCAAAAAGGGTATGGTCATCGATCAATAAAACTTTCATAGGATGCTTCTCCGTTCATGGGCATAGTGATGGAAATTTCGGTTCCTCCGCCTGCTGCATCCCGGATATCCGTCGTGCCGTTGAGCAGACATACCTGCTCCTGAATGGAAGCGAGCCCGTGATGAGAGGTGTTCTGATGGGAAAATGGCCTAAATCCCGTACCGTCATCCGTTACTTTTAAAGAGATCCGTCCATTTTCCTGAATCAGGGTTACGCATATTTGCGCTGCAAAAGAATGCTTCAGGGAATTTGTCACCAATTCTTTTATCATGCGGTAGACCACCAGGTTGTAGGGGTCTACCAGGAAAAGATCATTCTCACAATCCAGCTGGATAGTTACGTTCTGGTTTCCTTTCAGCGTGTCAAGCAAATGCTGTATATTTTCCTTTAAGGTCAGACTTTTTATCAGATCGGGATGGTAGGCCTGCATCTGTAAGCGAATAGAAGAACTCAGTTCCCCCAGCGTATCCCCGAGCAGCTGCCGGATTTCCGGCCTGTCCGCTTTGTACATCATATTTTTGACGGAAAGCAGGTCTTGCAGAATGTCGTCATGGAGGTAGTTTGAAAATTCTTTTTTTAACCGTTCTTCCCGTTTGATCTGTTCTAAGGAGTAAGCATAAATACGCCGACGGTCTGTGAAGTTTCCGTCATCGGGGGGCTGTCTGCTGACCTTCAGATAGAAAAGGGCGTTATAAACCAGCGCCAGGAGTGCGGTAATATGCAGCCCCAGTAAAATTGCCATGAGCGGAATCCGAAAGAGGGATGTTATGGCGGTCAGACCGGCCAGCCCCAGGAGGAGAAGAAGGATGGCGGGTCCGCCGGAGAGAGTGAAAAACGCTGCCTGGCGGGGATGGTTCCGGAACACGATACTGTGAATACTGATGAAAACCAGCATAACAGGAAGATAATTCCCCAGATTTGCCAGATAGACAGAGTTTCTGGCATATACAAAAACATAGCAGAGAAACGGGATCACTGTCAGGGTCAGGGAGAAAAGCAGCTGCTTTCGCTGACTTTTCAATACAAATATGACTCTTTTACGATGAAGGACGCCGATGAATAGGAGCGATGCCGCGGAAAGAAAAACCTGCATTTGATAGGCTGTCGAAAAAGTCCGTTCTGAAACAAAAAAACAGATCACGGCCGCTGTACAGGTGATTCTCCAAAAAGCGAGAAGCAGGTTTTTACCCCGGTAAGAGGATTCCTGAAAGAGAAAGACCTGGATAAAAGAAACCGACTGATAAAAACAGACAGGCAGTAACAGTAGGGAAGCCGCTCCCGAAAGCGGCTGGCAGTCGAACAGTGACAAAAGAAACTGCCAGCCCAGAAGGAGCAGTAAAAAAACGAAACGGTTCAATACGCCGGTCCCTTTTATGTTTTTATAGGAAATATACGCCGCATCAAAAAACAGGAGAGTCAGCAATAAAAAACGGAAAAAATCAGCATTTTTGATATATATGCCCCTGGCGGCCATGAAGGACAGATAGGTGATTACCGCAATTTGGTTTATGATAATTAAAATCTGCCTGGAAAAATATGTGGTTTTCGTAATCGGTACCTCCATGTTGTAGGGTTAGCTGAGGGCAATTTTATAGCAGGCTCGTTTGGTTATCTGGTAATAGACCGTGTAGATGACGGAAAAAAGGGCCACAGCCAAAAGGACGGGAAGCAGGAACGTGCTGCGCTGCCCCAGCAGATCATCCATCAGGGCTGATTTATAACAGATAATTGCAAAAATACTGTGCAGCAGTCCCATCACGTAGGGAATGCAGTAATAGATCTGAATTTGCCAGCGCACGCATTTTTTGATCATGGCATGGCTGTAACCCATTCGCTGCATGATTTCGTAATCCTGTCTGTCATAGGTGACAGTTGAGAGATTCTGAAAATATAGGATGCTGCCTGTGGCAATCAGAAAAATGGCGGTAGCAAAGCAAACCAGTAAAAAAGTAGAGCTGTTTTCATGGAAGAGTTCGGTTTTTCGCTGCCATGCGCTTGTCAGATAAAGATTAGCGGGCATTGCGGCCTTCAGGGCTTTGAAAGCGGTTTTGTCAGAACGTATCTGTTTTCCGTTGATGCTGACCACAGTGAAGCGTTCCGCGGGGCCGGACTGTATTTTCCGGTAAAGACTGTCGGAAATGATCAGCGTCCCTACACTGTTGGCAAAACCGATAGGATTATCAAGGCTTAGCGCTGCAACCTTCACCTCTGCTGTCCGCGTGCCGAGATCCAGCCAGTATACGGCGCCCAAATCGGTCTGTTTCGGATCGGGATAATATTTGATTAAAATACAGTCCGTATCCGACAATTCCGGTATGTTTATTGTTTTTCCCTGTTGTGCGGTCAAGGCAGCGTAATCCTTTCTGCCGATACATTCAAATCCGGGGGCGCGCCCTTTGTCCTTACCGATCTCATATTCCGGGGGCAAATGGTGAGAGGCAGCCGTCACCCGCAAGAGAGTGGTTTCCGAAATCTGACAGGGCTGCTTTCCCAGGGCATTTTGGAGCGCCTGCAGAGCATCGGCTTTTTCCTTTTCCTCCGATATGCGGAATTCAATTGCAGAAGGAATAATGCGCTGCAGGGATTGGTAGGGATACCATATGGAAAGGGTGGTGGAGCCAAAAACAGCAAGCGTTCCGGCAGTCATCAGGATCAGCAGAATCAGCGATTTGGAATTTGTACGGATGCGCTGCAGGAATTGAGGTACAACAATAATGTGGGTTTCATGGCAGAGGCTTTTTTTCTGCTGTCGAATTTTTTGGCAGACATAAGGTAAAACGGAGTAGAGGAACAGCGCCGTTCCGGCCACAACGCTCAAAAGCGTCAGCAAAGCGATGGGGGAAAAGCCGACGTTATTCCATATGGATTGTTTTCCCCTGCGTATATTCAGGGCAAGGCCGTAGCCCAAAACTAAAAAGCCAATCCCGGAAAGAGCGGCGGTCAAATGCGGACGGACAGGTTTTTCCGCTTTCTTTTCCAAACGAACCAGATCAATTAAGGCAGATTTCCAAAGCAGCTTTGCATTGGATAAAGTCAGGGTAATCAATACGGCGATCACAAAAGCGAAAATCGACCTTACGGCCGCAGGGCTGATCCAGGGGATTTGTCCGGAGTCTATGGACAGGCCCAGAAATGCTGTAATTCCGGCCACCAGGACTTTGTGAAGGAAACTGCCGGCAAGAATCCCCAGTATGGCGCCGCCTGTACAAATAAAGATATTCTCAAAGGTCAACAGCTTCAGCACGGCTGTTTTGCGGTATCCCAGAAGGGAATAAATTCCAAGTTCTTTCATGCGCCGCCGCATGAAAAAGCGATTGGAATAGAACATATAGAAAATAACAAATGCGATGATGAACACGGCCACTGTGCGGCACATGGTTTCCACACGGTCGTCTGAAGATATTTTTTCCATAATGACCTGATTCAGGGAAAACGAGGTAAAACAAAAATAAATCATCAGTACAAAGGAAACGGAAAAAAGATACAGGGAGTAAAAAGGAAAATTCCGTTTCAGATTTTTCAGGGCAATTGACAATAATTTCATTCCGCGTCCCCCCTACCTGTTTTCATCCTGACGGGCAGCTTCCCGCATGATTTCTTCGTAAAAATCCCGGCGTTCCCTGTTGTGCCGTTTTAATTCGGAGATGATCCGCCCGTCTTTAAAATAGAGGATACGGTTTGTATAGCTGGCTGCATATGGATCATGGGTTACCATCAGAATCGTGGTTCCCAACTTCTGATTTACTTCCGAAAGTGCGGTAAGTAATTCTGCAGCCGAGCCGGAATCCAATGCGCCGGTGGGTTCATCTGCAAAAATCAGAGGGGGCCGCTTTACCATAGCCCTGGCGGCCGCGGTGCGCTGACGCTGCCCGCCGGATAATTCCCCGGGATATTTTTGCAGTTGAGAAGCAATGCCGAACAGACTGGCAAGCTCTGCTACCTTTCGGTCAATTTCTTCGGCCGGCTGATGAAGCAGAGTCAGCGGCACGGCGATATTTTCCCAGACGGTAAGACTGTCAAGCAGGAAATATTCCTGAAAGATGAAGCCGAGATTATCTTTTCGAAAATCAGCGGCCTGCGCCTGATTGAGATTTTGTATTTTGGTATTGTTGATCAAAATGTCCCCGGCGGTAGGTACATCAATCGTGGATAAGACGTTCAAAAGAGTGGTTTTGCCGGATCCCGACGCTCCCATAATGCCGAGAAATTCCCCCGTCTTTACATCAAACGAGACATGATCCAAACCGGGACGGGTCTGGTTCTTATAAATTTTAGTGACTTCCGTTACCTGTAATAATGCGCTCATTTTATTCTCCATTCCGGAGCGTCCTTTACGGAGGAATGCGCATCGAAAATTCGTGAAGGGTATTTTCGGTGTCGCTTAAAAGCATATTTGTGACGCTCCGGCACAAACTGCAGTGTGAAAAGCAGGCGATTACGCCTGGTTTTTACACAATTCTCCTTTCTCAATACACACAGTATAGAGGATAGGAAAAGAGAAAACATGAGTAGTTCGCGCATATTTACGATAAAAACGTTACAGGCAGCAGACAGCCTATAAGTTCATTATATTGGTAAGTATTGTCTTGTCAACCTTATGTAGACAGGGAAACAGAGCAGGGGAGAAAAAAAGGTTACTGTTCACGGAGTGAACAGTAACAAAAAAAGGACACAACATATGTCTTCTGCTGTTTTCGGCCATTTTTGGAACCGTTATTTTTTCTGTTTGCCGTCAGGATAGCCGTTTCCCTGCAGATCGGCGGAGGGATCCGCCTTTTTGGCAGTGTTGTGTTTTTGTGGATCGCTGCTTTCCCATACGCCATTTGGCATAGTGCTGATGGGTTTCTTTTTATCAGTCTCTTTCATGAATTACCTCCTGTTTTTTTCTATGAAAGTCTCGGCAAGCGGCGGTGTGAATGGGCAAGCTTGCTTGCAACTTCACATCGACTTTCATCTATGGTGATGTCTGCGGAAGCAGACATGCCCGATTAATCAGATATTGTACGAAAGTCAAAAACCTGCGGCAGATCATTCTCCCCGACAGATGGCTTCCAGCACTTCGATCAAATCGTGCATATTTTCCAGATGAACATTCCGTTCCAGAATGTTGTTCTTGAGTTCGATGGACAGCGTCTCAAATTTTTCACGCAATTCCGGGTTCACATAGGATGCCATAAAATCACCTCAAAAACAGGATGTGCAGCTAGGTGAAAAAAATTCGTACTTTATGAAAATAATGAAGATTCCCCCAAAAAAATCAAATCTCCGAAGTTTTCACTCCACACTTGACAATTCTCAAAACAGAGATTTATAATGAAGCTTAACAACTCACCTTTGGTGAGTTGTTAAGCGCTACTTCTCAAAAAGCGAAGCGTTTGAGAAGGAACCGAAGCGCTACTTCTCAAAAAGCGAAGTGTTTGAGAAGGTACCAAAGCGCTACTTCTCAAAAAGCGAAGCGTTTGAGAAGGTACCAAAGCGCTACTTCTCAAAAAGCGAAGCGTTTGAGAAGGGACCGAGGCGCTACTTCTCAAAAAGCGAAGCGTTTGAGAAGGAACCGAAGCGCTACATCTCAAAAAGCGAAGCGTTTGAGAAGGATTTATAGCAACAAAAGACTGTGACGAAGACAGTAGGCAGTGTTGGAAAGTCTCAGCGAGCCGGCGTTGGTGGAAGGCCGGTACGAGTAAGGACTGCTGAAAATCCCTTCCGAGTTGTGAAGCCAAAAGGTTAGAAAGCGGCCGTAAGAAGGCATGCGTAAGACCCGGTAGGTTTCAACGCATATCCGGCGTTAACGGAGACCATATTTCCCCCGGCCGGGCAGTGGACGATGAGACTGTCAGAACGGGCAGGCGGGCGTATGCTGTAACGGGTGGTTTGCGAAGTCACGTCTGTGTGCCTCGTCCCTTTACGGGACGGGGCTTTTTATATGATACGAAAGTTTGTTTTCTATCATATAAAAGTCTCTGACGGAGGGCGCCCGCGCGAAAGGTAAATATTGCCTGACGGCAAGTCGCGTATGCGCTAAAACGCGCACACTTTTTCACAATGAAAGTCCCGGCAGTCGACTTTTCGTTCCAATGAAACATATGAATTCCATGATAAAGAAAGGATGAAAGCCATGTACAACAAAGTGGACACAAATTTAAACTTTGTGGAGCGCGAGAAGAATATCGAAGCATTCTGGCGCGAGAATGACATTTTCAAAAAGAGTATGGACAGCCGGAAGGAAGGCCCTACTTATACCTTCTACGACGGGCCGCCTACCGCTAACGGCAAGCCCCACATCGGGCACCTGGAAACCCGTGTCATCAAGGACATGATTCCCCGCTACCGCACCATGAAGGGATATTTTGTTCCCAGAAAAGCAGGCTGGGATACCCACGGACTTCCGGTGGAACTGGAAGTGGAAAAGCTGCTGGGTTTAGACGGCAAAGACCAGATCGAACAGTATGGGCTGGTTCCTTTCATTGATAAATGTAAGGAAAGCGTCTGGAAATATAAAGGCATGTGGGAGGACTTCTCCAACACAGTGGGCTTTTGGGCGGATATGGACAACCCGTATGTCACCTATGATGATAATTATATTGAATCCGAATGGTGGGCGTTAAAGCAGATCTGGGACAAGGGACTGCTCTATAAAGGATTTAAAATTGTTCCTTACTGCCCCCGCTGCGGTACCCCCCTGTCTGCCCAGGAAGTGGCGCAGGGATATAAGGATATCAAGGAACGTTCCGCCATCGCGCGCTTTAAAGTAAAAGGAGAGGATGCTTATATCCTGGCATGGACCACCACGCCCTGGACACTGCCCTCCAATGTGGCGCTGTGCGTGAATCCTGCTGAAACTTACTGCAAGGTAAAGGCAGCAGACGGATACACCTATTATATGGCGGAAGCGCTGCTGGATACGGTGCTGGGAAATCTGAATCAGGAAAATCCCGATGTACCGGCATATGAAGTGTTGGAACCTTACGTGGGAAAAGACCTGGAATATAAAGAGTACGAGCCGTTGTTTGACTGTGCGGTGGAAACCTGTGAACGCCAGCACAAAAAAGCATTTTATGTGACCTGTGACAGCTATGTTACTCTCACAGACGGTACCGGCGTGGTACACATCGCGCCCGCTTTCGGTGAGGACGATGCCAATGTGGGCCGCAATTATGACCTTCCGTTTGTACAGCTGGTAGACGGCAAAGGGGAAATGACAAAAGAAACTCCCTGGGCGGGCGTTTTCTGCAAAAAGGCAGATCCCATGGTGCTGGAAGCGCTGGATAAAGCACAGCTGCTTTTCTCCGCTCCCAAATTTGAACACAGCTATCCTCATTGCTGGCGCTGCGATACTCCGCTGATCTATTATGCGAGAGAATCCTGGTTCATCAAAATGACTGCGGTGAAAGAAGATCTGATCCGCAACAACAACACGGTCAACTGGATTCCGGACTCCATCGGCAAGGGCCGTTTCGGGGACTGGCTGGAAAATGTACAGGACTGGGGCATTTCCAGGAACCGTTACTGGGGAACTCCTTTAAACGTATGGGAATGTGAATGCGGACATATGGAATCCGTCGGCAGCCGTCAGGAACTGAACGAAAAGTCCGGCAATGAAAAAGCATTGACCGTGGAACTTCACCGCCCTTATATTGATGAAATCACCATTAAGTGCCCTTGCTGCGGCAAGGAAATGCACCGCGTGCCCGAAGTGATCGACTGCTGGTTTGACTCCGGCGCAATGCCTTTTGCACAGCATCATTACCCTTTTGAAAATAAGGAAGTATTTGAACAGCAGTTCCCCGCCAAATTCATCTCCGAGGCGGTGGATCAGACCAGAGGATGGTTCTATTCCCTGCTGGCGGAATCCACTCTTTTGTTCAACAAGTCCCCTTATGAAAACGTCATCGTCATGGGACATGTACAGGACGAAAACGGCCAGAAGATGAGCAAATCCAAAGGCAATGCGGTGGACCCCTTTGAATCACTGGAAAAATTCGGCGCAGACGCAAACCGCTGGTACTTTTATACGGTTTCCGCTCCCTGGCTGCCTAAGCGTTACAGCGGTAAGGCCGTGATGGAAGGACAGCGGAAATTTATGAGCACCCTATGGAACTCCTATGCGTTCTTCGTGCTCTATGCAAACATTGACAATTTTAACGCCATGGAACATGAACTGGAATACGAAAAGCTTCCTGTTATGGATAAGTGGCTGCTGTCCCGCATGAACACCATGGTGAAAACAGTGGACGAAAACCTGGATCATTACCGTATTCCGGAAGCGGCGAGAGCCCTGGAAGAGTTTGTGGATGATTTGAGCAACTGGTATGTGAGAAGAAGCAGGGAACGTTTCTGGGCAAAGGGCATGGAACAGGATAAGATCAACGCATATATGACCCTGTATACTGCCCTGGTTACAACCGCAAAAGCGGCGGCGCCCATGATCCCCTTCATGACAGAAGAAATTTATCAGAATCTGGTGAGAAGCGTTAACTCTTCTGCACCGGAAAGCGTTCATCTGTGTGACTTCCCGACAGTTGACGAGGAAAGAATCGATGAAAAGCTGGAAGAGGATATGGCGGAAGTTTTAAAGATCGTTGTGATGGGCCGGGCCTGCCGCAACACCGCCAATATCAAAAACCGTCAGCCGATCGGCACCATGTTTGTAAAGGCGGAAAATACCCTTTCCGAGTATTATCAGGAAATCATCGAAGAGGAATTGAATGTGAAAAAAGTTGCCTTTACCGATGATGTGCGGGATTTTACTTCCTATAGCTTTAAGCCTCAGCTTCGCACTGTGGGACCGAAATATGGCAAGCAGCTGGGCGGCATCAAAAAGGTTCTGGAAGAGCTGGACGGCAATGCAGCCATGGATGAACTCAATGCATCCGGCGTTCTGAAATTTGAAGTGGGCGGTGTATCCGTAGAGCTGACAAAGGATGATCTTCTGATCGAGATGAGCCAGAAACCCGGCTATGTATCGGAAGCGGATAACTACATGACGGTAGTGCTGGATACCAACCTGACGGAGGAACTGGTAGAGGAAGGCTTTGTTTATGAAGTCATCAGCAAAATCCAGACCATGCGTAAGGATGCGGGCTTTGAGGTGATGGACCACATCAGAGTTTCTGTCTGCGGCAATGAAAAAATTGCGGCAATCGTCCTCAGAAATCAGGAGACTATCGCAGGCAAAGTGCTGGCGAATGCGATTGTGACGGAAGAAACGCTGGCAGTCAGCAAAGAATGGAATGTCAACGGGGAAACGGTGACCATCGGTGTGGAAAAAGAAAACTGAAATTAGAAAGCACAGATCAATCGCTGACAGCATATCCGTTTGATAAAAAATAATCAGGGCACAGCCTTTCTAAAAAAGACTGTGCCCTGATTTGTTACATCCTAAAGAGAGAGACCTGTGGCACCGGCAAATTTCTCAATGGATTTTGAACGGGCTGCCTTCTGCAGCCATTCCTGCAGCAACTCCATATTCTTTTCCTTTGAAATCCGAACGCGAATCGTTTCCGGGATATCTCCTAAATCTGACAGCAGGGAGAAGATGGAATTTCTCAAAGCTCCCTGCCTTCTTCAAGCCCTTCATCATGCCCTGCTTCATATCCTTCTTCGCGCCCATAGCGAAACTTGGCGGCTCGCATTTTCTTCATTTCTTTCTCTTCATTCTACTCAAAAATTGACATGGCCATTACCTCCGCTTTCTGAGACAGAAGGAAATCCGGGAGAATCCCTCTGGCGATACATTCATCCACGGCCTTTTCCACCGCAACAGTGATCCGTTCTGTTTCCGCGTGCCTGCGTATACAGGCCACAAATTCACAATCAACTCCGAATCCGGCAGGAAGGAAATATCGTTTTTAACGCCAAGGTAGATTGCATTTTCCAGCGTATATACTTCCAGTTCTTCCTGATTTTGATAGTCTGTTCCGTTCAATGCGTTGTACAGTTCCAGCAGTTCCTTCTTCTCCCGGAATAACATTCAGAATACGGTGTCCTTGTGATTTCTGATAATTGGTTGTTCTTTCTCCATAAGCGGCTCCTTTGTGCGTGTTTTGGCAGCAAGCAGCTTACATTTACAGAAATTCTGACCGTTTTTTATTCATTTTGGCTACCTCTGCTTATTAGTTTGTGAGTGGTAAGCATAGAGTTCCTGAAATGAATAGAGAGATTCGGAAGGCTTTGCGCCTGGATTTTTAGAAATTTATGCTCAATGTTATTTTAACACTGCCCTGTGGAAAAAGAGATAAATTTTCTGTAAAATTAGATATCCTGCGGAACAATAACAACAGTTTAACGTTTCGTTTCGGAAGGATAAATTTGACATGTTCAGCGGACCTTAACGATTGCCAGATTTAAAACAGGGTATGGTGAGTTTTATTGCTCTTATCTGTTGTTCGGTAAGCCCTTCCATACTGAGCATATTTTTCGCCCGATTTTGAAATGACGGAGGAACTTGAGGAAAAGGTAATGCCAAAACTGAAAAAGCAATTCGGTATATTGGGACGGAATGGGAGAAAGCTGCTCTGGAGAAGCAGGGAGCCATGTGTTTTGAAGAATAACAAAGGTCCCTGCTTTTTCTGACTGCAATAGATCGTAAAAAGAGTGGATATTCAGTTGCTTTTAGCGAAGAAACACATCCAGCATTTCCATGACCTGATCCTTTCCGGAATCCGGGAAGGCGGCGGGCATCCGGCTTTTTTGCTCATCCAGAAAACCCAGGGAAACCGGCAGATATTTTTCCAGCTTGTTTAAATAGGAAGGATCAAACCATTCACCGCTGCCGGCAGCGGAAGAAAGGATGAGTTCATAACAGCTTTGCAAAAGAAAGGCGGTAAAATCCCGGTTTTTCCCCGGACAGAACTTAAAAAGCGCGGAAGTGTAGGAAAAAATGCGGTTTACACATTCCGCTGTCTCTTCGGGAGTCCGGCAGCAGGAAAGAAGTGTGCGGCTGCCGGACTGTTTATCCTGGCCGATATCCTGCAGGTCATCGCAAAGCTGTAGTAGGAACCCGAAACCAAAGTAAAACAGAACATCATCATCTGTCATGGGCAGTTCCACAAAAAAACGGTCGATCAGTACGGATAATCCCCCTTTATAAATGGAAATATCGAGAATATCCTGTTGTGTCAAATCAGTGGGGCAAACCTGTTTTTGGCTGATTTCCTGTGCTTCCAGCATCAACAAAAGCCCCTCCCGGATGTCCGCGGCGGCAGTTTCTCTTTCGCTGTCCGAAGAGATATAGGCGTCTGCAATGTCGTCCAGCAGCAAAGCAGTCTTTTCCTCATGAACGGAAGCAGGGGAGAGCGGGCGGCCTTTTATTTTATCGCGGATGAAGCGGTTATAATGGCCTTTTTCCGCCTCTGTTATGGCGGGATCATCCAGAAAATTGTCGGTATAAGGATAGAGCATACTGTAACCGAAAATGGAGGAAGGGCAAGATGGCAGAAGCCCGTTTTGTTCCCGGAAAATGGCGTATACCATAAAATTGCGCAGAGCCTGTCCCAGATCTTCCGGACTCATATCCGGAGCAAAGCTGCGGGCTTTCCGGAGAAAGAGCTTTATCTTTTCTTTAAAACCGTCTAAAGAAACCGCCGACATACAGCGGCGGATGCCCATTATGGGTTCCGTGAGCAGCAGGTTATCGAATAAAGCCTCTGCTTCCTGTATCCAGCGTTTTTGTTTTCGACGTTGGAGGGCCGGAAGGAAAAGATGTCCGCCAAATGTAGCGGAAGAAGGAAATGTTTTCATATGCTGCTGCAGTCGCGCTGTATTTTCAAGGATCCAGTTTTCGTTTTCTTTTTGGCAGACCGGGGAAAAGGGGGGCAGAAAGGCTGGAAAAGCAGGATCGGAAGAAAGCCAGAGAGAGCGGATCTGGGGAAGCACGGAGACAGTGATCTGTTCTTTATCGAATATCATAAGTATATCCTTTCAAGAATATTAAAAAGGAACCGTCGAAACCGCTTTGTTTATTGCCAGCCAGCGGTTATCGATTTGTTTTTGGGATCGGTGACCTTCATTGTACCACTCTTTCAGGCGGAAAGCATCAAAATTGTTTACCGGGAATGCAGGAATGTGGTATACTGTTACTGCTTGCGGCTGCTGCAAAACGAAGCGGATACGAAAGAAATCCGCGAATCGGCTGTAAAACACGGTCAGAGCGATGAAAATGAGAAGACAGGTTTGAAAGGAACTTTTAAACAATTAATGAATGCAATACCGAAGGCAAGTCTTCGGTATGCAGGAGGTATAAAAATGAGAAAATATATTGCACAAATCTGTGCGGATCTTGCATTTCCTCAGGAAGCTTTAGAGGATATGCTGGAAGCGTGGGATAAAATCAGGCAGGAGCCGGCGGCAGGAACGCTTTTCAGCCAGTGGATTGCGGCCTATGATAAGGATATTCATATGGATTATAAGGCGGCTCTTTCGGATGTCGACAAGGCGGCAGAACTGGCGGGCATCCATAAATATACGGCGGAGCTGCTTTTGTTTTTGTGCCTGAGCAGGCATTTGGAGGAATTGTATAAAGCCCAGGGGATCCCTCTTTCCGTTTATCATGATTCCTGTATGGATATGAATTGGAAGCTGTTTGAATGTAAAAAAATGTTCGGCATCTGGGGCAGCTTTGTGGCCTGGTGGTTTCCGGGCTTTTTTGAACTCACTAGATTTGCGCTGGGAAGACTGCAGTTTGAGTTGATCGATTTCCCCAAAAACTATGAGGTTTTCGGCAGAAAGCGGCCGGAAGGAATGACGAAAGTGATCAATGTGCATATTCCGTCCTGTGGGAAACTGGACATGGAAGAGTGTCATGAATCCTACCGCCGGGCGGCGGAGTTTTTTGCGGATGCTTTTCCGGGAGAAGAGGCGGCTTTTTACTGTGAATCATGGATGCTTTACAGCCCTCACAGGGAATTTTTAAAGGCAGGATCCGGTGTGGTAAGGTTCATGAGTGAGTACGATATTTATCATACGGAAACAGAGGATGGGGATCTGTGGCGGATTTTCAACCGGATATATGACGGAAATCCCGATGCGCTGCCGGAGGACACCAGTCTGCAGCGGGGGTATAAGGAATGGCTTAAAGCAGGGAATCATGCGGGCTTCGGAGAAGGGATCTTTTTCCTGAAACGGGGTTGAAATAGGGAATTTTGACAATATTCTGCTGAAAAATTTGCAGAAAATTGGCGTATCGGCTGTTGCGCCTGAAATAAAGCATGGTATAATAGAAACATTGCGACGCGCTGTTTTGAGCGTGGAAACGTGTCCCATAAATAAGGAGGAGAGAGCATGTTAAAGAAAGCATCTATCAAGTTTGATAAAGAGCTTTTTAAGGGAAGCGTGTTAAATAACGTGAAAACCCTTTACAGAAGAACCCTGGAAGAGGCTGACCAGCAGCAGATTTTCCAGGCGGTATCCTATGCGATCAAAGATGTTATCGTGGATAACTGGATGATCACACAGAAGGAATATGAGAAACAGGACCCCAAAATGGTTTATTACATGTCCATGGAATTTCTGATGGGCCGTGCCCTGGGCAATAACCTGATCAACCTGCAGGCTTATAATGAAGTGAAGGAAGCGCTGGAGGAACTGGGCGTGGATATCAATCTGGTGGAAGATCAGGAGCCGGATCCGGCGCTGGGAAACGGCGGTCTGGGACGTCTGGCAGCATGTTTCCTGGATTCCCTGGCAACCCTGGGATATGCGGCATACGGCTGCGGCATTCGTTACCGCTATGGCATGTTCAAACAGGAAATCCGAGACGGTTACCAGATCGAAGTGCCGGACAACTGGCTTGTGGACGGCTATCCGTTTGAACTGCGCCGTGCTGAGTATGCAAAAGAAGTGAAATTCGGCGGATGGGTCAATGCTTATGTGGATGAAAACGGACGCACCGTGTTCAAACAGGAAGGGTATCAGTCTGTAAAGGCGATCCCGTTTGACATGCCCATCGTAGGTTACGGCAACGGCATCGTGAACACCCTGCGCATCTGGGATGCGGAAGCGGTGGAATGCTTCTCTCTGGATTCCTTTGATAAGGGCGATTATCAGAAGGCAGTGGAGCAGGAGAACCTGGCCCGTAATATCGTGGAAGTTCTTTACCCCAATGACAATCATTATGCCGGGAAGGAGCTCCGTTTAAAACAGCAGTACTTCTTCATTTCCGCATCCGTACAGGAAGCGGTGGCAAAATATATGAGAAAGCACGACGATATCCGCAAGTTCCATGAGAAAGTGACATTCCAGTTAAATGACACCCATCCTACCGTTGCGGTTGCGGAACTGATGCGCGTGCTGATGGATGACTATTATCTCACCTGGGATGAAGCATGGGAAGTGACCACCAAGACCTGTGCCTACACCAACCATACCATCATGGCGGAAGCGCTGGAAAAATGGCCGATTGAACTCTTCTCCAGACTGCTTCCCAGAATTTATCAGATCGTAGAAGAAATCAATCGCAGATTTGTGCTGCAGATTCAGCAGAAGTATCCGGGTAATCAGGAGAAAGTCCGCAAGATGGCGATTATTTATGACGGGCAGGTAAAAATGGCTCATCTGGCCATCGCTTCCGGTTATTCCGTGAACGGCGTTGCGCGTCTGCATACGGAAATCCTGAAAAATCAGGAACTGAAAGATTTCTACGAAATGATGCCTGAAAAGTTCAACAATAAGACAAACGGCATCACACAGAGAAGATTTTTGATGCACGGAAATCCGCTTCTGGCTGACTGGGTAACAAGCCGCGTAGGCGATGACTGGATTACAGATCTGCCGCAGATTTCCAGACTGCGCGTTTATGCGGACGACGAAAAAGCGCAGCAGGAATTCATGAACATTAAATATCAGAACAAGGTGCGTCTGGCAAAATATATTCTGGAAAACAATGGGATCGAAGTGGACCCCCGTTCCATTTTTGATGTACAGGTAAAGCGTCTGCATGAGTATAAGCGCCAGCTGTTAAACATCCTTCACATCATGTATCTGTATAATGAACTGAAGGATCACCCGGAAATGGACTTCTATCCCAGAACCTTTATTTTCGGGGCAAAGGCTGCTGCGGGTTATCGCAATGCGAAGCTGACCATCAAACTGATCAACTCCGTGGCGGATGTGATCAACAACGACCCTGTGGTAAACGGCAGGATCAAAATCGTATTTATTGAGAACTACCGGGTATCCAACGCGGAATGGATTTTTGCGGCTTCCGATGTTTCCGAGCAGATTTCCACAGCCAGCAAGGAAGCTTCCGGCACCGGCAACATGAAATTCATGTTAAACGGCGCGTTGACGCTGGGGACCATGGACGGTGCAAACGTGGAGATTGTGGAAGAAGTGGGAGAAGAAAACGCATTCATTTTCGGTTTGAGCTCCGATCAGGTCATCCATTATGAAAACTTAGGCGGCTATAACCCGATGGATATTTTCAACAATGACCAGGACATCCGCCGTGTGCTGATGCAGCTGATCAACGGCACTTATTCCAAGAATGATCCGGAACTGTTCCGCCCGCTTTATAATTCTCTGCTGAACACACAGAATACGGCGAAAGCGGACACCTATTTCATCCTTGCGGATTTCAAGTCCTATGCGGAAGCGCAGCGCAGAGTGGAAGCGGCGTACAGAAACGAAAAGGGCTGGGCGAGAAGCGCTATCCTGAATGTGGCATGTTCCGGCAAATTCACTTCTGACCGTACCATTCAGGAATATGTGGATGAGATCTGGCATCTGGATAAGGTTGTTCTGCCCAAAAAAGAAATTAAGACCAAATGATTGCAGGGTTTACAGACTGATTCCCTTAAAGTAAAATAGCCGCCCGGTTTTTGCCGGGCGGCTTGCGGTTTTTTTGTCAGGAAATGCAGGACAACTCTGACACAAGTGCATCATATACTTTGTCGAAGGTGGAAAAAAACTGTTCCAGTTCGGATGGCGGAAGATGGGAAAAGGCCCTGCGGATAAAATCTGTCAGAACTTCGTAGCTGTGAAGACAAATCGCTTCCCCCTCCTGGGTGAGGGTAACATAAGTGCCGCGCCGGTCTTTTTCATTTAAGGTTTTGCTGATATAACCTTTGGCGGACAGCTTCCGGAGACATCGGGAAACTGTGGGGACGGCCACATTTAAAAGAGCGGCGATTTCGGAAACCCCTGCGCCGCGGCTGGCTTTTTCATTCAGCTCACGGATGGCAAGAAGGGTGCACAGCTCGCTTTCAGGAAGGAGATCCAGTCTTTCCATAATGCGCAGCAGCTGAATTTTTCGTGTGATTTCAAAGGGCTTTGATATGAGATCCATAGGTGTGCCTGCCTTCCCGGGTGTATTCTTGTTTTAGTATAACACGGGATTACGGAAAGTCAAAAATAGTTTATACTTTTTTTATTGACAGAGGGATATGATAAATGTAAGATAGGTCTAAAATAGTTAGCATTGCTAACAGTTGTGCGATCGATAATTATTGGAGGAATACAGGAAGAATGAACAGGAAAAACAGGTTAAAAGGGCTCTCTTTACTGTTGACGGCAGCACTTCTGGCAGGAGGATGCGGGCAGGAGGCGGCTACAGAAACAGAGGCTTCTACAGCTTCGGTTGCGGTGAAAGCGGTCAGTCCCGAGGTGGGGACGCTGACGGTAAGCAACCAGTTTGTGGGCACGGTGACGCCGCAGCAGCAGGTGAGCATTGTCCCGCTGGTATCCGGAGTGATCGATGCGGTATACGCTGAGGTAGGGGATGAAGTCAAAGCCGGAGAGGTCCTTTTTCATATCGAGGATGACGCTGCCAGACTGCAGGCCGAGAGTGCTAATGCCAGTAAAAAGAGTGCGGAGGCTTCCGCTAAAATGCAGCTCGGTTCCGCTCAGGTGATGAATAATATTTCCATGGAGTCCAATATCAGATCCATCGAATATCAGATCGAAATGGCGAAGGATCAGTATAACTCTGCCGTCAACGGCGTGCAGGAGGCGGAGGATGCCAAGGATGACATGAAGAAGGCGAAGCAGGAAATCAATGATTCCATTGACAGCCTGCAAGGCAGTTATAACGAGATGGAAGATGTCATTTCCGAGGCAAAAAATTACATTGTACCTGTGGGAGTGAATAAAGCGGAATTTAAAACAGTATATGACCATCCCTATGCACCGGATCATTACCAATGGGCGGATTCAGAGGAGAGCCGGTCGGACGAGGAAGAACCGGCCGATAAGGCAGAGAACGATATCCTCAGGGAAGAAAAACCGGACATACCGGAAAGAACTCCGGACAGCGAAGAGGAAGGGCAGACTACGTCCCCGGAAGAAACGGAGAGCGGTACTGCCGAAAGCAATGAAACACAGAGCACCACGACTTCAGAGGAAACGGTTTCCGAAGAGAGCAGCGAATCTCATTCGACGGAGGACAACGATACAAAACCCGAGGCAGAATCGGAGGACACCCATTCAGATTCCGAATCCGAACCGGAAAGCGGAGCAGAGAAGGATACCGAGGAAGCCCGCTCCGGTCAGACAGCGTATGAGGCGCCTTTCGCCTATTTTGGCGTGGAACTGGTGAAAGAAGCAGCGCCTGTCTACCTGGCGGAAACGGAAGAAGGGACTGTTCCTGATATCGAAAGGACTTCGGAGGAAGATGCGTGGAAGGCTTATGAAGAGCAGCAGAAGATCGACAGTCTGAAAAAGAAAACGGAAAAAATGGGATTTGATGCAACCGATATCATGACCGGAAAAGCGGATGCCGCCATGGTGGAATACGCTGCCCAAATTGCCATGCTGGAGTATCAGTCTTCCCAGATTGACAGCAGCAAGGCATCTCTGGAAAGCAGTATCAAGTCCGGAGAAACCGCTCAGAACACCACCAAAAAGACGATTGATTTTTATCAGGATAATTTAAAGGATGCACAGACCACCTACGGGATCCAGAACGGCCAGGCTTATCAGGATACCGCAGATGCGCTGTCGGCACAGCTGGCGGCAGCGGATGTGGGAGTGAGGAGCGCCGAGCTGCAGCTGGAATATTATTCCCCCACATCCCCGATTTCAGGAACCGTTGTGAGCAAGGGAATTGAGCTGTACGGGCTGGCGCAGCCGGGCTACGCGGCTTATGTGATCTCCAATCAGGATGCCATGAATGTGACATTCATGGTGAGCGGCCAGGTGAGAAACAGCCTGCAGGAAGGAATGAAGATCACACTGGAAAAGGACGGAGAAACTTTTGAAGGAACGATCACCCAGATCGGAGAAGCGGTGGATGCCCAGTCCGGCGGTATGTTTACGGTAAAAGCCGTGACGGAGGTGGGCGGCGATAAGCTTTTGAGCGGTGCGGCGGTAAAACTGACTGTGGATACCTTCCGCACGGACAATGCAGTGCTGATCCCTTATGATGCGGTTCATTTTGAAAGCGAAAAGGCTTATGTTTTCCGGATTGCAGACGGGAAAGCGGTGCGCACCGAGGTGACCGTGGGCCTGATGAACGACGATAAAGTGGAAATCACGGAAGGTCTTGCGGCAGACAGCAGGATCATCGCCACCTGGTCATCCCAGCTGGAGGACGGCGCGGCCGTGCGCATCATCGGGGAACAGGAGGCGGCGGAATGAATTTGACAAAGCTTGCACTAAAAAGGCCGGTTTCTGTCATTCTGATCATCCTGGCGCTGGCTGTGTTCGGCTTAAGCTCCATTCCGAGCTTTAAAATGCAGCTGATTCCCGACATGGATATGCCCATGCTGATCGTTATGACCACCTATCCGGGCGCGGATCCGGAGAGTGTGGATGAACTGGTGACCAGTGTGGTGGAAGATGCGGGCGCCACCTTAAACGGCCTGGATTCCATCACCTCCCAGTCTTCCGAAAACGTGTCCATGGTACTTTTTTCCTACGAATACGGCGTGGATATCGACGAATGCTACGCGGATCTGCGGACGGCGCTGGATACGGCCAGCCTGCAGATGCCGGATGATGCGTCAACTCCCGTGGTAATAGAGCTGAACATGAACCAGACGGCGGATATGACGCTGTCCGCCCAGACGGAAGAGAACATCGATCTGCGCAAAAAGATAGAGGATGAACTGGTGCCGGATCTGGAATCCATCGCGGATGTGGCCCAGGTGTCCGTATCGGGCGGCGCACAGGATTACATTCGTGTGCTGTTAAAGGAAGATGCCTTAAAGCAATACGGACTCACCATGACCAATGTGGCGAATTTTCTGGCCGCCGTTGATTTTACCATGCCTGCAGGCAGTGTAAAACAGGGCTCCCAGGACGTGTCCGTGAGCACGGCCATGGAATATAACAATGTGGAAAAATTAAAGCAGGTGCCGCTCATCACCGCTACCGGAAGTGTGGTATATCTTTCCGATGTGGCGGAAGTATCCCAGACGAAGGAAACACCCGACACCATCAGCAAGAGCGCCGGAAAAGAAAACATCAGCATCGGCATTCAGAAAAAGCAGAGCGCCAGTGTGGTGCAGGTTGCCAAAAAGGTGCAGCAGGCGATGGATGAGTTTACCGGGAAAAACCAGGGTGTGAATCTTGTGATGGAATATAATTCCGCGGATACCATCACTGCGTCCTTATGGTCCGTAGCGGAAACCCTGATTGCGGGCGTCCTGATTTCCATGGCTGTGCTGTTTTTATTCTTCGGAGATTTTAAGGCCAGCCTGATCGTGGGCAGCTCCATGCCCATATCACTGCTCGCCACGGTTATCCTGATGCATGTGATGGGATATTCTTTAAATATCGTCACATTGGGATCTCTGGTCATCGCCATCGGCATGATCGTGGATAACTCCATTGTGGTCATAGAAAGCTGTTTCCGGGTGCAGGATGAAAACAGGAGTTTTAAAGAGGCGGCGCTGCAGGGGACGAAGATCGTTACCATGTCCATCATCGCTTCTACCATCACTACCGTGGTGGTTTATCTGCCCATGGGCCTTGTGGATGACCTGGTGGGACAGATCTTCGGGCAGCTTTGTTTTACCATCGTGTTTGCGATGACCGCGTCCCTGATTTCCGCAATGACGCTGGTTCCGCTGTTTTACTTCATTTTTAAGCCGAAGGAAAAGAAAGAATCCCCGGTCAACCATATATTGGGACGTATTACCTCGGTTTATCAGAAGGTTTTGAGAAAAATTTTACATAGAAAAGGATTCACCGTCATCGTGACGCTTCTCCTGGTGGCTGTTTCTGTCCTGATGCTGACCAAACTCAATATGGAGCTGATGCCCGCCGCGGATGAAGGAATCGTGGAAGTGACGGCGTCCTTCCGGCCGGGCACCACCCTGGAGGCGAAGGAAGAAGCCATGAGCGCAGTGGAGGAACTGGCTACGGCAGAGGCGGATGTGGCCACCTACAGCCTGACGGTCAACAATGATTCTTCCGCCAGCCTGTGGGCATACCTAAAGAGTGACAGGACCCTTTCCACCGCCCAGATTGTGGAAAAGTGGAATCAGGCCACCAAAGATTATACGAATATGGAACTGGCCATTTCTTCCGGCGGCAGCACCATGAGCGGCAGTATGATGAATACTTCCGTTACGGAGATCGATCTGCAGGGATATGATATGGAAGCCCTGAAGGAAGCCGCGAAAGACGTGAAGGGAGAAATGGAAAAAGTGGACGGCGTCATCAAGGTGACTTCTTCCACAGCCGATACCAGCACTGCCGCCAAAATAAAAGTGGATCCGCTGATGGCCATGCATTACGGAATGACCCCGGTGCAGGTGGCGCAGGAACTGAATCATATTTTAAGCGGTGTCAAAGCGCTGACCATCACCAATCAGGGGACGGAATACGATGTGAAGCTGGAATATCCGGATTACCTTTATGATGATATCAACAGCCTGATGGATGCGGTGATTTTAAACAGCAGAGGGATGCAGGTACCGCTGAGGGAAATTGCGGAAGTGGTATATACAGATGCGGCACAGACAATAGAAAAAGTAGACGGACGCTATCAGGTGAGCCTGACCGCAACTACCACTCAGGAGGCCCAGTACACCGCGAAAAATAAAATCCTTGAGGTGGTGCAGAATATGGTGCTGCCCATGGGTGTGGAGCAGACGGAGGATATGCTGACCTCCATCATGAATGAAGAATTCGGTGTTCTTTACCGCTCTATTTTGATTGCGGTATTCCTGGTATTTCTGGTGATGGCGATGCAGTTTGAATCCCCCCGGTTTTCCATGATGGTCATGATGTGTATTCCCTTCAGTCTGGTGGGCTCCATTTTCCTTTTGTTCATCACCCGGTCTACGCTGAGCATGGTTTCCCTGATGGGCTTTTTGATGCTGGCCGGTATCGTGGTAAATAACGGGATTCTGTTTGTGGATACGGCTAATATGCTGCGGCAGGAGATGTCTTTGGAGGATGCCCTGATCCAGTCGGGAAGCATCCGACTGCGCCCGATTTTGATGACAACGCTCACCACAATCCTTTCCATGCTGCCTCTGGCGCTGGGATTCGGAAATAATGCACAGATGATGCAGGGCATGGCGCTGGTCATTGTGGGGGGCCTGATCGCTTCCACGCTGCTGACGCTTCTGCTGATGCCTACGGTATACCTGATCATAGATAAAAAGAAAAGAAGGCTTCCTGTAGTGGAAGAGTGATCCAAAAAGGCGCTGATTTTACCTCAGCGCCTTTAAAAAATTATCATTCATGAGAAGGGAAAAAACGGAATTTCGGAAAGCTTTTTGATGGAAGAAGCGTATTCGGAAGGCGTCATGCCGGTGAGCTTTTTAAACTGTCTGGAAAAATAGTGAACGGAAGTATAGCCCAGGACATCCGCAATCTGAGTGAAGTTTAAACTCTGATTCCGGATCATCTGTTTTGCCGCATCTATTTTCATATGGGAAAAATAATTGATAATCCCGCAGCCGTTTTTATCCCGGAAAAGCTTCTGGAGCTGGGAACGTCCGATCAGGTTGTCACGGCAGATCTGTTCGATGGTGATCTGCGTATGGATGTGGTCCTCCAGATAATTGATAATGCGGGTATGGAGTTCATTGTCGGATTTCTGTTTCATGGCGCCGGATTCCCGGCCGTTGGGATACAGATTTCCGTATCGCCTCGCCAGCTGGAGAAGAAATTGCTCCAGATGGATTTTAATCATCTGTTCACATCCAAACGGCGGCTTTTCCACCCGCTCCATTCGTGTGAGATAGGGATCGTCGATGGGGGTGGAAAAGAGATTGCGCGCTTCCAGAATGATGTGGGCTAAAAGATTTCGTTCGGATTCGGTGATGTCCATAATCCTGTCCGCAAAAAAATTCATGAACGGGGATGTGCATTCAAAAGAGAGAACAACCAGGTTCGGCGCTACTTTTCCGTTGGAGCGGACCGCATGAAATTCGTTGGGTTTATGGAAAATCACATTGTCCTTCTTCAGGGAAACCTGCCGGTCGCCTGCTGTTACAATGACCTCGCCTTTATCCACGCATAAAAATTCCCAGAAATCATGAGACTCACCCGGAAAGGCAAAATCGTTCATATATTCAAAATAATGGATGGTATAGATTCTTTCAATCTGCAATGGCTGCTGCAATGTCACGTATTCATAATCCATAATACACCTCATAGTCTTGTTTCCTCTCTACCATTCCTATATTAACAAAAAACAGCACAAAAAGCACTAGAAACAGAACGGAAAAATCTGAAAGTACAAATAAGAAATATAATTGTGCAAACACATTGTGTATTTTATACTTTTCTATGTGAGAAGTGATGATATATTACCGACAAATTGCAATAGTAATTTATAAATTTATAAAAATATTTTGTGGTATTTGTGAAAGCTGAAATAGAATGTACAAATATGCATCGCAAATATGCAAAGATTTTTTGTGCAAAAATGCTATAATGAAAATGTCGTCAATAGAAGATCGGATGGGGTATCCGATGATTTGTACAAATGCGGAGGCATGGAATGGAACAGTTGAATCTGGAAGAAATCAGAAATAATGTGGCAGCCAGTTTTTGTCTGGATGGAGAAATCACGGAGGTTATCCCTTACGGGAGCGGTCATATCAACGATACGCTGCGCGTGACCTGTAAACTGGAAGATGGAAGCACGAAGCGTTACATTCTGCAGAGAATGAATGATGATATTTTTAAGAATCCCTTTGAACTGATGGAGAATGTGATGAACGTCACCTCTTTCCTGCGTAAGAAGATTATTGCGGCCGGCGGTGATCCCGACAGGGAAACGCTGAATGTGATCCCCACGAAGGACGGAGCCAATTATCTGGAGGACAGGAACGGGGACTATTGGAGAACTTATATTTTTATTGAAGATGCGACCTGCTTTGATACGGTGGAGAAACCCGAAGATTTTTATAACAGCGCGGTATCTT
The DNA here is from genome assembly GCA_902476265.1 of uncultured Lachnospiraceae bacterium. GTDB lineage: Bacteria > Bacillota > Clostridia > Lachnospirales > Lachnospiraceae > Gallintestinimicrobium. The sequence goes on from CABSCP010000001.1 coordinate 440,494, forward strand.
TTGGCAATTTCCAGCGTCTGCTGGCGGATTATCCGGCGGCAACCCTGCATGAGACCATTAAGAATTTCCATAACACGGTGAGCCGTTTCGCAGATTTTAAGAAAGCGGTGGAAGAGGACGTCTGCGGACGGGCGAAGGATGTGCCGGAAGAGATCCGGTTCGTGCTGGACCGGGAAGCGGACTGTCATGTGATCTGTGACGCTCTGGCAAAAGGGGAGATCCCGCTGCGGGTTACCCACAATGATACGAAATTAAACAATATCATGATTGATAATCATACCGGGAAGGGTCTGTGCGTCATCGATCTGGATACCGTTATGCCGGGCAGCGCCCTGTATGACTACGGCGATTCCATCCGTTTCGGCGCCAGCACAGGCGCGGAAGATGAACAGAATCTGGATCTGATTTCCTGCGACCTGGGACTGTTTGAAATTTATACAAAAGGCTATGTGGAAGGCTGCGGCGGGAGCCTGACGGAAGAAGAAATCCGCCTGATGCCTATGGGAGCCAAGCTGATGACGCTGGAGTGCGGCATGCGCTTTTTGGCTGACCACCTGCAGGGAGACGTTTATTTTAAAACCCATCGGGAAAACCACAACCTGGACCGGGCGCGGACGCAGTTTAAACTGGTTGCCGATATGGAAAGCAAATGGGAACAGATGCAGGCCATCGTAGAGAAATATATTTAAGGTATAAATGGTTCCCCGCAGGCGTTTCCGGCGCTGTTTTCAACAGCCGGAAACGCCCGTGGGGATTTCATAACCGATAGGATAAGGAAGCGTCTCATTTGGAGAACAGGCAAGGACCGGCTGTGAAAGCAGCTGGTTTTTTTGTGACAGGTTTATTCTGGGACAGGGGCTTAAATGTTGTGTTGGCTTGCCCCGATTGAGAGATAATGCTATACTTGAATTCAGTGAGGTTTATAAGATATGAAAAAGCTATTATCGGTATCCTTAAAAACAATCGTATTTTTTGTGGGATGGGCAATCTGCGTAGCGCTCTTACCAATACCAAATACGGAAAGCGCAGTACTATGGAGATTCTGGGCAGAATGTATCCCTTTTTTAGCCATTGCTGTTTTGACTGCAGTTTTTTGGCTGATAGAGAGGAAGAAAGTACCATTACATCTGTTTGAAAAGCCTGTTAAGAGTATTGTGCTGGGAGGGATTACAGGAGGAATTTGGTTGGGCCTGGCGGTTGGAATACTGTTTCTCATGAGTGTTTTGAGGATACAGGGAAGAAATCAGGTTTCTTTTTTGTGGCTTTGGATTTTTTCTACTCTGATCAACACCATTATGCAGGAAATGCTGGTGCGTGGATATTTATATCAAATGATTAAAAAAAATTATAACGTTGTCGCTGCGGCAATTGTATCTACCGCATTATTCACTTTTGCACATGGAGGGGCTTTTGAAGCAGGATTGATTCCGGTTTTAAATGTGATATCCATGAGCCTTTTTATGACAGCGGTTTTGGAAGATACAGATTCCCTTCTCGCGCCCATCATCATTCATTTTTTGTGGAATAGCATAGGCGCAATTATTCTCGGCGGAGTATCATTAGCAGAGGATTACCCTCATGTATACAATATGATAATGAGTGGAAATCCGATTTTATCCGGCGGTGTCTGTAAAATCGAAGGCAGCATTATTGTGCTTGCATTGAATTTACTTATGATCGTTGGTTTTGTGTGGGCAAAAAAGAAACAGTGCGCTTTTTTACTTTGAAGCGGAAGAAGCTGTTTTTGTGGGGGTGAAATCCCACTGAAATACAAAAGGAGGATGACATGCCGGCAATACATGTGATGATTAAGCCCGCCTCAGGGCTGTGTAATATGCGCTGTAAATACTGCTTTTACGCGGATGAAATGGAGAACAGGAGCCAGGCTTCTTACGGCATCATGAGCGGGGAAACCCTGGAAAATGTGATCCGGGAAACCCTGGCCTTTGCGGAGGGGGAGTGTACCATCGCCTTTCAGGGCGGAGAACCTACCCTGGCGGGATTGGATTTTTATAAAAAATGTCTGGAGCTGGAACAGAAATATAATCAAAAGAAGGTACAGATTTTTCATGCCCTCCAGACCAATGGCTATGTGCTGAATGAAGAGTGGTGCGCTTTTTTTGCCAAAAATCATTTTCTGGTGGGGCTGTCGGTGGACGGGATGAAAGCCACCCATGACGCTTATCGGAAGGATGCGCAGGGAAACGATACCTATTTTCACACGCTGGAAGCGGCCAAAATGCTGGAAGCGGCGGGAGCAGAATTTAATGTACTGACCGTGGTGAACGGGAAAACCGCGCCGAAAATCCGCCGGATTTACGAACAGTACCGGAAGCTGGGATTTTCCTGGCAACAGTATATCGCCTGTCTGGACCCGATCTGGGAAAAGCAGGGGCAGCAGGACTATTCGCTGACGCCCGCTGCATACGGTCAGTTTTTGATCGACCTGTTTGAACTCTGGGATCTGGATCTTCGGCAGGGCAGGCAGCCCTACATCCGACAGTTTGAAAACTATATCGGAATCCTGATGGGACAGCAGCCGGAATCCTGTGAGCAGAGGGGCGTTTGCAGCTTCCAGAACATTGTGGAAGCGGACGGCAGCGTGTATCCCTGCGACTTCTATGTGCTGGACGAGTATAAACTGGGAAATCTGAACGAAGATAACTTTGAAACGATCCATAAACGGCGGCTGGAAAGCGGATTTCTGGAAAAATCCTACAACCATACGGAAGGCTGTAAAAACTGCCGGTATTTCATGATCTGCCGGGGCGGCTGCCGCAGGCACCGGGAACAGCCGGGCACGGCGCCGGGAGAAAATTATTTCTGTGAATCGTACCGGATGTTTTTTGATGCGTGTCTGCCGCGCATGAAAGAAATTGCTGCAGCCTGCCTGCAGGGAGGAGGACAAAAGAGATGAAAAAAGCATGGGAACTGTTCAGTTCCATTTTATATCTGAGTACTTTTACGTTCGGGGGAGGATTTGTCATCATCACCCTGATGAAAAAGAAGTTCGTGGATGAGAAGCACTGGATTGACGAGGATGAAATGCTGGACATGACGGCGATTGCCCAGTCCTCTCCGGGTTCCATTGCGGTGAACGCGTCCATCCTGATCGGTTATAAAGTGATGGGGATTCCCGGCGTTCTGCTGGCACTTTTGGGAACCATCATCCCGCCCATCGCTATCATCACTGTGATTTCCATGTGCTATGACGCATTTCGCAGCAATCTGCTGATCGCGGGTGCTTTGAAGGGGATGCAGGCGGCGGTGGCGGCCATCGTGCTGGATGTATCCCTGCAGATGGCTTTCAAAATCGGCCGTGCCAAGGACTGGATTTCCATCATCGTGATGGCAGCTTCCTTTATCTGTGTGTTTTTCCTGAAAGTGAACATTCTTTATATCATTCTCGTTTGCGCGGCGATCGGCGTGGCCCGTCTTTTGCTTGAGAAAAAAGAGGGAGGGAATGAAGCATGATATACTGGCAGTTATTTTTGAGTTTCTTACAGGTTGGACTGTTCGCTATCGGCGGAGGATATGCGGCGATCCCGTTGATTCAGGATCAGGTGACGGTGCAGCATGAGTGGCTGACGCTGACACAGTTTACGGATCTGGTGACCATTGCGGAGATGACGCCCGGCGCTATCGCCATCAATGCCGCCACCTTTGTGGGAACCCAGATCGCAGGCTTCCCCGGGGCGCTGATCGCCACTTTCGGCTGTATTGTGCCTGCGCTGGTGATCGTTTCCACGCTGGCCTGGATCTATTATAAATTCCGGAATATGAAAGGCATGAAGGCGGTGCTGGACGGCCTGCGCCCGGCTGTGGTGGCGATGATCGCCTCCGCCGGACTCACCATCCTGATCCTGGCTTTCTGGAATGTGAGCGTGGCGGATTTTGACATTGCGAACTTTTTCGGCAGCCTGAACTGGGTCTCCGTGATCCTGTTTGCACTATCCTTTGTCCTGCTGAGAAAAGGAAAACAAAGCCCCATCAAGACCATGATCGTGGCGGGAATCATCGGTATGATTGTGTACCGGTTCGTCCCGCTTCCGTAAGAGGGACGGCGCTGTTTCTTCCGTGAACAGCAACGCGTCCATGATCTATCCGGCAAAATACCGGAAATTCGCTTGCTTTTGAAAAACAGGAGTGATAGACTGTAAGGGAAGCCGAACGCTGTGATTTACGGCTTCCCTGATCTTTATAAGCGCCGATGAGCGCAACAGAGAAATGAGAACGAAAGGAGGATTTATATGATGCTGAGAAAAAATGAGGTGGCAATGATCTGAAACCGCATAGAGGGCATGAGAAAGTCATGCCGGGAAAAGAACCTTTCGTGTATCCACAGATTTTGGCAGACACCCGTAAGGCGTGTCTTTTTTTGTGCCTTTTTCAGGAGAATTATCGTTGCTGAAAGAAAGGAGTTGATTGTGATGAGGGAAAAGCGCAATAAGAGGAACCGGGATAATAAAAAACAATGTCTGAACAGGAGATTTTATGATCAATATGAAAGAATATGGGGCTGCCGCGGAAATGGCAGCCATGACGAAAGAAACGATATTAGGGCGGGTAACCGCAGTTCATAAGGGAAGATATGAACTGGTATGCGAAAAAGGCGGCTGCTTCGGACAGCTGAAAAAAAGCGTATATCTGGAAGGAACAGAGAACTTTCCTACAGTGGGAGACTTTGTGGAATTGCAGTATAACGAGACGGGAGACAGCAGAATTGTAAAAACACTGCCCCGGACTTCCTTCTTTTCCCGGCTGGACCCGTCATCAGCGGGACACTGGGATCAGGCCGTGGCGGCTAATTTTGACTATGTTTTCCTGCTGCAGTCATTGAATGCAGATTTTAATCTGCGCAGGCTGGAACGGTATCTGGCGCTGGCCTGGCAGTCGGGAGCAGAACCTGTGGTGGTGTTGACGAAGGCTGATTTGAAAGCCGATTTTCAGGAAGAACTGAACGCGGTGCAAAAAGCGGCGGCGGGCGTCAGTGTTCATGCAGTCAGTGCGAAAAGCGGCTATGGGATGGAGGCGCTGCAAAGCTATCTGCAGCCGGGAAAGACAATTGTGTTTCTGGGATCATCCGGCGTGGGGAAATCCAGTCTGGTGAACGCGCTGGCAGGTCAGGAATGGATGGAAACGGGAGAAATACGGGAAGAGGACTGCCGCGGCAGACATACGACCACATACCGGCAGCTGATTATGACGAAGGAAAAAGCGATTTTCATCGACACCCCCGGAATGCGGGAACTGGGGATGTGGGATGCCAAAGAGGGGCTGGAGCAGACCTTTTATGATGTGGAGAAGTTTCTGGGGCAGTGCCGTTTCCGGGATTGCCGACATGATACGGAACCGGGCTGCGCGGTCAGAGAGGCGCTGGCGGCGGGAAAACTTTCCAGGGAACGATGGGAAAGCTACTGCAAATTGAAGAGGGAGATACAGAGTATACAGAAGAGGGCGGCCGCGACCATGAAAAGAAGAAGCGCATCGCCGGGAAACAGAAAAAAGCGTTAGAGCAGGGCAACGCGTTAATGGAATGCTATGCGGAATCGGGCTTGCACACAGGCCCGATTTCGTATATACTTTAACACATGACAAGAATTGTATCTGAGGAAAACATAGAAGGAGGTTTTTATGGTTACATTAGCAAATGGCGGCGCATATCTGGTAAACGGCGCTGAAATTATTTTGGACGGTCCAGAGGCACAGGCGGCTCTTTTCGCGAAAACCGGAAAGAACGTGACGAAGGAAGAAGCGGCAAAGAATACGATTGCCTATGGTATTTTGGAGAATCATAATACCTCCGGCAATATGGACAAGCTGAAAATTAAGTTCGATAAACTGACCAGTCACGATATCACTTTTGTGGGCATCATCCAGACTGCCCGGGCTTCGGGTCTCACGAAATTTCCCATCCCCTATGTGCTCACCAACTGCCACAATTCCCTGTGCGCGGTGGGCGGCACCATCAATGAGGATGATCACATGTTTGGCTTAACCTGCGCCAAGAAATACGGCGGCGTTTATGTGCCCCCTCACCAGGCGGTGATCCATCAGTTTGCCAGAGAAATGCTGGCGGGCGGCGGCAGGATGATTTTGGGCTCCGATTCCCATACCCGTTATGGCGCCCTGGGCACCATGGCTATGGGCGAAGGCGGCCCGGAGCTGGTAAAACAGTTGTTGAATCAGACCTATGATATCAATATGCCCGGCGTTGTCTGCGTATATCTGACCGGAAAACCGGAAAAGGGCGTAGGCCCTCAGGACGTGGCGCTGGCGATCATCGGCGCGGTGTTTGGAAACGGTTATGTGAAAAATAAAGTGATGGAATTTGTGGGGCCCGGCGTGGCGGCATTAAGCGCGGATTTCAGAATCGGCATCGATGTGATGACAACGGAAACCACATGTCTGTCCTCCATCTGGCAGACGGATGAGGAAATAAAAGATTTTTATGAGATTCATGAGAGAGGAGACGAATATCAGGAACTGTCTCCCGGCAGCGTCGCTTATTACGACGGGCTGATCACCGTGGACCTTTCCAAAGTGAAGCCCATGATCGCTATGCCGTTCCATCCCAGCAACACCTATACCATCGAAGAGGTGAATGCGAATCTGACCGATATTCTGGCGGATGTGGAAAAACGTGCGGCGGTGAGCCTGGACAATGCGGTGGACTACAGCCTGCGGGATAAGGTGCGGGACGGCAGATTTTATGTGGATCAGGGAATTATCGCCGGCTGTGCCGGCGGCGGATTTGAAAATATCTGTGCGGCTGCCGATATCTTAAAGGGCAGCTATATCGGCAGCGACGGCTTTACTTTAAGCGTTTATCCGGCGTCCATGCCCATCTATATGGAACTGATCAAAAACGGCTGTGCGGCGTCCATCCTGGAAACCGGCGCAGTGATGAAAACCGCTTTCTGCGGCCCCTGCTTCGGCGCAGGGGATACGCCCGCAAACAACGCCTTTTCCATCCGTCATTCCACCAGGAATTTCCCCAACCGGGAGGGTTCCAAACTGCAGAACGGACAGATCGCTTCCGTGGCGCTTATGGATGCCCGTTCCATCGCTGCCACCGCGGCGAACAAAGGCCTGCTGACACCGGCAACGGACTTTGACGGACCGATCGGAAAATACAGGTATCATTTTGATGCCAACATTTATAAAAACCGGGTATTTGATTCTCACGGTGAGGCGGATCCTTCCGTGGAAATTCAGTTCGGCCCCAACATCAAGGACTGGCCGGCCATGTGCGCACTGCCTGAAAACCTGGTATTGCGGGTAGTTTCCGAGATTCATGATCCGGTTACCACCACGGACGAACTGATTCCTTCCGGGGAAACCAGCTCCTATCGTTCCAACCCTCTGGGCCTGGCGGAGTTCACCCTTTCCAGAAAGGATCCTGCTTATGTGGGTCTGGCAAAGGATATCCAGAAAGCACAGCAGGCTATGACAGAAGGAAAATGCCCGCTGGAAGCAAAACCGGAACTCAAAGCGGTGATGGATGTGATCCATCAGCAGTACCCTGATGCAGGAGAGGGAAACATCGGTTTTGGCTCCACCATTTTTGCGGTGAAACCGGGTGACGGTTCTGCCAGGGAACAGGCGGCAAGCTGTCAGAAAGTACTGGGCGGCTGGGCCAATATTGCCAACGAATATGCGACCAAGCGCTACCGTTCCAATCTGATCAACTGGGGAATGCTGCCTTTTGTGATCCCTGCCGGCGAACTGCCCTTTCAAAATCATGATTATCTGTTCTTCCCGGGTATCCGCAGGGCCGTGGAGGAAAAAGCGTCTGAAATCAAGGGCTATACCGTGACGGAGAACGGTCTGAAGGAATTCACCGTGACCCTGGGCGAATTGACGGAAGAAGAACGGCAGATCATTTTAAAAGGCTGTCTGATTAACTATAACCGTGTGGACGGATAACCTGTCCTCATGATGCATAAGGCCATTTACTTTCTCATAGAATATGGGGGAGGGATGAGCCATGCGTGAGAATGAAACGGAAAGAAGAGCGGTAAGAACCGTGAGAAGGAAAAAAATACAGGACCTTCTTGCGGTTCTTTTCTTTTTGCTCCTGCTGCCCTATACCTGCAGCAGCCTGACCCGGACAGGGAAAGAAAACAGAGTGGAAACAGCCTGCCTGCCGGAGAATAAGAGCAGTGTTTTATGGGAAAGGAAAAACGGGGTCTGGCGGATCCCCATGGACGAATTTTTAACCGGTGCGCTGGCGGCAAGCATTCCGGCAGATTACCAGGAAGAAACCCTGAAAGCCCAGGCGGTGATCCTCCGCAGCATCTGCATGAGTGAAATCAAAGAAAACGGCGCGCTTTCCCGGGAGGAAAGCGATGTGGAGCGGTTGGATGAAGAGGGGAGAAGAATGCTGTGGGGAGAGGATTTTGCGGAAAATGAAGCCCGGTTTTCAAAAGCGGTCAAAGACACTTCCGGCATTGTGCTGGCCTGGGAGGGCAGCGTGATCAGCCCGCCCTATTTCAGACTGAGCGCCGGTAAAACCAGAAGCGGTTCGGAAATTTTCGGGGAAGAACGCAGGGCGTGGTGTCATAGTGTGGAGTGCCCCCATGATCTGGAGGCGGAGGACTTTTTGCAGGAGGTGCGGCTGGAACGGGGAGAATTTTCAAAAAAACTGGCGGCAGAGGGCATGGTGCTTCCGCAAAAGGGCGCCAGGGTGGTGCTCACCAGAGACAGCGCGGGATATGTGATGACAGTCAGCTGTCAGGAGGATTCTATGGCGGGAGAAAAATTCAGAAAGCTGTTTGAACTGCCTTCCTCCTGCTTTTATCTGAGAGAAGAAAAAGGGGAAATTATTCTGCAGACCAGAGGGGTTGGCCATGGCTTGGGATTTGACCAGTATGGGGCGGACCTGCTGGCGGGCGAGGGAAAAGATTACATTGAATTGCTAAATTATTTTTTTGCAGGGTTATCTCTGGAAAAAATGGAATAAACAAAAAGTTACTGGCAAAACTAAGCTTGAAGGAATTCAAATCGAAACAAGAAAGGACGATCGAAATGAAGAGAAGGAAATCAAGCGGAGTTTATCGCAAGGAAAAAATGATCATGATAGCGTCCACCGTTTTGGTGCTGGCGGCCATGACGGTGACCGGCGCTTATATTTACAACAGCAATCAGCCCGAGGAGCCGGAAAACAATGTGGTGGATTTTTCCGCACTGGAAAAGGATACCCAGGGGAAGGCCGGCAAGGTTGCGGAAGCGGAGAATAAATCCGCGAAAAACCTGACCAGCGGACAGGAAAACAGCGGAGAACTGGACTATGATCCTTTTTATGAGGAGGCGGACAGACAGCTCAATGCCGCCAAAGAGGAGGAAAAAGCGCCGACGGACGGAAGGGAACAGGAGACCGTTTCCAATTCTGAAGAAAGCAGCGCGGCTACATCGGTAGGATATGCGGAAATCGGAAGAACAACGCTGGATGGGGAAGCGGCAGCTATCCAGGACAGCGTGGACGGACAGGCGGCAATGGACGGACAGGCGGCGGATGAGCAGGCAGCTGCGGACGGGGAGGACGCAAACAGCGTGGACGGAGAAGTTGCGGATGCGGCGGACGGAGAAGTTGCTGACGCCGAAGAAGAGGGACAGGCCATGGAAGCGGTTGCGGATGTGACAAAGGAAGCGGTCAATCTGCATTTTTCCGAGGATGCAAAACTGGAATGGCCCATCGCAGGCAATGTGCTCCTCAATTACAGCATGGACAAGACCGTTTATTTTGCAACGCTCCAACAGTATAAATATAACCCTTCCGTTGTCATCGGCGCAACCCAGGGCGCCAATGTAGCATGTGCGGCGGACGGTATTGTGGAATCCATTTACAAGGATCCCCAGACAGGAAACACCATCCTCATGAGCCTGGGCGACGGTTATGAGCTGACTTATGGGCAGCTGCAGGAAGTGATGGTGGAAGAAGGTGATTTTGTGGAAACCGGGGCTTTTATCGGAAAAGTTGCCGCCCCTACCAAATACTATACCGCAGAGGGTACCAACGTTTATTTCAAACTGACAAAGGACGGAGAACCGGTCAATCCTTTGAATTATCTGGGGTAAGGGTATGTTATTGATTAAAAACGGACGCGTGGAAACGATGGCGGGCACTACCCTGGTAAAAGGGGATGTGCTTTGCCATGACGGAAGAATTGAGCGGATTGCCCCGCAGATTGAACTGCCTCAAAGCGCCGATGTCCAGATGATTGATGCTTCCGGCTGCCTGGTCATGCCGGGGCTGGTGGAAGCCCACTGCCATGTGGGAATCACCGAAGAAAAAAAGGGCATGGAAGGGGATGACTGCAATGAAAATGTAGAACCGGTCACCCCTTGGCTGCGGGCCATAGACGCCATTAACACCATGGACGCGGCTTTTGATGACGCGGTGCGGGCCGGGATTACTTCCGTGATGGCAGGTCCCGGCAGCTCCAACGTGGTGGGAGGGCAGTTCGCTTTTTTAAAGACAAAGGGCCGCTGCATTGACGAACTGGTGGTAAGGGCTCCTGCCGCCATGAAGATCGCTTTCGGCGAGAATCCCAAAGTGAATTTTTCCGGCATGGGAAAAAGTCCTGTAACCCGGATGGCGATTGCAGGCCTACTGCGCAAAGAACTGTCCCGGGCCCGGGAGTATTGTAAAAAGCGGGCGAAAGATGAGGTGGAGCCAGACTTTGAACTGGAGCCGTGGCTTCCCGTCTTTTCCCGGAAAATCCCGCTGAAAGCCCATGTGCACAGAGTGGATGATATTTTTACCGCCATTCGTATCGCCCGGGAGTTTGATCTGCGCATGACGCTGGATCATTGCAGCGAAGGGCATCTGGTGGCGGACAGGATCGCAGCCAGCGGTTTTCCTGCCATCGTAGGACCGGATCTGTCCTGCCGCAGCAAAATTGAAGTTCAGAATGTGGATTTTAAGACTGCGGGCATTCTGCACCAGGCAGGCGTTTTAGTGGCGATCTGCACAGACCATCCGGTTTCCGTCATTCAGTCCCTGCCGATCTGCGCCGGACTGGCGGTTAAAGCGGGATTGCCCATGGAGGCGGGGCTGGAAGCCATCACCTGCAATCCGGCCAAAATCTGCGGCGTATTCGACCGGGTGGGCAGTCTGGAGGCGGGAAAGGACGCGGATATCGCGATCTTCGACGGTAACCCCATGGAAGTGTTCACCAGAACCAAATATACCGTTATCAACGGCACGGTTGTCTATCGGGAAGGACAGGAAAAGACCGCTTCTATCTGAAAAGGAACCGGGCCGGCGGCGCAGAGAAAATTTATGCGCAGCCGGCCCGGTTTTATGATCGCTTTCGATAGATAGGTTATTTTTCAGAAACGATGCTTCCTGTAAAAAATGTGTGGATAATCTCAACAGCCTCTACAATTACGACCTTAAACTTCAGGATCAGAGAGGCCGGCTGCAAATAAAAAACTTTCCATCGTTTTTGATACCGCAGCTTGCCGTAGCCATTCCTGTAGTAATTCCATATCTTTTTCCCGGGAAATATGCATACGGACATTTTCCGGCACTTCCCCCAGCCCAGACAGAAGAGAGAAAATAGAACGTCTTATAATCTCCCGGCCTTCTTCACGTCCGGTTTCAATTCCTTGCTCAATTCCTTGCTCAATTCCCTGTTCAATTCCCTGCTTAATCCCCGCTTCTTTTCCATAATTAAACTCGGCGGCCCGCATTTTCTTCATTTCCTCTTCTTCATTATATTCAAAAATTGACATGGCCACTACCTCCGCTTTTTGCGACAGAAGGAAATCAGACAGAATTTCTTTGGAGATACATTCCTCCACAGCCCTCTCCACCGCAATATTTATTTTTTCGGTTTCTGCATACTTTCGTATGCAGGCCACAAATTCACAATACTCCCACAATCTCCGGCATTTTTTTAAGATTGCTACATTGTTTCCGGGATTGATATTCAGCATCAGAACTTTTAATTCCAGTTCGGGATCTGCAGTTTCTTTTTCAAATGCATCCGATAGTTTCAGAGTTTGCCGCTCGGGCTGCGTGTCCGTCCCATTGTAAAATACTACAAAACGTGGGACAGGAATCCGCACCATTTTGCTGGTATAAAGGCTTTGGTCCTTCACATATTTTTCCAGTTCTCTGGATATGTAGATCAAATCGCGCAGAGGCATATTCGGGTTATAGGAGGCCTGATGTTCATACAGGCTTAACTCTGAATCCAGCAGGAAGGAAACATCATTCTTCACGCCGAGATAAATGGCATTTTCCAGTGTATATACTTCCAGTTCCTCCTGATTTTGGTAGTCTGTCCCGTTTAACGCGTTGTACAGTTCCAGCAGTTCCTTCTTTTCCCGGAATAGCATCCGAAACACCGTGTCCTTGTGATTTCTTACAATGGGTTGTCCTTTTTCCATAAGCCGCTCCTTTGCATGTGTGATGTACAGCAAGCGGCTGAATTTTTATGAAAAAGGATTCTTTCTTTCATTTCATCCGCCCCTGCTTGTTGATTTGTGAATGGTAAGCATAGAGTTCCTGAAATGAACGAAGAGATTCAGAAGGCCTTGTGCCCGGATTTTTAGAAGTTTATGCTTAAATTTATTTTAGCACGATTTCATGGAAATTTCCATGGAGAAAGCGATAAATTTTCTTTACGCCCGCGGCATTTGAGCGTATACTATACCACAAAGTGTTCTTTCCCGGTAACTGTTCAGTATCTCATAGGAAATCCGGGAAAGCGGCATAATTTATGGTGATATGAGGAGAAGATCATGAAAGTTGTGGTTTTAGCAGGCGGTATCAGTACAGAGAGAGACGTTTCCCTGATTTCGGGGAAAATGATATACCAGGCAGTGAAAAGGCTGGGACATCAGGCCGTGCTGCTGGATGTATTTTTGGGAATGAAGCGGGACGATATTGAACATATTTTTGAAAGCGGCGAGGATTTCGCCAGGGACATTGCGGATATCCGGGAAATCAATCCTGACATCAGCGCGGTAAAAGCGATGCGGGAGGACGGCGGAAAGAGTTATTTCGGTCCCAACGTGATACAAATCTGCCAGATGGCGGATGTGGTATTTTTAGGGCTGCACGGTGAGGACGGAGAGAACGGTAAGGTGCAGGCAGCCTTTGACCTTCTGGGCATCCGGTATACGGGCACGGATTTTGTCAGCAGTGCTCTGTCCATGGATAAGAGCCTGTCCAAGGAACTGTTTGTATACAATCACATTCCCACCCCTGCCGGAACGGTGGTGAAGAAGGGACAGGAAACCAAAACGGATGTGCCTTTCCCCTGTGTGGTGAAAGTCTGTTCCGGCGGCTCCAGCATCGGCGTTTCCATCGTGAATGAGGAAGCGGAATACGAAGCCGCTCTGGAGGATGCGTTCCGGTATGATGATGAAGTGATTGTGGAACAATATATCAAAGGACGGGAGTTCACCTGCTGCGTGCTGGACGGCAAAGCCCTCCCCATCGTGGAAATTGCGCCCAAAGAAGGTTTTTACGATTATAAAAATAAATACCAGGCAGGCAGCACGGTCGAAATTTGCCCTGCTCCTCTGGATGAAGAGCATACGAAACAGATCCAGAAAATATCCGAGGATGTTTTCCGGGTGCTGCGCCTGAAAAAATATGCCCGCATGGATTTCATGATGGATGAAGCCGGAAATCTTTTCTGCCTGGAAGCGAATACGCTGCCCGGCATGACGCCCACCTCCCTGATTCCTCAGGAAGCGGCGGCAGTGGGAATGGACTACGACCATCTCTGCCAGAAAATTATTGATATGGCAATGGAAAACTGAGAGCAGGAGTGATCAGGTCACAGGAGCGGAATCGAATATGAAAAATATGACATTGTGGAATATCGCGCGGGCGTGTAAAGGACGGCTGATCGTCCCTACCCGCAAGAAGGAAGAGTGCCCCAGAGCCGGGATGGCGGTGATCCGCAGCTATACTGGAAAAGAAGCGAAAGGGATTGTTCTGGATTCCCGAAAGGTGGAACCCGGTTTTGTCTTTATCGCTGCCAAAGGGGAAAAGGCGGACGGACATAAGTTCATTCCGGAGGTTTTTGAAAAAGGGGCTATCGGTGTGGTCTGTGAAAAGGAACCGGAAGAATTGAACGGTCCCTGCATCCTGGTAAAAGACAGCTTTCAGGCGCTGCAGGACATCGCCGAATATTACAGAAATCAGATGCCCGTTCCCATCGTAGGAATTACCGGAAGCGTGGGAAAAACCAGCACCAAGGAGTTCATCGCCTCCGTGCTGGCGCAGAAATATAAAGTCCATAAAACTCAGGGGAATTTTAATAATGAGATCGGGGTGCCGCTGACCCTGCTTTCCATGCCGGAGGATACACAGGCGGCGGTAGTGGAAATGGGGATCAACCATTTCGGCGAGATGCATCGTCTCAGCAGGATGGTAAAACCTGACATTTGTGTCATGACAAATATCGGACAGTGCCACCTGGAATTTCTGGGGAGCCGGGACGGAATTTTAAAAGCCAAGTCAGAGATTTTTGATTTTATGAACCCGGAGGGCAGCGTTTGTGTCAACGGGGATGATGATAAGCTGATGACCATTGAAGAGGTATGCGGGAAAAAGCCCGTGCGTTTTGGATTTTCAAAAGAAAACGATGTCTGGGCGGATGAAGTGGTCAACAAAGGGCTTCTCGGCAGCAGCGCTGTGATTCATACGAAAGAAAGCAGTTTCCCTGTTCGGGTTCCGCTGCCGGGCGCGCATATGGTGATGAATGCGCTGGCGGCTACTGCTGTGGGATTAAAGCTGGGGCTGACAGTAGAGCAGATCGCCGCCGGGATCGCTTCCGTGGAGGCGGTGAACGGCAGAAGTCGGGTGGTAAAGGCAGGAGATCTGGTGCTGATTGACGACTGCTATAACGCCAATCCGGTTTCCACAAAAGCGGCAATTGATCTGCTGGGCCTGGCGCTGGGCCGAAAAGTGGCGGTGCTGGGAGATATGTTTGAACTGGGAGAAAAAGAAAGGGAGCTGCACGCCGGGGTGGGCGAATATGCTGCCGAGCACGGCGTGGACTGCCTGATCTGTGCCGGAAGTTTGTCTGAAAATATGTACGAAGCGGCAAACGCGGCCGGAATGAAAGAAGTCTATCATTTCCCTGACAGGGAAGCGCTCATGAAAGAATTAAGCGATTTGCTGAAACCCGGCGATTCTGTACTGATCAAGGCTTCCCACGGGATGGGATATGAAAAGATCGTAGAAGAACTGGAGAAAGAATAAAAAATAGTAGAACAGCTTATGTAGGGCGGGGGCTTGCTCCCGCCGAAACCCCTCATGAATACTATGTTTTCAGCACTTTATCACTGCAAGAGTAGTCCAAAGTTTTGACGTCATGGTGCTCGAATGGTGCCCTAATTTCGTGAGAGCATATAAAACCGGGTAAGAAGTTATAATGAGATATGTCAAAAGCATGTAGGGCGGGCTGCCCACAGCCCGCCTCTAACCGAAAACGAAACGTGCTTCTCACGGCGGGATGAGGGCATCCCGCCCTACGATGTACGCCATTATTTATTGGGATTTTGAGGGGGCAATACATAAAACCTTACCCGAAGTTTTCTGTGCCTTGAAAGCCGCTTAATTCAATGCTGTACCGACTCCTACTGCGTGACATTCGTTCTCATTGTGGAGAGAGGGCGAAAGCACTCTTTGCTTTCGCTCTCTTGATTGCCACACAAGCAGGGACAGACAGGCTTGTCAACGACGGCGCAGACGTTCACTTTATCGTTGACAAGGGCGGCTGGTTCTGCTACCCCCATGCGGGAATAGACTCGTAATCTATGCTTCAACAATAAGCCTGTTTAGTTCTGGAATTTTCGAGCCAACATCTTCTGGACAATGCGCATCCGAAACCGTTATAATTTTGACATTGTGCTTTTTCATGCACTTTAACATATCTTTATTCATACCAAGTTCAGCAGTATCGGGACATCTTCGGTTGATGCCGCTACTTTGTTCCACATACATATTTTGCGCTGAAAGTGCCTGCGCCATTTCTTCATAATATTTATCAAGTGAAAATGATGGAGTATGGCCGAATAACTTTACGCTGTCAGGGTGGGCAATGCCATCATATAAGCCACATTTGATAAGTTCAAGAGATGTTTCAAAATATCTTTTATACACCTTATTAATATTTATATTGTTCCAATGCTCACTCTTGTGGTCAAACGCAAAACCATCAACAAAATGAACACTGCCTAAAAGAAAATCAAGCCCCTTATCCTTTGTTAAATTGGCCACAAATGTCTCAAACTCTTTGAAATAACAAATTTCAAGTCCGAATTTAATCTTTATCGGAAATGGATTATTTCTGACATTGTGGATAAGCGTCAAATAATCCTCAAGTTGTAATACTCCGGCTCTTTTATGAAACCATTTATCAATATACTCGCTGTATGCGCATACGGAATCATACATAGGAACAAATTCCTGAAAACGATAACAATGCTCAAGAAGCCATATTTCATCGAGATCTTGCTCAAACCCCTTATTTGCAAACTGGCCTATCCATTCAAGCGTGTATTCGCCTCGTTCAATATGAATGTGACCATCTACCACAGCACAAACCTCCTCTACATAAAACATCATCGTTGTTTTTGTGATTCTATATTACCATATCCTCTGTTGATTTTCCACTTCATTCGGGGCACATTCGTGGATAGCAATTTGCAAAAGAAGCGAGGGTTTAGGATACTTCCCAACAAGTCGTTTTTCGGAAGTGTAGCCACGCTTCCTATACTTGCTCTTCCAAAAGTCACACTGAAAAGAATGGAGCGAAGAGGATAACTAAGAGATATTTTATGAAAGTCCGTGGTGCCCAAATGGTGCCCGGCTTTCCAAAAACACACTGTAAGGGAATATGACGAAAAGTGAGAAGATATGAGGAAAGCCTTGATTTAAGCCATTTTACGGTGGTATGTATAAACACTTATAAGAAGCTATAATTCACAAGAGGATCATCATGAAAATAGGAGAAGTATGTTTATTGACGAGTGATGTTGTTCGTCTTTCTGATTTTTATAAGATGTTGTTTCGTATTGATAATGAATGCAATGATGATGTCCATCAGTTTATTATATCGGAAGAAACGGCATTAACTATTTATAACGACGGAATATTACGAAAAACAAATCCGCAAAATATTTGTATCGCATTTACAGTAAGTGATGTAGATATGGAATTTGAAAGAGTAAAAGCACTTGGTGTTGAGATTGTTTCCCCACCAACAGTGCGTCCTTGGGGTGCCAAAAACATGAGCTTTTTAGATCCTGATGGTAATTTGATTACTTTCAGAAGCTTCCCTGACCAGTAAGGGATTGGTTTCTCAGGTATACCCCTTATCAAGTTTGAGAAAAGCGGACACCGACCGGCAAAGCCGGGCGGTATCCGCTTTTCGTTCAGATAAGGTTTAAAACAGTATCTGTCGGTCGAACGTACCATCAGATTTTTTCCACAGGGATCCATATTTCGCTGTAGTTGTCATCCGGATTTTCACATAAGGGCGTATATAGCTCAATATTGTAATTTCCCGCAAGCTTATACGCTTTGCAGGATGGCAGCCATTCGCTCCATATTTTGGTGTTCACATTCTGCAATGCTTTTGGCAATGCACCGCGGCAGGGGAATATCGCCCAGGTGCCTTCCGGGATTATCTTTGTTTCGTAACCTTCTGGGATTTCATTCCAGGGAATATAGTTATCGGCTATGAGGTAGTCAAAATTTTTCCCGTCAATGTCCATACATATCCCATACATACCACAAACAATTTTGTTTTGGCCGCTTTCCACATGTTCCTTCCAGAACGCAGGGATTTCGTCATACGAAGTTTCCGTATTGAATTTACGGCATCTTCCCATTACGGTAAACTGGGCCTTTTCCACAATCTTGTACTCTAACATAGTGCCACCCTCCAGTGTGAGTTTAATTTTCAGCGGCGCAACAGAATTTAAACTGCTGCCTTTTTCTCTTGCGGCAGAAGGACTGATTCCATGAAATTTTGTGAATGCTCTGGCAAAGCTGTCAGGGGAATCATAGCCATATTTCAGCGCAGCATCAATCACTTTGATGTCGGAGGAACAAAGCTCCTGTGCGGCAAGTGTCAGACGGCGGGCTCTGATATACTCTCCAACGGTCAGCCCGCATAACACATGAAATATTTTTTGAAAGTAAAAACTCGACACATTTGCCCGATCCGCGATTTCAGTTATGCCCAGGTCTTCCGTCAAATTGTCCTCAATGTACGCAATTGCATTGGCGATTCCCTCATTCCAACCATTCATAAAAGCTTCCTTTCTGATAAAGAGTCTGCTGTAACTCCATTATAGGGTCAAACAGTTCTGCAATCCCGACTCTGGATGCTCTCTTGTGTCGGCTTGCCGTGTTTTGGATTTTTAAACCGGAAAGCGGCAGTTTAGACGGGACTGATTATAAAACTGCAGTCCCTTTTTGGGCGGTCACACAATACCAGTCTACATCCTCCGGGGCAGCCCCGGTCCAGTAGGCAGGGTGACACAGAAGCTGAATGTTTTTATAACCCAGTGACTGCAGTTTCTCCAGAAGAAGCCGGCGAGGGACGGGATAATAATGTTCCTGGAAAATTTCCTTCTGAAAGAGGGCATTTTCTTTTTCAAAGGTATAGAGCAGATTGAAAGTCATGGAACCGTCGGGGTTGTAATCCCATACCTGGGTCAGATTGATTCTTTTATCTCCGTCAAATACGGGATTATAGAGATAAAACCGGTTTTTTTCTTTTAAAATTTTATCCCAGTTTCGCATGTCAAAATACAGATAGCCGCCCTCTTTTATCAGGGAATCCATCTGTTCCAGAACGCACAGGATTTCGGAGTTGTTCACATAGGGAAGGGAATTTCCGGTACTCCCCACACAGTCAAACTGTTCCGTAAAATTGTCTTTCAGGCAGCGGAAATCGCTGGTTCTTAAATGGACAGAAAGGCCCCGCTTCTCCGCCTTTTCCCCGCATTTTTTCAGCATGTTTTCATTCAGATCGGAGCCGGAAAGAGAAATGCCCAGCTCTGCCAGGGGAAGGGTCAGGCTTCCCGTACCGATGCTCACATCCAGAAGCGAGCGGATCGGTTTCCCGTCTAAAATAGTCTCCCAGTGCTTTTTAACCGCCTGATACTTATTTTCATCATCAAATAAATCATAAATCTCTGTTCTGTCATATAATTCTGCCATAATACCCTCCCTGTGCGGCGATATTGTATTTTATAGTTCGCCCGCTGTGTGATATAGTAAGTATAAATCTTTCAAAATATTTTGCAAGGGCTGCTGCGCAAAAGGAGACGACATGATCACGATTAGGAAAATCGCAGAAATGGCAGGTGTGGCTCCTGCCACGGTTTCCAATGTCCTGCATGGCCGGACCTCAAAGCTGATAGGGGTCATTATCACTTATGGAAAAAGAGAGATCAAAAATCCGGCACAGGACCCGTTTTACGGAGAAATGGGCGGAGCGCTGGAACAGGAGTTCAGAAGGATAGGGCCGCCATGGAGGACGCCGGACTGCCCTGGAAGAAGCACATTTTCCAGTCGGCGGTGGATGCGGCGCGCAAAGGACTTTTGAAAATGAGAATCTTTGTTTTTTACAGAAAGAAAAGAGGACGAGAAGATGGCAGATAAAACGAACTGGTGGAAAAAATCCGTGGTATATCAAATCTATCCCAGAAGCTTCCAGGACAGCAACGGGGACGGAATCGGGGATCTTAAAGGAATTATCAGCAGGCTGGACTATTTGCAGGATCTGGGAATTGATGCGGTATGGCTTTCTCCGGTGTGCAGGTCGCCCCAGGACGACAATGGCTATGACATATCCGATTACAGGGATATTGATCCCATGTTCGGGACCCTGGCCGATATGGAAGAACTGATTGCGGAAGGCAAAAAGAGAGGAATTCGGATCATACTGGATCTGGTCTTAAACCATTCTTCCGACGAACATTTCTGGTTTCGGGAGGCCAGAAAGAGCCGGGAGAATCCTTATCACGATTATTATGTCTGGCGGGACGGGAAGGAAGGCACGCCCCCAAATGACATGCGGGCAGCTTTCGGCGGGTCCTGCTGGGAATGGGTGCCGGAGGTTTCGCAATACTATTTCCATCAGTTTTCCGTAAAACAGCCGGATTTGAACTGGGAAAATCCCAGGCTTCGGCAGGAGATCTACGATATGATCAACTGGTGGATCGAGAAAGGGGTGGGTGGTTTCCGGCTGGATGTGATTGATCAGGTCGCCAAAGAGCCGGATAAAAAAATCACCGCAAACGGCCCCAGGCTGCATGAGTTCATCCGGGAACTGAGCCAGAATACCTTTCAGCGGGCGGATCTGATCACGGTGGGAGAAGCCTGGGGAGCGGATATTGATCGGGCAAAGCTTTACAGCGCGCCGGACGGCAGTGAATTTTCCATGGTATTCCAGTTTGAACATATCTGCCTGGATCAGATCCCGGGAAAAGAAAAATGGGATCTGGCGCCTTTGGACTTTGTGAAATTTAAGGGCGTGATGGAAAAGTGGCAGAAAGCGCTTTACGGATGCGGCTGGAACAGCCTTTTCTGGGACAATCACGACCTGCCCAGGATTGTGTCCCGCTGGGGAAATGACGGGGAATACCGCGTACAATCCGCCAAAATGCTGGCGATCGTGTTGCACGGCATGCAGGGGACCCCTTACGTGTACCAGGGGGAAGAACTGGGCATGACAAATGCGACAGAGTTTTCGATTGAGGATTACAGAGATATTGAAACCCTCAATATGTACCGGGAGCGCATGGCGGCAGGATATGCAGAGCGCGATATCATGGCTTCCCTTCATGCCAAAAGCCGGGACAATGCCAGAACGCCCATGCAGTGGAACAGCAGCCCGGATGCCGGTTTTTCAGAGACTGCGCCATGGATTCGTGTGAATCCCAATTATACCCGGATCAACGCAGCACAGCAGCTGGAGGATCCCGATTCGGTTTTTTACTGCTATCAGAAACTGATCGCGCTTCGCAAAAAATATGATGTTTTTGCGGACGGTGATTTTACACTGCTGTATCCGGCAGATGAGGATCTCTTCGTTTATGTGAGAGAAAATGCGGCTGAGAAGCTTGTTGTGATTGCTAATTTTCATGGAAAAACGGTGCCCGGGCCGGAAGTGGAAGGACTGGAAGAGATGGAGTTACTCTGCGCCAACTATGAGGACGTGACGGATGTGCTAAGACCATATGAGGCCAGGATGTATCTGGGAAGAAAACAGGTGCAGGGGACAGGAGAGCTGTGTTATACTGATAGCAGATAATATGCTGCAAAGGGTCTGTAGTTTGAAGGGATTTTGGTGGTAATTTGGAGAGCAGAAAAAAACTGAAGGAAAAATGGCAGGAGGCGGTCAGCGCCGTTCTGCCGATTATCGGTATCGTGATGGTTCTGTGTTTTGGCATTGCACCGATTTCACCCAGCATCCTGCTCTGCTTTTTGATGGGGGCGGTGCTTCTGCTGGCGGGAATGATGTTTTTTACGCTGGGAGCGGAAATGGCGATGTCAACCATGGGAGAAAGGGTAGGCACCTGCCTGACAAGGAGCAGGAAGCTGGCAGTTGTAATTGTACTGACTTTTTTACTCGGCTTTATCATCACCATTTCCGAGCCGGATCTGCAGGTGCTGGCACAGCAGGTTCCGGCTATACCGAATATGGTTTTGATCCTGTCCGTCGCCTGCGGTGTCGGAGTCTTTCTGGTGGCGGCGATGCTGCGTATGCTTTTTGGGATTGCATTGCCTCCCCTGTTGGTTTTCTTTTATCTGGTCATCTTTCTACTGGCCGCTTTTGTGCCGAAGGATTTTCTGAATGTTGCCTTTGATTCCGGAGGCGTGACGACAGGACCCATGACGGTTCCTTTTATCATGGCTCTGGGGGTCGGCGTATCCGCGATCAGAAGTGACAGACATGCCGCAGACGACAGCTTCGGTCTGGTAGCGCTGGCATCGGTGGGCCCCATTTTATCCGTGATGATTCTGGGGCTGATTTATCCGCCCCAGGAAGGTATTTATACTGCGCCGGTTATTCCGGAGATCGGCAATTCCAGGCAGCTGTGGAACCTTTTTTCCACAGGGCTTCCAGTTTATATGAAGGAGATTGGAATATCGCTTTTGCCGATTGTCCTCTTTTTTCTGGTCTTTCAGCTTCTGGTGTTGAAGCTGTCCAAACGGGTGATGATACGGATCATTGTAGGGCTGGCGTATACCTATGCAGGACTGGTTTTGTTTTTGACAGGGGTGAATGTTGGATTTCTGCCGGCGGGTAATTATCTGGGGCAGGTGCTGGCAGGAATGCGTTATCCCTGGCTGCTGGTTCCGATTGCCATGATCATGGGATATTTTATTGTAAAGGCAGAGCCTGCCGTATATGTGCTCAACAAACAGGTAGAAGAAATCACGGATGGCGCGATCCCGGCCAAAGCCATGGGAACGGGGCTTTCTGCAGGGGTGGCGGTCTCTCTGGGCATCGCCATGATCCGTGTGCTGACGGGCATTTCCATTTTCTGGTTTTTAATCCCGGGTTATGCGCTGGCGTTGGGCATTTCCTTTTTTGTCCCCAAAATCTATACTGCTATCGCTTTCGACTCGGGCGGGGTGGCATCCGGTCCTATGACGGCAGCTTTTCTGCTGCCGCTGGCACAGGGAGCGTGCACTGCGCTTGGCGGGAACATGGTGACGGACGCTTTCGGCGTTGTCGCCATGGTGGCGATGACACCGCTCATCACAATTCAGGTGATGGGGCTGGCCGTGAAAATCACAGAGCGCCGCAGCAAAAAATATGAGGCGGCACAGAAGCCCGAAGCCGTTTTCACTCGGTGGGAAGAGGATGGCATTATAGAATTATGATGGCCGGTGTGTTCAGAGGCTTTGTCGGAGAGGATGAAATTTTATGAGCGAATTGTATTGGATGGCGACCGTCAGCGACAGAAACCAAAGCAGACGCTTTCTGATGTTTTATAAGGAGCATGGAATAAATGTGACATTTCTGACGCTGGGCAGGGGAACCGCGGCTTCGGAAATACTGGATTCCTTTGGCCTGGAAGCGGCGGAAAAGGCGATTTTATTTGCTGTGGTGACGGATACGGAATGGAAAGAGATTAAAAGCGGGCTGGAGAAGCAGATAAAAATCGATATTCCGGGAAGCGGAATTGCATTTATACTGCCTATGAGCAGCATTGGCGGCAAACGGCAGCTGTCCTTTCTGACAGAGGGCCGCAGCTTTGAAAAAGGGGAGGAAAGCACCTTGAAGGATACCAGATATGAACTTCTTATCGTGATCGCAAATCAGGGGTATACGGAAATGATTATGGATGCTGCCAGAGAGGCCAAGGCCACAGGCGGTACAGTCATTCATGCGAAAGGAACCGGCATGGAAAAAGCGGAGAAATTTATGGGCGTTTCTTTGGCAGCAGAGAAGGAAATGATTTTCATGGTGACCAAAAAAGAGGATAAGAACCAAATTATGGAGGCGATCATGAGGAAAGCCGGAATGGACAGCAAAGCGAAATCCATCGTTTTTTCGCTGCCGGTGACGGAGACTGCCGGAATGCGGCTGATGGAAGGGGAAGAATGATAGGGCGCACGAAAAATGGATTTGTAAATTGTCAGACGGAATGAATGGAAAGGGCCGGAGAGGCAGGTCGATATGGACCTGGCAGCTTCGGCTTTTTTGTGCGATAGCGGCTTTGGCCTTTTTGGTGCAGTATACTCTGCCGCTGGGGTGAAAATTCTTACCAGTGGTGCAGGGCATCTTGCATTTTTATTCTGTTTTGTTATGATGAGAAAGCGGTTTACAAAAGAAGAAAATTCGGGAAGGGAGGGAAAGCCATGCCGGTGCTGGGATTGTACTGCACCCGGAAAACACTCGGAAAAGAAATTGAAAATACGGTTTTGGCGCTGTGGGCCAGGCGCCGCATCACAAAAGCGGACAGGGAATGGCCGGATTTTGCGGATGATTCGCTGCGGCATCTGGATTCCCTGACCGAACTGACGGAAAATAAAGCTGCAGACTTAAGAAGTGAAAAGGAGCCGGTTTCCTGGCTGATCCTTTCCTGTGATACGGTGCAGGAAACATTTGAAACAGCGGAACAGCTATGGAAAGAACAGCCCAGCCTGCCGGTCATTTTTATCGCAACGCAGGCGGAAGAAGTCTTTGAAGCGCTTCCTTATCCTTTTTTTCATGTAGTCAGAGACTATGCGCTGGAGCAGGACCTGCAGGCGGTATTGTGCAAAATGGAAAGATCCCGGCCCAGGCGGCCCCGGTGGAGGGTATTTCAATGTAAGAGCGGCGCGGTGCGGGTGCTTCAGAAGGAGATTTTATATCTGGAAAGTGACCGCCATGAAATCCGGGTGCACTCTGAAAAAGAAGTTTTTTCTATTTCGGAAACGCTGGGGTGGTGGGAGGAAATGCTGAAGGAAGAGGGATTTATCCGGATCCATAAAAGCTTTCTTGTCAATTTTTACCACGTGGGAAAAATTGACAAGGACAGTCTTCTGCTGGACAACGGGGAAAGGCTGTTCATCAGCAGATACCGCTATCCGGAAGTGAAAGCCCGATTTGAAAGCTACATGCGGCATTTGGAATTTTTATAATGAAAGTGTCATCAATGGACAGACGGAATGGGGTGCTTGCACACCAGTCCGCCTGGACATTAGATGACCAGGGCGAAATGAGCAGGGAGGCCGGGAGGCCGGACTGCGAATGAGACCGTCGATTGCGGGAGTGCGCCGCACGGAGCAATCGACTTTCATGTAGGAGAAAGTGTCATCAATGGACAGACGGAATGGAGGAGAATCATGTCGATTATTACAGTGGAGCATTTGGAGAAGGAATTTATTTATTATAAAAAGGCGGCCGGGCTGCAAGGTTCCCTGCACAACCTTTTTCACCGGGAAATGTTGAAAAAGACAGCGGTGCACGATATTTCCTTTTCAGTAGAAAAAGGGGAGATCATCGGATTATTGGGACCCAACGGGGCGGGCAAGACGACCACGCTGAAAATGATGTCCGGTATTTTGTTTCCGTCCGGGGGAACGGTATCCGTTGACGGTTTTGTGCCCTGGGAGAGGAAAAATGAATTCAAACGCCGGTTTTCCATCGTCATGGGACAGAAAAACCAGCTGTGGTGGGATCTGCCTGCCAGCGACAGTTTTTATCTGAACAAGTGCATATTCGGGGTGGATGATCTGGAATACCGGAAAACGGTGGAAGAATTATCAGAGCTTTTGGATGTGAAGGAACTCATGAATGTCCAGGTGCGGCGGCTGTCATTAGGAGAGCGGATGAAAATGGAGATTCTGGCGGCGCTGATCCACCGGCCCCAGATTTTATTTCTGGATGAGCCGACCATCGGTCTGGACATCATCTCCCAGCAGAAAATCAGAGACTTCCTGCGTTATTATAATGAGCAGACGAAAACTACAGTGATTCTGACCAGCCACTATATGCGGGATATTGAGGAACTGTGCAGCCGGGCTGTGGTCATCAACAGGGGGCAGCTGGTCTATGACGGGCTCCTTTCTGAGATCAATCAGCGCATGGGGAATAAAAAGCTGGTGACACTGATGAGTACGGAACCGATTCCGGAGGAAAGACTGGCCATCTTTGGAAGGGTGAGGGAAGTGAAAGAGACAAAAGCGGTGCTGGAAGTTCCCAGAGAACGGATGAAGGAAACCGCATCCGCGATCCTGTCTTCCCTGCCGGTGGAAGATTTTACGGTTACGGAAATCCCGCTGGAGGAAAACATCGCTCTGATTTTTCAAAAGGAGGTGGCGTCATGAATCCGTACCGCTGCTGTTTTCTGATGGGAGTGGAAAAATCGCTGGAATATCGGGCTAACTTTTTCCTGAGCCTTTTGAGCGCGGTGTTTCCCATCATCATTCAAACTTTTTTATGGAACTATCTATATGGAAATTCGGATGCAGCGTCCATGACCGGTTATTCCTATACCCAGATCATGGTATATACACTGCTGGCCACCCTGATTTCCCACCTGGTTACAACCGGATTTGAGTATGAGATGAATACGGATATCAAAAACGGGGGCCTGAACAAATACCTGGTGAAGCCTGTGAGTTATCGGAGTTATCAGTTCTTCTCCTTCTTGGGAGAAAAGGCGCCTCAGCTTCTGATCCTTCTGATCGTGGCAGCCGGCCTGATCGGTTTTTCAGTGGCCTTTTTGGAACTGACCCTGTCTTTGGGACGAGTGCTTGCTTTTTTGGTCAGTCTGGTCCTGGCGGTGGTTCTGAACTTTTTCATTTTCTACAGTGTGGCGCTGATCAGCTTTTGGCTGACGGACGTGAATCTGATGTTTGGCACGGTGAGCGTTGTGCTGGTGGTGGTCAGCGGCGGCGTATTTCCCATGGATATTTTCGGGGAAAAGGCAGCGTTTTTGATCAATCTGCTTCCCTTTGGATATACCACCCAGTTTCCTGTAAATATCATCAACGGCCGGTATGACTGGGCGCAGGCAGGCAGCGGATTTTTGTGTCAGATATTCTGGATTTGCTGTTTTGGAGTTTTGGCGGAACTGTTGTGGAAATCCGGTTTAAAACGGTTCGCGGGAGTGGGAGGTTGAAATGGAAGGAAGAATGGAAACAAAAAGAGAAGGGATGCGGTATCTGGGGGCTTCCGCAAAGCGATATTTTCAGCTTCTTTATGTATTCGGAAAATTTTCCCTGATGGCGCAGATGGAATACCGGGCCAATTTCGCAGCCGGTGTGGCGGTGGAAACCGGATGGATGCTGATCAAGCTTTTATATGTGGCGGTGATATACCGGGCGGGAGTTAATATCGGGCTTTTGACCCCGGATCATATCCTGCTTTTCATCGGGATTTATGTGCTGATGACGGGATTTTATATGCTGTATTATGGGAATTTTACCTCCTTGAGTTCCATGGTGCGGGAAGGGGAACTGGACATGTATCTGGTAAAACCCATGTCCCTGCAGTTTTTGGTCACCATGCGGAGACTTGACATTTCCCTGCTTTTGCCGGATTTCATCGCCGGAGTAGCGATGATTGCCATCGGCTGGCACAGGGCAGGGCTGCCCGTGGACTTTGTATCGGTGGCGGGATTTGTATTTTTCCTGCTTTGCGGGAATCTGCTGACTTACAGCCTGTTTTTACTCCCCCATCTCCTGTGTTTCTGGATCGTATCCACCAGAGGGATCGCAGATATGACCACAGCGCTCTGGGACTTCAATAATATGCCCCAGCTGATTTACGGAAAGTGGATGCAGCGCATCGGCACCTTTATCCTGCCGGTGTTTGTGATCACCAATTTCCCGGGGCTGTTTTTGATGGGGCAGCTTTCCTTTGGGATGATGGCCTGGGGCGTCATTGCGCCGGTGCTGTTTTTCTTCATCGCCCGGGCGGTCTGGAAAAGGGCCGTGAAAAATTATAGCTCGGCGAGCTCATGAATTTATTGAAAAGGATAACAGAAAGTTTGCAAAGCGCACAGGCTATTGTTCAGCGTTGCTTTTCAAACCCATGAATCCAGTCCGCCTTTAAAAAGTAGATCAAAAAGATGACGGAACTCAAACTCCAGGTCAGCGGGTATGCCCAGAACACCGTGTTGATGACCGGAATGAAACGGACGGCAACGGTGATATAGGACACGCGGATGATGCACCAGCAGCACATCATGACGATCATGGGAACCGTGGCTTTTCCCGCGCCCCGCATGATGCCGGCGATACAGTGGGAAAAGGCCAGAAGGAAGTAAAACAGTGTAACGGTATGGGCCTGGGCCGTGCCGAAAGCCACAACCTGGGGATCGCTGTTGAAGGCGGCGATCAGGTAAGGGGAGAAGAAATAAATGCAGATCCCCACGATTTCGGCCAGCGTGATGGAACAGAAAATGCCGAAGCGCGCGCCTTTTTTGGCCCGGTCGTACTGCTTTGCCCCCAGATTTTGGCTGATGAAGGTGGTCAGCGCCAGGGAAAAACAGGTGATGGGCAAAAAGCCGAATCCCTCAATTTTGGAATAAGCGCCGCAGCCTGCCACGGCCATTTTACCGAAGCTGTTGATATTGGACTGCACCACCACATTTGCCAGGGCGATGATGGAATTCTGCAGTCCGGCAGGCAGGCCGTTTTGAATGATCTGTTTGAGCATGGCCCTGTCAAAACGGATTTTAGACAGCCGGACCCGGTAATCTTCCGGGCTGTGCATCAGCCGGTGCAGACACAGCCCGGCGCTGATGAACTGGGAAATGATGGTGGCAAAAGCGGCGCTTCCCACGCCAAAGTGGAACACGCCTACGAAAAGAAGATCCAGTACAATATTGATAACGGAAGAAATAATGAGGTAATAGAGCGGGTGTCTGCTGTCTCCGATGGACTGCAGAATACCCACTAATACGTTGTACATGACAAATGCCAGAGAGCCCGCGAAATAAATCCGGAAATAGAGGATGGAATTTGGCATGACGTCGGCAGGAGTCCCCATCCAGACAAGCATTTTGGGGGCGAGAATCAGACCGATGACGGTCAATATCACGCCGGAGGCCAGGCCGAAAGCGATATCCGTGTGGATGGCGCGCTGCACTTTTTCGATTTGGCGGGCGCCGTAATAACGGGCAACCACCACACCGGCGCCCATGGCGATGCCGTTAAAAAAACCCACCATCAAAAAGATCAGGCTGCCCGAGGAACTGACGGCGGCCAGAGCGTCGCTGCCGAGAAAATTTCCCACGATCAGGGAGTCGGCGGTATTATAAAGCTGCTGGAAAAGATTTCCGAGAAAAAGAGGAAGCGCGAAAAGAACGATTTTTTTCCAGATGGAGCCTTCTGTCATCAGGGTATTGGATTTTGCTGTACTCATTTCATTCACCTGCTTTATCATCAATGGGCAGAAAGACAGCCGCTTTTTATCCGCTGTCTTAAGCACCGGGTAACAGTATAGCACAATTTGCGGGTTAAGAAAATATTTCGGAAAATTTTTTATATTATTTATCAGAGACCGTTCCCCTTCCTAAGAAAAACCTCCTATACTAAGGAAAAGGAAGCAAAAAGGACAGGAGGCGGTTATGAAAGCATTGTGTATGAAGAATTTCATGGCGGAAGGAAACCGGTATGATTTGGAAATAGAACAGCATACGCTGGAGTGCATTGCCTGCAAAAACTGGAAGGAAGCGCAGATGCTTTTTCTGGCCGGCGGAGGTCTTAAGGAACCCTGTGAAGGTACGGTTACGGTATTCGGAAGGGAACTTTACCGGATGGAACCGGAGGAACGTGCGCTTTTCCGGCGGCGGAATGTGGGAATGATCGCTGCTCATAATAATTTAATATCCGGCATGAGTTTTTATGAAAATCTGGTGCTGTCCATTCAGCTTGACGGACGACAGGCAGATCTTGCCCTGGCCGAAAAGCTGGTCTCCATGGCGGATATCAAGGTCGACTGGGCGCAAATGCCGGGAAATCTGCCGGTTCCTATCCAGCAAAAGGCAGCAATGATCCGCTGTGTCCTTGCGGGGACATCGCTTTTGCTGATGCGGATTTCAAAAGAAGAAGAGCCATGGGCCGTCCGGGAAAACATGCATTTTTTAAAATATATTCAGGAAGAATATGACCTTACCGCAGTGGTGTTTGGAGAAAACGAAATCATATAGGAGGAAGAGAATGGACAAGGTGAGCAGAAGCTGTTTAAAAAGAATTGCGCAGCGCCAGTGGAAATACAGGCTTCCGGTCTGGCTTGCAGGTACCGTATTCTCGGCAATGCTGGTGTGCGCAAGTCTGTGCTGGGCGGCTTATGAAAAAGGGTGGCATATCACGCTCATACTGTGCTGCGCCTGTATTGCATTATTTTTGATCGGGAGAAAAGCGGCCTGTCCGGATAAAGTCAGTCTGGAAATTCTGGAAGCGGTGGGGGCGACCCGGGAGCAGATTGAAAAAATCATCTTCTATCAGATGGCGTGGATGTTTGCAGCGGCGGTCCCGGTGGGAATTGCAGCCTGTATCTGGATTAAAACGCTGGTGCCGTGAGAATAAACGGGATCGACTGCCAGGCTTAAAAAACCTGGCTATTTTAGGATCCTGATTCAATCGGTACGAAACATTGTGAAGGAAATAGAGGAGATCAAACAGAACGTTCAGCCATATCCCTGGAGGGGGTATGGCCTGTTTTTTCCTTATAAGCGCGTAAAAAATAGTTATAGCTGTGAAAGCCAACCTGCTCACCGATATTCTTTAAATCCAGATTTGAATGCAGGATCATCTGCTGCGCACGTTGTATCCGATAGGTAACCAGATAATCAATGAATGATGTTCCCACCTCTTTGCCAAAAAGCCGGGAGAGATGCGTGGGAGAAACATGTAATTCATCTGCCAGTGCGGATAGAGAGATATCACGGCTATAATTTTGATGGATAAAAAGGAGCGCATTTTGAATATGAATGGAGAATTTACGGCTTCCGTATCCCGGCGCCAAACGCATGATATTTTTGAAATACTCTGACAGAAATTTGGCTACTTCGCTGGATTTCATCTGTGAAAGCTCTGTTGCTTTTAAGGTAACGTCCGGATCTTTATCAACCATAATGTTCTGGTTCTCCTGAAACTTCATTCCGATGTCTAAAAGCCGGGAAACCAGAGACTGCGGCAATCGTCCTGCATTTTTTTGAAACCGGCAGAACACTTCATTCAGGAGAGATTCTGCTTTCTGCATGTCAAGCGCTGTCAGAGCGTTCATCAATTCTTTCTCCTCCTGCAGTGTCAGAACAGATAATGTAGCAGGGGGATTACCTGTCCCGGCGGAATTTTTATCAGAACCGGCGGATTTCTTTTCCGTGGCCCCGGGAATTGACTGCTTTTCAAGATCTGCCGCTGTTTTCAAATAGCAGTCTTTCAGACTGTCAATTTTGCCGAAACTGTCGCTGATCAGGTACATGGCAGTCAGGCTGAAAACCTTCTGGATATTGGAGGACAACAGCCGCATAGCGGCTGCAGTCTGTGCGGTAATTTCCTGCGCCTGGGTTTGCGCACTAAAATGAAACAAAACGGCAAACTGTCCATATTCCGTGTGAGTGATCAGTCCGTTTCCGAGAGAAGAAAAAATATTTGTACCCAGCGTGGTGATGGATTCAATCAATTTTTCCCGTTCCATATTCCGGGAAAAATGGGTGATCAGAATAAAGTTTGTAATCTGCATGACAGCCAGGCAGAAGCATCCGGGAGAGAAATCTTTCTGTGCGGCCATATGGCTGCGCTCCTCCGGATTGACTTCTCCATCCTGCAGGAGACTGCGGAGGTATTTTTGTTTGGCCACAGTGGTATAAAAATTCATATGGGAAGAGACCGTGTCTTCTTTCTTCAGAAGTTCTTCGGTTTCTTTCAGCTTATCCAGCAGGACAGAAGCGGTCAACTGATGTTTGAGCAGGTAATCGCAGGCCCCGTAACGCATCGCATCCCGGACGAAGCCAAAGGTATCATAATTGCTTAAAATAAGAATTTTTACGGGGGATTTTTTCAGAAATAGTTCTTTCGTCACTTCCACACCGTTTTTATCAGGCATATCAATATCCAGAATCAGAATATCCGGTGAGAACTGTTCTGCAAGCTTCAGGCAATCCTTGCCGCCCAGAGCCTGCCCCACCACTTCATAACCATGCGCGTTCCAGTCAATCAGGGCAAAAAGCCGGTTTAAAGCCAGAATGTCATCATCGGCCAATAAGATTTTAATCATTTTCTGATTCCTCCTTCAGTTTTTCAGCCGGAAAAGAGAGACGTACCGTGGTGCCGCAGCCCGGGGCGCTTACGATGGTGAAGGAACAGCGGGCGCCGTATTGCAGTTTCAGACGGTCAAGGATATTTTTGATGCCCACCCGGAGAAAAGTGTTACCGCTTTTTTCTTCACCACACAAAATTTTTTGGATTCTGTTTTCGTCCATACCGTTTCCGTCATCTGAGATGTCGATCAGAACCATATCGTCATTTCTGGTGACGGTAAGCTGGATCAGTCCATCCTCCAGCCGGTTGGAAAAGCCGTGTATAATCGCGTTTTCCACGATCGGCTGCAGGAGCAGTTTTAATATCCTGCATTCTTGCGCGGATTCGTCTATCCGGAATTCTGTTTCCACATTGCAGAGCAGATTATACTTTTTGATCGCAATAAAAGATTTCAGATAAGCTGTTTCCTGTGCGATTGTGATGAACTCCCCCTGATTCGATAATGACCGAAGCAGATGGGCGAACGAGGAGGAGACTTCACGGATATTGGAAACGTTCTGCATTTCCGCCAGATAGGTGATGGTATTTAAGGTGTTGTAGATCATATGCGGATTGATCTGTGCCTGCAGGGAATTAAATTCCAGAATCCTCTTGTTGCGTTCATTTTCCCGGATCTGTGATACCAGCCGGTTAATGCGATGGGACATGGAAATAAACCCCTGAGTCAGCTGGCCGATTTCGTCCCGGGAGCGGATCGGCAGATCAATCCGGGTTACGGTCTGGTCGCCAAAATCGGAGACAGCCGCGTTTAATGTACGGATATTTCTGGTAAAAAAGAAGGTGAGCAGTAAAATACCCCATAAGGTTGCTGCAATGAGCAGACCGAAGCCCAGGACATAGGCACTGATCACATGGGTGGATTCCTGAAAAACGGAATTTGCTTTTACCATGGCAACGATGGAAAGCGGCTGCTGGCGCATCTTCATCTGTCTGAACAGATAGGATGTTTTATCCAGGGACACAGTGGAATTGCCGCTGCGCAATGCTTCATCCAATGCCGGAGGAATGGCGGCCGATTCCACAGGAACGGAAGCGTAGATAATCTTGTTATTTTCCCCCAGCACATAAAGCTGTGTGGAATCCGTATCAAAAGGGCTGAGCAGACTGTTCAGATAATCCACCGGCAGTTCCACCAGGATCGTTCCGAGAAAAACCCCTTTCTGATAGACAGAACGGCCGAATGTGATCACCTCATTTTCGTCGTATTTTTCCAGCGCCCGGTTGAAGATTACCGGCCGGCCGTTTTCTTCGCTGACATGCATGAAAATGGGCGCATCGGTGGTCAGCATGGCGTTGTAGAGCCCGCCGGAACGGTAAAGTCTGCCGTCAGCACTGATGACGGTTATCTGGAAGATATGGTCGGAGTTTGTAGTCAGAAGGGAAAGCAGGCTGTTCATGGATTTAAAGCCGGTAAACCATTCATAACTGGGAATATTTGCAGGGTCACTCAAAATATCCGTCACATGATAATCCAGAATCAGGGAAGTGGCGATCCGGTCCATGTCGGAAAAAATACGGTCAAACTCTGAACCTGCAAATTGTATCTTTTCATCGATAGAGGCCTGTTCTTTCGCTTTCAGAACACTGTGCAGGCGGACGATAAAAATCTGGGTCAGAATGATGAGTGGGATAATCAGCAGAAAAAGGAATGTGACCAGGAATTTTGCGTTGATGGAACCGGTGATTTTTTGTTTCAGACGGTAAAAAATGTGTTCCATTTGTAATGTCCCTCCAATACAATCCAAACAGTGAAAGCGCAGGGTTGTTTTTGTTGAATCAAAAGTATCATAAATGGTATTAATAATCAAGTATATTTCTTTTGTATAATTTGTACAAAAACTTTTTGTATAAGATAATTGCAGAAGCACAATGCTAAAATTTTGAACCACAAGCACAAAATTGTATAGTTAAAATCTACCTGCCTTTTGCTATACTCATAAACAGCTAAGAAAAACGGAGTAAGGGAAAGATAACAAAAGGAGGTTACTATGAAAAGGAAAAAAGTACTCGCAATGGCGCTGGCTGTCTGCATGACGGCAGGAATGCTCACAGGCTGCGGTAAAGGTGCAGATCCGGCAAAAACGGCAGGAAATCAGGTTCCCGGAACACAGTCGGGGGAGGATGCCGTTGAGCAGGCCGCAAATCTCAACACGGAAGGTTTCCCCATTGTAAATGAGGAAATCACACTGAAAGTATTCGGTCAGCAGGGGCCTGTACAGGGCAAATGGGATGAAATGGCAATGTGGAAGAAATACCAGGAAATGACAAACATTAAACTGGATTTCACGGATGTGCTTCCGGCGGAAGGATATGATGAGAAAAAGAGCCTGATGTGGGCGAGCAACGAATATCCTGACATCTTTGTACGGGCTTTCCTTTCCAATGCAGAAATCGTGAAATACGGGAATATGGGAATTTTGGCGCCGATGGAAGAACTGATTCCGGCCTATGCGCCGAATCTGCAGAAGCTGATTGAGGAAGACCCGGCGATCCTCTCCAGGATCACAGCCCCGGACGGCCATATTTATGCGCTGCCGGCAATCTTTACGCTGACAGCGGCAAGAGACGATAAGTTCTGGATGAATAAATCCTGGCTGGAACAGGTGGGAAAAGAAGTGCCCGAAACAGTGGAGGAACTGGAAGAGGTGCTGCGGGCGTTTAAGGGCGTTGATTTTAACGGCAATGGGGAAGCGGATGAGTATCCCATGGGAATTTCAGATGCCCAGGCACTGATCCGGCGTTTTGCCGGTGTTTGGGGATATCAGTATCAGTTCGGCAGATTCCTGGAGGTCAGAGACGGTAAGGTTACGACATACCTGACGGAAGACAACTTTAAGGATATGCTGATGTGGCTGAACAAAATGTACGAAGAAGGACTGATTGATCCCGAAATTTTCACCCAGGAATATGCCAAATATGCGGCGAAGATGGCCGGACAGCAGATGGGACTCTTTTTCAATCAGGCGGATGATACCTTTGATTCCACCAACTTTGTAGGTGTGGCGCCTTTTCAGGGAAAAGCGGAAAAGCAGTATGTGGAATCCGCTCCGGCGGCGCGTGATAACGGTGTTTTTGCCATCTGTGCAGACTGTGAAAACAAAGAAGCGGCGATGAGATGGATTGACTATTTCTATGGCTGGGAAGGCTCCTGCCTGATGCGTTACGGCGTGGAAGGTGAGAATATGTATTTCGATGAAGACGGAATGCCCCATTATAATGACGGTATCCTGGACAGCCCTGAAGGCAGCGGCACCGCAATCGGTAAGTTTACAATATGGCCCGGAGGCGGCGCTCCCCAGATGGTGAATGAAAATAACTGTGAAGCCATCGCTTCGGAAGCGACACTGGCAGCCCAGAAAGCATTGGATCCCTGCGTGCCGGACAAAATTTATTCAGAACCCCTTTTAGAGCAGGGGGTTTCCGACAGGCTTTCCGTTCTCTGGACAGATCTGGAGAGCTATGAAAAAGAGGCTACGGCGAAGTTCATCCGGGGAGAACTCAATTTTGACAGCGATTGGAATACCTATGTGGAAACCATGAACAAAATCGGTCTTGAGGAATGGGTATCCATATATCAGACAGCTTATGACACTTTGAACAAGTAATGGTAGATGCGGATATTGCCGGACAGAGATGGCTCTGTCTGGCAGTATCGGGCTGTACCTGTTTTCTGGAAAGGCGGTTTCTATATGGCAGGGACAAAAACGGCTGGTGTGCCAAAAAAGAAAATCGGGAAAATGATCAGGAGTAAGTGGCAGCTGCTCGCCATGTTTGCAATTCCGCTTTTATGGTACATCATTTTCTGTTATGTGCCCATGTACGGCATTCAGCTGGCGTTTAAAGATTATAATCCAAGACTCGGATATATTGGCAGTTCTTTTGTAGGGTTACGCTGGTTTAAACAATTTTTCTCTTCTTATTACTGGAAGGACATTATCTGGAATACGTTTTCCATAAGCCTGTATTCCATTCTGCTGGGATTCCCGATTCCGATTATTCTGGCGATCATTATCAACGAACTGCCGGGACAGAAATTTAAGAAAGTGCTTCAGAATATTACTTATATCCCCCACTTCATTTCCATTGTGGTGCTGTGCGGCATGCTGTATCTGTTCCTGTCCCCTCAGTATGGCATTTTGAACACGATTCTGGGGGTATTTGGAATTGGGCCGATTGGTTTTTTGGAATCCTCCAAATATTTTAAAGGGGTATATGTACTTTCGGAAGTATGGCAGGAGAGCGGCTGGAGTTCCATCATTTACATAGCGGCGCTGGCCGGCATTGATCCCTCTTTATATGAAGCGGCAAAAATTGACGGGGCAGGGAGATTCAAACGGATCTGGCATGTATCATTGCCGGGAATCACCCCGACGGTGGTAACATTGCTCATTTTAAAGATCGGGCAGATCATGAGCATCGGATTTGAAAAAGCATATCTGCTGCAGAATGATCTGAATTTAAAATCCAGTGAAATCATCTCCACATTGGTTTATAAACAGGGGATTCTGCAGGGAAATATCGGATATGCCACGGCGGTAGGTCTGATGAATTCCGTAATCAACTTACTCCTGATTATTGCCGCAAATAAATTCTGTAAAAAGTTTTTTGATACCAGTCTGTGGTGAGGGAGGATAGGAATATGTGGAGAAAAAAGAGCAGAGGGGATAAAACCTTTGATATTGCACTGATTGGAATCAGCCTTTTGATCATGGTGGTCATCGCATATCCGTTGTACTTTGTCATCATCGCTTCATTCAGTCAACCGGAGGCCGTGTTGGGCGGTAAATTGCGTTTTTTGCCGATTGGATTTAATATAGAATCTTATAAGATGGTATTGTCCGAACGAAAGGTATGGATAGGTTACCGCAACACCCTTTTGTATACGGTTCTCGGCACCTGCCTCAATTTGATACTGACGACTTTGGCGGCCTATGCGTTATCCAGAAAGGATATGCCCTGGCGCACGCCGCTGACCTTTGTGATTTCCTTTACCATGCTGTTTGGCGGCGGTATGATTCCGGTCTACATGGTGGTGCGCAGCCTGCATCTGACGGATACGATCTGGTCGATGGTCATTCCCAACGCAATTGCTACCTATAATCTGCTGGTCATGAAAAATTATTTCCAGAGCAGCATACCGGAAGAATTGCAGGAAGCGGCGGCCATAGACGGCTGCAGCCATTTTAAAACCCTGATGAAAGTAGTGCTGCCTTTATCAACGCCGATTTTAGCAGTCATTGTTTTGTTTTATGCGGTGGGCCATTGGAATGCTTTTTTTAACGCGGTGATTTACCTGCGCAATCAGGAACTGTTTCCGCTGCAGATCGTACTGCGCGATATTTTGCTTCAGAACAGTCTGGAAGCGGTAGGAGGTGACCTCACCGGCATGTATGAAAAAGTCATGCGGGGTGAAACCATGAAATATGCACTGATCATCGTAGCGAGCGCACCTGTCATTATCATGTATCCTTTTGTACAGAAATATTTTGTAAAAGGGATTATGGTGGGAGCGATCAAAGGATAATTGAGAGAAAGCGGGAGGAAAATCATGAATCATCAGAAACCGAATCTGATTTATATTTTTGCGGATCAGCTCCGCTATTTCAGCCTTGGGTATGCAGGGGATGAAAATGCACTGACGCCGAATATTGATGCGCTCTGTCAGGAAAGTACGGATTTATGTCAGGCAGTATCGGGGCATCCGGTGTGTGCGCCTTACCGGGCTTCCCTTTTTACAGGGAAATATACCACCAGCACAGGGATGGTCATCAATGAGATCCGGATGAATCCCAATCACCATACGTTTGCGGATGTGCTGAATGAAAACGGCTATGAAACAGCTTACATCGGGAAATGGCATATGTATGCGGCGGAACTTGGCAATCATTATGATTCTAAAAATTCGTACATTCCCAAAGGACGGGACAGGCTGGGTTTTAACGATTATTTTGCGGGCTATAATTTCCGACATGAATATGAGGTGGGAACCGCTTACTATCATTTGGACAGCCCGGAGAAAATTTATTATGATAAATATGAACCGGATGCACAGGTAGATATGACAATTGAACAACTTGGGCGTCTTGCGAAAGGAGAAAAGCCATTCGCACTGTTTTTATCCGTCGGAACGCCCCATGATCCCTGGGTTCCGGAAAATGTGCCGGCGGAATGTCTGGAACGATTGAAAGACAAACAATTTTCCCTGCCGCCCAATTATCTGCCGGACAACGATCCCCATGCGGATAACTGGGCAAAGCTGACGGAAGAAGAACGGGGGGAACTGACGGAGTGGATGCGGGTCTATTATGCCATGGTTGCAAATCTTGACGATAATATCGGCCGTTTGCTGGCATCCATCAAAGAAATGGGGCTGGATGAAAATTCAATCATTGTTTTTACCTCCGACCACGGCGAACTCTTCGGCGCACACGGCAGACGGGCGAAAAATATTTTTTATGAAGAAGCAGTACGGGTCCCTTTTCTGATAAAATGGAAAGGACATCTGGAAGAAGGATGCAAACGGGATTTTGTTTTCAATACCGTTGATATCATGCCGAGCCTTTTATCCATGATGGGGCTGCCGGTTCCCAAAGAAACCGAAGGCAGCGATTACAGCGCCTGTATTGCAGGGGATGCGGATACCGAGGAGGGCGCGCTTTTGATGTGCACCGGACCGACGGCTGTGTTCGGAGACGGCAACGAATGGAGGGCTTACCGAAACAAGCGGTATACTTATGCCATATTCAAATCCGACGGACAGGAACTCTTATTCGACAACCAAACAGACCCCTTTCAGATGCACAACCTGATGAATGAGCCCGGTTATGAGGCGGTCGCAGCTTCCTTAAAGGAAAGGATGGCGGCCAAAATGGATGCTATTTCCGATACTTTTGAAAATAACACCTATTACGAAAAGAACTGGGTTGAAAACCGCCTGATCAAGCGGACCGCGACCCTGCACAACTGAAAAAAGGAGAAAACAACATGAAAGTAGAAAGAGCAGCCAGCATCCCTTTGGTGCTGCATGACCCCTATTTTTCCATCTGGTCGTCCTGTGACCGTTTATATGATGAGGACCCGGTGCACTGGTGCGGGGACCGTCAGAAGCTCCGCGGATATGTCACCGTGGACGGTTCCGTTTACAGCTTTTTGGGAGATAAGGAATTTCATACGCCGATCCCTCAGAAATCCATAGATGTGACCGCCACAGCCACGACGTATACTTTTGAAAACGAAAAAATCCTCCTGTCCGTGCGCTTTACGTCGCCGCTTCTGCTGGATGATCTGACGCTGATTTCCAGACCCTGCACTTATGTGGATTTTACCGCTGAACGCAAAGAGGACTGCAGCGTGGAAGTGGATTTTATGGTTTCCGCAGATCTGGTGCGCCGTAAAGAAAGTCCGCTGGTGGGATGCAGCTATCAGAAGGAGACTTTCTCCTATGCATATATGGGCAAGGCCGGGCAGCATCCGCTGGGAGAGAGCGGCGACAATATCACTATTGACTGGGGATACGTATATTTGGCTTCGGAGGAACCGGACGCAGCGGTATCTTATGATGAGAAAAACGAACAACTCAGAGCAGCGGTATCCTTAGGCAGAAAAAAAGAGACGGCCGGGGTGGTGCTGGCCTTTGATGACCTGCTCTCTGTTAACTATTTCGGACAGTGGCGCAAAGCATACTGGACCCAAACCTACGGTGACATTCTGACCGCCATCGGCGCAAGCATTGCAGATAAAAAAGAAGTGTTTTCCCGCTGTGCGCTTTTGGACAAAGACCTGGAGGATAAGGCCCGGTCTTTTGGCGGAGAGGAGTATGCCTTTTTGTGCAGCATGAGTTACCGCCATGCAATTGCGGCGCATAAACTGATCACGGATGAAGACGGGGAAGTGATTTTTCTTTCCAAAGAAAATGATTCCAACGGCTGCATCGGCACAGTGGATGTGAGTTATCCTTCCGTTCCGCTGTTCCTTTTGTATAACACCGAATATGTCAAAGGAATGCTGCGGCCGGTATTCCGGTTTGCCGCCTGCGATGTGTGGGAATATGATTTCGCACCTCACGATGTGGGCCGCTATCCTTACGCCTGGGGGCAGGTTTACGGCTTAAACGGGGAGAAGAAACGGGAATTTTGTCACGACCAGGGGGCGGTTCTGCCAGCCTTTTGTCAGTACCCCAAAAACAGCGGCATTTATGATTTCAAATATCAGATGCCGGTGGAAGAGTGCGGAAATATGCTGATTCTTACGGCGGCGGTCTGTCGGCTGGATCAAAGCCCTGCCTTTGCCGAACCTCATATGGAAGTGTTAAAACAGTGGACACAGTATCTGATTACCTACGGCGCCGACCCCGGTGAACAGCTTTGCACCGATGATTTTGCCGGACATTTGTCCCACAACGTGAACCTGTCCGCAAAGGCGATCATGGGAATAGAGGCCTATGCGCAGATCGCCGGCCAGCTGGGCTTAAAAGAGACAGCGCAGGAGTATCATGAAAAGGCGGTGGAAATGGCAAAGGACTGGGAGAAGAGAAGCGATGCCGGAGATCATTATGTCCTGTCTTTTGGCAGGCCGGAAACCTGGAGCTTAAAATATAACCTCATCTGGGACCGGTTCTTTGAATCAGACCTGTTTTCCGACGGGGTATATGAAAAAGAACTGGCATACTATGCAGAAAAGACAAACGAGTATGGGACACCGTTGGACAGCCGGAGGGCGTATACCAAGAGCGACTGGATCCTCTGGTGTGCGGCCATGTCCCGGACTCCCGGACAGGCGGAGGCGCTGATTGCGCCCGTGGCAAATTACCTGAAGAATACGAAGAGCCGTATCCCGTTTTCCGACTGGTATGAGACGGTGACAGGGGAGTATTGTCATTTTAAAGCGCGCAGCGTACAGGGCGGAATTTTCATGCCGCTTCTGATCAAACAGAGATAAGAGGGAGAAAAAGAGGCATTTCTGCAGATGGTATGACAGCAGAAATGCCTCTTTGGTCAGTTGCGGTTTTACAACCTCTCTTTATTCTTAAAATACATGGTTTTGATTTCGGTCAGAACCAGATCGGTCAGGTTCTTCTTCTGTTCCTTATCCAGCCGGTCGGTGTAAATGGGCTCCCCATATTCGATGATGACATTGGTTTTTTGAATCTTTGGGAAATGATCCTCAAAAATGCTCCCGGCATTCACAATCGCCATGGGAATGATGGGGCATTTGGCTTTTTCCGCGATCTTCACGCTGCCGGCATGGAAGGGCAGGAAAGTGTCCGCCACTTTATTTCTGGTGCCTTCCGGGAAGATGCAGATGGAAATGCCGTTTTTGAGCTTATCAATGGCGGCAAGGATGGTTTTCATGCCTTCCTTCAGATCTTCTCTGTCCAAAAACAGACAGTGCAGGTTTTTCATCCAGTTCACCAGCAGAGGGTAGCGCAGCATTTCCTTTTTGGCAATATATCCTGTGGGGCGGGGCACCCGCACATAGGTCATGAGAATGTCAAAGTAGCTGCGGTGATTGCCCACATAGAGGACTGCCGTATCCTTAGGGATGCGTTCCTCTCCCAGATAAGTGACGTGTACGCCGGATAGCTTCAGGCAGACACGGAAGGCCCAGTTGACGATGGCGAGGGAACTTCTGTTTTTCACGTCCATATTGAATTTCCCGATGATCCACTCTGCGATCAGCAGCGGGATGCTCAAAATGAGAAAAAGAACCACAAAAGTGGCCGTGCAGATAAAACGAATCATGATTTTCACCTGTAATTGGAATGCCAATTACTTTCCTTTTTCTAAGGTTTTTGCCGGAAGAAACACAGGAAACCATCCCGCCGTTTTCGGCGCAGATCCGGCCGGCCACGGGACAGGGACAGGCAGTCCCTTAGAGGGCACGCCCGCGCTCGGATAAACACGCAGCGGCACATAAGGCTGCAGCATACGCAGCCTAAGTGCCGGCGCGTTTATAACGGCCCTTACAGGGACTGCCTGTCCCTGTCCCGTGGCCGGCCGGATCTGTGCTGAGAGCGGCGCCGCGGTTTCCTGCGTTTCTTCCGGTATTGCAGGAGATCAAAAGGAATCTCCGTTCTGAATACAGTATAACTTTTCGGCTTTCAAAAAGCAATAGTCCGGGAATAGGACAGCCTTCTTTTTTCATACACTGATAAAAAAGAATCGTGGTCATGATATGAAAAATAAGAGAATATGGATGAGCTTTTTTCTGATTGCCATTTTCCTGACCTTTTTCCTGGCGGGGTGCAGCCTGAATGAGGAGGAGGAAAAACAGGATCTGGAATTTACCGTTGTGGACGAGGAACGGCTGCCGGAGGAACTGAAAAAAATGGTGGAGGAAAAGAAGGCCGAACCGTTTAAACTCACCTATGCGGACGGGGGATATCTTTATTTGTGCACCGGATACGGGAAACAGGAAACCGGGGGATACAGCATTACGGTAAACGAGCTTTACGCCACGGAAACCGCAATCTATGCGGATACCAACCTGATCGGGCCCAAGGATGCAGAGCAAAAGAGCACAAAACCGTCCTATCCTTATATTGTGATAAAAACGCCTTTTATGGATAAAACGGTAGTGTTCGACTGAAAATCATGGTATGATGATGGGGAGAAAACGGAGCGCGGCTGCGCGCAATGGAAGATGGCGTGCGGCGCGTGTCCGAAGGCATAGAAGAAGGTAGGAGTGGAAATATGCTATTGATAAAAAACTGCAGGCTGATGGATCCGGCCTCCGAAACGGACAGGCTTTCCGATATCCTGACCCACGGGGAGCGCATTTTGAAAATCGGCGCCGCCGGCAGTCTGGACCTGCCAAAAGGGCAGGTAGGAAGCCGGGTGGTGGAAGCTGCCGGGTTGATTGCCGCGCCGGGGCTGGTGGACACCCATGTACATTTCCGGGACCCGGGAGCCACGGAAAAAGAAGATATTTTTACAGGAGCGAAAGCAGCGGCCGCGGGAGGCGTCACCAGTGTTGTGCTGATGGCTAACACCAATCCCCATGTGGACAATGAGGAAACTCTGCGCTATGTGCTGGAAAAAGGGCAGAAGACGGAGATCCACGTATATACCTGCGCCAATGTGACCATGGATATGGCAGGGGATGAGCTGGTGGATATGGACCGTCTGATGAAAGCCGGCGCCGTGGGCTTTACGGATGACGGGAAGCCCCTTTTAGACAGCGGTATTGCCAGGAAAGCCATGCAGGAGGCGGCACGGCTCCATGCGCCTGTGAGCTTTCATGAAGAAAACCCGGCCTGTATTGTGAATAACGGCATCAACGCCGGAAAAGCCAGCGCCCATTTCGGGATCGGCGGTTCCGACAGGCAGGCGGAAATCGACATGGTGCGCCGGGATCTTTCCATTGCGCTGGAAACCGGGGCGGAAATTGTAATTCAGCATATCAGCGCCAGGGAAGCGGTGGAACTGGTGCGCCAGGCCAAAAAGAAGAGCGCCCGCATCCATGCGGAGGCCACTCCCCATCATTTCACCCTGACGGAAGAAGCGGCTATTCGCTTTGGTACGCTGGCGAAGATGAATCCCCCTCTTCGGGAGGAGGCGGACAGGCTGGCTATTATTGAGGGATTAAAGGACGGAACCATCGATCTGATCGCCACGGATCATGCCCCCCATACAGCAGAGGAAAAAGCGCGCCCCATCACGGAAGCGCCCAGCGGTATCATCGGTCTGGAAACCTCGCTGTCTTTAGGACTGATGAGCCTGGTGGAAACCGGCGCGCTGACGTTGACAAAACTGCTGGCCTGCATGACCTGTAATCCGGCGCGGC
This sequence comes from uncultured Lachnospiraceae bacterium, assembly GCA_902476265.1. GTDB lineage: Bacteria > Bacillota > Clostridia > Lachnospirales > Lachnospiraceae > Gallintestinimicrobium. Next base: position 484,049 of record CABSCP010000001.1, read on the forward strand.
TGTACGGGCTGGATGCCGGATACCTCGCGGAAGGCGGCCCGGCGGATTTGATCCTTTTCGATGAAAATGAGGAATGGACGCCGGAGCATTTTTATTCCAAATCCCAGAATTCGCCGTTTCTGGGACAGAAGTTGAAAGGGAAGGTAAAATTTACCGTCTGCCGGGGGAAGATTGTTTTTGAAGGTCAGAAGTAACGATTCAGGCGTGAGCAATCCCCGTCAGTGTAGCTGATTTTCGTTGGATTGTGAGTCGTAACCGGCAGGTACGGAAACAGTTAGGGTTAGAAATATCATATGACAGGAGGCATTTTTAAATGGCACAGAAGAAAAAGGCATCGGCCTGTGTGGTGAGCCAGGGAAATCCGGCTCCCGGTATTTTTGATTTGGTGATAAAGACAGAACTTGCACAGGACGCGCACTGCGGACAGTTTGTGGCGGTATATCCAAAGGATAAAAGCACGCTGCTGCCCCGTCCCATCAGCATCTGCGAGGTGGACAAAGAAGCGGGTACTCTGCGTCTGGTCTATCGTGTGGCGGGAAAAGGGACTGCAGAATTTTCCGGCCTGGCAGCAGGGGACAGCGTGGACATCCTGGGCGTTCTCGGGAACGGCTTTCCGGCAGAGCAGGCGAAGCCGGGCATGACGGCCGTGCTCATGGGGGGCGGCATCGGTGTACCTCCCATTTTGCAGCTGGCAAAGGAACTGGACTGCGAGAAAAAAATCGTGGTGGGTTACCGGGATGCGGCCTGCTTTTTGAAAGAGGACTTTGAAAAGAACGGAGAAGTTTATGTGGCCACGGAGGACGGCAGCGTGGGGACAAAAGGCAACGTGATGGATGCTGTCCGGGAAAACGGCCTGGAAGCGGACATCATTTATGCATGCGGCCCCATGCCCATGCTCCGGGCGATCAAACAATATGCAAAAGAAAAGAACATTCCCGCTTACATTTCTCTGGAAGAGCGGATGGCCTGCGGCGTGGGCGCCTGCCTGGGCTGCGTGTGCAAAACCACAAAAGTGGATCATCATTCCCACGTGAACAATGCCAGGATTTGTACGGACGGCCCGGTTTTTGAAGCTCAGGAGGTGGATATCTGATGAAAACAAGCGTTACAATTGCCGGGGTGGAATTTAAAAACCCCGTAATGACCGGTTCCGGCACCTTTGGTTCAGGTATGGAATACAGTGAATTTGTGGATTTAAACCGTCTGGGCGCTGTGGTCACAAAGGGAGTAGCGAATGTGCCCTGGCCCGGAAATCCCACGCCCCGGGTGGCGGAGGTTTACGGCGGTATGCTCAATGCCATCGGCCTGCAGAATCCGGGCATCGATGTTTTTATGGAACGGGACCTGGAATTTTTAAAACGGTTTGATACCAAGGTGATCGTTAATGTCTGTGGAAAAACGGTGGAGGATTACCTGGAGGTTGTGGAAAAGCTGGCGGACACCAATGCCGATATGCTGGAAATCAACGTTTCCTGCCCCAATGTGAAGGAGGGGGCCATTGCCTTCGGACAGAAAGCGGATGCCCTGTTTGACATCACCTCGCGGATCAAAAAGGCCGCGAAACAGCCTGTCATCATGAAACTCAGCCCCAACGTGACGGATATTACGGAAATGGCAAGGGCGGCGGAAGCTGCCGGGGCGGATGCCCTTTCCCTGATCAATACGCTGACCGGCATGAAAATTGATATTGAAAGACGGAAATTTGTCCTGGCCAATAAGACCGGAGGCCTGTCCGGCCCCTCTGTAAAACCGGTGGCGGTGCGCATGGTATATCAGTGTGCCAACGCGGTGAAAATCCCCATCATCGGCATGGGCGGCATCGCCAATGCAGAGGATGCGGTGGAATTTCTGATGGCCGGCGCTACGGCTGTGGCGGTGGGCGCGATGAACTTCATCAATCCGTATACGACTGTGGAAGTGGCGGACGGAATCGAAGCTTTCCTGGAGAAGCATGGAATAGAAGACATTCATGAGATCATCGGCTGTGTAAAATAAAAAAGACAAGACATAAAATACCTCCTTTGTGCATACTTTTTAGTGACAGTATCCTGCAGGGAGGTATTTTTTATGGAATTAATACAGAAAAATATACATATGGATCAGATAAAATGTGAGGCGGCAGCACAGGTGACAATCGAGGATGATATCAATATCACGGATGCCAAACCGGATGTTTATCAGCTGGTGATGGAACAGGGGGATGTGGATATTGCGGAGGTGCGCGCGCTGGAGGATCATGTCCACATTAAGGGACTTCTGAAATTCCAGGTGCTTTACATTTCGGATGAAGAAGTACACCGCCCGGCCTGCATGGAAGGGACGCTGCCTTTTGAAGAACAGGTTTTCATGGACGGAGTGACCGCCAGCGACACGGTGATTGTCCGCCCGACGCTGGAGGACCTGAGCGTAGGCATGATCAATTCCCGCAAGCTTTCCGTACAGGCGCTGGTGGACCTAAAGCTTTGTGTGGAGATCATGACCGATATGCCTGCGGCGGTGGGGCTGGAAACCGATGAGCCTGTGGAAATGCAGAAAACCACCATGCAGGCGCTGAATCTGGCGATTGCCAAAAAGGATATTCTGCGGGTACGGGAAGAACTGGAACTGCCCAACGGCCTGCCCAATATTTTCAGTCTTCTCTGGCAGTCCTGTCAACTGAAAGATATCACCTGCCGGATCATGGATGAAAAAATGTCTGTTCAGGGAGAACTGGTTCTCTTCTTTTTATATGAAGGGGAGGGAGAGGAGCGTCCGGCCACCTGGTATGAAACGTCCGTGCCGGTAAACGGGCTTGTGGAATGCCAGGGAATGCGGGAAGGGATGATGGAGAACATCGTCTACCGGATCGGGCATAAGGAAATCGAAATGAAGCCGGATGCGGACGGAGAGGAACGAAAAATTTCTCTGGATCTGGTGTTGGATCTGGATATGAAGCTGTATGAAGAAACCCGGGTGGAAATGATTGCCGATCTTTACGGTGTCACAAAGGAGATTGATGCGGTGAAACAGATGGGACAGTGTAAACAGCTTCTGATGAGAAACACCGGGAAAATGAAAGCGGCAGGCCGTTTTAAGGTGGCGCCGGGACTGCCCAAAATGCAGCAGCTGTGCGGCAGCTTCGGAGAGATCATGATGGGCGGCGTGGAGACCTGTCCGGAGGGATTAAAGATTACGGGCGCTGCCCAGGTGCGGACCGTCTATACCACGGCGGACGCGGAAATGCCGTTTTTCTGTCTGAAAGGTTCCATACCGTTTTCTTATGTGCTGGAAGTGCCGGAGGCGGAAACCGGATGTCTGTATGAGATTATTCCCTCCCTGGAACAGCTCAACGTGACCATGCTGGACGCGGATGAGGCGGATGCCAAAGCGGTGCTTTCTTTCAGGGGGCTGGTATGCCGTGTCCATGAAGAGCCGGTGATCACCGATGTGAAGGTGGGAGAACTGGATCCGGAAAAGCTGGCAAATCTGCCCGGTATTGTGGCATATATCGTCAGAGAAGGCGACAGCCTGTGGAATATCGGGAAAAAATATTACGTTCCGGTGGACAGCATGAAGGAAATGAACGATCTGAGTTCGGATGAATTAAAGCCCGGCGATAAACTGTTGATCGTGAAAGGCCGGTAAGGAATCTGCAAAGGCCGGGGTCCGTAAGGATTCCGGCCCGGCGGCCTTGTAGTTCCTACCTGCTTACCCGGCAAATGATTGAATTATGGCAGAGGCAATGCTATACTGAAATCCGGCGGTACTTGTTCATACCGCCGTGGGAAAGCAATTAAAAAATACGGAAAGAACAGGGAGGAACAAAAATGCGGTTTTTATTTCAGGGGGATTCTATCACGGATGCAGGAAGAGGGGATTATGAGGATTTTCATGCGCTGGGGACGGGGTATCCCAGACTTTTAGCGGCGGACCTGACCTACCGGAATCCGGATTATGAGATTTTGAACGGGGGGATCAGCGGCAACCGTGTGGTAGATCTTCTGGCGAGATGGAAAAAGGACTGCCTGAATTTAAAACCGGATGTGCTGTCGATTCTGATCGGGGTCAATGATGTCTGGCATGAACTGAACTGTAAGAACGGCGTGTCGGCGGATCTTTTTGAAGAAATATATCACATCCTGCTCCGGGAGACGCGAAATACCCTTCCGGACGTGCAGATGATCCTGATGGGCGCATACATCACCCATGGCACTGCCACGGATCCTGACTGGGATTTCTTTGAAAAAGAGGTCGCTTTGCGCAGGCAGATCACCAGGAAGCTTGCGGAAGCTTATCATGCCCAATTCATTGATCTGCAGAAACTTTTTGACGGGGCGCTTGAGACAGCGCCCGCGTCCCATTGGACCGCAGACGGAGTGCATCCCACGGATGCGGGGCATAAGCTGATCGCGGAAGAGTGGAAGCGTTGTACCAGACTGCGATAACGAAAGGGCAACAGATACCTTTCGCGCGAGTGTGCATGACAAAAGGCAGGAGACCGGAACGTCCCCTGCCTTTTGTATAACCATCTATTTTGCTACGGATTTTCGGATCCAGTCGGTGAGGATTTCCAGCTGCATGGGAGGCATACAGAAGCCGTTTAAAATCAGGTCGGCCTTCCATTTGGTGGGCTCCACATACTCCATGTGCCGGGGTTTTACCGCATTCACATATCGTTCCAGAATTTCGTCCAGTTCGTCCCCGTAAGCCAGATGCCTCTTGATGCGCCGCGCCAGTCTTTCATCCGGGTCGCAGTCTACATACAGTTTCAAATCCAGCCGGGACAGGATTCTTTCCTCCCAAAGCACAAATACCCCCTCTACCAGAATCACATCCCAATCCTCGCCGAGAGCATTTTCAAAATCGGCATAAAATTGATCCAGGTACAGGGTTTGGGGATGATTGTCGTCCGCATATTGTTTTCCGTTGGGAAAGCCTATGATGACGGGACGCTTGGAAGCTTCCTTAAAATAGTCATCCATATGGAAACTTTTTACTTTTAAATCATTTAGTTTTTCTGCAAGTATGTCCTGCAGCGTGGATTTTCCGCTGCTGCTTCCGCCGGAAATGCCGACGGTATAGGGCTTTTTCATTTTCAATTCTCCTCGTATAGTAAGTTTGTATTCCGCAGGATTAATGCATCCGCCGGGGATGAAAGCGCGGCCCAACTGATGTGTTTATCCTGTTGCATTCAGAGATTCAGTTTTGAAAAGTTCATAGAGAAGCCGGAGTAAATACCCACCGGGATATCATCGGTAAAAGTGTATTCGTTCATGGTATCCTTTTCAAAAGAATATACCGTTATGCGGTCTTTCTCCCAATCAACAATCCAATATTCCCGGACGCCTGCGGTACGGTATTTGAAAAGTTTTTTATTATAGTCCATCTGTCTGCTGGCGGGAGAAACAATTTCAATGATCCAGTCCGGCGCGCCCACACAGCCTTTATCGTTTAATTTGCCCGGATCACAGATTACACTGATATCCGGTTCCACATAGTTGCGGTCATTTCCGTTTAAAAAGACAGCGAATGGGGCGATATCAACCTCGCAGGCACCGTTATTATTATCAATGTAGTCAGAAATAACACGTGACAATGATAAAAGGACCTTTTGGTGTTTCCGGCTGGGCGGCGCCATATAATAAATCCGTCCGTCAATCAGTTCTGCCCGTTCGCCGTCGGGCAGAGCATAAATATCTTCTATTGTATAGAGTTTTTCCTGGGGAGATGGCATGGAATCACACTCCTTTCTCAGAATGAATCAGTATAGGATACCTCATTCCTATTGTAATATGCCATGGGGAATTAGTCAATTTTTTAAGGCTGTCCGGCAGCGTATTGTCATTGACAAAATGCCCCGGATTGTATAAAATTAAATACAATTGATGTATACAAAGTACAAGGAGGCCGGATATGGAAACGTTACAGTTGGAAGCCAGGGCAAAAATCAATCTGGGGCTGGATGTGCTGCGGCGCAGGGAAGACGGGTATCATGAAGTGAAGATGGTCATGCAGACTGTAGACATCTGCGACAGGATAGAGTTTACACAGCTTTTGGAGGATGAGATCCGGGTTGTGACGGACAAAGACGAGCTTCCGGTCGATGAACATAATCTGATTTACAAGGCGGCAAAGCTGATGAAAGATACCTTCGGCATCCGACGGGGCGTTTTTGTAAAGCTTGAGAAAAATATTCCCATCGCGGCGGGAATGGCGGGGGGCAGTACCGACGCGGCCGCAGCCATCCACGGAATGGACCGACTGTTTTCCCTGGGATTATCCCTGGAAGAAAAGCAGAAGCTGGGAGTGAAGATCGGGGCGGATGTGCCTTATTGTCTGATGGGAGGCACGGCCCTGTCGGAAGGGATCGGAGAGGTGTTGACTGCTCTGCCGGCGGTTCCGAAGGCATATCTGGTGATCGCAAAACCGGACATCAATGTTTCCACTGCATTTGTGTATGGAAATCTTCATGCCGACAGGCTGACGCGGCATCCGGATATTGACGGTATGGTGGACAGCATTCGGAAAGGGGATCTTTTGGGCATCACCGGCCGGATGGAAAATGTGCTGGAAACGGTGACGGTAAAGCAATACCCTATCATCGAAGAAATGAAAGAATTTTTGAAGGAGCAGGGGGCGGCGAACGCGCTTATGAGCGGCAGCGGACCCACTGTGTTCGGGGTATTTCAAAAGGAGGAAACCGCGCGGAAAGCTTACGAGGCCATGCGGCAAAAAGGGTTTACGGAGCAGGTATTTTTGACAGGATTTGCGGATTGAAGGGAAGGAAACAGGGGAGCAGAAGATGAATGAATTTGGAAAAGAAAACGAAAACGAATATCTGCCGCTTCGGGATGTGGTGTTCAATACACTGCGGCAGAAAATTCTGACAGGGGAGTTAAAACCGGGAGAAAGACTGATGGAGATCCATCTGGCGGATCAGCTGGGGGTATCCAGAACACCCATCCGGGAAGCGATCCGGAAACTTGAGCTGGAAGGGCTTGTGACCATGATTCCGCGTCGGGGGGCGGAGGTTGCCCAGATCACGGAAAAAAACCTGAGGGACGTGCTGGAAGTGCGCCGGGCGCTGGATGCGCTGGCGGTAGAGCTGGCCTGCGACAGGATCACTCAGGATGAGTTAAATGAGCTGAAAACGGCCTGTGAACATTTTGAAGCGGAGACAAAGAAAAAAAATGCCAATCAGGTGGCCCGGGCGGATGTGGCGCTGCACGACATCATTTTAAAGGCCAGCGGCAATGACAGGCTGATGCAGATGATCAGCAATTTTTCACAGCAGATGTACCGCTACCGTCTGGAGTATGTGAAGGACGACAGAAATTATGATCAGTTGATCCGGGAGCACCGTATCATCTATGAGGCGATCCGGGATAAGGATAAGGAGACGGGGGCGAGAGCCATCAAGTCTCATATCGACAATCAGGAGCGGGCGGTCATCCGGATGATTTCGGAGAAGAAAAGAAAATAGCAGGTATAACAGGCACGCGGTTTGGCTATGCTTTCTATCAGAAGCGCCGCAGAAATAGGGCGGCAGAAGCGGACGGGGAAAAGAGCATGAAGAAAAAATTGCGTGCCGGTATCTTTTTTTTGACAATTATGATGTTATGGGGGATAATATACCCACAGTATGCATTGACGGAAGATATGTATCAGGTGACAATGGACGAAAGGATGCTGCCCGGGGATAGAGCGGCCGACTATGAGCGGATTATGACGGCAGAGCCGGGAGAGGTCACTGTCCGTTTTGCACTGTTTGATCAATTGGAAGAGTGGTTCGGAGAGAATGAAACCTATGAAAATGGTGGAAGATAGAGAAAAGCTGGAAATGCCGGTGGGCGTTTTTGATTCCGGCATGGGCGGGCTGACTGTCATGCGGGAAATCATGCGGCAGATCCCGAATGAAAAGATTGTCTACTTCGGGGATACGGCCAGGGTACCCTACGGCAGCAAATCCAAAGAAACAATCACCCGCTATGCCAGACAGATCGTGCGTTTTCTGGAAACCATGCAGGTGAAGGCGATCGTGGTAGCCTGTAATACGGCCAGCGCCTATGCCCTGGACGAACTGGAGAAGGAGATTGACATACCGATCATCGGCGTGGTGAAGCCGGGGGCAAAAGTGGCGGCGGAAACCACCCGCAACGGGCGGATCGGCGTGATCGGGACGGAGGGGACCATCGGCAGCGGGATCTATACTACATATATTAAGAAGAGAAAGGCGGATGTGGATGTGATCGGGAAAGCCTGCCCGCTTTTCTGCCCGCTGGTGGAAGAAGGGCTTTGGCAGGATCCGGTCACGGATGAAATTGCCATGCGGTATTTGAGCGAACTGATCGATACCGATATTGACACGCTGATCCTGGGCTGTACCCACTATCCGCTGATCCGTTCCACCGTGGCCAAAATCATGGGGGATCATGTTACGCTGGTGAATCCGGCTTATGAGACGGCAAGGGAATTAAAAGGGCTTTTGATGGAGAAAGGATTGTTCAATCCGGTGCCGCCAAGCCTTGGAAGCAATAAATACCGCTTCTTTGTCAGCGACGGGGCGGAGCGTTTCATGCACTTTGCAAATTCCATCATTAAATACGGCGTTTTGAGTGCAAAAGTGATTAACATTGAGGAATATTGAAAATGACAAAAGAAGTGATGATTTCCATCCGGGGCCTTCAGTTTATGGAGGACGAATCGGAGGATGATATCGAAACGGTGCAGCAGGGCGAATATTATCTGCGGGGTGACAGCCGTTATCTGATATTTGAGGAATATATGGAAGGCTTTCATGAGCCTGTGAAAAATGTGCTGCGGTTTAAGGACAAAGAACTTTCCCTGACCAAAAGAGGGCTTTTAAATGTCCAGATGAATTTTGAGGAAGGAAAGAAAAACCTGACCCGTTATCAGACGCCCTACGGCGCAATCATGATCGGCCTGGATACCAGCCGGGTGGAATGCTTTGAAAAAGAGCACGAACTGAAGCTGGAGGTGGACTATACGCTGGAAGCCAATTATCAGTACGTGGCGGACTGCCATATCGTGATTGAAGCCAGGGAAAAGGGCGGAGAGCGGTTTGACTTTTTTGATGAGAATCTGGGAGAATCAGAAAACTATTCCGGTTCCTGACAGAAGTCGATTTTTCGGAGAACCGGCGTGGAAAAAACACGCCGGTTCTTTTTCCGTTCTACAGGCAACTTGACAATTTATTCCCGTGCGCATACAATAATTGCAGATACAACTGTTGCAATATGCAAGTGAGGAGGAATTACTTTTATGCTGGGAAAATTGTTTTCCTATATGAAGCAATATAAGAAGTATGCCTGGGCGGCCATGTTCTGCGTGGCGGTGGAATCGATATTTGAACTGGTCATCCCGCTGATCATGGCGGATATGGTGGATATCGGCGTGGCCAACCAGGATAAGGCCTACATTTTTGAAAAGGGAGGACTGATGATTCTCTGCGCGCTGCTGGCCTTGATTCTGGGGATCGGGAGCGCGAAGTTTTCAGCCTTGTGCGGACAGGGCCTTGGGGCCAATCTGCGGGAAGCGGAATATAAAAAGCTGCAGTCCTTTTCTTTTTCCAATATTGACCATTTCCGGGTTTCTTCCCTGGTGACCAGACTGACCAGCGACGTGACGGTGATCCAGAATTCGGTTTCCACCGGCGTCCGCCCGGTATGCCGGGCGCCGGTGATGCTGGTGATGGCCACCGGCGCGGCTTTTTTTATCAATAAGGATCTGGCGCTTGTATTTCTGGTGGCGCTGCCGGTGCTGGGATTTCTGCTGTTTGAGATCGTGCTCCATGTGCGCCCTCTTTATACCCGGATGCAGTCCGCGATTGACCTGGTGAACCGGATCGTTCAGGAAAACCTCATTGCCATCCGGGTGGTGAAGGCTTATGTCCGGGGAGATTATGAGAAGCAGAAATTTACCGAAGTGAATGAAAATCTGCGCGCACAGTCGGAAACGGCCTTCAAGCTGGCAGCGCTGAACATGCCCGCCATGCAGTTCGTGATGTATTCCACGATTCTGGCGATCCTGTGGTTCGGCGGCGGCAAGATCAGAACCGGCGGTCTGCAGGTGGGGGAACTGACCGGGTTTTTGAGCTATGTGCTCCAGATCTTAAACTCCCTGATGATGATTTCCAACGTGTTCATGATGCTCACCCGTTCCATGGCCAGCGGACGCCGGATTCTGGAGATCATGGAAGAAGAGGTGGAAATCACGGATGAGGAGGCAAAGCCCATTGAAGTGAAGCGCGGGGCGATACGGTTTGAACATGTGTATTTTAAATACCGTCAAAATGCGGAAGAGTACGTGCTTTCCGATATCAATCTGGACATTAAGGAGGGACAGACGGTGGGCATCATCGGCCAGACGGGCGCGGCAAAAACCACTCTGGTGCAGTTGATTCCCAGGCTTTATGAAGCTTCCCGGGGATGTGTCTATGTGGACGGCATTCCGGTACAGCAGTATCCGCTGGTCCATCTGCGGGATGCCATTGCGGTGGTGCTCCAGAAGAATACGCTGTTTTCCGGAACGGTGAAGGAAAATCTGCGCTGGGGTAAAGAAGACGCCACGGAAGAGGAAATCGGGGAGGCCTGCCAGATCGCCTGTGTGGACGAATTTATCGACCGGCTGGAAAAAGGCTATGATACCGATCTGGGGCAGGGCGGTGTGAATGTTTCCGGCGGACAAAAGCAGCGTCTGTGCATTGCGAGAGCGGTTTTAAAAAAGCCGAAGGTGCTCATCCTGGACGATTCCACCAGCGCGGTGGATACGGCAACGGAAGCGAAGATTCGACAGGGGCTGGCAGAAAAGCTGCCGGATATGACGAAGATCATCATCGCCCAGCGGATCACTTCCGTGCTCCATGCGGATCAGATTGTCATTTTGGATGACGGAAGGATCGATGCGGTGGGAACCCATGAACAGCTGCTGGCCCAAAACCGGATTTATCAGGAAATTTATCGTTCCCAGCAGGAAGGAGGGCAGCTGTAATGGCGAAGTATGTAGGATATAAAAGACCGAAAGATACCAAAAAGGCCGTCAAAAATCTGCTCCGGTATCTGGGGTATCATAAATGGATGCTTCTGCTGGTGGCGGTGCTGGTGACCGTTTCAAGCGGCGCCAATATTTTAGGCACTTATATGATCAAACCTGTGATAAACGATTATGCCCTGCCCGGGGATATCCCGGGGCTGATCCGGGTGCTTCTGCTTATGGGAGGCATGTATCTGTGCGGCGTGGCGGCCACTTTCGGCTATAACCGGCTGATGGTGCATACCGCCCAGAATGTGGTCAGCGAGATCCGTCGGGATTTGTTTGAACATGTGCAGACCCTTCCACTGTCCTATTTCGACGCCCATACCCACGGGGAACTGATGAGCCGGTTTACCAACGATGTGGACACGGTGCAGGAGGCTTTAAACAACAGTTTTTCGCTGCTGATCCAGAGCTTTCTGATGTTGACAGGTACCATCACCATGCTGCTGGTCTTAAGCGTGCGCCTGTCGTTGATCGTCATCGTCTTTTTGGGGCTGATGTTCGCTTTTATCAAATATAACGGCAGCAGGAGTAAAAAATATTTCAACCGGCAGCAGGCTGCGCTGGCTTCCATCAACGGTTTTGTGGAAGAAATGGTGGCCGGACAGAAGGTAGAGAAAGTGTTCAATCATGAAAAACAGGACTTAGAGGAGTTCTGCAGGAGGAACGAAGCGCTGCGGCAGGCTTCCACCAGCGCGCTGACCTACTCCGGTATGATGGTGCCCACCATTGTGAGCCTGTCTTATGTAAACTATGCGGTATCCGCCTGTGTGGGCGGCATGTTTGCGCTGACCGGACTTCTGGATCTGGGATCCCTGGCTTCCTATTTGGTATATGTGCGTCAGAGCGCCATGCCTTTAAACCAGTTCACCCAGCAGGTGAATTTCCTGCTTTCCGCCCTGTCCGGCGCGGAGCGGATTTTTGACATGATGGAGGTAGAACCGGAGACGGACGAAGGAGGGGTGACGCTGTGCAGCGTGAAGGAAATGCCCGGAGGGGTTCTGAAAGAGTGTGGGGAATATACGGGCAGCTTCGCATGGAAGGTCCCTCAAAACCTGTGGGAAACCTTCTCCCAAAAAAACGCCGCTCCCGGCAGCGCTTTGTCACACGGCGGATGGCTGGTACCTCTGAGAGGGGATGTGCGGTTTTGTGATGTGGTGTTTGGCTATGTACCGGAAAAAACGATCTTAAACGGGATCAGCCTGTTCGCAAAGCCGGGGCAGAAGATCGCCTTTGTGGGTTCCACGGGGGCCGGAAAAACGACGATCATCAACCTGATTAACCGGTTTTATGAAATCCAGAGCGGAACCATCACCTATGACGGCATCGATATCCGGCAGATCAAAAAAGATGACCTGCGCCGTTCCCTTTCCATGGTCATTCAGGATACGCATCTGTTCACCGGGACCATTGCGGATAACATCCGCTACGGCAGGCTTTCCGCCACCGATTGTGAGGTGAGGGAGGCGGCGGAAATCGCCAATGCGGATTCCTTTATCCGCAGGCTTCCCAACGGTTACGACACCATGCTTTACGGGGACGGCAGCAATCTTTCCCAGGGACAGCGACAGCTTCTGGCCATCGCCAGGGCGGCCATCTCCCATCCGCCGGTGCTGGTGCTGGATGAAGCGACCAGCTCTATTGATACCAGAACCGAGAGGCTGATTGAAAAAGGGATGGACCGGCTGATGGATAACAGGACCGTATTTGTGATCGCCCACCGCCTTTCCACGGTGCGCAACTCCAAAGCCATCATGGTGTTGGAAAAGGGAAACATTATGGAACGGGGCAGTCATGAAGAACTGCTGGCTCAAAAGGGCCGCTACTATCAGCTCTATACCGGACAGTTTGAGTTGGAATGAAAAAGGAGACCGCCATGGAAGAAAATAATTTCAGAAAAGCACAGGTGCGGGAAAAGCTGTTCCGGCTGGATCATCTGCGCAGGGATCTTTTAAAACCGGGATTTCTGGAGCTGGGCCTTACATTGGGCCAGGGCCAGCCCCGCATTTTAAAATATCTCAATGAAAAAGAGCCCAGGAGCCAGAAAGAACTGGCTCAGCTGTGCAGAATGGATGTGACCACGATTTCACGGACGCTGGACCGGATGGCGGAGACCGGCCTGATCGAAAGGCAAATCAATCCTGAGTGCCGTAGGTCCTGCAATATTCTGTTGACCCGGAAAGGGGAGGAAACGGCGCAGGCGGTACAGGAAAGTTTTGACAGCCTGGATGAAATGCTCTGCAGAGGGTTCTCGGAGGATGAACTGGAGCAGCTGTCCCGGTGGCTCGACCGTCTTGCGGACAATTTGGAACCCCATAAGGAACAGAAATAGCAGGATATATGAATATTTGATTAAAAACCGGCCGTTTGATTTTACATCGGCCGGTTTTTGTGCTATTCTACGATAGAAGGGGAAGGAACAGATATGAATGATAAACAGGATTTGAATGATATCGGCGACAGAATCCGGGATGCCGTGCAGGATGCCATTGCCACCGGAGATTTCGGACAGATTAATATCATAGTGAGCAACACCGTCGGAGGCGCCATGGACGAAGTCCGCAGGCAGGTCAACCAGGTGCATGACAGGATCAACAGGCCTTTGGATAATGGAGGGCGGAGGACGGATAATGCCGGGGATAGCGGGCGGCAGGACTATGCCTCCCGCTACCGTAACAGAAACACAACCAGGACACCCAGGTATCCCAGAACACCCCGGTATCCCAGACAGAATCAGGGCGGACAGACGACCCGGGAATACAGCAGCTCGTTGGAAACCACGGGGTATCGAAGCCCGAATCCCAATTCAAAACTTCGCAGATTTATCCGTCCCAACGGGAAGGTTGCCGGGATTTTATACACGGTTTTCGGCAGTATCGGGATGGGGATTTTCGGACTCACATCGCTTGGATTTTTGATCACGCTCATCGCGGCAGGTCCCGACTATGGCTGGGGCTGGCTGACGGCGCTTTTCTTCCTGATCACGGGCGGTTTTGCCATCATGCTGGGGAAAGGCTGCGGCCTTCAGGCCCGTCTGAAGCGTGCCGAGCGCTATTTGAAGCTGGCCCGGGAAAATATGTATCTGAGGCTGGAGGATCTGGCGGCCCATACGGGACAGAGCGTGCGCAAAGTCCGCAGGGACGTCCGCAGGATGCTGCAGAGCGGGATTTTTCCGGAAGGGCATATGGATGCCAAAGAAACCGTTCTTGTTTTGAATGATGAGACTTGGGACCGGTATCTGGCGGAGCAGAAGGAATATCTGGAAAGGCAGCGGCTGGAGGAAGCCGGAAAGCGGGAGGCTGTCCGGGAACAACAGGAAGCCGGAAAGGATCTGACCGCGGAAGAACAGATCGAGAAGGACGGACATGAGTATATGAACCGTCTGCGGGAATTAAATGTCCAGATTCCGGGAGAAGTCATCTCCAACAAGCTCTATCAGCTGGATTATCTGCTGCAGCGTATTTTTATGGTGTTAAAGGAGCATCCGGAGAAATGTCCCCAGATGCGCAAGTTTATGGATTACTATCTGCCCACCACGGTGAAACTGGTGGAATCTTATGCGGATTTTGACCGGGCCGGCGTGCAGGGAGAGAATATTAAATCCGCCAAGGCGGAAATTGAAAAGACGATGGATACCATCAACCAGGCTTTTGAAAAGCTTTTGGACGATATGTATCAGGATGCGGCTTTTGAAGCGGCTGCAGATGCAAAGGTTTTAAAGACCGTGCTGGCACAGGACGGCTATATGAAAAGTGATTTCAGCTTAAACTTAGAGAAAGAGGGGGAAATTCATGAGTCAGGAACTTGAACAAATGCTGCAGGAGGCGCCTATGCCGACGTTGACACTGGAACCTTTCGGAGAGGAAAAAAAGGAACCGGCTGCACCGGCTGTTGTGGCGGCGGAACCTGCCAGGGAGGATGAAACGGAGAAGCTCAAAGCGATTCTGACGCCTCAGGAACAGCGTCAGGTGGAAGAATTTGCGAAGCAGATCGATATCACAAATTCCCAGATGGTGCTTCAATACGGAGCCAGCTCCCAGAAGAAAATCGCGGACTTTTCCGAGGTGGCGCTGGGCAATGTGCGCACCAAGGATCTGGGGGAAATCGGCAATGAGCTGGCCCAGGTAGTTACCGAATTAAAGAGCATTGACGATGATGAGGAAGAAAAGGGATTCCTGGGATTTTTTAAGAAAAACACCAACCGCCTTGCCAATATGAAGGCAAGGTATGATAAGGCGGAGGTCAATGTGAACCGGATCTGCTCCATGCTGGAAGGACATCAGCGTCAGCTTTTAAAGGATGCCGCCATGCTGGATCAGATGTACCAGCTGAACCTGAATTATTATAAGGAACTTTCCATGTACATCCTGGCGGGCAAGCAGAAGCTGGAACAGGTGCGTGCCCAGGAACTTCCGGCGCTTCTGGCCCGGGCCAAGGAGAGCGGCCTGCCGGAAGATACCCAGAAGGCCAAGGATCTTTCCGAGCTGTGTAACCGGTTTGAGAAAAAGATTTACGATCTGGAACTGACCAGAACGGTGGCCATGCAGATGGCGCCTCAGATCCGCCTGATCCAGAGCAATGATACGGTGATGTCCGAAAAGATCCAGTCCACGCTGGTGAATACGATCCCGCTGTGGAAGAGCCAGATGGTGCTCGCCATCGGCGTGGATCATTCCGCCCAGGCAGCCAAGGCCCAGCGGGAGGTTACGGATATGACCAATGAGCTGTTGAAGAAGAACGCGGAGGCGTTAAAGATCGCCACTGTGGAAACGGCCAAGGAATCCGAGCGCGGAATTGTGGACATTGAAACGTTAAAAAAGACCAACGAAACGCTGATCTCCACTTTGGATGAAGTGATGCATATTCAGGAGGAAGGCCGGAATAAGCGTCGGGAAGCGGAAGCGGAGCTTTTGCAGATCGAGGATACCATGCGGGCCAAGCTGATGGAAATGAGTCAAAAGTAATAAGATTACGGAACTGATAACAGCAAAGAATAAGGAGGTTACAAAATGGCATTTTTTGAAAAATTCGGGGAAACAATTTCGACAAAAGGAAAGGAAGCGGCTCAGAAGGCCAAAGAGGTTGCGGATCTGGCAAAGCTGAACGCGCAGATCGGCCAGCTGGAGGGTAAAATCAAAACCTGGTATCAGGTGGTCGGTGAAAAGGTGTATCAGAGCGAAAAGGATCAGGAGCATTCCGCGATGGAAGTGGAATTTTCCATGATCACAGACGCTTTTGCCGAAATCGGCAGACTGAAAAAGCAGATCGCGGATATCAAAGGTTTAAAGGAGTGTCCGGCATGCCATGCCCAGGTGGACAGGGAAGCGCAGTTCTGCCCGAAGTGCGGCGCAAAGCTGGAAGAGGAGGAAGAGTGCTGCAGCACGGAAGAAACCTGCTGTTCCTGTGAAGAGGAAGCATGTGAACCCGAAACAGACACAGAAGAGAGCTGTTCCTGCACAGAAGAAGCTCCTGTTGAAGAAACACCGGCGGAATAAAAATATTTCCTCAAAAGGGAAAATTTGAACGGGAGAAAACGGATGCGAATCAGACTGGTAGTTACAGATCTTGACGACACTATTCTTCGGAGAGACGGAAGCTTTTCCGAAAAAACACAACAGGTTTTCAAACGTCTGCGGGCGGCCGGTATCCCGGCCGCCTTTGCTACGGCCAGGTTTCATACGGCGGAGCTGGCAGATCAGCTCAAAGCAGCATATACCATCAATACCGACGGCACTCTGATTCAGACAGCAGGGGGAGAAGTGATCTGCAAATGGACTTTTTCCCGGGATGCTGCAAACGGCATTCTGGACTGCATTCATGAAATTGATCCGGATACAGATGTGGTGATTCCGGTGCAGGAAGAAATCAGAAGAAATTGCCGGGCCCCTTTTTGGGGAGATGCGCTGAAAATTGTGGCACAGCTTCCGGAGGGAGCGGCGGAAAAAATCGCTCGAAATTTTGACTGCAAAGTGATCCGTTATCGGGGAGAAAACCGTTACAGCTTTCTGCCTCCGAAAGCGGGAAAGGTGGAAGCGATCCGGGCGCTGGCGGATTTTCTGGGAATCAGGATGGAGGAAGTGGCTGCTTTCGGGGATGATCTGGGAGACATTCCGATGCTTTCAGCCTGCGGCCTGGGTGTGGCGGTGGAAAACGCGCTTCCGGAAGTGAGGGAGGCAGCGGACTATGTATGCAGCGCATGTGAAGAGGACGGTGTGGCGAAATTTTTAGAAAAGCATCTTTTACAGGACAGCGGGACGGAAACGGATTGTCCGCCTTGTGAAAACAGATATATTTCTCTTGCGAACAGGCGGAAAATATGATATAGTAGCCACGTTCGTGAAAAAAATATGAGGGAGAAATGTTATGGATGCTTTATTAAAATGGGTCGATTCTGCCAACGGCGTGCTGTGGAATACGGTGCTGATCGTCATGCTTTGCGGAACCGGCATTTTTTATACCTTCAAGTTAAGGTTTATTCAGGTGAGAAAATTCGGGGAAGGCTGCCGATTGGTATTCGGTCATATGAGCCTGAAAGGGAAAAAAGGGGAAAACGGGGAAATGACGCCGTTTCAGTCCATTGCCACGGCGATCGCTGCCCAGGTGGGAACCGGAAATCTGACCGGAGCGGCCACGGCTTTGATCGGGGGCGGTCCGGGCGCTATTTTCTGGATGTGGCTGTCCGCCTTTTTCGGAATGGCGACCATTTATGCGGAAGCTACACTGGCTCAGGAATATAAAACCACGGAAGGCGGAGAAGTGACCGGCGGCCCTATCTATTATATCAGAAAGGCTTTTAAGGGAACATTCGGAAAAGTGCTGGCTGCCTGTTTTGCGGTGTTCATCATCCTGGCTCTGGGATTTATGGGGAATATGGTGCAGTCCAATTCCATCGGAACCGCTTTTTCGGAAGTGTTTGCCGCCAGGAATATTGAGATACCGCCGGTTGCGGTAGGGATATTGGTGGCTGCTTTCGCTGCTTTTGTGTTCCTGGGGGGCACGAAACGTCTGGCAGGCGTGGTGGAAAAAATTGTCCCCGTCATGGCGGGGGTTTATATTGCAGGCAGCCTGATTTTGATCGGCATGCATCTGACCGAAGTGCCCGCCGCATTTAAAATGATTATCGTCGGGGCTTTTTCTCCCAGGGCTGTGCTGGGCGGCGCAGCGGGCATAACGATCCGGGAGGCGGTCCGCTACGGCGTAGCCAGAGGATTGTTTTCCAATGAAGCAGGTATGGGATCCACACCACATGCACATGCCAGGGCAACCGCAAAAAACCCCCATGAACAGGGGCTTGCGGCAATGATCAGTGTCTTTATCGACACCTTTGTAATTTTAAATCTCACGGTTTTATCCGTGCTGACCTCCGGCGTGCTGGACAGCGGAAAGGACGGAATTGCGCTGACACAGGCGGCATTTTCTACCGGATTCGGCAGCTTCGGCGATATTTTTATTGCGGTATGCCTGCTGTTTTTTGCCTCCTCCACCATCATCGGGTGGCATTTTTTCGGCGCAATTAATGTGAAATATTTGTTCGGACAAAAGGCGGTAAAAATTTATTCCGTTATCGTGGTCATTTTTATCATTGTGGGCTCTACTCTGAAGGTACAGCTGGTATGGTCCCTTTCCGATTTCTTCAACGGGCTGATGGTCATTCCAAACGCTCTGGCGCTGTGGGCGCTGGCCGGAGTGGTTTCCGGAATCTACCGGAAATTCGGCGGGAAGAAATAGAGGATCGGCGGCCTGGAAAGGGGATTTTGATATGGAACAGCAGGAACAGAAACATAAACGCCGGGTGCGTTATTCGGGCACCCATCCGAAACGGTTTGAGGAAAAATATAAGGAACTGAATCCGGAAAAATATGCGGATACGGTGGAGAAAGTCATTGCAAAGGGCAGCACGCCTGCGGGAATGCACATCCCCATCTGTGTGAAGGAAATTCTGGATTTTCTGCAGATCAAACCCGGGCAGAAAGGGCTGGATGCCACCCTGGGTTATGGCGGTCATACCTCGGAAATGCTCAAATGTCTGCAGGGAAAAGGACATCTCACCGCGTTGGACGCTGATCCCATAGAATCCGAAAAGACCAGGGAGCGTCTGGAAAAAATGGGTTTCGGACCGGAAATACTGACGGTTCGGCTGATGAACTTTGCGGATCTGGATCAAATTGCGGCACAGGAAGGCCCTTTTGACTTCGTGCTGGCAGATCTGGGGCTGTCCTCCATGCAGATTGATAATCCGGAAAGAGGGTTTACTTTCAAAAATGACGGCCCCCTGGATCTGCGTTTAAACCCCAGGGAAGGAATCCCGGCCGCCCAAAGGTTGAAGGAGCTGACCCGGGAGGAGTTTAAGGGAATGCTGCTTGCAAACGCGGATGAACCTTATGCGGAAGAAATCTCCAGGACGGTTTTTGCGGCGCTGAAAAAGGGGCAGAGCATTTCCACCACGCTTCAGTTAAAGCAGGCGGTGGAAAAAGCCCTGGATTTTCTGCCCACCGGGGAAAAGAAGGAAGCCATAAAAAAATCCTGCCAGAGAACCTTTCAGGCACTGCGGATTGATGTGAACAATGAATATGAAGTGCTGGAAGCATTTATGGAAAAACTCCCGGATGCGCTGGCGCCGGGAGGAAGAGCTGCGATCCTGACCTTCCATTCCGGAGAGGACCGGATTGTGAAGAAGGCGTTCAAACAATTTTACCGGGACGGCATCTATTCGGAGATCGCCAGAGATGTGATCCGGCCGTCGGCAGAGGAGTGTGTCAGAAACAGCCGTGCCCGTTCCACGAAAATGCGTTGGGCCATAAAAGCATGATTTGCACAATGAAGGGCGCGAAGAAAGATAAAATTTCTGTCAGTTTTTGGGTTGTGGTTTTTCCCCGAATCATGTAAACTTTCTAGTATAAATATTTTCAGATGAGAAACGGACAGGTTGCCTACAGGATGCAGGTCTGAAAAACAGGAGGAAACTTATGAAGCAGGACATGATTGTTATTCTGGATCTGGGAAGCACCAAAAATACGGAGCTTGCCAGAAAGATCAGAGAACTGGGGGTTTACAGTGAAATTTATCCCCACGATATCACAGCAGAAGAACTCAAAGGTCTTCCCAATGTAAAGGGTGTGATCCTTTTCGGCGGAGAGAACAGAGTGGTGGACGGAAAAGAAATTGACGTCTGTTCCTGTCTGTATGAAACAGGGCTGCCTTTTATGGCAATCGACCATGCCCCGGCAAAATGTGAAGAGAAATATGCGGACTGGGATGCCGCACAGCCTCATATTAAAGATTTTGTATTTGATATCTGTAAAGCGGAAGCCAATTGGAATATGAAGAATTTCGTAGAGGATCAGGTGGAAGCGATCCGCAGCCAGGTTGGCGATAAGAAAGTGCTGCTGGCTCTTTCCGGCGGCGTGGACAGTTCCGTGGTGGCGGCGCTTTTAATCAAAGCCATCGGCAGACAGCTGGTATGCGTTCATGTGAACCACGGCCTGATGAGAAAAGGCGAGTCCGAGAGTGTCATTGAAGTGTTCCGGAATCAGATGGATGCAAACCTGATTTATGTGGATGCAACGGAGCGCTATCTGACCAAGCTTGCGGGAGTTTCCGATCCGGAACAGAAGAGAAAGATTATCGGCGCGGAATTCATCCGCATTTTTGAAGAAGAGGCGCGCAAACTGGACGGCATTGATTTCCTGGGACAGGGAACCATTTATCCCGATATCATCGAAAGCGGCACCAAGACCGCCAAGATGGTGAAATCCCATCACAATGTGGGCGGCCTGCCGGAGGATCTGCAGTTTGAACTAGTGGAGCCTTTAAAGCAGCTGTTCAAGGATGAAGTCCGTCAGTGCGGCCTGGAACTGGGCCTGCCGGAAACCATGGTATACCGTCAGCCCTTCCCCGGCCCCGGTCTGGGTGTGCGCTGCCTTGGCGCGATCACCAGAGAACGTCTGGAAGCGGTGCGGGAATCCGACGCAATCCTTCGCGAAGAGTTCGAGAAAGCCGGTCTGAACAAAAAGGTATGGCAGTATTTCACCGTTGTGCCGGATTTCAAGTCCGTGGGTGTGCGTGACAATGCCCGCTGCTTCGACTACCCGGTGATCATCCGCGCGGTCAACACCGTGGATGCCATGACAGCCTCTATCGAGCGCCTGGACTGGGATGTTCTGGAGAAGATCACGGACAGAATCTTAAAGGAAGTGAAGAATGTCAACCGGGTTTGCTACGATGTGAGCCCGAAGCCTACGGCTACCATAGAATGGGATTAAGTTTCATATCTTTGGAAAAATTTCAAAGATCCTGCGCGAACTCAGTCACTCGCGCAGGATCTTTTTTAGCTTTGGGGATAACGGCATGTTCATTCATGCAGTTTACTGTTTGCCCATCCTTCTTCGATTGCGGCATTACAGTCTGCGTCAATCGCTTCGGCCACCTCTTCCGGTGTCTTTGTTCCGGTCAGCAGTTCGTGAATATGAGGATAGAATACGTCACGCACGCCGCGCCAGTTGGGATTATTGGCTGTAAAATCTACGGTATTGACCGTATTTGCGGCATAGGCTTCCTGCATGAAGACGTGATCGTTCACCCGTTCTGCTGTGGCTTTGCTGGCAGGGATACCGACCTGGGCATAATCCATCAGTTCGTCATCGGAATAGAAATATTGCACAAATGCTTTGGCGGCTTTTAGTTTTTCTTCATCTCCGTTGTCAAATACTTCAAATCCGGTGACAAAGGATGTGTTATAGCCGGACCCGTCCATGCTTGGAAAGTTGACAAGACCTGTTATATCCGGGTTCATATTGATAATAACTGCGCTGTTGCCCATATGGACAGCCAGCTGATTATTCATATAAAGGGCGCTGCAGTCATTGATCTCCATGTTTTCACAGCCTACGGGAAAATACCCTTTTTTATAGGAATCCACGATCCATTGAAGCGCGGCGATTCCCTCCGGTGTGTTTAAATGGAACCGGCCGTTCTCATCAAAGAATTTGCTTCCCCGGCTGCGCAGCAGGGTCATGATATGAGTATCCCCCTGGTCGTTTTTCGCATACATCATCATGGGATAGGACATTTCGGGCAGCTCCTGCGCGAAGGTGGAAAGAATGGTCTCCCACTCTTCCGGGGTCCAGCTCTGGATTTCGTTTTCCGGTCCGATATACTCTTCCAGCCCGTATTGGCGGAACAGGTCCTTGTTGTATAACAAAGTGTTCTGGAGACTGTAGAAGGGTAGCATATAAGTTTTTCCGTTCACCCGGCTCATTTCCCAGATAACGTCGTCAACGTCCTTTCTCATCTCGTCCGTGATGATGTCATCCAGAGGCGCCACGCGCCCCGTATGAATGTAGCCCGCCATATTAAAATAGCCTTCCAGAAGAACGTCGGCGGCGTCTTCGGTGTCGAAGCAGCCGGTGATGTATTCGTCTTCTTCGGTATAGGCAAATTTCACCACATTAACCGTGACATCAGCGTCGGGATACTGAGCGGCAAAATCGCTGCCCGCCTGTACCAGCATGTCATAGGCGTCGGTGATATCGGTATTTGTATTTGACACCGTGAGCGGCGGTACTTTGACCGTCAGCGACACCTTTGGTTTTTGGTTCCCGGCAGCACAGCCGGTGAGTGCGCTCAGAACTGCCGCAAGCAGCAATCCCCCTGTGAGAATCCGTTTTTTGTCTTTCATCCTATCCATTCCTCCTCTTCTTTGCCAGATTGAGCATCTGCATCAGGTTGTTGGCATCGATCGGTTTGGCAATGAATCCGTCCATCCCGCTTTCCGACGCTTTATCCTGATCTTCTTTGAACGTGTTTGCCGTACAGGCGTAGATGGTTACCGTCTTTGCATCCGGACGGTCCAGCTCACGGATGATTTTGGCAGCCTCAAAGCCGTTTCGCACGGGCATCTGCAAATCCATTAAAATGACGTTGAACTCACGGATGGCAGAATCCTGAAATATATCCACAACCTGTTTGCCATCAGCGGCGCGCACTACCGGAAAGCCTCCGGAACGCAGCATTTCTGTCAGAATTTCAGCATTTAATTCGTTATCCTCCGCAATCAGAATCTTTAATGCTTCGTTATCGCTCACAGAAACAGGATCGGCGTCTGTCCGGACAGATACGACCGGGAGTTTTTCCGCGATATCCGCTGTCAGCACAAAGGTAAAACAGCTGCCTTCTCCCAGCCGGCTTCTGACAGATAAGGTGGCTCCCATCTGCCTGGCCAGCCGGGAACTGATCGACATCCCCAGCCCGGTGCCCTGCATGCCCGGAGAGACGGATGTGTGCTCCTGACTGAAGGAATCGAATATTTTCTTCTGAAACTCCTCACTCATGCCGCAGCCGGTATCTTCTACCTCAAAGGTGGTCACAACCTTGCCGATTCCTGCCTCTTTCTGGAAGATCCGCAGGGTGATCTGACCGTCCTGAGGCGTAAATTTGACGGCATTTCCGAGAATGTTAATGAGAATTTGTTCGATCCTTATTTCGTCCCCGATAATATTAGGAATTTGAATCCCGGCTTCTGTCCGAAATCGGATATGCTTGTCTTCCGCCCGGCTGAGGGTGATGGATTCCACCAGGGAAATCAGGTGGGGAATGGAGAAGGGCTTTAAGGAAAGCTCTACTTTTCCGGCCTGCAGCTTCGACATATCCAAAATATCGTTGACGAGGGAGAGCAGATATTTTGCGGTGGAATCCGATTTGCTCAGATATTCTTTCAATTTCACCGGATCGTTCGTATTTAACTGCATCAGATGGTTCAGCCCGATAATGCCATTGAGCGGGGTGCGGATTTCATGGCTCATGCTGGAGAGGAAGTCCCCCCGGGCCTTTGCCTCTGCTTTCGCGGTGGCGGAAGCTGCCGACACGCGGAAGATGATGATCATCATCAGACAAAGGGTAGAGACGATCACAGCCAGCATGACGCCGGTCATCGTTATAAACTGCCGGATCTGCTCATTGAACGCTTTCTCGGATACGGTCAGGACAATACTCCATGTGGTTTCGGGGATGGGAATAAACGAAACGATCTGGGCCCCGGCATCCGTATAAGCAATATGTTCGATAAACGATTCCCCTTCGTTGACCTGGCCGGTAATGGCCTCCACTTCTTTTTCCGAAAGATCCGTTTCTTTTCGGAGCTTTTCATAGTAATTATCCTTTTTCCCGATCCCGGCGCTGCGATTGAGATTGACAACATAATTCCCGGAAGAATCGATGATGCCGGTATAGCCCCGGCCGTCAAAACTGTCGATTTTCAGACGTTCCTCGATCATACTGATTTTGGAAAAACCTACGATTCCGATAAATTCCACTCCGCTCACCTCAAAGGGAGAGCACTGCACCCCGTAAACGAGATTTTCTCTCATGGCTTCCAGAATATCGAGATCGTCAAAGCGCATGACAAACCTCTCATTACCGGACAACAGAGATTCAATATAAGCTTTGTCACTGTTGTTCTGGATGACATTTGTGCCGGAATAGGTATTCCCTTTGGAGTCCACCAGATAAATGAGATCAAAGGTATTTGTGTTCTGCTCAATATTCAGGCGGCTGCAGACTTCCTGTATGGTATTGCAGCCAGCGATCCGGGTCCGGGAGTATACGGATGAAATTTCATCCCAGGATCTGTCCAGTTCACTCTGGATATTCTGCATGTCGTGTCGGGATAATTCTTTCATGAAAGAAAGCATTGAGGATTCGGTAGCACGAGAGAGCTGTCTGACATAAACCCAGACGGCCATTAACGAAACGATAAAAGTTATCAGAATGAAAAATGCAATTCTGCCATTTTTCCGGTTTTTCATACAAACGACCTCCCACATTGACCCGGTTTTCCATTTGGCCGTATTTTTTTCACCGCTGCATTGCAGACGCTTTGATATTCAGCGGTCACCTGTCCGGACATCTTTCTTCCGGCAGCAGATGCTGAAACCGGGGATTGAGAATATAACGCGGACTCCTGTCCAGTTCGGGAGGCTGTCTGTAAAATTCATCGGCGTGGATTCATTGGCAGCACAGGTATCCTTCATCAGGATTCGGTCTTTTGAAAGATCCTGCAGAGGGATATAACCGATTTGGTATCTATTAAAGTAATCATACAACAGTACGAACATTTTGTCAAAACTTATCAAAATAAAGTCTGCAATCTGTTAGGAATTACGCGCCGTTCGATCCGGGATCTGTCTGCCCCGGCAGAAGTGGTTTTTGGCTTGTTGATTAGATTTTGATTAATTTTAACCGAATATATAATTATTTTTTAAAAATCCCTTGTTTGTTTTTGGAGAACCATTATAATGAAAAGAAAAGGCTGTGATCAGCCAAAAAGGATATCCGCCGATTTGCAGGCGCCGGAAAACCGAGGGAATCCCATGAAAAACGGAATTGAAAAAATAACAGAGAAACTGATCGCATTGAATGAAGAAAACGCTGCTGCAGATACGTTTCGGTACTTGCCGGTCGATGAATTTGCGCCGGAATATGCTACTTTGATAGAAGCGGTGAACAAATCCATCGAAGTGGGGGAGACCCGGATCAGGCAGGAAAAACGAAATCTGGAAATGATCAATGATATCATTCGTTCCGGCATGTGGAGCATGGACTTTGATGAGCACGGAAAGATGACAAAGGTAACCTGGAGTCAGGCCTTCCGCTATATGCTCGGCTTCCAGAATACCGAAGATTTCCCGGACGAGCTGGAGGCCTGGTCGGACAGGCTGCACCCGGAGGATAAGGCGGCAACCATGGAAGCCTATTGGGCGGCTGTGGCGGGTAGGGGACCGTATGATGTAGAGTACCGCATTTTAACAAAGCAGGGAGAATACAAATGGTTCCGTGACACGGGAGAGGTGGCAAGGCGGGAGGACGGCAGTCCCAGCATGGTGATCGGGACGTTTCATGACATCACGGAAAAAAAGGAAAATGAACGGCTGACCCTGGAGAAACTGGCTGTGCAGCAGGCCCTGGAAACTTATAAGCTGGAAAGTCAGCATGATATCGAAGAAACGCTGGAAGGGGCCAGAACCGGAATCTGGGCCATCGAACTGGAAGACGGGTGCGAACCTCGGATGTATGCGGACAGGACCATGCGGAACCTTCTCGGCATACAACAGGAGATTTCACCGGAGCAGTGTTACAGAATTTGGTTTGACAACATTGATCCGGGATATGTGAATCTGGTTTTGAACGCGGTGGAGGAAATCAGGAAGAACAGACGCAGTGAAGTCAGCTACCCGTGGAACCACCCCTTGCTGGGAGAAATTTATGTGCGCTGCGGAGGCCTGTTGGATGATAAATTCGCCAAGAAAGGAATCCGGCTGAAAGGATATCATCAGGATATCACGGAAACCATGATCACACAGCAGAAGCAGGAAAAAGAACTGATGGAAGCCCTTACGGAAGCAAAGCGGGCCAATCTGGCGAAAACGGAGTTTCTTTCCCACATGTCCCACGATATCCGGACCCCCATCAACGGCATTCTGGGAATGCTCTCCATCAGTGAGAAAAATCCGGATGATCCGGTCAAACGGAAAGAGTGCAGGGAAAAAATAAGGACTTCGGCGGAACATCTGCTTTCACTGATCAATGACGTTCTGGATATCAGCAAACTGGAAAGCGGCACTTTTGCCTTTGAAAAGGAACGGTTTAATCTATATGATGTATTGGAGAATTGCCTGGAAATCCTGGGGCCTCAGGCGGAAGAACAGGGGATTATGCTAAAAGAGGAGTCGGTGGGACTGGCCCATTCAAGACTGGTGGGAAGTCCGCTGCACTTAAGACAGATATTAATTAATATTGTGGGCAACGGGATTAAATACAATCGTCCAAACGGAAAGGTTTCCATTCGGACGGAGGAACTGTCGGCGGCAGACGGGACAGCGGTCTATCGCTTCACCATTCAGGATACGGGAATCGGCATGAGCGAAGAATTTAAGCAGCATCTTTTTGAACCTTTCACGCAGGAAAACAGCGATGCCAGGACCTGTTACCGGGGGACGGGGCTTGGCATGGCAATCACCAAGAATCTGACGGAGCAGATGGGCGGGACGATTTTGGTGGAAAGCGAATTGGGAAAAGGCAGTAAATTTACGGTGATTCTTCCCCTTTTGCTGGACACGGAGCAGGATCAGGAATCCCCGGGAGAGGCCGATGAAGAAGTCGTAGACATTTCCGGCATGAAAATCCTGCTGGTGGAGGATAATGAAATCAACAGAGAGATTACCCAGTATATGTTGGAAGATGCCGGGGTGACGGTGATCAATGCCGAGAACGGAAAGGAAGCGGTGGATATTTTTGAAAATTCATCCGCCGGGGAATTCGACTGCATTCTCATGGATATCATGATGCCTGTGATGAACGGACTGGAGGCGGCCCGCGCCATCCGCAGCATGGAGCGGGAGGATGCGCGGACCGTGCCGATCATCGCGCTGTCTGCAAACGCTTTTATCGAGGATGTGCACAAGACCAGGGAAGCCGGGATGAATGAACATCTGGCCAAGCCCCTGGACATGGAAAAAGTGTTCCGCGTAATCGCGGAATATGCAAAAAGACCGTAGGGAGGGGCGCTAAATTGCGCCCCCCTTTTTGTAAAAAAGCCCGCCCGCCGTCACACAGCAGATCATGAGAGCCAGCAGAAACCAGACGCTGGTTTGGTATTCAGAAAACGGGGCGCCCAAAAATGCGCCCTGCAGCACATCCACAGCGTGAGTCAGCGGCAGAATACGGGAAAAACGCTGTATCCCTTCCGGCAGCATCATACGGGGCATAGTGGAGCCGGATAAAAAGATCATCACAAAATAGGAAACGTAGCAGAACAGACTGCATATTTTTTCCGTAGGCGCGATTGCGGTGAAGAAAAATCCCAGGGAAAAAATGGCGCCCATGGATAACAGCAGGGAAAAGGCGATGGCAGTAGCGCTGCCGCCCACCCGGATATGGAAGAAAAGTTTTCCGACGACAAACAGGAGGCAGAAGCCTGCCAGTGTCATGATGAAATTGACGATGATCTGTGCGGTGATAATCAGTCCTTTCCCACAGGGAGAAGCATCAAAACGCTTATAAATCCCGCTCTCTTTGTATCCGGAAATGGTCAGAGGAAAGGCCATCAGTCCGGTCACACCGATGATCATGGCAGAATAACCGGGGACGGAAACATCCATGGAGCCCTGGCCGTTAAAGTAGGGAGAAGGGTCATTCCCATAGATGCTGCCGAACAAAAGCAGCATCAGCACAGGGAAGGCAAAGGTAAAAAAGAAACCGAAAAAATCACGGACAAAAAGCAGCGTTTCTGTTTTTATGGCGGCAGTCAGTTTTTTCATCATAAATCCTCCAGACGAATCACATTGGTTTTCGGGGAAAGCAGGAGATAAATTTTCTCCAGCGAGAGGGAATCGTTCCATTGACCGGCCGGAATCCGTTCTTTGGCATAGGCCCGGAACGCTTCCTGGGTGCCTGTAAAAATACACTTCCCGTTCAGCAGGAATAAAAGCCGGTCGGCCAGTTCCTCCACCTCATCCATATAGTGGGAAACCAACAGGATCGTAGTGCCTGCCTGGCGGATGCGTTTTAAATTTTCCCACATGCCGTGGCGGATTTCGGGATCCAGGCCGGTGGTCAGTTCATCCAAAATCAGGAGCTTCGGACGGGGCAGCAGGGCTAAAAGGATGGAAAGACGCTGCTTCTCCCCGCCGGACAGCTTCCGGACCGACCGGTTTTCCTTTTCGGACAGGCCCAGCTGTGCGGACAGCGCTTTCCAGTCCGCCGGATTTTCATAAAAAGAAGAAAACAGGGCGCAGAGCTCCTTCACTTTGATATGGGGAGGATAGTGCGCCTCCTGCAGCTGGACGCCCATTTCCCGATACATGCTGCTCCGGTTCCGGAAAGGATCCTTTCCCAAAACGGTGATTTTTCCGGAAGAAGGCTTGCGCAGGCCTTCCAGACATTCCATGGCAGAGGTTTTGCCGGAACCGTTGGGGCCGATCACCGCCAGAATTTCTTCTTCATAAAAAGAGAAGCTCAAATCGTCCACCGCAGTCAGCGTTTTATATTTTATTGTCAGATTTTCTACTTTTCCCAATGCTTCACTCAATTGTTTGCCCTCCTTACTTTGATGACTCCATCATAGAAGAAGCAGAGGAGGGTTACAAGAGGAGCAGTGTATCCTGCCGTTTTTCCGGAGTAAAATGCCGGGTGGCAGGAATGAAATGCATACAAAACCGGGACAAATGTGATAGAATAAACAGGAAAGAAAAAACAGGCGGATCCGGACCTGTGCCGGAGGAGAAAGCTGTTTTGGACAGGGGGAAATCCATGCGAGTTGATTTGGAAATTGATCCGGGCTGCACAGAGCCCTATGCGATTTTACATATTAAAAAACTGACGCCCGCCCTGCAGGCGGCAGTGGAAATTTTGGAAAAAGAAGGATCGGACACTGTATTTACGGCCCAGCGGGAAGGAAAGCTGTTTTTTATCGAACCGGACAGCATCGACGTGATCCGCACCGAGGGGCGGGAACTGGTCCTGTACGACAGCGCGAAAACCAGATACCTTTTAAACAGGCCTCTTTATGAAATCCAGGAAAAGCTGGGGAAAAACTTTGTGCGCATTTCCAAGTCGGCGCTCATCAATTTCAGAAGGATCAGCCATGTGGAAGCCGCCTTTAACGGCACCATGGAGGTGGTCATGAAAAACGGGATAGAGGAAGTCATCACACGGAGTTTCCGGAAGCAGTTTAAAGAACGGTTGGGGGTGTAAAGAATGCTGAAAAAAATAATACACTATCTGTTTTACGGAATTTCCTGGGGCTGCATCTGCTTTGTGCTGACAGGGCTGATCGGCTATGAGATTGCAGGAAGCGCCTGGCTGGAACCGGTCATCGCCGATTTCCCCAGACAGGCTTTTGGCAGCATGCTGGTGGGGATCTGCTGTGCTTCCAGCGCGATTTTCTATACGCTGAAACGCTTTCCTCTCTGGGCGGCCGTGCTGATTCATTTCGGGGTGGGGCTGGGAGGTTTCTTCTCCGTTGCCTTCTGGCTGGGCTGGATGCCTTTGCAGGCAGGATGGCAGGTCATCAGCTTTATTTTGATCGGGGTATTCTCCTTTGTCTGCATCTGGGCGGTTTTCTATTTTTACAACAGACATGAAGCGGAAAAATTGAACAAAAGGCTTCGTGAGCTGGAGAAAGAAGAGGAAAAGTGATTGGGGATTGACAGCGGTAAGGCGGTCTGCTACAATGATACATACCGAATGAATGTAAAGGAGAAGGGCGATGGCCAGAAATAAATATCCGGAAGTTACGGTTGAGAAAATTTTGGACGCAGCCATGCGCCTGTTTATGGAAAAAGGATACGATAATACCACGATCCAGGATATCGTAAGCGAACTGGGCGGCATGACGAAGGGCGCGGTTTACCATCATTTCAAGTCCAAAGAAGAAATCATGGACGCGGTGGGAGACAGAATGTTTTCCGAGAACAATCCCTTCGAGGCGGTTTTTAACCGTTCCGATTTAAATGGTCTTGAGAAGCTGCGGGAGATGATCCGGCTCAATCAGGCCGATCAGAGAAGGATGGATCTGAATATACAGTCCATGCCGATTTTGAAAAATCCCAGGGTGCTGGCAGGGATGATTGAATCCAACCGGAAAATTCTGACCCCGTATTTTTACAGGCTGATTGAGGAAGGGATAAAGGACGGTTCCATCTGTACCGCTTATCCCAGTGAACTTTCGGAGCTGATTCCGCTTCTGACCAGTTTGTGGCTGGCGCCTACGGTATATCCTGCCACAGCGCAGGAAATGCTTCGGAAATTCCGGTTCATCGGAGAGATGCTGGAAAAAATGGGGCTTCCCATTATGAATGATGAAATTATGAAACTGGCGGAAGAATATTTTGTGAGAATAGAGCAGGCCGGTACAGAGTAGAGAACAGAAAAGGGAAAGTTCGCAAAGCGTGCTTTCCAATCTTTTTAGCCATATACATTCATGCGGTAGGTATGAAAGAGGCGGAACGCCTTTTTTATTTCAGAATAAACATACCTTTAGAAGGTATGAAAAGGAGAAGATGGATGGAACCGATTGTAAAAACGAAACAACTGACAAAAGTGTTTTCGGGCAGGGAGGTGGTTCGGGGGCTGGATCTTTGTGTGGAACAGGGAACAATCTATGGGCTGCTTGGAAGAAACGGGGCAGGAAAAACGACGGTATTTAAACTGCTTTTAGGACTGCTTACGCCAACCAGGGGAGAGGCACAGCTTTTCGGAATGGACAGTGTCAGTCAAAACCGGGAGATTCTCAGACGGACGGGGAGTCTGATTGAAACGCCGATTTTCTACGAGCATCTTTCTGCCACCGAGAATCTGGCGCTGCATCTGGCCTACATGGGGCTGAAAGAACAGGGGATGGAGGAGGCTTTAAAACGGGTGGGCCTTTCCGGGACGGGCAGCCAGGCTGTGTCCACTTTTTCCCTGGGAATGCGGCAGCGGCTCGCAATTGCCAGAGCGCTCATCCACAGACCGAAACTGCTGATCCTGGATGAACCGGCCAACGGACTGGATCCGGTGGGAATCAGGGAGATGCGGGAACTGTTTCTGGAACTGGTAAAAAAAGAGGGCATGACGATTCTGCTGTCCAGCCACATCCTTTCGGAAATCGAACAGATGGCGGACCGCGTGGGCATTATCGCGGACGGGATCATGGTGGAGGAAACCACGCCCAAAGAAGTGAAAGAGAGGAATGCAGGGAGTATGGAGGATTATTTTATTGCGATGACGGCGGGAGGGAAAAAGCATGAGTGAACTGATCGGACTGGAGCGCAGAAGAACGAGTATGCGCGGATACCGTTTTGCATCCGGCCTTCTTTTTTTATTTCTGTTGGGAATGCTCTGCCTGTTTGCGGCGGTTCCTTCCATGGAACCCGGAGAAGCGAAGGAAGAACTGTTCTGTTCTTTTGCAGGGCTGGGGACGATGAATAATGTTCTTTCTACGGCGGCGTTTACCATTTTGTCGGCCGTGATGGCTTCCAAAGTGGTGATTGAAGAGTATAGCGGAAAGCGGGCCATTCTTCTGTTCGCATATCCGGTCAGCCGGCGGAAAATTTTGGCGGCAAAACTGACACTGGTGTACGGATACAGCATGTTGTCCATGGCGGTTTGTGCCGGAGCAGCCTTCCTGCTTTTTTGTCTGGGCGCCTTTCTGGTTCCACTTGAGGCGGGCAGGCCGGTGACAGCGGACTTTCTGTATACGGGAGTTTCTCTGCTGTGTGATATCGTCACTGCGGGCGCGCTGGGCATCGTAGCGCTTTGGATCGGATTCTGCAGAAAATCCGTTTCGTCGGCTGTGGTAGCGGCTGTCATTCTGGCATCTGCGGCCTGTCAGCTGACTGCGGTTTCCTTTCAGACGCCGATGGCAGCCCTTCTTTTAACTGTTTTGGCAGGAGGGGCAGCGGTTCTGGCGCTGCGCGGTTTATTTTTCAAAATCGAACATATGGAGGTTTAAAAGACGTTGAATAACAGACTTTTTTCGAAAAACTTTACGCTTCTGGTATTGGGCCAGGTCAGTTCTCTTCTGGGCAACTACACGCTGAAATTCGCCCTGTCCATGTACGTGCTGGAGCAGACCGGCTCGGCGGCTGTTTTTGCGACGCTTCTGGCGGTGTCCATGGTGCCCATGATCCTGCTGTCTCCTTTTGGGGGGATGCTGGCAGACCGGATGAACAGGCGCAATCTGATGGTAATGCTGGATGTGATTTCCGGCTGCAGCGTACTGGCTCTGTTTTTTATGAGCAGAGAGAACACGGGAATTTTGCTGATTGCGGTCCTTTTGATGTTCCTCTCGGTGCTGGGCGCTTTTGAGTCGCCTACGGTGCAGGCCTGTGTGCCCCAGATGCAGACCGGGGACAATATCTTAAAGGGAAACGCGGTGGTCAATCAGATTTCCGCAGTTACGGGGCTGGTCACCCCTTTTGCAGGCAGTTTTTTTTATACGGCATTCGGCCTCAGGGCGGTGCTGGCGGTGACCTCTCTGTGCTTTTTTGTAACCGCCCTGCTGGAATGCTTCATCCGTCTGGAATATCAAAAACCGGTGGAAAAGCAGTCCGTCATCAAAATAGTCAAAAGCGATTTTTCCGACAGCATCCGTTTCCTGGGAAAAGAGCAGCCAAACGTATTAAAACTTTTGTTTTTGGCGGCCCTTGCCAGCTTTTTTGCCATCGGACTTATGGCGGTGGGCTTCCCGTTTCTTGTCCGCAATGTACTGGGGTTGTCGGCGCAGTACTACGGCGCAGCGGAAAGCGCAGTGGGCGCGGCGGCAGTGGTCGGCGGTCTGTCGGTGAGCCTGCTGGCGGGGAAGCTGAAAGTGGAGAAACTCAACCGGATGATCATACTGCTGGGAGTGGGACTCTTCCCGGCGGGAATCGCATTTCTGCTTCCGGTCAGCACCTTTGTGAAATACCTGGTTCTGGTCCTGTCCTTTTGTGTGGGACAGATCGCCTGCAATATTTTTTCCATCTTTGCTCTGTCTGTGATCCAGGAGCGGACGCCGCAGCAGCTCACGGGAAAAGTCATGTCCTATGTATTCACGGTGTCGATGTGCGCACAGCCGTTAGGGCAGCTGGTCTATGGCTTTTTGTTCGATGCGTCTGCCAAAAATCCGGCAGTGGTACTGCTTTTGACCGGCGCGGCCATCGGCGCCATCGGCTGGCTGTCGGGCGGCTTTTTTAAGAGATTTGGGGAAGAAGGGAAACAGGAAGAGGAAAAAAGAAAGCGAAAAGATTGAAGGATATGAGGAAGTGTGGCATTATAATATAAAGACTGGCAGTCAATGATTTGAATTTTCTAACATATACGATATCTTATGAAGAAAGAAGGTGATTTGGATGGATTTAGAGGCAGTAAAGAAAATTCTACTGGATGGTGAGAAAGTTGATTTGGAGTGTAAAGAAGCGAAGAACAGTATGCCTAAATCTGTATATGAATCGTACTCAGGTTTCGCAAATACAAACGGTGGAAGAATCATACTCGGGGTTCGAGAGGATAAAAATGCGTTGGAACCAAAAAAACGATTTGTGATTGAAGGAGTAGAGAATCCGAAGAAAATTTTAGAGGATTTTTGGAATACGATCAATAGTAATAAGGTGAATGCCAATATTCTTATAGATAAGGATGTTTATATTGTAAGCCAGGATACTTTAAACCTGATCATAATAGAGGTTCCAAGGGCCGATTATAAACTACGCCCCATATATGTCGGTGAGAATCCGTATAAAGGAACATATAAAAGGAACAATGAAGGTGATTATCATTGTTCAGAAGATGAAATCCGAGCAATGATCAGGGATCAAAATCCGGATGGTAATGACGGATTAGTACTCGAAAATTATTCAATGGAAGATATAGACCAAAATACTTTAAAAAGATATCGTACTCTATTTCAAAGTAAGAATCCCGGTCATATATGGAATGAATATGGAGATCAGGAATTTCTTGAAAAACTGGGAGGTTATCGTAAAGATAGAAGGAAGAATATTGAGGGGGTGACGCTTGCAGGACTGCTGATGTTCGGGAAGGGATTAGCAGTGCGCGATGAATTTGACAACATATTTATGGATTACCGTGATGAAAGATATACTACAACAGAAGTCAGGTGGAATGACCGTGTAACTTATGATGGTACCTGGGAAAATAATTTGTTTAACTATTTCAGCAAAGTTATTCCGAAGCTTGTTGAAGAATTAAAGAAACCATTTAAAATGGAAGGAATTCAGAGGGTTGATGATACACCGGTTCATAGAGCGATTCGAGAGGCTTTTGTGAATATGATTATACATGCAGACTATTTATCGGAGGGAATTTTAAAGATCATAAAAAAAGAAAATGAATTTTCTTTTACAAATCCGGGAATTTTAAAGTTGCCCAAATCTGAAATCTTTAAGGGGGGAAATTCCAGAGCGAGAAATCCGCGTATGCAGACAATGTTGCGTTTGGTTGGCTTTGGCGATAATGCAGGATCGGGATTTCCGTTCATCCTTGCAACGTGGGAAAATGAAAATTGGATAAATCCGGAACTCATAGAGGATACCGGTTTGAATCAAGTGACACTAAAGCTTTCTATGATTCCCAAAAGAGAGAAAGGAGCCAAAAAGGAGCCAAAAAGGAGCCAAAAAAAGGAGCCAAAAAAAGGGGCTGATACCAGAAAAGCAAAGGAAATAAAAGATAGAAAAAATAATGTATTGAAACTGATACGAAATGATGAAGCAATAACTCAGGCAGAGATTATGGAGAAACTGGATATTTCAAGAAAGCAGATTCAGGATACAATAAAATCTCTTATAGAAGAGGGGAAAATTGTAAGAGAGGGATCGAATCGGAATGGATATTGGAAAATTCAGGATTAAAGGGATGCTTTTTATAGCATTGCTTCTGCTGTGCTCTTTCACAGTACAGGCAGCCCCCTCGCAGGAAGGAAAAGCCGCCGGAGAGGGATTGGCGGTCGGAGGGAGAATGGTCGTCGAAGAGGAAACAGCCGTGCTGTATCAGGAATATATGAGCCGCCTGAACGGAATCAAAAACAGTTCCGAACTGGCGGAAAACGGGTTTCGGATTGTGCGCTGGCAGATGTTTCCCGTATGGCTGGAAAATCTGGGGGAGGTCACTTTTATTCCGGCCATGGAAGAAAGCTATCAGCGTCTTGCCCTGTTTTTTGCGGATGAAGAGGGAAATATTGTGTTTCGGACAGATCAGCTGGCCTGCAACTTTACCGGTTTAGGAGAGATGAAGCAGGACAATACGGGAATTGCGGCGGTATCTTTTCAGGATGTGGATGAGGACGGTCTGACGGATATTGTGCTGATCACCACAGCCGGGAAGGAAGCAAAAGGCGAGGCGTACAAGGTGGGGGACGTGCTGTATCAAAAAGGGCAGGGATTTTACAGGGACTGGCGGGTTTCGGATAAGATCAACCGCTTTGGAATGAATAAGAGCGTGGATTTTATCACCGCCTATGCCCGGGAGGGAAAGTCAACGGAATTCCTTTATACTGCGGCAACGCTGGAAGAACTCAGACAGAATGGGTTTTCCGTCATTTCAGAACAGAGCTATTGGCGGGATTTTGAAAAACTGGGAAGGCTTTTGGTGGTGCCCGGCAGCATCAGCATTGCCGATTATGAAATATTTATGATTTACCTGGTGAATGAGCAGGGGTATATCGTGTGGAGTTTTCAGCCCATGGGCAGCTACGATAACCTGTATGCGCTGCGGGGAACCAGCTGCCGGGATATCGACGGGGACGGCCTGAAGGATCTGGTGGTGCTGGCGCGTTATAGCAGGGAAGGCGTGCAGGGAGAACTGGTGGTGGAAAGCGATTATTCGGTTTATTACCAGAGAACCGGAGGCTTTTCGGAGGATCGGGAAATTAAGGATGCCTGCCCGTATGAGGACGGCGACACCATGGAAAAGCTTGTGGAAAAGCTGCGCAGCTGCTGGGGCTGGCAGACGCAGCCGGAAGGATTTTACAGAAGATGATAAAAATACTGATTGTGGATGATGAAAAACCGATTTGTGACCTGATTGATTTGAACCTGTCCTCCTCGGGTTACCATTGCACGGCGGTGCAGGACGGTATGGAAGCGCTTTCGCTGATTGAAAAGGAAACGTTCGACCTGATTCTTTTGGATATCATGCTGCCGGGAGCGGACGGTTACGATATTATGGAATATATCCGTCCCATGGAAATTCCGGTGATTTTTATCACTGCAAAGCATGAGGTCAGAGACCGGGTAAAGGGATTAAAGCTTGGGGCAGACGATTATCTGGTGAAGCCTTTTGATGTGGTGGAACTGGTGGCCCGGGTGGAAGCCGTATTGCGGCGTTATAACAAAATGCAGAAGCAGCTGACTGCCGGAGATGTGACTGTGGATGTGGAAGCCCACAGAGTTTGGAAGGCAGGGCGGCCGGTGTCTTTGACCAACAAGGAATTCGGGCTTCTGGTTTTATTCATGAGAAATAAAAATGTGGCCCTGTTTCGAGAAACCCTTTATGAGAAGGTCTGGGAAGAGGAGTACTACGGAGACAGCCGCACCCTGGATTTGCATGTGCAGCGGCTGAGAAAGAAGCTGGGCTGGGAACAGAACCTTTCGGCAGTGTATAAGGTGGGGTACCGTTTGGAGGAGCCAAAATGAAATTTTCGTTCAAGCTGCTTATGTGGACTGTCATGGTGATGGCGGCCGCGCTGGGGTTTTCAGGCTACTATTTCGTCAATTATGTTTTTGAAACATCCCTGGCAAGAGAAACCAGCCAGGCCATGGATGAGAACAGCATTTTATGCTTCGCCTTTGAAACCGCCGCGTTAAACGTGCCTGCCAAATATGATGTGCTGCAGGATTACACGGTGGAACAGATCGCCGCGGATCTGGAAAAGAGCAACAGCGCCGGGCGGCTTCTCTGTCTGTCCGATGAGGAAAAAGAAGTGCTTTATTCAAGCGACGGCTTTGCGGCCGACGACGGCCTGCGGGGACGGACCGATGAAGAAAACAGGACCTGGCAGGTCAGGAAACTGGGAGAAAAATATTACATCCAGACGGGCAGCGCGGTAAAAGCGCTGGACCGTGTGCTGTATCTGGAAACCATGCGGGATGTTTCCGAGGTTTTTAAGGAGCGGTCGCTGGGATTTACGGTGTATCGGCGGGTGATGATGCTCATCCTGCTCTTTGGCGCTGTGCTGCTGCATCTGATTTCCTCCTGGCTGACCAGGCCGATCCGGCAGCTCACCAATGCGTCCAAGCGAATGGCAAAAGGAGAGTATGGATGCCGGGCAAAACAGATCAGTGATGACGAACTGGGACAACTGACCGCAGATTTTAACAACATGGCAAATGTGCTGGAGGACACCATTCGCAGACTGGAGGAAGAAATCAGGGACCGGGAAGACTTTATGGCGGCTTTTGCCCATGAACTGAAAACGCCTCTGACCTCCATTATCGGATATGCGGACCTGATGCGGTCCCGGAAGCTGGATGAGGAAAAAAGTTTTTTGTCGGCCAATTATATTTATACCGAAGGAAAACGTCTGGAAACCATGTCCCTGCGGCTTTTGGATATCATTGTAGCCAAAAAGAGGGAAATCCGGTTTGCCAAAGTTCCCGCGGGATTATTTTTGGATTGGCTCAACGATATGTTTTTGTCCAGAGAGGATATGCGGTTTCGTTTTCTCTGTGAGGAAGGTACCGTGTGGGCGGAGGCCGGACTGATCAAAGCGGTGCTCATGAACCTGGTGGATAATGCCTGCAAGGCTTCGGAACCGGGCAGCCTGATTGAAGTATCGGGGAGCAGGGTGGAAAACGGTTATCGGTTTGCGGTAAAAGATCATGGAATCGGCATACCGGAAGAAGAAATTTCCAAAATTACCAAGGCCTTTTATATGGTGGATAAGTCCCGTTCCAGAAGCAAAAACGGAGCGGGGCTGGGACTGACTCTGTGCGCTGAAATCCTGCGGCTGCACGGCAGCTGTCTGAAAATTGAAAGCAGTGTGGGAAAAGGTTCCTGCTTTTCCTTTGTTCTGCCGGATCAGGAAGGAGGACCGGCATGAAAAAGTGGCTGAAAAATATTGTATTTTTATGTATTGCCGGGCTGGTTGTGACGGTTTGTGTCTGGGGACCGGAGGCGATGACCGGATACCGGGATCGGCAGATGTTGGGAGAAATTCATGTGCGGCCGGTGGAAGAAGCGGGGGAAGGTTACCGCTACAAGCTGGACAGTAACCAGCGGCTTTATATTCTGGCGCAGTGCCTGAACAGCCAGAAGGTGCCGGAGAGCGAGCAGGGCGTGGGGACAGGAGAACATACAGACAGTTCCGGAAGTCTCATGGGAAACCCGGCGGCAAACGCCGCTTACCGGCAGTTGGGCGGAACCTATGCGTTTGTGGTGAATCACAGAGGCCCCTCGGAAAATGAATATACCTGGGAGGAGATTTTTCCCGCCTGTACAAAGGAACTGGAGGAACTGAAAAATCTGGGGATTCTGCCGGCTTCCGTAAAGGAAGTCAATGCAGAAGATTATGATGCGGTGCTGTATTCTGCCATCGACGTGCTGGAGCCCCGCAACAATGTGGCGGTGTGGAAGGTGAGTCTGGCGGACAGGCAGAGAAGTACGGACAGGAATAACCGTCTGATTGACGCCTATCTGGACGCGGACAGCGGAAAAATTTATGAGTTTTATGTGCGTACGCCGCGGACCTGGGAAGAAATCGATCCGGATGTGGTGGCAGAGAGCTGGAGGCAGTATATGGGCCTTCGGGAGCCGCAGCCTTATGATTCCGATAACCCGCTTCTGGAGACTACCCCTTTCTTTCAGAAATACGTTTTTGAGGGGATGGAAAACGATAAAACAATTGTGACAATCGGGTTTTACGAAGGAATAAACGAACTGTTTTTAAAAATTTCACAATGATGCAACTTTGATGCAAAAATGATGTTTTTCTGATGCTGCCGCCATGTAATCTGAAGGCAGAGATACAGCATGGGAGGAGCATCATTTTTATGCAAAAGAGGAAAAACAGACGAAAAACAGGCTGGATATTATGCTGTCTGGGTGCAGTAGCCATCGGCATAGGACTGGTGTCTTTATATATGGCAGGAAACGTGCTGGCTGCCCCGGAGGATCCGGCTGCGGAGGCCGTTATGAGAGCTTTCAAAGAGCAGGAAGAAGCATCGGGTGGGAAAGAAACGGAAGTTTCCCCAGAGGACGGGCAGACACAGCCTGCGGAGGAACACACCAGCCAGGTTCAGACACAGCCTGCAGGGCCGGAAAAACCTGCAGGGCCTTTGCTCATTATGGTGGATCCCGGCCACGGCGGTCTGGACGAAGGCTGCTCCTGGAATGAGGTGACCGAAAAGCAGATCAATCTGGAAATCGCTCTTCTTTTAAAAGAAAAACTGGAAGAAAAGGGATATCGGGTCCGCCTGGCCCGGGAGGATGACACATATCTTGCAAAAGAAGACAGAGCAGTGCAGGCCAACCGTGACCGGGCGGATGCTTATATCAGCATTCACCAGAACACCTGGGAGGATTCTGCTATTGAAGGAATCGAAACCTGGTATGACGGCTCGAATCCTTCCAGGGATTCCAGACGGCTGGCGCGGCTCGTCCACAGATATACCGTAAAAAAGACAGGGGCATTGGACCGGGAGGCGAAAGAGGATCCGCAGCTGTATGTGACCAGGAGCACGGAGATGCCGTCCTGTCTGATTGAAACCGGATTTTTGTCCAACCAAAAGGAAAGAGGACTTTTGGAAACGGAGGAATATCGGGAAAAGATCGCCGAGGGAATCGCAGAGGGCGTGGATTTGTTTTTTCATCCAAAGACGATGTATCTGACCTTTGACGACGGACCTTCGGCAGAAAACACGGTAGAGGTACTGGATATTTTAAAAGAAAAAAACGTGAAGGCCACCTTTTTTGTGGTGGGGGAAAGCGTCAGAAAACACCCGGAGGTGGCCCGGCGGATCGTGGCGGAAGGACATACCATCGGAATCCATTGTAACAACCATGCATATGAGACGGTATATGAAAGTGCGGACAGTTACATCAAAGATTTTGAAGAGGCTGATAAAGCCGTGCGGGAGGTGACCGGCGTAGAGGCGGTATTTTTCCGTTTTCCGGGAGGCAGCATCAATTCCTATAATAAAGCGGTGCGGGAAGAAATCATTGAAAAAATGACCGAAAAGGGGTATGTTTATTTTGACTGGAACGCAAGTCTTGAAGATGCGGTAAAAAATCCGGACCCCCAAAAACTGATCGAGAATGGGGTGCAGACTACCCTGGGACGGAAAAAAGTGGTGATGCTGGCCCATGATGTGGTGCACAGCACGGCCCTTTGCTTAGAACAGCTGCTGGATGCCTTTCCGGAATATGAAATGCGTCCTCTGACGGAAGGGGTGGAACCGGTGCAGTTTCATGAAAAAGCTGAGGGATTGGGGAGCTAAGGACAGGCGGCGGAAGGGCAGACCAGGACCCGGAGAAGGCCCTGATTGCTGCGTGCCTCAGCCCCTAGAGGTTTTCAGATATCCCAAAGGAAAATGTTAGAATACCGCCGTGTTTCGGAATACATGGAATGCCATTTCGGCAGCGGCGCTTTGCCGATAAAACGGGCGCCCAGCTTTTCACAAACCCGATAGGAAGCATGATTTAACGGATTGTTGGTGATACATAATGTTTTCATGCCGTGGGCTTTTGCTGCGGGAAGCAGAAGGCGGCAGGCTCTGCCTGCATACCCATGTCCCCGGAAAGGCTCGTCTATGGCGTAGCCGATGTTGCCGCTGTAAAACAGGTTTTCATCATAGCCGATGCGCAGATCGGCGTAACCGATGGACTCGTCATGAAGGCAGATTTCAAAACGATAACAGGGAACCCAGCCTTTTTGGGAATCGGCAGGTGATTTACGGATGCAGGTGAGGCTGATTTCTCCGTCAGAAAGAGCCGGAAGTTCTGTAAAATCATGGAAAATGACGGGGCGTTTTACATAGGAATCCCGGGCCTTCAGGCAGACCCAGTCCTCCCGCAGGATTCCATAGCAGGCCGCATCGCAGATGCCCTGATTACTGTAGTCCGCGCTGCGCTGTGTTCCTTCGTATTGGAGACCGCATTTTTCCATCACCATACCGGAATGGGGATTGTTGGGATCGTGCTGGGACTCAATCCGGTTGAAACCGGTATGGGTGAAGAGAAAATCAATGACGGCCGCCAGGGCTTCGCTCATGATGCCCTGATGCCAGTAGGAGGCGGACAGACAATAGCCAATGTGCGCTTTTTTGGTATTTTCATCCTGAGAAACCACGCTGATGGCGCCGATGGGGTCTCCTTTTCCGGCAAGAGGGACGATGGCCCAATGATAGAACGACGGATTCTCATATTTTGCGATCCATTCCGTCAGGATGACACGGGTGACGCCAGGATCCGTGTGGGGCGTCCATCTTAAAAAACGGGTCACGCGGCTGTCGGAAGCCCAGTTGTCATACATGGCCTGCGTGTCATTGGCAGTAAATGGGCGCAGAGTGAGACGGTTGGTGGTCAGTTCTTGGGTTCCTGCATGCTTCATGGCAAAAGCTCCTTTCCGGATCGCATATATTTGAAATAGATCATAACACATAATTCGGCAAAAAGAAACGAGGGAATAAATGATGAACGAAATGATCAAAGAGCTTCATAATCGAAAATCGGTCCGCGTTTTCACGGAACAGAAAATTACCCCGGAGCAGAAACGGGAAATTCTGCTGGCGGCAACAG
Organism: uncultured Lachnospiraceae bacterium; assembly: GCA_902476265.1. Classification (GTDB taxonomy): domain Bacteria; phylum Bacillota; class Clostridia; order Lachnospirales; family Lachnospiraceae; genus Gallintestinimicrobium. The sequence goes on from CABSCP010000001.1 coordinate 526,349, forward strand.
CTGCGCCCACTGCGGGAAACCAGCAGCTGTATACCATTCTGGACATCACGGATGAGGAATTGAAGAAAAAGCTTGCCGTGACCTGCGATAATCAGCCATTTATCGCCAAAGCGCCCATGGTGCTGATTTTCTGTGCGGACGCCCAAAAGTGGTATGATCTGTATGAAGCAGGGGGATGCGAACCGAGAAAGCCCGGCGCAGGGGATTTGATGCTGGCGGTGGCGGACAGCTGTATCGCCGCCCAGAATGCGGTGACGGCGGCCCAGAGTATGGGAATCGGTTCCTGTTATATCGGGGATATCATGGAGCGCTGCGAAGAGCACCGCAGTCTGTTAAATCTGCCCGAGTATGTATTTCCGGCGGCCATGCTGGTGTTCGGATATCCCACCAGGCAGCAGGAGGAAAGGCCAAAGCCCCGGCGCTGCAGGCTGGAGGATATCGTGCACGAAAACGGCTATCAGAGAAAAACGGCAGATGCGCTGGAGCGGATGTTTGATAAGGAATATCCGGACGGAAAATTTGAAGATTGGATCAAAAGATTCTGCGCCAGAAAATACAATTCTGACTTTGCCAGAGAAATGAGCCGGTCCGTTGAAGTTTATCTGGAAGCGTTCCGGCAGCAGGAAACATAACAGAAGGATGGAAGTGCCGTTAAGTTTTGAAGCAGTTTACGAAAATTTTACAGATGCAGCGGTTGACAAAAAGCCCTTCCATCTCTTATACTAAGCCCCAGACAAGAAAAAAGCATATCCGTAAAAGGGAGTAGTTGAAATGTATCGTCAACATGCATGACTGCAGGGCAGTCTGGTGATACATACCAGTCAAATGGTTACGAGACTTTTATTGTATTGATTTTGAAGAATTTTCAGACAATACGATAAAGGTCTTTTTTTATACTTATTTTGGATGTGCATACAGCTTGAGAAAGTACAGGGCCGTCTTTGGCGGCGGAACAGGAGGCAAATTTGAAAGAATGGTATCAAAAGAGCAGGGAAGAAGTGCTCAGGGAACTGGAAACGGGCAGAGACGGGCTCACACCCGAAAAAGCGGAAGTCCTTTTGGAAAAGAAGGGGGAAAATGCCCTGACGGAAGGCAGGAAGAAGAGCACCCTTCAGGTTTTTGCCGGGCAGTTTTGTGACCTGATGGTGGTGATTTTGCTGGTCGCCGCCGGGATTTCCATGTTTTCCGGTAATGTGGAAAGTACGATCGTCATCGTAGCGGTGCTGATTCTGAATGCTGTTCTGGGAACCGTACAGCATGTGAAAGCCCAGAAGTCTCTGGAAAGCCTGAAATCCTTATCTTCTCCCAATGCAAAGGTGATCCGGGGAGGGCAGAAAGTGGAGATCCTTTCTAAGAAAGTGGTGCCCGGAGATATCCTGATGCTGGAAGCCGGAGATCTGGTGGCCGCGGACGGCAGGATTTTAAACAATTATTCCCTGCAGGTGAATGAAAGCTCCCTGACCGGAGAATCCACCAACGTCGAAAAAACGGAAGGCGTTCTGGAAGAAGAACTGCCCCTGGCGGACCGTACCAATATGGTATATTCGGGAAGTCTGGTGACATACGGCCGGGCGGCGGTGATCGTGACCCAGACCGGGATGGATACGGAAATCGGTAAAATTGCAGGGCTCATGAATGCCACAAAGGAAAAGAAAACGCCTTTGCAGGTGAGTCTGGATGATTTCAGCAAAAAGCTGGCAATCATCATCATGGTGATCTGCGGGGCAGTGTTTGGCCTCAGCCTTTACCGGAAAATGCCCGTCATCGATTCCCTCATGTTTGCGGTGGCGCTGGCGGTGGCGGCCATTCCCGAGGCGTTAAGCTCTATTGTGACCATTGTGCAGGCCATGGGAACCCAGAAAATGGCCCGGGAAAATGCGGTGATCAAAGACCTGAAAGCCGTGGAGAGTTTGGGCTGTGTGTCCGTGATCTGTTCCGATAAAACAGGAACGCTGACTCAGAATAAAATGACGGTACAGCAGATTTACATTGACGGTAAGGTATACGAGCCGGAAGGTCTGGATCTGCATAACCAGCTGCACCGGTATTTGCTTTATGATGCGATTTTAACCAATGACTCCGCTATCGTGGACGGGAAGGGGATCGGCGATCCCACGGAATTTGCCCTTTTGGAAATGGCGGATAAAATCAGTCTGGATGATGATATCCTGCGGGATATGATGCACCGGATGGAAGAAATTCCTTTTGACTCAGACAGAAAGCTGATGAGCACCAAATATGAGCTTCATGGGGTGCCCACAGTTCTCACCAAAGGCGCGCTGGATGTGATGCTTTCCAGGACTACCCACATCCGTTATTCCGACGGCGTGCGGGACATGACACAGAAAGAACGGCATGCCATAGAAGAACAGAACCGGGCTTTTTCCGAACAGGGACTGCGTGTGCTGGCGTTTGCTTATAAAGAAGTTTCGGACGACTATGTGCTGACCGTGGAAAACGAAAAGGATTATACGTTCCTGGGGCTGGTTTCCATGATCGATCCGCCCAGGGAGGAGTCCAAAGCTGCGGTTGCCGATGCGAAACGGGCCGGGATCCGGACTATCATGATTACCGGCGATCATAAGATCACGGCGGCGGCCATCGCCGGACAGATCGGAATTTTTGAAGAAGGCGATCTGGCGGTGACGGGCACGGAGCTGGATGCCATGACGGATCAGCAGCTGGAGGAGAACATCACAAAAATTTCCGTTTATGCCCGTGTTTCCCCGGAAAATAAAATCAGAATTGTGCAGGCCTGGCAGAAGCGCGGTAATATCGTTTCCATGACAGGCGACGGTGTGAATGACGCGCCCGCGTTAAAAAAAGCCGATATCGGCGTGGCTATGGGCATCACCGGAACGGAAGTGTCCAAGGATGCGGCGTCCATGATTCTGACGGACGACAACTTTGCAACCATCATAAAAGCCGTGGCAAACGGCAGAAATGTTTACCGTAACATCCGGAATGCGGTACAGTTTCTGTTGTCCGGCAATATGGCGGGAATCCTTTCCGTGCTGTATACCTCGCTGATGGCGCTGCCGGTGCCCTTTGCGCCGGTCCATCTGCTTTTCATCAATCTGCTGACGGATTCCCTGCCCGCCATCGCCATCGGCATGGAACCGGGGGATAAGGATCTTCTTTCCGAAAAGCCAAGGGATCCGAAGGAGGGGATTCTTACAAAAGATTTTATGCTTAAACTGCTCTGCTACGGCGGCCTGATCGCACTGTGCACCATGGCAGCCTTCCATGTGGGCCTGAAAGGCGGCGCGGCAACAGCCAGCACCATGGCATTTGCAACGCTGACGCTGGCCCGGCTGTTCCATGGCTTTAACTGCCGCGGAGAAAAATCCATTTTCGCCCTGGGATTTCGGAGTAACTGGTACAGCCTGGGCGCATTTGCAGGCGGTGTTATTTTACTGCACCTGGTACTCTTCGTGCCCTTTTTGCAGAGATTGTTTGCAGCGGCTGATTTGAGCGGCGGACAGCTTGGCATCGTTTATCTTCTCGCTGCAGCGCCGACGATCATTATTCAGATTGGCAAAATTTTGAGGAGTATGGTATGATGGCCTTAACAGGCTGGAAAAAGAACGAATCAGAGAGGGCGGCCTTTGTAGGCCGCTCTTTTTATACGTAAGGGGGGATAAAAATGATATGTAACCCGATCGAAGTAAGAGACAAAACGGGCCGGAAAGTAGTATTAAGAAATGCTGAACGTTCGGATGCGGAAGCATTAATAAAATATGTAAAAGCGACAACGGCTGAAACGCCGTTTTTGATCCGAGAACCGGATGAATTTACAATGACAGTTGAACAGGAAGAAAAATTCATTGAGGGCGTAAAGAACGATCCGAAAGCATTAATGCTGATTGCGGTCATAGAAGGGGAACATGCGGGAAACTGTTCTCTGATGACGATTGCGCCTTTCAGGAGATATGCCCATCGGTGTGAAGTTGCAATCGCTTTATATCAGAAATATTGCGGTGCAGGTATTGGGAAAATAATGCTGGAAACAGTCCTATCCATTGCAAAAGAAACAGGATATGAGCAGGCTGAACTGGAAGTAATAAAAGATAATGAAAAGGCCATAAGCTTATATCATAAATTGGGATTTGAAATTTATGGAACATTTCCCCACAATATGAAATACACTGACGGAACATATGGCGATGCTTTATGGATGCGGAAGGTATTATAAAAGAGATGCAAGGAGGCGTTTTTTATGAAAAAATATGAGTATAAGGTCATAACAATCCCAACAGGTTTCGCTATGAATAGCAGGCAATATGAAACAATAGCGCTGGAGTTTGAAGCACGGCTGAATGAATTAGGGGCAGAAGGCTGGGAACTTATTCAGCGTATGGACGGATTCTTTTTCTTCAAGAGAGAGTGTGAATCGTGTTTGAATAGGGAGAATTTGCAAGAAAATGATGAAATATCGAATCAGAGAGATTAAAAAAATGAGATAAAAATTTTAGATGATTTTTTATATGAAGCAATTTTTATTCCGGAGGGAGTACAAGCCCCGCCAAAAGACATTATAAGGCGGCCACAGCTGCAGGTGTATGTATCTGATTTTGGAACGAAAACCGGTGATTATGGCTTGGTTGCAGAGGTAAATAATAGAATTGTTGGCGCTGTCTGGGTCCGTATCATGGATGATTATGGTCATGTGGACGATAAAACGCCATCATTTGCGATTTCACTTTATAAAGAATACAGAGGCTGTGGAATCGGAACAGATTTAATGAAAAGCATGCTTGAACTTCTGAAGAAAAACGGATATAAGCAGGCTTCTCTGGCCGTTCAAAAATTAAATTATGCGGTAAAGATGTATAAGGATGTGGGATTTTATATTATAGATGAAAATGATGAAGAATACATAATGCTTTGTAATTTGATCAGATAGGAGGAGAGATCGGGGATGAAAACTATTCGATTATTATATCCGGATTATTTAAGCGGGGACGTAATATCACAGATGGGATATATGGAAAAAATGAGGTGGTTGAAGGAATTAAAAAAGCAGGAGAAGTGATTGGAAGAGCGAAACCTGACAAAATCATCACGATTGGCGGCAACTGTATTGTATCACAGACAATGCTGATGTTGTTGGGTTTACCATTGCAGAATACCTGCCCTTTGACGAATATAAGCTGCATAATATGTTTGAGAATATTAAAATGTTTCGAGAGTAATGAGAAGGACTTGTCTCAAAAACGATAATTGACCGAGCAGAGCGAGGGATGCTTCTTGACCGCTAGGTCAGGAAGATGGGCAATAAAACAACTTGGAATTTTAAGGGAGCTAATTATAATGAAGTATATGGCATAGGCGCTGACCGGTATATTTGTGTCTATGAATATATTCAAAATAATATCCGCAGCTTTGGAATAGAGGAAGCCTTTGATATTTTAAACAAAACCAGCCAGAAAAATACGCTGTGTTCGATCGTATATGAACCATTAAAAAATGAAATAATGGAAAATCTTTATTAACGAAAAAACGATACAATTATTGGATGGTTTTTAAGCAATAATAAAATTCAATTTACAAATGATGAAATACTTGTGAATGATCTTATTAGCTTATATAAGTGAAAATAAGTTTATAACAAGAAAAATAAGCATTTCTCATAAGGAATATTTTTTGAAAAATCTTGAAGTTGGAGGAAAGGATATGAAAAAAATAATTGCATATTGTGGTTTAATATGTTCAGAATGCCCTGTGTATATTGCAACTCGAACAGGAAATGAGGAACTGAAAGAACAGTTAGCAAGGGACTATTCAACAGATACATGTAAATTTGAAAAAAATGATATGACTTGTACGGGTTGTCATTCTATAAATGGAGTAAATGAAAAGATGTGTGTGGATTGTCCAATGCGAAAATGCGGCATGGAGAAAAAAGTTTCTCATTGTGCGGAATGTAATGATTATCCATGTCAATATATAGAGGACTATGTGCCAATAGAAAGCGATAATCGAAAGGTTTTAGAAGAATTAGCTAAACAATCTTAGTTTGTCGGGCTTAAAATAGCATTTGCGGAGGTAAGAAGATGTTACGACCAAAAGAAGTAGTATGTAAATGGGTAGATGCCTTTAATAACCATGATGTAGATACAATCGTAAGCTTATATCATGACAATGCAACCAACCATCAGGTAACCAATGAACCAGTAGTAGGGATAGAATCCATTAGAGAAATGTTTACAGCAGAATTTTCTACTGCGGATATGACAGCGATTGTAGAAAATATTTTTGAAGATGGACAATGGGCAATTTTAGAATGGAAAGATCCTTTGGGATTACGGGGCTGTGGATTTTTCCACGTTGTAAATGGCAAAATTCTGTTTCAGAGAGGATATTGGGATAAACTTTCATTCTTGAAACAACACAATTTGCCTATTGAGTAACCCACGGCAATTCCCGGCTTGTCGGGTAGAAAAAATGGAATTTAAGGAGGGGTTATGAAACGAGAATTAGGAATAGCGAGATGTGGTCTTGCGTGCTGCCTGTGCTCAGAGAATGTGAAATGCAATGGATGTGGTTCAAATGAATGCCCTGATCATGACTGGTGCGAGAATAGAAAATGTTCTGTTGAAAAAGAAATTTCTCACTGCTATCTGTGCCGGGAAGACTGTAAAAAAGGACTGTTGAGTAAAATCAAACCATATGCCTTCACACTGTTTGCGAAAAGATATGGGGAAGATAAACTATTGGATTGTTTAGAGGAAAATGAGAAAAAAGGAATTGTATATCATCGGGACGGTATTAACGGGGACTATGATGAGTTTGATGATGTGGAAGAACTGATCCAATTTATTTTGACGGGGATGCGGTAAATCCGGATTCTTTTATAAAAACAGGGCGTTTCGGTATCAATAAACCAAAACGCCCTGTTTGAATGTGGAACAACGGCATCACTGCGCCGGGCAGCTATGCTTTCGGCGTGGTCGCTTTGTTGAGATCATCGTTACTGAGATGAGAGAGTTCGATCACTTTTGCAAAGTCAAGTCCCATCGCTTTGCACGCTCGTTCCCCATATTCTTGATCCGCCAGATAGCAGTGAACTGCATGACGGTATTTGATATTTTCGGTCACGGGAGCGATGGCTTCTGCGGTATTGTGAATGAGAAGTTCCTTTTTATCCTCAGTTAGAATGCGCCACAGATCGCCTCCGGCGCGGAAATCGTCGTTGGTGGGATCTTCTTTGGGATCATAATTCCACATAGCGCCTTCCAGTTCCAGCGGCGGTTCCATGACTTCCGGCTGAGCGGTCCAGACGCCCATGGAATTTGGACTATAGGAGGGAGCGCTGCCATAGTTGCCGTCTGTGCGCATCAGGCCGTCGCGATGATAGTCGGCTACACCCTGTTTTACCCCCTTGGCCTGATTGACGGGGATCAGATTATGATTGACGCCGAGGCGGTAGCGCTGGGCATCACCGTATACAAACAGTCGTCCCTGCAAAAATTTGTCCGGTGAAAATCCGATGCCCGGTACGACGTGAGCGGGAGTAAAAGCAGCCTGTTCCACTTCCGCGAAGTAATTGTCCGGCCAGCGGTTCAATTCAAGTTCGCCCACTTCGATGAGCGGAAATTCCGCATGGCGCCAGATCTTTGTAATATCGAACGGATTTTCATAGTGATTTTTCGCCTGCTCTTCGGTCATGATCTGTACATACATCGTCCACTTAGGATAGTCTCCCCGCTGGATCGCATCAAATAAATCATGGCCTGCGCTTTCACGGTCCATGCCGTTTAGCTTTTCCGCTTCCTCATTTGTCAGGTTTTTAATCCCCTGCTGCGTTCTGAAATGGAATTTGCACCATACGCGTTCGTTATTGGCATTATAGAAGGAGAAAGTGTGTTCCCCGTATAAATGCATATGGCGGAATCCGTCAGGAATGCCACGATCGGACATTACCACGGTGATCTGGTGAAAACATTCGGGCAGCAGCGTCCAGAAATCCCAGTTGTTCTGCGCGCTGCGCATTCCGGTATAGGGATCGCGTTTGACCGCCCGGTTTAGATCCGGGAAGTTATGTACATCGCGGATGAAGAATGTAGGCGTGTTGTTGCCCACCAGATCCCAGTTTCCCTCTTCCGTATAAAATTTGATGGCGACACCTCTTATATCACGTTCCGCATCGGCAGCGCCGCGTTCTCCCGCAACTGTGGAAAAACGGACAAATACTTCCGTCTCTTTGCCAATTTCGGAAAAGAGCTTTGCTTTTGTATATTGTGTGATGTCGTGTGTGACGGTGAATTTTCCGTAAGCGCCCCAGCCTTTGGCGTGCATCCGGCGTTCGGGAATAACTTCACGGTCAAAATGTGCCAGCTTTTCCAGAAGCCAGACATCCTGCATCATGACAGGTCCGCGTGGTCCCGCAGTGATGGAATTTTCATTGTCGGCAACCGGTGCGCCGACTTCATTTGTGAGTTTCCTGTACTTTTCGTTCATTAAACTGCTCCTTTCGTCTTTTGACTGTCAGGGCGGCAAGCCGACGGACCAGTCGATATGACTGTCCGACAAACAGCGCCTCATTGTTTCGGGGAACCAAAAACGTATGATGCAAAGGTTATGCTGTGAGAATAGAAATGTTGCAAATATATCAATAATGATTACTGTTATTATAATTTTAATCGGACAGAAAGTCAATGGAAACTCAAAAAGTGTCTGGTAAGAGGCATAAATAGTTATGAAAAGCTCTTTTTCGGTATATTTGAAGTGCTGTTTAATTCAGTTTAATTCACAATTCTATTTCTTCCTATCCCGGCCTGCTTTTTCGTGTTATAATTTATGATAAAGCTTATGTTCAATATAAAATACAAATTGACCGGGCAGAGCGAAGGGTAGGATATGATAGGAGTATATTTTAGCGGAACAGGAAACTCAAAGCATTGTATAGAAAAATTCATACAAGAATATGATGCGAAGGTGGCCGTGTTTTCTATCGAAGACCAAGAACTTTTAAGGGAAATCGAACAGCATGAAGAAATTGTATTTGCTTACCCGGTGCAATATAGCAACATACCCAAAATAGTGAGAGATTTTGTGATCAATTACCAGGCTATTTGGAAGGACAAGAGGATTTTCGTAATTGCCACGATGGGGTTGTTCAGCGGTGACGGTGCGGGTATGTTAGCTCGCCTGTTGGAAAAGTACGGCGCACACATTGTTGGCGGACTTCACCTTAAAATGCCGGACAGTATCGGTGATGAAAAAGTATTAAAGCGACCTTTGGAAACAAACAAGAGGCTTGTTGCAAATGCGGAAAATAAAATAAAATTAGCTGTACAAGAATTGCGAAATGAAAAACCACCGCAGGAGGGAATCGGATTTTTCTATCATTTAGCCGGTCTGTTTGGACAGAGATTATATTTTTTCAACAAGACACGGCACTATTCGGATAAATTGAAGATTGATACACAAAAATGCGTCGGTTGTGGCAAATGTGTTGCTCTATGCCCTATGGAAAATATTGATTTAAGAGATTGGGTTGCGGTAGCAGATAGTCGATGTACGATGTGCTACCGCTGCATTAGCAATTGCCCCGAACAGGCAATCACGCTATTAGGAAAACAGGTTGTTGAGCAGTGCAAGATTGAAAATTATTTATAAATCAATTTCCGGTCTTTTGGAACGGAGGAATTGGAATTGACCGGGCAGAGCGGGGGATGCTTCCTGACCGCCAGGTCAGGAAGATGGGCTATGCAACAACTTTGAAGTTGTAGAGGGAATAGAATATGAATAAAGAATGGTCTGAACTTAATAAAACAATGCAGGCACAAATAAAAAAGAAAGATGCTTATAAGACGGGTATTGATACTTTAATTAGTTTACGAAGTCAGTTAATGCAAACTTTAGTATCTTTCAAAGAGGAATTATGCAGAGAAGATTTTAGCGCAATCCCTTTCATAAACGCTGATGGTTATCATAGTAAGACGATTGCTTATTCTATTTGGCATATTTTCCGCATTGAAGATATAGTTGTGCATACAGTGATAAAGGAAGATGACCAAGTATTTTTTGCAGGCAATTATCAAGAGCGTATCAATTCACCTATCATTACAACGGGAAATGAACTCATTAAGCAGCAGATTGCAGACTTTTCAAAACAGCTTAATCTGGAAGAATTATATTCCTATATTTTTGAAGTACGTGAAAACACTGAGAAAATGCTGGAACGGTTATCTTATGACGAATCGAAAAGAAAAATACCAGAAGAAAGAAAAGGATATTTGAAATCGTTGAATGTAGTAAGCGATAATGAAAAAGCAATTTGGCTGATTGATTATTGGTGTAATAAAGATATTCGTGGACTAATTCAAATGCCGTTTTCAAGACATTGGATTATGCACACAGAAGCCTGTCTTCGTATAAAGAACAAGATACATTCATAAGCAAAAATCCCAGCTTGGCGGGTAGAAAATTTGAAGTTGCTGAGTAGATAGCGCTTGAAAAATCCAAAAACCAGAGGTCAAAAAAGAAAGCTAAATAGATTATTAAATGATATCAATAAAATTCATGTACCTTGTGGATGGTGGCTCTCTGAACCTAAAACAAGCAGTACAGTAAAAACTGAATTCTGTAAAAAGTGGCTGGATAAAACACGAGAAATAATAAATTCCAAACCTCAGAATGATAAGTTTTGTAGAATTCCTGCTGATATAACAAGTCCTTATTTTTGGAATTCACAAATAATAATCTTTTATGATGAAAATTATTATAATAATTTTTTCAATCGAACAGGTCCCTATCAAACGAGGATGTTCATTGAAGAACGGTCATTTATGAAATCAAGAGGAATAAAAAGTGAACTAAAAGAAAAGGGATATGTTGAAGTGTTAAATGATGAAGATTGTTGGAATTGACGGGAAACTCATAATAATATATTAATAGGAGGCTTCAATATGTGTACAAGTTTTGCAGTATACCATCAGAAAAAAGCGATTTATGGTATGAATTTCGATACAAATGAAATTGATTTAAAACTAAAAATCAATACTTATAATGGCAGGAACCTATTTTATTTTTCAGCCTTATTAAATAACATATACAGAGATATCGCTTATTTTAATAGCGAAGGTCTTTTTATCTGCACTCAGGCAGTAGAATACGGTCCGGGTTTTAAATCAAGCTGTGACGAAAATGATTGGACTGCATTTGATATTTTTGATGAGGCACTAAAGAAAACAAGAAAATCATCTGATTTTTTTGAGATTCTTGGTAAAAGAGTACTTTCATATCCCAGAAATCCGTTATTCCCGAATTTAGGATTACATACTATGATTGCTGATAAATCTGGGGATGCATTTATTCTGGAAGAAGGAAATGGTATCAATACAGTAAGCCCTATTCAGAATGACTTTATTATTATGACGAATTTCCCAAATGGGAATTTTAAGGGAGTTAATTATAATGAAGTATATGGCATAGGCGCTGACCGGTATATTTGTGCCTATGAATATATTCAAAATAATATCTATAACTTTGGAATAAAGGAAGCCTTTGAGGTTTTAAGCAAAACCAGCCAGAAAAATACGCTGTGTTCAATCGTATATGAGCCGCTGAAAAATGAAATTTATATCAGCTTAAAAAAAGATTTAAGCAAAAGATGGAAAATTTCTATTAACGAAAAAACGATACAATCATTGGATGGATTTTTAAGCAATAATAAAATTCAATTTACAAATGATGAAATACTTGTAAATGATCTTATTAGTTTATATAAATGAAAATAAGTTTATAACAAGAAAAATAAGCATTTCTCATAAGGAATTGTTTTTAAAAAATATGAAGTTACCGAAAGGAGTAGACAACTATGAAAATGCCAGAAAAAATTGATATAAGTATGTTTGCTCCATGCGGAATGAATTGTAAAGTTTGTTATAAGCACTGTTACCATAAAAAAACCTGTGCTGGGTGTTTGAATAGTGATAAAGGGAAACCTGAACATTGTCGTAAATGTAAAATAAAGGACTGTATGAAAGCAAAAGCATTAACTTATTGTTTTGAATGTGCTGAATATCCATGTAGGTTGATTAAAAACCTTGAAAAAGGCTATAACAAACGGTATCAAGCAAGCCTTATAGAAAATAGCCGTTTTGTTCAAAAACAAGATTTGGAACATTTCATGGAACAGCAGAGAATAAAATATACTTGTTCTAAATGCGGTGGAATTATTTCTATTCACGATAGAGAATGTAGCGAGTGTAAAGAAAAAATGAAATAGTAAAATTTGAAGTTGCTGAGGTGATACAGGTGAAGCGTTGCATTGTAACTACCGATATAGTCGCATAATAAAAAACATTTGGAGGATTATAAAATGACTATATCGGAAAAGAAAATATATCCCCGCACAGGAGATAAAGAAACTGTTTATTTGAAAAGCGTTGTAACGAACCCAAGTATTATTATTGATGAATTTACTATGTATAACGATTTTGTCAATGATCCGCGCGAGTTTGAAAAAAACAACGTATTATATCACTATCCAATTAACCATGATAAGTTGATAATCGGAAAGTTCTGTTCCATTGCTTGTGGTGCAAAATTCTTGTTTAACAGTGCTAACCATACGCAGACTTCGTTTTCTACTTATCCATTTCCTATCTTCTTTGAAGAATGGGACTTGGACATTAAAAATGTTGCAACAGCATGGGACAATAAAGGGGATATTATCATTGGAAATGATGTTTGGATTGGGTATGAAGCAGTCATTATGGCTGGGGTTACGATTGGAGATGGGGCAATTATCGGTACTCGTGCGGTAGTGACAAAAGACGTACCGCCTTATACGATTGTCGGTGGAGTTCCAGCCAAACCAATCCGCAAACGATTTTCAGATGAAACAATTTCCTTTCTTCTGGAGTTGAAATGGTGGAATTGGTCAATAGAAAAAATTTCACAGAATATAGAGGCAATAAAGAATGGAAGAATAGAAAATTTGAATTAAAATACTGTGGGGGAGATAAACGCTCCCCCTGCTAATTTCAGCTTGATAGGTAGAAAATTTGAGTTGACCGAGCAGAGCGAGGGATGCTTCTTGACCGCGAGGTCAAGAAGATGGGTTATGCAACAACTTAGAATTTGAGAGATTAGAACATGAAAAAAAAGCAAATAACTGTCATAACAATCTTAACATTGGTGTTAGCTTTTATGGATATATCTGGCTTGCCTGCGGTATTGTTTGTAAATTGCAATTTATCCGATGTGACGCCATATATCATTAGCTTGCTGGTAAATTTTCTAATCATAGGATCTTTCGCGTGGCTCGTCCTGAAATTATTTGGAAAAGATTGGCCGCTTGGACTCCATACTTCCGGGTTGGCAGAGGGATTAAAAAAGTACGCTTTTGTGGGCGTTGCAGCGGGTATTTTATCTTGCGTTGCATTTATCATAGGGCTTGCACCTTTTGATTATAATCCAAGTGTATGGAAAATCCTGATTGAAGGCGTTTTATATTATGTCGGTGTGGCGATTATTGAGGAACTATACGTCAGAGGCTTGTTCCTTAATATTGTTGACAAAATTGCTTACAAAAACGAGGGTCATACGGTCATAGCCATATGGGTATCATCAGTCGTTTTCGGATTAGGACATATTCCCGGTATGATTGGCATGGAGCCGCTTGTAATTCTATTTAAAGTAATTTCGACAATCGGAATGGGCTTGTATTTTGGGGCAATATACAAAAGGACCAATATTCTGTGGGTGCCGATTATCCTGCATGGCTTTATTGACATATGCGCCATGCCGTACTGCTTTACTACATTCAGCGGATATAAAACAATAAGCCTAATCGGACTGGTTATCATATATACACTATTAGGTATATATAGCATCTTTCTAATGAAACCGAAAAAACGATAAATTCCAGCTTGTCGGGTAGAAAATTTTGAATTGAAGGGGAAAAGGAAATGACTGAAAGACCAGCCATAGATAAACATTTAGACAGCAAAACATTTCGTGATTTTTATTACCTAAAAGAGGAATTGATAGATTTTTGTAGAAAAAACGGCTTGCCTACCTCTGGTGGAAAATTAGAAATAGCGGATCGGGTTGCTTATTTTCTCGATACGGGCAAGATATTACTGTGTGAAAGGTTTTATTTATGCCTTGAATGGTGCTACACATAAAAAATGCCGTAATGATGGGATGTTCTTCCTGCTGACAAATGACACAGAGGAGCATATAACCAGGCTGGCCTGTGCGGAGGTGGCTGCCCGCAAGTCGGCTTCATAGAGACAGAATATTTAGCTTGATAAGTCCCAGGTTGACGAGTTGCAAATTTAAAGTTGAAGAGGATGTACAGAGGCAAAAAATGATTGAGTATAAAGAATTTTCAGCTGAAAGAATCGAAGAAGTAAAGGAAATATATGCGGAGGAAGGCTGGAATGCCTACTTAAAAGATGATGGGAAATTAATCAGAGCCTTCCAGAATTCTATGTTTATACTTGGCGCTTTTGAAAAAGAAAAATTGACAGGATTTATTCGCTGCCTTGGGGATGGGGAACATTTTGTAATCGTTCAGGATTTAATTGTCCGCAAAGAATATCAGCGGCAAGGGATAGGAAGCTCATTATTTCAAACCGCTCTGAAAAAATACGAAAGCGTCCGAATGTTCCAGGTCGTTACTGATTTAGAAGATGAAAGGGATCGGGCATTTTACAAAAAGATGGGAATGAGGACGCTGGAAGAGGGACACATGATTTCTTATTTCAGATAAATTCCAACAGATTATTTTGTGTTGAAGGAGCGGATATTATGAAAGGATTTGAACGAAAAAATCAATTGTTTTCTCTGTGCGGATTAAACTGTGGTCTATGTCCTATGCATTTAGGAAATTATTGTGGCGGATGCGGCAACGGAAATCAATCCTGTAAGATTGCCAAATGCAGTCTTGAACATGGAGCGGTTGAATATTGCTATGAGTGCAAAAATTATCCCTGTGAAAAATATCAATGCATAGATGAATATGACTCATTTATCACGCACAGGCGGCGAAAAACGGATTTAGAAAGAGCGCAAAGGGCAGGGATTGATCAATATAATTATGAACAGCAGGAAAAAACAGAAATTCTTTCTTATTTGCTCTCTGAATATAATGACGGGCGCAGGAAAAATTTCTTTTGTCTGGCGGTCAATTTATTAGAACTTTCGGAGATACAAGAAGCCATAAAACAAATACAAACCAATGAAGAATTGCCTTTATTGCCGTTCAAGATGCAATGTTCCTATGTGGCAGAGGTGTTTCAAAAGATTGCTGACAGAAAAAATATCAAATTGAAACTCATTAAGAAAAAGGGAACGAAAAAGTCCGGTCATGCGTCCGGCAAAGGGCAATTAACCTGAGAAATGATAAGTTAGAATTGACCGAGCAGAGCGAGGGATGCTTCTTGAACGATAGTTCAAGAAGATGGGCTATACGATAACTTTGAATTTGTGGTTCAGTGTTTTTTGTTACTCTTAACGAATGAAAACACTAAAACGAACAGTGCAATAATATCCACTATTCCCAGTATGTGTATCATACTATCTGGCAATTCATACATACTAAAAAGCGATGGTGCAACCATTATTGCCGAAATTACAATCACAATAGTTAGAGCTGTTTTCCATATAAACTTATAATTCATTGTATATTTCGCCTCCACAACTTCAAATTTGTAGGGCTATTTTGTTTGAGGATAATCCTATTTATTAATTATGGAGGGAAATATGATTTCAATAAAGTATGTAACTATTGAAGATAAAGAATTTTGGTTTGGTCTTGACGCTCATTTGGCAGAAAGCGAATTTGTAAAAAAAGTTAGAGATAAGCAAGGGTATGTTTTATATGATGATGGAATTCCCAAAGGCTTGTTAAGGTACAATTTGTTTTGGGATAATACTCCATTTTGTACAATGCTGTTTGTGGATTGGTCTTCGCAAAAGCAGGGATATGGTAGAAGACTCATGGAATTTTGGGAAAATGATATGAAATCACAAGGATATGGTATGGTTATGACATCAACCCAGGTTGATGAAGATGCACAACATTTTTACAGAAAACTTGGATATAAAGACTGTGGGGGCTTTACTGTAGATATTCCAGGTTTTGAACAACCAATGGAAATGTTTATGAATAAAGCATTGTAATACAAATTCTTTAGGTTAGAATTCTGGTAGAAAATTTGAATTTAATCACCACAAAACCTATTATGGGAGGAAATAATATATGTGGGTATGCCCAAAATGTAGGAGAGAATTTAAAAAAACAAATCAGGGGCATTATTGCGGAGAGGCACCTAAAACAGTAATAGAATATATAGAATCACAATCTTTAGAAAAGCAGTCCCATCTGACCAAAATAGCGACCATAATACGAGATAGTGTTCCATGTGTAAATGAACGTATAGCATGGAGTATGCCAACCTATGAAAAAGCAGGAAAATCCGTTTCCTTTTCTGCCTGTCAAAATCATGTTAGCCTCTATGTTGGCAGTGAAGCTATTGAGAAATTTGAATCTGAGTTAAATGGATTTATCACTAAGAAAAACGCTATTTATCTTCCTTATAACAAAACTTTGCCATCAAAGTTGATTGAGGATATTGTAAAATGGTGTTTAATGTAGTCCAACTTTGAAGTTGTAGGGGGAAACAGATGATAAATAATTTGATCATAAGGCCGGAAAACTCTGATGACTATAAAGAGACCGAATTAATGACAATGCGCAGCTTTTGGAATAAGTACTGGCCGGGATGTACAGAGCATCTATTGATTCGGATTATCAGAGAATCGGAAGATTATAGGCCAGAGCTTAGCCGTGTGGCAGAGCTGGATGGTAAAATTGTAGGAGCTGTCTATTACACAAAAGCATGGATCGTGGATGGAGATATCAGACATGAGGTAGTGACCTTTGGACCATTGGCTGTTGAACCTACACTTGAAGGGAATGATATTGGCGGCGCGCTGATGAAAGAAACGATAAAGCTTGCAAAAGAAGCCGGCGCAGCTGGAATTGTTATTACCGGGGAACCGAACTACTATCCGAGATTTGGATTTAAAAGATGTTCGGAATTTGGCATTACTGATATAAATGGAAATACTTATGATGCGTTAATGTGTCTTCCATTAAATGATGATTTTTCTTCAATTACAGGAAAACTGATGGAAAGTTCTGATTTTGAAAAACTTGAAGAGGAAGAAATACGAAACGAGATGAGTAAGGAATTTCCTTCGTATCGAAAAGTAAAAGTAATGGATGGGTTTATGCAGATTTTTGAACAGCATTTAGGAGTTGTTGAATCTGTGAAGGATGAAATATATCATGTTCGTTACTGGGAAAAGGTAATCCCTGCGAAAGTGTCAGAAAATATAGATGAAAAGCCGGTAGTCGGAAGTGATGTTCAGTTTGTCTGGAATCATAAGGGAGATTCTACAATCACTAAAGTGTTCCGTAATTTGTTGGAGAATTGATTTAAATCACATAGCGCATAGTATTCGTGGAGGGAATTTAGATGGATTTTAGAAAAACATTTGATAAAATACCAACAGAATTTAACAAATATCGTCCAAGATATTGCCCGGAAGTTTTTGAAAAACTGTGCTGTATTTGTTCCTTAAACCCAGAGAAAGAAGTGCTTGAGATTGGCCCCGGAACAGGTCAGGCCACAGAGCCGATACTGGCAACAGGGTGTAAGTATACGGCAATAGAACTTGGAGAAAATTTCACCTCATTTATGAAAGAAAAGTTTTTTTCCCTGAAAATACATTTGATTTAATCTATTCAGCGGCTGCTATACAATGGATTCCGGAAGAAATTGCTTTCTCAAAGACATTTCAAATGTTAAAACCGGGCGGTTATCTGGCAATGTTTATGACGCGGTCTGATGAAAAAAGTGCAAATGGAGACTTGTATCAAAGAATTGATCAAATATATAAAGAACATTTTCAGGTGAAACAACGATATAATTGTAGAATGAATTATGAAAATGTTTTGAATTATGGTTTTGAGAAATATGCATATTATGAGTGGAAAAAGGAGCGGACACTTACTTCTGATGAATATATCTCATACATCAGTACACATTGCGAACATATAACGTTGGAGGAACCTTATCAATCCGCATTCTATGATGGGATCAGAGCTGCGGTTATGGAAAATGGTGACCGGATAACAATAATAGATACGATCCCTCTGTATCTGGTCCAAAAACCGGTATAAGTTCCAGTGTGAAGAAAAATACGGAAAAAAGGAGAAGAGGAGTATGTATCAATCAAAAAAGCAAAAAACAATGACGTATCTGGTCCTTGGAATCTATCTGGTTCTGCTAATATGGCTGGTACTGTTTAAACTCACGGTCAATTTTGGAGAATTGGCCCGTTTCAGAAGTTTTAACTACATTCCCTTTTATTATGATTCCGCTGTCAGTTTTCATGCAAAAGAAGTGATTTATAATATCCTGATTTTCATACCGTTAGGAGTATACATCGCAGTTTTGAAGAAGGAATGGCCTTTTGCATTAAAAATTGTTCCGTGCCTGTTTTTAAGCATTGCTTTTGAAATAGCACAGTTTGTATTTGCCATCGGCGCAAGTGATATAACGGATGTTATTACCAATACATTGGGCGGTATCATCGGAATCGTTCTGGGGTTCTGCCTCAGAAAAATTTTCAGGCAGAAACATATGGCAATCATCAATATTTCAGGTGGCCTGATCGAAGGTGTGGCCGTTACGCTCCTTGCAATTTTGTTGATTGCAAACAGATGAATCAGGGGCATAAAAACGGAATTGGGCTGGAGGAATCAGCGAATATGAAAAGGTACATTGCATTTTTACGAGGGATCAATATAAGCGGTAAAAACAAGATTTCAATGGCAGAATTAAAGAAGGGCTTTGAAGAACTCGCGTTTCATGAAGTAAAAACTTATCTGAACAGCGGGAATGTGATTTTTTCGGCTGATGAAGATCATGCAGAGTGTCTTGTCAATCAAATTGAAATTATGATAACAAGCCGATTTGGTTTGGAGATTCCTGTTTTTATTCTGTCAAAGGAAGAACTTGAGGAAATTCTGCAGAATGCTCCCGAATGGTGGGGCAATGACAATAAGGAAATCTATGATAATCTAATCTTCATTATGCCTCCGGCAACATTTGCGGAAGTGTTTCATGAGATTGGAGAACCCAAAGAAGGCCTGGAGAAGATAAAAGATTATAAAGAAACCGTATTTTGGTCTTTTGACCGAAAGAACTATCAAAAAACAAACTGGTGGTCAAAGACGGCAAGCGCCGATATCGGTAAAAAACTGACAATAAGAACGGCAAACACGGTCAGGAAAATAGTGGAAATGTAATTTGTGATCGCGATACAGGTGCAGATGGCCAGGGAGGATATCGGGCAGCAGGCCGCTTGCTATTGATACGTTATTGTCTTCTCCAGGTGACATATTTGCATTTGCCTGGTGGTGGATATCCCTAAAAAATACTTTATAATGAGTGATAAAGAGGTGATATCTGTGAAATTAGAAGAAAAGTTACAAATATTGAGAAAAAAGAATGGATATTCTCAAGAACAATTAGCCGATAAACTTGGTATAGCCCGCCAAACGATCAGTAAATGGGAAAATGGACAAGCGATTCCGGGACTGAACGTGTTAATCGCGCTGAGTAAATTGTATGGGATAGCGATTGACAGAATTGTTAAGGATGATGATGAATGTAATTTACTCATTTATAAAGGTGCGGATATTAATATAGGGGAAGTGATTTCCTTTTTAATCCGTGCCAAAAGAAGCACTTATCCTGTCAATGAAAATAAAGTTGCTTCATCAAGAACAAAGTCACATGATTATAGTTACAGTGAAAACGGATACAAGTACCTTGATACCTACTTAGGGGGAGAGAAGTTTTCTGGTTCTGAGGCCGTTTGGCATCAAGATAATCCTATATGGAGCATGAATTATATCGGACGCATTATCGGGGATTTTTTTGATAACGATTTTCTGAAAGAGGCTTTATTAAATGTTACAGATGATATTCCTTATCGCGGCCCTGAAATTTTTGTAAAAGGCGATTATCATTATCATTGTAAAGTGGAAGGCGATTTCGTCTGGTTTCAAGGATATGAAGAAATCTTTTACCTGAAAGAAAAGATTTATGAATGCTGTTTTCACGGAGGTATTATCAGCTGATGGAAATGATAGAAAGGCATATAAAAACCAAAGATTATTTAACAAAATCGAACCTTCCTGCCAGTGATTATGTCATAAATCCATATGTTGGATGTCCTCATGCCTGTAAATATTGTTACGCCAGATTTATGAAAAGGTTTACAGGACATACAGAAGAATGGGGGACTTTTATAGACATAAAAGAATGCGATAAACCTGTCAATTTAAAAAGACTTCAAGGGAAATCAGTATTTATTTCGTCCGTTACGGATTGTTATAATCAATATGAAAAGAAGTATTGTATTACCAGAAATATTTTGGAGCAGCTTATCAATGTTGATTGTCATATAACGATTTCTACCAAATCAGATTTAATTCTGCGGGATATTGATATATTAAGAAAAATTCCAAATCTTACCGTGGCGTTTTCACTGAATACACTGGATGAAAAATTCAGAAAAGATATGGATAATGCAAGTACAATTGAAAATAGGCTGCATGCAATAAAAAAATTACACGAAGCAGGAATCGATACAGTTTTGTTTATATCTCCTATATTCCCGTATATCACTGACTGGAAGAAGATCATTGAAAATACAAGGAACATCGTAAATGAATATTGGTTTGAAAACCTGAATCTCAGAGGTTCTTATAAACAGATGATACTGGCATATATTGATTCAAATTATTGTAATCTGTCAAAAGAGTATAGAAAAATATTTGTGCAGAAAGATAATACTTATTGGGACAATTTAGCAAATTCGATAAAGGAATATTGCGACGATATGAATTTAAACTATAGTAACTATTTTTACCACAACAAGCTGGTTAAAGAGAAAATGGGGCAAATAAACGTTCCTTGAGGAATATGGGAGGGATTACCAATGCATAATTTTTTTGAAGCATTAATCAGTGAAAGGAAAAATGCAGCGTTACCCGACGAGTTCGATTATTTTGGAAAACTGATCGGGAGTTGGGAAATAGACTATATTGAGGGCAACAATTCCCCTGCAATTAAAGGGGAATGGCATTTCTCATGGGTTCTCGAAGGAATGGCGATTCAGGATGTTATTATTTTGCCCGATTATGAATATGGGTCATCCCTGCGTATCTATAATCCCGGGACACACGCATGGGATGTAGTTTATGGGTATACCGGAAGAATAATAAGGCTTGAAGCAAAAAAACAAGATGACAAGATCATACTCACCTTTGTCAATGATGAAAGAAGAAAGTGGATTTTCACGAAGATTGAGGATAATCGTTTTCATTGGGAAAATGTTACTTTAAAAGATGATGGGGAAAGGTATGTAAATGCAGAAATATATGCTGAACGTATCAAATGAAGTTGGGGGCAAAATACCTTTTGACCCTGGCATCATCAAATAATCACAGCTCATAGTGAGAGAACGCCGATGCGGCGGCTATAAATACCGATTTTGCGGAGGAATATGGATGTGTTAAAAAAAAGAAAAATTGTACGCGGTATTGTATTGATAATTTTATTGATCTGTACGGTCTGCATCATAGATTCTCTTGTGAGAGATCCTCTTGATACCGGTATATTATTTCCGGCGATTGCAGTTACCATAGGTTTTTATGTACTTAGTAAAGATAAAGACAAAAAATAATCAGATTTTTCACTTTTAGCAGAGCATTTCCCATTAAAGACGTATATAACGGAACAACTGAACCGTCTTTCGATGTTTGTTTTTGAAAAAATAAGTTCTCGGAATTAGATAAATCTAATTCCAATGCAGATTGAAAATTGAATAT
>CABSCP010000002.1 GCA_902476265.1 uncultured Lachnospiraceae bacterium
TTCCCCTCATGAATGAGGGGCTAGGGGAGTTGAGGTGCCGAAGGCACTTTTTTGCCTGGAAAACAGAAAACGGACTCCGAAGAACCCGCAATCCATGGTATAATTAATTATAACCAGTAATTTAAAATACCATAAAAATTATACCGAATTCGGCGAAACTTATCAACTGATTTTGCCATTGAGTTTGGAAGTTTTGGTTCCGGATGATGATTCTGTTCGACTGCTAAGCCACGAATTGGAGGATTTTGATTACAGTTTGCTATATCAGGCTTACTCTGTCAAAGGCAGAAAATATGCGGAATGCCCGGCTAAAACCCGGATATAACGTACAGATCGGTGTAGACAGTGAGTATGTTGTTGCGGTGGATATCTTTCAGGACAGGAACGATGCCTGGACGCTGGTTCCGTTTATGAAAACCATGGAGGAATAACTTGGTTTCCGGTATCCGAGTGCAACAGCAGATTCCGGTTATGAAAGTGAAGAGGCTTACAACTTTTTGAGGGAAAACAAACAGATAACTTATATAAAGCCCCAGATTTATGAAAAATGGAAAAAGCGGAGTTTCCAAAAAGACATCAGCAAACGGGAAATAAGCGCCTGCACATTTCCAAAAGCCTTTTGGAAAAGAGACAGGAATCCTATGAAAATACATTTAGTGAAAAAGGAATTTTATACCGTATGATTCGTTCCATCCAGGTAGAAGGGGCGTTCGGAGTACTAAAAAACGACTACCAATTCCAAAGATTTCTGCTCCGAGGGAAAAACAAAGTAAAACTGGAAATTCTTTTGCTATGTATGGGTTACAATCTGAATAAACTTCATGCAAAATTTTTCCATCCAGACAGAGCGAGGGTGCCGCTCAATCATCTAACATGATGATTTTGCGACACCCTCATTTTTATGTTCGAAATATGTGACCTTTAAAATATGCCGCGTTTCTCGGCGAGGTCTATGGCATTTTGGTGGAAACTGTTTTCTGCCACAACATTCATAATCTTTTTCATAAAGGCAACGAACATACATCGGAGGATTTTGCAGGTAAATTTTCATAGGCATAAAAATTACACCAAAGTGAATGAAAATTACATTGTACGGTTATAAGGGTAATTTAGATATATAATTATATTTATGGTTATATATTTGAAACAATAAAAACTTAGGGGGAAAATATGGGATTTTTTAAAAGTTTAGCAAGGTTATTAGGGAAAATATCGGTTTCACTTAATTTCACAAAAAATGAAACCAAAAGTGGGACATCAACACCACCGATCAATATTCAGATAACAAACGAGAATAATGTAGGTGACAAACTTGGAAAGATAGCAAAATTGTTTTTTATAGTAGAACCCAAAGATAGTACATCAGGTACGGAGATCGAAGAATTTATTATTGAAGCCAAAAATGAAATGGGGAAACCGGTGGGACATATTCCTATTACAATTACGACAAATAAAGAAAAGGTAGTATTACATGGAGAATTAACCAAATTAACGGATAAGACAGGAAAAGCGGTATTTAATAAAATAGTTATAAACAAAACAGGAAACTATAAACTGCTGGCGAACTATGGAGAAGTGAATGTATATTCCGAGTCTTTTCATATTTATCCTCCGGCATCAGAAATTGATTTTCAGAAGTATGCCGCAGGATCGGATGAGGAAACGGCCTCCTTTATAACGGCAGCACTGGAAAAGAAAAATCCGAAAGATAAAATAATATACAATGGGGAGGAATGTTAATGTCTAATACAGATTTTGTTCCGGAAGAAATAACATTCGAAAAAGTAAATCGTAGTGGGGAAAGAATTTATTTAAATGAGGAATTTGAGCGGCGTGTATTATTACACATAATAGGAAATTCTTTAGATAAGCCGATATGTCCAAGATTTTTAGCAATTGAAGGAGCAATGGGAGAAGGAAAAAGTGTTCAAACATTGTACAGCTGTTTAAGAAATGATATTCATACTTATTACTTTTCAGGCGCCGAATTATCTGGGGAGTTAGAAGCAGCATCTAGGGATAAACTTGAAAAAACATTTGACTATTTGAAACATCACAGACAAAAAGATGAATTCTATGTGATTATAATAGATGATTTTCATTTAAGCGTTTCTTCGACCGATGAGAAGACAACTAATACCATAAATTCACAGATTTTGACAGGATATTTAATGGAGCTGGCAGATCAAGCGAAAATAGAAAAAGGAATGAGAATACCCATCATATTAATTGCGAATGATTTTGAAAAACTACATTCTCCTTTGGTGAGAGACGGACGAATGGATTTCTTCAGATGGGAACCCAATGAAGAAGTAAAAAAGAATCTTATAAGAAAAATATTTTCTAAAACGATACATAAGGACGAGGAAAAAGCCTTTAAGGGTTTTATTAATCAACACATAAGTGAGCCGGTATCTTTCTTTAGTGAAATATTGAATGAAGCGTATAAGTACGATATTTTACAGGTGGTTGCCAGCAATAAACTTGGATCGATGGGAGAAATTGTTCGAAACTTAAATGAAAAATATAAAGAAAACATATCTATTAATGTGGAGTTTATGAAAGAAATTGTAGAGAAGAGAAAAATGGATAAGCCGTTAGATTACCTGAAGGAGAAAAGTAATGGTTAATGTAAAGAATAATGTAGGGGTTACAACATCTGTACATAACATGGCAAGATTAAATGTATTATATATGGTGATTTATGAAATGGCTGAGCAATTCGGGGTAAATGCGCAGGCATTAAAGACTATTAGAAAAGGGATTTTAGAAAAACAGTATATAAACAAATTCGTAATAGAGTATTACAATGAAAAGAAAGAAATTGTAGGAGAAGTTTTTTTTACGATAGATTGGGATAAATATAAAATAAATGCATCTAATGCAGAAGGAGCTAACATATCATTAGATGCAAGTAAATCGGTTCATTCGCAAATTTCAGAAATGTCAGATGTGATTATTGAATATGTAAATAAGATGAGGAAAGATTTTAATGTATGTGAAATCAGCACATCTTATTGGTTAAAAACGGATAGTGAATTAATTAAGAGTGGATATAATACGACATATAAGGAAGCAAGAAATGAACTGGGATTATGTGAGAATAAGACAACAAATAAGTATAATATATCCCCATCATTTGAAAAAACTTTCGCATTCCTTTTTGAAAGGTTAGATGAATTATTTATTGAATTTAGAAGAAACTAAGAATAATTCGCAAAAAGAGAATAAGCAAAAATGGGGGAAATAGCATGTCTCAATTAATAGAGGTTGTTTGGAGAGATAACATAAATTTGTATTTTGAAGCCAATATAAATTCTAGAGAGGGCGTAAGAAGAGAGGCAGGTTTTATTGAGGATACAGTAAAAAAATCAAAAGAATATTTGGATAAGTCTTTTCAGCAGATAGGTGCTTTTTCAGAAGGTCTGATTACAAAAATTAAGGAAACGGATCTGGCGCCGGATGAAGTTGAAGTGGAATTCGGTGTAAAATTTATGACGGATGCGGGGGTCGCTTTTGTATCAGCGGGCACAGAAGCAGGTATTACTGTGAAAGTGAAATGGGAAAGAATAAAGGAGAAGTAGTTATGGATACTACTGGAATTGTAAATATCCGTGACCAAAATAATCGTAGCTGTGGAACAGGTTTTTTTGTTACATCTGAGGGCCATATTTTAACCTGCAGGCATGTGCTTATCAAAACTCATTATTATAAAAAATATGATATGATTCAATGTCGACTTTGTAATCCGGAATATAGCTTCAAAGCAAAATGGATTGACGAATCAGAAAATATGGATCTGGCGATTTTACAATTAGAAGGCTATAAAGGTAAATATTATCCTCTGACGGAAGATTTTCAGCAGCATGCAGAGTGTGAGACGTTTGGTTTTCCTAATGGTGAGGACATCATGTTCAGCGCACGGCCTGTTATTGAAACGTACACAAATTTGGAATTACACCTGAGTAAAGCAAATGGCATAACTTATGGCTATAGCGGTGCACCGCTTTTAAATGATTATGAAATGTTTATGGGGATAATTACCGGCTTTCCGGTGACAACTGAGGGGAGAAGGCTTGAAGAAGCCTATGCATTGTCATCAAGAGAAATTTTTAATGCCTTTCCGAAATATTTTGATCATCTGATAGGTGTTGAAGAATTATATGAAAAAGCAATGTGTTTATTTAGGGCAAGTCAGAGTGAATATGATGCGGAATCCGCGATATCAGAACTTTTGAAGTTAGCTTCGGCAAAATTTGAAAAAGCTGCTTTGGTTTCGTCATATGCATTCCGGTTTGGAGAAAAAGTGCCGATGGATTTGGAAAGGTCGCGGAATTTACTCAGTCTGGCCATTGAAAGCAGGGAATTTGACAAAACGGGAAAAGAATGGCTGGAAAAGGGAAAATCAATTTGGAAAGATGATAAAAAGTCGTACGAAGCTATATCATATCTAATAGCTGTTGCAGAATATTTGCAGTTTCCTAAGGAAATAAATGCAGAGGCCTGCTGCTGGGCTGCAAAAATATTCTTACATAAAAAAAGCGATGTATATAGTAAAGAGCGGGCTGCAAAATATTTTTATAAAGCTATGATTCTGGAGAATGATAATGGGAAATTTGGATATGCCCTTTGTTTATATGAAGGATCAGGTGTTGAAATGAATAAGAAAATGGCAGTTCAGTATATGGAAGAACTCGCGAGTGTACAGTATAAAAAAGCCTGTGACTGGTTAAAGTGGAGAAAGGCATGAGGAGGTACCTGAGATGGTTGATCTGACTAAGACTATTAATATGCGGAAAATTGTTTTAGATTCAACTTTTGTCCTTAATACTGCATTTGCTGATTTCATGAAAAAATGTGATGTTTTATGCAGAGAAAATAAAAAGTCAATGTTTATTCCTCTTTTTGAATATGAAATTGTTAATAATGCCTGTAACAGTGATTCTTTAAAAATACAGGAAGATGCACATATGGGAATCAATGTAATCAGCTGTCTTGAGCAGATTGGGACAGTAAAGATTTTAAGAAGAAGCAAAGGCGGAAAGCCGGATGATTATAGAGATTTTTTTGAAAAATATCTTTCTATGAAATATTTCTCAGTCATTGTAGATTCATTTGAAAAAGGGAAAAGCATTGTGGAATCCGCAAAAAAAGCCGGTCTTACGCAATATCAGATAGAAATATTAAAGGTTGATCAACAGGGAAATATAGTGTACAGCAGCAATATAAGAACCGGTAGTAGAGAAAGATACCAAGTCCCTGAAAAGAAAGAAGTCAATGCGGAGGAGATATTCGAATTAAGCCAAAGTTTTGTGAAAATGAAAATAAATAAAATTACTCCTGTTTATAGAATTATTCCGGGGATTACTGTTTTTGACAGTAATGGCGAAGCTGTGCAGATAGGTAGTAAGAAGCTGGTAAATGCTGAATCAGCTACATATGAAACAAACAAAGCAGGGACATGGGCCAAAATTTACAATTATGAAAGAGTTTCCACTTATTATCAAAAAAAGGCGGAACTGATGCTCAGCCGCAAGATAAATTATGAAGGATTATGCTGGCCGGTTGACATGCTGTTTGACAAAGAAAGAAACTTTGTTGGAATTTTAGTGCCAGAGGTGAAAGGAAATCCGTTGCATTTATCTGTATTTAAACAAGCGGGCTTACAGCAGTATTTTTCAGAATGGAGTAAAGTGGATTTATGCGATCTTGCAATTACGATATTGAAGAAAATCAGGTATCTTCATGAACGGAATATAATGATGGGCTGCATAAATCCAGCCAGTATCTTTGTTGAAAATCCGCATAAAGTGTACTTTGCTGATACAGATTGTTATCAAATTGAAGGATATCCCTGTTTTCTGCACAATATCAATTATACCGCGCCTGAACTTCAGGAAAGGCAAAAAGAACTTTATCTTGTATCCAAGGAAAATGAATATTTTGGAGTGGCAGTTTTAGTATTTATGATTATGATGCCCGGTAAACCTCCATATATGGGGAAACATCCCGGAGATGCCTCAGCCGAAATTATCAAAATGCAGTTCCCTTATTCAAACAGAACAATCAGAGGGGTAGATGTACCACCGGGTGTATGGAGATTTGTATGGAGTCATTTAACACCATTTAAAGATCCGTTTTATCAGACATTCCAAAAAGATGGAAAGTTCAGTTTGCCTGAGAAACGTAGAGAAACAAAATTTTGGATAAGAATAACGCAGGAGTTTAAAAAGGAACTGGAAGATAAAAATATTTATGATAAAGAGTCACTAAAGATGTTTCCTTTGAGTTTCAAACGGTCAGGTAATGACGTATTTTACCGCTGTAATTACTGTGGAGTTGAACATCCGCGTTTCTTTTTTTATGATGAATATTTTGAAAAGTATCATATATGTAAGAGTTGTATAAACAAACGATCCAATATTTATTATGTGTGCCAATCTTGTGGGAAAACATTTTATTATACGAATAAAGCTGCAATATATCATCAGGAAAAGGAAGCCAGCGGAGAATGGAAAAAACAGAAATACTGTAAGGATTGTAAAGACAAAACGGCTGTCTGCAGATCCTGCAATATGACATTCCCTACATTTAAAATGAAAAGAGGAATGTGTCTGGAATGCTACAGTAAGGCTGCTTATGCAGTAATAACATGTAAAAATTGCGGCCGCCAGTTTACGATTAGTAATGGGCAGTATGAGTATATGATTTCGAAAGGGCTACAACTTCCCAAACGCTGTGAAACCTGCCGGAAAATACGATATTAGCCAAATTTAAACCATACAAAGATTTGGAAAGTGAACGGAGGAGGAGTTATACATGGGATTGGAACAGCATCGAAATGATCAGGAAGCATTTACTGTTGATGAATATGATCAGATGAGCAGTACAGAAACAAATGGAGAAGCCAGAATACCTATTTGCTTTTGTATAGATACAAGCTCTTCGATGGGAAACATAATTGCCGGTGATTGGATCGAGATCGGAAATAATCGGGTTGTAGACGGAGAAAGAGTAGTCAGTATCAGGCAAAAACCAGGCGGGAGACCGCTTGTATCACGACTGGATGAATTAAAACGGGTACTGAGACAACTCATCATAAAATTGAAAATGAATTCCCGTACAAGAAATGCAGCAGTAGTAAGTATGATAACCTTTGATGAATTCGCTGATTGTATTATGGAATTTCGGGATGTAGAAGCGGTTGATATGAATAAGATATCCCGTTTAAGATGTGGTGTTGACAAAACCAGTCTTGTCAGAGGGATTCGTATGTCATTGGAACGAATTGAAAGCCTGAATAGAATGAATGAGTCTTATGGTAACCATACATATCGGCCGATTTTAGTCATATTAAGTGATGGACTGCCGACAGACCCTGCCAATGCCTTAAATGAAATGCGCGCAATGGTTCGTAAACTAACAGAGGACAATGATTTATATGTAATGCCTATCGGAATAGGAAATGACTTTAATCCGGAGCATTTACGAAAATTCTCTGGTGAAGGAAAAGTATACACAATGAAAAATGAGGAAGATTTTGACCTGATATTCGATAGAATTGAGCATACTGTATCTTGGGTTTCACAGGGAATTGTAAACGAAATATATGACTATAATCAGGCAGGGGTTCAGGAAGAAGATGGAGTTATCAATACAAGTATAGGAACGGATATACCGGTAATAACTTTGGAAGAATTTGCAGATATGGATGATGAATGAATAATGATTGTTCTGATCAAATTTTACAGTTGGGTTGTAGCACAAACGTGTTTTAGGAGTAGAACAATACATGTAATTCGAGTAAATCTCCTGTAAGTTATCGTGTAAAATAGCGGTAAAGGAGATTCAAGCATGAACAGTAATCATATCAGAGAGCTCAGGGAAAGCCGGAACATGTCTCAAAATGAACTGGCTGGTCTCCTTGGCGTATCTCAGCAGACAATCAGCAGCCTGGAAAGAGGAACGAGAGATATTCCTACGGATATCTTATGTAATATTGCACAGATTTTTAATGTAACCACGGATTATATCATTGGGCGTACTGATATCAAAAGGGACCTTGCAGGAGAGGTTCGAATGAATCGGGAAATGGATGAAAACTATGGTATTGTGCAGCGTTACATGTGTCTGGATGGAGTGGACCGCCAGACTATAGTGTCGCTCCTGGACCGTTTGGTTCAAGCTCAGCAGGAGCGAAAACTACAACAGGAAGAAGTGAATAAAAATGCTCAGGACAGCGATATGTGATGATGATCTTGTTTTTTCATGCAGACTGGAAGAAATGCTTTCCGAAGCGGTTTCCGATATGGGAATGCAGGCAGAAATCGAAACTTTCGGTGATGGTTCCACTTTGTTGGAAGCTTTTTCAATTAAAAACCGCTATGATATTATCTTTATGGACATTGAGATGGAAAAAATGGATGGGATCAGCACCGCTCGCAGGATTAGACAGATGGACAGAAATGTTCTGCTGATCTATATCACCTGTTATGAACAGCGATTCAGAGAACTGTTTGAAGTGGAGGCGTTCAGGTTCCTTTCAAAACCAGTGAACCAGAAAATATTGTACCGTTATCTGCAGGAGGCGTATGAGCGGATTAATGAGAAAAACGAACTTTTTCAATATACATATCGGAAAGAAACTCATAAGGTTGCAGTAAGCGACATCGTCTATTTTGAGAGCCGATACCGGGTGCTGCATATTTTTCTAAAGGATGGAACAGAAGATATTTTTTACGGAAGGCTGGGACAGATAGAAGACTTCTTCAGACAGAGACACATCCGCTTCATAAGACCTCATCAGTCTTATCTTGTTAACTACGATTATATAAAAACATCAGGGGTTTCCAGTGTTGTTATAAATACGGTTAACGGGGAAAAGGCGCTGCCTATCAGCAATGACAGGAAGAAAACCATGAGGGAACAGCTAATCAGTTTTACCTGCGGCAGGGGGGAATGACGAATGGAAGTCCTTACAGCCCTGGTCTTAGGTATCTTTTATATTCTCGTTTTGTACAAATGTATGAAATTGTTTTTCAGGTTTCCCCGCAAAGGTCATTGGAAATATGCCGGATGGGCGGTACTTTTTTTCTGTCGTGTTCTGCTATGGCTTTTCCCGATTCTTTCAGACCTTCCGATACTGATATTGTCCGTTCTTGCGGTGTTTTTCCTGGTGTCCGTCTCCTTTTATGGCAGCTTGATGAGTAAAGCCGTTTTCTCAGGTTTGATTGTAATCATATGGCTGGCGGTAGAGATTGTGGCAAATATCCTCCTTCGGACAGCCGGACTTGAGAGGGACGGTCTAAGAATTGCCGGCGCTGCCATAACCGAGACGGCAATTTTCTTTCTGACCGTAATAGGAAGACATGTCACCCGGCAGCAGAACAGAGAAGGGGTCTCCTTAAAATACACGGCCACACTGTTATTTGTAACATCGGTTTTCATTTATCTGATGCATCATATCTTTATGATATCGGGCAGCTACAGCGAATACAGAGGATTTGCCATAATTGGTACAATGTTGCTGATGGGAGTGGAATATCTTATCTTTGAAGTGTATGAATCGCTGTCAGAGAATGCGGAAATCCGCAGAACAAACCGGCTCTATGAGCAGCAGCTGGAGCTGTGCAGACTGCATGCGGAAGAGAAGGCAGTCCAGGATCGTGAAATATGCCGACTTCGGCATGATATGAAAAATCATCTGACCGGAATGCTGGGCATGGCAAAGGAAGAAGGCTGCATGAGGTTAGAGGCATATATCCGCTGTCTGCTTCGGGAAGGGAAAACGGGAACGGATAAGGAAATATGTCACAGCGGGAATATCATCATCGATTCCATTGTAAACCAGAAATACCGGGAATCAGGGTTGGAAAGAGACCAATTTACAGAGGAAATAAATCTGCCGACGGAGCTGCCTTTTCAGCCCGGAGTGTTAACCATTCTATTTGGAAATCTTCTGGGGAATGCGGTAGATGCCTGTCGGGAAGTGGAAGAAAGCAGTCGGTATATAAAACTCATAGCCTGTTGTGAAAAGGGAGTGCTGACACTTGTAGTGACAAATCCATACAAAAGCGAACGGAAGAAGGACCGTCAGGGGAACTATCGTACCACCAAAGAAGAAACCGGTCATGGTTTTGGCCTGGAGTCTGTGCGTATGGCGGCGCAGTCATATGGGGGAGAACTGCTGATTGAAGATAAGAATCATGTCTTTTCTGCCAAAGTGATCCTGTTTGTTGATGAAAAATGACATGAAATGAGGGAATTATTACATTTGACGGCGGAAAGAATTTCCATGATGTATAATTAAAAAAAATAAAGGGGGTTTCTGTATGAAGAATAATAAACTGGGAAAAGCCATAGTAAAGGTAGCGGAATTTTCTGCTAAGGTAGCTGCTGATAACAGATGTATGTATTGCTTCCATCAGCCCAAGATGCCTGATAAAGTTTTAACGCTGAAACAAAAACAGAATTAAATGCCGGTTAGAAAGAGGTTGAAAGCAGGCGGCTGCTTTCAACCTCTT
Organism: uncultured Lachnospiraceae bacterium; assembly: GCA_902476265.1. GTDB lineage: Bacteria > Bacillota > Clostridia > Lachnospirales > Lachnospiraceae > Gallintestinimicrobium. The sequence goes on from CABSCP010000002.1 coordinate 10,524, forward strand.
TGCATATATGAGAGATTTAACCATCCTTTTCAAGCTTCACACTTTTTTAATAATTTCATTAGCACTCACCTATTGACGTGGCTAATAACAAGTGCTATAGTGGCATCAGATGGAACGTGTTATAGTTCCAGTAGAACAATAAACAGGAATGAAATGGGAATACTGAAGCTGACGAACAAAAGGAGGGAGTTGTATGAATATTTCCAAGTTTACACAGAAATCCATGGAAGCCGTGCAGAACTGTGAGAAGCTGGCTTATGAATACGGAAACCAGGAAATCGAGCAGGAGCACCTGCTGTACAGCCTTCTGACCATAGAGGACAGCCTGATTTTGAAGCTGGTCGAAAAGATGGAAATTCAGAAGGAGCATTTTGTCAACCGGGCAAAGCAGGCGATTGAAAAAAGAGTGAAGGTGTCCGGCGGACAGGTCTATGTGGGGAAGGATTTAAACCAGGTGCTGATCCACGCGGAGGACGAGGCGAAACAGATGGGAGATGAATATGTTTCCGTGGAGCACCTCTTCCTTTCTATGATCCAGTTCCCCAACCGGGAAATGAAGGAGATTTTTAAAGAATACGGCATTACCAGGGAGCGTTTTTTAAAGGCGCTGTCCACCGTCCGGGGCAACCAGCGGGTGGTTTCCGACAATCCGGAAGCGACCTATGATACGCTGGAAAAATACGGACAGGATCTGGTGGAACGAGCCAGAGAGCAGAAGCTGGATCCGGTGATCGGCAGAGATTCCGAAATCCGGAATGTGATCCGCATCCTCTCCCGGAAAACCAAGAATAATCCGGTACTGATCGGGGAACCCGGCGTGGGCAAGACCGCCGTGGTGGAAGGGCTGGCGCAGCGGATCGTGCGCGGCGACGTTCCACAGGGCTTAAAGGATAAAAAGATTTTTGCGCTGGACATGGGCGCTCTGGTGGCAGGGGCCAAGTATCGCGGCGAGTTTGAGGAACGTCTGAAAGCGGTTCTGGAAGACGTGAAAAAAAGCGAGGGACAGATCATCCTGTTCATCGACGAGCTGCACACCATTGTGGGCGCGGGCAAGACGGACGGCGCGCTGGACGCGGGCAATATGTTAAAGCCCATGCTGGCCAGAGGCGAACTGCATTGTATCGGCGCCACCACGCTGGATGAGTACCGCAAATATATCGAAAAGGATGCGGCCCTGGAACGCCGTTTCCAGCCGGTGCAGGTGGATGAGCCCACCGTGGAGGACACCATTTCCATCCTCCGCGGACTGAAGGAAAGGTATGAGGTTTACCATGGTGTCAAAATCATGGACAATGCGCTGGTGAGCGCGGCCATCCTTTCCAACCGCTATATTTCCGACCGTTTCCTGCCCGACAAGGCCATCGACCTGGTGGACGAGGCATGCGCCCTGATCAAGACCGAGCTGGATTCCATGCCCACCGAGCTGGACGAACTGCAGCGGAAGGTGATGCAGATGGAGATCGAAGAGGCGGCCCTGAAAAAAGAGGATGACAATCTGAGCCGGGAACGTCTGGAAGCCCTGCAGAAGGAACTGGCAGAATTAAAGGCGGAATTTAACAACCGAAAAGCCCAGTGGGATAACGAAAAGAACAGTGTGGAAAAACTTTCCAGACTGCGCGAAGAGATCGAGACGGTCAATAACGAAATTCAGATCGCACAGCGAGAAGGCGATTTGGAGCGGGCGGCGGAGCTTTCTTATGGGAAGCTGCCGGGTTTGAAAAAGCAGCTGGAACAGGAAGAAGAGCAGGTGAAAAAAGAAGACCTGTCCCTGGTTCATGAAGCGGTGACAGAGGAAGAAATCGCCCGGATCATTTCCCGCTGGACCGGAATCCCCGTGGCGAAGCTGACGGAAAGCGAGCGCAACAAAACCCTGCATCTGGATGAAGAACTTCATAAAAGGGTGATCGGACAGGATGAGGGTGTGACCAAGGTGACGGAAGCGATCATCCGTTCCAAAGCGGGGATCAAAGACCCCACCAAGCCCATCGGTTCCTTCCTGTTTTTGGGGCCTACCGGCGTGGGGAAGACAGAACTGGCAAAAGCCCTGGCGGCATCTCTTTTCGATGATGAAAACAATATGGTCCGGATCGACATGAGCGAGTATATGGAGAAATATTCCGTTTCCAGACTGATCGGAGCGCCTCCCGGATACGTGGGATATGAAGAGGGCGGCCAGCTGACGGAAGCGGTGCGCCGCAAACCCTATTCGGTAGTGCTGTTTGATGAAATAGAAAAGGCACATCCGGATGTGTTCAACGTGCTGCTGCAGGTGCTGGACGACGGACGGATCACCGATTCTCAGGGCAGGACGGTGGACTTTAAGAACACGATCCTGATCATGACCTCCAACATCGGCGCCAATTACCTGCTGGACGGCATTGATGCAGACGGCACCATCCGGCCGGAGGCGGAACAGATGGTGATGAATGACCTGCGGGCTCATTTCAGACCGGAGTTTTTGAACCGTCTGGATGAAACCATCCTGTTTAAACCGCTGACCCGGGAAAATATCGGCGGCATCATCCATCTGATCATTGCCGATTTAAACCGTCGTCTGGAGGATAAGCAGCTGGTTATTGAACTGGCGACAGACGCTCAGCAGTTCATCGTGGACAATGCCTATGATCCTGTTTACGGCGCGCGTCCCCTGAAGCGTTATATTCAGAAATATGTGGAGACCCTGTCCGCAAAACTGATTCTGGCGGATCAGGTGGACATGGGAGATACCATTTTGATCACCGTGGAAAACGGGACGCTTTGTGCGAGGAAAAAAGAAGGCCTGATCACAGCATAAATGTTATTTTTAAAAAGTCCGGCGGCAGATCTGTTTTGCCGCCGGGCTTTTTTTGTGGTAAGATAGTAGAAAGGGGCAGTCTGAGTCAAAGGATTGCAGAAGAAAGAACGGGAGGTCATGGGATGATACCGAAGGATCCGGTTATGTTATTGAGTTTTATGAATTTAAAGCTGCGGGACTATTATCAAAATCTGCAGGACTGCTGTGAAGATCTGGAACTGGATGAAAAAGAAATTACCGAAAAGCTGGCGGGCATCGGATATCGATATGACGGACAACGCAACCAGTTTGTCTGAACAGAGGGTGAAGCTTGCCGCAAAGCCCGGGCAGACAGTGCTGGAAGCGCTGGAAGAAAAGGGCATTTATATGGACGGCGGCTGTTTTGGCACGGGGCGCTGCGGCAGGTGCCGGGTGCGTTTCCTTTTTGGGGCGCCCCTTCCCACGGCGGGGGAACGGCAATTTTTTTCCGCACAGGAGCTGCGTGACGGGATGCGGCTGGCCTGTCTGCACAAATGCAGCAGGGAATGGGAAGTGTCGGCCGCATTTGTCCAATCGGCGGAAACTGCCATTGTGACGGAAACCATTTCAGCGCAGAGGGGCCGGGGGGAAGAAGGGCTGCCCGGCACAACAGAAGAAAGCCTTCGGAAAGACCGGTGCCGGAACCCGGAAGTCCAAAAGGAAGAGAGCTTCCAGATCGGAATTGATCTGGGCACTACCACCATAGCTATGCAGGGCAGAAAGCGGGCAGACGGCAGTGTGACAGCTCAGTGGACATGCATGAACCCCCAGCGCAGATATGGCAGCGATGTGATTTCCAGAATGGCGGCGGCACAGAGCCGGGGGGCAATAGAACTGGCTCTGTGCGTGCGGAAGGCGCTGGCAGAAGGGATCCGGGCGGTGGCAGAAAAGGCGGAAGACGGGGCTTTGGAAGGGATTTTTCTGGCGGGCAATACGGTCATGGAACATCTTCTGATGGGACTGGATGTGACAGGGCTTGGCAGCTATCCTTTCCGTCCCGTCACCCTGGAGGAACAAAGCCTGGAGCTGGATGGGAAAACGGTGACGGTGCTTCCGGGACTGTCGGCCTTTGTGGGGGCGGATCTTCTTGCGGGGATTCTGTTTACCGGAATGCACAGGCGAAAAGAAATCAGCCTGCTCATCGATCTGGGCACCAACGGGGAAATGGTTCTGGGAAACAGGGAAAGTTTTCTGTGCACCGCCACCGCGGCAGGGCCGGCTTTTGAAGGCGGGGCAGACCAGACGCCGGGGACAGATATGATCGCTGTGACCGCACAGCTTTTGGAGGCCGGGATTGTGGATGAAACGGGCCTTTTGCAGGAACCCTGGTTTGAGACGGGAATAGACTGGGAGACAGGAAACGGGAAGACGATACACATCAGCCGGGAGGCAATCCGGGCAATACAGATGGCCAAAGCGGCTGTCTATGCAGGGATCTGCGTGCTGGTAAAGGAATACGGAATTTCATTTGCCGACATTGATCGGGTCTGGCTGGCGGGAGGATTCGGATATTATCTGGATGTAGATGCCGCGCTTAAGATCGGATTGTTCCCGGCCTGCCTGAAGGGACGGGTAAAGGCGGTGGGGAATACCTCTCTGGGCGGTACGTTCTGCTATGCCAAAGAAGGGGATGCACAGAACGGAAAACAGGAAGCAGAAGCCGTCCGGAAAGCCTGCAGGGCGGTGAATCTGGCGCAGCATCCCGATTTTGAGGAAACTTATCTGGCGCATATGGGATTTGACAGGGAAGGACCGGAAGCGTGAATTTTATCATTCAAAGCGGTGGACAGCCCATTTATGAACAGCTGGTCCATCAGGCCAAACAGAAAATTTTAAACGGGGAACTGAAGGCGGGAGAAGCCCTCCCTTCCATCCGGGCGCTGGCGAAGGATCTGGAAATCAGTGTGATTACCACCAAAAGAGCCTATGAAGAGCTGGAACAGGAAGGGGTAATCTGTTCTGTGCCCGGGAAAGGGTTTTATGTAAACCAACCGGATACGGAAAGACTTCTAAAACAGGAGACACAAGGATGGGAGGAACGGCTGAAAAGCGTGATGGCGGAGGCGGTGCGGCTGCAGATTTCCAGGGAAGAGATTCTGGCGGCTGTGGAAAAATATTACGGCGAAGGGAAGTTTCGTTAAAAAAAGAAAATAATTCCCCATATTTGGAGGATTATGATAAAATACAAGTAAAAAAAAGAGCGGAAGGACGGAGAAAATTTATGAAACTGGTCATTATCGAACCGTTGGGGGTAGAGGAAGGAAAGCTGTTGGCACTGGCGGAAGAAAAACTGCAGGGGAAGATGGAAATTGTCTATTATGACACGAGAGTCACCGATACCGACACCCTTGTCGAAAGAGCGAAAGATGCGGATATCCTGGCATTTTCCAACCTGCCTTTCAAGAAAGAGGTGCTGGAGCACTGCGATAAGCTGAAAATGATATCGGTGGCCTTCACCGGAGTGGATCATGTGGCCATGGATTATTGCAGGGAAAAAGGCATCCTTGTATGTAACTGTGCGGGATATTCCAACACGGCGGTTTCCGAGCTGGTATTCGGGCTGGCGCTGAGCCTTTACCGCAACATCATCCCCTGCAATGAAGCGGTGAGACAGGAAAAGGATAAGACAGGTCTTGTGGGACTGGAGCTGGAAGGAAAGAAATTCGGTGTGATCGGATTTGGCGCGATCGGCAGCAGGACGGCGATGCTGGCAAAGGCATTTGGCTGTGAAGTATACGGTTATAACAGAAGTGAAAAATCCATGGACGGCGTGACCATGACGGATATGGATACCCTGTTAAAAGAGTGTGATATCGTTTCTCTCCATGTGCCTCTTAGGGACGGCACAAGAGGGCTCATCAATGCGGACAAGCTGGCGCTGATGAAACCCAATGCGATCCTGATCAATACAGCCAGAGGCCCTGTGGTGGACAGCCAGGCGCTGGCAGACGCTTTAAACGAAGGCAGGATCGCCGGCGCAGCGGTGGATGTTTTTGAGATGGAACCGCCGATTCCGGCCGGCCACCCGCTGCTGAACTGCCCCAACCTGGTGGCTACGCCCCATGTGGCATTTGCCACAAAAGAAGCGCTTTACAAACGCGCAATCATCGTGTTTGACAACATTGTGAAATATCTGGAAGGCTGCCCTCAGAATCTGGTTTAAGTGGTTTAAACAAAAAAACGCACAATGAGAGCCTGACAGGCATATGATAGAACAGAATAAGAAATGAACGGAGCAGCATCATGTGGAAGAAGGACAGAAACGTTATTTTACTGACCCTGGTAATTCTGGCACTGGTGCTGCTTTATTGTGTCCTGGGGGAGCTGTTCCGGAATCTGTCAGGGCAGCTGGAAGACTGGCTGAGAAGCCTTTTTGCGTTTTTCGAGACGGGACAATGACAGGAAAGGAAGATAATACAGGCCTTTTGCATATGATGTAAAGACGGACAGCGGGCGGCGCCGGATTGAGAGGCATCTATGAAAAAAGGCAGGACAGTTATGGCGGCAGCGGATCTGATTCTGGGATTGCTGCTTCTTTTTATGCTTACCGGAAAAACGGAGCAAAACGAAGGAAAAGCATGGCAGGCTGCACAGGCAGAAACCGGTCCGGTGGAAAAGGTCCTGGCGGTCGACGGGGATGCAGGGAGCGTTACGGAAACCGGCGGCGAGAAAAAAATGGTGGCGCTGACCTTTGACGACGGCCCTCATCCCACCTATACGCCCAAGCTCCTGGACGGCCTGGCCGAAAGAAATGTGAAAGCCACTTTTTTTATTACGGGAGAAAATGCGGAAAAATACCCCGAGCTTGTCAAAAGGATGTCTGAGGAAGGCCACCTCATCGGCAACCACACCTACAGCCATATCCAGCTGACCAAAGGCAACGCGGAAACCTTCCGGGCCGAACTGGTGAAAACCAATGAAATCATAAAGGGAATTACCGGAAAAGAAGTGGTCTATGTGCGCCCGCCCTATGGAAGCTGGGATAAACGGTTTGAAACCGAACTGAACATGTTTCCGGTCCTATGGACCATCGATCCCCTGGACTGGTGCTCCAACGATGCGGCCTGTGTACAAAAGCGGGTGATTTCAAAAGCCAAAGAAAACGCCATCATTCTGATGCATGATTCCTACCCTTCTACGGTGATGGCGGCGCTGGCAATCGTGGATGAATTGCAGAAGGACGGATATACCTTTGTGACGGTGGAGGATATTTTATTTGATTAAACGTTTTATAATCTACAAATTATATAAAAATTACCAATATATTTCTCGACTAACAGTAATAAATGATAAAATTACTTGAAAATAAGGTTGCAAATATTCTGATAGTGTGATATATTCACAATGTGGATTAAACGTTTAACCAAAGAAGAAACGGGTACCGGACAACAAAAGAGAAGGAGAAGTATTATGAGGAGAAAAATGGTGGCATTACTGACGGCAGGCGCAATGTGTCTCGTAGCTCTGAGCGGCTGCGGCAGCGCTACGGAACAGGAAGGAACCCCGGGTACAACAGCGCAGGAAAAGACGGAGGAGGTAAAGATAACATTTCTTTATTATGCGGATGATACACAAAAGGCGATTATCGAATCAGCCTGCGCAGCCTATGAAGAGAGTCATCCCGGCATTCATATTGAGCAGACTGTGATTCCGGCGGACGGTTCAATCACCACAACCATCGCAACGCTGGCATCCTCAAAAGATCTTCCAGATATCAGCTATATGGCAGAAGCCGATGTGATTAAATATGCGGATGCCGGGCTTTTGTACAGTCTGGATGAGGCGATTGCGGACGGAACCATTGGAGAGAAGCTGGATTCTGTGACCATACGGGGCAGAGACGGGAAAATCTACGGGATCGGGTTATCCAATCAGCTGATGCTCCTGTATTATAACAAGGATATTTTTGATAAAGCGGGAATCGATTATCCTTCCACGTCAGTGGAAAATGCATGGGAGTGGGACGAGTTTGTGGAAATCGCAAAGAAACTGACTCTGGATGTGAACGGGAACACACCGGATGACAGCAACTTTGATGTAGCACAGGTGGAACAGTATGGGGTGGCCTTTAACTCCATGTACCAGTTCAACTATATGTGGGCGACTTATGCCAATGGAGGCGGCATTGTTTCGGCGGATGGCAGTGAATTTCTGTGGGACAGGTCAGAATCTATAGAAGGGATCCAAAAGGTGGCGGATCTGTTTAATAAGGATAAGGTTGCGCCTGCCACCACATCCAGCCTGGTCAGCAGTATCGGTTCTGCAGATAAGGCGATGATCTCCGGCGATGTGGCAATGTATATTAATGGTTCTTGGGATCTGTCCAATGTGATCAATGCCCAAAAGGAGGCTGGCGTCAATTACGGAGTGGCCGTCCTGCCCAAAATGAAAAAGGCGATGACCATGAACTGCGGGGGGCCGGCGGTGATGTTTAACACAACAAAGCATCCGGATGAAGTGCTGGAGTTTTATTCCTACATGATGAATCCCGAGAGAGTGATTGATATTTTAAAAACAGGCGCATGGCTTCCAAATGAAGCAAGCTGGTATACGGATGAAGATAAAATTGAAATGTGGACTTCCGGAGAGAACGTGACAGAAGAGGCAAAGGAAGTGATATTGAGCTATACCAATACCGAAGGCGCTATCGCCCAGTGGCCGGTATACTATGTGCCCGGCTGGGCGGAGATGATGTCTGTCAGCGACTCTGTAATGGACTCGGTATGGAACGGAAGCGGGATAGCGCAGGATGTGCTGGGCAGCGTGATGGAGGAACTGAAAACTGCTTTCGGGCAGTAAGAAACAGTGAGGGACAGGAGGCTGAAGATGAAAGGGAACGGGAAAAGAAAGAAAAAAATGTCGGAGAACCAGGCGGGATATTTGTTTGCAGCGCCGGGAATCGCAGGGTTTCTCCTATTTACGGCGGGACCGATGATTGTCAGCCTCTATTATAGCTTTACGGAATTTTCGGTACTGTCTTCACCAAAATGGACAGGGCTGCAAAATTATGTGAATATGCTCGTTTCCCCATCTTCCCTGTTTTTAAAATCGCTGAAGGTGACGCTTCTTTATGCCGGAATCAACGCGGCATTGATCCTACTTTTTTCGGTTCTTACAGCGTTGCTTCTAAACAGGAATTTTAAGGGAAGAAATGTTTTGCGGGCAATCTATTTTTTGCCCTCGGTGGTGCCCATGGTTGCAACAACGGTAGTATGGAACTGGATATTGGATTATAGGAACGGGCTGATGAATCAGCTTCTTAATGGATTGGGGATGGGTTCGCTAAACTGGCTGATGGATGAAAAATTGATTTTTGTGTCTTTGTTTGCCATCAGCTTGTGGACCAGCGGCGGGTCTGTGGTAATCATGATCGCGACGCTGCAGGATGTGCCCAAAAGTCTGTTAGAGGCGGTGGAAGTGGACGGAGGTAATGCCTGGCACAGATTTCGATATGCGGTCTTTCCCTCCATTTCCCCGGTGGTGTTTTTTCAGCTGGTGATGTGTCTCGTCAATTCCTTGCAGATTTATGCACAGAGTATTATGCTTTCCGACAACGGAAGCCCCAACCGGATGACCTACTTTATGAACGTGATGGTCTACGATCATGCCTTTAAACAACTGAAAATGGGACTTGCCTGTGCGGAAAGCTGGGGAATGTTTTTGGTGGTGATCCTGATTACTGCAGTGTTGTTTGGAACCAGAAAATTCTGGGTATTTGAAAACTGAGGGAGCGGAAAATGAAAAAACGAAATAAAAAAATAACAGACGGTATTTTCATCGTCACGGCAGCACTGCTGGGCGCCGCCTTTCTATTCCCCATTTTCTGGATGATCAGAAGTTCTTTTATGGGGCTGGAAGAACTGTATGCCAATCCGCCGGTGTTGTTTCCAAAGATGGGGACGCTGAAGAATTATGGGGAAGCGTTCAGGCAGAGTGATCTGCTCAGACAGTTTGGAAATTCTTGTCTGATCACGGCGTTGTGCGTGGCAGGCAGTGTGATTTCTGCAAGCGTCACAGCTTACGGTTTCTCAAGATTCGACTTCAAGTATAAAAATATCTGGTTTATGCTCATTATTTCCACCATGATGTTGCCAGGCGCAGTGACCCTGATCCCGCAGTATCAGATGTGGAATAAACTGAAACTGCTGGGCACCATCGTTCCGCTGGTGGCGCCTGCATGGCTGGGAGGAAGCGCTTATTTCACTTTCATGCTGCGGCAGTTTTTTCAGACTATACCAAAAGAGCTGGACGAGGCGGCGAGAGTGGACGGCGCAGGATATTTCTGTATTTTTTACAAAATTATCCTGCCGCTTACAAAACCGGCGGTCATTGTTGTGGCGCTGTTTGCCTTTGCGAACAGCTGGAACGAATTTTTTTATACCGTGATTTATTTAAATGGCCATGAAAAACTAAAAACACTGACATTGGGACTTTACATGTTCAAAGGGGTGTATTCCACAAATTACGGCGCAGTTCTGGCGTTGGCAGCAATCATCAGCATACCGGCCCTGCTGTTTTTTCTGATCGGCAACCGGTATTTTGTAGAGGGGATTTCCATGACAGGAATAAAAGGATGACAGAAAGAGGTAGGAAATATGGAACGAAAGCTCCGTGTTGTGAATGGAGAAGACGATAAAAAAGGAATCGAAATCCGCTTCGGAAGCCAGAGATATACGGCGTTGGCACCGGTGGAAGCAGAGGTGAGGGATTCGGAGGGATCTTTCAGGGATTACAGAGTCGGATATGACAGTGTGACAGAAACGGACGGTGCCTGGTATGCGGCTGCTGTAATCGAAACCGCCCATGGTAGTATTCTGGAAATCAGGGACCGGTACGCATGGGAGGGCCCCGAATTGGTCATCAAAAGAGCAGTAACAGTGCAGAAAAGCGACGGACATGATGCCGGATTTTCCACCGCTTTTTCTTTGGGAGACAAGGAAAAAAGCGCTTTGACGGAATACGAAGTATTTATTCCGGGAATCTGGTATCGGAAGAATGACAATGTGGTAAAAAATGCATTCGGAAGCGATTTGTCGGACCGGCATTTTTATATGAGAACAACCCGTATGGCTCAGCCTTATGTGGAACTTTATCATCCAAAAAGCGAAAGCTTTCTGGTGATGAAACAGATCTCTCCCATACCGGATACCGGGAAAAAGGAAACCGGGGCACAATGGGAGGTGGACGAGGGATTCCAGTATCTTTCCATGGGAATCCGGGCGGAGGGAGACTGCAGGATCTGCTGCCGGTTTCCGGGCAGCGAAGGGGAGAAAAATTACATTGACCCCAGACAGGACTGGGCGAAAAGAAGTCATCCGTTTCGGCGCGGGATCCGACATCAGTACTCTTTTTCCATAGCAGGAGGAGAGGGGCATGACAGCTATGAGGCCATGAGGAAAGTATGGCGGTATTTTTATGAAAAAGAGCCTCCCAGAAAAGTCAGCGCAGATATGGACCGGGTTTATGAGGAAAGCATTCGGCTTCTGGATACCTATTGTCAGGAATATAACGGCGTGATGGGTCTGCCGTTCTGGACAAAGGTGCCGGAGGGAAATGTCTGCGACATCAGTTTCCAGATGGGGTTCGTGGGGCAGCAAACGATGTGCGCATATCATCTCATGAGGTATGGCTTTGCCCGTCAGGATCAAAAAAAGGTGGAAAAGGGAGAAAAGATCATTGATTTCTGGGTAAAAAAATCAGCTGAAACAAGCCGGCTTCCCCGGGTCTGGTATGATGTTTTCCCGGCAGCGTTTAAAACGGATTATCCCAGCTATACCAGAACGGTGGCGGACGGTATGGAAGGGATCCTGGCAGGTTTTCTGCTGGAGGCACAAAATGGACGTGACAGGGAGGAATGGAAGGCATTCTGCCTTCGCTACGGGGACTGGATGGTAAAAAACCAGAATGAGGACGGTTCCTGGTACCGGGCCTATGATGAAAAGGGAAGCCCCGTCCATCAAGGGAAATTTAATACCAGCAATGTCATCCGCTTTCTGGTAAACCTGTATTGGCTGACCGGCGAAAAAAAGTACCGGGACGGAGCTATAAAAGCAGGGGAATTCTGTTATAAGAATATTTATCTTCCCATGCAGTATGTTGGCGGTACGGCCGATAATGATAATACCATCGACAAAGAAGCGGGAATGATCGCAGTGTATGCCTTTTTATCTCTCTTTGAAATGGAAGGAGATCCCCGGTTTTTAGAAGCGGCAAAAGGGGCGGCAGATTTCTGTGAGACCTGGACTTATGTGTGGGAATATCCTGTCAGGCCCTATAAGGGCAATGCGGTTTTTGATCAGGTGGGCATGACCGGGCTGAGCCTGATCGCCACAGGACACTCCCATGCGGATGTGATGATGGCATATATGTCCTTTGAATATTATAAGCTCTGGCAGTATACAAAGGATGAACACTATCTGGAGTTTGCCCGGTTTATCCACGAGAATACCAAGCAGACCATGGACTGGAGCAGAAAGCTGGGGCATGTTTATCCGGGACTGGTGGAGGAAAGCGGAGAACTGGCGCTGCAATATCACAACGGACTGGGAAAATGGCTGCCCTGGTGCACGATTGCAGAAATTGAACCGCTGACCCGTCTGGAAGAAAAATTCGGGCATATGGATCTGGAAAAAATTCTGGAAGAGCAGGGAAAAACAGGGTTACCCCAGCGGCTTTTGGAAAGGCGCAAAGGAGGCGTAAAAGTGCGTTCTTCCTGGCTGGGCAGCTGGGAGATTATGGAAACTTCGTGCTGACAAACAAGGTTTTGTCGTCTATAATGAAAAAGAGAAATGCTGTCTTTCCGCATTAAGCTGAGCGGATAGGATGCAGCAAAGAAAGAAACGGGAATGTGATATGGCTACAATAAAAGAAATCGCCAGAGAGTGTAATGTTTCTATCGCCACAGTTTCCAATATATTGAATAACAAGGGAAAAGTGGGCGAGGAAACCAGAAGGTTGGTTTTGGAAAAAGTGGAGAAAATGAATTACGTTCCCAACAGGGCGGCCAAAAACTTAAAGCAGAGGACCACCAGGACAGTTGGGATCATTACCGAGGATCTGACGGTCTTTAACGCTCCGGAAATTGTGGACGGAATTGATGACTGTCTGGAGCAAAGAGGTTACAGTTTCTTACTGGGAAATCTGCGGATTTATAAAAAATATGGGAATGACTTCGGATATCATCAGGAATTTAAGGCACATCTGGAAGAAGAACTCAGCATGATGCGTTCCAATCAGGTAGAAGGGATTATTTATGTGAGTGCCCATGGCAGAGACTTGTCTGACATGCTGGAGCAGGATGTGTCCATGCCGGTAGTGGCGGCATATGGGTTTGCGGGAGAAAAGCAGATTCCCTCCGTGGTATTTGATGATGAAGCGGCAGCTTTTACCGTGGTTTCCAATCTGCCGGAACAGGAAAACGGGAATATTGGAATTATTGCCGGTGAAAAGAACAGCCTGCATACCAGGGAGCGTCTGATTGGCTGTCAGAAGGCGCTTTATCAAAAGGGAATTTTATATGATCCGGAATGTGTGTACTACGGGGACTGGAGCAGGGAACACGGCTATCGGTCTGCCAAAAAACTGTCAGATCAGGGAATCCGCACCATCTTTTCCATGAATGACAGCATGGCTGCGGGGATTTATGACTATGCCATAGAGCAGGGGCTTGTGATCGGCCGGGATATTCTGGTGGGAGGCATCGGTAGTCAGATCAGCGATATTCTGCGCCCCAGACTGACTACGGTGGAAATGCCGCTTTTTGAAATCGGCCATCAGGCGGGAAATATTGTGTTGGATTTAATAGAGGGGAAGGAAACCTGCAGCAACCGGATTTATAAAGTGAAGGGAAAACTTTTGAACAGAGAGGGAGGAAGTTGTTCGTAACAGTTCATAGCATGTAAGAAGTAAGTGCTGGCTATTTCTCCTGAATTTTGTTATAATGTTTTTTGGAAGGTTATTTCCAAAAAAACACAGGAGGTATGGGTTACATGAAACGACTGGAAGGAAAGACTGCGATCATTACAGGCGGCAATTCCGGAGTGGGGGAAGCAGCTGCAATTTTATTTGCAAGAGAAGGCGCCAACGTAATTATTACGGCGCGCCGTGAGGACAAGCTGCTGGAAGTAGCGGAGAAGATCAAGAGCGAAGGGGGCACTGTTCTTGCAATCCGCGGAGATATTTCCAATCCCGAAGACAGCAAAATGCTGGTGGCAAAGGCGGTGGAAACCTTTGGCACCCTGGATATTCTGGTGAACAATGCCGGCGTCCTGGATACAGGCCTTCTGCCGGTGGACAGAGTGGAAGACAGCGAAATTGACAGAGTTGTGAATATCAATACGAAAGGAACCATTTATTTTATCCGTGCGGCCTTAGAGGTAATGCTGAAAAATAAAAAAGGATCCATCGTAAACGTAGCCAGCATAGCCGGTGTAAACGGCGGCGGCGGAGCGGCCTATGTGGCTTCCAAGGCGGCGGAGCTGGGGATTACCAAACATACCGCGATGCGCTGTGCCAAGAGCGGCGTGCGCTGTAATGCGATTTGTCCCGGCATGATCAAAACACCCATGACGGCAGGAAGCACCATGGAGAGCATGGATCCGGATATGATGGGCGCTATGGCGACCCATGCCGATCTGCGTCTGCCTGTCTGCAGCGCCGAGGATGTGGCCAACAGTATTCTGTTTTTAGCCAGCGATGAAGCGGCTCCGATCACCGGACAGTGCATCGTGCTGGACTACGGTTCCAATTTATAATCTGTAAAAATTGAATATCACAAAATGAATGCCGGCGGCTTCCCTTTTGTATCGGGGGGCCGCCAGTTTGTGTCGGAATTGAACTGTACCGTTAAAAATGCAGTTTTTTATACAGTTCCGCAAAAATATCCCGGCCTTTAAAGATGAACAGTCCGGCCAGAAAAATGAAGCTGATCCCGGCGCAGAGGACGGAAGGGTAAATGACGGTAACCAGTCCGGATGCCAGAAACAGGAGAGGGACCAGGCCGAAAATGCCGGCCAGAAGATAGTAGATCATATATTCCGGTACGGTCAGCTTTTGGATTCTGGCAATGATGGGGAAGGAAATCAGGGCGCCCAGACAGAGGATGGGATAGACGAAGTCCACAGACCAGCCCTGCCATTCGGTAAAGCGGTCCCACACAAAACAGGCGGCGGAGGCGACAATCAGCTGCCAGATCCCGTTTTTGAGCAGATTGTGCCGCTTGAAAAAACCGATCGAAAAGGCGGCCCACATGCTCAGTGCGCCTCCGGCCACAAAGACAGCCCAGTACAGCCGCGGAGTCAGGATCACATTCAACATGACAGCGGCAGCGGTCGCCGCGATACATCCAAAGGAAAACCATTTATAAAATAAAAGTCCCGGATACTGCGGCAGCTTCTGGGGAGGAAAACGATCCTCCAACAGCTTCGTCTCGATCCCAAAGCCTTTGAGAATGCGGAAAAAATTGCGTTCAATATTCGGTTCCTGAAATCCGGAGGAAAAACTGAGCATCAGATCATCCTGAAAAGAACATACCGTCAGCTGTATTTTTGAGGTGCTGATGAATGCGCCGAACCGCTGAATGTACGCGCCGTATTCTACAGGCATGGTAATGATGCCCAGATTGGAAAGAATGGCGGTCATCTCTTTTTGCGCGATCTGATTGGCCAGCTGCATCACCGGATTTTTCAGGGCCAGAGGAGCAAGGCGCAGGATAGGATTGCGTTCCAAAGCCATGAAAGCGCTCATATGTCTGCAGAGTTTTTCCGGTGTCAGTTCTTCCTTAAAATATTCTTTTACCGTCTCCAGAATATCCTTGAAATCATATTCTTTTCCTGTGAAATGATATCCCGGCTCAATCCAGCCAAAAAAGTTCAGCAGGGAAGAAGAGGAGAAAAATTTCCGCAAATTGACAGGCACCATCAGCACCACATCCCTGCGCTTCTGGCTTTGGCTCATCTCCTCATGGATTGCACATAAAAATACGGCAGTGAGAAATACGGTGACGGATACGCCGTATTCTTTGGCTTTTCTGAGAAGGGCGCTGCCGGATACCAGCCCTTCCACAATTTTGAGCTGTCCGTAGTCTGCCCTGGAACCCGTGATGCGGCAGGGCTTTCTTCCGGATGTCTTTTTTTCACCGCGGCCGGGTTTGGTATAATATTTGGAAAAGCTGTCATTCTCCATATCCTGAATGGTCACATCCTCCAGGGTCAGCGGGATGTCCGGGAGGGCTTCGGCGGCATGGGATAACAGAAGATAATTTTTGATCAGCTCTTTTAAAAATTCGATGGCGCCTGTGCCGTCGGTGAGCGCGTGGTAAACTTCCAGATTGATCCGGTTTTTATAGTAGTTCACCTGAAAAAGCAGGCTTTTACGGTCCCGCACATAAAGATTTAAACAGGGAGGGTCCACCTCCTCTTTTACCACCGGCCGCAGGTCGCTTTTTTCCAGATAGAACCAGAAGAGTCCCTTTCGCATGACGGATAAAAAAACAGGATATTTTTCCAACGTCCGGTCCAGGGCCGTCTGCAAAAGGCCGCCGTCCACTGTTTCCTTTAACTCGCAGTAGAACCGGAAAACCCGGGTATCGCGTTGGTTGCTGGTGGCAGGAAAGATTTTTGCAGCATTATCCAGCCTGCGCCAATAAGCTCTTTTTCCTTCCGACACGTTTATTCCTCCTTTAGAAACTGGTTGATGAGATCGAAACTTTCCTGCACATGATAGTATTTAATGCCCAGCGCGAAAAAGCCGTGGAGCGCATCCTTTATCCTGTGGATTTCCACTTTATTTCCGGCTTCCGCCAGACGCCTGCCGTATTCCTCTCCTTCATCCCGAAGCGGATCATATTCCGCGGTGATGATCAGGGTGGAGGGCTGTCCGGACAAATCCTCAGCCAGCAAGGGAGCAAAATAGGGATTCTGCAGGTCGCGGTCATCCCTTTTATACAGGTTTAAATACTGGCACAGTTTTACGGAAGTGAGCAAAAAGTCGGTGCCGTTTTCCCGTACGGAAGGGAAAGGGGAGTTTTCGGTATAATCATTATAGAGAGCCGGATAAATGAGAATCTGCCGTGTGGGAAGAAATTCTCCTTTTTCCCGGGCCATCAAAGACAGGGCCGCCGCCAGATTGCCGCCTGCGCTGTCGCCGATGAGGGTGATGTTTTCCGGCGGCACCTGCAGAAGCGAGCGGTCCGTATAGACGGCTTTTGCAGCGGCATAGCAGTCCATCAGGGCTGTGGGAAACCGGTCCTCCGGCGCCAGTCTGTATTCCACGGAGACAACGGTATGGGCGCAAGCTTTAGCAAGCGCGCTGCAAACGCGGTCGTAGGTGTCCACGCTCTCTGTGGTCCAGCCTCCTCCGTGCAGGAAAAGGAGAGCGCTGTCGGTATTCTGCCCTTCCGGCGCCGGATAAATGCGCACGGGGACTTCATGGGAACCGTTGTAAATCTTCACATCCATTTTTTTATAAAAAATTTTCAGGGGGTCAAGGGTTTTTAAGTTGGCCAGCCTGCGGGAAGCCTCCACCTCGATATCGCCATAGGACAGGGCCTTGAGCACAGCCCGCATCGCTTTGTTAATTGCCATAAATGATCTCCGTTTTTCCTGTTGCCACAATTGTTTCTTTCATTGTACTCTTTTCTTTGCCGGATTACAATCAGTCGCCGCCGACTTTCCCGCCGGCCGCCCCCGCCCAGCGGGAAAGCCGGCGGCAGAGAATGAGAACTGACAAATATCAAAATTTGTGATACACTACTAAAAAAGGCAGCGAAGGAAAAAGCGATGGAGTATACTTATCTGGAATTACTGGTCTATCTTTTTATTTATGGTTTTTTGGGCTGGGCAGCGGAAGTCGGCGTCATGGCGGTGAGAAAAAGGCGTTTCTGCAACCGGGGATTTTTTAATCTGCCCCTGTGCCCGGAATATGGGGTGATGGCGGACATTTTAATCATCGTGCTACCGACTTTAGGCGAGCATTATGTGCTGCAGTTTCTGACTTCCCTGACGGTGGTTTCCGTGGTGGAATATCTGTCCGGAGGACTGGCGAAGCGGATCTGGCGCAAGAAGCTGTGGGGATATGAAAAACGTACCCTGTTCGGCGGGGAAAAAAGGAGCATCCTGATCGCGGCCGCAAAGGCGGCGGCCGTGATGACGGTGGTTCTTCTCGTGCATCCGGTCTTTTTTGTGGCGGTGAGCCTGCTTCCCGGGATTGCGCTTAAGATTGTGTGTATCCTTTTGACCGTGATGCTGGCAGCGGACTTTTTTTCCATTCTTTATGCGGTCCACAAAAGTAAGGATCTGGAAGAACTGGAGGAAACGGAAAAGAAGCTGGAAGAGGAAAAGCGGGCCAGACAGAGCAGGCTGGGCGGGAAGATTTATCATGCCATCTGGAAGCGTCTGAACAGGGCCTATCCGGACATGGAGCACATGGAAGAAGGGGAGAGCAGCGGATATGTGTTTGCCAAAGGAGTCTGTCTGGATAAGCTGATCTGGGTGTTCATCATCTGCGCCTTTTTGGGGGATCTCATTGAAACGCTGTTCTGCCGGGTGACGGGAGGCGTGTGGATGAGCCGTTCCAGTGTGATTTACGGCTGGTTTTCCATCGTATGGGGGATCGGAGCGGTGCTTTTGACCGTGGTTCTCCAGAGGCTTGCGGGAAAGGACGACCGGTATGTGTTTCTGGCCGGCGCCGTTCTGGGGGGCGTCTATGAATATATGTGCAGTGTGTTTACGGAGGTCTTTTTGGGCACCACTTTCTGGGATTACAGCTGGATGCCTTTTAATATCGGCGGCAGGACGAACCTTTTGTACTGTATTTTCTGGGGGCTTCTGTCCGTGGTATGGGTGAAAATCTGTTATCCGGCCATCAGCGGGTGGATCGAAAAGCTGCCGCCTCTTGGGGCAAAAATCGCCACCTGGGGAATCATTGTGCTGATGACCTGCGACGCGCTTCTTTCCGGGGTGGTGATGCTTCGATATGTGGACCGGAAAGCGGGTGCACCTGCGGACAACGGGATCGAAACTTTTCTGGATGTCCATTATCCGGATCAGATGGTGGAAAAAGTATGGCCGAATATGAAGATTCAGTAAAAGGAGTTTGAAAACGATCATGGATTTATTTGATTATATGCGGGAAACCAATAAAGAGAAGGAATCCCCCCTGGCAGCGCGCCTGCGGCCCAGAACGCTGGAAGAGGTTGTGGGGCAGCAGCACATCATCGGAAAGGATAAACTCTTATACCGGGCGATCAAGGCGGACAAGCTTTCTTCCATCATTTTTTACGGTCCTCCCGGAACGGGAAAAACAACGCTGGCAAAGGTCATTGCCAACACCACCAGCGCGGAATTTACCCAGATCAATGCTACAGTGGCGGGCAAGAAGGATATGGAAGAGGTCATCGCAAAGGCGAAAGACAGCCAGGGAATGTACGGGAAAAAGACAATTCTTTTCATCGACGAGATCCATCGTTTTAACAAGGGGCAGCAGGACTATCTGCTTCCGTTTGTGGAGGACGGCACCATCATCCTGATCGGCGCCACCACGGAAAATCCTTATTTTGAGGTGAACGGGGCGCTGATTTCCCGGTCCATCATTTTCGAATTAAAGCCCTTGTCTAAAGAGGACATCCGGGAACTGATCCGCCGGGCGGTCTATGACAAAGAGCGGGGGATGGGCGCTTATAACGCACTGATTGAGGAGGATGCCCTGGAATTTCTCTCCGATATTGCGGGAGGGGATGCCAGACATGCCTTAAACGCGGTGGAGCTGGGGATCATGACCACACAGAGGAGCGCGGACGGTAAAATCCATATCACGCTGGAGGTTGCCCAGGAGTGTATCCAGAAGCGGGTGGTGAAATATGACAAGACCGGCGACAACCATTATGATACTGTTTCCGCCTTCATCAAAAGTATGCGCGGTTCCGACCCGGATGCGGCGGTCTATTATCTGGCGAAAATGCTGTATGCGGGGGAAAGCGTGACTTTTATCGCCAGAAGAATCATGATCTGCGCTTCGGAAGATGTGGGGAACGCGGATCCCCAGGCGCTGCAGGTGGCGGTTTCCGCCGCCCTGGCGGTGGAGCGCATCGGGATGCCGGAGGCACAGATTATTCTGGCGCATGCGGTTTCCTACGTAGCCTGCGCCCCGAAGAGCAACGCTGCGGTCTGCGCCATTGAGGAAGCCATGAAAACAGTGGCGGCGACGGGAAATCTGCCGGTTCCGTCCCATTTACAGGATGCACATTACAAAGGAGCGGCGAAGTTGGGACACGGTCTGGATTATAAATATGCCCACAATTATCCGAATCATTATGTGGAACAGCAATATCTGCCCTATGAGCTGTCCGGAAAAGAATTTTACCGGCCTTCCGGAAACGGCTATGAGGCAAAAATAAGGGAGCATATGAAGCGGATTCGGAAAGAAGCCGGCGAAAACGGCGGGAAAGAGGAAGAAGGCCGGGTGATACCGGAACGTAGGTGAAATCAGCTATGGGAAAAATACCGAAGAGAGTGATGATCATTTCCTTTGATGCGGTGGGGGAGCGGGATCTGGCATTTATGCGGACCCTTCCCCATTTTGCCGCATTTTTCGAGCAGGCGGCGCTGTGTCCGAAAGTGGACAGCGTTTATCCGTCCATCACCTATCCGGCTCACACTTCCATCGTGACGGGCCGGATGCCGAAAAATCACGGGATCATCAATAACACGAAGCTGCAGCCGGGAAGGGAACGGGCCGACTGGGTGTATCAGCGCAAATATATCCGGGGAACCACCCTCTATGACGAAGCCCGGAAAAAAGGCTTTCGCACCGCGGCCCTTTTGTGGCCTGTGGTGGGCAGGAGCAAAATCGATTATTATGTGCCGGAGGTGATGGTCACCAGACGCTGGCAGACCCAGATTCTGGTGAATGCCATAAACGGACCGGTGGGATATCAGCTGGATTTAAACCGCCGTTTCGGTCATCTGCGGGACGGAATCCGGCAGCCTGCCCTGGATAACTTTATCCAGGCATCGGCGCTGTATACCATCCGTAAATACAACCCGGATCTGTTCCTTTTGCACCTGACGGACGTGGATACGAACCGGCACATTTATGGTGTGGATCATCCGAAGGTGAAGGAAGCGCTGCGCCGGCATGACGCCCGGCTGGGAGAGATTATGACTGCACTGTCGGAAACAGGCAATATGGACGACACGAGTGTTATAATCCTAGGGGATCACTATCAGAAAGATGTGGATAAAATTTCCTTTTTGAATCATGCCCTGTGGAAAGAAGGACTTCTCACCATAAAGGACGGAAAGCTGAAAGACTGGCAGGCCATCGCCAAGACCTGTGACGGCAGCTGTTATCTTTATTTAAAGGATGGAAAAAAAGCATCTCCGGCTTTGCAGAAAAAAGTGCGGGAACTGATGGAACGCCTGCTTTCGGAAGATAACGCCGGGATCGGACGGATTTTTTCTGCCGGGGAAGCGGCGGACAGGGGGGCGGACCCTTCCTGTTTTCTCATGCTGGAAGCCAAAAAGGGCTGGTATTTTCTGGATGGCTGGGAAGAGCCTTTTCAGACCGTGAAAGAGGAAAAAGGGCAGAAGATGCGGGGCAACCACGGTTATCTGCCGGAGGAAGAAGGGTATCAGACCTTTTTTGCGGCGAAAGGCTGCGGAATCCGCCCGGGCCCGGTGAACCGCCGGATCGCGCTGTGGGATGAAGGGGTCACCCTGGCGGCTCTGATGGGGCTGGATCTGGGAGAAACTGACGGAAGTGTCATAAATGAAATATTAGAGGACGGCGCTGCGGTTTAAAACAGCGCCGTTGTCAGATACTGATAAATTTCTTTATTCCGTTTCTGCCAGTTTTCACAGATGGAAATGGCAAGCTCTTCGGTAGGGACGGTCAGGTGGATGGAAACCAGATTCACGTCTTTGTCCACCGCGTTTAATTCCGTTTCAAACTCCCCGTTCACGGCTTTATAGTAGTTGCTCTGGATGGAGGATTCATTGCGCATTTCCAGTTCATTCTTTTTCAGGTACTCGCTGATGTCATCTTTGATGGCATCGCTGATCCTGTTCTCAAAGTAGGAAAGGGTATCCCTTCCTTCTTCCGTGATCTGCAGGTGGGTGCGGTTCACCAGTGTTTTGGCGCTGACCAGGCCGGATTCAATCAACTCATTAAACACCTGCTGCAACGTCAGAAAATTCGTGTATTCTTTTTCCAATACGAGATCGCTGATCTGAGCTTTGGTGAGCGGAAAGGAAACCTTGTCCAGCAGATAGAGCACGATCAGCTTATAGAGTGTCAGTGGTTCCTGATTCATAGTGACTTCCTTGTCTGATGCCCTTTTGTTTCATACAGGCGTGTATGCCGTTGAGGACATCCCTTTTATGAAGGCTCCACAGGGGAGCGATTAACAGCTGCCGGGGGCCGTCTCCGGTGACCCGGTGGATGCAGATGTCGGGAGAAAGGACGGCGATGCAGTCCGTGACCAGATCCAGGTAGGCTTCCCGGGAAAGGGCGCATACCTGCCCGGAGGAATACAGCGCCGCAAGAGGCGTGCCTTTTAAAATGTGGAGCAGCTGGAGCTTGACGCCAAAAGGATTTAACCGGTTTAAACGGTTCATCGTGGCCAGCACATCGTCCCGGGTTTCACCGGGCAGTCCCAGAATGGTGTGGACGATCACGGGCAGACCGTGTTTTTGCAGGGTGTCCATGGCCTGTTCAAAGACTGCAGTGGGATACCCTCTTCGGATCAGCGCCGCCGTCCGGTCATGAATGGTCTGCAGTCCCAGTTCGATCCAGATGAATTTGTCCGGAAACTGTTCTTTCAGCGCATCCAGTCCGGTCAGAATCGGCTCTGCAAGGCAGTCCGGACGGGTGGCCACGGAAATTCCCGCCGTTTCCGGATCGCCCAGGGCTTCTCCGAAAAGACGGCACAGTCTGTCCGGATCGCCGTAGGTGTTGGTATAGGACTGGAAATAAGCGATCAGGCCCGGCGCGTCGGGATCGGGCTGCCATTTTGCACCCAAAAGCTTCTTCCCTTCTTCCAGCTGAGCCCGGACGGAAGGCATGGCCGGCGCGGCAAAATCCCCGCTGCCGCCTTCGGAACAGAAAATGCAGCCTCCATAGCCCACAGTCCCGTCCCGGTTGGGGCAGGTGCAGCCGGCGTTTAGCGCAACTTTGTACAGCTTTCTTCCACAGGTGTTTTTGCACCAGGCGTCCAGGGAATAATAGGGCTTCCCGTACCAGTCCCGGCCCGGGGAGACACCGCCTTTTTTTGCCACAGTCATCAGCGGATATGGCTTTTTACAGCCTGCGCCACCACATCTGCCACCCGGGGGTCAAAGGCTTCGGGCATGATATGATCCTCATTCAAGTCTTCTTCGGACACAAGGCCGGCGATGGCTGCCGCCGCTGCCAGTTTCATTTCTTCCGTGATCCGGCGGGCATGTCCTTCCAAGGCGCCTTTAAAGATGCCGGGGAAGGCAACCACATTGTTGACCTGATTGGGGAAATCGCTGCGGCCGGTACCCACCACCCGCGCGCCGGCCGCTTTTGCCAGATCGGGCATGATTTCCGGTACCGGATTGGCCATGGCAAAGAGAATGGCGTCACGGTTCATGGAAGATACCATTTCCCGGGTGACGATGCCGGGAGCGGAAACACCGACAAAGATGTCGGCGCCCTTCATCGCATCGGCAAGGGTGCCTTTTTTATGTGACAGATTTGTCAGTTTCACCATTTTCTCCTGCATCCAGTTCAGAGAAGGATCGCCTTCACAGAGGATGCCGGCTTTGTCGCACATGGTGATATCGGAGAAACCGCAGGTCAAAAGCAGCCGGGTGATGGCCACACCGGCGCTGCCGGCCCCGTTTACCACAACGGAGCAGTCCTCCTTTTTCTTTCCCACCACTTTCAGGGCATTGATGATGCCTGCCAGTACCACAATGGCGGTGCCGTGCTGATCGTCGTGAAAGACCGGGATGGAAAGGGTTTCCTTCAGCCGCTCTTCGATTTCAAAACAGCGGGGGGCGCTGATGTCCTCCAGATTGATGCCGCCAAATCCCGGTGCGATCCAGGTGACGGCCCGGATGATTTCTTCCGTATCCTGAGTGTCAAGGCAGATGGGTACCGCGTTGATACCGCCGAATTCTTTAAATAAAACAGCCTTTCCTTCCATGACGGGCATGGCGGCTTCCGGGCCGATGTTTCCCAGCCCCAGCACTGCGGAACCGTCGGAAACCACGGCCACAGTGTTGGCTTTCATGGTGTATTTGTAAGCCTGTGATTTATCGCCGGCAATCACTTTGCAGGGCTCCGCCACCCCCGGCGTGTATGCCAGGGCCAGATCTTCCCGGGTTTTTACGGGAATTTTGGAAACCGTCTCCAGTTTTCCGGTGAGCTGCTCATGAAGGGCCAGCGCTTTTTCCTGAGTTGTCATGAAATTCGCCTGCTTTCTTTTAATATGGAATGTTTTTGGGTTCCGGTCAGAGTTTAGCCGGAACATCAGAAATATCATATAATATTTGTGAGGGGGATTCAAGAAAAAGTTCTTCCTATTTAATGAAAGCTGTAGTATAATACGATTATATTATGGTTTATCTCACTATCGGAATGTTCTATTGCATATCAGATGTACAATTCCTCGGATGATTCAGAGAAAATACCAGAGAAGACGGACGTGGTTCAAAGAAGGAGAAAAGAATATGATGAAAGAGAAGTATGAATCATTAGCAGTTCACGATTTGAAGGAAATTGCCAGATCAAGAGGGATTAAAGGCGTTTCTGCGATGAAGAAGGCTGATGTCATTGAAGTGATGCTTGCTTTGGATGAGAAGGAAGCGGGCGCACAGGAGATAACGGAAGCGACAGAAAGTGTGCCGCCTCAGGCGTCTCATGAGAAAGTGAAAAAAGAAGCGGCGGTAAAGGAGAAAGCGCCCAGGGATTATGGCGCGCGGGAACAGACTGTCAGGGAACAGCCCTCGCCCCAGCAGCGTCCTTACCGGAATGAAAACGGTAACGGCACAAGAGGAGATTCTCAGTCCAGGATTGTGACAACAAGAAATAATGACAGATACAACAGCCCTTATAATAAAGGGACCGCGCCGACGACAGCTGCGGATGAGGACAAGTTCCCCGCTGAGCTGGACAGCGGCATTACGGTCAGCGGCATTCTGGAAGTCATGTCTGACGGCTATGGATTTATCCGTTCCGCCAATTATCTGCCCGGTGAGAGCGACGTTTATGTGGCGCCCAGCCAGATCCGTCGTTTTGGCTTAAAAACCGGCGATATCCTGGAAGGCAATACGAGAGTGCGGACGCAGAACGAAAAGTTTTCCGCCCTTTTATATGTCAAGAGGATCAACGGCTATACGCCTGAAGTGGCTGCGCGGAGATTTAATTTTGAAGATATGACCCCTATTTTCCCCAACAGCCGCCTGAAAATGGAAAAATACGGTTCTTCCGTGGCGATGCGCATTGTGGATCTGTTAAGCCCTATCGGCAAAGGGCAGAGAGGTATGATCGTTTCCCCGCCCAAAGCAGGTAAGACAACCCTGTTAAAGGAAGTGGCGCAGTCCGTAACCAGCAACTATCCGGAAATGCATCTGATCATTCTGCTGATTGACGAACGTCCCGAGGAAGTGACGGATATTAAAGAGACGGTGGAAGGCCCCAATGTGGAAGTGATTTATTCCACCTTCGATGAACTGCCGGAACATCATAAACGGGTATCCGAAATGGTAGTGGAGAGGGCGAAGCGCCTGGTGGAACATAAGAAGGATGTTATGATCCTTTTAGACAGCATTACCAGACTGACCCGTGCCTATAACCTTGTGGTTCCGCCCAGCGGCAGGACGCTTTCCGGCGGTATTGACCCGGCGGCTCTGCATATGCCCAAGCGCTTCTTCGGCGCGGCCCGCAACATGAGAGAGGGCGGCAGCCTGACGATCCTTGCCACGGCGCTGGTGGAAACGGGGTCCAAGATGGATGACGTCATTTATGAGGAATTTAAGGGAACCGGAAATATGGAACTGGTGCTGGACCGCAAGCTCTCCGAAAAGAGACTGTTTCCTGCAATCGATATTCAGAAAACCAGCACAAGAAGAGAGGATCTGCTGCTGACAGCCGAAGAGATGGAGGCCATCAACATTGTCCGCAGGGCGTTAAACGGCATGAAATCCGACGAAGCGGTGGACCGTATTCTGGATTTGTTTGCCAAAACCAGAAACAATGGAGAATTTGTGCAGACGGTTAAGAAGATGCGGTTTATTTAAAAAGACATATGATCGGAAAGGAAGGCTTTTCCCCGAAGGAATTTGGGGAAAAGCCTTTTTATGGTGTGCAGAAAGACAGAGATTTTCAGTATCATTTCTAACAAATAAGAGGATTGTGCTATTGGTTTAAAGCTGATTTTCCGGTATCCTTATCAATGAGAAGTTCTGACAGAAAAGGATGGCATGTAGGAATTGCCGGATAAAGGAGTAGATGGCATGAAAACAATTACCGGGCTTAACGCAGGAATCTTTTGGGCATTGGATACCGTGATTTTAGGGATCGCGCTTTCCGTGCCGCCCTTCGACAGGACAGGGGCGGCGGTGTTGGCGCCCTTTGTGAGCACTTTTCTGCATGATTTATTTTCCTGTTTATGGATGGCATTCTATACAGGAATCCGGAAACAGTTCCGGACGGTTTTTCATGCACTGCGGACCAAAAGCGGGAAATATATTCTGCTGGGGGCGCTGGCCGGCGGTCCGGTGGGAATGACGGGATATGTTTTTTCCATTCAATTTCTGGGCGCTTCCTATACGGCCATGCTGACCGCCATTTTCCCCGCATTGGGCGCAGTGCTGTCCCGGATTTTTTTAAAAGAACGTATGAGCCGGCGTCAGATTGCAGGAATGGCACTGTCGCTGGCAGGTATGGTTTATCTGGGGTATGCGCCCGGAGGGAGTGTTCCGGACCGTTTTCTTCCGGGTCTCTGCTGTGCCCTCATGTGTGTCACAGGCTGGGCGGCAGAAGTGGTGATCTGCGCTTACGGAATGCGGGATCCGGAAGTGGGACATGAGCAGTCGCTGATGCTGCGGCAGACGACTTCCACACTCTTTTACGGCATCGTGATTATGAATGTCATAGGGGGCTGGGAAACCGTATTTGAAGCTGTCTCGGCCGGGGCTGCCGGCCGGATTGGACTGGCAGCCCTTTCCGGCACCTTTTCTTATTTATGTTACTATAAAACGATCCACAGAGTGGGGCCGCCCAGGGCGATGTCTTTTAACATCACCTACTGCGCCTGGGCCATTCTGATCGAACTGCTGTTACTTCATAAAGTGCCGGCGCAGAAAAATATTCTGTGTGGGATAATTATTTTGACCGGTGCGCTGCTCACAGCTGCGGGGCAGGACAGGAAAGGGGAAAAGAGGAATGAAAAAGCTGGAAATTGAAGAAATCGGACTGTATTTATGCTTTTCCCTGGAAAGCGGACAGGAAGCCAGGCTGCTAAAGGTCTGCAGTAAAAAGCCGGAGGAAGGGTGGGAAGAAAAATGCGTGGAGGAAGCTTCAAGAATTGTTGAAATCAGGGTCTCCGGAGGAAAATGCAAAGCGTTTCGGGGAGCAAAAAATTTTTATGATCATCCCCAGACGGTCCTTCGCTATGTGCGCCACCGACTGACGGAAAATGAGTCCGGCCGTCAGTTGGTGATCAGTCAGGAAGGAGACGGCCTTGTGGTTCATACCTGCTATCAGTTTTACAGGGGACTTCCGGTTTTCTCCTGTGAAAGCGAAGTGATCAACCGGTCCCCGGATGAAATCTGGCTGGAGGGAGTGACATCCTTTTGTTATGGAAATCTGGATTACTTCCGGAAAGGGGATACCAATCCGGCAGAGGAGCTGGAACTTTGGTATGCCCATAATACCTGGTCGGCGGAATGCCGGTGGAAACGGCAGACACTGCAGGAATGCGGCGTGATTCCCTATGGAAATTTGTGCTATGACAGATTTTGCATCTCCAATGCCGGCGGATTTTCCAGCGGGGAGTTTTTGCCGGAAGGGGCCGCCTATAACAGGCGCACTGGAGAAAGCATTTTTTGGCAGATTGAGCATAACGGGTCATGGTCCTGGGAGATCGGATGTTCTGTTCCGGAATACGGGCTGTCCTTTTTGGAAAAGGAATATTTACAGCCGGTTTATCTGCTGCTTTCGGGACCGGAAACAGAGAAGGCGCACTGGTATAAAAAACTGAAAAGCCGGGAAAGTTTCCGGACGGTACCGGCAGCAGTGTCTGTGAGCCGGGGAAAGCCGGAGGAAGGAATCTCATGGATGACACAATATCGGAGAAGGAAAAAGAGGATAAAAAAACTCCCGGTCATTTTTAACGACTATATGAACTGCCTTATGGGGAACTCTACCACCGCTTCATTGCTGCCCTATATCCGTAAAGCGGGAGAAGCCGGATGCGAAATTTTTGTGGTGGACTGTGGCTGGTATGACAGCAGGGACTGGCAGTTTACTCTGGGAACTTTTGAAGAATGCAGGCAGCGGTATCCGGCCGGGCTTACAGAAGTGATGGACTGTATCAGGGCTGCAGGAATGGAGCCGGGCCTGTGGCTGGAGCTGGAATCCTTTGGAACAGACAATCCTGCAGCCGGTGAACTTCCAAAGGATTGGCTGTTTTGCAGAAACGGAAAACCTGTCATGGATTCGGGGCGTTATCAGCTGGATTTCAGAAATGCAGACGTGCGGGAGAATGCGTCATCCATTGTCAAAAGGGTGATTGAAAAGTATGGGCTGAAATACATAAAAATGGACTACAATATGTGCTGTGGATGGGGGACGGACTTTCACAGCGACAGTCTGGGAGACGGACTGCTGGAACATAACCGGGCTTATCTGGACTGGCTTGAGAAGGAAAGAGAAAAATACCCCGGAATACTTTGGGAAAACTGTGCCAGCGGCGGGCTGCGTATGGATTATGCCCTGTTGTCTCAAATGGATATTCAGTCTGTCAGCGATCAGGAAGACTATAGAATTATGGCGTTTATCGCTTCGAACTGTGCAGCGGCTTTGCTGCCGGAGCAGGCGGGAATCTGGTGCTATCCCAGAAAGGAGGGGGATTGCCGGGAAACGGTAATGAACCTGGTATCGGGGATGTTGTTTCGGATCCACCTGGGAGGCCATCTGGCAAAACTTGACGGAGACAGGTTTTTACTGGTGAAAGAAGGGATTGCCTGCCATAAAAGAATCAGGCAGGAAATTCCCGAATCGCTCCCTTACTGGCCGCTCGGAATGCATGTTTTTGACAGCCCGTGGCTGTGTTGGGGCCTGCATGGGCCGAAAGCGGATTATATCGCTGTCTGCCGGAGAATGGCGGAAGAAGAAGTCCTTTCTTTTCCGGTGAAAAGGACTCCTGTATCAGTCCGGATTCTGTACGCAGTTTCGGGAGAGACAGAAATTGTTTCCTCCGATCCGCAAAACAGGAGGATACAAGTCAGGTTGGAATACCGGAATTCCGCCTGCCTGATCGAAGTGAAAGATTCATGACTTCTGCAATGTGATGGTGACAAGCGTTCCGTGAGGAAGGCGGGGACACAGGTCGAGAGACTGATTTTGCCCCAGAAGATAATTCAAACGCCAGCGGATATTGGAAAGGCCGATATGTTTTCCTCTGCTGTATTCGTCGGGAGCGTCATAATCTGCCAGGACGTTACAGAGATGTTCATATTTTTCCATATCGATGCCGGCCCCATTGTCCTCCACACAGATTTTTACGCCGCCTGAGTCCGCCCAAGGGCGGACCGAAATGCGGATAAAGGGCGGTTCGTTTTGCAGACTCTCAAAGCCATCCTCCAAAAAGCCATGGAGGATGGCATTTTCTACGAGGGGCTGGATGATGTGTTTAGGAATCATGCAGGAAAGGATAGAGGGGGCGATATCCCAGAAAATCTCTATTTTTTCTTCATAACGATATTCTTGTATTTTCAGATATTCCCGGGTTACGTTCACTTCCGTTTCCACCGTATCAAACACAGAAGTTTCATTGATGCGCAGACTGTCCTTCATAATATGGATGAGCGCGCTGTTGATGACAATGATATCCTCACTTCTTTTTTGACGGGCCAGATAGTTGATGGTATTCATTGTATTGTAAATAAAGTGCGGGTTAATTTGAGAAATATGAAGCCCATACTTCATTTTCTGCTCTTTTTTATGTTCCTCCAAAAGAAGGTCAATCTGTTTCTTTAATTCTTTTGCCATGCTGCTGAAAGCCTGGCTCAATTCTTCTATTTCATCTCCGGTATGAATCTCCAGAGAAGGGATATCATCATAGGAAAATGTCCGCATCTGTTCTGACAGGATTTCAATGGGGCCCACGATATTGTGAATCAGCGGTTTTAACACGATACCGGCCATTGCCATGATGGAGGCCATGGAGACAGTCAGAAGAAGCAGGGTGGGAAGGAAAGGCATCAGAAGCTCCCCATAAGGAATGAAGGCGATCAGCTTCCAGCGGGCAACTTCACTTTGATGTGAAATAAAAATACCGGAAGAATTAAAAAAAATATATTCATCAAAAAAGTTGATTTTCTCTTCGCCCGACAAAAGAGAGAACAGATAATCTTCCTGATTGAACCGGCGGTTTAAAACGGGGCGGTTCTGATTGTCCAGCCATATGTAGTGGGAGAAGGTTTTGTCGGCCCGTTCCAGAAGCTGACGCAGATCATCCGCACGGATGGAAATGATCAGTTTTCCGGATAAAGATGAAATATCATCCAGACGGGCAAAAAAACGGAAAAGGTTGGAGGATTCTTCAGGAGGAAGGAAAAAGCGGAGATATTCTTTTTGCTGTAGCTCCAGATACCAGGAGGATTTCAGAAGATCCTCCATTTGCCGGTCGCTGATAAATACAGAGTGGAAATCGCCTTTTTCGCAGGAGAGGACAATGCTTTCAACTCCGGAAGCATATCCGGATAATTCCATCAGCCGGTTTTCGATCTTTGCCTTATTCAATTCGCTGGGATCCTGGGAAAGCAGGGTGAGGATCAGCTTATCGTTGGGGATCTGGGCAGAATAGGAAACAATATTGGAGGCTTTTAGATTCAGCTGCTGGATGAGCTGTTCGGAGATCACATTCATTTGAGAAACGCTGTTTTTCAGATATCCGATTGAAAACAGGAGAATCAGGGGCAGCGCGGTGATCAAAAGTGCCGCGGTGACGAGTCTGGCCGTGCTGCGCCTCAGTTTCCTGCCGAGTTTTGTCTGGGAAATGCTGCCATATCGCTTCATTTATGTTCCTTCTTTCTATAATCCAGAGGTTTCATGCCGATCAGTTTATAAAAGACCTGACTGAAATACTGTGGAGAGGAATAGCCGCACATTTCGGCTACCTCATAAACTTTTGCATCAGTGCCGCGCAAGATTCCACAGGCTTTGCGGATGCGATAGTCCGTCAGATAGTCCCATACGGTTTCACCGGTATCCTGTTTGAAAACCCTGGAAAAATGGGTGATGCTCAGGCCGGCTTCCTTAGCCAGATCCTGTACGGAAAGCTGTTCTTCTCCGTAATGCTTTTCGATATAGGAAACAGCCCGCTGGGTTTCGCGGGAATAGGAACTGTTTTTCCGGCATTCCGCCTCTGCGGATTTCTCTATGAGAAATGCGCGTATGCAGGAAATATCCGTAAAATCAACCCGGTCCAGATCAGCAGGGGTGATGTACAACTGCAGCAAAAAAGAAAAGACAAGATTGATCAGGTGGGAAAGGCCGATATAATTATGCTCTTTTATAACCTGGGAAAATTGAAGATCAATAAAATCGGAAAGGCGGACATTAGGATCTTCATAAACGGCCTGCAGATCGTCTTTGGTAAAAGAAAGTTTCTGATTGGTGATAAACAGCCTGGGAGAATCCAGCGCCTCCGTAAGCCTGCAGCCAAGAAAATAGCGCGCCCTGACGGATTTCTGACGTGCAAAAAAATCCTGGTGCAGACAGGGCAGAGTCATGGGGACGGTGCTGTAAAAGCAGGAGAAACTGACATGGAGCTGAAAATACAGTTCATGGGTCAGGTTCGTGGAAAAACGCTGCAATACATACAAAATATGGCTGGTGGATGCGGTTTCGGGCATATGCAGAAGCACCAGGATTTTATTGTTGTAAGCGGCAAGGGAACAGATATTTTCAACGCCTTCTGTCTGATAAGTTTCCACAAAAGGGAGAGCCATAGCGATGGTTCTTGAAAGGGATGTCTTTTTGGACAGCATGAGTTCCTCTACCCATGGGAAAATGATGTCTGGCGCCAGAATGCAGTAGAACAGGCCGGAACCGGACAGGGTTTTATCTGCGGCAGAATATACGGCGGCGCTGTCGCAGAAATAGGCCTGCAGACTTTTCTGGAGAAAAGAATAGGATAATCTGCAGGAAGATTCCAGCTTTTCCCGGATGAGCAGCAGTTTTTCCGTCAGAAGTTCAGGGGTGATTTCGTCCTTCATCAGATAGTCCTCCACACCCAGCTGGAAAGCCCTTTTCATATAATCAATTTCGGCGTAGGCGGTAAGCAGCAGAAAAAGCAGCCGGCTGTTCCGGCGCTTTAACGCTTCGATCAAAGAAATGCCATCCATGCCGGGCATGCTGATATCCGTGATGATCAGATCGGCCGACTGGGTTTCCGGAATGTGCAGCGCCTGTCTGCCGGAACGAGCGGTTGCGGTGATTTCAAATCCCAGCCCTTCCCAGTCAATCAAATTTTTTAAATCTTCAATTGCCAGATATTCATCATCAACGATGATGACTTTGATTTTTTGTGGCATGTTTTTAACCCCCTTATTAACAAGTTCCATTTTATCATATCCGTTTTTGAGCGTAAACAAATCCGGTAGTATATGCTGGGAAATCTAACAAAATGGTCGGATAGTGATATTATCGCTGTTCCCTGTGTTTGTTATACTTGGCCTATCAAGCAAAAAGGAGGGGAAGCGATGAAAAAGGAAGCGATACTAACCGTACAGGATATCCGGAAAAATTTCGGAACTGTGCAGGCGTTAAAAGGCGTCAGTGTTGCTTTTTACCGGGGGGAGATCCATGGGCTGATTGGGGAAAACGGGTCGGGAAAATCAACATTGTCTTCCGTCATCAGCGGAATTTATACTTCTGACGGGGGGAAAATGTTTCTGGAAGGGAAGGAATATTGCCCTGCCTGTATTCAGGATGGCGAAAAAAGGGGCATCCGCATGATCGTGCAGGAAATGGGGACGATCGGCGGAATTACGGTAGCAGCAAACATTTTTGCGGGAAAAGAAGAGCTTTTTGCAAAATGCGGGATCGTGAATAAAAAGGCCATGGTGAAAGAAGCACAGAAAGCGCTGGATGCCATCGGCGCGTCCGATATACAGGCGGATGGGGCGATTGAGGAGGAGTCCTTCGAAAACAGGAAAATTGTGGAAATCGCCCGCGCTATGTATCAGGAGGCAAAAGTCCTGATCGTGGATGAAACAACCACAGCGTTATCCCAGAAAGGCCGGAAAATCATATATGATTTGATGGACAGACTGCGCAGGGAAGGAAAAGCGGTCATTTTTATTTCCCATGACCTGGATGAACTGGAAGCGCATTGTGACACGGTTACAGTCCTTCGGGACGGCGTTTTTATTCAGACGCTGGATAAGGAAAACATTGACCCGGACACCATGAGGAGGCTGATGGTGGGGCGGCAGATCGAGGAGGACTATTACCGGAATGATTATGGCGACAGCGCTGCCGGAGAGAAAATCCTTTCCGTTTCGGAGCTATGCATGGGCACTGCGCTAAAAAAGGTGTCATTCACACTCAAAAAAGGGGAAATATTGGGGATTGGCGGCCTGACTGACAGCGGAATGCATGAATTGGGAAAACTGGTCTTCGGAATTGACAGGCCGGACAGCGGCAGCGTTACATACGGGGCGGACAAAATAAAAATCAACAGTCCCGGAAAGGCCATAAAACATAAGATGGGATATGTTTCGAAAAACAGGGACAAAGAGTCCATTCTGAACCAGTCCAATATTTTGGATAATATCTGTCTGCCTTCTTATGACAAAATTCGAAAAGGCTGTTATATCTCCAAAAAGGCGGAAAAAGCGCTGGCAGAAGGGGAGAGTGGCAGGCTGCAGATCAAAATGAGTTCCTTAAACCAGCTTTGCTGTCAGCTCTCCGGAGGAAATAAGCAGAAGGTGGCGCTTGCAAAATGGCTGGGGAACGATTCGGACATTTTGATTCTGGACTGTCCCACAAGAGGAATCGATGTGGGGGTTAAAGCGGCGATTTATAAACTGATGGATACCTATCGCAAGAGCGGAAAATCCATTTTGATGATATCGGAGGAACTTCCGGAACTGCTGGGCATGAGCGACAGGATCCTGATTTTAAAAGACGGCGTTGTGACAAAGGAATTTAATCGCAGCAGGGATTTGACGGAAGCTGATATGATCCGCTACATGATTTAGGAAAGGGGCAGGAAAGATATGTCAGAAACCATAAAAAAGAAAAAGCTTTCTGCGGCAGGGATGCGGGAATTCATTCCGTTTGTAAGCCTTTTGCTGGTAATCTTTTTCTTTCAGATTGTTACCCGGGGAACTCTGTTATCCCTTCGAAATATGAAGCTTATTTTGAACCAATCGTTTGTGCTGATGATCGGGACCATATCCTGCTCTTTTATTGTAGCACAGGGAGATGTGGATTTTTCCATGGGATCCATGGTGGGGATCACCGCAGTCTGTGCGGCGTGGATTTCACAGGTATGTATGCCCCTGGCACTGCCCGCAGCCATGCTGATCGGTCTGTTTTTCGGGATGATAAACGGCGTTTTATATGTGAAATGTAAAATACCTTCCTTTGTGGTTACACTGAGTATGTTGTTGATCTTACGGGGACTCACGATTTTTATTTCCGGCGGGGGATCCGTCAGCGTGCCCTTTGGCCTGTACGCCTGGGACAACAGTGCGCTGAAGTTTATTCTGGTGCTTTTGGTGGGAGGAATTGCCGTATTTGCTTTTAATGCAACAAAGGCCGGGAAATGGTGCAGGGCGATCGGTTCCGGGGTTACGGCAGCCTATCAGTCCGGGGTTCCGGTGAATAAGATGAGAATTTTCGGATATGGAATTTCAGCCATGATGTGCGGCCTGTGCGGTTTCTTCAATATGGTACGGGCAGGATCGGCGGCCACAAATACCGGAAACTTTTTTGAAACCGATGTACTAATCGCCCTGGTGCTGGGAGGAATGCCGCTGTCAGGAGGTTCCGCATCCAGAATCCGGTGTGCGGTGATCGGAAGTCTGACGCTGGCAATTCTGGTGAACGGATTTGCATGCTGGAATATTAATGAAAAACTGCAGCAGGGGATAAAGGGCATTCTTTTTTTGGCAGCGGTATGGCTTACATTTGACAAAAAGAATACACAGTTGATTAAATAAAAAAAGTAGGAGGAGGAAAGTAAGATGAGGAAAAAAATGATGGGGCTGGTATTGTGCGTTTTCATTCTGGCGGGGATATTAGGCGGCTGCTCAGGCGGGGCGGATACGGCTGAAAAAGGGAACGACACGGGAAAGACGGTACAGGAGATGTCCACTCAGGCGGCAGGGAAACTTCCGGAAAAATTTAAGATCGGCGTTGTAATCTGGTCCACGGTGGATGATCTGGGAAGGGCGAGCGCGAATATGCTGGATTATGCGTCGGAGGTTCTGGGATGTGAAATGGTCTATAATACCAATATTTCTTCCCCGGAAAGCCAGATTACGGCTACGGAAAATCTGATTGCAGCAGGTTGTAACGCAGTGGCAATCTGTAATTACAGCGATGACATCCTGCCGAAGATCGCAAAACTATGCCAGGAAAATGAAGTGTATTTCACTCTGATCTGGAGAAGTATCGCTGACCCTGAGGTGAAGGAGATTGTGGAGAGCTGCCCTTATTATCTGGGAAATACCTGTGAGGATGAGGAAGAAATCGGTTACCGGATGGGGAAAACCTTTCATGAAAAAGGAAGCAAAAATATTGCGGTGATTACCATGGAAAAGGGGGATACCACTGCGGATGCCAGAGACCGAGGATTTGACCGGGCCTGTGAAGAGTTCGGAATGAAACGGATCAGCGAAGTGAGAAATAATACGCTGACGGCGGAGGAGACCACAAAAGCGGTGGAAAATTTCCTGGCTTCTTTCCCGGAGCTGGACGGCATTTTTGTAACCGGCGGCAGCAACACCATTCTCGAAGGAGTGATCCAGGCGCTGGCGCTGCACGGAAAGACGGGAGAGGTAAAAGTGGCCTGTGTGGATTTTATTTCCGATCTGGATAAATATATTGAAGAAGGCGCCATAGATGCCATTGCCGGAGGACATTTTGTGGATCCCATGTTTTCCTATATGTTGATGGTCAACCAGCTGGCAGGAACTCCGTTATCCGAAAAATGTGAAACCGTTAACCTGAATTTTATCAATCTGGAATCCCCGGAAGATGCCGTTAATTATTACACATATGTGGAGGGCGACGGCTATCCCTATAATGAAGAAGAGATCAGGGACATGGTAAAATATTTCAATCAGGATATGACCATAGACAGATTGAAGGAAATCGCGTCGGCGTACAGCGTGGATGATGTGGTAAAAAGACACAGCGCAGACTGACGGCGGGAGGAAAAAAGATGAAACAAAAAAGATTTTTACGGAATATGATCGTGCCGGCAGCAATGCCTCTGGCGGTTTTCCTGATCTTTTTTATCGGACAACCGGACCGGTTTGGGACGCCGGAAGGGATTTTGATCATGCTGCAGCAGTCGGTGATCAATTCTGTGATCGGGTTTGGACTGTGCCTGAATCTGGTCATTGATACCTGGGATTTTTCAGCGGGAGCGCAGCTGGTTTTGGCGGGGCTGATCGGAGCCTGGTTTGCTCAGGACTTTGGGCTGGCGGGACTGGTAATTGTGACGGTTCTTGCGGCTGCGCTTTTAGGAACCTTAACAGGGGCGGTGTATTCCGTTTTGAAAATTCCGTCCATTATAGTGACCATTGGCATGATGCTGGTATACGAATCTGTGGGTTCTCTTTACCACGGTGGAAAAAGTATCACCATTCCGGTGGAAATCAGTTTTCTGGGAAAATCCCCGTGGATTTTCGTTGTGGGAATCGGCGCTTATATCCTGGCATGGGTTTTGTACCATCACACCAAATTCGGTTATAATGTGCGAGCTGTGGGAAACGGAGAAGCGACTGCGAAAAGTATCGGGATCAACTCAATAAAAGTCCGCTTTTTATGTTTTGTTCTGGGCGGGATTTTTGTAGGGATTGCAGGAGTGCTGCAGGTCAGCTATGGCGGGGCCATTGCGCCAAAAGGCGGTATGAACACCATGTCCATGGTATTTCCGCCCTTTATGGGCGTTTTCATCGGACAGTATCTGGAGCGGTATTGTGATATTATGCTGGGCACCTTTTTGGGGGTGTTTTCCATGACAATGATCAACTCGGGACTCATCGCCATGGGGCTTCCGGGAACATTGCAGCAGGTGGTTACGGGATCCTTTATGCTGATTTTTATGGCAGTCAGTATCAACAGAGAACATCTGGTGCTTAAAAAAGGAAAGGCGGAAACGGCATGATCCTCGGTACGGCTTATTATCCGGAACACTGGGAGAAAAAACGCTGGCGGCAGGATGCGGCACTCATGCGGAATATGGGTCTCAATACGGTACGGATGGGAGAATTCGGATGGTCGGTCATGGAAAGGGAAGAGGGAGAATATGATTTTTCTCTTTATGACGAAGCCATTGAAGTGATGGCAAAAGCCGGCATATCCACAATTCTGGGGACGCCTACAGCGGCGCCCCCGGCCTGGCTGTGCGAAAAATATCCGGACATTTACATGACAGACAGGCAGGGAAGGAAAAGAGGGTTCGGCAGCCGCCGGCACTACTGCTATAATCATGAAGGATATCGGAAAGAAGCCGCCCGGATTACGGCAGCGATGGCGGCGCATTTTAAAGAGAATCCCCATGTCATTGCCTGGCAGCTGGACAATGAACTGGGGTGTGAAGATGAAGTGCGCTGCTATTGTGAGGACTGCAGAAAAGCTTTTATCCGCTGGCTGCAGAAAAGGTACCTTACATTAGAAAGACTCAACCGGGAGTGGGGGACCGTGTTCTGGAGTCAGACATATACCGGATGGGAGCAGATTGTGCTGCCGGGAGAAACGGTGATTGACGGCTATACCGGCTATGGACACAATCCGGGACTTCTGATGGATTTTGCGAGATTTTCTTCCGATTCCATGATCGGATTTGCAAAGAGACAGTGCGACATTTTAAGGCAGTCATCACAAAAGCCTGTCCTTCACAATATGGTATCGGAATATTGTGATAATTACAGACTGTCAGAGCTTCTGGACGGGGCGGGATATGATGCTTACCCGCGCTCCGAATGGGACGATAACAGTCCGGGCAGAATCGGCTTTCACTACGATTTGACAAGAGGCTACAAGGAAGCGCCTTTTTGGATTCTGGAACAGCAAAGCGGGCCCTGTGGATGGAATGTGCTGGGGAAAACACCTCAGAAGGGACAACTGAAACTATGGAGTATGCAGGGGGCGGCCAGAGGGGCGGTCAGCATGATTTATTTCAGATGGAGAACCTGCCCTTTTGGAACGGAACAATTTTGGTACGGCATATTGGATCATGACGGAATTCCGGGAGAACGGTATGAAGAATTAAAAGATGCTGTCCGGGAGATGAAAAAACAGGAGAACATTTTTTCCCTGCCCAATCAAAAGCAGGTGCTGCTTGTTTATGATTATGAGAACAAATTCAGCTGTGAGTTCCAGCCCCGGGCAAAAGGCTTTGTTTATAAGGAAGAATTGATCCGGTATTATGAAGCGCTCATGGACTGTCACCTGTCGGTGGACGTGGGAGGAGTTTTCACAGATATCGAACCATATGAAATTGTGCTGCTTCCTTTTTTCTGTATGACGGAAAAAGAAATCTGGGAAAAATATGAGGATTATGTAAAAAGGGGCGGTATCCTCGTGTTAACCCCGTTTTCCGGGCTGAGAAATCCGAATAACCAGATATCCCAAAACACACTGCCCGGAATTTGGAGGGAAATGGCGGGGGTATCGGTGGAGGGGTTTTATTCATTGTCCGAAGAGGAAACCCTTTTTTCAGAAGCCGGGGAACCCTGTCTGTGGTACGATGTTTTGAAAACAGAAACAGCGGAAAGCCTGATATCTATAAATAGGGAAACCGGAAATATTCCGGCAGTGACGGTCCATTCCTATGGGGAAGGAAAGGTTTATACGATTTCAGCATTTTACAAAACCTATGTCAAAGTCATGGAAAGGATTCTGGAGAGGGAAGGGATTACAGGATACCCGCTTCCGAAGAACGTGGAATGCATTGTAAAACAGAAAGGTGACTATCTGATACTGCTCAATCATAACAGGACGGAAGTGAATATACGGGTGCCCGGATACACGGAGCCGGAAACCGGGAAGGAGAACATCGTTTTTGGAGGATATTCCTGTCTGGTTTTGGAGAAAAACAGGAAAAAAACTGTGTGAATATGGCAGTTATTGACGAAAAGAAACAGGATGAAGGCAACGCTTTTTTACACAATTTTCCCGCAAAAGGACTTGCATCATGAAATATACTGTGCTACAATGAATAAGCTGTTTGTAGATTTCTGTAAACAGCGGCCGAAAGGCCTCGCGGATGAGAACAAAATAGAACGAGTAAACAGTATATAGAACGAGGTGAAAGGACATGAAAGAAGGAATCCATCCTAACTACTATCAGGCAACAGTGACATGCAACTG
Organism: uncultured Lachnospiraceae bacterium; assembly: GCA_902476265.1. GTDB lineage: Bacteria > Bacillota > Clostridia > Lachnospirales > Lachnospiraceae > Gallintestinimicrobium. The sequence goes on from CABSCP010000002.1 coordinate 50,146, forward strand.
CGGCAACACATTCGTAACAGGCTCCACCAAGCCCGAGATCCACGTTGAAGTATGTTCCAAGTGCCATTCATTCTACACCGGCCAGCAGAAAGCTGCTCAGGCTCGCGGACGTATTGATAAGTTCAACAAGAAGTATGGTGTGGAAAACAAATAAGAAGTGTAAGAGGTTGAGATTTTTCGCAAGTCTCAGCGTTGGTTCATGATAATAGAAAGTACGCCTTGCGTACTTTCTATTATTTTTAGTTCCGGTTTTGGGCGGCCGAAGGAAGCGCTGCGTAGACCGGAGACAGTGAGCAGAGGTCAGTGTATATGAGCAGGAAAAAAACAAAATGCTATTCCGGGATCGGTGGTCAGGCCGTGCTGGAAGGCGTTATGATGAAAAATAATGAGAGATATGCGGTGGCGGTGAGAAAACCGGACGGCAATATTGAAGTAAAGACAGAAGAGTATAAGGGCATCTGGGGAGAGAAAAAGGTTTCCAGGATTCCCTTTGTGCGCGGCGTGTTTAACTTTATCGACTCGCTGGTCCTGGGGATGAAAACGCTGACCTGGTCGGCGGAGTTTTTTGAGGAAGAGGATCCCAAGGAAGAAGAGACCGATACGGATAAGAAGCTGGACAAGGTATCCGGCGGAAACAGTGAAAAAATTGTGATGGGCGCTACGGTCGCTTTTTCCATTTTGATGGCGGTGGCGATCTTCATCGTGCTGCCCTACTTCATCAGCACCCTGTTTTCGTCCTACATTTTAAACGCTTCCCTGCTGGCGATTCTGGAAGGGGTGCTGCGCATTCTGATTTTTGTGGGATATGTGGCGGCGATTTCCGCCATGAAGGATATCAGACGGGTTTATATGTATCACGGCGCAGAGCATAAGTGTATCAACTGCATTGAAAGAGGACGAGAACTGACAGTGAAAAATGTCCGTAAGAGTTCCCGCCAGCACAGACGCTGCGGCACCAGTTTTTTATTGTTTGTCATGGTGGTCAGTGTGATTTTGTTCATGTTCATCCGGGTGTCCAATCCTGTGCTGCGCCTGGTGCTCCGGCTCGCTCTGGTGCCGGTAATCGCCGGGGTGTCCTATGAAATTATCCGGCTGGCAGGAAGAAGCGACAATTTCCTGGTAAGACTCATATCGGCCCCCGGCATGTGGCTGCAGAAGCTCACCACCAGAGAGCCCGATGATGAAATGATCCGGGTGGCCATCGCTTCCGTGGAGGCTGTGTTTGACTGGAAGGCGTATTTAAAGGAAACTTTTGGTTATGATATAGATGCCTGGGAAGAAAAGGAGCGGGAAGCCGAAGAGGAAGAACGCAGAGAAACCCTGGAAGATGCGGTGGAACCGGCGGAAGCTTCTGCCACCATAGCCTATGAAGGACAGAACATAGATGAAGGCGGCGCAGAAAAATGAGTTATCGCAGTCTTTACGAATGGGGAAAGCGGGAGCTTTTGAACGCCGGGATAGAAGAAGCGGCGCTGGATGCCAGACTGCTTTTGGAATTTGTCTGCCATACCGGCCGGAATGACCTGCTGGTGCACGGGGAACGGGAAGTGGAACGGGAGCAGCAGGAGACGTATCAAAAGCTGCTTGTGCAACGGGCTGCCCATACGCCGCTGCAGCATCTGACAGGCGTGCAGGAATTTATGGGGCTGGAATTTATGGTCAATGAAAAGGTGCTGATCCCCCGTCAGGATACGGAAATCCTGGTGGAAGAGGTAATGAGGCACCTCCATGACGGATTCCGGATTTTAGATATGTGTACCGGGTCCGGCTGTATCCTGTTGAGTCTTTTGCATTATTCCAATGGCTGTACCGGCGTGGGGGTGGACCTTTCCCCCGAAGCGTTGTCTGTGGCGCACCGGAATGCGGAAAAGCTTGGGGAAGAGAGGGCGCTGTTTTTACAGAGCGATTTATTTGAGAAGGTGGAAGGAAAATATGAGATCATTGTTTCCAATCCGCCTTATATCCCCACGGATGTGGTGGATACACTGATGGAGGAGGTGCGCCTTCATGAGCCCCGGAGGGCTTTGGACGGCGCGGCGGACGGCCTTCTCTTTTACCGGAAAATTATCACTCAGGCAAAGGAATATCTCTGCGGCGGCGGACAGCTTTTTTTTGAGATCGGTTATGATCAGAAGGAGGCGGTGACGGCGCTGATGGAAGAGGCCGGTTATCGGGAAGTGACAGCTGTTAAGGATTTTGCCGGTCTGGACCGGGTGGTTTACGGCAGCCTTTATTAGGAGGAAAAGAAAATGTTTGACAAACTGGAAGACCTGTTGATCAGATTTGAAGAAATCATGGGAGAATTAAACGAGCCTTCCGTTACCAATAATCAGGAACGTTTCCGGGCGCTCATGAAAGAGCAGAGCGACCTGACGCCTATCGTGGAGGCTTATAAAGAATATAAAAAATGCAATCAGGATATCGCAGACAGCCTCGCCATGCTGGAAGAGGAAAACGATGCGGATATGCGTGAGATGCTCAAAGAAGAGTTAAACGGGGCGAAAGCCCGGGTGGAAGAACTGGAGCAGGAATTAAAAATCCTGCTGCTTCCCAAAGACCCCAACGATGAAAAGAACGTTATCGTTGAAATCCGTGCGGGAGCGGGCGGCGACGAAGCGGCCCTTTTTGCCGCGGAAATCTACCGGATGTATGTGCGCTATGCGGAGCGCCAGAGATGGCGGGTGGAGACCATGGATGTGGAGGAAATCGGAATCGGCGGAATGAAATATGTGAGCTTTATGATTTCCGGACAGGGCGCATGGTCCCGTCTGAAATATGAGAGCGGCGTACATCGGGTACAGCGCGTGCCGGAGACGGAGAGCGGCGGGCGCATCCATACCTCTACCATCACGGTGGCAATCATGCCGGAAGTGGAGGATTTTGATATTGAAATCGATATGAACGACTGTAAATTCGATGTGTTCCGCGCCTCCGGAAACGGCGGACAGTGCGTCAACACCACAGACTCCGCAGTACGCCTGACCCATCTGCCTACGGGAATCGTCATTTCCTGTCAGGATGAAAAAAGTCAGTTAAAGAATAAGGACAAAGCGTTGAAGGTGCTGCGCGCGAAGCTGTATGATTTGGAACAGCAGAAACGCCATGATGAAGAGGCGGAGCTCAGACGCAGCCAGGTGGGAACCGGGGATCGTTCCGAAAAGATCAGAACCTACAATTTCCCTCAGGGGCGTGTGACGGACCACCGCATCAAACTCACCCTTTATAAAATCGACGCCATCATGGATGGCGATATCCAGGAACTGATTGACAATCTCACCGCCGCAGATCAGGCGGCAAAACTGGCGAGGATGAATCAGAACTAAAATGGCCTGATCTGCTGGATCAAGGCGGCAAAACTGGCGAGGATGAATCAAAATTAGTTCAAAGCTGCAAATCGAGAAGTTCTTTTTCTACCAGGCCGTTGTCGGCCAGGATATCGGAAGGCCGGTATGGCAGAACCTGCTCCCCCAAAAAGGTGCACACCCTGCCGCCGGCTTCTTCTATGAGCAGCAGTCCTGCCGCAAAATCCCAGGGTTTTAAGTTCTGTTCCACGTAGGCCTCCGTTCTGCCGCAGGCCACATAGGCAAGCTCTATGGCGGCGGAACCGATCAGGCGGATGTCCTGACAGCGTGCGAATATCTTTTTCATCCGGTCAAAAACAGCATCGGAGTGCTGGCGGTGATAAGGCGTAGTGCCGATGGAAACCAGGCTTTCCCGAAGGGAAGAAGCAGCGCTCACATGGATGGGAACACCGTTTAAAAAGGCGCCGTGCCCACGGGAAGCGGTGAAAAGCTCCTCGGTAAAAGGGCAGTAAATGATACCCCCGATCACTTTGTCGCCGAAGCACAAAGCCAGGGAAACAGCGCTGTGCATGAAGCGGTGGATCAGGTTGGTGGTGCCGTCCACCGGATCAAGAACCCAGTAACCCCCTGAAAAATCAGGCGTACTGTTGCCCCCTTCTTCCGCCATAAACTGGATGCCGGGGTAGGCGGACAGCAGATTCTGCCGCAAAAAGTTCTGGATGGAAAAATCTGTCTCAGTGACATAGTCGGCAGGCCCCTTTTTCGTGATATGGGAGGACATTTCTGTATTGCTGAAAAATTGTTTTGTGCTTTTGACAAGACGAATGGCTTCTGTAAGATCGATTTCGGGATACGACGCCTGTACATTTATTTCTGATTTCATAATCACACCTCTGAGGATCTTAATTTCCGGACGTAAAAACCGCAGTTTCTGTTGTTTCGTTTTGCATCATTTTATCATCAGCCGCACGGAAAGACAACAGGCAAAAGACAGGAGGCATAAAGAGATGAATTTTCATTATATTGATATGGATTCTTATAAAAGGAAAGCGCATTTTGAATATTTTGGCAGTCTGGCCTATCCCTATGTGGGCGCTACGGTGAATGTAAAAATTACCGGTCTGCCGGACTTCCCACACAGTGGCGCTGGAGGATGATACCTATTGCTATTGTACTCTGGATAGCAGGATGCCTTTTACGGAATATCTGCCTTATGCGGTGGACATGCAGGAAAAGGCAAAAGCACAAAAGAGGGTGTCGGATGATGCCGATGGGAACGAACTGATTTTTGTTTCCACCCTTCCCTGGTTTTCCTATACCTCCCTGGTCCAGCCGGTGCCACTGCCTGCCGACAGCAACCCCAGGATTACCTGGGGAAAATATTTTAGACAGGATGGAGAACAGTGGATACCGGTAACGGCTTTGTGTCATCACGGGCTGGTAGACGGCCTTCATATTGCCGGATTTTATCAGAATCTGGAAGAGCAGATAAAGAGCATGTTGCAGCGCATTCAGTGACCGGTAACAGAAAAATTTATAAAGACAGCGACAGAGGCTGCCCGCAGCGGTGGAGAGAGCGACACCGGCGGACAGCTTTTCTTGTACAATAGGAAACGAAGTTTCCTATTGTACAAGAAAAGACGCTCCGCTGTGGATGCGCACTCGCGCAAAAAGGTATATGTTGCCTGTTGGCAACCGCGCTCGGCGAGAGTGTGCGCTAAAACGCGCACACTTTTTGTACATGAATTCACCAAAAATATACAAAAGGTAGCAAAAAAGATCAAAATGTTGCACAAAAAATCAAAACTATTGACGCGAAAAAATGAGAATGTTAAGATCTTAACAGAATAATGTTATAAAAAAAGTAGAAAAGGGGAGATAAAATGAGTAAAAAAAGGAAAAAGTATGGATTACGGCAATTTTTTACTGTTTTTATGTGTATTGTTATATTTTCCACATCTTTTACCGGTGATTTGTTTGCAGAAGAACCGGAAAGCAATGCCGTGGAAGAGAATTCTGACGACGGCGGGCCTGTGACAGAAGAAGCAGAGGAACAGGAAGGAGGCGGGGATCAGGGCAACGATATAGTTTCATCTGTTCCCGGCAGCGAAGCCGTAGAGGATGCGGGAACCGGAAATCCGGATGATACAGGAAGTGCTGCGGCTACGGAAAATGGAACCGGTTCAGAATTTCCGTCGGATATGGAGGATGAAACTTCATCGGAAACCGGAACTGACGGACAGGAAAACGGCACTGCAGAAACCACAACGGAAAGTAAGACAGAGCCTGTTACGGAGACTGCGTCCGAAACTCTGACGGAGACGGAAACAGAGACGGAAAGCGCCACTGAAACGCTTACGGAAACCGAGACAGCAACTGAGACGGAAACCGAGACAGAGACAGAGACGGAAACCGAGACAGAGACAGAAACCGAAACGGAGACTGAGACGGAAACCGAAACGGAAACCGAAACCGAATCCGTGGAAGAGGAGCCGGTTGACTGGGCATCTTTTGCGGATGCTTTGAAAATGAAGCTCGCCGGTTTTTCCTTCCGGCTGGTGGGAGAAGAGGAGGACATCGAAATCGGCGCCGATGGTTCGACGTTGGATCTTTCGGATATTCCGGCGCAGGATGTGGGGAGTGCAGCAGTTTTGCTGGACTTCTCTTTGGCATGTGATGGGGATGACAGACAGATAAAAGCCGGGGATTATGCGGTATTCACTGTTGAAGCGGAAGGAATTGCCCTGCTGGATGCGTCGGGTGATGCAGTAGACAGTAAAGGAAATGCGGTGGCGTCCGTAAGCGTGGGAGGCGGACGGGTGACTCTCACTTTTACAGAAGAGGCGGAAGGACATAGCGTATCCGGCAGTTTCAGGCTTCCGGTGACCTTCCTTCTGGATAACCTGGGCGAAGAGCCTTTCTCGGGCAGCCTGGAGATGAGCGGCAGCGGGGATTCCGGCTCTCTGGCTTCCTGGGAAGTCATCTGGCCTGCGGCGGTTTCCATGCGGAATCTGCTTTTGTACCGCGTCTCCGGTGTGAGGGTGCTGGAAACGGAAGGCAGCGTAGTGATGCATAAAGTGTGGCTGGATAACAATAAGGCCGACAGGCCGGATCTGATAAAAGAAGGGAGTCTCACTCTTTCCTTCCGGATTGAGGATGCAGCTTCGGACGGACCCGACGCAGGTGGCGAGTGGGTGGAATTGACGGAAAAAACGCAGGGAAAAATCGGGCTCGATGCGCTTCCGGAACAGATAGATGCAGAAGATAAAGGTGTGGGATACGTCGATTATTCGTTGAATGATCTGCCTTCAAAAATTAGGGTGGACGGGCAGGAAAAGACGGTCAGCTATAAGCTGGAAGAGAATGGAAACGGGCTGTCGGATTATATTTCTGAGAAAGATACAAATGACGGGACTGTATACAACATCCTGAAAACAGATTACCGTGCAACTGTGGTAATAAAAAACGGGAAAGAAGAAAAAGAAGCGCCTGCTGGAATCAGCCTGATTGGGGAAACAACCGATGGTCAGGTGGGAGAAGCCCAAAGTCTGGACGGACACTGGAAAAAACAGGAGGATGGCAGCTATATTCTGCTTACAGAAGGCCTTTCTCTGCCCATGTTTACGAGGGAAGGAAAAGAAATCGTCTATAGGGCAGAAGTTTCTGAGAATATCCGGATTTCAGGTTTGGAGACTGGGGACACAGTCGATATCATTTACGATAATGCAAAAAGCCCCAATCACGGTACGGATACAACGGCATGTTTTTCCGGTGGAACGATCACGCTGACCAGAAAAGGGCAGAAGGAATATGAGGCAAAAAAGAAATGGCTGGATGACGGTACGACGGAAACGGTAAAAAAACGTCCGGGCGGAACGCTGCGGCTTTGGCGGTACACGGATAAGAACAAAAACGACTTTCAAACCGCTTCACGGGTACAGGCAGAAGGGAAGGATATCGTCTGTGATCTCGACACAGAGCAAAATGAATATCTGATTCAATATAAGAAAGCGGATGGAACCCCATACCTGTTTGAAAAATACGATCCGGACGGTTATCCGTATGTTTATTTTGTACGGGAAAGTCTGGAAGGGGGAAATTATGTGCAGGAAATTGAATCTGCACAAAAAGAACTGGTAAGTGAGGGCTGTGTCTATAACGGCGATATTTTATCTAACCGTATTGAAGAAAATATCCGTGTGGAAGCAAAGAAAATATGGGTGGCAGCTTCCGAACAGGGTGTGCTGAAAAATGCTGCGGTTACGCTGGAATTAGAGCGGAGATTGAGCGGCAGCACGGAACAGAATGAATGGGAAACCTATCAGACAGTCACAATGAAAGCGTTTTCTAATCTGGTCACTTCGGATACGATAGGAGTCACAGTTCCCAAATATGATGAACATGGAAAGAAATATGAATACCGCTGGGAAGAAACCGAGGTTACTTTTGGCGGGGAGCAGCTGGATCTGACAGATTTGGGTGAGGGGAAGCGCTCCTTTACAATGAACGGAGAGAAGTACGAGTCCGAGCAGAAGGAAGATTCGGATGAAAATGGGAATATGACCACAACCATCACCAACAGGCTGGTGGGGGAAGTCAATTATCATATCATCAAAAAATGGCAGGATAAAGGTGGGAATGCCGTAACACCTCCCGCAAATGCAAAGTTAGAGGTCAAGCTTTTTTCAGATGTCAGGCAGGAAGAAAAAACAGTGTGCCTCAATTTGAAACTGGACGGAAAAACTTCTAAAGAGACAGCGGAAGTGAACGGGAAAGAGGATGTTTCCGTAGAATATGGGAAGCAGAATGACGGCAGCTGGACGGTGGATATTATCGGATTACCTAAATTTGATGAAGATGGTTACCGCTATAATTATGATGCCTATGAAGGGACTCTGACAAATGCCGGAGATTGGTATTTGGCCGATGTGGAGTACGGAAAAACAGAAACGGAGGATCCTGTCACCACCTTTATCAATCGCCAGGGAGATGGAGAACGGGTACGCATTAAGGTACAGAAAGTCTGGCGTGATGACGGGGATGTCAAAACCCGGGGCCCGGTGACGGTTGGAATTTATAAAAAAGGGGAGGCTGATAACGCCCAAAACTGTCTGAAATCAGTGGAACTTAAGGCAGATCACAACTGGTGGAAGTGGGTGGAACTCGACAGCAAAGATGGGAAAACAGCTGAAGATTTTGAAATCCGGGAAGAAAAGATTACGGTGGACAACCAAGATTATAAGCCAGGCGAAGGCTTCCGTAATTCTTATGCCGGAGAGGTGAAACTGACAGAAAATCAGATTGCAACGAAGAATCATGTTTATAATATTACTTATTCGTTAGAGAAGGATAGCCTTTCAGACTCCGGGGAGGAAATCCTCACAGTAACCAACACCAGATTTGGTTATGTGGACATAGACTTAAAAAAAATCTGGAACGACCTGGACGATGATTACGCGAAACGGCCTGAAGCACAGTTTGTTTTAAGCTGTGACAGCAAAGATTATCTGAATAATCCAAGTGCTTTCGATGAGGATGGATATTATACTGCAGAAAGTATCACAGGGAAAGATGGTAAATTGATTCCGATGAAGCAGGCTGTCCAGCGGTCTGAAGATATTGCCCAGGGAAAACCAACCACGTACTATTTTAAAGGACTGCCCAAATATGATACAAAGGGAAAGGCCATCCACTACAGAGTGGAAGAGGTATGGACAAATCCGGACGATGCTGCCGAAAACGATTACGGCATCCGGTATACGGACGGAAGTTATGTGTATGGGGATCATGACCACAATGACCGTCAAAGCCTGACGATCACCAATACCAGACAACAGATGAAGGAAGTGAAATTCCATAAAGCCTGGTTTGACACCTGGGCTTATGAAAAAGGAAAACGTCCGGACATTTATGTGACCCTCTATATGACAGATTCGAAGCATGAAACCCCGGAGCCGGTTCATGGTTATAAAGCCCATATTTGGACCAGCGACAGCACGAACGGGGCATATCGGTGGACTTGTACCTTCCCCAAGCTGCCAAAGTATGATGAGAAAGGAAAGGAAATTAAGTATTATGCCCATGAGAATATGTCTGTTGGAAATGCAGCGGATTTCGATTATCTGGAAGCGGAATACTATGAAAATCTGAATGATGAAAATGAATGCGACATATATGCGCAGGATAACAGTACCCGCCTCATTCCCGAAGACGGCTGGTTTGTAAACCGGCTGAAAAAAGAAATCACGATTGAGGGAAGGAAACTGTGGAGAAACGTTCCGTCAGGATTTCCTACGGACGAGTTTCCTGATATTGATGTAAAGCTCACCCAAAAGTTAACAGGCCATTCAGATAAGGAGCTTTACGAAAAAACTTATGCGATGAAAGATTTAGATCGCCATGGGAATGAATTCCGGTTCACCATTGAGAAAGACAGAGAGGGAAAAACACTTCCAAAGTATGATGAATACGGCAAACTCTATGAATATGTTCTGACCGAGACGTTTGAGGATAATGTGAATGCCTATCAGCATCCTGTTACGAATTCCTTTACGATAACAAATATCTATGAAGCAACAGGGGAAGGCAGCCTGGAAATAATGAAACAGTGGGAAAATCATGGCTCCGGCATTGAGTTTCCGGCGGTGACTTTCGTTTTACAGAGACGCTACCAGAAGAAGTCTGCGACAGGATGGCAGGATGATGACTGCTCAGAATGGGAAAACGTGGAGACAGTGAATGTTTCTTCTACTGACAGTGAGAATTGGTCGAAAAAGTTTGAAGGGCTTCCTGTTTATGCGCCGAACTTAAAAGAATACCAATACCGGGTGGTGGAAAAGGCGGTTCCCGGCTATCAGGCGAAAATTCAGGCTGCAGGAGGAACAGTAGAAGTTTCTACAGGGGACGAATGGGCATCTGCTCCGGTGTGGTTGAAGAAAGATGGAAATAAGATAACCCCTGAAATTATTTTTACAAATAGCTATCTAAAGGATCAAACGGTGCAATTGGAAGGGCGGAAAGTGTGGGACGATTACAGCAACTTGTTTCATACCAGACCTCAGAATATCACTCTGACCCTTTATCGCAGGGCAGAGGCCCAGCCGGAACAGGAAAACGAAATTCCAGAGGAAAAACTGTTAGAATTTCAAGCGGAGAATTCATCAGGAACCGATGTATTGCCTGTAATAACCTGGTTAAATAAAGAAACGGATAGCTGGACCTATACCATATCCGGGCTGCAGCAGTATGCGCCAAATGGCATGCCATGGATTTATAAAGTTATGGAAGAACCACTGGATCATGCGTACCAATCTACACCGGAAAATGGCGAGGAAGTATATGCGGATCGTGCAGAAGACGGTAAGCTTATTGTGTCGGATATTACCAATAAGTTATCTACTGGCGTAAGGGTAACAAAGAAATGGGATTCTTTAGATAACATTTTGCGCGGTGAATTCAGTTGTAAAGTTGGGCTTCAGATAAAACTACCAGGGGAAAATACATGGGGAGATGCGAAGGAGTATTTTGAAGGACAGTTTGCACCTGCTGTGCCAAATGATGTATGGACTAAGTTTTTGAAGAGCATAGAAGAAAAGATACTGGCAGGAAGCAGTGTAGAGGTGACAGATGAATATTTGAAGCTTCCTGCAGGAATCTATGAGAATGGTAATTGGAAGTCATATCAATACCGGGTTGTGGAGACAGCAATCTTAAAAAAGAACCCGGATCAGGAAATTAAGGTAAATGTAGAGAAAGACGGAAAGTATACAGTTGAAGCGGGTAACGGTCAGAAACCGTTGTTTTCGGTTACTGGCGTGGTGGATGAAAGCACAGGCAATACGACAATTACGAATTCGCTGATGATTACCGGAAACAAAACCATAAAGCTGAAAAAAATATGGAGTGATTGTGGTGACACTTATGGAACGAAAACGAGGGAGAAAGTGCGGTTCCAACTGCAAAGAAAAGCCGGAGAAGATGGCAAATATGAGGATATCAGTGGCTGGGGTTATAACTGGGACGGAATGAATCCAAATCCTGATTTGGATGTACCGGATGATGAGATTACCCTGACGTTTTCGAACCTTCCGGCGTATGATCTGGAGGGAAAAGAGTATTTTTATCGTTTTGTTGAGATTTCAGGCGCAAATCAGACGGATGGATCGGTAGTGATCGACAATGTGCTGATTACCAGTAAAGGAGACCGATATGAAATTTCATACGATGGAAGGGATAAGAATGGAAATGACCCTATAAAAGGTGGCATTACCACAACGACAATTACAAATACGCTGACACCACTGACAGACATTGTGGTGAATAAGGTTTGGGAAGGTGATGCACCATTATCCACAACAGTGAAGGTGGATTTGTTCCAGGAAGGTCCTGAGGGTGAAAAGTTATTTGATAGTCAGGAACTTAATGAGGGAAATAACTGGACATATAACTGGACCGGAGTGCCTAAAACAATCTATGATAAGAATGGCAATGAAATAGCGGATTATCAATACAGAGTGGTAGAACAGTCGATACCATCAGGTTATTACCCTATCTATGGAACTGCTTTTAGCAGTAAAACTCTGATGTATAAAATTGAAAATCGGAAAACCCGTTTTACATTGAATAAGGTGGATCGTAATACCAGTGCTCCGCTGAACGGTGTAACATTTAGCGTTTATAGTACAGATAATCAAAATGATCCTGTTGTGACATGGACTAGGAACGTAGATACAGATAATAATGTTACAGTAAATGTGACTCCGAAAGCGATGTGGGATGGAAACCAGATCGTAGGCCTTCCGATCGGTAACTATATCCTCAAAGAAGAGCAGTCTCCATCCGGCTATTTAGCGGTAGGGAATATTCCGTTTTCAATTCATAATGACGGCAGTTTAAGTCTGGCAAATGATGTAGTGCAGGACGTAGCTGTGGTCAGTAATGAAGAAGGAAAAATAACGCTGACCATAAAAGATGAACAGATCAGAGGACATGTTCGGCTTCATAAGACGTTGGAAGGAAGTCCACTGTCAGGTGTAACCTTCTCCTTATATAAAAAAGTGGGAGATGGAGTACTCTTGATTGCGGAGAATCTGACCACGGATGCCGACGGAATCTGGAAATCTGAAGGCGCAGACGTTCAAAATTCGGACACGGGTGAACTGTTGAGTGCAGGCCTGACTTCCGGAACCTATTACTTTATCGAAACAGCAGGTACACCGGAAAATGTTTTGCCGGAAAAAACTGAAAAATTAGGGGAATTTATAATTTCAGACAGTGGAAGAAGTCAGCCGGCAGTTGAAGATGTAGAAGTTTCAAACGATCCATTCTCCGCTTCCATGCACCTGAAAAAAATGGATGCTGATGCCTCTGATCCGGCCAAGGCGCCTGTTGATAAGGTTCAATTTACTTTGTCCTGGCTGCCGGAAGGACTGGAAGATAAGGAGGGAAATTGGGAAATTGTAGTTCCTTCCACTGATAATGCCGGTATCACGGATGAGAAAGGAGAACTTACAGTCAACGGTCTGAAGAAGGGGATGTATCAGCTGACCGAAGTGCAGGCACACGGATACGACATTGCGGATACAAAAGCCTTTTCCTGTCAGTTCGTCATTCGCAATGCCGATCAGGGAAAAACGATTACCGTTAAATCCGACGATCCCCATATTGTGCAGGGCTCTGTTCGAGGGACATTGACAGAAAAAGGAATTGTCAATAAGCGCCTGCCCGGCAGTGTAACCATTGAAAAGAAAGATGCTGAGGATACAAAGGCGCTTGACGGCGTCGGCTTTAAACTGATGAAGAAACAGGAAAACGGCGGTTTTGTTGACTGGCTGAAGGAATTATTCACAGGAAAAAAATATGAGGTGACGAAGGAATACAGTGCCGAAGAAGTTGAAAGCCAGCTGGAAAAGACAGGAAGACTGATCATTGAAAACCTGGAGTGGGGCGAATACAAACTGGAAGAAACAAATCCCCTGAATGGATACAAGACGACAGGAACGAACGGTGAAACAGTGAGCATAGAGTTTGAAATCAGCCGGTATAACCGTGACCTGAGTTTTGTGGCAGAAAACGCGGTATTGAATTACAAAAACAGCCTGATCATTGTAAAAGAGGATCTGAATGGGAACCGGCTGGCAGGCGCAGAGTTTACGCTGACGGAAAAGGACCCGGCAGCAGGAACAGAGCCGCAGGTGATTTATTTCACCATACCGGACGGTGCAGATGGTACTGAAGAGGGGAAATATGAGCTCAAAGGGCAGTTGACGGGTGGAAAAACCTATTATCTGGAGGAAACAAAAGCTCCCGAAGGATACGGACTGGTACCCAAGATACAGGTATCCATGGCGCTGGATGGAAGTGTAACGTTTAAGAATGAAAGCGGAGGAACAACTTTACCGAATTCTTTTACAGTTAACAGCAATCAGCTTACCGTAAAAGATGCACCGATTGATATTTCCGTTCAAAAGACCTCCTTTAGCGCTGAAGAAACAGGAGAAGGGGCAGAACTGACCGGAGCAGAGTTTAAGGTTAATCCGGCAGAAGGTTCCGGATTTGCAGCCGGTGTGACAGAAAAGGAAATCGTCATCAACGATTCGAATAAGACCACTGCATTAAAAGGAAAACTGCTTCCCACCACAGGTGAAACAGAGGGATCGAATCAGTTTACCTATGTGCTGACGGAAACCAAAGCACCGGCAGGATATGAGCTGTGCAAACCGATTACTTTCCGCGTGGGTGCAGACGGCAAGATCATAGAGGTAAAAAGCGAAATTGCCGGACAGTGTGAGGGCACAGGTACGAATACACTGATCGTCAAAGATATACCGATTGAGATCGTGATCAGAAAAATTGATGCTGCAGACAACGGATCAGATGATACCAGGCTCCTGGGCGGCGCGTATTTCACACTTGCGGTTGCAGAAGGTCAGGAGACTGTGGATCCGGTCTGGGCAGACAAAGGTACGGCGGTACACAAAGAATTTACAACCGAAGCCGGAAAGCCGCTTGTCATCAGCGCGCAGGTGGTGCCGGGTGTCAAATATGTGCTCACAGAGACTGTGGCGCCGGAAGGCTATGAAAAAGCGGATGTTGCATTTACCTTTACGGTGAAAGAAGACGGAAGTATTGTGCCGGAAGGGATGCTGCCCGATGAAGTTGCCGTTGAGGAAAATGAAGCGGTAATCACTGTGAGAAACACCGGGACGGAATTTGCGCTGGAAAAGATCGGAAATGAAACAGAGACACCTTTAAATGAGGTGGGACTGACTGTCTATGCAGCGGCGGACAGCGAGTATAAGAATCCGCTGGCGGTATGGGAGCGGGACAAAGACGGAAATGTGACTGTGACCATAGAGGAAAAGAATGTTACAGATAAAATGATTACCGGACTGAAGCCGGGAGAGTATGTGCTGAAAGAAACCAGAACGCCCAAAGCTTTCCTGACAGCGGCGGAAATTCGCTTTACGCTGCAGGAAGACGGCACCTTGTCTTTGCCGGAGGATTCCACAGGGCAGATAAGCGAGGACAAGCTGACGCTGACCATGACGGACGAACGAATCCGGGGACATGTGGAACTGACCAAACTGCTGGAGAGCAAACCGGAGGATATCGGACTTGCGGGAATAGCGTTTGAACTGTGGCGTGAGGGAGAAGGAGAGCAGGAAGATGTGCTCATCGCCCGAGACCTGAGTACGGATGAAAACGGAAAATGGACCTCTGTCAACAGTGAAGCCCAGAGGCAGGATAAAAATGAAACCCTGGCGGCCGGCCTGGAGAGCGGAAGGTATTATTTCGTGGAAACGGCCGGGACTCCGGACACGCTGCTTCCGGAAGCAACAGAGCGTCTGGGTGAATTTGTAATTCCGTTTAACGGCGGATACATGGATGAACAGCCTGTACTTGTGACAAAAAATATTATAAACAAACCTTTTACCGCTTCCATGGAACTGGTGAAGCTGGATGCGGCGGATCGGAAGGGAGTCGGCGGGACAGTATTTGAACTTCTGTATACGCCGGAAGGCGTAGAGGAGGGCGTCGAGCCTGTGAAGACAGAACTACCGGAAACGGATCAAAACGGTAAAATTCGTGTGGACGGTTTGAAAAAAGGCGACTATGTGCTGACTGAGAAAAAGGCCGAAGGATATCAGCTTGGAGAAAAAGCATTCTCCTGCAGCTTTACGGTCAGGAATGCAGATTATGACAGCGTGATCCGGATTCAGGAAGGGGATTCCCGCGTAGTAAAACGACAGGGAACCTGGAATGAGAAGGGCATTTTAAACGAGCGTCAGCCGGGCAGCGTGGCCATATTAAAGATGGACGGAGAGAACCGGGAGGCGCTGGATAATGTTACATTTAAACTGATGAAGGAAACGGAACCGGACGGTTTTGTGGACTGGATTTCAGGTCTGATCACAGGAAGAAAGTACGAGGTGGTGGAAGACTACAGCGCCGCCGAGGTGGAAGAAATGCTGGAAGGCACAGGACAGCTTGCGATAGAGAAGCTGGATTGGGGGACCTATCGGCTTGTGGAAACCAGAGCAGCGGACGGCTATACCGGTACAACAGCCGGAGGCCAGACGGTGAGCGTCAGCTTTACCATTGACAGGCAGCATCTGCACCGGACCTTTGAAGCAGGGGAAGACAGAGAACATTTCCTCCTTCTGAACTACCAGACCTATCTGGAAATTGTGAAGGAAGATGCGAAGGGCAGCAGACTTTCAGGCGCGGTCTTTGAAATTTCGGAAGAGGGCGCCAAAGAAGGCCAGACGGTGATCCGTTTCACCATGCCGGAAGAACCGGAAACACAACAGGCCGGAAGCGTGATCTTAAAGGGCGTCCTTTCCGTAGAAAAGGATTATGTACTGAAAGAAGTGAAAGCGCCTTCGGGTTATCGGATGCTCGGAACCCCGATCAGATTCCGGCTGGAAAACAACGGCGACGTGGTTCTGGCAGAGGAATATCCGCCGGTGGTTCTTGACAAAGAGGACGGAAGGTTTCTTTTAAGGGTAAAAAATGAAAGGATTCCGGAAGAACCTGAAGTGGTGCCGGAGCCTGAAACAAAGGAAGAAGAAACAGTGGCGCCGGTAACGCCGAAGAAACCTTCCGGTAATTCGGATGGGGACGGAGAAAGCACCGGACCGGTTGGCGTAAAAGGCGCAATGCATGCGATCCGTAAGGAAACCGGAAAAGTGCTCGGTGCGATGAGAGGCGTGCTGGGCGCGATCCGGCAGCGTGTTCCCACCGGAGACAATATGGCAGTATCCGCTGTGGTATCCGTTTTGCTGGCATTGCTTGCTGTAATCGCGATCATCTTCGTATGGATCCGGAGAAAAAAGAAATAGCGTGACGGTTCAGTGAACACGGTTAGAAAGCAACCTGGTTTTTGAAAGAGAAGCGGTGCAGCCCGACAGGGAGGCGCCGCTTTCTCTGTGTAAAGATAGTTGCAGTCCGCAATAGAATATGCTACTATATAGTTGTATAAAATATACAACTAATTAAGGGAGATAGTTATGGAACTGATTGAAAGCCTGGAAAAATTGAATTTCACAAAGCTGGAAGCCCAGATTTATACGGCGCTTTTGGGATCGGAGCCGCTGTCCGCCTATCAGCTGGCCAAAAAGATCAACATTTCACGGCCCTCCATTTACAATGCCCTGGAACACATGCTGGATAAAGGAATGGTGGAGACAGTGCCGGACCAGACAGCGCTGTATACGGCCCAGGATCCGGCTGTACTTTTGGGGAAAATGCGGTTTGAAATGACGGAGAGCCTGGAGCGTGCGCAGCAGGGACTGGAAGAGTTTCAGAGGATGAAGCACCCGGAGATTCATTTTGTTTTCAGAGGATTTGACACGGCGGTGTTCCGGGCGAAGGAGCTCTTGCGGGAAACGCAGCGGGAAGTATATATTAACGCGGATTTTCCTTTATCCTGTTTTCGGGAGGAATTTGAACGCCTGAGTGAAAAAGGAGTGAGGATTGTGATATTTTCATTCTATGAGATGGAAATGGAAGGAAAAAATGTGGAATTTTACACCCACGGCAGGCCCATGGGAACGGGGCACGCGCCGTCCAGACTCATGCTGGCGGCGGACGGACAAATTTCCCTGACGGCGGACGGCGGGCCTGTGCGGGCCTGGAGCGGAACGGTGAGTAACAACCCGCTGACGGTGAAAATATTGTCGGAGCACATCCACCATGATATCTACCTGTTAAAGCTGCAGCAAAGGTACGGAAAGGAAATTTACGGAGAAGACCTGTGGCTGCATACGGACTTTGAAAAAAGACAGAAAGAGGAGGCGGAGAAATGAAAGCTGCAATTTTCGGGTTGATCAATATAGAATCCACTTTAAAGATCAGAGAATTTCCCATTCCCTATTATCCGGTGGATTATCCTTTTTTCGGGATCCGGTCCGGCGTTGCGGGGGTGGCCTATAATGTGGCGAAAGCCCTTCAGACACTGGGCGACGAAGTTTCCCTGTATTCCATGATCGGAAAGGATGAAGAGGGCAGAAGAATTCTGGAAAAGCTGCAGAAGGATGGCATCGGCACAAAAAATATTCGGGAAAATCTTGGGGAAACGCCGGTTACCATCGTCCTTTATGACGAGCAGGGAAGGCGGCAGATTTATTGTGATCTGAAAGATATTCAGGAGCAGAGACCGGAGGAGGGAAGCTTTGACCGGGCTCTGGCGGACTGTGACTTCGCGGTGCTTTGCAACACCAACTTTAACCGCGCCTTTTTAAAAAGGGCGAAAGAGCTGGGCAAACCCATCGCCACGGATGTGCATGTGCTGGAACAGCTGGAAGACAGCTATAACAGGGATTTTATGGAGGCGGCGGACATTCTCTTCCTGAGCGATGAAAGACTGCCTGACAGCCCGGAACGTTTTTTGTATACCGTAAAAGAAAGATATCCGGCCGGCGTGATTGTGATCGGCCTGGGAGAAAAAGGCGCGCTTTTGTATGACCGGGCCGCTGGAAAGGGATATTCCCTGGAAGCTGCAGGGGTGGAAGATGTGGTGAACACTCTGGGAGCGGGAGACGCCCTGTTTTCCGGATTCCTCCATTTTTACGGGAAAGGCTGTCCGGCGGTGGACGCCCTCATCCGGGCAGAACTTTTTGCCGCGGAAAAAATCCGGCATGACGGGGCGGCGGAAGGCTTCTGCCGGGAAGAAGTGATAGAAGGGTTAGAGAAAAAGATCGGAGTGAGGGTGCTGGGATGAGATTGGATGCGGTATATCACAGAGGAACGGACAATTTTTGTTATGCGGTAAACGGGGAAGAACTTCAAATCAATTTGAGAACGGGGGATGATGTGGAGAAAGTTTTCCTGCATTACGGGGATCCCTTTGCTACCGGGATCTTGGGAGATAATGGGGACTGGGACGGTGAACGGCGGGAAATCACCGAAAAGAAACGCCTGTCACGGCAGTTTTGGTGGTCAATACAGGTGAAACCGGAATACAAAAGATGCCGCTATTTCTTTGAATTATGGGCGGGCAGCGAATGCCGGCTCTATTCCGAGGACGGATTTTTTACCCCCAGGCAGCTGAAGGAGGGAAAAAAGCAGCTGCAGTGCTTCACTTTTCCCTGGATGAATCCGGCAGATGTCAACAGGGTGCCTTTGTGGGTGAAGGATACGGTATGGTATCAGATTTTCCCGGAACGATTTTGCAACGGAGATCCCGGAAATGACCCGGAAAAGGTACATCCCTGGGGATATCATCCGGTTACCAACAGAGAGTTTTATGGAGGGGATCTGGAGGGAGTCCGGCAGAAACTGGATTATCTGAAAGAGCTTGGCATAAACGGAATTTACTTAAACCCGGTTTTTGAAGCGCCTTCCTGCCATAAATATGACACGGCCGATTACGGCAGATTGGATCCCCATTTCGGCGATGACAGACTGATGAAAAGACTGGTAGAGGAGGCCCATACCAGGGGAATCCGGGTGATGATAGACGGCGTATTCAATCACTGCGGCAGCAATTTTGCCCCCTGGAAGGATGTGGTGGAGAAAGGGCCTGCATCCAAATACTTTGACTGGTTTATGGTGAACCGCTGGCCGTTTTCCGAATCAGAGGGGGATACCAGAGACGGCAGATATTATTCCTTTGCCTTTGCTTCCCGGATGCCGAAGTTGAATACCAACCATCCTGATGTGCAGGAATATTTTCTTGACATGGTGCGCCGCTGGATCAGGGAGTTCGATATTGACGGGCTGCGGCTGGACGTGGCAAATGAAATATCCCATCAGTTTTGCAGGAAACTTCGGGAAACGGCGAAGGGAGAAAAAGCGGATTTCTATATTCTGGGCGAGATTTGGCACGATGCCATGCCGTGGCTTCGCGGGGACGAATTTGATGCGGTGATGAATTATCCGCTGTCAAATGCCATCCGTGATTTCTGGAGCAGTCCTCAAATGGAAAAAGAGGAGCTGGAGTATGCCATAAACCGCAACGAAACCCTTTATATGCGCCAGACCAATGAGGTGCTGTTTAATCTGCTGGACTCTCACGATACAAACCGGCTGATGGATCAGGCAGGAAATATTCACGTTTTTTTCCAGGAGCTTACCATGCTGTTCACCATGCAGGGAAGCCCCTGCATTTTCTACGGAACGGAAATTGCCATGGAGGGCGGGCCGGATCCGGACTGCAGGCGGTGCATGCCCTGGGAGGCAATCCGGCGCGGTGACTACGAAGAGATAACAGAACAGGTAAAAGCGCTGATCGCATTGCGGAAAAGCCATCCGGCGTTCAAAAGCGGCAGCCTTTCCTTTTTGGACCGGTCGAAAGATCCCCGGGTGGTGGAGTACAGGAAAACGGATGATGCCGGGAACGCGGTGGAAGTGATGCTGAACGGTTCCCAAAAAGGGGTTGCGGTGAGAAATGCCGGGGAAATTCTCTTTGAAAGAGGATTGCTGGAAGGACGTTTGCTGCCGGGAGGTGTCCTGATTTATACCCCTGTAAGCAGTGGAAATTCCTGAGTTGACGCCACTCTTGCGGCGTATTTAAGCCATTGGCGCAGGGGCTGCATATTCGTTTCCGGCAGAATTTTATGCGTTAGATCTTCCGATCCTTGTACTCCCTTAAGTGTATTTCTAATAACAGAAAATAAACAAATTTATATATTATCTATAAATATATAGACTTTTTAGAAATACGTTGATATAATAGACACAAAATGATGAGAAGAGAGGAATCGGAACGATGATATGGAAAATCAGAGTAGAAGATATGATACAGGGGTATGCACAGCAGGAAGACGGCTGCACCTGTGTGCTGTGCGGGGAAAAGTTTGAACAGGGGCGCATTTATGAAATGGACGGCGCTCTATATGACGCCTGCGGAGCAGTTAAGCGTCATGTGACCGGAAAACATGGGAATACGGCGGATTTTCTGTTGGAAAAGGAACCGGGAGCGATTGGTATTTCCGAAGCCCAGCGGCAAATTCTCATGCTGATGTCGGAGGGGCTGGATGATAAGCAGATTGCGCAGCGGATGGAGGTGGCGCCCTCAACAGTGCGCAATCATCGCTTTAAGCTGCGGGAGAAGGAGAAGCAGGCGCGGCTTTTTCTGGCGCTGATGGGCGCTCTGGAACAGAAAACAGACAGGCAGATGGAAAAAAGCGATCAGGGTGTGCTGGAGGAAGTCCATCTGGCGGCAACCATGACGGACGAACGCTACAGCATTACGGAAAAGGAGCGGGAGAAGGTTCTGGCAGCCTATATGGATGAAAATGGGGCGCTGAAACAATTTCCCGCCAGGGAAAAGAAGAAAATTATTGTGCTTAGGGAGATCATGAAGAATTTCAAATCCGGCGCACAATATACGGAGAAAGAGGTCAACCGTGTTTTACAGCGGATTTATGAAGCGGATTACCCCACCCTCCGGCGCTATCTGATCGAATACGGATTTATGGAAAGAACGAAGGACTGCAGCGTATACCGGGTGAAGGAATAAGGATTTGTAAAAAGCAGAAAGGGTCAAAAGCATACCTGCACAATTTTTTGTTCCCGGAAGGCGGCATATTCTTCAAAAAGCGCAAGGACCGCCTGCTTTTTGGGCGGCGTTTTCCAAAGGGAGGCCTGGATTTCCAGGCCTTTGCTTTTGGTACGGACGGACCAGACGCCGACGGCCTCTCCCCGGTAGACAATAACGCCGGGATTGGACACTGTTTTCCAGATCTGTTTATGCAGCGTTTGATCAGGCTGTAAAAAGATCCGGTCCCGCTGGTCTAAAAAAGGATCATGTGCCCCCAGCAAAAGCAGTTCCCTTTTGAGAGGGGAAGGGGACAGAAAAAGATCCTTATCCTCCGAAAGAAGAAACGCTTTTTTCCCTCCGGCAATGACAGGTTCCGTTTCTTCGGATACGAGGTTCCACAGGCGGCGCGCCTGTTGGGAGGAACATCCCAGCCAGGAGGAAAAATGATCCACTGTGGAGGGGCCGTAACAGTGCAGATATTTTTTTACCAGCTTTTCGGAAGCACCCTCTTTTGCGGGCAGAGCATGTCCGGTCCAGTTTTTATAAGAAGTAAAGGTAGGGCTGCTGCCGTTGCGTTCCCCGAATACCACCAGACCGCAAAAGGAAGCGGGGCGCAGAAGAAAAGAGACCACAGCGCCGCCTACCGTCTGTTTGTCCGGGCTTCCATACATGGACGGATGATTCCACAAATCCTGTTTGGCGGCGGGCAGCAGAGGGAGCATCCAGTCCGCGACGGTCTGATCCAGAGAAGTTTTGCTTAAAATCACCGTTTCGTCCAGCCCGGAGATCACCTGCAGGAGCATTTCAAACAATTCTTCAAAGGACATTTGTAGAAAATCCAGAGCCAGTGTGATGCCACGGGTATAGATCCAGGGCTCCTGTCCGTCTGCACGCAGGGCGGACAGAAACACATCGCTTTCCGAAGCAGGAAACACCAGGGGAGCGCCCCGCAGACTCCAGGCTTGTATCAATGTTTTTTCCCGGGATAAAAGCGCGTCCATTTCCTTTAAACTGTAGCCGGGGACACGGTTATGCAGAGCTGTTTCCCAGGCGCCGGGCGGCGAATTTTGCATGCCGCATGCGCCCGCAACGGTTTCTGTTTCTGCTTTGGAGTACCAGGTATCCAGATGATGGTTGTGCAGTCTGAAATACCGAATTTGTTCAATGCCGGGATCTGTCATGTCGAAGTCCTTTCGGAAAAACATTCTTTTAATCAGCATAGCACGGCAGAAAAAAACAGTCTATCCTTTTTTGGCGGAAAAGGCTATAATAAAAAAAACTGTCGTTTTTGGGAGGATAAAAATGCTGCCAAAGAGAGAAGAAGCGGAACGGCTATTGAAGGAGGCGGAAGCCTGTAATCCGGGCCCCTGGGGGAATCACAGTCGTGTGACCGCCATGTGTGCGGAGAAGATCGCCGCCGCATGCGAAGGGATGGACTCTGAAAAAGCTTATATTGTGGGACTGATGCACGATATTGGCAGGAAATTTGGGGGAAAGCACCTGGGACATGTGTATGACGGATACCGTTATATGTTGCAGCTGGGTTACGGGGAGGCGGCGAGAATCTGTCTCACCCACTCCTTTAATGTACCGGATATCCGGGTATATATCGGAAATTTTGACATAACACAGGAACAGCAGCAGGAGATACAGGAGGCGCTTTCGTCTCTGGAATATGATGAATATGACCGGCTCATCCAGCTCTGCGACAGTCTGGCGGGAGCCGAAGGCGTTATGGATATTGAAGCGCGAATGGCGGATGTGAAACGGCGTTACGGTGCTTATCCGGAGGAAAAGTGGAACAGGAATCTGGAGCTGAAGGATATCTTTGAAAAACGGGCCGGAAATGACATTTACCGGATTGTGGGGACCTGTGATCCGGCGCGCTGTTCGGACATCGAACGGAAATGAATTCGTTGTACCGGAAAGAAAAGTTGCCTTTCAGCAGACCCAACCATTGCGTCAGCAGAACACAGGAGGCGTAGCGATGCTTGATTTTCGCATTCAGACATTTCTGGCGGTGTGCCGGACTATGAATTTTACAGAAGCGGCAAAGCAGCTGCATATAACCCAGCCCGCTGTTTCCCAGCATATTCATGCGCTGGAAAAGACATATGGTACGGAATTGTTTCAATATCATGGAAAAAAGATGGAGCTGACGGAATCCGGGCGTCTTTTGCTTCAGGCCGCAAATGCCATGAACCATGATATTCGGCATCTGCAGGAGCAGATCCGTCAGATCGCTGCCTGCAGAACCCTTCATTTCGGGGCCACCCTGACCATTGGAGAATATATTATGCCGGAGGCGCTCACACGGCTGATCAGGCGGGAACCGGATATCAGACTTAGGATGCTGATCGGAAATACGGAAGAACTTTTAAAACTCATGAACAACGGGGAAATTGATTTTGCCGTGATCGAAGGTTTTTTTCAAAATAATATGTATGACAGTATTGTGTGGAAAAAGGAACGGTTTCTCCCGGTCTGCTCGCCGGAGTACCGGTTTTGCCGTGAAGTATCCTGCTTGAAGGATTTGCTGGAAGAACGGCTGTTAGTGCGGGAGAGTGGTTCGGGAACCCGGGAGGTGCTGGAGCGGGCTCTGAAAGAGCACAATATTTTGCTGGAGGATTTCGGCAGGCTGACCGAACTGGGAAATTTGAATGTGATCAAATCGCTGGTGTCCGACGGAACAGGCATTTCCTTCTTTTATGAATCGGTGGTGAAAAAAGAGCTGGAAGCGGGGCATCTGCGGGAAATTGAACTGACAGATTTTACCCTGTCTCACGAATTCAGCTTTCTATGGCAGAAGGGCAGTATTTTTACGCCTTATTATCAGGAAGTATTCCGTCTTTTGCATGGAGATGAGACAGATGTATGAGAAAAATGTTTGTTACGGGAGGATGGCAGAATGAATGAGGAGTACAGGATTCGGACCGCACATATGGAGGATCTGGAAAAAATCACCCGGGTGGAGGCGGTCTGTTTTCCCGAAGCGGAGGCCGCCGGTTATGAGACCATGAAAGGAAGGCTGGCGGCTTATCCGTCCCACTTTTTTGTGATGGAGCAGGGGGGAGAAATCATTGGATTTATCAATGGCATGGCCACTGAGGAAGAAATGATCCGGGATGAAATGTTCGCAGATCCCGGTCTGCATCGGGAGGACGGAGCCTGGCAGGCCGTCTTTGGACTGGATGTGCTGCCCGAATACCGGAGGCAGGGCAGAGCGGCACAGCTTATGGAACATCTGATTGCGGATGCCCGTCGGGCGGGAAGGAAAGGGTGTATTCTGACCTGCAAGAAAAAGCTTCTCTCTTATTACGAAAAGTTCGGGTATGTAAACTGCGGAGTATCGGAATCCGTACATGGGGGAGCGGTATGGTATGACATGCGGCTCACTTTTTAAAGGAAGACAAGGTCATGAAAATATATGATATATCTCAGGAATTGTTTGACTGCTGTGTTTTTCCCGGAGACAGTGCGCCTTTCCGGAAATGGGCGCAGAGGCTGTCAGACGGGGATTCCTGCAATTTGACGGAACTTTCCCTGTGCGCACACAACGGGACTCATGTGGACGCCCCTTTTCATTTTTACGAGGAAGGGAAAACGGTGGATCAGCTGGACCTGCAGAAAATGATCGGGGAAGCGGCGGTGGTATCCTTTGAGGGGGAATTAGGAGAAGCAGAGGTTGACCGCATCATGGAAACAGCGCCCAAAAGGATTCTTTTGAAAGGTCATGCGGTGGTGACCCTGGAAGCGGCAAAGGCGTTGAACCGGCATGAGGTACAGCTGGTTGGCGTGGAATCCCAGACAGTGGGGCCGGAGGATGCGCCCGGTATGGTGCATCTGGAACTTCTGAAAAATGAAGTGATATTGCTGGAGGGGATTCGGCTGCAGCAGGTGCCCGACGGGATCTATTTCCTGAACGCAGCGCCGCTGAATCTGGGAGGCGCTGACGGCGCACCCTGCAGGGCGGTGCTGATCGAAGGGGAAGAACGGAATCGGGAAAATGGGGAATAAAAAGGTGTCAGGGTTAACGGAAAAAGACATTGAGAAAGCGCTGCATCTTCTGTGCTGAATCCGTTTGTTTCTTCAACTATATTTTGATATCAAATTGCGGATACAGCTATAAATGGGAAGTGTTTTGATATAGCCGTCAGTTGTATGTACAAGGAGAAAAGGTTATACTAAAGTTAAGAGAAGCAGTAATTAATCCATGAAATACCGTTTAGAAAGAAGGTGCTCTCATGGCAGTGGCAGGCGCATTTATCGTTCCCCATCCTCCCATTATTCTGCCGGAAATCGGCAGGGGAGAGGAAGCAAAAATTCAAAAGACCGCAGAAGCATACTGGGAGATCGCAGGAGAGGCTGCCGGACTGCACCCGGAAACAGTGGTTATATTATCGCCTCACTCTGTTCTGTACCGGGACTATTTCCATATCTCTCCCGGAGCCGGAGCGAGGGGGGACTTTGGACAGTTCAGGGCGCCAGGTGTCAAGGTGTCCGCAGAATATGATATGGATCTGGTACAGGAGCTGTGCAGGGTGGCCAGGGCGGCAGGGCTTCCGGCAGGTATATACGGCGAACTGGATCCGGTGCTGGATCATGGCACCATGATCCCTCCGCGTTTTTTGCAAAAAAGATGTGACAAGTTCCGGATTGTACGCATTGGGCTGTCCGGCCTTCCCTTTGCTTTACACTATCAACTGGGACAGTGTATCGCCAGAGCGGCGCAGAATCTGGACCGCCGGATTGTGGTAATTGCCAGCGGGGATTTATCCCACAAACTGCTGGAGAGCGGGCCCTATGGATTTGCCCCGGAAGGACCGGAGTATGACGAGGCAGTTACTTCCGTGATGGCTTCGGGAGACTTGAAAAAGCTGTTGGATTTTGACGAGAAATTCTGCGAGAAGGCGGCGGAATGCGGGCACCGTTCCTTTACGGTCATGGCCGGGTGTTTGGATAAAATGCCTTTAAAATCCAGACTTTTGTCTCATGAGGGCCCTTTTGGGGTGGGCTATGCGGTGGCTTCTTTTCAGGATGCCTGCGTGGCGCTGGCGAGACAGTCCATGGAACACTGGGTGAAAACAAAGCGGCTTTTGGCGCTGCCTGAAGAATTGCCTCAGGCGCTTTTGGATCACAGGGCGGGAGTGTTTGTCTCCCTCCATGAACATGGCTGCCTGAGGGGATGTATCGGAACGGTTTTGGGCGTTCATAAAAATGTGGCGGAGGAAATCCTGGAAAATGCGGTCAGCGCATGTGCCCGTGATCCCCGTTTCAGGCCGGTGGAGGAGTGGGAGCTTGCGGATATCATCTGCACGGTGGATGAGCTCTCAAAGCCGGAGCCCATTGAATCGGAGGAGTGCCTGGATGTAAAAAGATATGGCGTTATTGTTTCAAAAGGACGGCGAAGAGGACTTTTGCTCCCTAATCTGGAGGGTGTGGAGAATGTCAGACAGCAGGTTGAATTGGCGAAACAAAAGGCCGGTATTTACGGGGATGAATACGACCTGGAACGGTTTGAGGTGGTGAGACACTATTGAGCAGTTTGGTTATTCCGGGAGAAGAAAAGCAGGATTACAAAACAGAATGCAGAGTTTGCGCGCATCGCTGCAGGCTGTCGGAGGGGCAAACCGGATTCTGCCGCGCGCGGGCATGCCGGAAGGGTGAAATTGTCAGCATCAGTTATGGCAGACTTACGGCTCTTGCCTTGGATCCCATAGAAAAAAAGCCGTTGAAACGGTTTTATCCGGGAAGCAGGATCCTGTCTGCAGGAAGCTTTGGCTGTAATTTGTCCTGTCCTTTTTGCCAGAATTACGAAATTTCCACGGCTGGCCTCAGGCAGGTCCAATGGAGACAGACCGAACCGGAGGAATTGGTGGAGCTGGCATTGGAGATGCGGCCAAAGGGAAATATCGGATTGGCATTTACCTATAACGAACCCTTGATCGGGTATGAATTTGTGCGGGACTGTGCCCGTCTGGCACAACAAAAAGGGCTGAAAAGTGTGGCGGTGACCAACGGCTCTGTTTCGCCGGAAATCTTAGAAGAAATTTTGCCCTATATAGACGCTTTTAATGTGGATCTGAAAGGATTTACAGAAGCCTTCTATGAAAAAATCAACGGAAACCTGGAGATTGTGAAGGAATTTATCAGGAAAGCCTCTGAGCGGAGTCATGTGGAGGTGACAACGTTAGTGATCCCGGGAGAAAACGATACCGAAGAGGAGATCAGGGAACTTGCCGCATGGCTGGGAGCGGTCAGCCCGGATATTCCCCTGCATTTGTCCCGTTTTTTCCCCAGGTTTCACATGAAAGACCGGAAGGCAACGGAGGTATCAAAGATATACCGGCTGGCGGAAGCGGCGGGACAGTATTTGAAATATGTGTATCCGGGAAATTGCCAGGGAGGTGTTTAAAAATTGCTCCCTGGCAGTTTTTTGTGAAGAAAAAGGCTCTACAGCGTATTTTTTGTGATTTCATATAAATAAGATGGGAAATAGCCTGTTTACAGCCGGGGCATTTTGTATTATGATTTGAAAGGTGACATGTGGGATTTTTTGGAAGTCCCTTACTATTTTAGTACAAATATTTTTTACCACAGGAGGAACACTGAAAGTAAGAAAATCAGTGACGGAGAATATATTTTATGAAAATTTCCTGGAAGGAACTGGAGCTGTCGGACAGACAGCTGATTGAGAGCTATTATGCCAAGGAACCGAAAAGAAACTGTGAATTTACATTTGCCAATAATTATTTATGGAAGCCATTTTGCCCGATTTTTTTCGGAATTGTGGAAGACAGCCTGGTTTTTGAGTCCGGTGAGGCCGGAATGTCCGTCAGCTTCCCTCAGGGAGTGAGGGATTTAAAGAAAACCGTGGATGCGCTGTCAGAATGGTTTGAACAGGTGGGACGTCCTTTTAAAATGCATCTGGTCAGCGCAGAGCAGTTTGAAAAGCTGGAGGCGGTTTATCCTGGCCGTTTTCAGATCGCATATGACCGGGATTTCGCGGATTATGTATATGAGCGGGAAAAGCTTTTAACCCTTTCAGGGAAAAGCATGCACGGTAAAAAGAACCACTGTAATAAGTTTAAAAAGCGGTATCCGGACTGGAGTTACGAGGTTATCACAGCAGAAAATACGGAAGAATGCCTGTCTATGGCAGAGGAATGGTGGCAGCTCAATAACCAGGGCGAAGGCGGGGAAAAGGAAGCGGAAATCGCGGTGACCATGAACGCCCTGCGAAATAGGGAAGTCCTGGGGCTGACCGGAGGCCTTTTGCGGGCAGGCGGTAAGGTGGTTGCTTTTGCAATCGGAGAACCCTGCGGTGAGGATATGTTTGTGGTTCACTTTGAAAAAGCCTTTTCCGATGTGGAAGGGGCCTATTCCATGATCAACCAGCAATTTGTGGAACATGCAATGGACGGATATACTTATGTAAACCGTGAGGATGATGCGGGATCAGACGGACTGCGCCGGGCAAAGCTTTCTTATCATCCGGCCTTTTTGATGGAAAAAGGGCTTGTGACGGAAAAAAATACAGGAGAGGAAAAAGAAACGAAGGAAACGATGAAGACAGTTGAACTCGCCAAAGAAATGCTTTCTTTTATCGAAGAAAGCCCCACCGCTTTTCATGCGGCGGCAAATGTGGAGGAAATTTTAAAAAAGGAAGGCTTTCAGCGGCTGGAAAGCTTGGTAAACGAGAAGCTTGCGCCGGGCGGCCGTTATTATACCATGCAGAACGGGTCCGCTGTGATTGCGGTGCGGATTCCGGAAAGCAAAGCAGCGGGCTTTCGTATTGTGGCCAGCCACAGCGATGCGCCCTGTTTCAAGGTGAAGGAACAGCCGGAGATGAAACTGGAAGGGAAATATGTGAAGCTAAACACGGAAAAATACGGCGGCATGATCTTAAATACCTGGATGGACAGGCCCCTTTCCGTGGCGGGAAGAGTTTTTCTCAAAGAGAAAGAGACCGGTGCTATGGTGCAGAAATTGGTTGACATAAAGAAGGATTTACTGGTGATTCCCAATGTGGCGATCCATTTCAATCGGGAAATCAATGATGGGTTTAAGTTAAATCCTCAGGTGGACATGCTGCCCCTTTTTGCTCAGAATCAGGAAATCACTCTGGCAGGACTGTGTGCGCAGCAGCTGGGAATTTCTGAAGAAGAAATTCTGGGCAGCGACCTTTATGTATATAACCGGGACAAGGGAAGGATCATGGGAGCGGACGATTCTCTGATTGGCTCGCCCCGGCTGGACGACTTGCAGTGTGCTTTTTCTACCCTGAAGGGATTTTTGCTGGCAGAGCCCAAACAGTATATTTCCGTCTATGCGCTGTTTGACAATGAGGAAGTGGGCAGCGGTACAAAACAGGGCGCGGATTCCACCCTTCTGGCAGACGTGGTGGACTGCATTTTAGACGGACTTTCCGTCCATGTGACACCCCTGGAAAAACGCGCTCTTTTGCAGAACAGCTTCCTGCTGTCCGCGGATAACGGCCATGCGGTACACCCTAACCATCCCGAAAAGAGCGACCCTACGAACCGCCCCTACATTAACGGCGGTGTTGTGTTAAAATTCCAGGGCAGCCAGCGGTACACCACAGACGGATTTTCCGCTGCGGTAGTGCGGGATCTCTGCAGGGAACATGACATTCCTATGCAGACTTTCGCAAACCGTGCCGATATTCCCGGCGGATCAACCCTTGGAAATATTTCCACCGCTCATGTCTCCATACCTTCAGCGGATATCGGCTTGGCCCAGCTGGCCATGCACTCCGCTTTTGAAACTGCCGGCGTAGAGGATACCGCCGCAATGACAGAACTGGTGAAGTGGTTTTTTGTTTAGAATGCCCAAACTCCTGAAAAGACTTGCAAGCTTTGCAGGCGGAATGTATAATGAAGGAAAGCCACCTTACCACGATGTGGTAAGGTGGCTTTCCGCTACTTCGCAAAAAGCGAAGCGTTTGCGAAGGTTCCGAGCGAAGCCGCTACATCGCAAAAAGCGAAGCGTTTGCGAAGGTTCCATAGGCGAAGCCTCGCTACATCGCAAAAAGCGGAGCGTTTGCGAAGGTTCCGAGCGAAGCCGCTACATCGCAAAAAGCGAAGCGTTTGCGAAGGTTCCATAGGCGAAGCCTCGCTACATCGCAAAAAGCGAAGCATTTGCGAAGGTTCCGAGCGAAGCTGTGATCAATTTCCCGCATCCTGGGGAGGCTGCGGAAGAACAAGGGGGTTACACGATGGAAAACAAGGTTATGAAATTCTACTCTAAGGGGGGCAACAACATCATTCTGCGCGCGATTCCGGGACATTTTGCGACAAGCCATTCCCACATCAATTATTATGTGGACATGACAGGCTTGAAAACAAGACGCAGTGAGGCTGCTGCAGTAGCCAAAGCCTTTGTGCAGAGATTCCCGATGGACACGGTTGTGGACACGATTGTCTGCATGGACGGCAGCGAAGTGATCGGCGCTTATATGGCAGAAGAACTGGAACGCGGGAATTTCCCCAACCAGAACCTGCACCACACGGTTTATGTGGTGACGCCGGAATTTAATATCAACAACCAGATGATTTTCAGGGATAACCTGGTGAATGCCATTAAAGGGAAAAATATTGTGCTTCTGCTGGCAACTTCCACTACCGGTCTGACCATCAGCCGCAGCATGGAGTGCATTGATTATTATGGCGGCCAGGTGCAGGAAATCTGTTCTGTATTCAGCGCGATCCGCAGTATTAACGGCCGCCCCGTGGAAAGCATATTCACAACGGATGACGTGCCCGGATACCAGGCATACGAGGCTTATGCCTGCCCCTACTGCAAGAATAAACAGAAGCTGGATGCCATGGTCAACGGCTACGGATATTCCAAGCTGTAGAAATTGAAAATGCGTTTAAACACGGCGTAACCTTATCGGCTGCGCCGTATTTTATGGATGGAAAGAGACGAGGCTGTTTACGCTGATCATCGTTTTCGGACAGAAGGCTTTTGAAAAACGGTTTCATAATGAAAAGATCCCCTATGGAGGTATCGTGGCCGCACTGATTTGATAAAAGTGGAAAAAACAGGCCTGTGCCGGAATATACTGAGAGAAAGAAATGGCAGCAGGACACGAATATGATATCGCAGAAGCTTGAAAATATGCTGAATTTGAGTCTGGAATCCACGCAGGCGCAGAGAGAGCGCTCCGGCGTGCTGGATGTGGGCTTTGATCCCCGGGAGGAAACCTGGGAATTGATTGTGAAATACAGCGGCAGCCTGGAACGGCTTCGGGAAGCCGGGATCGGCGTGGAAACACTGCTGGCCGGGTATGCTGTGGTCACGCTGCCCCAGCGTCTGATTCCGACACTGATCGCCGCCCCGGAAGTGGAATTTGTGGAAATGCCTAAAAATCTTTTAAACGGTCTGTATGAAGCAAAACGAGTCAGCTGCATTTTGCCCCTGACCGGAACCGGAGCTGGGACGGGAAACCGGCCCGGAGGGATCGGGACACCGGAAAACGACGATGGAAATTTGTCCGGCGGCGGTATTTTGTGCGCGGTGCTGGATTCCGGCATCGACTATTATCTGCCGGACTTCCGCAATGGGGACGGTACCAGCAGAATCGAATTTTTATGGGATCAGACGCTGGACGCGGCAGCGCTGAATGAGCGGCAGCCAGATGTAGAACAGCCTTACGCCCCGCCGGAGGGATTTTCCCTGGGAGTGGAATTTTCAAAGGAACAGATAAACAGGGCGCTGGAGACGGGAAGCCGGGACAGCGCTTTTTCGCTGGTGCCAAGTCTGGACCGCTCCGGTCACGGAACCATGGTGGCGGCCATCGCAGCGGGCAGCAATCCGGATCCGCTTTTGCGCGGGGTGGCATGGGGGACGGGGATTCTGGCGGTAAAGCTCGCTAATCTCCAGACGGGATTTCCCCATACAACGGAATTGATGCGGGCCGTAGCATGGACATTGGAGAAAGCCCGTCAGCTGGGCCGGCCGGTAGCCGTAAACATCAGCTTCGGCAATAATTACGGCCCTCATGACGGGTCGTCTCTGCTTTCCCGCTTCCTGGATAATGCAGCGGAAAGCGGGCGCACGGTGATCTGTGTGGGCAGCGGCAACGAGGGCGCGTCCATGGGTCATGCGGCGGGGCGTCTGACTGCCGGCAGCGTTCAGACGGTGGAATTTGTGGCAGCGGATTATGAAAGGACGCTGAGCGTCCAGCTGTGGAAAAATTATGCGGATCTTTTCGGCATTACGCTGCGCACGCCGTCGGGACAGGAAATCGCAGTGCAGTTCGGACAGCGGGGAAAGCAGGATGTGCTCACGCCGGAAACGGAAGTGCTCATTTATGCGGGGCAGCCTTCTCCCTATACCGTACAGCAGGAGATTTTTTTTGATCTTCTGCCAAGAAACGATTACATAGAAGCCGGGGTGTGGACGATCCGGCTGGATCCCGTAAAAATCGTGTCCGGGGAATATCAGCTGTATCTGCCGGGGCAGGAGGTGCGCACCGCCGGCACCCGTTTCGTGCGTCCGGCGACGGAACTGACGCTGACCATACCGGGAACCGCATCTAAGGTGGTGACCGTGGGGGCCAGCCATCCCGTATATGAAGCGTATGCGGATTTTTCCGGCAGAGGAGCGCCGCTTCTGCCCGAAAATAAAATTGTGTTTGCGGATACCAAACCGGATCTGGTGGCCCCCGGCGTGGATCTTTTGGTACCCGCTTCCGGAGGCGGCACCATGCGGGTTACAGGTACCTCCTTCGCCACGCCGCTGGTGACGGGAACGGCGGCCCTTTTGATGGAATGGGGACTTGTGCGGGGCAATGATCCTTATTTATACGGAGAAAAAATGAAAGCTTTTTTGCGGCGGGGCGCAAGGCCTCTGCGGGGAGAGAGCGTATATCCGAATGAGAGGGTGGGATATGGGGGACTGTGCGCAAAGGACAGCCTGCCGGAGTAGGATAGGCAGAAAATGCAGTTTTCAAAATAAGAAAAAAATCCGCTGATCATGCGGGTGTGAGATAACAAAAGAGGAGAAGTGATCAATGGGAATTATGACGGCCAAAAGTGGAAATGTGATCTTAAAGTTTCATGAGGAAACCCTGAATTTTACGGTGGAATCGAAAGGAGAGGAATGGAAGTGGTCCGACAGCTATCGGGCGAAAATCGTGACCAAAGAGGAAAAGGAGATCTTTTTTTCCGAAGCGGCAGAAATCACACATAATCTTTGGAAAACCGGGATCGGCAGCGGCATTCGCACCACTTATGCCGGCTTCGTTGTGGAGGGGGAAAAAGTGGGTTTTTCCTTTGAGACGATCGCCTGGATTGAAGATGCCACGGGGGACGTTTATTTTGAACTGGTGCCGCTTTGCGATGAGGGGATTTCGGTAAAAGCGGTTTACTGGCCCGGTTATATGGAATTTGAGGAAAACAGCAGCAAATGGTACAGCGTACTCAATATTCTGCAGGGGCTTCTGCTCCCCAATAACTGGGAGAATGAAGTCACAAAGCTGGGCTTTGACGGCCGGATGTGCAGCAATACCGCCTATATGCCGTGGTTTGGGCAGGTGAGGGAAAGGACCGGATATATTGCAATCTGTCAACATCCGTGGGATGCGGCCTATCAGATAAATCATCCCGCAAACGGCCCCTATTCCCATGTTTCGGTGCGCTGGCTGCCCAGTCTGGGAAAAATGGCTTACCGCCGGGTGATGAAATATACATTTTTGAAGGACTGTGATTATAACGATCTGTGCAAGGTCTACAGAAGTTATGCAAAAGAAACCGGACTGTTTACCTCTCTTGCGGAAAAAGCGGCGAAGAATCCGCTGGTGGATAAACTGATCGGTTCCGCTATCGTGCATAAGGGAATCAAGACGCATGTAGCGCCGGACTCTTATTATTACGATCCGGAGCATCCGGAAAAGAACGACCATCTGGTTCCGTTTCGGGTCCGTACAGAAGAGATTAAGCACTATAAAGAAAAAGGCGTGGAAAAGCTGTATCTGCATCTGGACGGCTGGGGAGATCCGGGGTACGACAACAAACATCCGGATTATCTGCCGGCATGCAAAGAGGCGGGCGGCTGGGAAGCATTAAAGGAGCTTTCCGATACCATCAAAGAATGCGGCTACATGTTCGGCCTGCATGATCAATACCGGGACTACTATTTTGATGCGCCCACCTTTGACATAAATTTTGCCTGTCAGGCGCCGGACGGCTCCGTCTTTGAAATGGCGCGCTGGGCAGGCGGCAGACAGACCTATCTGTGTGCCACGCAGGCCCCGTTTTATGTAAAGCGGAATTTTGAAGAGGTATTCAGACACGGAATCCATCTGGAAGGGGCATATCTGGATGTGTTCACCTGCAATGAAGGAGATGAATGTGACAATCCCTGGCATCGGATGACCAGAAAAGAGTGCTTTGAATACCGGAATGCCTGTTTTGAATATTTGCTTTCAAGAAACATTCTGCCGAGTTCGGAAGAGGTATCGGACTGGGCGATGAAAAGCCTTGTATTCTGCCACTACGGACCCTATGATTTCATGCTGCAGGCGCCCGCAACGCCCAGAAAGGGAATCCCGGTGCCCCTGTTTAACCTGGTCTACCATGACTGCCTGATCCTGCCCTGGATGATGGACAGGATCGAAGGACAGGAAGACTACATGCTGTATGCGCTCTTAAACGGCGGCGCGGCCTATATGGATAAAGATGGCGCTTACCCCAACTGTGACGGCGCTTTTGATGATGGGGCCGCAGAAAAGCTGCTGGATGAGGAAATCGCACGTTACCGTGTGGTTGCACAGCTGCAGGAGAAAGTTGCAAAATGTGAAATGGTTTCCCATGAATTTCTGAACGGGGACTGGAAACAGCAGAGGACCGTATTCAGTGACGGGACGGCTGTGACAGTCAATTTCAATGATAATACCTATCTGATTGAGAAAAGATGACGGCGGTAAGAAAAACAGTCAATTATATTTAGAATAATTTAAGAGAAACCCTCTGCGGTTGTTTCGGTTTATTCGTTATGCTTGATACAACGAATCAAAGAACAGCAGCGGAGGGTTTTCTTATGGAATATAATCAAAAATTAATAACATTTACAGTTCCCTGTTTTAATTCAGAGAGCTATATGCAGCGGTGTGTGGATTCCCTGCTTTTGGGAGGCAGGGATGTGGAAATTATCATTGTGGATGACGGCTCCACCGACAGGACAGCGGAAATTGCGGACTGCTACGCCACATACTATCCGGACATTGTACAGGTGGTGCACAAGGAAAACGGGGGCCATGGCTCCGGCGTGAACAAGGGCATGGAACTGGCGCAGGGGCTTTATTTTAAGGTGGTGGATTCCGATGACTGGCTGGACACAGAAGCCTACGGGAAACTGATGAATACACTCAGGACGTTTTGTGATGTGCAAAAGGATGCAGAGAAACCGGATCTGATCGTCTGCAATTATATCTATGACCATCTGGAAGAAAAAACAACCCGGGTTATGAAATACAAAAATATATTCCCGGAAGAAGAGATGTGCAGCTGGAATGAGATCGGACATTTCCTGCCGTCTCAGTACCTGATCATGCATGCGCTGATCTATCGGACGCAGATCCTGCGGGATTGTGGCGTACGGCTGCCGGAGCACACCTTTTATGTGGATAATATTTTTGCCTGCCAGCCGCTGCCCCTGGTAAATAAAATCTGGTACATGGACATTGACCTGTATCATTATTATCTCGGCAGAGAAGACCAGTCGGTGAATGAAGCGGTGCTGATGAAGCGCATTGACCAGCAGATTTATGTGACCAGGCTGGTGAGCCGCTGCGTAGATCTGGAACAGGTGAGAAAGCAGTATCCCAGGCTTGCGGTCTATTTGTGCCGGAATATCTCCATTATGATGGCGATTTCCTCCATCCATCTGCTGATGATCGATTCGGAAGAGGCCTATCTAAAACGGGAGCGGCTGTGGCACGAGATGAAGGAATATGACAGGAATTTATATTACAGACTGAAATTTGCAACCGTCAGCGGACTGACCTGCCTGCCCGGAAAAGCAGGGGGAAAGATTACGGTAGGCGGATATCGGATTGCAAAAAAGATCTGGCGGTTTCAGTAGCGGCAGGACAGGAGAGGATAGCATGGCAAAAATATACATCGCTTTTGCGGACACACCGGGGATTTTTGCCGGTGTGATCCGGACCGTTTTAAAACAGAGATATGTCCATGTGCTGGTGGCTTTCGATGAACAGCTGGAAGAAGCCTACAGCGTGGGAAGAAGGAATCCGGCCATTCCCTTTTTTGCAGGTTTTGAGCGGGAAGATAAGAGGAAGATCCTGCGGAAATACCCGGAAGCGGGATATCTGGTCTGCACGGTGGAATGTACGGCACAACAGCGCCGATATGTGCAGGAGGCGGCACACAACGCCTGGCAGAGCAGGTTTTGCTATCATTATACGGTGCTGGGACTGCCGTTTCTCCTTTTAAACAGACCCTTTTATCAGAAGAACCATTATACCTGTTCTTCCTGGCTGGGAAAGGTTTTAGAAGAAGCCGGAATCGTGCACTGGGGAAAACATTTTTCGTTGGTGACTCCCAGGGATTTTTACGAGTATGAAAAGAAACAGATCCTGTTTGAAGGCAAACTCAGGGAGTTTGTCCGGAATGGAAACAGGGTGGAGCGCCGGGTCCGTGGACTGGCCTGTGCAGCGGCCTATGAGTACTAAAAAAAGAGTTTTTGAAGTCCTGTTTTTCCTGGCGGTCATGGCCCTCACCTTTACGGCTGTTTTTAAGGGGCAGGACATGGGGAAGATGCTGGATGCGGTTTTAAAGATGGACCCGTTATATCTGACGGCAGCTTTTTTACTTGGTATGCTTTTTATCTGCCTGGAAGGTTTCATGATCTGGGATCTTTTATCCGCACTGGACGGAAAAAGCAGTCTGCTTCAGTGTGTGAGCTATTCTTTTGTAGGATTTTTCTATTCGGGTATCACGCCTTCGGCAACCGGCGGACAGCCGATGCAGCTGTATTACATGACAAAGGACGGGAACCGGGCCACGGACTCCACGGTGGTACTGATGACGGTAGCCCTCTGCTATAAGCTGGTTCTGGTATGCATCGGGCTGGGGATCCTGGCAGGCTGGGGAGGGCCGCTGCGGCTGTACCTGAAAGGATATTTCGGGTTCTATCTGCTGGGGCTGTTCCTGAACACGGTACTGGTGATCCTGATCCTTCTGGTTATGCTGTTCCCCGGAATCATCCTTCGGACGGCAGGCTGGGGGGAAGCCCTTTTGGTCAGGCTGGGACTGTTTAAGACATCCGGACAGAGAATGGAGAAAGTGCAGCATTTTGTGGACCAATACCGGCAGGCGGTGCAGTTTTTAAAGGAACATAAGGGGAAGCTGGCAGAAATCGTGGGACTCACTTTTCTGCAGCGCAGCACCCTGTTCGTGCTGACCTGGATGGTTTATCTGGGATTCGGCCTGACAGGAACAAAGGGCATGACCGTGATGCTTTTGCAGGCTGCCGTATATATTGCGGTGGATATGCTGCCGGTGCCGGGAGCCCAGGGAATCACGGAACTGATGTATAAAACGGTATTTGCGGCGGTTTTCACAAAGGGATTTCTCATTCCCTCCATGTTAGTGAGCAGGAGCGTCAATTTTTATTTCCTGCTGCTGGTCAGCCTGGGGTTTGCCGCAGCTGCTTCTGTTCTCAGCAAAAAAGTGCCATACAGACAAAAAATAAATAAGGGGGATTTTTCATGAAAAAAAGAAATCTGTTACTCAGTGTTTGCCTTTGCATCTGCCTGGGAGGCTGCAGCAATATCACGGTGGGGGCGGTTAACATAGCGTCCTCAACCACTTTTTTTGAAAAATACAGTGCGGAAAGGACGGAGGAATCCTACAATGTAAAGGGAACCGTCCATCAGATGAAAGCGGATCATAACGGATGTCTGGCTCAGGTGAAGGCGCAAAACGACACGGTGATCCACATCAGCGGGACGCTTTCCCGTGAGAAAGGAAATCTGGAGCTGATTTATGAAGCGCCGGATAAAACGCAGATCCTCATTGCGGATGCTGATACGGAAACGCTGGACCAGGATGTGCCGGTAAAGAAGGGGAGCGGCGCTATCCGGTTTGAACCGGCCGGAGAGGATGCGGTATATGATTTTAAGCTGCAAATGAGCCAGGTTGAGGGAGTACGGTATGGAGGAGAGGTCGATCTGCCGGAATTACCGCTGCCCGAAGAAACGCTTCCTGCTTTAGAATCCGATGAAAACAGAGAAAAAGAAGAACTCCCGGATATCGGAGAACCTGATTCCCCCATTCTGGAGGATGACTGGCCGGAAAAGATCGGAAGAGAGGATGAAGGCATGACGGCGCATAGCCTGAGCTTTATAATCCCGATTGAGGAGCCTGTGACCCTGCGGATTGACTGCACTACGGACAGCGGAAGCCTGAATATGCGGATTGTGGATGTAGCAGGGAAGGTTTACTTTGATGAAAAGAAGATCTCCACGCAGACTTATGAGGTTGAGATCGACAGAACGGGAAATTATCAGGTGATCATTGACGCAGAGCGGCATGTAGGGAGTTTTTGGATCAGTCCTTTGAAGTGATTTCAAACAAATATAAGGGCGGCGGGAAACAAAAGGAGTTTCCCACCGCCTTTTTGGACGTGTTCAAAGCACGGCGGCCAGAAGCCGGGCCAGCAGTACCAGGGCATAAATGTGGAGCGGATAATACAGATAGAAAAAATATTTCATGGACGCTCCTTTTCGTCCGCGATATAGGAGAATAAAAATCAGCGAAAATACCATGAGCCACTGATTATGTGAAAGAAAAAGATTCTCAAACGTCAGACCGCTTTGCGCTGCCGTAAAAAAGAAATAACCCGAAAGCAGGAGATAAAATCCGGAAAGCAGTCCTTTGCGGTTTCGCAAAAAGTAAAAGCCCATGCCGAGAAAAATCCAGATAAAACCACCTTCCGCAAAAAAAGGAGAAGGCAGACACATAAAAAGGAAGTTAAAGAGAAACTTTCCTGCAGCGGTTTGCATGGATCCTGCAGCGATCAGGAGGAAAACAAGGACTCCGGAAAGGAAGGGGGTCCCCAAAAGCAGGACGGACAATCCAAGTTTTTTGAAGCTTCTTTCACGGATTGCCATAAGGCCTGTCTCCAGCGCCTGAAGGAACAAACCGGTCAGAAACAGGGTGGAGAACATGCTGTTTATGACCATGGCGCCGCCCGGATGGGGCAGATACCGGTTGACCAGAAAATTTCCCAGAGACATCAGGACAGAGGCAGCGTAAAGCCTTGTCAGATAAGCTTTCCTGTTTCGGGTATGGGAAAATCCTTCTGCCATGGTGAACAAAAATAAGGGCGCGCTGAGACGGCCCAGCATGCCGAATAATTCCGGCACCGGCAAAAGTGAGCCGCCCAGGAAATAGTGAATGTGGTCCAGGGTCATGAAGAATAGAGCCAGCACTTTTAAGGAAAAAGAAGTGATCCCCTGTCTTTGACTGAGGGGAAGCGTATTTGTTTTGAAATTCATGGAAAACCTCCGATTTCGTATTGTGAATGGAATTACAGACTTGCTTAGTATAACAGCAGGGGCCAAAGGATTCCATTTGATCAGCTTACAATTTCGGGTTTAATGTGACATTTTTGTAAGGATGCGTATTGGGAAAATTGATATTTGCTTTTTGGTATGGTATTGTAAATTCAGGAATCTGGTTACATGGCAGAAATACTTATGAGGGAACATTATGGTACGAATCTCAATTCTGGATGATGATACAGCAGAAATTTCTCAGTTGCAAGGATATCTTGCCCGTTTCAGACAGGAGGAGTCCTGCGAAATGAAAGTAAAAGCATATGGGAATGGTCTGGATTTCCTGGAGGAATATGGGGAAGGATTTGATGTGATTTTTCTGGATATTGAAATGCCCGGAATGGATGGAATGGAGGTGGCCCATGCCGTCCGCAGAATGGATGGGTCTGCAGGAATCATTTTTATCACAAACATGGCGCAGTACGCGATCCGGGGGTATGAAGTGAATGCCATTGATTTCATGGTAAAACCGGTAGGATACTATAATTTCGCGGACAAACTCAAAAAAGCGCTTCTGTTTTCCGGCAGACGAGCAGAAAAGGAAATCATCTTAAACGGAGAGGACGGAATCATAAGAATGCCGGCTTCCTGTATCCGATACATAGAAAAGGATAAAAACTATCTGATCTATCATACCGAAAAGGGTGAATTTAAGGTCCGGGGCACGATGATTGAGACAAAGGATAAATTCGACAAAGCCGCTTTTTGCGAACCTTCCTCCGGATGTCTGGTAAACTTGAGATATGTGGATAAAATCGGACGCGATACCGTAGAGGTCGAAGGCGTTGTGCTGCCTTTGTCGCGGCGGATGAAAAAGGAATTTACGCAGGACTTTATGAATTATGTGGGAGGTGTGGACTGATGGGCGGTATGCTGTTTATTTCCTGTATCCGGTTTTCCGTACAACTGATTCTTTCGGAGTCGGTATTTCTGATTGGTAAACCGCGCAGGGATCACTTTGGGATACGGTTGTGTATTGCTTTTGCTGTCTACAGCGTATCAGCGGCAGGGTGGCATTTTCTGTTGTCGGTTCCCCGGGGGGATATCCCACCGTTGAAAATTTTGTACTGGCTGGGACTGTTTATGCTGACCATGCTGGCCATGGCAGTTTGCTTTGATATGGAACCGCTGGAGATCCTGTTTGCCGGGATCGGCGGCTATGCCACAGAGCATATCGCTTTTGCGGCGGCCAAAATCATGCAGTATGCTACCGGACTTTATACGGATCAGATCGGAGTTGTGTCGGAATATCTGCTTTTCAGGCTGTTGCCCTATTTATTGGCCGCCGGGATCGTATACGGAATGATTATCCGGAAAAACAGGGGAAAGGGAGAGATCAGAAAACATGATGTCCGGCTGGTCTGGCTGGCTCTTCTCATCCTGCTGGCTGCCATCGGGCTGAGCGTCTATACGGATGCCGGTATCGTAGCGCAGGGCAGATCGGTGCTGCGCAACGTGATTTGTCCGGCTTACAGTCTGCTGTGCAGCATACTGGTCATATTGATTGAATATGACGTGATCCGGGAAAACAGGCTGAGCAGGGAAAATGAAACCATGGAACAGCTTTTGCAGATGTCCTGGGCACAGCAGAAGGGTTCCCGGGAGGCCATCGATATCATCAATGTGAAATGCCATGATTTGAAGCATCAGATGAAACAGCTGATGAAAATGGATGATCCGGCGGAGCGCCACAGCTATTTGGAGGAGATGCGGCAGGCAGTGTCCATTTATGACGCGACTTATCATACGGGATGTGAAGCGCTGGATTATGTTCTTCGGGAAAAATCCCTTCTTTGTAATGAATACGGGATCTCTTTCAGCTGTATGGCAGACGGGAGTGAACTTCTGTTTATGCGCGCCGCGGACATCTATGCGCTGATGGGAAATGCGCTGGATAATGCGGTGGAAAGTGTGCTGAAAGAAAAGGAAGTCCAGAAACGGCTGATCAGCCTGCACATTGTGAGGCAGGGACAGATGGTGAGCATCCATCTGGAAAATACCTGCAGCGGAGAAGTGACATTTAAAGACGGCATTCCGGTGACGGATAAGGCAGATAGGAATGCCCACGGTTTTGGTGTGAAAAGCATCCGCTATATTGTCCGAAAGTATCAGGGGGAAGTCCTGATGCGGGCGAAAAACAACAGATTTTATCTGGATGTATTGCTGCCTGCCCAGTGAAAAACGGCTGAGAAAATTCCTGCATTTTAGATACTCCAATACCAAACCTACCTCTTTGGCGACCGATTTTACCAGTTTAAGACCGGCCGCCACTTTTTTTGCTATACTGCCCTCGAAAGGAAAAAAAGATAAACTGCGGCGCAGAAGAGTTCTGTTCATGGCACATTGTGCGTGAAAAACTGTTGCCGTACAAAAAAGAGGAGGAGAATGAGATGACGGGAATTCAAGTTGCATGGGAAGACGTGTTCAGCGTGCTCGCAATGATCAGAGGACATCTGATCGGGATTGCTGCAGGTCTGGTGATACTGATTGCTGTGCTGATCGCAGCGAAGAGAGCGGGAAAGCCTAAAAAAGGATTGATCCGAAAGCAGGCAGTCCTGGCCTTTGTGCTCTTTTTGGTTCTCATGGTGAACAGCATCTGTCTGGGAGCTTTGAACAACACGCTGGCTGTGGTGTTTGCGGACACCGGAGAAATACGGCCGGAGACGGCCCTGGCATCCCGGGAAACCGTGCAGGAACTGGCGGAAGAAGGAATTGTGCTCTTAAAAAATGAGGATGGCGCGCTGCCGCTTTCTGATGTAACCCATTTAAATGTGTTTGGCTGGGCTTCCACCAACCCGATTTACGGCGGCACGGGATCAGGCTCCGTGGATGTTTCCACAGCGGTGGACATTCTGGGCGGGCTGACCAATGCAGGATTTACGTTGAATACGGAGCTTACGCAGCTTTATACCCAATACCGTA
Organism: uncultured Lachnospiraceae bacterium; assembly: GCA_902476265.1. Classification (GTDB taxonomy): domain Bacteria; phylum Bacillota; class Clostridia; order Lachnospirales; family Lachnospiraceae; genus Gallintestinimicrobium. Next base: position 92,963 of record CABSCP010000002.1, read on the forward strand.
CGGACAGACCGGAAATTTCCATCAATAACGGACAGGATTGGACGCTGCCGGAGGTTCCGGTTAAGCAGTACAGCAGGGAAATAATCGATAACGCAAAAGCCTTTTCCGACACGGCCCTGATCGTCATCGCCCGCTGTGGCGGCGAGGGGGCGGATTTACCTCATGATATGGGTGCGGTGATGGACGGCAGCTGGCAGGCGCCGGGCACAAAATATCTGCGGGCATCCTATACCAATAATTCGGACGAGTACGATGATTTTACCGACGGCATGACCTATCTGGAACTGAGTCGGACGGAAGCAGATCTGGTGGATTTGGTCTGCAGCAATTTTGATAAAGTCATCGTGGTGTATAATGGCGCAAATCCTCTGGAAATGGGATGGATCAATGACTATGAGCAGATCAAAGGACTGCTGGTATGCCCCGGCGCAGGTTCCACGGGCTTTAACGGACTGGGGACGATCTTAAAAGGAGAGGTGAATCCTTCCGGAAAAACAGCGGATACCTGGGTTTATGATCTGACGGCGACGCCATACTATAAAAATATCGGCCATTTTGGTTATACGAATGTGGAAGATATCACAGGCCCGGCAAAGGAACACTGGGAAAAAGCAGACGGTGTGGTGAGTTTTGTCAACTATGTGGAAGATATATATGTGGGTTATCGGTTTTATGAAACGGCTGCCGCCGAGGGCCTGATCGACTATGAAAAAACCGTTCAGTTTCCTTTTGGTTATGGACTCAGTTATACCACCTTCAGCCACTCCATGGGAGATCTGAAAGCGGATGCCAACGGGAATATTTCTGTGGATGTGACAGTGACCAATACCGGAGATAAGGCGGGAAAGGAAGTGGTGGAGCTTTATTATAATCCCCCCTATACAAACGGCGGTCTGGAAAAAGCCTCCGCAAACCTGGCAGCTTTTGACAAGACCTCTCTGCTGAAGCCCGGCGCATCAGAGACGCTGACGCTGACATTCCATCGGGAAGATATGGCTTCCTATGATGCCCAAGACAACGGCTGCTATGTGCTGGAAGCCGGCGATTACATCATCAGTCTGAACAGGGATTCCCATACTGTTGTGGATTCCAGAGTTTATTCGCAGGACGAAACGATTGTATATGATATAGAAAATCCCAGAACAAACGATCAGGTTCCGGCGGTGAATCAGTTTGATTTTGCAAAAGGAGAAGTCACTTATCTTTCCCGGGAAAACGGGTTTGCCAACTATGAACAGGCGGTCGAAGCACCTGCAGATTATGAACTGCATGAGACTGTGACGGCCCACGGCACCTGGAATCCGGAGGATTATAATCAGGCAGAGGATGTGATGCCGACGACCGGCGCGAAAAACGGTCTGGAGCTTTATGATTTAAGAGGCGCATCCTATGAGGACCCCAGATGGGACAGTCTGCTGGATCAGCTGACCGTGGACGATATGGTGAACCTGATCGCCTTTGGCGGCTATGGTTCCGTCCGGGTGGACTCCGTTGGAAAGGCGGCAGCACTGGATGCGGACGGCCCGGCCGGCATCAATGCCAATGTTTCCGGCTCCGGCAACACCAGAGGCACCGGCTATACCTCTGAAATTGTAATCGCCTGCACCTGGAATACAGATCTTGCGCTGGCAGCAGGGAGGGGATTGTGTGCGGAAGCAAAGGAACTGAAAGTGAACGGCTGGTATGCGCCTTCCATGAACCTGCACAGAAGCGCTTTTGAAGGAAGGATGTTTGAATATTATTCCGAAGATCCGGTGCTGAGCGCTGAAATGGCGAAAGCGGAATGCCAGGGAGCCTATGAATTTGATATTTATCCTTTCATCAAACATTTTGCTTTAAATGAGCAGGAAATCAACAGAAACGGCATCCTGTGTACTTGGGTGACGGAACAGGCCATGCGCGAGCTATACTTAAAGCCTTTTGAAGCCTGTGTCAAGGATGCCGGAGACAACGCGCTTGCTGTCATGTCCTCCTATAATCTGATCGGAAACAAATGGGCCGGTGCCTGTACGGAACTTTTAAACACTGTACTCCGTGAAGAGTGGGGATTTCGAGGAATGGTGCTGACAGACTACTTCGGAAATTATGGCTACATGGATGCGGATAAGGCGGTGCGCGGCGGTTCCGATATGATGCTGGGGACGGCGGGCAATGATGCCATCATGACGGATACATCCAGCGCTACCAGCGTAAAAGCCATGCGGCAGGCTGCAAAAAATATTTTCTACACGGTGGTCAACTCCGGACTTTATGCGGACTATGACCCGGATGCGGTTCCGGCATGGCATATGGTGTTCTATGTGGTAGACGGAGTCATTCTGGTAGCGCTTGCATTGCTGGAAGTGTTGACAGTCAGAAGCTATATGAAAAAGAAAAAAGAAGGAACAGAATAAAGAATAAGTTTCAAACCCCCGGCAACAGTTTGAGAATCAGGAGGAGAGAAACCCCGACAGGAATCCCGGCTTTGAAAATGCCGGGATTCTTGTCGAATATGCTTTTTTATTAGGATAATAAAAATCGTGCATTTCTCTGAAATGGATTATGAACGATTTCCCTATTTACAATGGTTTAATGTAGATAGGTAATTATTTGATTTATTATGTAAGAAATATTTGATTTATAGTTAGAAATAATTTATACTATGATTATAAATAGACAACAAGAATAAAAAGTGCATTGTCTAGGAAAGAGGAATACGTAATGGATAGTTTATGGATATATATTTTAAGCATTGTTCTTATTTTAGGTGGAGGGTGTTCAATAGCTGGTACTTGGTGGAGTAAAAAAAGAAAAAAGGAAAAAGAAGAAGATAAATAATCAGATGTTGCCTATGAAGCAAAGAAATAAGGCAGCTGATGGAGGCATACTGGACGTACGCCAACTGACACTAACGCTGCCATCCGCCAAAATTCAGTGTCTGGGGTGTCGGCTATATATTCAACGAAGAAAAACCGTAACTTGTAGTTCATAGTAGAACTATTGGTTACGGTTTTACATTTCTTATTATAATATATCCAGTGTTTTAGCGGTAATCTCCAATTATCTTTTAAATTTATATAAATATTAAAAATAGGGATTTTCCGACACCCTTTTTCAGAATAGGTTACTTCAGAGAAGAAATAGAGATGCTGGTTGGAAGGGTGACATACTGAGGGGGGAGGTTTTCGTCAGGGGTTTCCATTCGGCCCAGCAACATCCGTATTGCAACGGTTCCCATATCGGCAGTGCTGGGGGTCAGGGTAATCTTATATCCGAGATCCTCCAGCATTTTCAGATCATCATAGCCTATCAGATCCATTTCATCAGGTATGGAAACATGATTTGTTGTCAAAGTTCGGTAACAGACAGCGGTGAAGTCGGAGGAAAAACTTAAAAATGCAGCAGGCCTTTGAGAAGAATTGCATTGTTCACAGATAAAACGAGAACATGCGTCCAGGTCTGTCCCTGCAAAAATACATTCTGGATTCAGACAGAGGCCATGCAGCTTAAAGGCTTCTTCGATACCACGGATATAGGAAGCGGTCACAGAAGGATGACTGTCGTATATTAAAAAAGCCAGTTCCCGGTGCCCTTTTTCAAGTGCAAACTGAGTGAGCTCCTGAGCTCCCTTATGATTATCAATGTAAATGCTGTCACAGTGCGCACCGGACATTTCTTTGTCGATGCAGACAACGGGAGTGCCTGAAGAGTGAATTCGGTTGACCAGATCTGCATTTGGAGAATTCTCCACGGGTATGATTAGAATCCCGCCTACCTTATAGGAAAGCAGATCTTTGAGCGCAGCGCGTTCTTTTTCCGGGTTTTCATCAGAATTGCATAGAATCATACGGTAATTGTTTTTGGCAGCAAGTTTATCTACAGCGTATAACAGTTTACCGAAAAAACCGATGCTGATATCCGGAACGATAAAACCGATAATACGAGTCTGGGATTTGGAAAAACTGACAGCCAGGGCGCTGGGGGAATATCCCAGTTCTTCCATGGCCTTTATTACCTTGCGCTGGGTCTGTTTACTGGTATAGCCGCTGTTGTTCATCACTCGGGAAACCGTTGACTGCGCTACCCCTGCTGCTGCCGCCACATCTTTTATATTTACCTTCATTTCATTTACCATCCTGATACAAATCATAATATTGTGGAACCGATACTATATTATCATATTTGTAAAAGAATAGCAATTGTATTTTTTGAACGTTATATTAGAAAATAATCCGAAAAAAAGTGCAAAACATAGAAAAAAATGGTAATTTTTAGAAAATTATGGGTTCTATATTGACAATGGTTGCATAAATGGTATACTGGAAACAGTTCCACAAATATTTGATGCAATGGAACAATAAAAAAAGGAGAGGGTATTATCATGAAAAAAAGTATTACAGTCATACTGCTCACAGCACTTCTGACAGGTATACTGTCCGGCTGTGGAAAGCAAGCGACAGAAGGAAAAAACATCACTGAGGATAGAGCAGTGGCAGTTCAAAATGAAGGAGAGCAGGACAAGGGGGGAAAAACGGAAATCACATACAATACATGGGGAGATGAAGAAGCGTATATCACGGCAGTAGTGGATGCGTTCAATGCCCAAAGCGAGACAACACATGTGACAGCTACGTTCATTCCTTCCACGGGAGTGGAATATAACGAAAAAATTGTGTCCATGCTGTCAGGGGGGTCACAGATGGATCTTTTCAGTGCCAGTAATGTTAAAGATCTGGTGAAATACAGAGATGCAGGAAGCTTATACGATATGAGCGAGTTGATCAAAAACAGCGATTTGGATATTGAACGGTATGGAACTAGTTTCATGGATACCGCAAAGGATGGAGCACTTTATGGACTTCCGTATCGATACAGCACAATGGCCCTGTTTTACAATAAAAGAATTTTTGAAGAGGAGGGACTTCCTTATCCCGATAAAATGACCTGGGACGAATATGCTCGTCTGGCTAAAAAACTGACCAGGACAAGAGAGGACGGGACAATACAGTGGGGTGGTTTCCTTCCGGATTGGCTGGGAGAACCGATCCTTACGGTACAGAGAGGATCCAGTGTGATGGATCCGGATACTTCGGCGATACGGGAATGGCTCGCACTGCTGGGGCGGCTTTATATGGAGGATAAGTCCCATATGAGTTTTGAAGAAATGAAAAGTACTTCTACAGACTGGCTGAAAATCTTTCTTGCCGGAGATGTAGCAATGTTACCCAATGGGGAATGGACTATCGGAAACGCACAGCAGGAAGTGAAAAGCAATCCGGATCTGGTAGGAGATTTTGAAATGGGAGTTACCTATATGCCGTTGCCCCAGGGAGTGGAAGAACCGGTAACGGTAGGCGGTCCCAATACTTTTATTATGATTAACCAAAACAGTGATAAAAAGGAGAATGCCTTTGAATTTGCAAGTTTTTTGTGCGGTCCTAACGGTGCGCCTTATCTGGTAGAGGGAGGAATGATTCCGGCATATCTGGACGATACCGTAATTGAACTTTATAAAAAAACGGTGAACGTTGACGGTGTGGAAAAGATGCTGGAAACAGACACACATTATGAAAGCGATCCGGTGAATGAATTCTCTGAAGTGGATACCATTTGGCGTGAAGAGAAGGAATTATACCTAATTGGGGAACAGACACTGGATGAGACTATGAAAATGTTTGAAGAACGTCGCGCTGAAATAAGTGGAAAATAAAGAAGTGTTGTGCGGATAACTTTCTTCCCCCGTTTTTAACAGTTTCATAAAAACGGGGGATTATGAAAAGGAGAGTATGATGGGAAGAAAAAGAAGGGCAGGGATGAAAAAGAATTTCATGGCGGCGCTGTTTATCCTACCTTGTTTTATGGGATTTGTCTTTTTTTACATGATTCCTATTTTGGCGGGAGCGGGATTTAGCCTGACAGACTATACCGGACTGTCCACAAAGGGAATTCGGTTTATTGGGTTGGAAAATTACAAAAGTTTATTTACGGACCGCTATTTCATCCGGTCTTTGAAAAATAATATCTTATATGCAGTTTTATATACGCCTTTGACTCTGATAACGGCGCTGTTTTTTGCCACAATTTTAAATAAAGTGACCTATGGAAGAAAATTTTTTCGGGTAAGCTTTTTCCTGCCTTATGTTACCTCTATGGTATCGGTGGCAGTGGTGTGGAGGCTGATCTTTAATCCTTCTAACGGTCCGCTGAATACGCTGCTTCTTCATTTGGGGATTTCAGATCCTCCAAAATGGCTGATGTCTACAACCTGGGCCATTTATGCAGTTATTATTGTATCAGTGTGGAAAAATTTTGGTTATTATATGCTTATTCTTATTGCCGGGATGCAGACAATACCGGATCATTTGTATGAAGCGGCCGAAATTGACGGGGCAGGAGGGATCCAGAAATATTTTAAAATTACATTGCCGCTGTTGTCGCCCACTCTGTTTTTGTGTGTCATTATGCTACTGATTAATTCTTTTCAGGTGTTTGATCTGGTGAATGTGATGACAAACGGAGGCCCGGGAATGGCGACAAATGTTCTTGTTTACCGGATATTTACGGAAGGATTTACCAATGCCCGGATGGGATATGCATGTGCCATAGCTTACTTCTTATTCCTTGTGACTCTTCTCATAACATTGATACAGTTCCTCGGACAAAAATGGTGGGTTCATTATGACTGAAACGAACGGAAGGACAGGAAGAATCATGGGAGGAAAGAGGATGAAAGCGTATAAAGTTAAAAATCTATTGTTCTATTTGTTGTTATGTTTGTTGGTATTAGGTACGGTTTTTCCTTTTTTATGGATGATATCAACCTCTTTTAAATATGATACCCAGGTGTTTACGGATCCTATCCAGTGGATCCCTAATCCGGTAAACTGGGAGAATTACAGTAAGGTCTGGACGCAGGTGCCGTTTCTTACATTTTATAAAAACACGGCAGTGGTGGCAGTGTTCGGCACTTTTCTGCAAGTGGTCTGCTGTTCCATGGCGGCCTATGCTTTTGCAAAAATGGAATTTACCGGGAAAAATCTGTTGTTTTTCATTTTCATTTCCACCATGATGGTGCCTTGGCATACCATCATGATTCCGCAGCACATGCTGATGGGCAAGCTGGGCATGTATGATAAACTGACAACGCTGATTCTGATGCAGGCATTTAATGCCTTTGGCATTTTCATGATGCGGCAGTTTTTTATGGGGCTGCCTGACGAACTGCGGGAGGCAGCAAAAATTGACGGGGCAGGAGAGTTCTGCATCTTTTTTAAGATCATGCTTCCACAGGCAAAACCGGGGATAGCTGCGCTGACGATTTTCACTTTTATCGGACAGTGGAATGACTATATTTCTCCTCTTATTTATCTGAATTCTCCTGAAAAATATACGCTTCAGCTGGGATTGAAAATGTTTGCCACGGAACATACCATGCAGTATGGACTGACCATGGCGGGAACCCTTTGTGCGATGGTGCCGCTGTTTTTAATTTATCTTATTTTTGAAAAACAAATTACAAAGGGAATCGTGTTTACGGGAATGAAGGGGTAATTAATATAATAAAAGAAAGAAGAGAGTTTATAATGGAAATGGTTCGGAAAAAAGATCCCTATGCGCCCTGGTATCATTTATATACCGGAGCGGGATGGATGAACGATCCCTGCGGCTGCAATCTGTATAAAGGAGAGTACCATATTTTTTTTCAATACCATGAAAGGCCGGAACCCCTGGGACCGGGCAAGTGGTATCATATGAAAAGCAGGGATCTGCAAAGCTGGGAAGAACTTGGAATTTGCCTGCAGCCTGAATTTGATTATGAAAAAAACGGATGTTGGACAGGCAGTTCTTTGGAGAAGGATGGGATTCATTATATTTTTTATTCTACGAATCAGGATGGGAGGATTCCTCAACAGCAGCCTGGAATGGCATATAGTCGGGATGGTATTCATTATCAAAAATTTAATATCGGGCCGGTCATAACAGAAGCCACTCCAGACGGACATTTGGAAATGAGAGATCCTAAGGTTTTTATCAGAGATGGATGTTGGTATTTACTACAGGGCGCATCCCGAGACGGCAGAGGAGAGCTTGTGGGTTACAAAAGCACAGATGGGATAAGATGGGAATATCAGGGATGCTTCTTTTCATCAGAAAAATGGATGGGCAGCATGTTTGAATGTCCGGATTTTTTTTCTATAGGGGACAGGGACTTCCTTATTATCTCTCCCATGGATTGGCCTGGTCACAAAAACGTGATACTTTGTGGGAAAGCAGATTTTGAAACTTTTACATTTCGATGCGATAAGATAGAGGATTTGGATTTGGGAAGCGATTTTTATGCGGCGCAGTCAATCAGGCTGAAGGATGGAAGAGTGGCGGTTGTAGGATGGCTTAACAGCTGGGGAAAACCGCACCCGGAGGTTTGCGGGGGCTGGGCGGGAATGCTGAGTTGCCTGCGTACGGTGGAATATCAGGAAGAAACCGGAAAAGTTTTCTTTTCTCCAATGAAGGAAATGGAGCTGCACAGAATTGGCAGGGGCATTGTTGAAAATCTGCATATCGCGGAAGATATACTGGCTTTGGAATTTTTAAAAGGGGCCCATAAAGAGATTTTGATTGAACTGCCGGAGACCAGAGATTCGGAAAATGTTGTGATGGTGCTTTCTGTAGCAGGACGTGAAGAAACAGCGGTGAAGCTCACACTGGATTTTGCCCGGAACCTCATCTGTGTGGATAAAACAAAAGCTGACAGAGGAGATAACAGCAACTTAATTTATCGCTGCAGACTTCATAAAAACCGTAAGCTGCGCCTGTTTATAGATGGTTCCGCGCTGGAACTGTTCACAGGGGATGGTCAGGTCATTTCAGAAAGGTTTTATGCGGATACGGATGAGCTGCGGGTACTGCTCCACTGCGGCCAGGGACAGACAGCTTGCAGGATCACAAGCTATGATATGGGCAGTCTTTACAGATGGGAGGAGTGAGATAAAGAAGGCGGGGAAAGAAGAGAGTTTCGGTATAAGCAGCGTAAAGAAAAAGCAAGCATATCCCACAGGGAATCATGTTCCTGAAAAACATGAAATTCCGTGGGAGATGCTTGTTTTGCTGTAAGGCTCTGAAAACAGGGATTAATCCATAACGCCTTTCTTCACTTCACCATTTCTCAAAACTATACGCCCCGTGAGAGCAACACTCTCGGTTGACAAAGGTAACAGAAGCATATACAGAAAAAATATGGTAAACAAAAACGATGATATGATATAATGAGCGTTAGTGAGGAAAGCGTGCTCGCACGTTTGCCGAACGGCGAATGGCGTTCAGGGACGAAGTCCATGAAATAATGAGCGTTAGTGAGGCAAGTGTGCGCTATCGGGAAAGGAGCCAACGAATGAGAAGGCTTATTACAGGAATGACTCTGCTCGCCTGCGGAATTTTATTTACAGCCTGCGGCAGGGCGCCGCAGAAAGAGGGGATGTATTTAAAAAGGGCGGAGCTGACACAGGAAGAAGAAAATATTGCGAAACTGCTGGGAGGACAGCAGGATATTTATGATTTTAAGGTGGATGATACCGTCCGGGCGCTGGAAATCAATATATACCGGCTCAGTGACGGGGAGTGGCGTCTGTTTTCCGGCGGCCGGCAGCAGATGGAGGATGAGGAGGGCAGGATCGCCCTGGCGTTTGATGATCTGGCGGAGGGCTTACGGGTCAGCGTACAGAGCGAAGGCGTCAGCGGCTCTTCTTCCTACACTACAGAGCCGGAAGAGAAGGAGGAAGGCTGTTGTTGTACAACCGCAAGGCTGGAGGAACTGTCCGCCGTTACCTACGAAGAAGAGATCCCGCTGCTGGTCCAGATTTTTACACAGAAGGATACCGTCTATTCCTATCAAGTGGATTATTTTTTTAAACCGGAAGAATATGAAAAACACGGCTACGAAACAGTATATGCGGTGACGGTGAAGTTTTCCCAAAACCCGTTACAGGATGAAACGGCTGATTTTTAAAGAGGAGTAACAAAGACGGAATGGATATGAAATGGATCTTTTACATCGCATCAGCGGCCGTTGGATGCACAGGATTGGCCGGGCAAAGGAAAGGGAAGGCGGTCTGTCTGATCCTGTCTGCGCTGGCGTTTCCGGCGCTGACTTTTGTGGCGCTGTGGTTTGATATGGATTTTGCGGATATTGCAAACGGCTTCTGCATCATCGCTTTTCTGAACTTATACGGACTTGGGAGCAAAGCGCTCCGGAATGAGGAATAAAATGAGTTTTACATCATTGTGGTATTTTCCGGTTTTGGGTATTGTGGCGGTATGCCATCGCTTTTTGGACAGCCGGTTGAAACCCTGTTTCCTTCTGGCAGTATCCTGGTTACTATACGGATTGTTTGGATGGGGGCATTTGGGGCTGCTGCTGTTCGTTACCGGAATCAGCTATTTGACGGGCATTCTGCTGGAAGGAAGAAGAAAAAGGGATGTTTTTATTCTGGCATCCGGTGTGCTCATCGTTGCAGGCGTGCTTTTTTATGTGAAGTATTTTGCCATGGCGCTTTCCTGGATCGGCACGGCAGCCGGCCTGCTGGGACGGGAACTGACATTTTCGGAACGCTATGTGATATTGCCGGTGGGAATTTCCTTTTATACCTTCCAGGCCCTTTCCTATATGGTTGATGTTTACCGGGGAGGGAGGAAGGAGCGCAGCTTTGTGAAATATGCGCTGTACATCAGCTTCTTTCCGCAGCTTGTGGCAGGCCCCATCGAACAGGCCGGCTGTCTGATCCCGCAGCTGACAGGAAAAAGAGCATCCCGGGAGGATTTGAGGATCGGAGGCAGATATCTTCTGAGCGGCTGTGTGCGGAAATTTGTGATTGCGGATTATCTGGCCGTATTTGTGGATGCCGCCTACGGAAACGTGATGCAGCAAAGCGGGATCAGCCTTTTGCTGGCCACCTTCTTTTTTGCCATACAGATCTATTGTGACTTTTCAGGGTACACCCATATGGCCATCGGCTCCGCCCGCCTCCTGGGCATACGTCTGACGGAAAATTTTGACAGGCCTTATCTGGCAACGGGCTGCAGGGATTTCTGGAAGCGCTGGCACATCACGCTGACAAGATGGTTTACGGAATATGTGTATATTCCTTTGGGCGGAAACCGGAAGGGCGCTGTACGGAAATATTGCAATATCATGATCGTCTTTCTTTTAAGCGGATTGTGGCATGGCGCTGATCTGACCTTTCTGTGCTGGGGCGCTTTTTTTGGAATCTGGCGGATTGCGGAGGAACTGGGAAAGAAAGCAAAAGGCGGCAAAAGCATGGAGGCAGCAGAAGAAAGGACCGGCAAAATCCGGATGCAGAGACTGGCCACGTTCCTGCTGGTCTGCATATCTTGGGTGATCTTCCGCAGCGCAAGTCTGGGGGAAGCCATCGAAGTGCTGCGGCGGATTTTCCTTTTGGAAGGAGGGTGGAGACCGGTTTTGGGGATAACCGAAATGGCGGGAGCCGCCCTCCGGGTGGGGATTCTCGCGCTGCTTCCCGGCATTTTAAAGAGCGGGGAAGCAGAGGAAAACAAAGGGATGAAAGAAGGCTATCTGGTAACGGTGTTGTTGTTTTTGACAGCCGTGAATTTATTGGCTTTATTTAATAAGGGTGGAGGAAGCAGTTTTATTTATTTTCAATTTTGATGCCTATGAAAAAAAGAGAATGGAAATGGAAGCTTTTTTTCGCTGCGGTCATTGCCATGCTGCCGGTGCTGCTGGTAGCGGGGGCGTTTCTGGTGCCGCCGCAATATGACGAAACCTGGCTGGGAGAGCTGCAGGAGAAAAAAGAGCGGTTAGAGTCAATACAGGGAAAAAAACTGATCGTTGTGGGAGGAAGTTCCGTGGCTTTTGGAATCCGCAGCGATCTTATGGAGGAGCAGTTGGGACTGCCCGTGGTTAATTGGGGGCTGTATGCGCCGCTGGGCAGCAGGACCATGCTGGAAGCCTGCTTTGCAGAGATTGAAGAAGGGGATATGGTGGTGTTTTCCCCCGAACTGAATCCGGAAACCCTTTCCTTTTCCTTTCAGGCAAAGGAAGTATGGCAGGCTATGGACGGCTGCTTTTCTTTGCTGAAAAATTTTCGGGAACCGGAAATCAAGCAGCTCCTGGGAGCTTTCCCGCAGTTTGCCGTCTCCAAACTGCGGTATGCGCTTTGGGGGAAACCGGAAATTGACGGCATTTACCAGAGGGACAGCTTTAACAGTTATGGGGATGTTTCCGCGCCGGGGCGGGAGAAAAATCAAATGGCGGGAGGCTATGACGCTGCGCAGCCAATTGATTTTCAGGTTTTCCCGGAGGAAGAATTTGTGCAGTACCTCAATGAATATGCGGCCAGGGTAGAAAAGAAGGGCGCAGAATTTTATTACCGGTTTTGCCCGATGAATGAGCGGGCGGTAGTGAACGAAGAAAAAATAGATGAATGGTTTTGCCGGCTGGAAAACGCGGCGGATTTTGTGATCCTGGGGAATCCCCATCAGTGCGTCCTGGAAAGCGGCTGGTTTTTTGATACCAATTTTCATTTGAATGAGGCCGGCGCGATTGTGAACACCTATTACTTTGTGCGGGATATTAAGGCCCAGCTGCTGGACTCCTCCGTGACGGATATCCCATTGCCCCGGATGCCGGAGCCCCTGGAAGAGGCGGCGGGGAAGGGAGACAATGCGGACGAAGGGTGTTTTTTGTATGAGCAGCAGGGGGACGGGCTGGTCATTGTGGGAGTCAGTGAAGAAGGGATACGGAGAAAAGAGCTGACATTTCCGCAGGAACAGGAAGGAAAAAGGGTCAGGGCAGTACAGGCAGGCAGCCTGGAGGCATGCAGGGCGCTTGCCAGCGTGAATGTGTACGGTGGGATTACCTTATATGACGGCTGTTTTGCCGGATGTCCGACGCTTAAGAAGGTCGTGCTTTTGGGAAAACCGTCGGAAATAACCGTGGGCAGAAATCTTCTGCAGGGCAGCGATGCATTGCTGTATACGGAATATGAAGATGCCTATCGTCTGGACTATTCCTGGAGCCTGTATTCTGATGTCATAAGAGGGCAGAGAGAAACAGAGGAGTGAACGAACCGGCAGGGAAAAGGAAGGGAAAACAAGAATGGAAAGAATCGCAATCGTGGAGGACAGCCCGGCAGAAAAGAAACAGCTGATTGCCTGTCTGGAAAAATTCAGGGAACAGAACCATGAAAATATTGTATGGGTCTGTTTTGACAGCGCCTTTGATTTTCTGGAGAGCAAAGAGCGGTTTGACCTGGTATTTCTGGATATTATGCTTCCAGGGATGAACGGCATGGAAGCTGCCCAAAAGCTTCGGACCTATGACAGTGAAATCGTGATCATGTTCGTCACAAGCATCGCATCCTTTGCCGTAAAGAGCTATGAGGTGGACGCGCTGGATTACATCCTCAAACCGATTCATTACGGCAGAGTGGAACTCAAGCTGGCAAAAGCCCTCGGCATGATCCGGTCAAGATGTGAAACCTCTTTGGCAATCAATGATTTGGACAGCGGGCTGGTGCGGATTTCCTCCCGGCAGATCTATTACATAGAAGTGACGGGACACAGGCTTCGATACTGCACCGAAAAGGGCAGCTTTTATGAAAAGGGCACGCTGAGTCAGAAGGCGGAGCTGCTGGAACATTATAACTTTGCCCGGTGCAATGCCTGCTATCTGGTAAATCTCCAACATATTTTTGCGGTGAACGGCTATTATTTAGAGATGAGAAACGGCGATCAGCTGCGGATCAGCCAGCCGAAAAAGAAAGAGTTCACAGGGAAATTAGCGAATTATATGGGGCAGGGAAAATGTTGATTTTTTGGAAAAGCATCGAAGAATTTTTTGTAAACTACGGATATACGGCGGAGATCTTCTTTGCCGTCTCCATTTTTGCCGCTTATCTGGAGAGAAAGAAAGGGGTTATTTTCCGGGCGGCGGGATCCTACGGCCTGTTTGTGGCAAGTTATGCGGTACTGCATATCTGGCTGCAGGGACGGGGGGCGTGGCCGGAAATGTTGTTTTATACCGCCATGAACGGCATCGTCTATCTGGGGCTGATTTTTTGCTTTCAAACCTCCGGCTGGTGCAGGCTCTTTGTTTTAATCTGTGCGGACACCACCCAGCATATCGCTTTTCGGATCTATTCCGTGGTCTTATCTTTTCTGGGACTGGGATATGCGGGCATATGGTCTGGGGTCTTAAATTTGTGTGTGATCGCTGCCGTGTACACGGCGGTATTTTTGATTTTCCGAAGACAGCTTCGGGAAATCAATGAATATGTGCCCAATGGCCGCGCCAACATTGTGCTGGGAGGCGCAGTGTTCACGATGGCATTTTTTATTTTTCAATTCGAAAGCCAGTACGGCTTTATGCGGACAGCACCGAAGATCAATCTTTTATTTGCGGCCTATGCGGTTTTGGCGAATATTTTTTTGCTGGCCCTTTTATACGGCGTGTTCCGGAATAAGAAAATGACCGGCGAAATGGAGATGCTGGAGAAGGTGATAGACCAGCAGAACGCCCAGTATCAGATGATGAAAGAAAATATTGATATGGTAAATATCAAATGCCACGATATGAAACAGCAGATCTCACTCTATGAAAACCGCATTGACCGGGAGGCGCTGCAGGAGATTAAATCCATCATCCATGTGTATGATACGACCTTTAAAACCGGCAATGAGGTGCTGGATGTATTTTTGCAGGAGAAATTACTGCGGTGCGAAAGAGAACGGATTGAAATGGACTGTGTGGTAGACGGAAGGTGTGTGGACTTCATCCGTCCGGCGGATTTGTACACTCTGGTGGGGAACGCCATAGACAATGCCATGGAGGCGGTGCGGAAAATACAGGATCCGGAGAAACGGCTCATTTCCTTATCGGTCCGGGAATCCATGAATATGGTACTGATCCATGTGGATAATGAGTATATCGGGGAGATCCGGATGAATGACGGCCTTCCCCGTTCCACAAAGGGAGACGACCTGAATCATGGGTTCGGGATGCGCAGTATCTGCCTGATCGCGGAAAAATATAAGGGAACGGTATCCGTATTTACGGAAAACAACATATTCAATCTCAATATTCTGATTCCTGTTTCGAAAAGAAAGCCTTCTGCCTGATGCAATCTCTCATAAAGATTGACTACTCCCCACCAAAAGTATCTTCAAGACCGCTTTGTGGTCTGATGCAGCGAAGAATGATGGTTTCTATTTCTTCCACAGACTCCAGGCAGTCGCCTTGTATCCATTTTTGAATAATTGCCGTGGTGCCTTGAATGAAAAAAGAAATCCAGTATGGCTGTTCCTTTTCGGATATTTGAAAACGGTTCATGATCGGACGAAGGATTTGCTCAGACATATTATGATATCTGCTGTTTGCTTGCATACAAGAAGGATTCTGACAGGTAGCTTTGTACAGCGACCTGTGCTCCCGAATAAACGAAAGATACGGTTTCAGAAATTCGGTCTTGATGAGAATAAGCTCATTCAGAGGCGCACTGCCGATATCGGACAGGAAATTATTCGGGGCAGAAGCGAATGAATCCATAAATTGCCCATCAAAGTATTTTAAGGATTCTGACAGCAGGTCGGAAACCGTTTCATAATGAAGATAAAAAGTTGACCTGTTCACTCCGGCTTTTTCACATATTTCTTTGACCGTTATATATTCAAAATCTTTTTTTTCAAGAAGGGATACCAGTGCCTCGTCCATAAGGAGGGCGGTATTGAAATACTTGCTCTTTGCTTTATTCATATAATGCCGCCCCTTAAACTTATTCTGCCGATTCGGTAATTTCTTTTGCCAACTGCATAATTTCAAAAGCGTATTTCTGTTTTCCCGAAGCAAGCAGTTTTTTATAGATTGGGTAATTTACGCATACACCGGCTATGCCGACAACTCCTATAGCGATTCCCAGGGCAAATGAAGCAGTTGTTCCGCTGCCGATGACCTTCATTGCAAGGCACATTCCAACACCGAGAACAAGTGACATCGCAACCCCAAATGAATATGCGAATATCTCAGCTTTACCCTTTGCTTTCCTGTCAAGCTTTTTCAGTGCCACTACCCTGGAAGCGTTCTTCGGAGCATATTCGTTGGCGATTGCCTCAGCGAAAATTTTATCTGTGTTCATGATTGAACCTCCATATTGTTATTGTCTGACTACAACGGTGCGCATCCGTTGTACCAGATGTCTTAATTATGCAGGTTCGTAGGTGTAAAGTGAACAACACAGTTTACAGTTTCTGTTGAATTGAAAGATTTTTCAACTACTGGCTTGTCTGTCTGAGAAGTATTTTACCATAGACCTATGAACATTTCAATTTGCTGCACATCCTTTTTAAGTTATGGTCATTTTTTTATAATTTACGCTGAAAATCTAAATTGGATTGTGAGTTATGATAATATTTGCCTTGAAAAGAAGAAAAAGCAGTACAGATGATACAGGGACTGCTTCTAAAAGGAGGATAAGCGATATGAAAAGCACCGGCAACAGGAAAACAACTCGTGTTTTTGCAGGTTTGTTTGCTGGCATCCTGGCTGTTTCGGCATCCACGTACGCGGTTGTGAATGCCCAGCGGTCCGTCATTGATGCCAACCTGGGAACCTCAAGCTACAAAGTGGTAACGGATGCAGACGCATCCGGGGACAATTTGTACGGAATCACGGCAAAACAGGGGAAGGTCGTGAATGCAGACGGCGTGGAGGTGGATATAGACTGCTCCACACTGGAAGGGCTGTTTACCTATGAAAAGGATGTGGCCGTCCGGCAGGCGGCGGAAAGCGCCGTGCTGCTGAAAAATGCAGGGGACGCATTACCGCTGCAGGAAGAAGACATGCAGAATGTGACGCTGCTGGGCTCCCGTTCTTATGCGAAAATGGGAGAGATCGAAATGTGGGGAATGCTCCGCAAAACCATTACGGGAACACAGTTTGGCGGAAATATGGGATCGGTAGCCCCGGCGGAGCTTTGCGTATCCATTGGGGACGCGCTCAAGAGCAGAGGGATTACGGTAAATCAGGAAGTGGCGGATGCCTATACGGCTTATCTGGATGATGCGGAAAACCAGGTGGACATTGCTTTTTCCGAAAACTATAGCCCCAATGAGTCAAATCCGGAGGATATCGGCCTGGATTCCAAAAAGGATACCTTTGGAAAAGTAGCTATTGTAACGATAGGACGTCCGGCCTCAGAGTCGAAATATTATCTTCCGGGAGAGGCAGGAAAGGCCAATCCGGATGAATATGATCCCGAAAAGGATGTGCTGGGGCTGTCAAAGGATGAACTGGCTACCCTGCAGTATGCGAGAGAGAATTTTGAAAAAGTCATCGTTCTCATCAACGCAGTCCAGATGGATCTTCCGGAGCTGGATGCTTATGCGGATTCCATCCTGTGGGTGGGAATGCCCGGCGCTTATGGATTTGAAGGAATCGCAAGGCTTTTGGACGGCACAATTTCTCCCTCCGGCGCCCTGACGGATACCTTTGCGGCCCAGGCTGGCAATGCCATCGCCATGGTCAATCAGCAGTATTCTTTCCAGTCAGGCAACGGGATTACCATTGACAATGAGGTTTATACCAACGAATTTTATGCGCCGGAGACGGAAAGCATTTACACGGGGTATAAATACTATGAATCCCGTTATTATGATTCCGTTTTAAACAGAGGGAATGCCCGGGACAGCGTGGGCGCTACAGGCGGCGCGGATACCTGGAATTATAAAAATGAAGTGGTATGGCCCTTTGGCTACGGACTTTCCTATACGGAATTTGAGGAAAGCGGCCTTACGGTCAGCGCAGATGATGAAGCGCAGATGCTGACGGCGCAGGTTACGGTAAAAAATACCGGGGATACGGCGGGCAAGCATATCGTGCAGCTTTATGTGCAGGCGCCTTATACGGAAGGCGGACTGGAGAAGAGCGCCATCCAGCTGGCGGGATTTGCGAAAACAGATCTTCTGCAGCCGGGAGAAGAACAGAAGGTGACGATCTCATGTGATTATGAGTATTTCGCATCCTGGGACAGAACCCTTGCCCATAACGGCGTGCAGGGCGGTTACGTCCTGGACAGCGGGGATTACTACTTCTCCACAGGAAACGGCGTCAATGACGCGCTGAACAACATCCTTGCGGCGCAGGGATATACGGCGGAAAACACGGACGGCTATATGACTGCCGACGGGAATAAAGACAAAGCGGTCACCGATGCCTTTGACAGAATCGAAATCCTCAAAAGCAAGGCCGGGGAAATGTACCAGAACCAGCTGGACAACATGGATCTTGCCTTACAGATCGAAGGCGTGGAGAATTTCTCCAGAAGCGACTGGAAGGAAAACTGGCCGAAAAAGTATCCGGATCTGATTCCGGCAGCGTCCATGAAGGATGCCCTGGAAAACCGGGCCTATACCCTGCAGGCAAACGGCGATCCCTCCAGTGTGAAATTCGGGCAAAACAACGGACTTAGCCTGGCGGATTTGAAACCGGAAAAAGGAGAAAAATTAAGCTATGAGGATCCCCTGCTGCAGATGTATGTGGAGCAGTATGATCTGGGCGATGCGGTTGCGGCGCTGATTAACGGGGACAGCTATTCCTTCGGACCCACAACGGTTTCCGGAAAGGAAAAAGCCCAGTCTATCGCCATCGCGGACGACGGCCCCATGGGATTTGATTCTTATACCGCAGGAAAGGGAGCGGAACTCAAATCGGAAAATGACCCTTATAATGCAGCCAATGATCCGGATTATGAAACCTATAAAGACACGCCCATGCGGATCCTTCCTACCGGCGTGAATATCGGCGCTACCTGGAATGCACAGTTGAACCGGGAGGCAGGGGAAATGATTGCCAACCTGGCGCTCTGGAACGGTGTGTCGGCCATTCAGGGACCCGGTTCCAACATCCACAGAAACGCGTATAATGCCAGAAATCATGAGTACTATTCGGAGGACGGTGTTTTATCGGGCGTGATGATGAGCGCATACTGCGGCGGCGCCTGGGACTATGGTCTGGTTTGTACGGTGAAGCATTTCGCCTTCAATGATACGGAGTTAAACCGCATGGGCGTGAGCGCCTATATGAGCGAACAGCGGGCCAGAGAAAACGAACTTCGGGCATTCCAGATCGGCATCGAAGAAGACAATGTGACCGGTATGATGATGGGCATGAACAGGGCGGGCAGCTATTTTGTCGGCGCCAACCCGGGGCTTTTAAATATCATCCGCAAGGAATGGGGCTTTACCGGATTCATTGAAACGGATATGACAAAGGGAACCTATGACAATAACAGAGATACCCTGGAGGCAGGAGTGGACTCCATGCTGCATGCCATTACGGCGGATAAGGCGGCGGCGTCCAGAGATGAACTGTTAAAGAGCTGGTCGGGAGATACCCAGTATGCCACCGGTACGGTTTCTGAGGCGGTTGCGCAGGATACCCATTTCCTGTCCCAGATCCAAACCGCGCTGAAACATATCACCTGGGTTATCGTAAACTCCAATTACATGAACGGCATTGATAAGACAACGAGAATGGAAAAGGTAAATACCTGGTATGACAATGTATTCCTTGTCGTCATCGCAGTCAGCGCAGCAGGAACGATTCTTCTTTTAGGGCTCAATATCGCTGCGCAGGCAAAGAGAAGAAAGCAGACTTCACAGGAGGAAAAACAATGAAAAAAATGTCTGTCAATACGATCATCAATCTTGTGGCTGCCATTGTGCTGGTAGTGTCTCTCATTATGATAGAAGTTTCCTTTGGGACGGCGCAGGGGTGGTTTGACACCAATTACAATCCTCTCATCCTTTTTCTGGCGATCCTGGGAATCCTGCTTCTTTTGGCGGTGGCAGGGCTGAATATTGCGGGAATCGGGAAGGACAACGGGGTAGTGTCTTTGCTGAAACTCTTCTTTTCCGTAGGGGCCTGCGCCTGTGCCGGCGTGATATTCGGCCTGGTGATGGGAGCCATCGCAACGGAATTTGCCTACACGTTCTTTTCCGATTTTAATAAGGGAACGCCCAAGGAACACTTTATGCCGGCCGCATGTACGCAGGCGGTTTTGGGAATGATCCTTTGCCTTGTTACGATCGTTGCTGCGGCAGCGGCAAACGCGTTTGACGAGCAGAGAAAATAATGAGTTTGCAGGGAGGGCCGGGGAGTATTTTAACGGCCCTCCTTTTGCGAAAAAAGGGAAAGCTGAAATGAATAAGCGGATTTTGCTTTTGGGCCTGGCAGCCCTGCTTCTTTCCGGCTGCGGCGGGCAGACGGGAAAAGAAAAGCGATGCAGCGTTGTGCTGGAAGAGTGTCAGGATGTGATTCCCGATCAAAAAAGTGTACAGGTGGGCAGGGGAGGGGATGTGTCCTTTCGCCTCCATCCCAAAAACGGATGTATCGTAACCGGCACGGATTACGAAGACAGCGAAATCACAAAGGAAAATGAGAAGCTGGTGCTGACCCTGAAAAATGTCCGCTACTCCACCGTGGTGAAGCTGACCACTTCCTATGAAAACTGTACCTATTTTCCCAACGGGGGAGAAGGGGAAGCGGTCAGGGTTCCCAGGTCAAAAAAGGCCTGTAACACCCGGACAGAGCCCTTTGTGCGGGAAGGATACATACAGACCGGATGGAATACGAAAGCAGACAAAAGCGGAGAGCATATCGGATTCGGAAGCCGTTTTTGGGGCGATCGGCTCTATGCGGAATGGGAAAAAGAAACCGATGCGTCGGCTTTTTCCTATCGGTGTACAAAGGAGAGCGCTGTGGTGACCGGCTATCATGGAGAAGGGGAACGCTGTGTACTGCCTGCCGTTCTGGGAGGTAAAAAAGTGCGGGTGATCCAAAAGGGCGCCTTTGCGCAGGCCGGCTTTACGGAATTTGTGTGCAGCGACAGCGTGCAGGTCATCGAGCCGGGGGCGTTTGAGAATGCCGCCGTAAAGACGCTCACCCTGTTTGATAACCTGCTGCAGATATCCGATGAAAGCTTTCAAGGCTGTCCGGTCAAAACCCTGTATTTAAATGCCGGAAGGGCGCCGGTCTATGCGGGAAGTTATTTTTCCGCTTTTCCGGATAAATGCCGGCGCCTGTTTTCCCGGAAGGGGAAAAAGATCGTACTTTTTTCCGGTTCTTCCGGACGGTATGGATATGACAGCAAAAGGATAGAAGAGGCTTTTCCCGGCTATGAGGTGGTCAACATGGGCGTCTATGCCTATACCAATGCCAGACCTCAGCTGGAGATCATCCTTTCGGCAATGGGAGAAGGGGATATTCTGGTGGAAGCGCCGGAATTTGACGCAGCGGATTGGCAGTTCTGCATTTCCGGGGAACTGGACAGATTCTTTTTCAGCCTTGTGGAGACGGACTATCGGCTGATCACCCTGCTGGATCTGCAAAACTATACCGGAGTCTTTGATGCGCTGAATGAATATCTATATGAACACGGCAGGATGGAGGCAAAAGACTACTCTTATCTGGCTTCGGAATACGATGATGAGGGAAACCGGGCGGACGCGCCTACCTATAATGAATATGGCGATTACACGCTGAAACGCCCCAACAGCAGGAAGGATGAAATGCACCGGATCATCCCGGCGGATTATACCACAAAGACCATTACGGAGGCGCATATCCGCGCCCTCGACGCACAACTGGCCCTGTTTACGGAAAAAAAGGTTACGGTGCTGTTTACCTATGCGCCCCGCAACAGGAGCGCGCTGACGAAAGAAAGCACGCCGGAACAAATCCGCGCGACAGAAGAACTTTTACAAAAAACGCTGACGGTTCCCGTCATTTCAAATATAGAAGATTATTTCTATTCCGGGATTTATTTTTATGAAATCGACAACCATCTGAGCGATGAAGGGGTTGTTCTGCGCACGGAAGGGATCATTTCCGATATGAAGCAGTGGATGGAGCAGAACAATCAATCCTGATTCATGATAAAGGAGAAGCAATGGAAAAATCAGACGGAAAAAAATTCTGGGAAAGCGGTTTTGCCAGATCCAGGATCACAAGCGAAAAAGTTACCCTGCCGGAAATTTTATTCGGCTATTTGATCGGCCCTTTTGGCGCGCTTTTATCCTCCGGAATTTTTACCAGTATTTTACAAAATTATTTTACGGATGTATTGAAACTGAATCTGACCTTTTTATCCGCCCTACAGCTGGTGTCCACCGTCTTTATTATCGCGGCCAACCTGATTGTAGGACAGCTGATTGAACGGACAAAGTGTATGGCGGGAAAAGCCAGGCCGTGGATCCTGCTTTCGGCGCTGACGCTGTCCGTTTCGTCCACGCTGATGTTTATCGTACCCTTTCAGGGGACGTTGAAATATGTGTGGATCGCGGTGGCCTATCATTTGTTCTATGCGGTGGCATTCCCCATTTACAGTACGGCAAATTCCACCCTGGTTCCGGTTTCCACCAGAGACAGTGAAAAGAGAGGCACGCTGGCTTCTGCCGCAAACATCGCGGGACTGGCCGTAATGGGAGCGGGCTCCATGGTATTTCCCATTCTGGTATCCTTTGCGTTAAAGGAGGACCAAAACCTGTGGCTGCTGACCATGGTCGCCGTTGCGCTTTTTTCAGCCCTTGCCATTTATCTGCAGTATCGGTATACCCGGGAACGGGTGACGGAAGAGGGCAGGGACGAAGCGAAAGAAACAGGCGTAAAGTCACAGAGCGTTTCCTTAAAAAAACAGCTCAAAGCGGCGACCGGCGAGAAAATGTGGTGGATCATCCTGCTGTTTTATCTTTCCTTTCAGTGGAGCGGGTCGCTCAAAAACGGATCCATGTCCTATTTCTGCAAGTGGGTGCTGGACAATACTTTTTTCGGGAGCGCCGACGCCTGGGGCGTATCCCAGTCTGTTTTAAGCATTATGGGAGCGGTGCCGATGGCGCTTGCCGCCGTTTTTGTAGTCCCCCTTTGCCATAAATTCGGGAAGCGGAAAGTCTGCATGGCGGGAATGCTCGTGGGCTGTGCAGGAGGTTTGGCCGCGCTTTTGGGAAACGGGGAAATCCTTCCGGTTGCCGCCGGAGTGGCCTTAAAGTGCCTGGGCTCCGCCCCTGCCTGCTATATGATACTGGCGATGCTGGCGGATGTGATCGATCATATTGAATACAAGACAGGGATCCGCACGGACGGGCTGACCATGTCCATTTACAGCTCCATTATGGTGGCGGGAACGCCCATCTGCAACGCCGTTTTCAGCGGGCTGCTCAAAGCCTGCCGCTATGACCAGACAGCGGACGTTGCCCTGGGAACCCTGGCCCAGACGGTCCAGGTGCAGCGGGTGATCACGGTCAGCTATATCGGAATAGAGACGGCAGCCTATCTGCTGTGCGCAGTGCTTCTGATTTTCTTTACGGTGGAAAAGAATCTGGCGCAGGAGCAAAAGGCCATTGCCGCCGGAAAAACAGGGGAAGAGCTTCCATAAACAAAAAAGAACAGGAAAAAAAGCGATGAAAATTGATTTTTGCAACGGATGGACTTATCGCCGGACAGACAGGCCGGAACAAAAAAAACAGATCAGCGTGCCTCATGACGCCATGCTTTCCGAAGAGCGGAGGTTTGACAGCAGAGGCGGGAAAAATATCGGCTGGTATGAGGGCGCAGATTATCAATATGAAAAGGAATTTGAGGCGCCGGACATTTTTCCCAATCAGACGGTTTTTCTGGAATTTGAGGGCGTGTATCATGATGCGGAGCTGTTTTTGAACGGAAAGCAGGCGGGCCGCATCGAATACGGATATCAGGATGAGTGGTTCTGCGTGGACGGACTTCTTCAAAAAGGGAAAAACCGGCTCACCGTCACGGTGCATAACAGCGCGCAGCCAAACAGCAGATGGTACACCGGCACAGGCATCTACCGACCTGTTTTTCTCCATGTCCTTCCCGAAAAGCATTTTGAGAGGGGCAGCATCCGGATTACCACGGTGGACTGGAAAAAGAGGAAAGTCAGGATCGATGCCCGGCTCAGCTGCCCGGGAGAAGCGGAATTTTGGATCATGGATGGAGAAAACTGCCTGACCGGCTGCAGGCTTACGGGCGACGGAGCGATTACCGTAGAAATGACGGCCAGCGGCGCAAAGCTGTGGAGCTGTGACTGTCCGAAGCGCTATACCCTGCGGGCGGTATTTGGGGAAGATGAGGTCCGGATCCCTTTTGGAATCCGGACGGTCACGGCAAACAGTGAGGAAGGCTTCTGTTTAAACGGAGAAAGAATCATACTGAAAGGCGCCTGCGTCCACCATGACAACGGGATTTTGGGCGCCTGCGCCTACCCGGATGCGGAGGCAAGAAAGGTGCGGATTCTGAAAAAAGCGGGGTATAATGCCCTGCGAAGCGCCCACAACCCCTGTTCCAAAGCTCTTCTGGATGCCTGTGACGCGGAAGGAATGCTGGTGATGGACGAATATGTGGATGTGTGGTACATTCACAAAACGATGTATGATTATGCCGGCAGCGTGGAAGAAAATTATATCCGGGATCTTGCGGCCATGGTGCGAAAGGATTATAACCATCCTTCGGTGGTCCTGTATTCTCTGGGAAACGAAGTGGCGGAGACCGGCGAAGAAAGAGGAATCAGCCTGTGCGGCAGGATGCGGGACTATCTCCATGATATAGACAATACAAGGCCCGTGACCTGCGGAGTGAATCTGTTTTTCAATTTTCTTTACTCCATGGGGTTTGGGGTATATTCGGATGAGAAGGCGCAAAAAACCCCCGAGAAGGAAGTGGGCAGCGCATTTTTCAATAAAATGGCAACCGTTTTGGGGGATTCCTTCATGAAATTTGGGGCCACCCTTCCCGGGTCTGATGCAAAGACAAGAGATTCCTATTCGAAAATGGACATTGCAGGCTATAACTATGGGATTTGGAGATATGGCAGGGATGTGAAAAAATATCCGGACAGAGTGATCCTGGGGACGGAAACCTTTTGTGCGGACGCCGCCCTGTTCTGGAAACTGGCAAACCGCTATCCGGCGGTAATCGGCGATTTTGTCTGGCCGGGAATGTCCTACCACGGGGAGGTCCCTTACCGGGGCTGGGAAAAAAAGGACGGAAAGCCTGTTTTTGTCGGCAGCCCAAACTGGGCGGCGGCAGGAGGCGGACGGGTGGATCTAAACGGCAGGGAATGGTCGGAGGCAGATTATACAAAGGTGGCATTCGGACAAAAGCAGATTGCCATCGGCGTGGTCCCCGTAAATCTGGCGGATGAAAAATTCGATATTTCCGCCTGGAATCTGACCTGTGCCATGGGAAGCTGGTCCTGGAACGGCTGTGAAGGAAAGAAAACCAGGGTGGAAGTATACGCCGGGGCGCATTTGGCGGAACTGTTTTTAAACGGAAGAAGTCTGGGAAGAAAAAAGCTGAAGAACTGCAGGTGTGTGTTCAACGTGACTTACCGGCCGGGAACGCTAAAAGCGGTAGCCTATACAAAAGAAGGAAAAGTGAAAGCGGAGACGGCCCTCGTTTCGGCGGGAGAGGATACCAGGCTGACGGCAGAGGTGGAAGAAGGCACGAAAGAACTGTATTTTGTCAATCTGCGGTATACGGACGGAAACGGAATTCTCAAACCCCTGGCCCAGGGAGAAATCCATGTCGGCGTACAGGGAGGAGAACTGCTGGCGCTGGGAAGCGCAAGACCCTTAAATCCCAGAAGCTATCTGACAGACCGCACGGATGTCTATTACGGGGAGGCGCTGGCCGTCATCCGGCCGAAGGGCCCTGCAAAGCTGTATGCGGAAAGCCCCTATGGGACACAGGAAGTGCTTCTGGACAGGGATTGCAAAGATCCGGAAGGAAATAAGAGGTGAAATGTATGAAGAAAATTGTCGGAACCAATCTGGGAAACTGGCTGGTATTGGAAAAATGGATGTCCCCGTCTGTTTTTGCGGGGACGGATGCGGAAGATGAGACATGGCTGGCAAGGCTGCTGCCCCGTGAGGAGCTGGAAAAAAGGATGGAAAAACACAGGGAAACCTATGTGACGGAGGAAGACTTTGCCCTGATCGCCTCCCACGGGGTGAATCTGGTGCGGATACCGGTTCCTTATTTTATATTCGGAGACAGGCCGCCCTTTATAGGCTGTATCGAATATCTTGACCGGGCTTTTGCATGGGCGCAGAAATACGGTTTAAAAGTGCTGATCGATCTGCATACGGTTCCGGGCAGCCAGAACGGTTATGATAACGGCGGCCTCACAGGGGTATGCAAATGGTGTAAGGATAAGGAAGAAGTGGACTTTGTGCTGACGGTTTTGGAGCGCCTTGCCAAACGCTACGCCTGTCATCCGGCGCTGTATGGAATCGAGACGCTCAATGAGCCCATCAGCCTCAGCGTATATCTGACTGCGCCGAGCACGGGGAAGGCGCGGGACAAAGAAGAAGCGAAAGGCTCCGGCCATGTGCCCATGCGGTTTTTGAAGGCTTTTTATGAAGATGCCTACTGGGCAATGCGCAAGTATCTGGGGGAAGATAAGGTCATCGTATTCCATGATGGATTCCGCCTGGGACGTTGGGGGGCCTTTTTTCGGAAAAAAGGGATGCAGAATGTGATGCTGGATACCCATATTTATATTTTTGCCATGGAGAATTTTGTCCCCTTTCATGCAATGTGGGTTTACCGGGCCTATATCCGGATAAACGCCTGGCTTTTAAAGCGTGTCAGCCGCCATATTCCGGTTGTGGTGGGAGAATGGTGCATAGCGAACCGGCGGGCGCAGAAACTGCTGAATACCCCGGGGGCGGAGGCGCAGTGCCGGAAAGCCTACAGGGAAGTGGCGGATTTACAGAAAAATGTCTGGGAGCAGACGGCGGGACATATTTACTGGAGTTATCAGTTAGATCGGGACAAAAACAAAGCCTTTGCAGAACTGTGGAAAAACGGCTGGGATTTAAGCCGCTGCTGGCGCAATGACTGGATAAGCTTTTAAACGAGCGGAATATTACCTGATGCAGAATCCTCAAAATTGTGTTATGATAAATACTGCGCTTTTTCCCCCATTTCTTGCAGGAAAGGGCGCCTTACAACAAAGACAGGACTGATCAGATGATTTTAAAAAAGAAAATACCCAAGGACTTTTACAAACTATTCCGCACCCAGAACATGGAATATTACATGAGTTTTCTGGTGGATTTATATGAAGCCAACAACGATGCCTATGCCTTTTGTGAACTCACCGATATAGAGTGCCGGGCCATTATCGCCGAAACCATCGCCCGGGTCAACATGGTCTGGTGGGAGGATGACACAGAGGAGACGGAGGAAGGAGGCTTTACCGGGTTAAGCCCTGCCGCCGTTTTGGACAGACTGGTGAAGTGGGGCTGGCTTTCCAGCGATTTTGATGAAAAATTAAACTGCTACATCATTACCTTTCCGGAGTACAGCCAGCTGTTTACAGAGCTCTTTGAAAAGCTGGGAAAAGAAGACGACAGCCGGGAGCGGGAAAGCATTCTCTCCATTTACAGCGCGCTGTATACCTACCATGCGGATGCAGAGAAAAACAACCATATTTTAAAAGGCGCGATTTCTGCTTCCAAAAGCCTGGGGCTGCTGCTTTCCAATATGCAGGACGGCATGCGGGCCTGGTTTGACGAGCTTTCCTCCCGGAAAAATTTTATCGGGATTCAGGAAGTGCTGGTGAAGGAATTGAACAACAGCGACAGTCAGAAATACGCCATTCTGACCACAACCGACAGCTTTTACCGCTATAAAGAGGCGGTGAAAGAGCTGATCAGCGACATTTTAAACGACAATGAGCAAAAGAAGAATGAACTGCAAAGAAAAAGGAAGGGGATGGAAGAAGAATCCTTACAGGAAAAGCGGCTTTTGCGGGCGTTGGCTTTTTGCGAGGAAGCAGCGCAGCTGGTCTATCAGGTGGAACGGGAATTTGATCTGATTGAGAAAAAATATAATAAACTGATTGAGTTAAAGACTGTGTTCGCAAGGCGGGCGCTGGCCCGGATCCACTATATTTTACAGGAAGGGGCCAACGATGAGGACAATACCATCGTGCTCATCAATCTTTTGAACCAAAGCCGGAAAAAAGAAGAAATCTTAGAGCAGCTGCTGGAGCGGATTAAATGCACGTCCCAGTTTGGCATGGTGTCGGATGACAGTTTTTACAACAGAAGAACCCCCGTTGTCAATGCGTTTCTGCCGGTCACCATAGAGGACGCCGGGCAGACGGAAAAAGAGGAGATTGCAGACTTTGTTCCCAAACCCCTTTATACCCAAAAACAGCTGGCACAGTTTATGCGCAGAAATATGAAAAACGGGAAGTTTGTGGCGGATCAGGGAACCGTATCCGATATAGAGGACCTGGAAAAACTGCTGTTTTTATGGCAGGAAGCCACAGAAGACCGCCGGGAAGAGGACCGCATCAGGCTGGGAGAGGAAATCAGGGGCGAAAACGGCCTCACCTTTACCGGCTTTACCATAGAGAAGGAGAAGTAATATGTTTCAATATCTGGAAGCGCTTTCCCCCACAGAAGCAGAGGGAGTGAAAAAGACCATACAGGATCTGTTCCGCCAAACCTGTATCCTGCAGGTGAAATATGACCCCGCTACGCTGACGGCGCGGGATAACCCCCGCTATCAGATCTGCGCCAGACACCGGGAATTTATCGCGGATTATCTGGCGGTGTTAGGCTGCGAACTGGTGCACGATCCCCAGGATCAGATCTTTCGGATCACCGGGGAAGGCATCCCCGTTGAAAAAATGAGTCTGACCACCACCAAACTGGTGATTTTGTTAAAGATGATTTATCGGGACAAGATCATGGGAGAAGGGTTAAACGCCACCGTCACCAATCTGGCGGAGATCCGGGAATATGGGAAAAATACGAATCTGCTGCCGGGAAGGCTCACCGGACAGGAGTGGCAGGCAGCCTTAAACCTGATGAAAACCCATCAGATGATCGAGCTGCCGGGAGCCATTTTAAACGTGGAGGACCATACCCCCATTTATATTTACAGCACGGTGAATATTTTCTGTTCCGCGGCGGACATCAATCAGCTGGTGGAACGCTACCGGGAGGAAGTGGAAGAAATACTGGAACGAAAGGAGGAAGAGTCCGGTGAAACAGGCGAAGAAAATATTTACCAGGATGTGTCTGAATAACTGGGGCGGCATCAACCATAAGATTCTGGAATTCAATGAATATGTGAACCTGTTTTCCGGGAAAAGCGGTTCGGGAAAATCCACCGTCATGGATGCCATCCAGGTCATTTTATATGGAAGCTTTTCGCCCAGCTTTTTAAATAAGGCTGCGGACGATGCCAAAAACAGGAGAAGCGTGCTGAGTTATCTGAAAGGCGAGCAGAAGGACGGCTCCGCCAACCGGGAGGGGCAGGACTTCTGCTCGGAAATTGTTTTGGAACTGGAGGATACCGGCGCCCATCAGTTTTGCTGCATCGGAATCGCCTTTGAGGTGAGAAGAAATGATTCCGAAATCCGCAAGTTTGTCTATTTCAGCCATTCCGGAAAAATGCCGGAGCCCGGCTATCTGACGGCAGAGGGCTATCCCTATTCCAATCAGGATATCCGCAAACTGGTGGAAGAGCGGACGAAGTCTCGGGACAACCGGGGAAAGGTGGAAATCAACCGTATTTATCCTTCCAAAGAAGCGTATCTGGGCGCCCTGTATGACGCCATTTTGGGATATATTGACGGAAACCGTTTCATCACTATGGAAAAGAGCGCCATCGCGCTGAAGATGACCAACGGCACCGGCCAGTTCATCCGGGACTATATGTTCCCCAAAAGTGAAGGCGATACCATCGAAACCATCAGTCAACAGCTGGGCGCGTACCGGGATATCAAAGAAAAAATCGATGTGTTAAAAAAGAAAATTGACCTTTTATCCGGCATCCGGGATGCCGGGCAGGAACTTCTGCAGACCCGCACGGACATTCTGATGGCGGAGGCCATGATCCGCTGCATCGATATTGAAGATCTGAAAAATAAAATTGCCTCCCTGGGAGAGGATAAAAGCCGCATTGAAGGCGAAATAGAGAAGCGCAACCGGGAAAAGAGCGGACTGGACCAGGTCATAGAAGGCGTGGAAAATGAGCTGATCCAGGTGAGCGCGGATTTAAAAAGCAGTGATCTGGGCAGCAAACAGGAGCATTTGAAGGAACTGGAAAAACGAAGCCGCATGCTGGCGGACAACAGCGGGCAGTGGCGAAAGATTGTGCAGGGGCTCATGCGCTGGGAAGAGGATGAAATCGTCAGCGATTATCTGAGCAACCCTCTTTTGCATATGCTGGACGCCTTCCGGAAGGGAGCGGTGACACAGGAGCAGTGCAGTGAGTTCCACCGCCGGATCGAAGCGGAAAAAGAGAACATTGAGGAAGAATATGAAGCTTACAGCGAACAGCGCAGAGAGCTGACCAGGGAGTTAAAGGAAAAACAGAAGCTGGTTGACGATATGAAAAACAACCGCAAATCCTACAGCGATACCCTGCGCCAGGCAAGGAAAGCGCTGGAGGAAAGGCTTTCCGTGATCTATCATGGAACGGTCCATGTGAACATTCTGGCAGACCTGTTTGATGTGGAGGAAGAAGAGTGGAAAAACGCCATTGAAGGCCGGATGGGGAGGCTGAAGCTTTCGCTGATCACGGAGCCTAAAGCAGCCCATGATGCCGCCGTGATTTTCCGGGAAATGAAGCAGTTTGAAGAAGTGGAGCTGATCAATTCCGCGGCGGTTTTGGAAAGCGCCCCTGCAGCCAAAGAGAATTCCCTTTATGAAGCGGTGCGCGCGAAAGAACCCTATGTGGATGCCTGCCTGAAGCGTTATCTGGGCAACATCATCAAGTGCCGCTCAGTGGAAGAGTTGGAGCAGGTGCGCGACGGGGTGACGCCTGACTGCTATTCCTACAGCAACTTCATATTCCGGCATCTGCGCAAAAAATCCTATACGGTGGAGGCCTGCATCGGCAGCAAGGTATCCAAAGCCCGGCTGAAGGAATATGAAGCGGATGTAGAGCGCCTGAAAAAGGAACTGACTCAGGCGGCGCGCATGGCGGACGGCCTGAAGGCGGCCCGTGATTTTGAATGCCTGAAAGATGATCCGGCCTACCTGGAGCGGCTGTCGGAATCTGCCGGGGAGCTGGAAAGAGTCCTTTCGGAAAAGGAAGAACTGAAAAAAGTGATCCAAACGCTCAAAGAAGGCAAGTACCGGGAACTGGAAGAAAGGGAACAAAGCCTTCGGCAGAAGCGGGACAGTCTCCATGAAAGCCGGGAAAAACTGCAGCAGCACATCATAGAGCAGGTGGGAAATCATGAACGGATCAACGGAGAATTAAAGACCAAAAGCGAGACGCTCAAAGACTGGCTGCTTGGCTATACGGAAAATGAAGCCATTGCTTCCAAGGTGCGGGAAGTCCTGAAAAAACGTTCCGGGCAGGCGGTAAAGACGCAGAAAAACGAGGAAATTGAAGCGCTCAGGATCAAAGAGGAGAAGCAGACGAACGATCTGGGAAAAGCCAGAAACGCTTATATCCTGCAGTTTCCTTCCAGCGGCTTTTCGGGGACGGAAAAATCCAACGAAGGGTATGAACGGCTGCTGGAGCAGTATCTGCAGGATTATGAGCCAAAATACCGGGCGGAATTTGAAAAGCAGTGTGACCTGATCTATCAGAGCCTGAGAGAAAATGTGATCGCCACCATTCACGGGGATATCAAGGCGGCCAGACGCCATGCCCATGAAATCAACCGGCTTTTGAAAAAGACCAATTTCTCGGACAGCACCTATCAGATCAAGATCGAACCGGCCAGAAATGAAAACGGTCAGTTCTATGAAATGTTGATGGCCGAGGAACTGGACAGTAAAAATCTGGATAACGGCGGTTTTGAGGGGCAGCTTTCCCTGGGAGAGGACAGTTTCTATCAGAAATACGAACAGAAAATCAAACTGCTGACGGATAAGTTCATGCCGGTTTCCGGGCAGGACGAACAGGAGCAGCTGAAACGCCGCCGGGAGATGGAGCAGTATGCGGACTACCGCAATTACCTCTCCTTTTCCATGTATGAGCAGGTCACCGATGCCGACGGCAATGTGATCCGGGAAAATTTCGTGGACGATATGGCCGGCAGGGATTCCGGAGGCGAAGGGCAGAACCCGAAATATGTAGCGCTGCTGGCAGGTTTTGCCATGCTCTACATGCAGCAGACCAACCGGGATTCCAAGATCAAGCTGGTGCTTTTGGACGAGGCATTTTCCAAAATGGACCAGGAGCGCAGCGCGGTCTGCTTAAAATACGCCCGGAAAATGGATTTACAGCTGATCGTCTGCGTGCCGGACGAAAGACTGCAGTCCCTGATCCGCAATGTGGACTGTGTGTACGGCTTTCGGCGTCATCACAATCAGATCACCATGATGCACATCGACAAAGGAAGGTATCTGGAGCTTTTGGAAGGAAGCGAAGAAGATGGAAAAGAAGCGGAAGCCGAAAATGACGCTGGGCCTGTGGCTGATTGAGAAAGTCAATACCGCCGACTGGCGGGCCGGAAAGGTGACAGGCATGAAGCACCCGGAGATTGACCGGAACATTTTGGAGGAGCTGGGCAGAGAGGGGCTGCTGGAGCAGGCGGCCGAGCTGGAAAAAGCCGGGATCATCACGGTGGAATGGAAACAGGTCCGCACAGACATCGGCAAAATTCATTTCCCGGTGGAAAACATGGCGCGGCTGTGCTGCCGGGAAGGGGTGGAAAATCCGAAGGACCGGCTGGAAAATGCCCGCCGGAGGGTGGAAAAATATCGGGAAGAAACCAGGGCCGCATGGCTGCATGAGTATTACGATTCCCTTCTTTCCCGGATGGACCGGGGGACGGTTCCGGCCAACGCACAGGAGGAAACTTTCCTCAAGTGCTTAAACGGGCTGGCCGCGCTGGAAAAAGATACCTGGAAGCGCAAGTTTTCAACGGATGTGCTGGGACAGTCCAAGCTGTTTGAAAAGAATTATGAAAAAAGGGTGCTGACCGTGCTCTACAATTATTCACCGAAAGTTGTGGACGGCATGACCGAGGAGGAGGTTTGGGCGGAACATAAAATCCTCACCTATTCCCAGACGCTGGAATGGAAAGGCTGCCTGTCGTACAGGATTGCGGGGGACCGGGAAGGCGCAGACCGGGAACCGGATGTAGCAGATGCACAGATCGACACATCTGTTCTTCGCTACGGAACCGTGATCAATGCCCAGACGCTGACCCATGCGATTCCGGTCTCCTTAGGGGAGACGGAGCGGATCATCACCATCGAAAACAAGGCCAACTATGAGAGTATGGAATTTGATCCCAAAACGCTCTACATTTATACCCATGGTTTCGTTTCCCCCAAAGAGCGCGCATTTCTGGAAAAAGTGCGGGATTTGGCGAAAGGCGAGGTGCTTTTTTTCCACTGGAGCGACATGGATTACGGTGGGATCCGCATTTTTCAGTTTCTCCGGCAGCAGGTTTTCCCCAAGATTGAGCCGCTTTTCATGGAGAAAGAGGATTTTGAACGGGCGCTGAAAGAAGGAAAAGGCATCCCCCTTTCTCCGGAAAAAAGGGAGAAGCTGGTCAAAATGGATGCCGGAGCTCTGGAAGAGCTGAAACAATGTATTTTAAAGAGCGGGATGGAAATCGAACAGGAGAATCTGCTGGAAAGCGGTTGCATGGCGGACGGACCTGGTTTATGATAAGAAGTACAGGAAAATTGTGTGGAATGAGGGTTTAAGATGCTGCCGTTACAGTTTATGGAGCGGATGCAGGAGATGCTCAAAGAAGAGTATCCCCTGTTTCTGGAAAGCTATGAAAAACAGAATTATCAGTCCCTCCGGGTGAATCCGCTGAAAGGGAGCAGGGAAGAATTTTTAAAAAAAGCGCCTTTTTCCCTGAAGCCGGTGGTGTGGGCCGAAGACGGATTTTATTATGATTCCAAAGACCAGCCGGGCAAACATCCTTTCCATGAGGCCGGCGTCTATTATATCCAGGAGGCCAGCGCCATGGCCCCCGTCACCTATCTGGATCCCTGCCCCGGAGAGCAGGTGCTGGACTTATGCGCCGCCCCCGGCGGGAAAAGCACCCAGATCGGTGCGGCCATGAAGGGAGAAGGGATTCTGGTGTGCAACGAAATCCATCCCGCCAGGGCGAAGATCCTTTCGGAAAACGTGGAACGGATGGGCATCAAAAATGCGCTGGTGACCAATGAAACCCCGGACAGGCTGGCGGAATACTTTCCGGAATACTTTGACAGGATTTTGGTGGATGCCCCCTGCTCCGGAGAAGGGATGTTCCGCAAAAATGAAGAGGCCTGCCGGGAGTGGAGTCTCGAAAATGTGCGGATGTGCGCGGCCAGGCAGGACGATATTTTGGATGCCGCCGCCAGGATGCTGCGCTGTGGAGGCCGTCTGGTCTATTCCACCTGTACCTTTGCGCCCGAGGAGGACGAGGGCAGCATCAGCCGCTTCCTTTTGCGGCACCCGGATTTTGAGATTGCAGATGCAGTAAAATACCCCGGAATGAAAGAGGGGCAGGAAGAATGGGTTTCGGAAAACCACGGAGCTTTGACTGTAAAACCGTCAGAACTTTCCAAAACTATCCGCCTCTGGCCTCATAAACTGGCGGGAGAAGGCCATTATCTGGCGGTGCTCACAAAGCGCGGCAGCGTGCCGGAAGGATACCGTGGCAGAAGCCTTTTGGGAATCCAGAAGGGGCTCCCGGAAAAAGAATATAAAGGATTTACAGAGTTTGCAAGGGAAAGTCTTGGCGTTTCCTTAAAAGGAACGTTTTTTTCATTTGGAGAACAGTTGTATCTGGCCCCGGAAAATATGCCTGCCCTCCGTGGGTTAAAGGTGTTAAGGCCCGGCCTGCATCTGGGTACAATGAAAAAGGACCGGTTTGAACCTTCCCACGCGCTGGCGCTGGCCCTCCGGGCGGACCAGGTGAAACGGTCTGCAGATCTGGCGGCGGATTCGGCGGAAGCGAAGGCGTGGATCGGCGGCCTGACCCTGAACCGGGAAGGGGAGAAGGGCTGGTATCTGGTGACGGTGGACGGCTATTCCTTAGGCTGGGGAAAGCTGGCCGGAGGAATTTTGAAGAATCATTATCCGAAAGGGCTGCGCAAAAATTTGTGAGGGCATTTTGGAACAACACTTCGGAACGGAGAAGCGAAAATGAAGAAAACCTGGATCATGCTGAAAGAAGAGCCGGTTCTGGAAATTGAAAATTATGCCTGCCGGATTCTGGATTACAAAAGGCTTCCTGTGAGTCTGCGTTATGAAGAGGTTACCTTCGATGATGTGATGCACGGATGGACCGAAAACCGGACGATGAATATCGGAAAGACAAACGCGAAGAAGCTGCTAAACGGGTTTGGCATCAGCCAGAGCAATCCGTACCTGATCGCAAGGCTTTTTCATTTCGCTTCTCTTTCGGACAGCTATTGGCTGAAGGAGGAAGGAGAAGAGATCGGATGGAATCAGGTGAGTCTGTTTACAAATCCGTTGGAAAAAGCGGTCTCTGCCACCGCCCTTTTGGGTGTATACGGAAATTTCCGCAGCATCAAACAGAAAATCCACACACCGGAGCTTACGGCTCAGGGGGTAGCGGCCAAAGCATGGATCCGGGAACCGGAGGGCCTGTATTTATATAAGGTCGGGAAAAAAGAACTGGCTGCCGCAAGGATACTGGACGCCCTTGCAATCCCCCATGTGGATTATCAGGAGGCGGACAGAGAGAAGCTGCTTTCCATTGCCAATCAGGATGTGGTTGATAAAATCTATGACAATGACGAGAAGATTGTGAAATGTAAAATCATATCCTCTGAGAACAGGGCGATTGTTCCCTGGGAGGATTTTCAAACATACTGCAGCTTTCATAATGAGAATGAATACGAATACATCAAAAAAAAGGATCCGGTTTCTTATTACCGGATGCAGATTGCGGATTATATTCTGGGAAATGAGGACCGGCACGGTGCGAACTGGGGTTTTTTTATGGAGAATCAAAGCGGCGCGCTGACGGGGCTGTATCCCCTGATGGATCATGACCATGCTTTTTGCATGGAAAAAGAGATTCCATCCCAGACTTCTGAAGAAGAGGAAATGCTGTATCAGGCGGCACAGCATGCCTTGGAGCGGACAAAAGTCTCATTTGAAGATCTGCTGAAAATGGACAGGCCGGAGGAAATTACCGGAGAAGAATGGCAGGCTGTGCAGGAGCGGACAAAGAATTTGATGAAATAAAAGGGGAGATACCATGAGATTTACACTGGACTATCAAAAATATGCAAATCTGGCAAGACAGGCGGCAGCGGAAGGCTGCGTCCTTTTAAAAAATGACAAGGAGGCGCTGCCCATTCGGGAAGGGGAGAAGGTTTCCGTTTTCGGCCGCATTCAGTTTACCTATTATAAAAGCGGCACCGGATCGGGCGGCATGGTGAACGCCCCCTATGTGACCAATATTTTAGACAGTCTGAAGGAATGCGGCCGGGTTGTGGTGGATGAAAAGCTGGAAAAGGTTTATCGGGACTGGATCAGGGAAAATCCCTTCGATATGGGAGCGGGATGGGCGCAGGAACCCTGGAGCCAGAAAGAAATGCCGGTGGATGAAGCGCTGGCCAAAGAAGCGGCTGCCCGGTCCGATCTGGCGGTGGTGGTGCTGGGGCGCACGGCCGGAGAGGATAACGATAACAGCGCTGCGGCAGGCAGCTATCTTTTGACGGCGGAGGAGGAAAAACTGCTGGAGACCGTATGCGCCGCTTTTTCCCGCACGGCAGTGGTGCTGAATGTGGGAAATATCATTGACATGAAATGGGTAGAGCGGTATCGGCCACAGGCGGTTTTGTATGTATGGCAGGGCGGACAGGAGGGGGGCAGAGCCGCGGCAGAGGTGCTCACCGGACAGGTGAATCCCAGCGGAAAGCTTTCCGATACCATCGCCCGGGATATCGCAGATTATCCTTCCACCGCCCATTTCGGGGATGCGAAACGCAATTTCTACGCAGAAGACATCTATGTAGGCTACCGCTATTTTGAAACCTTTGCCAGGGACAGGGTCCAATATCCTTTCGGATTTGGCCTCTCTTATACGCAGTTTGATGTGAAAGTGACGGCGGCAGAGCTGCAGGCGGAAAAAATCGCCTTAAACGTGCTGGTGAAAAACGCGGGAAAAGCAGCCGGCAAAGAGGTGGTGCAGGTCTATCTCTGTCCGCCCCAGGGCAAACTGGGAAAGCCTGTGCGCAGCCTGATAAGATTTGGAAAAACCACGTTGCTGCCTCCCGGAGAAGGGGAAGATCTGGAGTTTACTTTTTCTTTAAAGGAAGCGGCCTCCTATGATGACAGTGGTGTGACCGGACATAAATCCTGTTATGTGCTGGAAGCGGGAGAATATGGGATTTATGTGGGGACGGATGTGAGAAACGCGGTTTTGGCAGGAACTGTTTCTCTGGATTGCCTGCAGGTGGTACAAGAGCTTGGGGAAGCCCTTGCGCCGGTGCAGCCTTTTCAACGGATTCATCCCGGCAGTGTGGTTTCGGCGGCCCAAATCGGTCCGGACATTCCGGATTGTGCCGGTCCATGCTATGAGATCACATGGGAAGATGCACCTTTGCGTACAGGAGACCTTGCCGGACGGATTGCAGAGGAGATGCCCCGGGAAGCTGTTTATACCGGCGATCGGGGATACCGGCTTTCGGATGTCTGTGACGGAAAAGTTTCCATGGAAGATTTTCTGGCCCAGCTTTCCGAGGAGGATCTGGCCTGCATGATCCGAGGAGAGGGCATGTGTTCTCCCAAGGTGACACCGGGAACGGCTGCGGCCTTCGGCGGGGTGACAAAACGGTTAAAAGCCTTCGGGATTCCGGCAGCCTGCTGTTCGGACGGCCCTTCCGGCATTCGCATGGACTGCGGAACAGAAGCCTTTTCTCTGCCAAACGGAACCCTGCTGGCGTGCAGCTTTAATCCCCATCTTGTGGAAGAATTGTATGAAATGGAAGGAATGGAGCTGCGGAAAAATAAAATTGATACCCTCCTTGGACCCGGTATCAACATTCACCGCAATCCTTTAAACGGACGCAATTTTGAGTATTTTTCCGAAGACCCCTATCTCACCGGGAAAATGGCCTGCGCCCAGCTGATAGGAATGGCCAAATACGGTGTGACGGGGACCGTCAAGCATTTTGCATGCAATAACCAGGAGTTGAAACGGCACGATGCGGACGCGGTGGTTTCCGAGCGGGCGGTCCGGGAAATCTATTTAAAGGCCTATGAAATGGCCGTAAAAGAGGGTGGTGCATATAGCATTATGTCAACCTACGGACCGTTAAACGGGATTTGGACGGCGGGGAATTATGATCTTCTGACAACAATCCTGCGCGGGGAATGGGGCTATCAGGGAATGGTGATGACCGACT
The DNA here is from genome assembly GCA_902476265.1 of uncultured Lachnospiraceae bacterium. Lineage (GTDB taxonomy): Bacteria > Bacillota > Clostridia > Lachnospirales > Lachnospiraceae > Gallintestinimicrobium. Next base: position 131,363 of record CABSCP010000002.1, read on the forward strand.
GGTGGGCGAAAATGAATGAGGAAGGCTGTGAAGGCGCCAAAGAGAACACGGTTCCCATGGTGCGCGCCCAAAATGATGTCTATATGGTGGTATCCGACTCAGAGAGTAATTCGGCCGGGGACAATACCCTGCAGGGGCTTTTAGAGGGCAGAATCACCCGCGCCCAGCTGGTGAGAAACGCCTCCAATATCTGCCGTTTCCTGATGCGCTCCCCGGTGATGAACCGGTTTTTGGACAGGGAATTTGATGTGTGCACGGAAGAAAATCCGGTTTCCGGCGACAGCATGTCCGGAAAAATACTGCAGAAAGCTGCCTATTTTGACGGATTGAGCCTGGATATTTCCGGCCTGGATACGGGGAAAGGAAAAGCGGCGGGGTATCTCATCGACTTTGCGGAAAACGGAACGTATACACTAACCTTTCAGATGAAATCTGCGGCGGGAGACCTGGCCCAGATGCCCATGACGGTATTTGTCAATAACCATTTGATCCAGACGGTCACCATCACGGGAACAGAAGGAAACTGGGTGGAAAGGCAGGTTGACTTTGCGGTCACTGTTTCCAGCGCAGTTTACGTGAAGCTGTTTTTCGGAGAAGGCGGGATAGAGATCGGGGAAATAAAGGTGAGCGGGAACTATGGAAAATAAACGAAGAAGAAAAATTTTCGGCCTGTTCTTTTGGGTTTGTCTGACAGCCGTGTCACTGACCGGCTGCGGCGTGCGGAAAAATGAAAATATACAGCAGGGGATGCAGCTGATTGAGCAGCTGGATTATGAAGGGGCGCTGAAATGTTTTGAGGCGGCGGCCCTGGATAAGGAAGATATGCAGCTGATCTACCGGGGGCAGGGGCTGGCCTATATGGGAATGACGGACTACGAAAATGCGGCGGCAAACCTTGAAAAGGCCCTTTCTTTCAGCGACGAACAGCCCGATCAGATGGATTTTGATATCAATTATTATCTGGCAACTGCTTATTACCGGAACGGGGAAGCGGATAAAGCCATTGCGGTATATCAGGCGATCACGGATCTGCGTCCCGAGGAAAAAACGGCCTGGTATTTAAAGGGTACGCTGGAGCTGGAACTGGGCAGGCAGGAAGAGGCCCGGACAGATTTTGACAGCGCCATACAGGCCGCGAAGGATGATTATGATCTGCGGATCGACATCTTCTGCAGCTGCAGCAAATACGGATATCAGGATATGGGTTCCACCTATCTGGAAGAGGTTCTGGCGGATGAAAAGCGGAAGCTTTCCGACTATGATAAGGGGAGAATGAGTTTTTATCTGGGAGACTATGAAGAGGCCAAGATTTCCCTGGAAAAAGCCAGGGATACCAACGGCGCTGATGCCGCCACTTTGCTGGGGCAGACATATGAAAAGCTGGGAGACTATAACTACGCTGCCAGCGTTTACAGCACCTATCTGGAGACAAAACAGGCGGATGCCCAGATCTATAATCAGCTGGGACTTTGCAAACTGAAGGTGGGAGAGTATCAGGCTGCGCTGGACGCTTTTCAGGCCGGAATGGCAATCGAAGGGAACACCATGATGCAGTCCTTGAAATTCAACGAAATCGTGGCTTACGAGTATCTGGGGCAGTTCGATAAAGCAAAGCTGGCCATGGAACAATATCTGGCGCTCTATCCGGATGATGAAAAAGCGCAGCGGGAATCGGTTTTCCTGCAGACCAGATAGCAGACAGAGAAAAAAGAGAAGGGTGTGGAAAGACACCTCTCTTTTTTTGCGTGTATACAATATTATGTATCCTGCTATTGTATACATATCAATATGTTGTGGTATCGTGTTGACTTTGCCTGCTGCGGGTGCTACAATCAGATTATCGCACCTGTTAGGGAATAAAGAGGGGACTATCGTAAGGGGGAAGCTTATGTTTCAGGTAATTAAAAGAGACGGTACATCGACGGATTTTACACTGAGTAAAATCAGCGATGCGATGATCAAAGCATTTAATGCGACGCAGATGCAGTATAATAATGATATTATCGATCTGCTGGCGCTGCGCGTGACTGCAGATTTCCAGGAGAAGCTGGAGGATGGCGGCGTTCACGTGGAAGATATCCAGGACAGCGTGGAAAAGGTGCTGGAACAGGCGGGATATGCCGAAGTGGCCAAGGCCTATATCCTGTACCGCAAGCAGCGGGAGAAGCTGCGCACCATGAAGTCCACCATCCTCGATTACAAGGATGTAGTCAACAGCTATGTGAAGGTGGAAGACTGGCGGGTGAAGGAAAATTCCACGGTGACTTATTCTGTGGGCGGCCTGATTCTGAGTAATTCCGGCGCCGTGACCGCCAATTACTGGCTTTCGGAAATCTATGACGAAGAGATCGCGGAGGCCCATCGCAATGCGGACATCCACATTCACGATCTTTCCATGCTCACCGGCTATTGCGCAGGCTGGTCTTTAAAACAGCTGATCAAAGAAGGGCTGGGCGGCATCAGCGGGAAAATCACCTCCGCTCCGGCTTCCCATCTGTCGGTACTCTGTAACCAGATGGTCAACTTTTTGGGGATCATGCAGAATGAATGGGCCGGCGCGCAGGCGTTCTCTTCTTTCGATACCTATCTGGCTCCTTTTGCCAAAGCGGACAATCTGACCTATCCGGAAGTGAAGAAATGTATCGAGTCCTTTATTTACGGTGTCAATACCCCCAGCAGATGGGGAACGCAGGCTCCTTTTTCCAATATCACGCTGGACTGGACCGTGCCGGATGACCTGGCGGAGCTGCCTGCCATTGTAGGCGGGAAAGAGCAGGACTTCAAGTATAAGGACTGCAAAGAAGAGATGGATATGATCAACAAAGCCTTCATCGAAACGATGATTGAGGGGGATGCCAACGGAAGAGGGTTCCAGTATCCGATCCCCACTTATTCCATCACGAAGGATTTTGACTGGTCTGAAACAGAGAACAATAAACTTTTATTCGAGATGACGGCGAAATACGGCACGCCCTATTTTTCCAATTATATCAATTCGGATATGCAGCCTTCCGATGTGCGTTCCATGTGCTGCAGACTGCGTCTGGATCTGCGGGAACTGCGCAAAAAGACCGGAGGCTTCTTTGGTTCCGGTGAGAGCACCGGCAGTGTGGGCGTTGTGACCATTAACATGCCCCGCATCGCCTATCTGTCTGCGGACAAAGAGGAATTTTACAGCCGTCTGGATCATATGATGGATATTTCCGCCCGTTCCTTAAAAATCAAACGGGGCGTCATCACCCGGCTTTTGAATGAAGGTTTGTATCCTTATACCAAACGGTATCTGGGCAGCTTTGACAACCATTTTTCCACCATCGGCCTGATCGGCATGAATGAGGTAGGGTTGAATGCGAACTGGCTGCGCGCGGATATGACCCATAAGGAAACCCAGGAGTTTACCAAGGAAGTGCTGCAGCATATGAGAAACCGCCTTTCCGATTATCAGGAAATGTACGGGGATCTGTATAATCTGGAGGCGACGCCTGCAGAGAGCACCACCTATCGTTTGGCAAAGCATGACAAAAAGAAATGGCCGTCCATCAAAACAGCGGGCAAACCGGGAGACACCCCTTATTATACCAATTCTTCCCATCTGCCTGTGGACTACACTGCCGACATTTTCGATGCGCTGGATATTCAGGACCAGCTGCAGACCTTATATACATCAGGAACTGTATTCCATGCCTTTTTGGGAGAAAAGCTGCCGGACTGGAAGGCGGCGGCCAGCCTGGTAAAAACGGTTGCGGAAAATTATGAACTTCCTTATTATACTCTTTCCCCTACCTATTCCATCTGCCGGGAGCACGGATATCTGGCCGGGGAACAGAAGATTTGTCCTGTATGCGGCAAGGTGACGGAAGTTTACAGCAGGATTACCGGATATTACAGGCCGGTGCAGAACTGGAATGACGGGAAGCTTCAGGAATATGCCAACAGAAAAGTGTATGACGTGAATCATTCCAGCCTAAAGAAAGCTGCCGCCGCCAGAGTTTCCTGCTCCGGTGTGAAAAGCGGGAATGCGGATGCGGCAAAGGAACCTGCCGGGGCGGTAAAATATCTGTTTACCACAAAGACCTGCCCCAACTGCAAGCTGGCGAAATCTTATCTTTCCCAGGAAACCTATGTTCCGGTGGATGCGGAGGAAAATGCGGAACTGGCGCAGAAATACGGTGTGATGCAGGCGCCTACTCTGGTCATTGTGAACGGGGATTCCTGTGAGAAATTTGTGAATGCCTCCAATATCCGCAAATATGTGGAAACGAGCCTGTCGAAACAGGCTTGATCAAACAACAGCGGCCAAAGCCGCCGGACCTGTTTTTATACAGGTCCGGCGGCTTTTTTGCCGGAAAATCCATACCGACGGGCCGGCCCTGTTTTTTGAAAAACAGGGCTTGTGCAAAAAGGAACGGAATTGTATACTAAATACCAGCAGTGGATATAGATATATTTTTGAAATATTTGTACTTTTATAGCGTATATAAAAAAACTACAGTGCCAATGAACTGGCGGATTGGAGTGTATGATGAAAAAGTGGATCAGGAAAATAGCGGTTATGGCAGTCTGTATCTGCGGGTTCTGTCTGTTTGTGCCGGGAATGGCGCTGGCGGCAGAGCAGGCGGACGGCCATGAGGTGCAACCGTTTCAGGCTGCCATGGTGGCAGACCGGCAGGCCACGGTGCGGACCGGCCCGGCGGTATCCTATCCGGCGCTGGGAACCCTGCAGACAGGGCAGGTGGTGAATGCCTGCGGACAGGCCGATACGGGCTGGTATCAGGTGGTGTACGGAAACGGGATCGGGTATGTGAGCAATAAACTGCTGACGCAGGTGCCGGTGGACGATGCCATGGCGGCGGCGCTGGCGCTGCAGGCGGCCCAGGTGAAACAGATGGCGGCCCTTGCGCGGCAGGAGGCGGAGAATGCAGCCCTGGCAGGACGGCAGGAAGAGGCGGCACCGGAAAACAACTCTGCGGTTTTGGCTCCGGGCGAAGCGCCGCAGAATGGAGCGGCGGAAATGCCGCCGGTCCCTGCAGGAACCGGAAATGTGATTTTTGTGGGAGATTCCAGGACCGGGCAGATGTGCAATGCCATAGGAGGGCCGGCGGCTTATCCGGGCACTGCCTTTGCGGCCTGCTTCGGCGGCGGAAACGAATGGCTTTCCACGCCCCAGGCGAAAAAGGAGATCGATCAGTATGTGACGCCGGGATCTGTCATCATTTTAAACTATGGAGTGAATGATCTGTCCAAACATAATGAATACATCGCCACAATCAACCGGTACAACCGGGACTGGCGCAGTAAGGGAGCAGTGGTCTATTTCGCATCCGTGGGCCCGGTGGGAGAAAACGAGTACGGGAAACGCAACTGGGCGGTGGAATATTTCAACAACCAGTTAAACGGCAGGCTGGACGGAAGCATCGGAAGGATCGACCTGTATGGTTATCTGGTGATGACCGGGTATACGCCTACGTCGGACGGACTGCACTACACGCCGGATACCTATGCCCGCATGTTTCAGTTTTTGATGCAGAGTGTGGGAAAAATGTGAGCCTATGAAAAAATATGACAATATCCAGATTTTCCGGGTGCTGGCCTGCCTGGGCGTGTTTGTCACCCATGTGGCGCCCCGCATGGGCGCAGAGGGATGGGCTGCAAAAGCGGCCAATGACGGAGCCTCCGGCGTCTATCTGTTTTTTATCATCAGCGGATTTTTGGCCTGTGGTGCGAAGGAGCTCGGTAGAGGCAGCGGGAAGAAGGGAATCCTGATCTACTATTGCAAAAGGCTGTTCCGTATTCTGCCGCTGTACTATGCGGTAATACTCTATAATATCCTGCTTCATAGTCTGGTGTTAAAGGATGTGACGCCGGATCCGGGAGGGCTGTACTGGCTGCGGTACTTTTTCCTGACCAACGCATTTCTTCCGGCGCCGGATAACTTCTGGGCGAACCTGAGCGCCACCTGGACCATCAGCCTGTTTGCCGTCTTTTATCTGTGCGCCCCGTTTCTGGTGCGGATGGCGAGAGGAATAACAAGCGCGGCGCTGCTCTATGCGGGGGCGCTCTTGCTTCGGTATGTCTGGGTGGGAGCCGGGCTTTCCGACTATATGATGTTTTTTTATTACCTGCACTATTTTGTGCTGGGAATTCTGGTCTGGCATCTGACAGGAAAAGGACAGCGGTTCCGTTCTCTGGCGGTCCTGGCCGCTGTGGCGGCGGGAATTTTCCTGGCGGTCAGTCTGGCAGGCAAAGAAGCGGACAGCTTTTTGATCCAGTCCTGGTTTTTTGCGGGGGCCATCCTTTTGACCGGCGGTTTTTCCTGGAAAAAAGGGGACGGGAAAAATACGGCTTTTTACAGGATGATGGAAAAAGGGTTCGCTCTTTTCGACCGGTATTCCTATGCCATCTATCTGGTGCATGCAGTGGTGGTGGACGGCATTGTGCTGCTACAGGCACACGTCAGCATTTCCGGCCTTTTGGTGCTGGTTCTGGCGGCTGCGCTCACTGCGGCAGGGGCCCTGGCAGCCCATGCATGGATAGAAAAGCCTTCGGAAAAATTGGGAAGAAGGCTTGTGACAGCCCTCAGAATGTGATACCATGAATTGATGATGCCGGGGACAGGATTTGTTCCCCAAACCATCAATGGATACGAAAGCGCGGCGGCCGAAGAAGCAGCGGCGGCAAAAGAATGGAAAAATACGAACAGACAGGAGAGAAGGACATGATCAATAAACTGATTGCAAACATCAAGAAAACGAATGCCCCTATCGTGGTGGGACTGGATCCGATGATGAAGTTCATCCCGGAGCAGATCAGGGAAGCCGCTTTTTCGGAATACGGCGAGACCTTGAAAGGCGCTGCGGAAGCGATCTGGCAGTACAACAAAGGCATTGTGGATGCGGTATATGACCTGATCCCGGCTGTGAAGCCTCAGATTGCCATGTACGAACAATTTGGCATCGAAGGTCTGATCGCTTTTAAAAAGACCGTGGACTACTGTAAGGAAAAAGGCCTGGTAGTGATCGGCGATGTGAAGCGCGGGGATATCGGATCCACTTCCGAAGCGTATGCGGTTGCACATCTGGGCAGAGTAGCCGTGGGCAGCAATACCTATGCGCCTTTTGATGAAGATTTTGCTACGGTGAATCCCTACCTTGGTTCCGACGGCGTGAAGCCCTTTTTAAAGGTATGTGAAGAAGAAAAGAAGGGGATCTTTGTGCTGGTAAAGACCTCCAACCCCAGCAGCGGCGAATTTCAGGACCGCCTGATCGACGGCAGGCCCCTGTATGAAATCGTGGGAGAGAAGGTGGCCGAATGGGGCAGCCAGTGCATGGGAGAGGATTACAGCTATGTGGGAGCGGTTGTGGGCGCGACTTACCCGGAAATGGGGAAGGTGCTGCGCAAAGTGATGCCCAAGGCTTATATTCTGGTGCCGGGTTACGGCGCTCAGGGAGGCAAGGGCGCTGACCTGGTTCATTTCTTCAATGAGGACGGACTGGGCGCCATCGTCAATTCCTCCCGGGGCATTATCGCAGCCTATCAGCAGGAAACCTATGCGAAGTTTGGCGCGGCCAACTATGCGGATGCTTCCAGACAGGCCGTGATCGATATGAGAGAAGACATTGCCCAGGCGCTGGCAGCGAGATAACAGAGAAGGAGAGTGCAGAGAATGGAAGCATACAAACAGGAATTTATCGAATTTATGGTGGACAGCGACGTTTTAAAGTTCGGAGATTTCACCTTAAAGAGCGGAAGAAAATCCCCGTTTTTCATGAATGCGGGCGCCTATGTGACGGGCACCCAGCTGCGTAAGCTGGGAGAATATTATGCGAAGGCGATTCATGACAACTATGGACTGGACTTTGACGTTCTCTTCGGGCCCGCCTATAAGGGAATCCCGCTGACGGTGGCGACCACCATGGCCATCAGCGAGCTTTACGGCAAGGATATCCGCTACTGTTCCAACCGCAAGGAAGTGAAGGATCACGGCGATACCGGCATCCTCTTAGGCAGCAAGTTAAAGGACGGCGACAGGGTAGTGATCATCGAAGATGTGACCACCTCCGGCAAATCCATTGAAGAAACTTTCCCGATTTTAAAGGCTCAGGCCGATGTAGACATAAAGGGGCTCATGGTTTCCTTAAACCGTATGGAGCGGGGCCTGTCCAGTGAGAAGAGTGCACTGGAAGAAATCAAAGAAAAGTACGGCTTTGAAGCAAACGCCATCGTTTCCATGGTGGAAGTGACCGAATATCTGTATAACAAACCTTATAACGGAAAGATTTATATTGACGATACCTTAAAAGCGGCAATTGATTCTTACTATGAACAATACGGAGCGAAATAGGAGGTGTTTTCATGGAAGAGAAAACCTATAAGGTGATGAAAGGCAGCGGTGCGTTGAACATTACGGTAGGAATCGTCATTTTGGCGGCGGGCATTGCCAGCGGAGTTCTGCTCATTATCAGCGGAGCAAAGCTTCTGGCACACAAGAGCAAAATTTTGTTTTAAAATGCAGCCGGCCGGCGGAATGCCCAGAAAAGAGGAGGCGCCGCCGGCCGGTTTTTCTCCGTGATGATGGAAAGTCCGTTTGGGAAGGAAATGCGAATGGCACGAAAAGGATACATTTTTACAAATAAGGTGGAATCCAAAAAAGGGATTCTGTCGACGGTATTTGGCGTACTGTCGCTGGTTTCCCTGATTGTGGCGGTGTACCTGACCTTTCAGAATCAGGGAACCGCTTATGTAAAATACGGCGTTGTAGGAGTCCTCTGTCTGATTTTTGCCATAGCCGGAGTGGTGCTTGGTATTATGGCAAAAATGGAGGAGGATAAATTTTATCTGTTTGCCTGGCTGGGAATCGTGCTCAATCTGCTCACCCTGGCCGGCATCAGTTTCATTTTGTATGCAGGAGCGTATGGATTATGACAGTGATGGAAGAACGTTTTACCCTGGCGGCAGAGAGAATCGGACAGATCGCCGGGGAACAGGAGTTGGAAAATAGATTTCAGGCGTATTTTGCGGAGAATGCAGGATACCTTGCAATCATGGCGGAAGAATGGAAATGGATTGCGTCGGGAAAGGCGAAAACAGCGGAGCTGATGGAGCTGCAGCGCCACAACGAGATCTGCTTCATCGATCTGACAGGCAGGAATTACGAAACCAGCTATGCCAATCCCGCCTGGGCCGTAAAAATGCTGGGAGAAGAGTTCGGTCAGTTGCTCTGCGCCGTCTGTGCGGAACTGCACAGCCTTCCTGCTTTCGTGTATGAACAGGATCTGGAAGCGGTGACCATCCGGATGGAGCTTTTCCTGGAAATTTATCATGCGTTTGTCTATGAGGCGCAGGAAGGAAACAAGCTTCCTGCCGTAGAAGATATCCGGGAGATTTTCTATTGGTTTGCCAGCGACTATATGGAAATTGTGACGGAAAAAGCGGTCAGGGGTACGGTGGACTGGGAGCAGAATTTCGCCTTAAAAATTGTGGAGGAAAGCGATTTTGAGGATCTCAGATACCTGTTTTTCTACGGGGAATATATCGCGGACAACCAGTGGAAAATGGCGGAGCATTTGAACGGCCTTTCCGAAGAGGAGATCCAAAAAATTGCGGACACCTATACGGAAGGCTATCGGAAAGGATTTGAACTGGCGGGCAAGCCGCTGGAAAAGAAAAAGTCCGTGAATATCCGTTATCCGCTGGGGTTTGAACGGGTGGTGAAAAAGGCGGTGGCAAATTTCAGGGCCATGGGCTTAGAGCCTGTGATCTACCGGGCTCCGTCCAGCTTTCTGGCAGGCAGAAGCGTGTATAAGAACGGCTATTTCGGCGCTTCGGTGAACAAACAGTTTGACTATGACCATGAAAATGACCAGGCCCTGTATCTGGATAAGAAATTTGTGCATCGGAAACTGGAATGCCGCCGGGCGGCATGGGAAACATACCGGGAAAAGGCAGCCCTGCATGCGGGACCGGCTGTCATCGAATGCTTTGGGGAAACCCCTTTTGAACCGGTGAACAAACCGGAAAAACTGCAGCTTTCCGAGGAGCAGCAGAAGCTTTCCGTGGAATATCAAAGCCAGGCCGGCGCCATGAACAACGAATTCATCAATCCGGAAGAACGCAGCTTTACCATCATTGCCTTTCCGGTACCGGAAATCGGGGAAGACTTCCCGGCAGTCTTTGATGAAATTTTAAAGATCAATACCCTGGATTATCAAAAATATGCGGATATCCAACAGTGCATCATCGATACGCTGGACAAAGCGGCCTGGGTGCGGGTGAAAGGCAGCGGTGAAAACCGTACGGACTTAAAGGTGATGCTCCATCCTCTGAAAAATCCCGAAAAGGAGACGAATTTTGAAAACTGTGTGGCGGACGTGAATATTCCGGTGGGCGAGGTGTTCACTTCCCCCAGGCTTGCAGGGACAAACGGGGTGCTCCATGTGACCCAGGTATACTTAAATGATTTGAAATATCTGGATCTGGAACTGACCTTTAAAGACGGGATGATTCAGGATTACCGCTGTAAGAATTTTGAAACGGAAGAAGAGAACAGAAAGCTCCTGCAGGACAACGTGCTGTTCCATCATGAAACCCTGCCCATCGGAGAATTTGCCATCGGTACCAACACCACCGCATACATGGCGGCAAGGCGGTTTGATATCAACGACAAGCTTCCCATTTTGATCGCCGAAAAAACAGGGCCTCACTTCGCGGTAGGCGATACCTGTTACAGCCACGAAGAGGATATGATCACCTATAATCCCGACGGAAAAGCGATCATTGCCCGGGAAAATGAAGTTTCGGCCCTGCGCAGAACTGACCTTTCCAAAGCATACTTCAACTGCCATACGGATATCACTATCCCCTATGACGAGCTGGGAGAGCTGACCGCAGTGACAGAGGATGGCACGGAATATGCCATCATAAAAGACGGAAGATTCGTGCTGGAAGGGACGGAAGAACTGAATCTGCCATTCTTTGGGGCCTGAAAAGGGTGAGGCAGCTATCCCGGAAATTGTGGATAAAAGAAAGTTTCCTCCTGACGTATAACAGATATAAAGTTTTTTAATGAAATATGGGAAAACGGTGAAATGGATTTGAAAACAGACCATCTCGCCGTTTTTTTATTCTTTTGGCATTAAAAGAGCATATTATACAAAAGCACATACAACATAGGGATATGGTGCTAAAATATATGATACATAGGATGAGATATGGATCAGATAACAGGAAGAAAGGAAGGAGAATATGATAAATTTAATTTGGTTTTTATCAATTATTTTAACTACATTTATTCAGATCTTCTTGACGAAAAAAAACAGTATATTTTATGGGATAATAATTCCGATCCTATATGCTGTCTTTTTTGCCTATGCTGCTTCCGATTTGGCAGGTATTGTTCCTGGATATGTATTGATTGGCTATCTGTTACCTGTTATTTGGCATATACTTATTTTTGCTGTCTTTTATTTAAAGAAAGAAGCGGAGGGAAATGTATGAAAACAGGAATGACAATATACGCTTTTCAGAACGGATACGGCGATCTGACAGATTTTACCCGGGAAGAGGAAGCGGTCTGGATGATTGCATTGATTCTGGGTGTGTTTCTGGGATATCTCTGTGGCAGATTTGGAAAGGGAATCTACATGGTGTTCCTATGTGGTATTTATGTTTGCTACTGGTTTGGCCGTTTTTGGTCTACACTTAAGATGGTTTGGAATCCCGGTCCGGGGATATCTTATGGAGGCCCGATGCTGTATTTTAAGTATGGGGTACTGCTGTTTCCTGTAGTCTGGACGATATGCATCTACTACATATTTTATTTTGGAATAAAAAAAAGAAGGAAAAATCAATGATCAAGTTAATTGTTTTTTTATTGATGTTTGGTTTCATTATACGCCAGGTTACAGACAATCGTCCTTTTACAGGAGCGGTTGTCTTTTTTAGGATTTCTTTAATATTGCCTCCAAAATATTGCACAAATTCCCAAGGGGTTGTACGATAAACGAAGAAACAGAACCGGATTTTCAAAAAGAAAAGGGGGCATGGGGATGAGAAAAAAGAGAATTGTATTTATCGGATTGCTTTTGGTCTGCCTCATGGCAGGATGCGCAAAAGAAGGTCCGTCTGCGGAAAAGCAGGAATCCAAAAAGGAACCCGTATCGGAAAGCGAAATTTCACAGGACGAAGAGACAGCCACGGTTTCGGAGGATACAGGGGATCAGACGCTTTTTGAAGGGAAAGTCCTGACCGGAGAGGAAGAAGCGCTCTTTAAAAAGCTGCAGGAAGCTGTACAGGAGGAGGTGCTTTTATTTGAATGCGCCGATTTTGACGGAGACGGGACAAAGGAAGCCTTCGCTTTTACCGGAAGCGGGGAAAACGAAGTTCTGCAGGGAAGGCGCTGGTTTGTTACAAAAGACGGCGCACAGTCTTTAAAACCCCAGGCAGAGGATACGGAATATTTGCAGAAGCGCAGCGAAATCGTTCAACTGCCGGATCAGACAGCCTTGTGGGTGACGGAATCGGAGGGCGGGAGCGAAACGGTGTCCTGGCTGTGGGGGGGGCGGGAAGGCGTCCCGCAGGAGTGCGTGCTCTCCGGGAAGGGGCAGGATTTCAGGACAGAGGAGGATGGCTCGTATGTCCTGTATCTGAACAGCACAGATGTCAATGAGGACGGTACGGGGCGCAGCCAAAAACCCTGTTACTTCTATTATAAAGACGGCGCTTTTTGGGAATACGGTGCGCTGGCTGTCTCCTGGGAACAATTTTTGAACCTGCCGGGGGCACAGGAGTGTGTCGCTTCTTATCTGGATGAAAGTTACTGGATCCGGGATATTTTTTTGCGGGGCAACGGGTTGATACAGATTAATCTGAGAAATATAGCCCAAAACAGCAATCTGACATTGGAATGGAAGGATCAGGCGCTGGCAGTGAAGGAGGAGAATGAAGGGATAACCGGTCTTTTAGTGGGAGAACTGGCTTCGGAGGAATGGTTTGGACCACAGGGCAGCCTTCAGGATCTTTGGCAGGAAAGACTTGCTGCTGAAAGGGCAGACGGCAGAATGGATGGTTTGCGGACAGATCGGGCAGGCTGGTATGATCTGGACGGGGACGGGGTGCCGGAAGAAATCCGATATACGGTATATAGAGAGGATCCGGATGATGCCTATGCCAAAAGCGTTTCTCTTTTGGTCAATCAAAAAGAAGTGTGGAAAAGAGAACAGGAGGACACCTGTGATTTCCAGCTCTGGGTGTCGGATGTGAACCGGGAGGACGGCAAAAAAGAACTGATTTTAAAAGGGAGGCAGGAGAACGACTGCATTTCCCTTCTGAAAATTTTTGACTGGGAAAACGGGCGGCTGACGGAGCGGGGAGATCTCAGGGAAGTTCCTGTTTTCAACGGAGCCGGAAATATTTTCCGCATCGGTAACCGGGAAGAAGGTAGCGGTAATCCGATGCAGATTCCGGGAGACGGTTTTCTTACCCTGTGGGCGGATACGCCGGTTTATACGCTGGGACTGGGCAGCTACTATGTGAAGCTTTCCTTTATGGTGAGTGAGAAAGGAATCGAACCTGTGAACCGGGCGGAATATGAGGTGAAGGTGCCCTATGCAGAAGGGCAGCCTTATCCTTATACGGTAAAACTTGCCACACCTTTCTATGAATCCAGCGAAAAGCATCCGGAAGGAGCGCCTTCCTTTATCGCAGAGCCGGGAGAGCAGATGAATTGTCTGGCGGTAGCGCCTGCCGTGGAAAACATGGTTTATGCAAAAATGAAACGGGTGAGTACCGGAGAAGTGGGGTGGACGCTGTTTTCTGAAACAGAACTGTTTGAAGAAACGCCTGCCTGGGGATGAAAAAGGGTTGCATCCGAAGAAAAAGTTTAGTACACTGTATGGTGAAAAGTTCCGACATATTATGTTACCGTTCCCTGTGTGAGCGGTAAGTATTACATTTCATTTTATAACAGGAGGAAAACAAGTATGGCACAGGTCAGCATTGTGATGGGCAGCGATTCCGATATGCCCGTAATGGCAAAGGCGGCGGATATTCTGGACAAATTCGGCATTTCCTATGAAATGCACATCATTTCCGCACATCGGATGCCCGATACATTTTTTGAGTATGCAAAGACAGCGGAAGACAGAGGCATTAAAGTGATTATCGCAGGCGCAGGCATGGCGGCCCATCTGCCGGGTATGTGTGCGGCGCTGTTCCCGATGCCCGTCATCGGCATTCCGATGCACACCACGTCCCTGGGCGGCCGTGATTCCCTCTATTCCATTGTACAGATGCCTTCCGGTATTCCGGTGGCTACCGTTGCCATTAACGGCGGCGCCAATGCCGGGATTCTGGCGGCCAAGATTCTGGCGGTTTCTGATTCCGCTCTGCTGGAAAAGCTGAAAGATTACAGCGCAGAGATGAAGGACGGCGTACAGGCAAAGGATGATAAGCTGCAGGAATGCGGTTGGAAGAATTACGGTAAATAAAGAAGGCGTAAGCATTTTAAAACAATCATAGTGACACACATTCGGACGAATGAAAAAATACCGCGCGTCAGGCGCATTACGGAGGAGCAGATGGATTACAAAAGTTCTGGAGTGGATATTGAAGCAGGATACAAATCGGTGGAACTGATGAAGGAATATGTGAAGGGAACCATGAGGCCCGAAGTGCTGGGCGGTTTGGGCGGATTTTCCGGCGCATTTTCCCTGGAGAAAATAAAAGGCATGGAAAAGCCCACGCTGGTTTCCGGTACGGACGGTGTCGGCACCAAGTTAAAACTGGCATTTTTAATGGATAAACATGATACCATCGGCATCGACTGCGTGGCGATGTGCGTCAACGATATCGCATGCGCCGGCGGCGAACCGCTGTTTTTCCTGGATTATATCGCCTGCGGTAAGAATGTGCCTGAGAAGATCGCGGCCATTGTAAAAGGAGTTGCGGACGGCTGCTGTCAGGCGGGCGCGGCGCTGATCGGCGGGGAAACTGCGGAACATCCCGGACTGATGCCGGAAGAGGAATACGATCTGGCCGGTTTTGCGGTAGGTGTTGTGGATGAGAAGGACCTGATCACGGGCGCAGATTTAAAGGCGGGCGATGTGCTCATCGGCATGGCCAGCTCCGGCGTACATTCCAACGGATTTTCCCTGGTGCGCAAAGTGTTTGAAATGACGGAAGAAAGCCTGAATACATACTATGACGAACTGGGCAGGACCCTGGGCGAAGCGCTCCTTTGTCCAACCAGAATTTATGTGAAAGCATTAAAAGCGGTGAAAGAAGCAGGCGTTACCATAAAGGCGTGCAGCCATATCACAGGCGGCGGTTTTTATGAAAATGTGCCCCGTATGTTAAAGGACGGGACCCGGGCTGTGGTGCGCAAGGACAGCTATGAGGTTCCTGCTATTTTCCGGCTTCTGGCGAAGAAGGGCAATATCGAAGAAGAAATGATGTACAATACTTATAACATGGGAATCGGCATGATGGTGGCAGTGGATCCGGCGGATGTGGACAAGACCATGGAAGCGATGAAGATGTCCGGCGAAACCCCTTATATCATCGGTTCCATTGAAGAAGGAGAAAAAGGAGTTACCTTATGTTAAGGCTTCTGGTATGCGTCTCTGGCGGAGGCACGAATCTCCAGGCAATCTTTGACGCCATTGATGCAGGAGAGATCCGCAACGCACAGGTGGCGGCGGTGATCAGCAACAATGCGAACGCTTATGCGCTGCAGCGCGCGAAAAACAGAGGGGTGGATGCTTTTTGCATCTCCCCCAAAAGTTTTGCAGACAGAGATGCCTTTTATGCTGCATTTGTGGAAAAAGCGAAGGAAATCCGTCCTGATCTGATCGTTTTGGCCGGCTTTTTAGTATCCATTCCCACCGCCATGATCGAGGCATTTCCGAACCGGATCATCAACATCCATCCGTCCCTGATCCCCTCCTTCTGCGGCAGGGGGTATTATGGCCTGCATGTCCATGAGGCGGTCCTTGCCAGAGGGGTGAAGGTGACAGGCGCTACCGTACATTTTGTGGATAACGGGATGGATACCGGTCCCATCATTTTACAGAAGGCTGTGGAAGTAAAGGACGGCGATACGCCGCAACAACTGCAGCTGCGCGTGATGGAAGAGGCAGAATGGAAGATTCTCCCCCGGGCGATTGATCTGATCGCAAACGGAAGGATTCAGGTTGTGGAAGGAAAGGCGATGATCCTATGAAAGTCTTAATTGTGGGAAGCGGCGGCAGGGAACATGCCATCGCAGTCAGCGTTGCAAAAAGCGAGAAAGTGGATAAAATTTACTGTGCGCCCGGCAATGCGGGAATCGGACAGATTGCAGAGTGTGTGCCCATCGGCGCCATGGAGTTTGACCGGCTGGCTTCTTTTGCCGTGGAAAAGGGGATTGACCTGGTGATCGTGGGCATGGATGATCCCCTGGTAGGCGGCCTTGTGGACGTGCTGGAGGCCCAGGGCATCCGCACTTTCGGCCCGAAGAAAAATGCGGCGATCCTGGAAGGCAGCAAGGCCTTTTCCAAGGATCTCATGAAAAAATACAACATCCCTACAGCGGGATATGAAACCTTTGAAAATGCCGAAGAAGCGTTGGAATATCTGCATACCAGCGCAGAGTTCCCTGTGGTGTTAAAGGCCGACGGCCTGGCGCTGGGGAAAGGCGTGCTGATCTGCAATAATATGCAGGAGGCGGAGAAAGGCGTCCGCGATATCATGACGGACAAGAAGTTCGGCACTGCCGGAAACCGGATGGTCATCGAAGAATTCATGACCGGCAGAGAGGTTTCCGTCCTTTCCTTTGTGGACGGCAAGACCATTAAAATTATGTCCTCCGCCCAGGATCATAAGCGGGCAAAGGACGGCGATCAGGGCTTGAATACCGGAGGAATGGGAAATTTCTCCCCTTCTCCGTTCTATACAAAAGAAGTGGATGATTTCTGCAAGAAACATATTTATCAGGCTACCGTGGATGCCATGGCGGCGGAAGGGCGTCCCTTTAAAGGCGTGATTTTCTTCGGCCTGATGCTCACGGAGAAAGGGCCCAGAGTTCTGGAATACAATGCCAGGTTCGGCGATCCGGAGGCGCAGGTGGTGCTGCCCAGAATGAAAAACGATATCATCGATGTATGCGAAGCGTGTATCGACGGTACCCTGGACCGGATCGACCTGCAGTTTGAAGACAACGCGGCGGTATGCGTGGTGCTGGCATCCGACGGCTATCCCGTAAGCTATGAAAAGGGACTGCCCATCACAGGGCTTCAGAACTTTGACGGAAAAGAAGGGTATTACTGTTTCCATGCCGGCACAAAGCTGGCGGAAGACGGAAAAACCATCCTGACAAACGGCGGCAGGGTGCTGGGCATCACAGCCAAAGGCGAAACCCTGAAGGAAGCCCGCAGGAAGGCCTATGAGGCGGTGGAATGGGTGGACTTTGCAAACAAATACATGAGACATGATATCGGCAGGGCCATTGACGAAGCATAAAGCATTCCGGCGCCCTTGCGAACAGAAAGCAAATGAGGTTGAGAAAATGAACGTAAGAAAGAAGCTGACAGAATTTATATACAGATTTGCAGCAGTGATGTGCTGCACTCTGGCCGCTGTCTTTTTGTTCCTCGCTTCTCCCATGAGGGCGGATGCGGAGGTGCTCGGCAGCAAGCCCAGCGGAACGGCCGCTCCTGCAGGAGAAGAGGGCGGAGAAGCGGAAGAAGTGCCGGCCGGTGAGCAGGAGCAGGGAGGCGATGCATCCCTTAGCGCTGAAAGCGGCACCGTTACCAGCGCAACCGTTACGGCAGAAAGCGTTAATGTCAGAAGCGACGCCTCCACCAAATCCGGTGTGGCGGGCAAGGCCACCAAGGGGACGGAAGTGACCGTCACCGGGGAAAAAGAAGACAGTGATGGGAAAATCTGGTATTCGGTGAGCTACGAAAGCGACGGCAGCACCGTTACGGGCTATATCCGTTCCGATCTGGTGGAAGCCCATGTATCGGTACCGGAACCCCAGCCGGAGGAAACAACACCGGCAGAACCGGAGGGGGAAGGAGAACCGGAGCCGGTTGCGCCTTCAGATGATTACAATGTTGTTTATGAAGATGACGGAACCGGAAACGGCACCAGCGCATGGTATCTGCATGACAATACCATGGGCAATAAATATAAAATCAGCGATCTTTTGAGTGCGGAGGAAACCAATCAGAAAAATCAGGAACTCATGGATAAGCAGACAGGCAGTTTAAAACTTATCGTTGTGGTTATGGCGGTTGTGATCCTGATTCTGATCGCGGTTGTCACTGTTTTCATCATCAAACTCCGGAACGCCTATGACGGCGGATACGAAGACGATGATGACGACGAGGATGAGGACGAAGACGACGACTATGACGACGAGGATGAGGACGAAGAAGAGGAAGACGAACGTCCGAAAAAACGTCGTTTTGCAAGACGTCCCGCCCGCCGTTCCCGTTATGAAGATGATGACGAGGAAGATGAGGACGACGAAGACGAGGATGACGAGGACGAGGAGGAAGAAGAGTACCGTCCCCGCAGAAAGGCATCCAAAAAGCCTGTAAAGGGTAAGACATCCCGCCGCTCCCGCTATGAAGAAGAGGAGGACGATGAGGAGGAAGACGAGGACGACGAAGAGGAATACCGTCCCCGTAAGAGTCAGAAATCTTCCAAAACCAAGGGAGACAAAAATTGGCAGTCTAAAAATTTCCTGGATGATGACGACCTGGAATTTGAATTCCTTGATCTTAAATAACAGAGGATAAAAGAAGGCATAACAGCCGGAAATGGTGCAGAGAAGGAAGGGCAGCATTTCCGGCTGCTGTTTTTGAGGTAATCTATGCGCTTGACGATGGTGGTGATTTTTGTTATAGTGTCTCTATAACAGAATTGTATGCAAAAGAAGGAGCGGGTATGTTGATAGAGATTGATTTTAACAGTGATGAAGCGCTGTATATCCAACTGCGCAACCAGATTATCGTCGGTATCGCAACCAGTGAGCTCAAGGAAGGCGACGTTCTGCCCAGCGTTCGGCAATTGGCGGAATCCATCGGCATTAACATGCATACTGTGAATAAAGCCTATACTGTTTTGAAACAGGAAGGATTCGTTAAAGTAGACAGACGGCACGGCGCGGTCATCGCGATTGATGCGGACCGGCTGCAGGATATTGAAGAAATGCGTCAGGAGCTGAGGGTTATTCTTGCAAAAGCGAGCTGTAAGAATATTTCCCGTCAGGAGGTGCATGCTTTAATTGATGAGATTTATGAAGGATATGGAGGACTTTGACAGATGCAGTCACAGTTTACAGATAAGGCGAAGACTGCCCTTCTTCTGGCAGGACGCGCGGCCAGGAGCCTTTGCCAGAATTATACGGGGACGGAACACATTCTTCTCGGCCTGATCAGGGAAGGAACAGGAGTGGCGGCGAAGGTCCTTTCGGCCAACGGCGCCAGGGAGGATGCCATCAGGGAAATGATCCGGGATCTGATCGCTCCGGAAACCCAGACGCCTGTGAAGGAGAGGGACGGCTATTCCCCACGGGCGCAGGAAGTGCTGGAAGAAAGTCACAGACAGGCCCGCAAGGCCGGCAGTCTGCAGACCGGCACGGAGCATATTCTGATGGCGCTTTTAAGCGACGGGGATAACGTGGCGGTGCGGATTTTGAATACGCTGACATTGCCTGTTCAGAAGATTTATATGGATACTCTTCTGGCCATCGGCCAGGATCCGGCCGCTTATAAGGAAGAGATGGCCAGAAAACAGAAAAAGAAAGGCAGCGCTGCAACCCTGGAGCAGTACAGCAGGGATCTGACCCGGCTGGCATCAGAAGGAAAGCTGGACCCGGTGATCGGCAGGGAAACGGAGATTCTGCGCGTCATTCAGATTTTAAGCCGGCGTACCAAAAACAATCCCTGCCTGGTGGGAGAGCCTGGCGTGGGGAAAACAGCGATCGTAGAGGGGCTGGCGGCGCGCATTGTGGAAGGGCGCGTGCCGGATACCGTAAAGAATAAAAGGGTGCTGATGCTGGATCTGTCCGGTATGATTGCGGGCAGCAAATACCGCGGGGAATTTGAAGAACGGATCAAAAAAGTGATCCGGGAAGTGACGGAAGACGGAAATATCCTGCTGTTTTTGGATGAACTGCACACCCTCATCGGCGCAGGAGGAGCGGAAGGAGCAATCGATGCCTCCAATATTTTAAAACCTTCTCTCGCCAGAGGGGAAATCCAGCTGATCGGTGCCACTACCATGGAAGAATACCGCAAGTATGTGGAAAAGGATGCGGCGCTGGAGAGAAGATTCCAGCCGGTAACGGTGGAAGAACCTTCCGAAGAGGAAGCGGTGGGAATTTTAAAGGGCATCGTTTCCAGATACGAAGCCCATCACAACGTGACGATTCTTCCGGAAGCCCTGGAAGCGGCAGTGCGGCTTTCCAACCGCTATATCAATGACAGGAAACTGCCGGATAAGGCGATAGACGTCATGGATGAAGCAGGGGCGGCGGTGCGGCTTGCGAAGATGCAGGCGCCCCAGGGGACGGACAGCCTGAAGGCAGAAATCGATGCCCTGGATGAACAGATAGAGCATTCCATCCGGGAGGGCGCACTTTCCAGGACCGGAGAGCTGAAGAAAAAGCAGGATGAGCTCCTGACGAAATATGAAAAGGCCCTGCAGCGCCAGGAAAAGAAAAGGACGAAAGAAGGCCTGGCGGTCACACCGGAGGATATTGCCCGGGTGGTTTCCGTGTGGACGAAGATTCCGGTGAGTAAGCTGACGGAAAAGGAAGGGGAACGGCTTTTAAAGCTGGAATCCATTCTTCATAAGCGGGTGATCGGCCAGGAAGAGGCGGTGGCGGCGGTGGCCAGGGCCATGCGCCGGGGCAGGGTAGGCCTGCAGGATCCCGGAAGGCCGATCGGATCATTTCTGTTTTTGGGACCCACCGGCGTGGGGAAAACAGAACTTTCCAAGGCGCTGGCGGAGGCTATGTTCGGATCGGAGAACGCGCTGATCCGGGTGGATATGTCCGAATATATGGAAGGACACTCCGTTTCCAAGATGATCGGTTCCCCTCCGGGATATGTGGGATTTGACGAAGGCGGCCAGCTTTCCGAAAAAGTCCGCAGAAACCCTTATTCGGTGGTGCTTTTTGATGAAATCGAAAAGGCCCATCCGGATGTATTCAATATTCTGCTGCAGGTGCTGGATGACGGTCATATCACCGATTCCAAAGGCCGGAAGGTGAGCTTTAAAAATACCGTCATCATCATGACCTCAAACGCGGGCGCACAGCGGATCGTGGAGCCCAAAAACCTGGGCTTTGCGGCGAAAGAAGACGCCCGGAAAAATTACGAAAAAATGAAAGCGGGCGTGATGGAAGAGGTGAAACGCCTGTTTAAACCGGAATTTTTAAACCGGATCGATGAGGTGATGGTGTTCCACCAGCTCACGAAAGAAGGTATGAAACAAATCATCACGCTGCTTTCCGCAAATCTGGTCAAAAGGTGTCAGGAGCAGATGGGAATCCGTCTGACGATCACCACGGCTTTAAAGGAATATATCGTGGAGAAGCACAGCGATTTAAAGATGGGCGCAAGGCCTTTGAAACGGGCGATCCAGACGCTTGTGGAGGACGCGCTGGCAGAGGAAATTCTTTCCGGCAGAGTGAAGGCGGGGGACAGTGTCAGCGCCGGATTCCGGGAAGGAAAAGTGTCTTTTCAGGTCAAAGGTACGGACCGATAAAAAATTTATTTACCGCCATGGAGCGGACAGGAGGACAAAAGAATGGCAGCAGTAATTGAACTCATCAGAACAGAAGAAGACGGCAGCATCAGCTTCGGCAATCATCTGCTTCGGGAAAAGAGCAAAAAGGAAGGCTTTGAAAGCGGCGGAGACCAGTACAAGGTGAAAACCTTCCATGAGATCACCAAGCTGGAGCGTAACGGCATGTTCGTTTATGAGTCCGTTCCGGGCACCAGTGTGGAACATTTTGCGGAAAATGAAAACGGCGTCAGCTTCATTGTGGAAGGGGAAGAGGATGCGCAGCTGACCCTGGGACTGGAAGATGATACCGAGTATGATGTAAAGGTGAACGGTGAGGATGCGGGCAGAGTGCGCACCAATCTGGGCGGTAAGCTGAGCGTCAGTGTGGAACTGGCGGGCATTGGGGAAGTGAAAGTAGAGATTTCAAAATAAATGGCGAAAGAAAAAGGAAAAACCGTTTTTTTCTGCCAGGAATGCGGATATGAATCCGCAAAGTGGATGGGACAGTGCCCGGCCTGCCGGGCCTGGAATTCCTTTGTGGAAGAAACCGTGTCCTCCTCAAAAAGCGGAAAAGAATTAAAACAGAGCGGGGCCGGCCCAAAAAGCCGGCCCGCGGTATTGAATGAGATTTCCATGGAAGAGGAATCCCGGATCCCCACCGGCATTGCCGAGCTGGACCGGGTGCTGGGAGGGGGCATTGTGCCCGGATCCCTGACTCTGGTGGGAGGGGATCCCGGCATCGGCAAATCCACCCTGCTGTTACAGATGTGCAGATGCCTTTCACAAAGCGGCAGAGGAATTTTATATATTTCGGGAGAAGAATCCCTCCGTCAGATCAAGATGCGCGCCATGCGCATCGGAGAATTTACGGATTCCCTGACGTTGTATTGCGAGACAAATCTGACTCAGATTGAGGAAGTCATAGAGGAAAAGAAGCCTCAGGTGGTGATCATCGATTCCATTCAGACCATGTTCAATGAATCCGTGGGCGCTGCGCCGGGAAGCGTTTCCCAGGTGCGGGAATCCACCGGCGTTTTACTGCGCCTTGCAAAAGGGCTCGGGATTTCCATTTTTATTGTGGGACATGTGACCAAAGAAGGAACGGTGGCAGGCCCCAGGGTGCTGGAACATATGGTGGATACGGTGCTCTATTTTGAAGGGGACAGGCATGCTTCCTACCGGATTTTGCGGGGGGTGAAAAACCGCTTCGGTTCCACCAATGAAATCGGGGTTTTCGAGATGCGCCAGGAAGGGCTCACAGAGGTGAAAAATCCTTCGGAATTCATGTTAAACGGCAGACCGCAAGGCGCCAGCGGCTCCGTGGTTTCCTGTTCCATGGAGGGCACCAGGCCGGTGCTGACGGAAATCCAGGCGCTGGTGTGCCACAGCAATTTCGGCATTCCCAGAAGACAGGCTACCGGCACGGATTTTAACCGGGTAAATCTTCTCATGGCGGTGTTGGAAAAGCGGCTGGGCCTGCAGATCGGCGGCTGTGACGCCTATGTGAATATCGCAGGCGGCATCAAAATTACGGAACCGGCCATCGACCTGGGGATTGTTTTGGCCATCGTTTCCAGCTTTAAAAACCGTCCCGTCCCGGAGGGGGTTCTGGCCTTCGGCGAGGTGGGGTTAAGCGGAGAAGTCCGGGCGGTTTCCATGGCCCGGCAGCGGGTTTTGGAGGCCAGAAAGCTGGGCTTTTCCACCTGTATCCTTCCGAAGGTCTGTCTGGAGCATATGCCCGCCGTCGATGGGATCCGGCTGGTGGGCGTCAGCAGCGTGGCGGATGCGGCGGAGCAGTTTTAGAGGTGGAAAAGATTCTCCATTGTTTTTTCAACGGTAAAGTGTTATGATAAATTTGTATTTGTAAATTTGCAGCTTCACAGGAGCATGTGCTGCTTTCGGAGCTGACATATGCAAAGGAGGATTTTGATTATGAAAAAGTTTTTCAGCGCCGCATTGGCGGCGGCAATGGTGCTGTCCATGACAGCATGCGGCACACAGCCCGCTGCACCGGCACCTGAGACAGAACAGAAGACGACGGCGGAAGCGCCTGCGCCTGCCACAGAGGAAGCGGCAGAGCCCGGCACACAGGCAGCGGAAGGCGAAGGCTTAAAGATCGCCATCGTATCCAGCCCTTCCGGCGTGGATGACGGTTCCTTTAACCAGGACAACTACAACGGCATTTTAAGCTTCATCGAGAAGCATCCCGGCAGCACGGTGAATCCCGTCAAAGAGCCTACCGGCGATACCGCGGCAGCAGTACAGGCGGTATCCGATATCGTTGCCGACTATGATGTGATCGTCTGCTGCGGTTTCCAGTTTGCGGGAATCGGACAGGTGGCACAGGACAACCCGGATGTGAAGTTCATCCTGGTGGACAGCTTCCCTTCCGATGCCGAAGGCAATGAAGTGGAAGTGGACAATATTTATGCAATGCAGTTCGCAGAGCAGGAGAGCGGATTCTTCGCAGGAATGGCAGCGGCTCTGGAGACAAAGAGCAATAAGGTTGCGGTGGTAAACGGCATCGCATACCCCTCTAACGTAAATTATCAGTATGGCTTTGAATGCGGCGTGAAATATGTGAACGAGACGGAAGGCACTTCCGTGGAAGTGGTGGAGCTTCCTTCTTATGCAGGTACGGATGTGACCGGCGCAGATGTGGGCGGCAACTATATCGGCACCTTCAATGATGAAGCTACCGGCAAGGTGGTGGGCAACGCGCTGATCGCTGAAGGCGTTGACATCATGTTTGTTGCGGCAGGCGGTTCCGGCAACGGCGTGTTCACCGCAGCAAAAGAAGCGGACGGTGTGAAAGTGATCGGCTGCGACGTTGACCAGTATGACGACGGCGCAAACGGGGATACGAACGTTGTGCTCACAAGCGGACTGAAAGTGATGCACTCCAATGTGGAAAGAGTGTTGGGCGAAGTCCTGGACGGCTCCTTTAAGGGCGGCAACGTTGTGCTGACAGCGGAGACCGATTCCACAGGTTACGTGAGCGCGGAAGGCAGATGCCAGTTATCCGCTGACACCATCGCGAAAGTGGATGAAGCTTATGCAAAAGTAAAAGCCGGCGAGATCGTTCCGGCAGCGAACTTTAACGGTATCACACCGGATACCTTTGAAGTGAAATAAAGAAAGAATCAGGACTTGCATGCAGGCCGGGGCTTGGCCCCGGCCTGATTTCTCCTGCACAGACCGAACGGGAACGTTTTTCGGGGCGCTGAGGGATGACAGCAGGCAGGAACGGATGTTGTTATGCCTTAACGGTCTGAAAAAAGCAAAACCGTCGATAGCGAGAAAAGGAGGGCCTTATGTCCGAATATGACTACATTGTGGAAATGCGCCATATCACAAAACGTTTTCCGGGGATTGTGGCGAACGATGATGTGACCATCCAGATCAAAAAAGGAGAGATCTACGCGCTGCTCGGGGAAAACGGAGCAGGAAAATCCACGCTGATGAGCATGTTGTTCGGAATGTATGAACCGGATGAAGGGGAAATCTATATTCGGGGGGAAAAGGTAAAAATCACCTCTCCCAATCATGCGACGAAGCTCAATATCGGTATGGTACATCAGCATTTTAAGCTGGTGAGCAACTATACCATTGCGGAAAATATCATTATGGGAATGGAGCCGGTGAAGAAGGTGCTGGGAATTTTTCCGGCTGTTGACATCAAAAAGGCCAATGAAGAGATCCGCGCGCTTTCCGTGAAATACGGGTTGGAGGTGGAGCCCACGGACGTGATCGAGAATATCAATGTCTCCACCCAGCAGAGGGTAGAAATTTTAAAAATGCTCTACAGGGAGGCGGAAATCCTGATTTTTGACGAGCCTACCGCTGTGCTGACTCCTCAGGAAATAGAGTTCCTGCTGGAAATCATCAGGGGACTGCAGGAGGACGGGAAAACCATCATCCTGATCACCCATAAGCTGGAGGAGATCAAGCAGGTGGCCGACCGCTGTGCGATTTTAAACAGAGGAAAACTCATCGATGTTCTGGACGTGGCTTCCACCACCACGAAAAAAATGGCGAATCTGATGGTAGGCCGGGAAGTCAGCTTTCAGACGGAGAAGAAGGAAGCGGCGTTTGGGGATGTGGTGCTGGATGTGAAAAATCTGACGGTCAAAAACAGGGACAATTTTGAAGTGGTCAGAAATGTTTCCTTCCAGGTGCACGGCGGAGAAATTTTTGCTATCGCCGGGGTGTCCGGAAACGGACAGGTGGAAATCGCCGATGCCATCGCAGGCCTTTTAAAAGCTTCCGGGGGACAGATCCTTTTAAACGGGAAAGATATCACGGATTACAGCATCCGTAAAAGGACACTGGAGGGGATTTCCTATATTCCGGAAGACCGCCAGAATTTCGGGCTGGTGATGGACTTCAGCCTTTCGGAAAATCTGGGATTGAAAAATTATTACAAGGAGCCGTTCTGCCACAGGGGAATCCTCCAGAAGAAGGAATTTGACGCTTATGGGGAAGGGCTGATTGAAGAATACGATATCAGAAGCAGTCAGGGCATAAAAACAGTGGTCCGTTCCATGAGCGGCGGCAACCAGCAGAAGGCCATTATCGCCAGAGAAATCGAGCAGGACAGCCCGCTGATGATTTTTGTGCAGCCCACCAGAGGGCTGGACATCGGCGCCATCGAGAACATTCACAGACAGATGATCGGCGAGCGGGATAAGGGAAGGGCGGTACTGCTCATATCCCTGGAACTGGACGAGATCATGAACTGCGCCGACACCATCGGCGTCATTTATAACGGACAGATTCAGAAAATTGCGGATGCCAGGACGCTGACCACCAACGAAGTCGGAGAATTTATGATGGGGGTAAAACAGCATGCATAAAAAAGAAAACGGATTCAGAAGTTTCCTGAAAAAGGCGCTGGGTAATCCCAAAACTCAGAATGTAACGATTCCCGTGTTCACCATTTTGATCGCCTTGCTGGCCGGGGCCGTGGTCCTGCTTTTGCTGGGCAAAAACCCGCTGGGCGCCTATTACAATCTGCTGCAGGGCTGCGGCATCGCGCCCAAGGCTTCCTATGCGGGACATAAAAATATGCTGACGGATTTCATGAGCTTTTTAAGTTATCTGACGCCCATGATTTTTGCGGCGCTGGCGGTAGCGGTAGCGCTGCGTTCCGGGCTCTTTAACATCGGCGTATCGGGACAGATGCTGGCGGCGGGATTTGCAGCCTCTATTATAGTGGGCTACACTTCTCTTACAGCGCCTTTGGCGAAACCTTTGGTGATCATCGTGGGCATCGTGGCCGGAGCGGCCGTGGGCGGGATCATCGGCTTTTTAAAATACCGCTTCAATATCAATGAAGTGGTGTCCTCCATCATGCTAAACTATATTCTGCAGTATGTGTGCAGCTTTTTTATCAACACCTATTTTGTGGATCCGGTTTCCAGGCAGTCCAGGGCGGTCTCTTCAGCTTCCAGGCTGACGCTGGCGGACACGGTGGTGGGCGATCTGAAAATGGATATTCCGCTGGGCATTCTGCTGGCGCTGGCTGCGGTCTGGCTGGTGAAATTTCTGATGGACAAGACAAAGCTGGGGTATGAAATGAAAGCCGTGGGATTTTCCGGAAACGCTTCCAGATATGCGGGAATCCATGTGGGCAGGAACATTGTCCTGACCATGGTGATTTCCGGGGCGCTGGCAGGGCTTGCCGGAGTGACCTATTATCTGGGCTATTTCGCCTCCATCCGTCCCAGGACGCTGAGTGATACCGGATTTGACGCCATTGCCGTGGCACTTTTGGGCAATTCCAATCCGGTGGGCATCCTGTTTTCTTCTTTTTTGATCACAATGATCGACAAAGGCAGCACCTACATGAGTTCGACGGCAGGGGTGCAGGCGGAAATTGCGGATGTGATCACAGGTGTGATCCTTTTATTCTCCGCCTGTACGGCTTTTATCAAATACCGGGTGGCGCGTATGGATGACGGGAAAAAGGAGGAGAAAAAATGAATACAGTGATCATTGACGGTTTATCTTTTGCTCTTCCTCTTTTTATCATGGCAATCGGCGGCATTTATTCGGAGAAGAGCGGTATTACCAACCTGGCCCTGGAAGGGCTGCAGGGCTTCGGCGCTTTCACCGGCGCTCTTGTGGCGGTGCTGATCGCCGGGAATTTCGCCGGAAATTCGGCGGTCCCCTTTTATATTGCGATGGTATTTGCCGTCATCGGCGGCATGTTGTTTTCCCTGATCCATGCCCTTTTGTGCATCCGGTTTCGGGCGAATATGGTCATCAGCGGCGTGGTCATCAATATTTTGGCGATGGCGCTGACCTCTTTTTTGACGAAGCAGATCAATGCGGCGGTGTTCGGTGCGGCCAGCGATAAATTTGTGCTGGGCGTTTCCAGCCGGATTACGGTGCCGGGACTATCCCGGATTCCGGTGCTGGGAGCAGTGTTCACCAATCTCTATCCTTTTGAGATCGTGATCGTAATTGTGGCCTTTATCGCCTGGTTTGTGATGTACAAGACCAGATTCGGCCTTCATCTTCGCGCCTGCGGCGACAATCCCCATGCGGTGGATGCGGCCGGTATCGAAGTGGGGAGAGTGCGGCTGGCGGCAGTCATGGTATCCGGCGCCCTTTCGGGACTGGGGGGCATCTGCTTTGCCTATTCCATTTCCGCCAATTTTTCCAATGCGATTTATGTGGGCTACGGCTATCTGGCAATCGCGGCGCTGATTTTCGGAAACTGGCGCATCCTGCCCACACTGGGCGCCTGCCTTTTGTTTGGGTTCGCCCGTTCCGGCGGCTATAAGCTGGTGCAGATCCTGGCCATGCCTTCCAGCTATCAGGATCTGGTGATGATTCTGCCCTATGTGCTCACATTGTTTTTGCTGATTTTCTTTTCCAAACACAACCGTTCGCCCCGCGCTCTGGGCGTGATTTACGACAAAGGAGCCAGGTGATCAAAAAACGGGCTGTCCCATGGGGCAGCCCGTTTTTGGTACGCTGGCTTTTTTGAAAAACTTATCCGATGGAAGGGCCTCCGGGAAAACCGGGAAAATAAGCGGGCGGTACCACACCGGGGAAATGAATGTCAATCCCCTCATCCAGAGCGTTGTCGGCATCCGGCGTTTCGTCATCCTTCGCTACCGGATTAACACCGTCTGCGGAAAGGACCGTTTCGTAGGCCATATCATAAGGCTTTTCGTTGTTATCGTAATCCATTTCAGCCTCCTTTTCATCATGGTTTAAAGGGTTACATATATAGTTTTAACAAATACACAGGAATTTATGAAAAAAGGCGGAATTTGTTTGAAATATGCCACAATCTGGGATAAAATGAAATTATAGTTTATGAAAATTTATAAATTAGTATGAGGGGGATAGATTATGGCAATGAAATCAAAAGATCTGGCAGCGCTTCTTGAAGTTTCTACGGCAACCATGTCTCTTGTGCTGAATAACAAACCGGGAATCAGCGATGAACTGCGCAATACGCTTCTTTCCAAAATAAGAGAACTGGGTTATGGGTACATGATCAAGGGAGAAAATCATGACAGGGAGAATGAACAGCAAAAAAAGCTGGCTTATGTCATTTACTCCGGTGAAGAAGAACGGGAAGAAGAATCCTCCTTTTATCCCCCTATTTTAGAAGGAGTGGAGAGAGAAGCCAGAGGGCAGGGGTATCAGCTTCTTGTCATCCACAAGGATTTAAAAAAGAAAGAAGCTTCGCTGAAAATGCTCTGTGAAGAGTGTGAAGGGATCATTGTACAGGCGCCCAGGCTCTCGGAAAAGGAACTGGAAGAGCTGGAGGAAACAGGACTTGCGTTTGTGACGGTGGCATGTACGCTTCCCGGCGGGCAGATCACTTCGGTGTGTGTCAATAACGAACAGGGAATGTATAAGGCTGTCAGATACCTCAGAGAACGGGGCCATGAAAAGATCGGCTACATCAGAACGGATTCCCGCCAGTGTGCCGCCGCAGAAAGGCATAAGTATTTTAAACTGGCGTTGATGGAGGAGGGGCTCGCTGTGGTTGACGAAATGGATATTCTGGTGCCGGGAAACGGAGGGGCATCCGGCAGCGTCAGGGAGTTTCTGGAGAATTACTGGATCGTTCAGAAAAAAGAAATTCCTACAGCGCTGATTTTGGAAAACGATATTTTGGGACCGGCGGTATACCGGGCTCTGCACAGCGCCGGAAAAAAGATCCCTAAGGATGTTTCTGTAATCGGCTTCGACGGGCGCGCGGTCTGCAGCATGATCGAACCCACCCTCACCACCCTTCGGGTGCCGAGACGCTTTTTTGGCAGGGCGCTGATGATGCTTTTGGCACAGAAAATGCAGCTGCATGCGAACGGAATGGAAAAAGTGGCGGTTAAGGTTGAAGTGGATGTGGAACTGGTGGAAATGGAAAGTGTGGCGGACGGACCGTTGAAAGTACATAATTTGGAAATGGAAAATGGATATCCTGACAGAATAAAGGGTTAAAAAAACAATTATATAGTAAAAACCGTAAAATGGAAATAAAAAAATAAAAAAAAAGATTGACAAATCTTTTTTGATGTTTTATGATAAGCACAAGTTGAAAAGTCATCAACCCACAAAATCAGACAGGGTACGTCCGTATGGATTTGCCCTGTCATCCCCCCCAAGAAGAATGCCTGCTGATATTCAGCAGGTTTTTTTATACGATAAGAAACTTCGTTTCCTATCGTATAAAAAAACACGCTTCGCTGTAGATGCGCACACTTTTTATTTACGATAACGAAAAAACCTTGAGGCACATTTTCTGCTGTTTTTGCAGGATTTTGTGTATAGAAATCCGATATGGCGGGAAATGAGGTTGTAGAAGGCCTGGTAATCCGTTATACTAAAAGGGAAGAAGGGAGGGATTTACCTATGAAAAGACAGATGATTATCACCATCGGCAGAAGCTTTGGCAGCAATGGACGGGAAATCGGAGAACGGCTGGCAGAAGCTTTGGGTATTGGATTTTACGACAGAAATCTGATCGATATGGCCGCAAAAAAGAGCGGGATCGAGAGAAGTGTGGTGGGAAATGCGGACGAGAAGCTGATCGGCCGTTTTCTGGAGCTTGCCCCTGGAATCGATCTGATCCAGGAGAACACCAATGAGAAAATTTACCGGGCCCAGGCGGAGGTGATCCGTTCCATCGTACGGCGGGAAGAGTCCTGCGTGATTGTGGGAAGGGGAGCCGACTATGTGCTCAGAAACCGGCCGGAGGTTTTAAAGGTGTTTATTTATGCGCCTTTAGACTGCAGGATCAAAACGGTGATGGAGCGTTATCATTTTAAAGAGGATGAGGCGGAAAAGGTGATCCGCCATATGGATAAGACAAGACGCAACTATTATGAATATTTTACGGACCGCAACTGGGACCAGAAGGAGGGGAAGGACCTGCTCATCGACAGCAGCGAATTCGGCATCCAGGGCACGGTGGAACTGATCAAGGCTGCGGCCGTATGTAAGCTGGAACGGGATTGGGATGTATGAATAAGGAAATTCTGAATTTGAATCAAAAGAGCCGGGTGGAATGCCTTGCAGAGGATACGCTGGAAGCCCGGATGGAAACGGAAGTGGAGCCTTTTCTGGCCGGTATTTGTGTCCGGGGGCGGATGAAAACAGAAAAACCTGCGCCGGAGGAAAAATGCGCAGCGCCTGTGGAAGGGCTTTATTATGAATTGTATCCCCGGGACTGTCCCAGGGGAACCATTGTGATCAGCTATGGATTCACGGAATCCTGTCTGAAATATCATGAACTGATTTATTATTTTTATAAAGAAGGCTATCAGATTGCCGTTATGGATCATCGGGGACACGGGAAATCTCTTCGGGAGGTGGAGGATACCACCATTGTACATATCGAACTTTTTTCCCGTTATGTGAAGGATCTGCACCGGTTCGTCCATACCGTGGTAAAACCCCTATGCCAGGAAAAACCCCTCTATTTATATGCACATTCCATGGGGGGCTGCATCGGGGCATTTTATCTGGAGCAGTATCCGGAGGATTTTACCAAAGCGGTGTTAAACGCACCCATGCTGGGACTGAAGCTGGGAGCCTGTCCGGCCTGGGCCGCCCGGGTGCTGTGCGATTTAAAGGTGATGAAGGGAGAAGGCAGGGAGCGGTTGTTTACCCAGTCCCCCTTTGACCCGGAAGAACCTTTCGAGGAATGCTCGGCCAGTTCTCGGGCCCGGCATGCCTGCTATCTGAAGCGGCGCAGAGAGGATCCGGATTATCAGACTTCTTCCGCCAGCTATTTTTGGGGGAAAGAAGCGATCAATGCGGGCAATTTTGTGATCAGCCGCCGTCAGGCGGAAAAGGTGAAGATTCCGGTCCTTTTATTTCAGGCAGAGCAGGACAGCCTGGTGAAGCCCGGGGCTCAGAAGAAATTCATTTCCCGGATCAAAGACGGCAGGCTGATGCTGGTGCCGGGGGTGCGCCATGAAATTTACCGCGCGCCCAATGAAGTGCTGGCGCCTTATCTGGAAGAGATCTTTTGGTTTTATGAGGGAGACAAGAAAGGATCGTGTTCTGTCATATAATATGGAAAGAAAAAGTGCCGGTAACCACAGGGGTTATCGGCACTTTTGGGATCTTTTCTGCCTGATGGCAATAAAAAAACAGGGGCAGTAGGAATCGAACCCACATCGACGGTTTTGGAGACCGCTGTTCTACCTTTGAACTATGCCCCTATTCAACAGCCCTACCGGACTGACGAAATGTATTATAACACAGAAAAGACAAATTTTGCAAGCCCTATTTAAAAAAAAATCATTCCCTTTGTTTCCGTGTGCGTTCCATGGACAGCAGGGCAAAAATTGTTTTGCGTCCGAGAAAACCGAAAATACGGGTGAGATAGATTCCTGTAAAAATCCCGATGCTGTCGATGGCCACATCCCTGGGAGAAGGGCCGCGGCCTGCCACAAAGGACTGATGGTATTCATCCAGACAGGCGAAGGCTACGCAGAAAAATCCTGCCGCAATCACCAGCCAAAAGCCCCGGAGCCGGTATACATACAGCGGCAGGGCCACAGAAACGGCCAGCATAAAATATTCCGTAACATGGGCGAGCTTGCGCACGTAAAAATGGATGGCATTCACATAGTGGGCGATCTGTGCAGCGTCCATATTCAGGTCCAGAATCCGGTTGGCCAATCTCACAAGCCTGGTGCTGATATCGAGACTGAGCTGGCTGGACTGCGCCCCTGTCTGGGCAGAAAAGGAAAAAATCAGATACATCATGCACAGCGCTGGCACGAAGGACAGAGGCTTAAGCAGGAAGCGGAACATCTTTTTCATCGTGAGCAAAAAATATTTCATCGAAAATCCTCCTCGTCCGTTTAATATATCCCATTATCAGGGGTTATGCAAGCCGCGCAGGATTAAGCTTTTCTTAAAATTCTATGAAATCGTCGGGATACAGGGCTCAATCAGGCCATGTTTTGGCGGAAAAGCCGAATTTGCGAAAAAAATATAAAGTGAGAGTGTTCCATTCACTCATTTTATGGTATGATGAAAGAAAATTGGGGTTTTATCTACAAAGAGGATAAGGGTATGAGCGAAAAATCGGCGCAGAAGAAACAGTTGATTCTCAAAACTGCCCGGCGCGTTTTTATGGAAAAGGGGTATAAGGATGTCACCATGAAGGATATTGTGGAGGCATGCGAGATCAGCCGGGGCGGCCTGTACCTGTATTTTGGCAGCGTGGAGGAATTGTTTCTGGCAGTGATGAGCGCCGAGGAAGAGGAAACGGACGATGTTTTTTCCAGGGAACTGGGGGAGGATGCTTCGGCTGTGGATGTGCTCCTGATTTTTTTGAAGGAGCAGAAGCGGGAAATCCTCCGCAGAAAAGACGACCTTTCCGTTGCAATATATGAATACTATTTTGCAAACCGTCCCACAGGAGAGAACAATCCTTTGCAGGAAAGGTTCCGGGCGGCAGCCCAGGCGCTGGCCCGGCTCATTGAGGCGGGGATCGCAGGCGGGGAATTTTATGATGTGGATCCGGAAAGGACGGCGGACAACATCATGTTCGTTTTAGAGGGGCTGCATATCTGCGCTCATACGATGAGGGTTACGGAAACAATGGTGGACAATGAGCTGCTTACGTTGATGAGCGGGCTTGTTGCAGAATAAAGAGGGACTGTTATTGGACAGTTCCCCAAAATTACAAAGCAGGAGAATGAAAAGAGAATGGGAAACGTAAAACGGATCTATGTGGAAAAGAAGGACGGCTTTGCGGTCAAAGCGCTGGAACTGAAGGAAGATCTGAAGAACTATCTGAACATGGACGGTATTGAAGAGGTCCGAATGTTCATCCGCTATGATGTGGAAAACCTGAGCGATGAAATTTTTGAGCAGGCATGCCGCACCGTATTTTCTGAGCCGCCGGTGGACATTCTTTACAGGGAAACGATCGACATCCCCGAAAACGGCAGGGTATTTTCGGTGGAGTTTCTGCCCGGCCAGTTTGACCAGAGAGCGGATTCCGCCGTCCAGTGCGTGCAGTTTTTAAAAGCGGACGAGACGCCCATCATCAAAACCGCGGTGACCTATCTGATCACGGGCAGCCTCACAGAGGAGGAATTTGAAAAGATTAAGGCATACTGCATCAATCCTGTGGATTCCAGGGAAACGGATCTGGCAAAGCCGGATACGCTGGTTACGGTGTTTGACGAACCTGCGGATGTGAAAATTTTCGATGGCTTTACCGGCCTTTCGGAAGCGGATTTAAAGGAACTTTATGACAGTCTCGGCCTGGCCATGACCTTCCGGGATTTTGAACATATTCAGAATTATTTTATCAACGAGGAAAAAAGAGATCCTTCCATGACGGAAATCCGGGTGTTGGATACCTATTGGTCCGATCACTGCCGCCATACCACATTTTCCACGGAGCTGAAAAATGTGGAATTTGCGGACGGATATTACCGCACGCCCATCGAGACGACCTATCAGAGCTATCTGGATACCCGCAGCGATATTTTTAAGGACAGACCGGATAAATTTGTCTGTCTGATGGATCTGGCGCTGATGGCGATGCGCAAGTTAAAGAGCGAAGGCAAACTGGAGGACATGGAGCAGTCCGACGAAATCAATGCCTGTTCCGTGATTGTTCCTGTTGAAATGGATTATGGCGACGGACCTGTGACCGAAGAATGGCTGGTGTTCTTTAAAAACGAGACCCACAACCATCCCACAGAAATCGAACCTTTCGGCGGTGCGGCGACCTGTCTGGGCGGTGCGATCCGGGATCCCCTTTCCGGCCGCGGCTATGTTTACCAGGCGATGCGTGTGACCGGCGCGGCAGACCCTACGGTTCCCATCGCAGAAACCTTAAAGGGAAAGCTGTCCCAGAAGAAGCTGGTGCGCGGGGCGGCCAGCGGTTATTCCTCTTACGGCAACCAGATCGGTCTTGCGACCGGTTATGTAAAAGAAATTTATCATCCCAACTATGTGGCGAAGCGCATGGAGATCGGCGCGGTCATGGGAGCGGCGCCCAGGCGCAATGTCATCCGTGAAAATTCCGATCCGGATGATATCATCATTCTGCTGGGCGGCCGGACAGGCCGTGACGGCTGCGGCGGGGCTACCGGCTCTTCCAAAGTCCATACGGAAAAGAGTATAGAAACCTGCGGCGCGGAAGTGCAGAAGGGAAATGCGCCCACAGAGCGTAAAATACAGAGACTATTCCGCCGGTCGGAGGTTTCCAGACTGATTAAGAAGTGTAATGACTTCGGCGCAGGCGGCGTATCCGTAGCGATCGGAGAACTGGCGGACGGTCTTGTGGTAGACCTGGATAAGGTTCCCAAGAAATATGCGGGCCTGGACGGCACGGAACTGGCAATTTCCGAATCCCAGGAAAGAATGGCAGTGGTGGTATCTCCCGCTGATGTGGATGAGTTCTTGGGTTATGCCCAGGAAGAAAATCTGGAAGCGGTGCCGGTGGCGGTTGTAACAAAAGAACCCAGGCTGGTTTTAAAATGGCGCGGCAGAAAAATTGTGGATATCGCAAGAGCCTTTTTGGATACCAACGGCGCGCATCAGGAGACGGATGTTTTTGTGGATATTCCTTCCGAGGACCACAATTATTTCAGAAAATATGCGGACAGAGAAGTAGGAGAAGCCGTTGAGGCGAAAGATGTAAAGAAGGCATGGATGAAGCTTTTGGGAGGTCTGAACGTTTGCTCCCAGAAAGGCCTTGTGGAAATGTTCGATTCTTCCATCGGCGCGGGCAGTGTGGTGATGCCCTACGGCGGCAAATACCAGCTCACAGAGACGCAGGCCATGGTGGCAAAACTGCCTGTATTGAAAGGAAAGACGGATACGGTCACCATGATGTCCTATGGATTTGATCCTTATCTGTCCAGCTGGAGCCCTTATCACGGAGCAATTTATGCGGTGACAGAGTCCATGGCTAAAATTGTGGCAAACGGCGGTGACTTCCGGAAAATCCGCTTCACCTTCCAGGAGTATTTCCGCCGGATGACAGAGGATCCCAGAAGATGGAGCCAGCCGTTTGCGGCTCTGCTGGGCGCTTATGACGCACAGCTGGGCTTCGGACTTCCTTCCATCGGCGGCAAGGATTCCATGTCCGGCAGCTTTAATGAGATAGATGTGCCTCCCACCCTGGTTTCCTTTGCGGTGGATGTGGCAAAAGAAGGGGATATCATCACTCCCGAACTGAAAAAGCCCGGCAACAGGCTGGTTCGCTTCTTCATAGAAAAGGATGACTATGATGTGCCTGTATATGATCAGGTGATGGAACTGTATGATGCCATCACAAGGCTGATCCGGGAAAAGGTAATCGTTTCCGCTTATGCGCTGGACAGCCATGGTGCGGCAGCTGCCATTTCCAAGATGGCCTTCGGTAATGAACTGGGCGTTTCCGTTTCTGATGATGTGGATGTGAAAGATCTGTTCACAAACGGTCTGGGCGATATTGTGGCGGAAGTGGATGCCGACCGCATCAACTTTATCGATGTGGACTATGAAGTGCTGGGAACCGTTACGGCAGAACCTGTATTTGCGGTGGGAGAGGTGACGATTCCCATGCAGGAGGCGCTGGATACCTGGAAAGGTACGCTGGAAAAGGTATTCCCCACAAAGGCAGTGAAGGAAGGAACCCCTGTGGAGTCCGGACTTTACCGGGCGGACAGCATTTATGTGTGCAGGAATAAGGTGGCAAAGCCTACCGTATTCATTCCAGTATTCCCGGGCACCAATTGCGAATACGACAGCACAAAAGCGTTTGAAAGAGCCGGCGCAAATGTGGTCACAAGAGTGTTTAAAAACCTGAGCGCGGAGGATATCCGCTCTTCCGTGGAGGCTTTTGAAAAGGATATCAACAATGCGCAGATCATCATGTTCCCAGGCGGTTTCTCCGCAGGCGACGAACCTGATGGCTCCGCAAAGTTCTTCGCAACCGCGTTCCAGAACGAGAAGATTAAGGAAGCGGTGATGAAGCTGGTGAACGAGCGCGACGGCCTGTGTCTGGGGATCTGTAACGGATTCCAGGCGCTGATCAAGCTGGGCCTGGTGCCTTATGGCGAGATTGTGGGACAGAAAGAAGACTCCCCCACACTGACCTTTAACACCATAAACCGCCATATTTCCAAGATGGTTTACACCAAAGTGGTTTCCGATAAATCGCCCTGGCTTGCCGGCGCAGAACTGGGTAAGACTTATGTAAACCCGGCTTCCCACGGGGAAGGACGTTTTGTGGCGCCGAAAGAATGGATGGACAGGCTGTTTGCAAACGGTCAGGTGGCCACCCAGTATGCGGACTTTTCAGGCAATGTTTCCATGGATGAGGAATGGAACATCAACGGTTCCTATGCGGCAATCGAAGGCATCACCTCTCCGGACGGACGTATCCTGGGCAAGATGGCCCATTCCGAACGTCGTGACAGAAGCGTGGCGATCAACATTTACGGCGATCAGGATCTGAAGATCTTTGAATCGGGCGTGAAATATTTTAAATAACAGCAGATATAATAAGGATTGATATATTGTGAATTCGGAGGCTTCCTGAAAGAAGCCTCCGATCCGTTTTTCGGGAAAAGGGTGCCGAAAAAGACAGGAAGATGTGGAAAAGATGAATAAGATTAACTATCAATTGGAATTGGAAAAAGTGCTCAAAGGCCTGCCGGATACGCACAGAACGCTTTTTTTACACAGCTGTTGTGCGCCCTGTTCCAGCTATTGTCTGGAGTATCTCAGGCAGTTTTTTGAAATCACCGTTTTTTACTATAATCCCAATATCTCATTTGGGGAAGAATACCTGCGCCGGGTGGAGGAACAGAAACGACTGATTGCCGAACTGAATGAGGATGCCGCCCAAAAAGCGGAGAAGGGCCTGAACAGTATTCGCTTTGAGGAAGGGCCGTATGAACCGGAGCGGTTTTATGATATTGCCAAAGGACTGGAAGACTGTCCGGAAGGCGGGGAACGCTGCTTTGCCTGCTATGAGCTGCGGCTTAGAGAGGCGGCTGCAGGGGCTGCCAGGGGCGGGTATGATTATTTCACCACAACCCTCACCATCAGCCCGTTAAAAAATGCACAGAAGCTGAACGAAATCGGAAAACGTCTGGGAGCCGAGTATGGAGCGGCGTATCTGCCCTCAGACTTTAAAAAGAAGGGCGGATATCAGCGTTCCATCGAACTGAGCAGAGAACATGAATTATACCGGCAGGATTACTGCGGCTGCGTTTTTTCAAAGAGGGAGAGAGAGCATAGCCGCTGACCTCTTTTCGAAGAGAAATTTTACAGGGGTGGCATTGGCGGGAGAGTTCCGGTTAAAAGGTTCCATTTTTGCTGGAGCAGAAGCATTTGTTTTTTTTTCATTTCCATGGAAGAATGAACATATCGGTTTAAGGTGATATTTACCGAGGCATGTCCCAGAATTTCACTCAATGATTTGATGTCAAAACCGAGTTCCACACAACGAGTGGCAAAAGTGTGTCTGAGTACGTGAAAATTATAGGTAGGAATCCCCGCTTGCTTTTGATCCTGCCGGAATTTGTTTTGCAGGGTCCTGGGATCCGGTATTTTGGTACAGCTCCCGGAAATGATAAATTCCTCTTTTTGATGCTCGGCAGCATCTTTTTTCAGCAGTTCATTTAAAAAGGCAGGAATCGGGATATACCTTACGGAAGAAGCGCTCTTAGGCATTTCCAGTACAAGGGAGGTCTTTTTGACACCATCTGTACAGGGAAGACGGGAAACGGTATTCTGAATATGGATAAAACTGTCTTTCAGATTGATATCTTTCCAGTGAAGGGCGCACACTTCCCCTAAACGCATTCCGGTGAGTAATGCCAGCAGAATTCCTGTATTTTCGGGAGTCCTGTGTTCCATTAAAAAATGAATCAGATGATCTTCCTCCTGATGGGATAAAACCCCTTCTCTCTTTCCGGATTTTCCGGGAGATTCGTAATAGATTTTTGGGTCTTCCATGAGACCGGTACGCACAGCGTAATTAATCACCGCCTTTGTGATGTAAATTACGCTTTTCACAGTGCTGTTCGAAAGTCTGCTGCTGTCCTGTCCGGTTAACTTGGAAAAAAAGCCGCAGACTGCCTTGTTGTTCAGTTCGCACAACTTGAAAGGGCCCAGCGTATTATCCAAATGATTTCGAATCAGGTTTTCATAATGATAAAAGGTGGATCGCTTTAATTTTGCCTGTTTTCCCACAAGCCATATTCGTGTTAACTCTTTGAAAGACATATCCTTTTCCTGTCCCATTTTTGCCCTCCTGAATTGCTGTTTCACAGCTGCATTTTACTGTTATTAGAACTTCTTTTTTCGGTAGTTCTTATAGTTTATCAAAAAAGGATGTGAAAGTATAATTGCAAAACCCGCATAAATACGCTACAATAGTGACCAGAACAGCGGCAGGCCCCAGCGTGGTCCGGCATCCTGCCGCAGAAGAATGAAAGAAAAAATGCGGGAGAATGACAATGAAGAAATTTTTAGACCTCATCTCTGATGAGATGAAAAAAGGATTCACCCTGGCAGGATATGACGGGGAACTGGGCCGGGTGACGGTATCCAACCGTCCGGATCTGTGCGAATACCAGTGCAACGGCGCCATGGCAGGCGCGAAGAAATATCACAAAGCGCCGATCATGATCGCAAACGATGTGGCTGAAAAGCTTTCCGGCAGCGAAGTGTTTGCAACAGTGGAGGCGGTGGCGCCGGGCTTTCTGAATCTGAAGGTGAAGGATAGTTTTGTGCGGGATTATGTGAAGGGGATGGCGGCTTCAGAAAAATTCGGGCTGGACATGCCCGAAAAGGAAAAAACCATCGTGATCGATTACGGCGGGCCAAATGTGGCGAAGCCCCTGCATGTGGGGCATCTGCGCTCCGCGATCATCGGGGAGAGTATCAAGCGGATCTGCCGTTATAATGGGCATAAGGTCATCGGGGATGTGCATCTGGGTGACTGGGGGCTGCAGATGGGCCTGATCATCACGGAATTAAAGCAGCGGAAACCGCAGCTGCCTTATTTTGATCCGGATTTTACCGGGGAATATCCGAAAGAAGCGCCTTTTACGGTGTCTGAACTGGAGGAAATTTACCCTACGGCCAGCGGGAAATCCAAAGAAGATCCGGCTTATAAACAGGCAGCGCTGGAAGCTACCCTGATGCTGCAGAGCAAAAACAGAGGGTATCGGGCGCTGTGGAAGCATATTATTGATGTTTCCGTGGCTGACTTAAAGAAAAATTACAGTGATCTGAATGTGGAGTTTGACCTGTGGAAAGGGGAGTCCGATGCAGATCCTATTATTCCGGAAATGGTGGAAGAACTGCGGGCTTCCGGTCTGGCGCATGAGAGTGAAGGCGCGCTGGTGGTGGATGTGAAGGAGGAGGGCGATACCAAGGAAATCCCTCCCTGCATTATTTTGAAATCCGACGGCGCGGCGCTGTATGCCACCACCGATCTTGCCACCATCAAGGATCGTATGGAAAACCTTCATGCGGATTCTTTGATTTATCTTACGGATAAACGCCAGGAAATGCACTTTTTGCAGGTGTTCCGCACGGCGAGGAAAGCAGGCCTTGTAAAGCCGGAAACAGAATTAAAGCATATCGGTTTCGGCACCATGAACGGCAGGGACGGCAAGCCCTTTAAGACCAGGGAAGGCGGGGTGATGCGCCTGGAGTACCTGATCCGTGATATCAACGAGGAGATGTACCGGAAGGTCAGAGAAAGCCGGCAGGATATTTCCGAAGAGGAAGCGAAGGAAACCTCCAGGATCATCGGCCTTTCCGCTATCAAATACGGCGATCTGTCCAATCAGGCCAGCAAGGATTATATCTTTGACATTGAACGGTTCACCTCTTTTGAAGGAGATACCGGACCTTATATCCTCTACACCATCGTCCGCATCAAATCCATCCTGAACAAATACCAGGAGTTGGGCGGTAGTCTGGAAGGATTGGAATTTAGAGAAGCGGTAAACGCTTCCGAGAAGGATTTGATGCTGCAGCTGTGCGGTTTCAATGCCATGATGGAAAATGCGGGGATGGAAGCGGCGCCCCATAAGGTATGTGCTTACATCTATGACCTGGCAAATGCCTTTAACAAATTCTATCATGAGACAAAGATCATTGCCGAGGAAGATAAAGAAAAGCAGGCTGGGTGGATCGCGCTGCTCCTTCTGACAAGAGATGTGCTGGAAACCTGCATCGACGTGCTGGGCTTTTCGGCGCCTGACCGGATGTAAATGTGAGTTGCCGCCAGTGGGCGGCAACTCACTTGGGAGAATTGCCCCACAATTCTCCGTATCGGAAGGGTGGTATTTTCCACAAAAAAGGAACGCTGGGGCCGGTCAGGGCTTCCAGCGTTCTTTTTGCTCTTCGTATTGTTCATTGAGCCATTCCACGGCATCGTCTTTCCCTTCTACGGTGAGGGGGAACTGCCTGGTTTCCTTCAGTTCCCCGGGCGTTTTCACAAAGCAGAAAGGTTCCGGCCAAATGGTCACATCCAGACAATCCCCATCCTCGTTTTGCCCCTTGGCAAAGAGATAGCGCATTCCCTTATAACTGCCTGACTGCGGTTCTTTTTTGATGTAATTGAGATGGATGATATTTTTGTCAATCATATACAAACCCCCTTTTGACCCTGGCATCATCTTTTTATAAGAATAAAGGAACACCCACCAGGCCGAAGTAGCCTACGGAAAGCACACCGGCGGCAATCAACAGGAAACGAAACCAGCTTTTTTGGAATAATCCCGGTGTACGGCCGGAGAGGTAAGCTGCAATCAGGATCATGGGCAGAAGATACCGGCCCTGGGCCTGAGAGTCAATCAGGTAGGAATTCAGGACAGAGGCCAGGAGTCCGCCTGCCATAAGCAGAGACCCGGTCACAAATTCCACTTTCCCCCAGAAATTGTCCGGCATTCGGAAAGCGGCGATCCCTATGGCTGTAAAAATTGCAGCATAGAGGATCCCCATGCATAGGTAATACCACAGGCCGGTGTCATTATCCTGGATGAATCCGCAAAAACTTTTATAACTCATGGAAAACCAGGCGGGATTTTCCGCAAAAAAGTCCGACAGGTCAGCGCCTCTTGCGAACATGTGGTAGGAAGGATTTTGTTCTTCCAGAGGAGTGGCCGGGTTCTTGTCGGGATCCGCGTGCCGGATGGCCATGGTTTCCTTGACAGCGGATTTTTCGGTCCCGTAATACACTGCGTCAAAGCTGGCCCGGGATAAGAAAACCGCGACAAAGAGGCCGGCGATTATAAAATAATTGCGCCATAAACGCCCCCGTATTTTTGGGTCTTTCTGCCGTATCAGCCGGAACAGGAGCACAAAGAAAGTGAGGGCCAGGATGGATAAATAGTTGGGTTTGCCCAGTGCGATCATGCCGTAAAGCAGGCCCAGCGGCAGAAAGGAAAAGAAGGTTTTCCGGGTGATTTTTTCAATGCCGATGGTCCGGTAGAGCAGGCTGTTCTCCACAGAAAGTTCGTATATCGCCAGGAAGGACAGAAAGAAATCCAGGGCATCCGCAGTGGTGTAGGAAAAGATATACCAGGCCTGAACGCAGATGCCGAAAGCAGCCATCAGCCAATTATGCTTTTTGACATTGCGCACGAACAGGATTGCCAGGCCGGCAAAAAGCAGGATATTGGGAATGCGGTAGTAGCGGATGCCGTAAAACATCGCTTTGAAGAGAAGGGAGATTTTACCGGCAAGGAAAAAGTACCAGGTATAATTCTCCAGCTTCGTATAACCATAGCCGCTGTAGGTGCCTGCCACCGCAGGATCCCGCATGTCCGGCGGCAGGAAATGCGTCATGCCGTAATCCAGGCAGGCTTTCACGTCCCATTCGTCGGGATGCAGTTCCATACCGCTGACCAGGCCGATGA
This sequence comes from uncultured Lachnospiraceae bacterium, assembly GCA_902476265.1. Lineage (GTDB taxonomy): Bacteria > Bacillota > Clostridia > Lachnospirales > Lachnospiraceae > Gallintestinimicrobium. Next base: position 174,526 of record CABSCP010000002.1, read on the forward strand.
CCACCACCACCAGAAGGGCGCCGGCCATAACCCCGGCGGCAAACAGAGTAAACCAGTCAAACCTGCCGTCTTCATCTTTTTTAAAAAAAGAAAGAAACCAGTTCCGTAAGGGCTTTGCAAAATGAACCAGGGTCATGAGAGCGGCAGTCAGAAACAGCAGGGCAAAGAAACGCTGCCGTAGCTGCTTTGTGCGCAGAGATGCGGAGGCTTCCCGGGCGGATGCGTTCAGATCCTGGCTGTCAAGGTAAAGACCGCTGTCGTTGTTTTCGGGGGTGATGATCAGTTCTTCCCCTGAAACGGCAAAGGAAGCGTTCACCGGCACGAATTTTTCCATGATCTCATTCGCGTTCATGGTGCGGAAATACTCCCCGTTTATCATGAAGCCAACATGGGTGATGCTGTAGACAGCTTCCGTGTTGGAGGGATCAATGCGGAGGGTTTGCAGTTCGGACGGCTTTTGTGGCAGCGAAAACTGCACTACATTGCCTTCCCGGATGCCATCGGAGCAGTTTGCCGCCGATAATTTCCCGTTTTCGCCCCAGAACAGCTGGGAACAGATCCCGGGATCCGACTGACGGTAATAGAGATCCATGGAAAGAACCTGCTTTGTGGGGGTGCAAAAAGCCCACAGCAGAGAAAGCAGAAATGCGGCCAAAAGGATGCTGTCGGCAAGGAGTGTTGCTTTTCGTATTTTTTTCATATTCAATCCTCGTGAGTAAAAATTCTGTGCGAGTAATGGGCGGTAGAAAAAGCGCCGCACCTATAGTATACAATAAAAATATTTTTTTTCCAACTTCTATTCAAACAACCTTGCGCCGTTTTTGCGGACAGAGTATACTAAAGAGGAAAAGAAAAGCAGCAGTACAGGAATGCCTGCATACTGTGGGAGGAATAAAGATGAGAAAGAAATTATGGGCCGCAGCGTTGGCCCTTTCTATTATAATGACACCTGTTTCGGCGCTGGCAGCCGGTCCGGCGGGAAATCCGGCGGCAGGAGAGCGAAGTAGTGTGGAAACGGAATATGGTGCGCCGGTTTATGGCACCAAGGCTATCAGTCCGGAAAAGGAAGCGGCTTTTGCCCAGGTGAGGGAAGTCACCGCCGCTTTGCAGGGCCTGGCGGAGGAAGCGGCGCCTCTCGCCAACAGCCATAATGTGAGCGTGGACAATTACAGTGATCCGGATGCCCTGGGGCTGATCTATGAAAGCAAAGGCAGCGGGGTGATCATGGCGATGGACGAAAATATGGTCTATATTTCAACGGCTGCCCACTGCCTGAAGAACGCGCATACGGAAGTGATATTTGCGGACGGTTCCCGGCATGAAGCGGTGGCAGCTTACAGGAATCCGGCGAAGGATGTGGGCTTTCTGGTAGTCAGCCGGTCGGTGTTGTCACCGGAAACTTTAGCCGCCATTTTCCCGGCGGTGGGAGCGGACCCGGAGGAGATCGGAAAGGTGCCGGGAGACGTGCTGTTTGCGGTGAGCTCCGCAGACCGGCCCAATGCCCAGGCGCTGGCAGGCATCCTGGATCAGTACAGCGTGGTTTATCCCAATAATCCCAATCAGAATGTGCTGCAGTTTTTTTCGGAAGCCACTTACGGCTCCAGCGGCGGCGGACTCTATACGCTGGAAGGAATTTGGATCGGAAGCGTTTCCGGCGGGGATACCTTCGGCAAATGCTGGGCCGTGCCTTACAGCGATATTTTAAGCGAATTTCAGGGCTGGCTGACACTTCTTGCGATGCAGCAGCAGGCGGCGGCTTAGCCGGTAAAAAAAACGGGCAAAAAGGGTAATTTATATACGTAAAATAGTTTTAAAAAAATTCAAAAAACTGCTTGACATTTTCTGCCGATTTTTGTATACTAATCAAGCAGTCGCGAGTGAGCGGCGCACAGATACGGGGTCTTAGCTCAGCTGGGAGAGCATCTGCCTTACAAGCAGAGGGTCACAGGTTCGAGCCCTGTAGGCCCCATATCATCCTGGCGAGATAGCTCAGTTGGCTAGAGCATGCGGTTCATACCCGCAGTGTCGAGGGTTCAAATCCCCCTCTCGCTATTTTCAAAAGTCTGGTAAATACCAGGCTTTTTTGTTTTATACGGATCTGACAGCCTGCGTTAAATTTCTGCTAAGGAAAAAAAGCCGCCTGTTAACCGGCGGTTAAGATGCGTTCCTTCTTATAGATTGCCGGTACAGAGTATGCTATCATACGTTTTGCGATCATATCAGAAGAGAGGGAAACGTGTATGGGACAGATCATCAATATTTTATTAGTAGCTTTAATGGCAGTTCTGGGAGGAATCCCCACGATCTATATGGTGCTGAGCCTGTTTGTGGTGGTTGGGCAGAAAATTTACGGGAAAATCAGATACGGCAGATCGCTTTATGACTGAGAGCCCCCAAAAGGGCTCTTTTGCGTTATATAATCAGGCGGAAGGCAGGAAAAAGATGGAAAAACAGATGGGGAAAAAAGCGTCCGCGGTTTTGAAAAACTGCGGCATAATGGCGGGAATCCTGGGAATTGTCACGGCAGTCTGCTTTCTCCTGCAGAAATTTGCCACCACGGACACTCATGTGCCGCTTCTGTTTGTGCTGGCAGTGCTTTTTATATCCCGGTTTACCGACGGTTATCTTTACGGAATCCTCTCCTCCATGCTGGCGGTGGTCTTCGTCAATTTTGTGTTCACCTATCCTTATTTTGCGCTGGATTTTTCCGTGGCGGGATATCCGGTGACCTTTCTGGTGATGCTGGCGGTGGCGGTCAGCGTCAGCACGCTGACGACCCAGATCAAGCGGCAGGAACAGGTGCGCCTGGAGGTGGAGAAGGAAAAGATGCGCGCCAATCTTCTGCGGGCGGTATCCCACGATATCCGGACGCCGCTGACTTCCATACTGGGAAATGCGTCGGGGATTTTGGATAACTATGATGTCCTGGGACGGGAAGAGGAAAAGGAGCTGCTCTGCGACATGAAGGAAGAAGCCCAGTGGCTCATCCGTGTGGTGGAAAATCTTCTTTCGATCACCAGGATCAACGGAGACAGCGCACAGATCCATACGGTGGAAGAAGTGGTGGAAGAAGTGATCAGCGGGGCGGTGGATAAATTTAAAAAGCAGTTCCCCCATATGGGGATCGATGTGGAAATGCCGCAGGAAATGCTGCTGGTTCCCATGGACGGTATTCTGATCGAGCAGGTTTTGGTAAATCTGATGGAAAATTCGGTGGTGCATGGAAAAACCACAGAACATGTCAAAATTGTGATCAGCGATATGGACGACAGAGTTTTGTTTTCCGTGGAAGATGACGGGCAGGGAATCCCGGAAAATATGCTGCCCGTGATCTTTGAAGGAAATATCCACCCGCCTGCAGAGGGAGAAAGCAGCGATGCCAAGCGCAATATGGGGATCGGCCTTTCTGTGTGCATGAGTATTGTCCGGGCCCACAGGGGCAGCATGAAAGCGGAAAATATGACAGGGCAGGGAGCGAGGGTGATGTTCTGGCTTCCGAAAAAAGCAGCGGAGTAAAAAACCCGCGGAAACAGGAGAATAGAATGGACGTCAAAGACAGAATACTGATAGTGGAAGACGATAAAAGCATTCGGAATTTTTTTCGGGCGATTCTGGAAGCAAATCATTATGATGTGATTATGGCGGATACAGGAGCCCAAGCCTACAGCCTGATCACTTCTCAGTGCCCGGATCTCGTTCTTTTGGACCTGGGACTGCCGGATATGGACGGAATGACGATTTTGAGCCGCCTGCGGGAATGGTCCGGAATGCCGGTTATTGTGGTTTCCGCAAGGACCCATGAAAAGGATAAGGTGAAAGCGCTGGATTTAGGGGCGGATGATTACATCACAAAACCTTTCGGCACATCGGAGCTTCTGGCCAGGATCCGGACCGCCATCCGCCATTCCAGAAGCGCCTATGTAGGGCCGGAAGGCGGACTGACGGGCACCTTCTGCGCCGATGGACTGGTGATAGATTATGATAAGCACAGGGTTTATGTGAACGGCACGGATGCCAACCTGACCCAGAATGAGTTCAAACTGGTAGGGCTTTTGGGAAAATTTGCGGGGAAGGTGCTGACGTATGATTTTCTGATCAAGGAAATCTGGGGCCCCAACATGGAAAATAATAACCGGATACTGCGGGTGAATATGGCGAATATCCGAAGAAAGCTGGAAAAAAATCCGGCCCAGCCTCAATATATTTTTACGGAAATCGGCGTGGGGTATCGCATGATTGACCCGGATTAAAACGGTTGTGTCCGAAAAAAGATCATGGTAAAATGAGGACAGGCAAAAAAGATCCTGTGGCGCCGCAGCGGGCGCAAAGGAGCCGAATACAGGAGGTCGGATATGAGAATCGGAATGGGATATGATGTACACAGGCTGGAGGAAGGGCGCAGGCTTATCATGGGCGGCGTTGAGATCCCTTATGAAAAAGGATTATTGGGCCACTCGGATGCGGATGTGCTGGTGCATGCCGTCATGGATGCGCTGCTGGGCGCTGCCGCGCTGGGCGACATCGGAAAGCATTTTCCCGATACGGATCCTGCCTATAAAGGAATCAGCAGCATCGCCCTGCTGGAACAGGTGGGACGGCTGTTGGAAGAACACTGTTTTTTAATTGAGAATATCGACGCAACGATCATCGCCCAGGCGCCGAAAATGCGGCCTCATATCGACGCTATGCGGCAAAACATTGCGGCAGCTCTGAAAATAGACATTTCCCAGGTCAACGTAAAAGCCACTACGGAAGAAGGGCTGGGATTTACCGGCACAGGGGAAGGAATTTCCTCTCAGGCTATCTGCCTTTTGAACAGCCCCATGGGCCTGTATGACCAGGATGTGGCAAAGGCGGACTGCGGCGGCTGCAGCGGCTGTCCCAGAGCATGAGCGGCCGGGAAAAAGGAAAACGGGCAAAAATCCTGTGTCCGGATCGGGAAGAGGAAGAATGGCTTTTTAATGAGGGGCTGACGTTTTCCCTGCTGCACAACGAAGCGTGTCTGGAAGCGGAAAGCCTGTGGCGGAAAACTTTTACAGAGGACGCCCCTTCTTTTACAGATTATTATTTTGCCTGCAAAGCGCTCAAAAACCGAGGGCTGGTTTTAAAAGGAGCAGAAGGCGTCCGGGCCATGCTCTATCTGACCCCGGAATCCGTTAGGCTGGCAGGGCAGTCTGCCGAATCCGCTTATGTTGTGGGAGTGGCTACGGACAGGGAATACCGGCACCGGGGCTATATGGCTTTCCTGCTGAAAAAGGCCATGGAGCTGCTGTATGCGCAGCAGATCCCCTTTGTGTTTCTCATGCCCGCCTCTCCGGATATTTATACTCCTTTTGGTTTTGCCTGGATTTATGATAGGCCGCTATGGGATGCCAAAAGCCTGCGAAAAGAAAAACTGACCCCTATGACAGCGGCACAGGCCGATGAGATGGCAGCCTTTGCCTCCGGTTTTCTGGAACGGGAAAAAGCGGTCTACATTTGCAGGGATCGTTCATATTATATACAGCAGGAGAAGGAACTGGCTTCTCAAAACGGGTGCATATACGGATACAGGGAGGAAGGAAACCGCCTGGCAGGCCTGTGTATGTATATTGAAGAGGACGGACAGCCGGAGATTTTGGAGGTGCTGGCCCGGGAAGAGGCGGAAGCGCAATTTGTGAAGCGGTGTAAAGAGAAGAAACCTGTGATTATGGCCAGGATCATCCATGCCGAAAAAATGCTTTCCTTTTTAGAGACCGGTGATACTGCGCCTTTTGTACTGGCGTTAAAGGATCCTGCCATCCCGGGAAATAACGGGCTTTTCCTTTGCGAACCCAAAGAAGGAAGAACGAAGGTCACCCGCCTGGAGGATAACAGGGAGGCGGATATCCGGATGGATATTTCACAGCTTGCAGCGGTTTTGTTCGGCTATGAAACGGCAGAAAATGCAAAAACGGCAGGAGTTACGCCGCTTTTTCCGGTATGGATCAACGAAATCGTATAGTCTGGCTATTGCGCTGCCCCGGACTTTCAGGGAATAATAGGGAAGACCCCCTTGACAAAACCGGGGAAATTTTCTATTCTAAATAAAGATATCGGCAAAAGCTTGGAACGGAAAGAGTATGCAAGTGATAAGGCAACACAGGTTATGGTTTCCCTGACAGCTGGGGTACCGTGACGGACAGAGAGGGAATGCCGCCGGCTGAGAGCATCCCAGGCTGTATCAGGCAGAAAGTGCATCCGGGAGCTGCCTTTGCGAAGCGTATTTTGCGGATTGAGCAGAGGACGTTTGAAGCGCACGTTACGCGCATGAAGTGCAGGGCAATTTTGCTCTGAAACAGAGTGGGACCGCGGAAATTTCCGTCTCTTGGAGATGGGATTTCCGCGTTTTTTCTGTTATGGAACAAAACACAGAGGCATGATATAATGGGGGTCAGGATATGGGATTTGTGAAAAGCGTGAAGGAAGAAATCAGGGTGATCCGGGAACGGGACCCTGCCATTCATTCTTCCATGGAAGTTTTTTTGTACCCGAGTTTTAAGGTAATGCTCCACTACCGGATTGCCCATCGGCTTTACCAGTCCGGCCATTATTTCTGGGCCAGATGGATTTCCCAGCGGGGAGTGAGAAAGACCGGTATCGAGATCCACCCCGGCGCGAAGATTGGCAGCGGTTTTTTTATCGACCACGGCAACGGGGTCATCATCGGGGAGACCGCAGTGATCGGAAACAATGTGACACTCTATCAGGGCGTGACCTTGGGAGGCACCGGCAAGGAGCAGGGGAAGCGGCATCCCACCGTCGGGGACAACGTGATGATCAGTGCCGGAGCGAAGGTGCTGGGCTCTTTTACCATCGGGGAAAATTCCAAAATCGGAGCCGGCAGCGTGGTGCTTTCGCCCGTACCGCCCAACTCTACGGTAGTGGGGGTGCCGGGCCGGGTGGTGCGCAGGGATAACCAGCCGCTGCCCAGGGAAACCATGGATCAGGTGCATCTGCCGGATCCGGTCAGAGAAGATATCGCCAACCTTCAGAAGTCCAACAGCGAACTGATCAACCGGGTGATGGAACTGGAAGAACAGATAAAAAAGCTTTCCCGAAATACAGGGAAAGACTGAAAAAAGCATATAGGAGAAAAAGCCGCAGTATAGCGGAAAAGAGGAGAGGAAAACAGAGATGAAAATTTATAACACCCTGACAAAAAAGAAAGAAGAATTTGTGCCCATTGAGCCGGGGAAGGTACGCATGTATGTCTGCGGCCCTACCGTATACAATCTGATCCACATCGGCAACGCCCGGCCCATGATCGTGTTTGACACGGTGCGCCGTTATATGGAGCACAGGGGCTATGAGGTGAATTATGTCAGCAATTTCACGGACGTGGATGATAAAATTATCAAAAAGGCCATTGAAGAGGGCGTGGATGCCAATGTGATTTCCGAACGTTATATCGCAGAATGCAAGAAGGATATGGCTTCCCTGAATGTGAAGCCCGCCACCATCCATCCTCAGGCCACTCAGGAAATCTGCGGCATGGAAGAAATGATCCGGACCCTGATCGAGAAAGGCCATGCTTATGTGGCGGCTGACGGCACTGTTTATTTCAGAACCAGAAGCTTTCGGGAATATGGGAAACTTTCCCATAAAAACCTGGACGATCTGGAGGGGGGGAAGCGTTCCCTGCTGGTTTCCGGAGAAGACCAGAAGGAGGATCCCCTGGATTTCGTCCTGTGGAAACCGAAAAAAGACGGGGAGCCTTACTGGGAATCCCCCTGGTGCAACGGGCGTCCCGGCTGGCATATTGAATGCTCAGTCATGAGCAAAAAATATCTGGGGGATGAAATCGACATCCATGCGGGCGGAGAGGATCTGGTATTCCCTCATCATGAGAATGAGATCGCCCAGTCCGAAGCGGCAAACGGAAAAACCTTTGCCCGTTACTGGATGCACAATGCGTTTCTGAATATTGATAATAAGAAGATGAGCAAATCCGCGGGCAACTTTTTCACGGTTCGGGATATCATCGAAAAATATGATCCCATGGTATTGCGCTTCTTCATGCTTTCCGCACATTACAGAAGTCCCTTAAACTTCAGTGCGGATCTGATGGAAGCGGCGAAAAACGGCCTGGACCGTATCCGCACTGCAGTATCCAGCCTTAAGTTTATGCTGGAAAGCGGGACGGAAGGCAGTATGACCGAAGAAGAAGCGGTGCTCATGGAGCAGGCGCAGGGTTTTGTCACAAAATTTGACGAGGCCATGGACGACGATTTCAATACGGCGGATGCCATTGCCGCGATCTTTGAACTGGTGAAATTCGTGAATACCAACAGGGAAGGGACCCACAGCAAGGCATTCTTGCAGGCGCTGCTGGATGAAATCCTGGCGCTTTCGGACATCTGCGGACTGACGGTGGAAAAGGCGGAAGAACTGCTGGATTCCGACATTGAAGCGCTGATTGCAGAGCGCCAGGCAGCCCGGAAAGCCAAGAATTTTGCGAGGGCGGATGAAATCCGCAATGAACTTCTGGAGAAAGGTATCGTGCTGGAAGATACCCGTGAGGGCGTGAAATGGAAGAGAGCATAACCCTTCTTTCGGCCATCAATGAGCAATTTGGGTGCAGCAGGGCGGATGTGCGGACCTATTCGCCCCTGACGCTGGCCTTTATCGGCGACTGTGTCTATGATCTGATTATCAGGACCATCGTGGTGGAAAGGGCCAATACGGCGCCCAATACGCTCCATAAAAGAAAGAGTGCGGTGGTGAAGGCCTCCGCCCAGGCGGCCCAGGCGGAAGCGCTTCTGACAGAACTGACGGCAGAGGAGCTGGCGGTCTATAAAAGGGGACGGAATGCGCATTCCTATACCTCCGCGAAAAACGCTTCTATTGCGGATTACCGGAAAGCCACCGGACTGGAGGCGCTGTACGGATTTTTGTATCTGACGGATCGTACGGAGCGACTGCTGGACCTTGTGAAAAAAAGTTTCGAACGGACGGGCACGCAGCTGTAGCCCTGGCCGAAAGGAGAATTGGAACATATGAGATATGAAGAATTTACAATAGAGGGCAGAAATGCGGTCATTGAAGCTTATCGGGCGGGACGGCCCATAGACAAACTGTTTTTGCTGGACGGCTGCCAGGACGGCCCCGTCATGACCATCAAACGGGAAGCGAAAAACAAAGGGACCCTGGTAAAATATGTGACAAAAGAACGGCTGGACCAGCTTTCCGAAACGGGAAAACACCAGGGGGTCATCGCTTATGCGGCGGCTTATGAGTATGCAGAGGTGGAGGACATCCTGCAGGCGGCCCGGGACAAGGGAGAAGCTCCCTTTCTCTTCCTTCTGGATAACATTGAGGATCCCCATAACCTGGGGGCCATCATCAGAACGGCAAATCTGGCCGGGGCGCACGGTGTCATCGTGCCCAAAAACCGGGCGGCGGGGCTGACTGCGGTGGTGGCAAAAACCTCTGCGGGCGCGCTGAATTTCACTCCCGTGGCCCGGGTCACCAATCTGGCGAAGACCATTGAGGATCTGAAAAAAGAAGGCATCTGGTTTGTCTGCGCGGATATGGACGGCACCCAAATGTACGACCTGAATTTGAAAGGCCCCATCGGCCTGGTGATCGGCAGCGAAGGGGAAGGCGTGGGACGCCTGGTGAAAGAAAAGTGCGATATGGTGGCATCCATTCCCATGCAGGGCGATATCGATTCCTTAAATGCCTCTGTTGCGGCCGGGGTGCTGGCTTATGAAATCGTGCGCCAGAGGCTGAAAGGATAATCCGAAATGGGAAACTATGAAGAGTACAGTGACGAAGAACTTCTCTTACGCCTCAGGGACGGGGAGGACCGGGTCATGGACTACATCATGGAAAAATATAAAGGGCTTGTGCGCAGTAAGGCCAAATCCATGTATCTTCTCGGAGCAGACAGCGATGATCTGATCCAGGAGGGCATGATTGGCCTTTTTAAAGCGGTCCGGGATTATGATGCCGGCCGGGATGCCAGCTTTTTTACCTTTGCGGACCTATGTATTTCCAGGCAGATGTATACGGCGGTACAGGCTTCCGCCCGGAAAAAGCATGCCCCTTTGAACAGGTATATCTCTCTGAGTACCGGGGAAGAGGGAGAAATGGACCGGGATGAAAAGAGAACGCCCCTTACGCTGCCGGATGTCTGGGAAAAAAGTCCGGAGGAGCTGGTGATTGACCGGGAGAATGTGGAATTATTGGAAAAGACCATCGAAAAGGAACTGAGCCCGTTTGAAAAACAGGTTCTTGATTTATACCTCACCGGAATGGGCTATGCACAGATCGCAAAAGTGCTGGGAAGAGATGAAAAGAGTACGGATAACGCGCTGCAGCGCATCAAAGGTAAGCTGCGCCGGGCGCTGGAGAAAGACAGGGAACAGCCCTGAAGGAAAGGGGAAAACGCATGATTCATTTGGAACTGACCGGCAATGAAAAGGCGGAAGGACGCAGCGACAGACTTGTGAAGGTTTTCAAGGATGCGGAAAAGGCCGTGGAAGAGCTGACGGCGGAATCCATCGGGGAGGAAGAAGCACGGCATGGGCAGCAGCCGGAGGATCAGGCGGTTTCCTTCCGGCGGCCCCAGATATTTGCCCTGACTGCCCTGCATGAACTGCCTCCTCCACAGGGGCTTTTTTACAGAAAAGACGGGCGGCCGTTTTTGCGCCTGTGGATGAAGAATGCCTGTAATGTGGAATTGATCGTCAATCAGCAGAAAATGATCTTTCTGGAGGTGGACCGGAATGTCTGGGAACTGACCCTTGGAATGGAGCCTGGATTTTACTATGTCACGCTCTCCGTGGACGGGGTGGAAGTTTTAAGCCCCTTCCTTCCTATCGGCTACGGCTATTCCCGGCCCTGCAACTATCTGGAGATAGGGCCTTCGGAAGCCTTTTACAGCGCCGGGAGGGCGCCCCACGGCGATATCCGGCATGAATATTTTTATTCGGAGGTGACGGGCAAAAACGAAACCTGCCTGGTCTACACACCTCCGGGGTATGAAAAGGGAACGGAAAGCTACCCGGTCCTTTATCTGCAGCACGGATTCGGAGAAAATGAAACCAGCTGGGTGTGGCAGGGCAGGATCGGTAACATCATGGACAACCTTTTGTATGAAAAAAAAGCGGTTCCCATGCTTATCGTCATGGCGGACGGCATGATGAGAGAAGGGGAAGGCCAGGAGGAGAAACTTTGCCATCAACGGTTTCCGGTTTTTCTGACGGAAAGCATTCTCCCCTTTATTGAAACCAAATACCGGGTCCGCCCGGGCAGGGAAAACAGAGGGATCGCGGGACTTTCCATGGGGTCCATGCAGACCTCCATGACCGCTTTTATGCATGAAGAGCTGTTTGCCTGGATCGGGTTGTTCAGCGGCTTTCTGAGAAACTATATCGGCGTGGAGCAGGTGGATGCATCACATCTGGCGGGCCTGTTCGCGGATCCTGCCGCATTTAATGCAAAGAACCGCCTGTTGTTTCGGGCCATCGGCAAGGAGGATGTTTTCTTTCATTTTTTCATGGAGGAGGACCAGCTGTGCGAAGATTATCAGGTGCGGCAGGTGCGCCGGATTTTTGAAGGCGGGCACGACTGGAATGTGTGGAGGAAATGTGCCTGGGAGTTTTTACAGCTGATTTTTAAGGAAGAGTAGTGTTACGGCAGAGGGTGTCTATGGATCGGAAAAGCAGGAAAAAGCGATATAAAAAAGCGGGGCGTTTTCCCCAAAGAGGGAGAGAATATCTGGCCATGACAGGAATTCTTCTGCTGGCGGCAGGGCTGGCCCTCATGACAAATCCCGGGCCCCGCAGGTGGTTTGCCGCTGTCCTCGGGCAGGAGTCCTCTCCTGCAGAGGAAAGGGGCGGCAGTGAACCGGGAAGCGTGCAAGACGGGGAAGGTCTTACGGTACACTATTTGGATGTAGAAAAGTGCAACTGTGTTCTGGCAGAGTCTTCGGACGGACATTTTATGTTGATCGATGCGGGAAGCAACGGAAAAGAGCATACGGAGAAGATCATCGCGTATCTGGAGCAGGAGGGCGTACAGACACTGGACTATCTGGTGATCACTCACCCCCACCGGGATCATATCGCCGCGATCCCTGCCCTCATCAGCCGTTTTTATGTGGATGAAGTGCTGATGGGTGAATTTGATACGGCGGTGGTCGGAACCAAAACCTTTGAACGGGTATCGGATGCCATGGCGGCGAAGGATCTTCTGATCACAAGGCCGTCGCCGGGCGAAGAGTTCCGGCTGGGAAACGCATCTTTTCGGATTTTGATCAATGATGACTCTGTAGAGACGGCCATGGAAGATCTCAATGACTGTTCCATGGGACTGCTTCTGACAGACGGTTTTCATCGGTTTCTGTTCTATGGAGACGGGGAAGAAAAAGCGGAGAGCGCCCTCCTGGCCAGCGGATTTGACTTAAAAAGCGATGTGCTGATGGCGGCCCATCATGGCAGCAACAGTTCTACCAAAAAGGAACTCCTGCGCGCGGTACAGCCGGAGATGGCGGTGATTTCCTGTGGGATAGACGGGGACGGAGAAGTGCAGAAGCCCTCCAAAAAAGTGTTGAAGAGACTGGAGGAAGCCGGTGTGACAGTATACCGGACGGATGAAAACGGAACCATAGTGATTACCAGTAAAAAAGACGGACTGTTTGTGTCCGTCTTTTGCTTTTATGGAAGACAGCGTTTACAGGGTTCTTTTCCCAGATCCAGAGTTTCCTGAAGCGTAATTTCTTCCGGATTTTTCATGCCGCTGCAATCCGATTTGCTGTGGTATTTGCTGCCGGAGCCGGAAACCCAGACTTTCGCTGCGGCCGCGTCTGTGGTCTGTCCGGAAGAAACGGAATCTACGGCGTTTGCCGTGGCAGCGGCAGTGACGGCAGGTGTGGAAGAGGCCTGGTCAGCCGCTCTTTTATCCAGCGTGCTTTTGATGGCGCCTGCGGCAGCGAGGATGGCGATCACGGCGATCAGGATGCCGATTCCTTTATTCACAGCCGCCTTTTTGGAAGGCTTTTTTTCTGCCGCACCCTTCTTTTTACCGCCGGAAGTGGTGGTGTAGGACAGGCCGGTTCCCGGCAGACCTATGCTGGCAGTGCGTTTGCCTTTGGAATTGATGGTATAATGCGCGCCCTTGGTGCCCAGGGTGATTCCCACACTTTTTTTATTTAAGTTCAGCTTCACGCCGGGCGCAACTTTAACGCTTTTTCTGAAACGAAGTCCCATAATGATCCCCCTTTTTCCTAAAATCTATAGTATAGGATAGCATCCCATGGGAAAATATGCAATTATTTTTCATGTCTGTCCGGACAGTCCCTTGTTTTTCGTTGCGCCCGGTGAAAAAACGGGATATAATTTTTCGTAAGAGTAGGGAGGAGAATGTAGGATGAATGTCATTGAACTGGATCACTTAACAAAGAATTACGGCGCGCAGCGGGGCGTGGAGAATCTGACGCTTTCTGTGCATGAAGGGGAGATTTACGGCTTTATCGGGCCAAACGGCGCGGGCAAGTCCACCACCATACGCACGCTTTTGGGACTCATCCGGCCCACATCCGGAGAGGCCAGACTATTCGGTCAGGACTGCATTTCATGCGGCCCCAAAGTGCGGGAGAAAATCGGTTATCTGCCCGGAGAAGTTTTTTATTATGAAAATATGCGGGTGGGAGCGCTTCTCGATTATTCCGCAAGTTTTTATCCGGGAGATCACAGGAAGCGGATCAGAGAGCTGGCAGAATACATGGAACTGGATTTAAGCCGCAGAGTGGGCGAATTATCTTTTGGAAATAAGAAGAAAGTGGGCATTGTCCAGGGCCTTTTACACGAACCCGGACTGTTACTGCTGGATGAACCAACGGCAGGGCTGGATCCGTTGATGCAGCAGCGTTTTTTCGATCTGCTTCGGGAAGAAAATAAAAAAGGGGTAACGGTTTTCTTCTCTTCCCACATTTTGAGTGAGGTCCAGCGGATTTGCCACAGAGTTGCCATTTTAAGGGATGGGAAACTGGTGGAGGAGAAGTCCATGGAAGCCCTTCGGGAAGAGAATTGCTGTCAGGTCAGGCTGAGCGCAGAAAAGCCGTCAGCCGGGCAGTTTACGCTGGAAGGGATCAGCGATCTTTCGGTTCGGGGAAATGAGGTGAGTTTTTTGTACCGGGGTGCGCCTGCAGCGCTTTTGGGCATTCTAAAAGATCTGCCGCTGACCAGCCTGTGGATCGAAGAACCTGCTCTGGAGGACATTTTTCTTCATTATTACGAGGGAGGTGAGTGAAGTGAACATCTACCGGTTTGAGTTAAAACAGCTGAGAGGCAGCATGATCGGCTGGACAGTGGCCGTGTGTTGTTTTGTGGCGGTCTACCTGGGCATGTATCCGCTGTTTGCCACATCCGGTTTTGTTGTGGCCGAGATGTTCTCCCGCTTCCCGGAAACGCTCCAGTCGCTCTATGGCATGACGAATCTGGATTTGAGCACGATCACGGGATTTTTACCGTTTCCTATGAAGCTGGTGGAAGAACTGCTGGCCGTAGGAGGTCTGATGCTGGGAATCCGGAGTGCTGCCCATGACACCCGGGAACATTGCGCCGATTTCCTTTATGCAAAGCCTGTTTCCCGGCGCAGGATTTTTCTGGCAAAGGCAGGGAGCATATTCACCATGGGAGCGGAACTGTTTTTGGCTACTGCGTTGTTTACCGGTGGGGCGGCCGCTCTGGTGGCGCACGGAGGGCTTCCGCTGAAGAATCTGTTGGCTTCCGCTTTTATCGTCTCTCTTCTGTTTTGCCTGTATGCTTCCGCCGGCCTGCTGGTGGGCAGCCGTTTTCCGGGGATCAGGGGGACGGCGGCCATAGGTGTGGCGAGCATGTTCTTTTTTCATATCGTGTTCAGCATTTGTAAGGTGATAACCAAAAATCCGGGAAGTCTGGCGGTGCGGCTATTGGTGCCGGTCTGCCTGTTTGACCGGGAGCTGGCGGCGGGGTCAGGAGTGATTGAGTGGCCTTTTTTTCTGTTGTGGTGTGTGGAAACGGCGCTGCTGCTCTTTTGTGCCTGCCGCATACTGGAACGAAGAGATGTGGTATCCGGTTAAGGGGGGTTGATGATGAAAGAAATTGTTCGCTTTGAACTCAAACGCAATTTTAAGGCGCTGCTGGTCTGGAGCCTGTGTGCAGGCGGGCTGTCGGCCATGGGCTATCTGGAATATGCTTTTGTATTCCGCTCCAATGCGGATATCGGCGCGATTATGGGCGCGCTGCCGGACACGCTGACCACGCTTTTGGGAATCACTTCCCATGTGGATTTTTCCACTGCCCCCGGCTTTTTCTGTCTCATGTCGGATTTTGCGTTTTATGTCCTGGCGGCATATGCCGTACTTTTAGGGGCCAAATTAGTTTCGTCGGAGGAAACCGACAGAACGGCTGATTTCCTTTACAGCCGCCCCCTTTCCCGCAGGGCCGTTCTCGCTGCCAAAGGCGGTGCGGGAGCAGGGCTGTGCATTTTGATGAGCCTTGTCAATTTGGCGGTTTGTATCTTTACATACGGCACCGCGCCGGGGCTTTTGGGAGCGGTGCTGGCTGCAGCAGCCGGCAGCGTTCTCATGCAGTTTTTATATCTGACTGCCGGCGCCTGGCTGGCATCCCTCTGCCGGCATCCTGACAGGGCGGGAAGCCTTGCTCTTCTCTTTTTATTCGCCACTGTTTTTGACGGCAAACTTCTGGCCATGGCGGGGATCACCGCAGGGCCGCTGCTGGCATTCAGCGGCCGGGATTATTTTCCGGTAGAACGCTGGCTTTATGGCGGCGGATTCGGGCTTTGGCCCTGGCTGCTTTCTGCAGGCCTTGCGGCGTTGTTCGCCTGTCTGCTCCTTCGGCGTTACGAAAAAAGAGACCTGTGAAAGAAATCTTTCATCATTTGGAACTGACGTCCGGATAGATTGACAAACCGATTTGGGAGAAAAGGAAACATAGCACCCGCATAAAATCTGGCAGGGAAAAGACGAAAGGCGGCGCACCTATCTTCCGGATGGCAAAAAAGGCAGGAGGCTGATCGC
Organism: uncultured Lachnospiraceae bacterium; assembly: GCA_902476265.1. Lineage (GTDB taxonomy): Bacteria > Bacillota > Clostridia > Lachnospirales > Lachnospiraceae > Gallintestinimicrobium. Next base: position 190,574 of record CABSCP010000002.1, read on the forward strand.
AAAGAAAGAATGGAAAGATTTGGAGAATGCGATTAATTATTAGTGTAGTCATGCGTAATCATTAATAAAAAGATATAAAAAAGACCCAAAACCTTATAAAATAAGGTTTTGGGTCAAAATTTAATAAGCTGCTGACGGGAATCGGACCCGTGACCTCCGCACTACCAATGCGACGCTCTACCGACTGAGCCACAGCAGCA
>CABSCP010000003.1 GCA_902476265.1 uncultured Lachnospiraceae bacterium
AACCCTCGACCTACTGATTACGAATCAGTTGCGCTACCAACTGCGCTATTCCAGCAAAATCTCAACAATGGATATTATAATGGTAAAACCTGCATTTGGCAAGCAGTTTTTTTTGAAAGATTCAAATTTTTTGCCGCCGGCACCTTTCAAAAGAGCGCCGGCAGCGTAAAATCCTTATTTCACCGCGTTCAGATGGACATCCAGCTGATTGTAGGGAATAGAAATTTTCTCTTCGTCAAAGCCATATTTGATGGATTCCAGCATTTCACATCTGGCCTGCCAGTAATCCTCCTTTTTGGTCCAGAAACGGACGCCCAGCACCACGCTGCTGTCTCCCAGATTGTCCACGTAAACGGAAACTTCCTTTTCCTGCACAATCAGAGGATGCGCTGCAGCCAGCCGCTCCACCACCGCTCTGGCCTGACGGATATCCGCTTGATAGGAAATGCCCACAAAAAAATCCACCCGCCGCACCGGCTCATCCGTCACGTTGGTCAGGCTGCTGTTTGCCAGGGTGCCGTTGGGAATCAGGATAATTTTATTGTCAAAGGTCGCCAGCTTCGTATAAAAGATGGAAATCTGCTGGACCACCCCTTCGTTTTTGTGGGTATCCTCGATGATATAATCCCCCACTTTAAACGGCTTCAGGGTCAAAATCAAAATACCGCCGATACAGTTTGTCAGACTTCCCTGGATCGCCAGTCCCACCGTGACGCCGACGGAGCCGATGACGGTGGCGATGCTTGCCGCATCCACGCCGAACAACTGTAAAATCATGAACACCAGGATCACATACAAAAAAGCTTTGATCGCGGAATCCAAAAACTGCTCGGCCTCTTTGGAGGCGCTGGATTTCTCCAGCGCCTTCTTAATCAGTCTGCGGATAACGGCAATCACCCTGCTGCCGATGGCGAACAACACAAGGGCCAGCACCACACGGATCCCCAGGGACAAAAGCCTGTCCGGCAGCTTGTCAAGATAGCGTTCCATCAGGCCCAGCTGCTTTTGTACATCCTGGATGGCTGCGTCCGCCTCCGTCCCTGCAGCAAGCAGACGGTTCCCTGTTGTGGTCATGCCTTTTTCTTTCCTTTCCCTGCGCTGCCGCTTTTCGTGCCGGCACTCTTTTTGCGGTCTTTCACCACCTTAACCGGCTTTTCCTTTTCCGCTCCGGCTAAAATGGCGGCATCCGCCTTTTCCACTTTTTCCGACAACTCTTCCTTCAGCGTTTTCTTTTTCACTGCGGTCGCTTTTTTGCCTTTTTTCGCCGCAGCAGCCTCCGCTTTTTTCCTGGCTTTTTCCTCTTCCGCTTTCTTCATGGCAAGCTTTTCTTCCTCCGTATAAGGAACATAGGAGAAAACGCTCACAGAAAGGGGTGCCTGGCGGATTTTGATGGAAAGCTCCCGGCCGTCGAAGGGTTTCTTCACCGCCTCTTTTACGCCGGCGTTCCCCCTGCCCTGACCGCCGAAAGTCTTATCGTCGGAATTGAGGATTTCCACATATTTTCCTTCAAAAGGCACGCCTACCTGGTAGTTCTTCCGGTCCACATTCGCAAAGTTCACACATACCAGAAGCGTTTCCTCTTCTTTCCCTGCCTTGCGCAGATAGGACAGGTTGCAGTCGTTTGCGTTGATGCAGTTGATCCACTCAAAGCCTTCCCAGCTGTTATCCTTTTCATACATGGCAGGATAAGTGCGGTACAGTTGGTTCAGGGCTTTTACAAACTGCTGTACGCCTTTATGCTTATTTTCTTTTAAAATTTCCCATTCCACGCTGCGATTTTCATTCCACTCGTCGTATTCGGCGATGTCCTGTCCCATGAACAGAAGCTTCTTGCCGGGATGGGTCATCATGAAACCGTAACTGGCTTTCAGGTTTGCAAATTTATCCGCTTCTTCCCCCGGCATTTTCCCCAGCATGGAAGCCTTTCCGTGCACCACCTCATCGTGGGAAAGCACCAGCATGAACTTCTCACTGTAGGCATAGACCATGGAGAAGGTAAGCTCGCTGTGATGGTGCGCCCGGAAATAAGGATCATAACGGACGTAGCCCAAAAAGTCGTTCATCCAGCCCATGTTCCACTTCAAGGAAAAGCCCAGGCCGTCATCGTTCAAATCCCCCGTCACCTTCGGCCAGGCCGTGGATTCTTCCGCGATGGACAGCGCCCCTCTTCCGCGCTTTTTGATCATGCTGTTGACATGTTTTAAAAATTCCACTGCTTCCAGGTTTTCGTTGCCGCCGTAGATATTGGCAACCCATTCCCCGTCATTTTTTCCGTAATCCAAATAGAGCATGGAGGCCACCGCATCCATCCGGATGCCGTCCGCGTGGAACTGTTCAATCCAGTACAGTGCGTTTGCGATCAGATAGTTTCTGACCTCCGGCCTGCCATAGTTGTAAATCAGCGTTCCCCAGTGGGGATGCGCCCCCTGCCTGGGGTCTTTATGCTCATAAAGGCAGGTTCCGTCAAAGGCGGAAAGGCCGTAGGTATCCCGGGGAAAATGGGCCGGCACCCAGTCTAAAATCACGCCGATGCCCGCTTTATGCAATTCATTGACAAAATACATGAAATCCTGTGCCGTACCGTATCTGGCCGTAGGCGCGTAGTACCCGATGACCTGATAGCCCCAGGAACCGTCAAAGGGGTGCTCCATCACGGGCATCAGTTCCACATGGGTATAGCCCATTTCCTTTATATAGGAAATGACCATGGGCGCCAGCTCCCTGTAGTTGTAATATAGCCTGCCGTCCTCCGGCTTTGCGAAAGAACCCAGATACATTTCATAAACGCTGACGGGGGTTTTGTCCACATCCTGTTTCTCCCGCTGCCCGATCCAGTCCTCATCCTCCCAGGCAAAGCCGTCGATATTTCTGACCACGGACGCGGTTTCCGGGCGCAGCTGCTGTCCGAATGCATAGGGATCGGCTTTTAAATAAGTCAGACCGCCTTTCACTTTCAGTTCATATTTATAGTTCTCCCCTTCTTGTACGCCGGGGATAAAAATTTCAAAAATGCCGGAATCCCAAAGGCGGCGCATCTGGTGTATCCGTCCGTCCCAATGGTTAAAATCCCCCACCACGCTGACGCGCATTGCGTTAGGCACCCAGACCGCAAAATGAACGCCCTCTACGCCCTCAACCGTCATCATATGCGCGCCCAGAATACGGTACGCTTCGTAATGGATGCCTGCGTTAAATTTCGCGGTATCTTCCTTTGTGATCACCGGCCCGAACCGGTAGGGATCGATACATTCTTCTTTTGCACCGTCCTGATAAACGATCCGGTAGGTATAATCTCCGATCTCCGTTCCCGGGAGAAGGGCCGCGAAATATCCCTCTTCATCTTCCATTTCCATCTCATATTCTTTTCCTGTCTTCTGGCACAGGGTGACGGACACTGCGCCCGGATGAAAGGTCTGTACCACTGTCATATTTCCTTCTGTGTGAGGCCCCAACAGCCGATGCGGATCGTCCTCCTCCGAATAGATGATGGCTTCGATTTCCGCCCAGTTCATCATCTTATAAAGCTTTTCATTCATAAGTGTATCCTCCTGATATTTTAAATTTTCTTCAAACCTCTTTCATGCTATACAGCAGCAGTCCGCTGCGCAGCTTTGGCTCAAACCATGTGGATTTGGGAGGCATCAGCCTCCCGGCATCCGCCACGGCAAACAACTCCTGCAATGAGGGTGGATACAGCCAAAAGGCAACGCCTGCGCCATCTCTTACGAGACGCATCAGTTCTTTGGTTCCGCGGATTCCTCCCACAAAGGATATCCTTTGGTCCGTCCTGGGTTCCCGGATTCCCAGAACCGGATCCAGCAGGAATTTCTGCAGAAGCGCTACGTCCAGTCCCTCTACGGGATCGCAGCTTTTGTACTCTTCTTTCACATAAAGGGAATACCAGCCATCCTTTAAATACATGCAAAGCATTCCCTTGTGCAGCGGCTTTGCCGGGGTCTGCCCTGCAAATTCCACATCAAAGCATCTGCTGATCCGGCGCAAAAACTGCCGTTCCGTCAGACCGTTTAAATCCTTTACCACCCTGTTATAATCCATGATTTCCAGTTCGTCATCCATAAACACCACGGAAAGGATAAAATTCCAGGGTTCTTCCCCATCATAGGAAGGATTTTCCCGGCGCTGTTTCAGCGCATGGGATACGGCCGCCGCACAGCGGTGATGGCCGTCCGCAATATAAAGGTTCTCCACCTGTTCAAAGGCTTCATAAAGGGCTTCCACCGTCTCCATATCCTGAATCTGCCAGAGACGGTGTTCTACGCCGTCAGCAGCAGTAAAATCGTACAAAGGCTCCCTGTCCTTACAGGATTCCAACATGCAGCGGATATCCTCCCTGGCGCGGCAGGCCAGAAAAATCAGCCCGGTCTGGGCCATACATCCTTCCACATGGTCAATCCGGTCTTTTTCCTTATCCGCCCGTGTATTTTCATGCCGCCGGATGACGCCGCACAGATAATCATCCACTTTCGTCAGTCCCCCGATTCCGGTCTGGCTCCTGCCCTCTGCCGTCAGTTCATAAACATAAAAGCAGGGCAGTTCATCCTGTACAAAAATACCGGACCGTATTCTGTCCTCCAAAAGGCGGCCCGCGTTTTCATAAATATTCTCCCCTTCTTTGGAAATCGTCTCCGGCCTGTCAATCGCAAGGAAGGACAAAGGTTCCCTCTCCACCTCTTTTTGTGCTTCCTGCAGTGAAAAAACATCATAAGGCAGGGCCGCAACCCTGTCTTCATACCCCTTTTTGGGCCTGATCGCCCCAAACGGCCTGATCTCCGCCATACTTTACTGTTCCCCCGTTATTTTTTATTTTTAAAATTGATCAGTTCTTTTCCTTTCCCCTTTTCTCTATTTTACATTTTGACAGGACAATGCGCAAGTGTTAAAATAAACACCGTGCGAAGGAAAACCGGAAAAGGAGGATACTTTTGATATGGCGCTGACCAATGAAGACAAACTTTTTTTAGACCGTATTACAAGCTATGCAAATAAAATAATGCCGGACCTGGATCCCCAGAAGACGCAGGTTTCCGTGCAGCTGGACAAGCTGATGCCCATTTTTGAAACCATCGCAAAGGAGCAGAATGCCGCTGTAGAAGATATTTTCATCAAATATATGGATCTTGCAAATGAAGCTTTTGTAGCCACCAATGAAAAGGTGAAAAAAGCCCTGGATGATACTTTAAGCGACGGTTCCGTGATCCGTTTCGATTAAAGGACAGAAAAAAAGTGTGCGGATTTTAACGCACACTTTTTTTGTTTAATCTTTGATCAGTCTGATCAACGCCGCGCTCAGAAGGTTCATGTCCACAGGCTTGCATACATGGGTGTTCATTCCGGCCGCCAGCGCTTTTTCGAAATCCTCCGCAAAAGCATTGGCGGTCATCGCAATCACCGGCACTGTTTTCGCATCTTCCCGGTCCGTAAGCTTCCTGATGGCCCGGGCCGCGTCATATCCGTTCATCAAAGGCATCTGGATATCCATGAATACCGCATCATAATAATATTGCGGCATCTCATAAAACTTCTTCACCGCTTCCATTCCGTTTGCCGCCACATCCACGCCTGCCCCCTGCATTCCCAAAAGTTCTACCAGAATTTCGGCGTTTAATTCGTTATCCTCTGCCAGCAGGAAGCGCTTTCCTTCATAGCAAAAGCTTTCCGGCAGCATCCGCCGTTGTCCTTCCTCCTCAATTTTCCGGTAAAATGTATCCAGCACCGTACAGAAGGCCGACAAAAAGAAGGGTTTTGGCAGAAAAGCATCAATTCCGGCCTCCCTGGCTTCATCGATGATTTCGCTCCAGTCATAGGCGGTCAGCACAAGGATGGGCGTTTCCTCCGGCACAATGCAGCGCAGCCTGCGCGCGGTTTCCATTCCGTCCATCTCCGGCATTTTCCAGTCCAGCAGCACCACGTCATACCGGCCTCCCGAGGCATAAGTTTCTTTTGCTGCTCTCACCGCGTCCTCTCCGGACTTTTCCCAGCCCGCATGCATTCCCGCATAGTTTAAACACTCCGTCACACGGCAGCACACTTCCTGCTCATCATCCACCACAAGCACCCTGATATCCCTGTATCTTTCGTAATCCGTCTGCTCTTCCTGAATGCGGAGTTCAAAATCCACAAAAAAGGCGGTTCCTTTTCCCGGGGCGCTCTGTACCGAAATAGAACCTCCCATAATATCCAGAATATTTTTGGCGATGGACATGCCCAGGCCGGTCCCCTGAATTTTATTGGCAATGGAATCGTGTTCTCTGGCAAACGGCACAAAAACGTTGGAGATAAATGCAGACGACATCCCTCTTCCGTTATCCGTCACTTCGATGGTAAAACGGGCATAACCGGGCTGGGAAGCGCGCACTTCTTCCATCCGGAACTCAATCCTGCCCCCTGCAGGCGTAAATTTCAGCGCATTGGACAAAATATTAAGGATCACCTGATTCAGGCGCAGCGCATCCCCACGCACCTTTTCATGGAGAATATTTTTTGTGTACAGCTCAAAGTCCAGTCCCGCCGCCTTCGCCTGGGGATAGATAATTGCGATCAGATTTTCAAGGAATTCCGCCATGGAAAATGCGTTCTCGCTGAGCATCATTTTTCCGCTCTCGATCTTTGACATATCCAGCACATCATTGATCAGGCTGAGCAGATAATGGGAGGAACTCGTAATTTTGCCAAAACAGTCCTTCAGTTTTTCTTCGTTTCCCACATTGGCCTGCGCGATCGCCGTCATTCCGATGATGGCATTCATGGGCGTGCGGATATCGTGTGACATGTTGGATAAAAAGCGGCTCTTTGCTTCGCTGGCAGCCTCTGCCGCCAGACGCGCCTCCCGGAGCTGCTCTTCCTTTCTGTATTGCTCGGTAACATCGCTGATCAGCATCACCATCTTTCCCGAATCATGAGGAAGGAGCTGACATTCCATCTTTTTATACGATAAGCCGCCGTCGTTTTGATCAATCTGTAAAACGGTCTCGTAAATCCCGCCGGAAGCTTTTTCCACCTCCCGTACAATATCGTCCAGATCGTATCCGGCAATAACCGATGATTTTTTTAAACTTTTAAAGGTTTCCCTGCCAAACAGTTCCCTGCCGGCCTCTTCAAAATTGCCCTGCATAGGAAGCATGTCCCACATCTTTCCGGTTACGGCATAGATTTCATACTTTTTTTGGGGGATGTCCACCAGGCTGAGCAGTTCATAATGATTCTGAACCGCAAAATTGCAGAGTTCTTCATAGGTTCTTGCGCTCTCCTGATTCATTTTCAGATCATCTATATCCTTTAAGACCAAAATCACCTGCCGAAGCGTCCCTTCCCGGTACACCCCTTTACTGTTGATCTTATACCAGCGGTATTCGGACTCTCCCTCCAGCCGGATACGGGCTTCCATTTCCTGGCCCAAATACTTCCCCATCGTGAGAATTTCCATGACCATCGGGTAATCATCCGGATGGACAATCTCTTTCCACTCTTCTGTCAGATGATGTCTCTCAATGCTGCGATGCTCCACCATGCCGTCTGAATGCAGCACATTCAAAAGAGTCTGCATATAGTCCCGCCCGGTGTCGTAGGTGCAGATGATGGCGTCGGAAAAATCCGCCAGCAGCTGGATCCTGACCTGCTCCACCTCCAGCATTTCCTCCGCCTGCCGCCTTTTCTGCGCCAGAAGAAACTCCCTGTTTTTCGTCTCTTCGATGTCCGTTGTAAAAAGAGTGGCTTTAAAAGGTTCTCCCTCTTCATCCTGCTCCGCCAGTATGACCTGATTGCGCAGCCAGTGGTAGTTGCCGTCAGGCATGAGGGAACGGTATTCAAACTCCTGGTAACCCTGTTCCTTCAGTCTCTTCTTCATGTGCGAGATCGAAAGCATTTCCCGGTAAAGCTCCCGGTCGCTGTCATGCACTATGGCTGTGCACAGCACATTTATCATTTCTTCATAATTGCCTTCATTGGCATAGCTGTTTGCCGCCGCTTCCGTCTGTGCCGGCGCAAAGAATGCATTCCGTTTCAAATTGATATAATAGATGGAATTAAAACATTTTGCCATGCTGCGGAACGCTTCATAAATCCGGACATCTTCTCTCATTTGTGTCAGGCCTCCAGCCCTGTGTTTACTAAATTTCATTCGGATCAGTATACCTTTTCAAACACGAAAACACAATACGCTGATCCGAATGTACAAAAAAAACATCCTGTTGTGAATAAAAACAGGATGTTTTCCGGCCTTTCATGTCAAAGCACATTATAGAAGCAGAAGAGAATCGATCTCTAAACCCTTTTTATTTTACGACCCGCACCCGGAACACACCGTCTATCGTCTTAAGCTGGGTGAGAATGCTTTCATTGGCAGACGCCTCTAAATCCATCATGGTATAAGCCACATCCCCTTTGGATTTGTTGGTCATGTTCACGATGTTCAAGTTATTCCACCCCATGACAGAGGTGAATTTGGCAATCATGTTGGCAATATTTTTATGGAACACCACAATCCTGCAGGCAGAGGTGCAGACACCCATATCACAGTCCGGGAAGTTGACGCTGTTCTGGATATTTCCGTTATCCAGATATTCCTGCAGCTGTCTCACCGCCATGACCGCGCAGTTTTCCTCGGATTCTTCGGTGGAAGCCCCCAGATGGGGGATCACGATACAGCCGGGGTTTCCGGCCGTCACAGGATTGGGGAAATCCGTCACATATTTTTTGATCCTGCCGGATGCGATTCCGTCCAGCACTGCCTTTTCATCCACCAGTAAGTCCCTGGCAAAATTCAAAAGAACGACACCGTCCCTCATCCGCGCAATCGCTTCCTGATTGATCATTTCCCTGGTGGCATCCAAAAGCGGCACATGGATGGTGATGTAATCACACTGTTCGTAAATTTCGTTCACATCCAGCACATGTTTGACGTCACGGCTCAGATTCCATGCCGCGTCCACAGAAACATAGGGGTCATATCCCAGCACTTCCATGCCCATATGCTTCGCCACATTGGCCACCTTCACGCCGATGGCGCCCAGGCCGATGATCCCCAGCCGTTTCCCCATGATTTCTGTTCCGGCAAATTTTTTCTTTTCCTTTTCCACGGCTTTACTGATATCGGCATCGTCCTGATTGGCCGCCACCCAGTTGATTCCTTCCACAATGCCCCGGCTGGCCAGCAGCATTCCGGCGATCACCAGCTCTTTCACCCCGTTGGCGTTGGCCCCGGGGGTATTGAACACCACGATTCCCTGGCGGGCGCATTGATCCAGAGGAATATTGTTTACACCGGCCCCCGCCCTGGCCACCGCCAGCAGGTTTTCCGGCAGTTCCATGTTATGCATGGACGCGCTCCTGACAAGAATGCCGTCCGCTTCGGCGATATCCTCTGTTTTCCGGAAATCTTTTGAAAAATTTGCAAGCCCGGTTTCTGCAATCGGATTTAAGCATAAATAATGATACATATCAACTTCCTCCTCCGGCTCAAAGATTCTCGGCCTCAAATTTTCTCATGAAGGCCACCAGCTTTTCCACCCCTTCCATGGGCATCGCATTGTAAATGCTGGCGCGCATTCCGCCTACGCTTCTGTGGCCTTTCAGATTTTCAAGTCCGTTTTCTTTCGCCTGCGCCACAAATTTCGCATCCAGCTCCTTATCTCCGGTCACAAAAGGAACATTCATCAGAGATCGGTCCTCTTTTCTCACCGTTCCTTTAAATAATTTGCTTTCATCCAGGAAATCATAAAGGAGTTTCGCTTTCTTCTCATTATATTCTTTCATGGCAGCCAGGCCGCCCCGCTTTTTGAGCCATTTGAATACTTTACCGCAGATGTAAATGCCGTAAGCGGGAGGCGTGTTATACAGAGATTTAGCATCCGCATGGGTCTTATAACGAAGCATGGTAGGAGTGCCGGGAAGCACATCCTCTGTGATCAGGTCCTCTCTGATGATGACGATCACCACCCCCGCCGGTCCGATATTTTTCTGTACGCCGCCGTAAATCAGGCCGTATTTGGAAACATCCACCGGTTCCGACAAAAAGCAGGAGGACACATCGGCCACCAGAGTTTTCCCCTTCGTGTCGGGAAGTATTTTAAATTTCGTTCCGTAAATCGTATTGTTTTCACAGATATACACATAGTCCGCATCTTCGTCAATGGGAAGGTCGGTACAATCCGGTATGTAGGAAAAGGTCTGATCCTCGGAAGAAGCAATTGCCTTTGCATTCCCATACATACGGGCTTCCTGATAGGCTTTCTTCGCCCACTGGCCCGTGATGATATAATCTGCCACGCCGTTTTTCATCAGATTCATGGGAATCATGGCAAACTGCTGGCTGGCGCCGCCCTGTAAAAAGAGCACTCTATAGTTATCGGGAATATTCATCAGTTCCCGCAGATCGGTCTCCGCCTCCTGAATAATCGTTTCATATACCTTGGAGCGGTGGCTCATCTCCATGACGGACATTCCGCAGCCCCTGTAATCCAGCATCTCCTCTGCCGCTTCTTTTAAAACTTCTTCCGGAAGTACTGCCGGACCGGCGCTGAAATTATAAACTCTGGACATCTTCTCTCCTCCTCACCCATTGATGGGGACTGTCCCGGGGCAGTCCCGTAAAAGGTTATTCCTGCATTTCCTTTCGCCCTATTGTACCCGCTTTTCTCACTTTAGTCAACTACCATGCTAAATTTTATTTCTGCTCTGCCAGGTCGTCGCCGTCAAACACTTCGCTGATGGCTGCTCCCGCCGGAACCATGGGGAACACCTTGTCGTCCTTTGGAATCATGCATTCGATCAGCACAGGTTTTTGCAGCGCGATCGCCTTTTCGATAGCCGGAGCCACCTCTTCCTTTTTGGTCACCCGGATTGCTGTACAGCCCAGCCCTTCCGCCACTTTACAGAAGTCCACGCTGTCCTCCAAAATCGTCTGGGAATACCGTTTTTCATAAAAAAGAGTCTGCCACTGGCGCACCATGCCCAGCACATGGTTATTGATGACGATCTGGATGATGGGGATGTGATACCGGCTGGCGGTTGCCAGCTCATTCATGTTCATGCGGAAACAGCCGTCCCCGGCGATGTTCACACAGATTTTGTCCGGACGCCCCATCTTCGCGCCAATGCAGGCGCCAAGGCCGAATCCCATGGTGCCCAGCCCGCCGGAAGAAAGGAACGTGCGGGGTTTGGTATAATGATAATACTGCGCCGCCCACATCTGATGCTGTCCCACATCCGTGGTCACCACCGCTTCCCCTTTTGTGATCCTGTCAAGTTCCTCAATCACATAAGGGCAGCTCAATGTCTGAGTATCATATTTGAGCGGATATTTTTCCTTTAATTCCCGAATATGGGCAGTCCATTCGGGATGACTTGCCTGATCCATCCTGTCGGTGAGTTCCGAAAGCACCGCCTTTAGATCTCCCACAACGGCCACATCCGCATGGATATTTTTATTGATTTCCGCCGCATCGATATCAATATGCAGCACCTTCGCATTTTTGGCAAAAAGGGATGCGTTTCCCACCACACGGTCGGAGAAACGAGCCCCCAGCGCTACCAGAAGGTCGCATTCGCTGACCCCTAAGTTAGAGGTCTTGGTGCCGTGCATTCCGATCATGCCGGTATAGAGGGGATCATAACCGTCATAAGCGCCTTTTCCCATCAGCGTGTCGCAGACCGGGGCATCCAGCTTCTTTGCAAAAGCGCGCACTTCTTCGGATGCGCCGGAAATGACCGCACCGCCGCCCAGATAAATAAAGGGCTTTTGGGCATTAGCAATCAGAGACAACGCCTTGTCGATATCTTCCCGGGTATAGCGGTTGATGCGCTCTGTACCGGCGGGCGCTGCCGGGGTGAATTCGCAGGTATTGGCCGTCACATCTTTGGTTACGTCCACCAGCACCGGGCCGGGCCGGCCGGATTTTGCAATTTTAAACGCTTTACGCAACGTCTGGGCCAGAATATTGACATCCTTTACAATATAACCGTGTTTGGTGATGGGCATGGTCACGCCCGCAATATCCACCTCCTGGAAGGTATCTTTGCCTAACAAAGGCAGCACCACATTCGCTGTGATGGCCACCATAGGCACGGAATCCATATAGGCGGTGGCGATGCCGGTGACCAGATTGGTGGCACCCGGGCCGCTGGTGGCCAGACAGACCCCCACCTTTCCGGTGGCTCTGGCATAGCCGTCCGCCGCATGCGCAGCCCCCTGTTCATGGGAAGTCAGCACATGGAAAATTTCATCGCTGTGTCGATACAGGGCGTCATAAATATTTAAAATGGTGCCGCCCGGGTAGCCGAAAACCACATCCACTCCCTGTTCTTTTAAACATTCCACAATGATCTCTGCACCTGTCAATAACATATGTATATACCCCCGTATTCATTCTCTCTTATTTTTTGATCTCCAGGATCGCGCCGCGGTTGCCGCTGGTTACCATCTCCCGGTACCGCGCCAGGTAGCCGGTGGTGATTTTCGGCTCTCTGGGCTGCCACTTCGCCTTTCTCTCTGCCATCTCTTCCTCCGAAACCTTCACATTCAGACTGTTCTCGGGAATGTTGATGCTGATGAGATCGCCTTCTTCCACCAGCGCGATAGGGCCGCCCACCGCTGCTTCCGGCGAAACGTGGCCGATGGATGCGCCTCTGGATGCGCCGGAGAAACGGCCGTCCGTGATCAGTGCAACCGAGGACCCAAGGCCCATGCCTGCAATGGCGGAAGTGGGATTTAACATCTCCCTCATGCCGGGCCCGCCTTTGGGACCTTCATACCGGATCACCACCACGTCGCCGGCCACGATCTTCCCGCCTTTGATGGCTTCAATGGCATCCTCCTCGCAGTCAAATACTCTGGCAGGCCCTTCATGCACCATCATTTCGGGCACTACGGCGCTGCGTTTTACCACCGCCGTATCCGGCGCCAGATTTCCCTTTAAGACCGCAATGCCGCCGGTCCGGGAATAAGGGTTCTCGACGGGGCGGATGACTTCGGGATTTTTGTTGATACAGCCTGCGATGTTTTCACCCACGGTCTTTCCTGTCACCGTCATCAGATCCGTATACAGCAGGCCTTTTTTGTTCAGTTCGTTCATCACCGCATAAACGCCGCCCGCCTCGTTGAGGTCCTCGATATAAGTGGGGCCGGCAGGCGCCAAATGGCATAAGTTGGGGGTCTTTGCGGAAAGCTCGTTGGCGATTTCCATGTTCAGCTCTACCCCCGCTTCATGGGCGATGGCGGGCAGATGCAGCATGGAGTTGGTGGAACAGCCCAGCGCCATATCCACGGTGAGGGCGTTCATAAATGCGTCCTTTGTCATGATATCTCTGGGGCGGATATCCTTTTTCACCAGTTCCATGATCTGCATACCGGCATGTTTGGCCAGACGGATGCGTTCCGAATAAACGGCGGGTATCGTGCCGTTTCCTTTTAATCCCATGCCCAGAGCTTCCGTCAGACAGTTCATGGAATTTGCCGTATACATGCCGGAGCAGGAACCGCAGGTGGGACATACTTTTTCTTCAAATTCCGCCAGCTCTTCCATTGTCATGGTACCCGCAGCCACAGAACCCACCGCCTCAAACATGGAGGAAAGGCTCCTCTTCTGTCCGTGCACACGGCCCGCCATCATGGGGCCGCCGGAAACGAAAATGGTGGGGATATTGACACGGGCCGCAGCCATCAGCAGGCCGGGCACGTTTTTATCACAGTTGGGAATGCACACAAGCCCGTCAAACTGATGGGCAATCGCCATACATTCCGTGCTGTCACAGATCAGATCCCGGGTCACCAGGGAGTATTTCATGCCCACATGGCCCATGGCGATGCCGTCGCAGACTGCTATGGCAGGAAATACCACCGGCGTGCCGCCAGCCATGGCAACCCCCATTTTCACCGCCTCGGTAATTTTATCCAGGTTCATATGGCCCGGCACAATTTCATTATAGGAATTGACAATGCCGATCAGGGGTCTGTTCCTTTCCTCTTCGGTCATGCCCAGCGCATTCATCAGACTTCTGTGGGGCGCCTGCTGTACACCCTTTGTCACGTTTTCACTTCTCATTGCTTTTCCCCGCTTTCTGCTGTTCTTGTTACCGCTCCCTTTGGAAGCAATAACGTTGTTTTATTGTGTTTCTTTCACTCGTATTGTCTGTTTTAGCCCTTTCCGGCTGTCCGGTTCTGCAGGCCCTCGCTTCAAACCCGTTCTGTCAGAAGATCGCCCATCTTTTTGCAGCCCACCAGAGTGCACCCCGGGGACATGATGTCTCCCGTACGGAAGCCTTCTTTTAAGACCTGCTTCACCGCTGCTTCCACGGCATCCGCTTCCCGGTCCAGATCGAAGGAATAACGCAGCATCATGGCCGCACTCAGCACCGTTGCGATGGGGTTTGCAATATCCTTACCCGCAATGTCCGGCGCGCTGCCGTGGCTGGGCTCATACAGACCGAATTTGCTATCGTTTAAGCTGGCCGAGGACAGCATGCCGATGGAACCCGTTACCATGCTGGCTTCGTCCGAAAGGATGTCGCCGAACATATTTTCCGTCAGAATCACATCGAACTGGGCCGGATCCTTCACCAGCTGCATGGCACAGTTGTCCACCAGCATATGGGAAAGCTCCACATCCGGATAATCTTTTGCCACTTCGTTGACCACCGCCCGCCATAACCGGGAGGAATCCAGCACATTTGCCTTATCCACGCTGGTCACCTTATGCTTTCTCTTTCTGGCGATTTCAAAGCCTTTCACCGCGATCCGGCGGATTTCATTTTCATCATATGTGAGGGTATCGACAGCTTTGCGCACGCCGTTTTCTTCCACGGTTTTGCGCTCTCCGAAATACAGGCCTCCGGTCAGTTCCCGCATGATCAGCATATCAAATCCCGCCCGGCTGATCTCTTCCTTTAAAGGGCAGGCCGCCGCCAGCTCTTCATACAGATAGGCCGGCCGTAAATTGGCAAACAGATTCAATGCCTTACGGATCGCCAAAAGCCCCGCTTCCGGCCTTTTCTCCGGGGGCAGTTTGTACCAGGGCGAAGTGTTGGTATCCCCTCCGATGGAGCCCATCAGCACCGCATCCGCCGCTTTTGCCTCCCCAAACGCTTCTTCTGTCAGCGGAATGCCATACGCATCAATGGATGCGCCTCCCATCAGAATATCCTTCATATGTATGGTATGCCCATATTTTTCCGCCACCTTATTCAGCACTTTTTTCGCTTCGGCCACAATCTCAGGGCCGATCCCGTCACCGGGAATGCAGACAATATTCAATTCCATTTTCATCCTCCACACATGCCCACATGGGCCGTCCGCGGTCATTTGTCTTTCTGCCGCGGCTGTTATGTTCCAGTTTAGCGTACTGCTGATCATTTTTCAACAAAAACCGAAAAAAAGGCCATACCGGTTCGATATGGCCTTTATAACTGTAAGTAATATGGTTCGCGTTTTATATTCTTTTTGGATATGCCTCACTCTATTGGTTTTCCCGGACGATGATTTTTCCCTGGCGGCTTGTCACTCGGATTTTTCCCGCCAGTTCCGCATTATCCTGTCTGTTCACGGATTCCCTTCCGGTGGAATCGTCTCTGAAAATCAGTTCATTCTCTGCCCAAGGCACCTGAAGCTCTCCTCTCTGCGCTTCCAAAAAGAAATTGTAATCGTCCAGTTTCCCTTCCAGTCCCAGCGTTACACCATACTGTACCTCTGCCGTCAGAACCATATCCCGTGCTGCCTTTCCCAGAGACATGCTTCCGTTTTCCAACGTGACGGACGCTTCCGGCGCTGTCAGCTCTCCGCCCGCAAAATTGCCATGGGAACTCTCAATCCGGCAGCTTTGTGCCCCATGCAGTCCGCCGTTTACCTGAAAATCACCCGATTTCAGATAAACATCCAACGCATCGCCTTCCCAGCTGTCCAGTGTAAAATTTCCTCCGTATCCCAGATTGACATCCAGATCCTTCATATGAATGGCCCCGGCCGTCAAATCCCCGTCATCTTCCCAGACGGTAGCCCTTTCGATCACCGCATCTTTGGGCAGATAAAGTTTCACACATTCCTTTTTCTGCTCTTCTTTCCAGCCAAGGCCTTCCTTTCCTATCCATAGGTAATAGCTCTGACCGTTAAAAGATTTTTCCTGATTCTTGCCCTGCAAAAAAGTGAAAACACCGTCCTCCGCGCCGTATACAGGAGCCTTCAAGTCATTCAATTCATATTGCAGATAATACCCGTCGGAGGGAATGATTTCCAGATCCGCATCCTTAAGTTTGATATCAAACTCCGTAAAGGGCTCCACTTCCATTTTGGGCTGACTGTAAGCAATACCGCCCTCCGGATTTTCCACCCTTTTTTTTGTTTTCCGGTCAAAAACTCCTTCCGCCGTATGGATCGTTTTATCGTCTATGTATATGCCCAGACGTCCGCCCATCGTGTATCCGGCCAAAAACAGAATGACACCTGTCAGAAAAATCCCCAGTGCAGAATATAAAAACAGCTTTCTTCCTTTGCTTTGCTTCATGATCTTTTCCTCCCCTTACTGCGAATCAGGCTTTTCTTCATGAAATGATCTGCCAGCCTTCCCAACAGCCCGAATACAGTCGTAATCAGCCAGAGAACCAGCAGGCCGCCGCCGATCATCATGAGTCCCACACCAAGGGCCGTCAGGCCGCTGGGGGCTGCAAAGGGCAGAAGCCAGATGCCCAGGCCGGCCGCCGTAAATGCCATTGCAACCATCATGAATAAGAAGACGGCTCCAATAAGCAGCCCAATTCCAATGAAAAGCAGCAGGATCAGCGCTGCTACCAGCCCCACCAGCGTGACAGGAAAAGCCGCAATGGAAAGCAGAACGATCCGGCAGGTGGACAGACGCTTTCTCGCCGCTCTTCTGCCGCATCCGGACTCTTCTTTCAGACGCCGCTGTGCAATTTCCAGAATCAGCTCTTCCGCCGCTTCCTTCGGCGTTCCCAGCCGTTCAATCGCTTCCCCTTCATTTTCCGGTCCCGCTTCTTCAAAATATTCTTCAAAGTATGCCAAAGCCCTGTCGTATTCTTCCTTCGGCAGCTTTCTGATCCCATAGGAAAGTTCTTTCATATATTGATTCCGATTCATTCCCCTTCTCCCCCTTCCAAAATAGCATCCATTTCCTTTTTCCATAACTGCCATTCTTTTGTCAGCTTCAAATATCTGTCCTGCCCCAGAGAGGTCACCTTATAATAACGCCGGTTCCTTCCCTGAATCTGCCGGTCATAGGCCTCCACCAGCCCTTCCTCCAAAAGCCGCTTTAAAACCGGATAAAGTGTGGAGTCCTTGGCATTGGATACGGTTCTGATTCGCTGCGAAATCTCGTATCCATAGGAATCCTCATGTTCGATGACGGCCAGCACCAGAAATTGCAGCATTTCCGCATTTACCGTAAAAGTCAATTCCATACCTCCTCTCATTTTTCTATATATCTCTCATTTGTTTATATTATATTCTATATAATATATAAATGCAACATATATTTCCAAATTTTATATAAAAAAACAGGGAGGGGAATTGATTTCTTCCCGTCCCTGCCCTTCTTTCGTTTTATTTTACTCTGCGTTCTGCGCTGCCCTATGGCGCACCTGCATGGCTCCCATTTCCCAGCAGGCCGTTTCCCGTATCTTTCCTTCCGCCAGCAGGCTTCTTGTGCTGCCTCCCGGATAATATCTGGTGGTGAACACCTTCTCGCCATGGTTTAAATAAAGTTCCACCAGGGAAGTGTCCGCCAGGATGCGCACTTCTTTCAGCCCGGCAATCAGTGTTTTGCGCATGTCGCGCCCTCTGCCGATCCCGGAAAAGTTTCCTTCCCTGTCCCTGGAGTCATCAAAGGAAAGAACGGCTTCCCGCCCGTCATAGGTAAAGTGCAGGCCGCCTGCGATCGTCACCTTCAGATCATCACATCCCTCCTGTAAGGAAAGTTTCAGATCGAAAGCCGCCGAAAGAGTGGTTTCTTTCCCGGGGATCACGTCTTTTTCCTTTCGGCGCAGATGGTTCAGCTCCGAAACCGGATACTGACACAGCCTTCCGTCCTTTTCCGTGATTTCTCTGGGAACGGTAAGGGCATGCTGCCATCCTTTTTGTACGGTAGGATTCTCATACTCTTTGTCAATATCCGGCAGGCCGCACCAGCCGATCAAAATTCTGCGTCCTGTTTCATCCTGAAAGGACTGAGGCGCGTAAAAATCGAAGCCTTTGTCCCATTCCTCATAACCTATCAGCTTACAGCCGTTTCTGAAATCGCCCTCTATCCGGAAATAACCGGAGCTATAAACGTTCTGGAACTCGTATTTTCCTCTGGGCACTCCCTGGGGCGAAAGGGATAAAAAAGCATTCTTTCCGATAAAAAACAGATCCGGGCATTCCCACATATAACCAAATTGGCCGGAAACCTTCAATTCTGTTTTCATGGTCCAGCTTTTCAAATCGGCGCTCTCATACAGCAGCACCGCGCCGCTGTCTCCCTTTTTTCTACCGCCCAGCACCATATAATAAAGGCCGTCTTTTTCAAACACTTTGGGATCTCTGATATGGCAGGTGTAATCGGAAGGGTAGTCCTCATTGGTCATGAGAAGCTGTTTCTCCCCGAAATGAATGCCGTCCTCACTCTCCACCAGAATGGTGTTGCCTTCCCTGCCGCTCATAACATAATCATGACCCCCGGGTTGTTTCACATTTCCCGTATAGAACAGATATATTTTTTTCTCCTCCACAAAGGCACTGCCCGAGTAGACGCCGTCTTTGTCAAAGGCTTCGTCCGGCGCAAGAGGTGCCCCCCGGTATTCCCAATCCCTCAGATTTGTGCTGGTATAATGTCCCCAGAATTTCTCACCGCCTCCCGCGTCAAAGGGGGAATACTGGAAGAAAACGTGATATACGCCGTCCGCCTGGCAGAGGCCGTTGGGATCATTGAGCCAGCCTGTGGGCGGCATCAGATGAAACTTCAGCCGCCAGGGATCCTGATTTACCACCGGAATTTTCCGGGCTTCCTCTCCAAAAATTTCCTGTACCAGTTTTCTTCCTTTTTCATTCATGGGAATTCCCTCCGTCTGTAAAGCCTTTGTCCTATCTCTCCACTTCGATCACGGGATCGCCGGGATTCACCGCTCCGGTTTTGACTGTTGCAACTTCTTTATAATCCATGGTATTGGTAATCACCACAGGGGTGGTCACATCATAGCCTTCCGCCCGGATTCCCTGCAGGTCAAATTCCACCAGCAGATCGCCTTTTTTCACCCGGTCACCGTCTTTTACATGTGCCTTATAGTATTTCCCGTTTAACTTCACGGTATCCATTCCCACATGAATGAGCGCTTCCACGCCGTCCGAACTCTTTAATGCCACCGCATGGCCGGTAGGGAAAATCGTTTCCACCGTCCCCTCAAAGGGGGCATATACTTTTCCTTCCGACGGCATAACAGCCATCCCTTTGCCCAGGATTTCTCCCGCAAAAGTCTCATCTTTCACTTCGCTCAAAGCAATCGCTTCTCCCTTCAGCGGGGATACCACAGTCATTTTCTCCGGCAGCGCTTCTTCTTTTTGCGCTGCTTTGTCTTCCGTTTTCTTTGCTGCAGGCTGCTGTGGTTCTTCCTCCCGGTATAAGATCCAGGAAATTGAAAAGGCCACTGCCGCCGCTGCTGCAATTACCAATGTATACTGCAGCACATAATCCGTCGTGATCAGATATCCGAACAGGCCCGTAACACCATAGGCAGTCGCTCCCACGCCGGTCCAGCCAGCGACCAGCGCGCCGCAGGCGCCGCCGATCATGCCTGCCACAAAGGGTTTCATGTAACGGATGTTCACGCCAAAAATAGCGGGTTCCGTAATGCCCAGAAAGGCGGAAAGGGAAGCGGGCAGAGCCAGCGCTTTTGTTTTTCTGTTTTTGGTCTTCAATGCCAGCGCCAGGGCAGCCGCGCCCTGGGCTACGTTTGCCGCGGTTGCGATAGGCATCCAGGTATTTAAGCCGGTTCCGGAAAGGAGTCCCGCTTCCAGCGCATTGTACATATGGTGCACCCCTGCCACCACCGTAGGCGCATATACCGCGCCGCACAGCGCCGCGCCGATGCCGAAGGGAAGGGTGATCAGCCACTGTACACCGGTCAGCACTCCGTTTTCAATCCAGGAAAATACCGGTCCGAAAATGGTCAGGGTCAGATATCCTGTCACCAGTACGGTCACCAGAGGCGTCACAAAAAGGTCGATGATTTCGGGAACGATCTTATGCAGCTTCTTTTCCAGAATGCTCATAAACCAGACCGCAATCACCACAGGGATGACATGTCCCTGATAGCCCACCAGGTTGATCTGATACAGGCCGAACCATGCATCCGCCGAAGGGATAGCATCCGCTCCCGCCACGCTCCACGCATTCAGCAGATCCGGATGGATCATGATCATGCCGATGACCGCGCCTAAAAAGGGGTTGCCGCCGAATACCTTTGCCGCGCTGATTGCGATCAGCACAGGCAGGAATACAAAGGCTGCATTGGAAAACAGATGGATGATGGTATAAGTACCGGACTGGGCCATAGCCGGATAAACTTTGCAGAGGCCTTCCAGAAGTCCCATTAAAAGGCCGCTGGCAACAATGGCCGGAATGATGGGGACAAACACATCCCCCAGCGTCTTGATTGCCCGTTTCCAAATGCTGGTTTTCGCATTTGCCGCCTGTTTTACCTCTTCCTTGCTGGCCGCGCTGATCCCGGCGATCTGAATAAATTCATCGTAAACCTTATTCACCGTGCCGGTACCGAAAATAATCTGCAGCTGGCCGGAGGCGAAAAACACCCCCTTTACCCCGTCGATATTCTCCACAGCCTCCTTGCTGCATTTGTCATTGTCTGCGATGACGAGGCGCAGCCTTGTGGCGCAGTGTGCCGCACTCACAATATTGGCTTTCCCGCCGATGCTGTCATAGACTTCCTGTGCCGCTTTCCTGTAATCCATAACACCCTCCGTTTCCCGTCCCTCATATGGGATCGTTCTCGTATAGTTTTAAAAATAAAGAGAAGATACATCAATTGAATTTAACACTTTCATTGGTGAGATCGTTCTCATATCGTATTTTTATTATAGAACTGTTTTTCTGATTTGTAAATTCTTATTTTTCACAAATCAGCATCTCCTTTTTTGTCAATAATATACAAAGGCCCGAAACCTGCTGCGGTTTCGAGCCTTTCCTCTGTTGTTCCTGTCTTTCTGATTCTTTATCTTTCCCGGATGCGGATATCCCCATAGGTGCTGTAAACCCGGATGCCCGCCGTTTCGCCTTTCATTCTGATAAAGTCGGAACTGTCATCATATTCATCCGGTTCCACTTTGCCCTGAGGGGTGCGGATTTCACCGTCATCGGTATGAAGGCTGACGCCGTATTTGTCAATGCCGCCGATCAGTTCCAGCTCTATGTTGCCGTCATGATTTTCAACTTCCACGCTTTTCGTGCCGTTAATCGCTGCTTCCAGATTTCCGTACTGCAGTTCGAAATCAGCGGTATCGGAACACAGTTCGCCCACCTGCACTTTTCCGTCATGATTTTTGACACTCACATCTTTCCCGTCCAGACTGCCTGTGACCACGCTTCCGTAGGTCGCGTCCAGAGTGATGGTATTTCCTTCCCAGCCATCCAGATACACCTCTCCGTCATGGGAACGGATGACCGCATTATCAGCGCCAAGCTTCTTTTCCACCCGGATATCGCCGTAAGCGTTTTCCAGCGTCGCCTCTGCCAGTTTTCCGCCTTCCGGAACCGTGATTTTTACATAAGGGCTCACTTTACTGGTTTCATTCTGCCAGTCCCACCAGGAGTTTCCCCAGCCCCAGAAACCGTAATAATTGGCGGAAGTATTCCGATAGCCGCCTTCTTTTATTTTCAAAACACCGTTTTCCAGACTGTATTCCGGCTCCAGCCGCGCACCGTCCATCACATATTCCACGGACCAGGTATCCCCGGAAACAATGGAAAGATCCGCCTCTTTTAATTGGATGTCCAGCTGTTTGAGCGCGCCTACAGGGGTGTTTTCCAATACATAATCCGCTCTGTCTGTTGCAGAAACCGTTTCTTTCACATGGATTCCGTCTTTATTGATATAGAATGCCGGAGAGCCGCCCATGGCGACCCCTGCTCCCATACAGATCCCGCCGGCCACAAGGCTGGCCGCCGCTGCTGTGAGCATGATTTTTACCCATTTACGCTTCATCGCTGTTTTCCTCCTGTTCCTGCGCTTTTTTTTCCAAAGCGGTTCCTTCCTCTGTACCGGACACCACGGTACCGACCGTTTCTTCCGCTGTATCGTTTTTCACAGCGCTGACCGATTCTTCCGGCGCGGATACCGCTTTATGACGACGGGAAGAAGCGCCGATTTTGTTGACCAGCCATCTCACTGCTTTGATACAGAGTTTGAAAAACTGCCATACCAGCATTGAGCCCAGCACCGCTCCGCCCACAGCCATCAGGCTCATTCCCAGCACCGCCAGGCCGCTGGCAGGCGCGGTAAACAGGATCACAATGCCAACGCCAATCCCCACCACACCGCCGGCCAGCAATGCCGCCAGACCCACCAGTCCGGCAAAGATGCAGGCGGTACCGCCCAGCAAAAGGCCCAGCAGACAGCCGCCGACTGCCAATACCAGACCCAGCCCGCAGGCGCCGATCGTAAGCCCCAGGGGCAGAAGCACCGGCAGGGCGCAGATCGCCAAAACTACGATCAGTACGATCCCCCATTTGCTCTGTTTCGATCCGGTTTCCGGATGTTTCATTTCTTCGGAATTGCTCATTCTTTTTTCCTCCATTTCTCCTCTGCTTTTGCTACCTCTGTCCGGCTGCTCTGCAGTTTGTTTCCTGAACTTGAGATAAGGATACAGGGAAAAACTGAAATACGCATGCAGATTTGAAGAAAGCTTTCCCAAACGGTTTCTTAAGGTTTTCTTTACATAACTTAAAAAAGAGCGGAACATTCCGCTCTTTTTTAAGTCCTGTGTTATCCCTCCGTCTCTCTGGTGGTTCCTCTGGGATTGGCCCGATAGCCCATCCGGATTTCCTTTCTGGCAGGTTTTCCCTCCATGAGATCCAAAAGGAGCCTGGCCGCCTCCCGGCCGCTGGTTTTATAGTAAAAATGCACGCTGGAGAGCTTTGGCATCACAATTCGTCCCGAAATGGTATCCCCGACTCCGGCAACCGCCACATCCTCCGGCACCCGCCTGCCGGATTCCCGGATCCAGGTCATGGCGCCCAAGGCGATCGTATCCGTCACGCCAAACACCGCGTCCAGCTCCGGATGCCGTGTAAACAGCGTCTCCGCCGCCCGGTATCCGTCCTCTGCCCCGAAGCTGCACTCTTCATAACAGCTTTCGTCCCAGGCGATTTTGTTCTCTTTGAGCACATCCAGAAATCCTTGCTTCCTGGCCGCTCCCACCGCTTTATCCTTCTCCGTCACGCCGATACAGCCGATTTTACGGCTGCCCTCTATTAAAAGCTTCGCCGCTTCCGCAGCGGCGTGGTAATCGTCCTGATAGACACAGGAATATCCTTCCAGCCGCTGTCCCAGCACCACCACCGGCACCTGAAGCGCCCGCAGCGCCCTTTTGTGGGCCGGCGTGATAATCGTTCCGATCAGGATGATTCCGTCCACCTGATTTTCCGCAAACAGCTTCAAATATTCCAGTTCTTCCTTTTCCCGGTTTTCCGTATTGGCCAAAAGCAGCCAGAATCCCGCTTCTTTCAGCACTGTGCTGATACCGGCCACCATCCGGCTGATGGATTCGGAATTGATTTTGGGGATGATGACCCCCACCTGTTTTGTCTTTTTCGTGCGCAGCATCTGGGCCTGGGCGGACGGTTTATAACCGGTCTGCTCAATAACCTTTTGAATACGTTCTCTTTTTTCTTCACTCACATAACCATCGTTTAGGTAGCGCGATACGGTTGCCCTGGACACTTCCGCCAGCTTTGCAATCTCATTAATGTTCATAACAGGACTATTCTCCAAACATAAATTTCTTTTTTCCATGAGACATTCGGTCCCATGTGAGATTGATTCCAGTATAGCATTCTTTTTTCAAACTGGCAAGAAATCCGGCATCTGTCTGAATGTATTTTCTTTCTTATCCGTTCAGGGTGTCCCGATACAGGCGAAGCACATTTTTGTAAAAAATCTTTTCCCTGAGGGAAGCCGGAAATCCTGCTTTTGCAAAGGCATCCTCCAAAAGCGGCATTTTATCCGCTCCGGTCAGTTCCGCGTGGGTGGGGATACCGTCAAAGTCGCTGCCCAGTCCCAGGCATTCTTCCCCGCCAACCTTCACGATATGTCGGGCATGCCTCACCACCGCTTCTATTGTCCCCTGATTTTGGCGCCCTTCTTTTGGCAGAGTCAGAAAATCAGGGCAGAAATTCAACCCGGTAACCCCTCCTTTTTCGGCCAGTCCCCGGATCATATCATCTGTCAGATTCCGCGCGGCGGGACACACTGCTCTGGCGTTGGAATGACTTGCTACAAAAGGTTTCTTCGCATGTTTCAAAACATCATAAAAACCGGCGTCCGACAGATGGGACACGTCCACAATCATTCCCAGGCGTTCCATCTCCTCCACCGCCTCAAAGCCGAAAGCGGTCAGGCCCTTTTTGGTCTGAGGCACTGTGATATCCGCTTTATGCCCTTTTTCCTTTGGCATCACCAGGTTGGGCCAGCCGATCTCGTTGGGGAAATTCCAGGTCAGCGTCATCATCCGCACGCCCCTGTCATAAAATTCCCGCAGCTTTTCCAGGCTGCCCTGACAGACCGCTCCTTCTTCTATGGTCAGAAGTGCGCTGATTTTCCCGGACACCGCATTTTTTTCGATATCGCCGTAGCATTTCACCTGTCCAATCTGATCGGGAAAACGGCGCATTTGTTCCTCAAAGCAGTCCGCCAGACGGAGTGCCTCCTGATAAGGGTCCACCCCTTCACTACAGTATACGAACAGTGCAAAGTTCTGCAGGAAATAGTCCCCCTCCTTCATTTTATCCAGCCTCACATGCAGATCATTTTGTGCAAGATCCCATCCTTTTTCCCGATTTTCCAGAAGTGCTGCGATGGTATCGCAGTGCATATCCACAACTTTCATTTCAAACCTGTACTCCCTTCTTTTCCGCCGTCAAAAGAAAAGGACCGGCCAATGCCAGTCCCTCTTTGCCCATTATTTTGCGTCTGCATCCGCTTTTTCCACCTGGGAAATCGCGCTCTTCTGCATCGGGATACGGCAGTTTTTGTTGTTGCCGAATTCCACGATTACAGTGTCATCCGTGATGTCAATCACAATGCCGTAAAAACCGCTGCTGGTCAAAACGCAGTCCCCGATCTCCAGGGTGGACAGCATCGCGCCCATCTTCTTCTGTTCCTTCTTCTGCGGACGGTATAAAACAAAATAGAAAAATACGCCGAAGATAA
This sequence comes from uncultured Lachnospiraceae bacterium, assembly GCA_902476265.1. Taxonomy (GTDB): domain Bacteria; phylum Bacillota; class Clostridia; order Lachnospirales; family Lachnospiraceae; genus Gallintestinimicrobium. Next base: position 25,438 of record CABSCP010000003.1, read on the forward strand.
GGACATACATCAGAATGATCGGCAGCATACTTCCTGCGCCGACTGCCTCTGCTGATTCCGTCAGTAAAATGCCCATGTAATCACTTCCTCCTAAATTCATCTTTAATGAAGCAGATCATTTGTTAAAATCTCACGCTTACTTTTCATCATACACAATATTTTGCATTCCGTCAAGTTTCCGCTTCTTATATGACGCAAATTCTCCCCGGTCAATGGCATCCCGTATTTCTGTCATCATCGTATTGTAAAAATAGAGATTATGCAGCACACACAGGCGCATTCCCAGCATTTCTTTGGCTTTTAAAAGGTGACGGATATAGGCTCTGGAGTAGCGTCTGCAGGCCGGACACTGACATCCGGGTTCGATCGGCCGATCATCCAGTTCATATTTTGCATTGAAAAGATTTATTTTTCCGAAGTTTGTATACAGGTGGCCGTGACGTCCGTTTCTGGTGGGATATACACAGTCAAAAAAGTCCACGCCCCGCTCCACCGCTTCCAGAATATTGGCCGGGGTGCCCACGCCCATCAGATAGGTAGGTTTGTCCGCAGGCAGATAGGGAACCGTCTCTTCCAGAATGTGATACATCTCTTCATGGGTTTCCCCCACCGCCAGGCCGCCCACCGCATAACCGTCCAGATCCATTTCCGCAATACGCTTTGCATGTTCGATCCTGATATCCGGATAAACAGCCCCCTGATTGATGCCGAAAAGAAGCTGCTGCTTATTGATGGTATCTTCCAGGCTGTTGAGCCGGGCCATTTCTTTTTTGCAGCGCTCCAGCCAGCGGGTGGTGCGTTCCACGGAAGGTCTCACATAGTCCCGCTCCGCTTTCGCAGGGGCGCATTCATCAAAGGCCATAGCGATGGTGGATGCCAGATTGGACTGGATGCGCATACTCTCTTCCGGTCCCATAAAAATCCGGTGTCCGTCGATATGGCACCGGAAGGTCACACCCTCTTCCTTGATTTTGCGTAATCCCGCCAGGGAAAAAACCTGAAAGCCGCCGGAATCGGTGAGAATCGGTTTGTTCCAGGACATGAATTTATGGAGGCCGCCAAACTGTTTTATTTTTTCATCCCCGGGCCGCACATGAAGGTGATAAGTATTGGAAAGTTCCACCTGGGTTCCCAGCCCTTCCAGATCCTCTGTGGACACCGCCCCTTTGATGGCCGCCACTGTACCCACATTCATAAAAACCGGCGTCTGAATTGTGCCGTGCACCGTTTCCATCACCGCCCGCTTTGCGCGTCCTTCTGTTTTTAATACCTGATAGGTCATATTTTTTCGTCCTTTCTCTGTTCTGTGTTCCGCCAGATATTCCGAATTTTTTCATCCAGCCGCAAGAAAAATCCTCGCACCTTCGGGCTGTTGTCGATGGGGGAAAACAATTTCTGACGCAGCAGTTCGATCAGCGTACATACAAGATAAACACCTGCGATCACTCCCAGACTGGCCGGCAGCAGATACCATTTTCCAAGCCAGGAGGCCCCGTCAATTTTGCTCCACAACGTCTCTCTGATATAATAATGGTCATGAATCAGATAGACCCCAAAAGCGGCTCCGGCAGCCGTGTTGATCAGCTTCGCCACCCGGCCGGGTTTGATCTGCAGATTCAAAAAAGCCAGAAACAGAAGCACCGAAGCGATGGTCACCAGAATGGAACTATATACAAAAAACACACTGTAGCCCCACATCAGATCTTCCAGCAGCCCGATTTTTCCAAGGGGTGTTTTTAAAAGCAGTTCGATCAAAAAACGGCTGGCCGGAATCAAAAGCGCTGCCAGCACTCCATAGAAAAGTCTGCGCCCAAAACAGCCGTCAGGCCGGTAATAAAGCCGGATGTAAGCGCCGAACAGGTACACTGTCAAAAACCAGGCGATGCTCACGCCGCCCGCTGTATTGAGAGCGGAAGAAAAATAAATGATGTTAGGCCACACGGAAATCAACAGGAAACAGACAGCCATAACGCATTCCAACTGGCGTTTTGTCAATGTGCGGATGAAACGATTCAAAAACGGTGCCAGAATATACATGCCCACATACATGGATATGAACCAGTAAAAATCCGATAAAATCGGCAGCACCGAGTACACCATTATTTTCAGTTCATGTTCGACACCGCCAAACAACCAGAATAGCACCGTGATCCCGAAGGCATAAAAAAAGACCTGTCCCGCCATTTTCGCCAGTTTCCAGGTGGAAAATTCCGCCTCAATCAAAAAATAGCTGCTGATCAGCAGATAAATATTAATGCAGGTAAAGGACACTCCAAACAGCGTCCAGACAATATAATAAGAAGGGCTTCCCGGCTGTGCCGTTGTGATCATGTTTCCATGGTTGACCAGATGGGCCGTGACCACCATCACCATGGCGATGATGCGCAAAAGCTCCACATTCGCCTGTCTTGCTTTCTTCATAAATTCCTCCCGATCCCTTTTTGTAAGCATTGCGTCTCTTCTGACACAGGTAGTATAACAGATTGTCTTGTATCCGTCAAAAAAATGTTTTATACTGGAAACGTACTTTTTCACACTATTGTAAGATGAGGAGCAGCTTATGTCAGGTTCAACCTTTGGAAAATATTTTACCGTCACCACCTGGGGGGAATCCCACGGGAAAGCCCTGGGTGTCGTTGTGGACGGCTGTCCCGCGGGCCTTGCACTTTGTGAGGCCGATATTCAGGCCTATTTAAACAGAAGGAAGCCCGGTTCCACTACACTCTCCACCCCCAGAAAAGAAGCGGATGAGGTGCAGATCCTTTCCGGCGTCTTTGAAGGAAAAACCACCGGTACGCCCATCTCGCTGCTGGTGCCCAATACCTCCCAGCGTTCGGCGGATTATTCGGAAATCGCTTCCTATTACCGTCCCGGCCATGCGGATTATACTTTTGATGAAAAATACGGTTTTCGGGATTACCGGGGCGGCGGCCGCTCTTCCGGGCGGGAGACCATCGGCCGGGTGGCGGCAGGTGCTATCGCTTTAAAAGTTCTGAAGGAACTGGGCATCGAAGTCTGCGCCTATACCAAATCCATCGGCCCGGCAGCGGTTGACATGTCCCGTTTTGAAAAGGCAGCCATCATCGAAACGCCCACCGCAATGCCGGACCGGACCGCCAGCGCGCAGGCGGAGGAATATCTTTCTTCCTGCATGAAACAGCTGGATTCCGCCGGCGGTGTCATCGAATGCTGTATTACGGGCGTTCCCGCCGGCATTGGGGAACCCGTTTTCGATAAACTGGATGCCCGTCTGGCTGCTGCCGTCATGTCCATTGGCGCGGTAAAAGCGGTGGAGATCGGGGACGGTACCGCTGTTTCGACGGCAAAAGGTTCGGAAAATAACGATTCCTTCTGCTGTCCCGACGGCACGGTTCAAAAAAAGACCAATCACGCCGGCGGCATCCTGGGCGGCATCAGTGACGGCTCAAAGATCCTGCTTCGGGCCCATGTGAAACCCACCCCTTCCATTTTTCAGGAGCAGGAAACCATCGGCAGGGATCATACGGAGCGAACCGTACAGATCAGGGGACGGCATGATCCCGTCATCGTGCCCCGGGCCGTGGTAGTGGTGGAATGTATGGCCGGGCTGACCGTGCTGGACCTGATGCTGGCCAATATGGGGGCAAGGATGGACGGGCTGAAACGGTTCTATGAAAATTAATTTTATGAATCATAGAATAGCGGGCGAAAATAAAATCTCTTATTTGGTGAGGTAACAAATGTCAATTGCGATATCAAGCGACTGTGACGAACAGGAATTTATACAAACAGTGCGCTTAAACGGCTTGCTGGAATTTAATATGAATAAAACGGATGGGAAACTGATGATTCCCAATAAAGAACTCCTGTATGTGGCTCGCAATGAAAACAACACCATCATTGGCGGAATATTCGGCGTTACCTACTTGTCCGCGTTGGAAATAGATGTGCTTTGGGTACATGAGGATTATAGAGGGCAAGGCGTCGCTTCACAGCTATTAAAAACGATTGAAGAGGAAGCCGGAATCATTGGATGCCGGCTCTCTCATTTATCAACCTATTCTTTTCAAGCGCCGCCTTTCTATCAAAAGAAGGGATATTCGGTGTGTGGAACGGTGGATGGCTTTCCGGACAATATCCTATTATACATCTTAAGAAAAGCTTTAATATAGAATTAGATTATGACACATCAAGGCCACCTCCAAATCACTATTAATATTATACCAGAAACCTTTCCTATAATACTACACTACAAATTATTCTTCTTTTCCATTCTGACACAGGTAATATACCGCTTGCCTAATATCCGTCAAAAAATGCTTTATACAGGCTTTTCCTCATTGTCTTGGAAAGACACTATTATCATAACAGTCGGTATCGCTGCCGAATACAAGAACAGGGGATACCGACCTATTCTTCGCGTTCTTCCCAGCATTTTCAATATCATAATCGCGCAGTGTGACATGATAGATTTCTGCGCCCTCGGCAAATCCAAATAGTCCGATCACTTTTGCGTCAGGATCAAGCATTGTAAGGCCCCTTATTTCATAACCGTTTCCGTTAAAGGTACCGGTGAAGGGGGTATTGGCAGTTCCGATTGGCTTCCATTCCTCCGTTGACAAACGGATATCACAGGCCAGGACATAATTTTTATCAAGGCCATATTCCCCCTGACCGATTGCGCGCAGCTGTGTTTCATTTTTTACATAATAATAAGTTTCTTCACCTGATCTGAATGTTTCCATTACGGTTTCTTCATTTGGGTCCATGCTGATTTTGGGATAAACGCGGTTATCGGTTAATGTCACGTTGTCAGGTACCGCACAAATCGAATCGACTTTCTTTTCCGGTACGTTGCTTCCTGCTGACAGAATGTCAATCTCCCGCAGCTCAATATTATGGAGCGTGGCACCCTGTGCATATCCAAACAGTCCCACCACTTCTGCATCCGGGTCCGTCATCGTTAACCCCCTGATGTAACAGCCGTTCCCGTTGAAAGTACCCGTAAAAGGCTTTTGGGCGGTTCCGATGGGCACCCATTCTTCAGAAGACAGGACAATATCGTTTGCCAGCATATAAAATTTGTCTAATCCGTTCTTTCCGGTACCGATGGAACGAAGTCCCTTTTCGGTATAAACAAAATAAAGCGTTTTTCCATTTATGGTTCCGCCCGGTTCTATATCGGGGCTGGCGCTCGCTACAGGGGCAACATGAATAACGGCAGCATACGCACCCGAAAATGAACCACCCCAAGCGAGTACGACAGTCAGTAACAGCGATATGCAAATACTCCACTTGGTCCTTTTCTTAAAATTCATAATAGAGTCCAGCCTTTCTTTCAACAAAGCAATGCTGTTTGTGAGCGTTACAGAAGCGAGGGAATCCTCATATTTCCCGCCGGTTTTCATAGCCTTAATCAAGGTATCCCCATAAGCATGTTTTTCGGATTCACTGAAATTTTTAATGACAGCTTCGTCACAGGATAATTCACAGGCTCTGCTGATTTCATGTCCCATAAAGGAAACGGCAGGGTTGAACCAATGGATACAGATGGTGAATTGCACCAGCCACTTGTAAAACATATCCCCCCGTTTATAATGCGTCAGTTCATGCAGAATCGTATTTTCAAAATCTGTTTCCGAAAGCTCGGTTGTGGGCAGCATGATACAGGGATGAAAGAATCCGATCAGAAGCGGGGAGGAAATCAGGCGATTGGCATATAACTCCACAGTCCCTTTCATCCCGGCTTTGGCAATCAGCTCTCCTGCCCTTTCCCAAAGCCGCATATCACAGATTTCAATCCGTCCGGCATTGATGTATTTGACAAAACTCTGATAGACCGTTATTTTCCGAATCAGCAGACAGGCGGCGACGATTAACCAGCCTATAAAACAAATCACAGCGATATTCTGTTTTAGCTTGTCAAATATGCCGGGCGCTGTCATTTTGCCAGGCGCCAACTGTTGACCATCGCCCGAACCAACTTGACCGGGAACCTTACTCTGATCCGTGAAATCCGTTTCCGGTAAAACCGGCGATCCCTGTTCCGGTTCAAGGCTTATTTCCGCCTGCATCACAGCGCTGTCAAAATACTGAAACAAAGTCTCCACAAGGTTTGTTTTTGGGGCAAAGGGAAGCAGCAAACGGGCAATGACGATCAACCAGACATAATACTGCCATCTTTTGCTGATCCTGTCTTTCACCAAAGGCCTGCACAGGAACAAACCAAAAATGAGCAGTGTCCCGGAAAGGGATAATGACAGGACCATTTTTAACAGTTCTTTCATTCCCTCCTGCCCCCGCCTTCCCAATACTTTTTCAGGTCTTCGTACTCATCAACAGAAATCAGATCCTTTTGTATCAGGGTGGAAATCAGTTCTTTCGCGTCTCCCTCGTAAATTTTTTCCAGAAAGGTTTCTGTCTGCGCCGCCTGGTACTCTGCCTCGGAAACGAGAGCCGTGTATTTATTCCTGCGGCCAATCTTATTCGTTTTCAAAAATCCCTTGTCGATCAGGCGGAGAAGTAAGGAAATGATTGTATTCTTGGTGGTACTCATATCTTTCTTCGCAAGACCCTCCACAATTTCTGCATAGAGGGCTGTCCCGCCGTTGTCCCAAATGATTTTCATCAGTTCCCGTTCAAAATCCGATACCTGCTGTAACATATTTGTTCTCCCTCTTAGATTGCATTTTACTATCCATATTTAAGATAGCAAAATGCAATCTAAATGTCAATCGTTTTCCGGAAAGTGGATTGTAAAGGGGGAACAGGTAGTGTATACTTTTAATGAAAAGATTTCCATTTCATAAACCGAAATGATTTATGTTGGACTTGAATTTGGAGGGGCGGCAAAATTGAAAGATAAAATATTAAAATCCGATAAAAATGAATGCACTGTGGATCATTATTCATCTTTTGTTCGGACAATCCTATCCTATCACAGGCGCGATAACTGAATTTCTATTGATATATGGAATGTTGGTGGTATACCGGTACACGGGAAACGCATGGGGAAGCGTATTTATCTTCTGCTTCTTTTGGAATGGAATCGGCTCATGACCTTCCGGCTCGTTGGATGCTCTTCCATCCACCCTGCAGATCTGCCGCTGCATGACTTACAAAATTGCTATTTCACCAAAAAAGCCGTATCTCCATAAACTTGGAATGATACGGCTTTTTGTAGCAATGTATTCCCTGTAACTGCTGCAGTCATCGTCCACATTACTGAAATCAATAATCACATTATGGGCCTTCAGCCTTCTTCCTCCAATCTGTGGAAAATCACGCAGTTTGGCTGGTCCACCTTCACTTCCCGGCCGTTCATCACGATCAGGCCTTTTTCGATGTCCACATGAAAGAAGGTCATGGTGTTGGATTCGTGGTTTAAGGAAACCAGATGTCTGTTATCCGGGAAAAGCATGGCGTCCTTGGGGTATTCCCCGCTGATGGGCAGACAAAATATCTTTGTGAGCATACCCGTTTTCTCATCGATCCGGTACATGATCACGCTGTTGTCCCCCGCATTGGAACTGATCAGGTACTTAAAATCCATGGAAAAATTCAGTGCGCTGGCGGCCGAATTGGACGCATGATAGCTGTTCACCGTGGAAACCGTCTGTATTTTTTCAAAGAACGGATTATTCTTCTCTTCCTTATAAGTATAGACGTCTATGATATTTTTCAGTTCATGGACGATATAGAGAATATTTCCTTCCCTGCTGAATTTGATATGCCGGGGCGCGGATTCCAGCTCACTGCGGATCACATCAGCCAGCGTCAGCTTGCCGGTTTCATGGTCCAGGCGGTACACCTTCACGTGGTCCAGTCCCAGATCCGCAGCACACAGGTAATGGTTGTCCCTGGTCATTTTCACACAGCTCACATGGGGACGGAAATTACGCTCCGCAATACTGCCGAGCCCTCTGTGGAAAATCTCATCCGTGATCTCGCCCACGCTGCCGTCTTCATTGATGCGCAGGGCCGTAATTTTCCCGTCATGCCAGCCCGCCACAAACAAAAATCTGTCCTCATAATCCGTGGAAAGATAACAGCCGCGCATTCCGTTGATCCCCGCCATATTGATGGTCTTTAAGCCGCCGTCCGGCAGGATTTCATAAGATTCCACGCCAAAGTCCGTGATGGAATACAGCCACTTCCGGTTATGGGAAATGGTCAGGTAGGAGGAGTTGGTGATTTCCACCCTGTCCTTTAATGTAAATCTTCCGTTTTCCACGTCCACATCATAAATGGTAATGCCATGGTTGTCTCCCATCGTATAGGTAGACACATAGGCAACATATTTCTCTTTTAAAGCCATAATTAACCTCCCGCATTCCGGAATTCTTCTCCCTGCTATTCTATCATAGAAACAGGGCGTTTGTTAATCCTTTTTTCTGAAATAAAATTTGAATTTTGCATTGACATTCATTGAAAAAAAAGTATAATTGGAATCAGCGCGTTTGTTTAGTTTTATTAAACTTTTTGTTTATAACTGCTGAAAGGACACCGGAATGAAAATCGGAGCAAAATTAAAGGAACTGCGGATCCAAAAGGGCCTCACGCAGGAAGAGCTGGCGGACCGCACCGAACTTTCAAAAGGTTTTATTTCCCAGCTGGAACGGGATCTGACTTCCCCTTCCATCGCTACCCTGATGGACATTCTTCAGGCGCTGGGCACGGATCTGAAAGATTTCTTCAATGAAGAACCGGAGGAACAGATCGTGTTTCGGGACAGCGATTATTTTGAGAAGCTGGATGAAGCATACCGTAACAAGACGGAATGGATCATTCCAAATGCACAGAAAAATATTATGGAACCGATCCGTCTCACATTATCTCCCGGCGGAAGCACTTATCCGGACAATCCTCATGAAGGAGAGGAATTCGGATATGTTTTAGCCGGCAGCATCACCATCCATATCGGGAAGAAAAGTTATCGGGCCAAAAAGGGGGAATCCTTTTATTTCACCCCCAAGTCCACCCATTATATCACGGCTAACCCTAAGACAGGCGCTTCCCTGATCTGGGTCTCCAGCCCGCCAAGCTTTTAATATTTACTATTTTACCAGGAAGGAAACAGTGTCCTACACTGCATGGGATGATACGAATGAGCACCAGATTAATTGATTTGCAGCATATCACAAAAACCTACGATGACAATACGGTTCTGGATGATATGAATCTTTATATCCGGGAAAATGAATTTCTGACGCTTTTAGGCCCCAGCGGCTGCGGCAAGACCACCACGCTGCGCATCATCGGCGGCTTTGAAAAACCCAACAGCGGCGTTGTCCTTTTTAACGGAAAGGATATCACAAGCCTCCCCCCCAATAAGCGGCAGCTGAATACGGTTTTCCAGAAATATGCCCTTTTCCCTTATATGACCATCGCGGAGAATATCGCTTTCGGTCTGAAAATAAAAGGGAAAACCCAATCCTATATCAAGGATAAAATCAAATATGCCTTAAAGCTTGTCAACCTGGACGGCTATGAAAACCGTATGCCCGATTCCTTAAGCGGCGGCCAGCAGCAGCGGATCGCCATCGCCCGGGCCATCGTAAATGAGCCGAAGCTTCTGCTGTTGGATGAACCTCTTGGCGCGCTTGACTTAAAGCTGCGCCAGGATATGCAGTACGAACTGATCCGGCTGAAAAACGAACTGGGGATCACCTTCATTTACGTCACCCATGACCAGGAGGAAGCCCTCACCATGTCGGATACCATCGTGGTCATGAACCAGGGTTATATCCAGCAGATCGGCACTCCCGAAAAGATTTATAACGAACCCGAAAACGCCTTCGTTGCCGATTTCATCGGCGATTCCAACATCATCGGAGGCACCATGCTCCACGACGAGCTGGTCCGCATTCTGGGCGCTGATTTCGTCTGCGTGGATAAGGGGTTTGGCACCAACAAACCGGTGGACGTGGTGATCCGTCCCGAGGATGTGGATCTGGTAAAACCGGAGGAAGGCACCATAAAAGGCGTTGTCACCCATCTGATTTTCAAGGGTGTCCATTATGAAATGGAAGTGACAGCCAACGGCTTTGAATGGCTGGTGCATTCCACAGACATGTTCCCTGTGGGAACGCAGGTAGGCATCCGGGTAGATCCTTTCGATATCCAGATCATGAACAAACCGGCTTCGGAAGATGAGGAGGCTGTAACGATAGATGAATAAACCTGCCAATAAAAAAACAGCGTCCGTAAAGGTGTCCTATTTTAATCAGAAGGTTTTGACCGCTCCTTACCTGATCTGGTCCATGGCCTTTATTATCATTCCTCTGTGCATGATATTTTATTACGGCCTAACCGACCGTTCGGGCGCCTTTACCCTGGAAAATATTACGGCGGTCACTTCGCCGGAACATGCGAAAGCGCTCTGGCTCTCCCTGGTGCTTTCTGTGATCAGCACCCTGATCTGCCTGCTCTTGGCCTATCCTCTGGCCATGATTTTAGCGGCCCGGCAGGTGAGCCAGCAAAGTTTCATTGTGTTGATTTTTATCCTGCCCATGTGGATGAACTTTCTGCTGCGCACCCTGGCCTGGCAGACCCTTTTGGAAAAAACCGGCGTGATCAACTCCCTGCTCTCCTTTTTCCATCTGCCTGCCTTAAATATCATCAATACGCCCTCCGCCATCATTCTGGGCATGGTATATAACTTCCTGCCCTTCATGGTGCTTCCTTTGTACAACGCGCTCACCAAAATCGATCCCAATGTGGTGAATGCGGCCAGAGACTTGGGAGCCAACGGCATACAGACGTTTCTGCGGGTCATTTTCCCGCTGAGCATTCCCGGCGTCATCAGCGGGATCACCATGGTTTTCGTGCCCGCCCTGACCACCTTCGTCATCTCCAACCTGTTGGGCGGCAGTAAAATCCTGCTGATCGGTAACGTCATCGAGCAGGAATTCACCCAGGCGGCAAACTGGAATTTAGGCAGCGGCCTTTCCATCGTGCTGATGGTTTTCATCATCATCAACATGATCCTGACCTCTGTCTTCGATAAAAACGGGGAGGGAAATGCCTTATGATCAAAAGTACCCTTCAGAAAATATATATCGCCCTTATTTTTATTTTTATGTATGCCCCTATCGTCACGCTCATCGTGCTGTCCTTTAACGCCAGCAAAACGAGGGCCAAATGGGGCGGATTTACCTTAAAATGGTATGGACAGCTGTTCGAAAACGCGGAAATCATGCAGGCTTTATACAACACCCTGCTGATCGCTTTTCTTTCCGCTGTGTTTGCCACCCTGATCGGCACGGTGGCCACCCTTTCCATCAACGGAATGAAACGCCGGAACCGGGCCATTTTCATGAGCATCACCAACATCCCGATGCTCAATGCAGAAATCGTCACCGGCATTTCCCTGATGCTGTTGTTTTTGACCGTGGGCGCCAAGTTCGGCATCGTCACGATCCTGCTCTCCCATATCACCTTCAACATCCCTTATGTGATATTGAGCATCATGCCCCGGATGAAACAGCTCAATCCCAGCGTTTATGAAGCGGCGCTGGATCTGGGCGCTTCCCCCACCAAGGCCTTTTTCAAGGTAGTTTTCCCGGATCTGCTTCCGGGCATCCTCTCCGGTTTTTTAATGGCCTTCACCATGTCGCTGGATGATTTCATCATCACCCACTTCACCAAAGGGCCGGGCGTGGATACCCTGTCCACCAAAATTTACACCGAAGTGAAAAAAGGGATCAAACCCGAAATGTACGCGCTCTCCACCCTGATTTTTGTCTCGGTGCTGGTGCTTTTAATCCTCGTCAACAAATCACCCAGGCCGAAGGAAAAACAAGTTTCCTAGGCAGAAAGGAACTGATATGAAGAAAAAAATGATTGCAAAAATTGTCAGCCTCCTGACCGTCTGCACTCTGGCAGCCGGCGCGCTGGCTCTCACAGGCTGCGGCGCTTCCTCCTCCACCGCCAAAAACGGAGAAGTAGTGGTTTATAACTGGGGAGAATACATTGACCCCGATACCGTGAAAATGTTTGAAGACGAAACCGGCATCAAGGTGGTCTACGACGAATTTGAAACCAACGAGATCATGTACCCCAAGGTGGAAGCAGGGGCTTCCCAGTACGATGTGATCTGCCCTTCCGACTACATGATCCAGAAAATGATCGACAACGATCTGCTGGCGGAACTGAATTTTGACAATATTCCCAACGCGAAGGCAAACATCGGCGCGCAATACTGGGACCAGTCAAAACAGTTCGATCCCCAGAACAAATATTCTGTTCCTTACTGTTGGGGTACGGTGGGCATTCTCTACAACAAAACCATGGTGGATGATCCCGTGGACAGCTGGTCCATCCTCTGGGAGAAAAAATATGCGGACAACATACTGATGCAGGATTCCGTGCGGGACGCTTTCATGGTCGCTTTAAAACTGAACGGAAATTCCATGAACAGCACGAACCCCGATGAACTGGCTGCTGCCCGTGATCTGCTGATCGCGCAAAAGCCCAATGTCCAGGCTTATGTCATCGATCAGGTCCGGGATAAAATGATCGGCGGAGAAGCTGCTCTTGGCGTCATTTACTCCGGGGAAGCCATTTATACCCAGCGGGAAAATCCCGATCTGGAATATGTGATTCCTAAGGAAGGCACTAATGTCTGGATCGATTCCTGGGTCATTCCCAAAAACGCGCCCAACAAAGAAAACGCGGAGAAGTTTATCGATTTCATGTGCCGTCCTGACATCGCGCTGAAGAACTTTGAGTATATCACCTACTCCACTCCTAACGATGCCGCTAGAGCACTGATTGAGGACGACGATATCCGCAATTCCAAAATCGCCTTCCCGGATCTCTCCCAGTACAATAACCTGGAAACTTTCACCTATCTGGGCGAAGACGGCGATGCCCTCTACAACGAAATGTGGAAAGAAGTCAAATCCAAATAACACAAAACAGAACCCATAACGTGACTGCCTGCACGGCTTTTCTCCTGCAGGCAGTTTTTCTGCTCAGCAAGGATTTTTCTTATGGAACGGACTTTAACGTATACAATCACCGAGGAAGACGCCGGCAAAACCGCCGGGCAGTTTCTGAAACAGAAGGGCTATTCCTCCGCCAACATCACGGATTTGAAAAAAATACCGGAAAGTCTTCTGGTAAACGGAACCCCGGCCTACATGGTGTTTCGTCTCTCTGCCAAAGATGTGGTCACGGTACATATTGTGGAAAATCAGCCTTCGGCAAAAATACCGCCCACTCCTCTTCCCCTGGATATTGTCTATGAGGATGAAGACATTCTGGTGGTGAACAAGCAGGCGGATATGCCCATTCATCCATCCATGAACAATTACACCAACTCTTTGGCAAACGCCGTGGCCTATTACTATGCGGTCCGGGGGATTCCCTTTGTATTCCGCTGTATCAACCGCCTGGATCACAATACATCTGGCCTCACTGTCATCGCCAAACACATGGTCAGCGCAAGCATCCTTTCCACCATGGTCAGAAGGCGGGAAATCCACCGGGAATATCTGGCCATTGTCCGCGGAAAGGTGACGCCGCCTTCCGGCACAATCACCGCTCCCCTGGGCCGGAAACCAGGTTCCATCATTGAGCGCACCATCGATTTCGAAAACGGGGAATCCGCAGTCACCCACTATCAGGTAATCGACGAAAAAAACGGGCACAGCCTGCTCTCCATACACCTGGAAACAGGCCGCACCCATCAGATACGGATTCATATGAAATATCTGGGCTTTCCCCTGATCGGGGATTCCCTCTATCATCCGGATATGGAATGGATCAGCCGTCAGGCGCTCCATTCTGCAAGGCTTGTATTTTCCCATCCCATCACCGGAGAGCGGATGGAATTTGTATCCCCTCTTCCGGATGACATGAAACGGGTGCTGGAACCGGAACGATGACATTGAGCAAAAAATCTGTCAGGGAATCCGTTCAACGCTCTTCCACTCTCGTCCAGACCTGCATCTCGTTTTCTCCCCTGTTGGCCCAGGCAAAATAGGGGATCAGCCTGATCTGCACCGCTTCTTTCACCGCCGGCCGGTAGGGATGATACAATCCTGCAGCTTCTTCCCTGCTCTGCCGATATCCTGCGGCTTCCACCGCTTTTACGGGAACGCCGCAGATCGTTGTATCCTTTACCGAAAGATCTGCATCCGGGCGCAGCGTGAGAAGATGCAGGTCTTTTCCGTTATCCGCTTCCTCCATGCAGTAAACGACAGGGCCTCTGACCACCGCCGCCTTTCCGATATCTTCCCGCACCTGTCCGTTGGCGGCGATCAGCTTCACTTCCATGGGGAACGAAAGTGTAATAGAATCCTCTTCTCCCCATTCTTTTTTCACATACAGATATCCGTTCTTTACTTCTGTCTGCGCATCTTCAATTCCCTGCACCGTATACCCGTCACACCAGTCCGGTATCCGGCAGGCCAGCGTAAAGCCTGTGTCCTTTGCCCGTATGGTAATCTTCACATTTCCGTCCCAGGGAAAACCGGATTCCAGGCGGACATCCACATCACGGCCGCCTGCTTTTTTCGTCAGCACACTTCCCATATACAGATGGACAAACAGCGTATCCTCTTTTTCCGTAAAGGCATAGGAACCGATGGAACTTAAAAGCCGGGCCAGATTAGGAGGACAGCAGGCGCAGCCAAACCATTTCTGACGCACAGGCTTCACATGGAATTTCCGTTCATCCTTATGACAGGCTTCGGGCACTGCCTCCAGCGGATTCACGTAAAAGAAACTCTTTCCGTCCAGCGCCATCCCGCTTAAAATGCCGTTATAGAGCGCCCGCTCCATGACGTTTGCATATTTTGCATCCGGCCTGATCTGAAGCATTCTTCTGGCAAAAAACACCAGGCCGATGGAAGCGCAGGTTTCCGCATAAGCCGTATCGTTTGGCAGATCATAAGGGAAGGAGAAGGATTCTCCGATATGGGTTGCGCCGATGCCGCCGGTAATATACATTTTCCTGTCCACAATATTGTCCCAAAGGCGTTCACATGCAAAAAGCAGGCTTTCATCCCCCGTCAGCCGGGCCACATCCGCCATCCCCGAATACAGATAAACGGCGCGCACCGCATGTCCCACCGCCTCCTCCTGCTGCCGCACAGGAAGATGGGCCTGGTAGTAGGCATAGCGCAGCTCATTTTCCTTCCCCTTTTTCACTTCCCCGGGATGCTCTGCGTCAAAGTAATAAGGACGCGTGCCTCTTTCCTCCACAAAAAATCTGCCAAGCTCCAGATACTTCTGATTTCCGGTTGCTTCATACAGCCGCACCAGCGCCATTTCCGCGATTTCATGGCCGGGATAGCCTTTACATTTTCCCTCTTCGGCGCCGAACCGATCCGCAATATAGTCCGCGAACCGCTCTGCCGCCTTTAACAGTTTATCCTTTCCTGTGGCCTGGTAATAAGCCACCGCCCCTTCCGTCAGATGGCCGAAGCAATACAGTTCATGATGATCCTTTAAATTGGAAAAAATCCGATCCTTTCCGTTGATGATGTAATAAGTATCCAGATAGCCGTCCTCCTGCTGGGCGCTGCATACGATGTCAATCGCTCCGTCCGCAATCCGCTCCAGCTCCGGATCCGGATGCTGGGTCAGGGAATAGCCCACCGCCTCGATCCATTTGGAAAAATCACTGTCCTGGAATACAAAGCCGTAAAACCGGTCTTCCGGGTGGGCAGGGTCCTCCGGCAATGCTTCAAAGCCCCGGAATGTATATTTCGGTTCCGCAAAAGCCGCGCCCTTTTCCTTCTTTTCCCGGTTCAGCTTTCCCGCCACCTTAAAATTGCGCATACAATAGCTGGGAGCCGCCCCTTCTACCTGATCGTTTAAAGCCGCCCACTGGTAAGGAATGACCTCTTTTCGCACCAGCTCCATTTCCTCTTTCCAAAAATTGTCCGTCACCTGAATATCCCGCAGGGACAACGGTCTGCTGTACTCTTTCTGATCCATAAAAACCTCCTTCTTGTTCCTCATTCCTGATCAAGTCCATTGAAATTCCCATGTATAAAACGGACTGTACCTTCTTTCTCTTTTATGCTACTATCCTAGTATAAATTATTATTATATTCCATTGTCAAACAGGAAATTTACATGTATAAAACAGAATTTATGAAAAGAAATGAGGGAGATGAAAATGCTTTTTCTGGAAAAAATGGCCCTTCATACCGTCACAGAGGCCAACTATATCACATCCGTAAACGGAATGGTCCATCCGGACCGAATCATGAAGGAGACTGATTTTCTGTATATGCTGGAGGGCAGCTGGAAAATCTGGGAAGAGGACACCTGTTATGAAATGTGCAGTGACGATCTGCTCATTCTGGCCGCCGGCAGGCATCACTACGGAAAAGATCTGTGCAACGCCGGAAACCGGCATATGTATATCCATGTGCTGCCCACCGAAGCCGAAAAAGACAGCTGCCATGAGGAAGCCGTCTTTTTGTGTCCTACTCTGATTCACTGTCGGAAAAATCCGAACATCCGTCAGTATTTTCATGAAATTATTGCAGCCTGCTGGTCGGAATCCCCGGAAAAAGAAAACCGGCTTTCCCTTCTCTTTTCCCTGCTTTTGTGTGAACTGTCCTCCCTTTTGACCGCCCAGGAAGGGGAGACAGCGCCGGATCCCATGACCGAAGAAATCAGCCGGATGATCCGGGCCACTCCCCACATCTCTTTTACCGCAAAAGAAATGGCGGCCCGGTATTTTATCTGTGAACGCACCTTAAATAACCGCTTCTTAAAAGCCTGCGGAAAGACCTTTTACGCCTACCAGACGGAAACCAAACTGGAAATGGTGCGACAGTTTTTATTATCACAGCCCCAGGCCAAGCTCCATGAAGCTGCGGTAAACTATGGCTTCTATGACGAGTTTCACCTCAGTAAAGCTTTCAAAAAACAGTTTGGACAGTCGCCGGCCCAGTACCGGCAGACCGCAGGCGGTAAAAAGGCCGGGAAATTCCTTTTTTAACCTGCCGGGATTTCATCATATCATTTTATATACCGCTACTCCATGGGCGGGAATACAAGCCTCTATTTTTCCTCCCGCAACGGCGCTTTCCGTTCGATCCCAAAGCTCAAATAAGCGGTATTCCCCCTTTAAAAGAGAAGGTTCTTCCAATTGGTCCAAAGGCACGCTGACGATGCTTTCCTCATCCTGCAGATTGAAAAGGGCGACACAAATGCTTCCGTCCGCTTCATCTTTATTTTTCCATACAGCCGTTTTTTCGTCCCTGCCAATCTGGACCCCGTGACAGGTCGCTTTCATGCGGGAAAGCAGTTCTTCATTGGTCAGCAGAGAAAGGGTCCATTCATCCAGCTTCGTCAGTTCGGCTCCAATCATCAGAGGAGAACGGAATAAGCACCAGAGTGTCATCATCGTTTTCTGCTCTTCTTTGGTAAACTTCGTGTCCCTCTCCTCTCCAAATCCCTTTCCCAGTTTTCCCAAAGGCAGCATATCGCAGTCCGGGAAACAGCCTTCCTTTACATGATCCTGCCACAGCTCACAGCGGAAAAACATCGCTTTTAAAAGCTCCCAATTGTCCCAAAAATCATCGGTGATCCGCCACATATTCGCATAGCTGCAATATTTCCATGCCCTGTCAATGTGGGCGGGGCCGGGAGAAAGACTCAGCACTATGGGCCTGCCGCATTTTTCAATGGCCCTGTGGATCATTTCCGTCTCTGCCCAGCCGTTAAAGTTTTCTCCCGGGTACAACCAGCTGTCGCAGATATCATCACATTTGATAAAATCCACGCCCCACTGTGCATACAGGGACAGCAGGGAATCATAATAGGCCTGCCCTGCAGGCGTATTGCGCAGGCCGTACATATCCGGGTTCCAGCCGCAGATGGAAGCCGGGTCGGCCGCCAGATCCGCGGTCACATCCGTTCCCAGAATCGGCAGATGTTCCTGGGCCGCTTTTCTGGGAATCCCCCGCATGATATGAATGCCGAATTTCAGCCCCAGACTGTGTACATATTCTGCCAGCGGGCCAAACCCTTTTCCGCCTGCAGAAGAAGGGAACCGGGACAGAGAAGGCTGCAGTCTTCCCCAGGCATCCATTTCCAGATCATCAAAAGGGATATACTGGAACTGCTCCCGCCTGCTGCCCGCGCCGTTGGCGTACCACTGAATATCCACCACCACATATTCCCAGCCGTATTCCTTCAGATGAACCGCCATGAAATCCGCGTTCGCCTTCACCTGTTCTTCCGTCACTGTGGTATCGTAGTAATCATAGCTGTTCCACCCCATGGGGGGCGTCTTTGCAAAACTGTTCTTATTCATTTTTGATTCTCCTCCGGCAAAAAATTGATATTCTCTTTTCCCCGTAATGGGGATTGCTTTCCTTGATAAAATCATTATAATCAACTATATCAGGTGCATCAAGAATACTTATTTGATTCGGAGGGTAATTTTTTGATCAACTATACTTTTGGAAGCTACGGATTTTTAAATCTGGAAAAAATGGAAGATCCCCCGCTTTTTCTGCTGGATCTGGGGGTGGAACGGCGCTGTAAGGAATCCTATTACTGGGACAATTCCACCCGCCCGTCCTACAGCGGTTATCTGCTCCAGTTCACCTTAAAAGGCGGCGGTTTTTTTGAAAAAGACGGTAAAAGAGAATGGGTCGGGGAAGGGTGCGGTTTTTTTGCAAAAATGCCGGAAAACAGCCGCTATTATCTTCCTTTCGCCTCCGATCCTCAAGCGGCAGATCCTGCCTTAACCGGTTCCTTACCTGATGAATGGGAATTTTTCTTTCTGCATTTTGACGGTCCCGCTGCTCTGCCTTTTTACCAAACCCTGATAAAAGAATGGGGCCCTGTTTTTCCCCTGCCCGTAAACAGTCCGCCGGTAAGTCTCTTTTTCCGGCTTTTTGACCGCTGCCGCCAGAACGGTCTGGAGCGGTATGAAGGAGGGGAGTTTCTGTACCGCTTCCTGTCCCGGCTTCTGCAGGCTGTGGAAACACCGGCAGACGGCGGTTCTTTCCTTTTAAAACAGGCCCGGAACTATCTGAAAGAACACTTTGCGGATCTTTCCGGCATCGGAGAGGCCGCCGGATTCTGCCAGGTTTCCCAGGAGCACCTCACCCGCTGTTTTTCCCGGGAAACCGGGCAGACGCCCCTGCAATATCTCACGGGGCTGAGGCTGGAACACGGCCTGTTCCTGCTTTTAAATACGGATGATACCATAGAGGATATCGCCAAAGCCTGCGGCTTTTTAAACGGCAATTATTTTGCAAAGGTGTTCCGCCGCTATCTGCAGTGCTCCCCGGAAAGCTACCGGAAACGGAACCGGGGCTGAGACGGAGGCTGTCAGTCGTTACCATTCTCAGTCACCGTCAGTCCACTTTCAGCAGCGTATCCCCGATCCGCACCTGCGCGATTTCTTCCGGATCCAGAATTTCATGCCATAAAAGCTCCCTCCGGCAGAAAATAAATGCGCTGCTTTGGCCTCCCCCGTAAGCTTTTACCTCTGTGCCGTCCTTTTTTACCACGGTTATGGCCGCTTTGTCAAAAGATTCCTTGCTGTAGCCGGAGGGTCCTTTGAGTTTCACCGCTTCTACCCCCACGCCCAGGGGCGTCAGTTCCACCGCCGTCACATAATAAGTATCGCTGCCGCAGACAGCTTTGGTCCACTGACGGACTGTTTTTCCTGTATCCTCGGGAATGGGCAGCGACAGCCTCCAGCTGCCCTCTGCCAGCGCTCGGTCCTGCCCGTTGACATATTCTCGGATCCCGCTGATATCCAGCAGCAGATAATCTTCCTTTCGCTTCTCTGACAGACTGAGCACGAGCAGCAGAGTCATCCGGTTTGCATCGGTTTGTTCCAAAACTTCCGTATGCCATCCGCCTCCCGGAAAGAAGCCTTCCTCTCGGTCTGTTGTTTCTCTCTTTGAAACCCGGGGAATCAGATCCAGGCCGTATACATGATCCAGCGAATCTCCCTGTAAATCTGTCACCTCAAGAACGGCATAAATCTGTTTTCCGTCGCCGGCCGCTTCTTCCACCCTGATTTGATATCCACAATCCTCTGCCGTCATCCCCGCCTGCACGGACATTTCCTCAAGCAGCCGCTTCTCCTTTTCCCCGTCTGCATGAAACCAGGACCTCAAACCCGCTCCTCCAGCGCTCTGTGCGGCAAAAGCCCCCACAGACAGCCCCGCCAAAAGCAGACAGGCGGCCAGGACAACGGCCCACTTACCGGAGAGAATTTTCCAATTCTTTTTTCTTTTTTGAAAACAGGCCTCCGCCTGCATCAGATCCTCCTCTTCGGGCTCCAGAAAATCGATCCATTCCTCCGTTTTCATAAAAGAATCACCCCCTTTTTTGTCAGCTCGCCCTTTAATTTTTTTCGGCCTCTCCGCAGACGGTTTTCCACCTGCTTTTCTGTCATGGCAAGCTGTACCGCGATTTCCTTCACCGGCAGGAAATAAAAATACCGCAAGAGGAAAATGTTCCGGTCCGGCTGCTTCATCCCATGCACAGCTGCCCTGATCACCGCCGCATTCTCCCGCTTTGCCACCTCGTCCGAAAAATCCGGCACGATCCCCAGCCGTTCCTCTTCCCCAAAATCCGCAATGGGAATGGCTCTCTCCCCTTTATTTTTCCGCAGACGATCGATGGCCGTATGTCTGGCCACCCCATAGATCCAGGCCGAAAGGCTGCCTTTTTCCCCATCATAAGCTGAGATATCCTGCCACAGCTTTACAAAGATATCCGCCATACATTCCTCTGTCTCCTGCTCTCCGGCGTCATAAAGCACCCGTTTTACCATCCGCTTTATTTTCTGCCCGTATTGCTCCATTGCAGCGGCAATCCCTTTTTCCGGTTCCTCTAAAAGCAGCCGGACGATCTCTTCCTCGTTCATTTCCGTCCCCCTTAAATGCCTCTTACCTTAATACTTCGTAAAAAGCCAGACATTTCCCTCACTTTTGGTCCCTGTTTTTCAGACATTTTCTGAGATACACAGAAAAAATGACCGCCGCGGCTGCCGCCGTCAAAAATTCCGATATCGGAAAGGCCGCCCATATGCCGGAAACGCCCCATATCCTGCTCCCGATCCAGGCGGCAGGCACGATGGTCACCAGATACCGGAGCAGGGAGACGAAAAAGGAAGCGAGTCCCTCTCCCAGCGCTTCCAGCGCTCCTGAGGCTGTCACACTGATGCCGGAAACCACAAAACCAAAGCTGATGATCTGCAGCGCCATAGCGCCTTCCCGTATGGTGATCCCATCCTGGGTAAAGAGTTTCATAATGAGCGCCGGCGCCAGGAAAAACAGCAGCATTCCCGCCGTCATAATGACCAGGATCATGGCGGTACAGACCGCCAGGATTTTTTTCATGCGCTGCCTTTCCCCCGCGCCGTAGTTGTAGCTCAAAACCGGTCGCATCCCCTGAACGATCCCGCTGGCCGGAAGATAAATAAAGGACTGCAGTTTAAAATAAACGCCCAGTATCAGCACATAGACCGGCGCAAAGGCTCCCGCTATCCCGTTGAGAATCGTGACCAGGACGGAAGGCAGTCCCATTGTGAAGGCGGAAGGGATTCCCACCTGATACAGTTTTTGGAAGATTTCCCGATGGGGGCGCATCCATCTGACTTTCACGGTCAGGCCCAGCCCTTTTTTCCAAAACCACAGCAAATATAAAATCAGCGTCACAAACTGCCCGATCACTGTGGCCACTGCCGCCCCTGTGACTTCCATCCGGGGCACCGGCCCCAGGCCGAAAATAAATACCGGGTCCAAAAGGATATTGGCGATGCAGCCGGCCGCCAGGCACAGCGTGGGCACCATCATATTTCCCACCGCCTGATAGATTTTTTCAAATGCGATATGCACCGTGGCCACCACGGAAAATACCAGCACCAGGACGCCGTATTCCAAGCCCCAGTCATAGATTTTTCCCTGTGCCTCAAACAATTTTAAAAAGGCAGGAAGCACGGCGGTCAGTATCACCGAAAGCCCTGCCCCATGAAAAAAACTCAGCAGCAGGCCCTGGCAGGCTGCCTTTCCCGCCTTTTCCTTTTCTCCCGCCCCCAGAAAAAAAGCCACCGCCGCATTGATTCCCACGCCAAAACCCACGCCCACGGAGGTGACCAGCATCTGCAAGGGATAAACCAGAGATACCGCCGTCAGCGCGTCCTCTCCGATGCGTGCCACAAACATGCTGTCTATGATGTTGTATAGCGAATTGATCAGCATGGACAGCATCATGGGCAGCGCCATGGATAAAACCAGCGGAAAAACCCGTTTTGTTTTCATAAATTCCTGATTCATCAAAATTTCCTCCTAAACGTAATCGTCTCTTTTTCCAGTATGTCCAAATGGGATGTCATTCGGTTTTAAACATCAAAAAAGACCATAAATTCCGCTGTTTAACTCAGAAACAACAAAACCTATAGTCTTACAAAAGACGACCCTGTATCTATTTCCCCCGGATAGGACATTTCCCTCCTGTCCGGCCCGATAAGGATATCATACCTTCGTACAAAAGACAATCCTTTTTTATTGCTGCGCTTCTGCCCTGTCACCATCCCGTGCGGCGGCGGTCAGCGCCTGCAGGCAGAGACGTGTTTTTTTTGTGACTTATCCGATGCGGCTTAGAAATACCTGCTGCAGACAGACGGCTTTTTGCCGCCGGGCAGAAGCTGTTTGAGCGAAGCGAGTTTCTTCTGCCCGGCGGCAGTTCAAAAGGCGGCTGACTGCGGCCGGTATTTCTTGCCGGATCGGATCGGAACAAAAACACGCGCCTCTGCCGGCAGGCGCTGACCGCCGCCGCACGGGATGGTGACAGGGCAGAAGCGCACGGCCTTACGGATGCGTTTCTCCTGGTGCCCCGCTTGTATTTTTTCAGGGCCGGCTCTATAATAAGCCTATCGGGGCAGTTATGCCGCCGGAGAGCACAAACGGAAAGGATACCGATATCTGTGAAACAAAAAATATTATTGTTGGAAGACGATTTGAGTTTGGTGGACGGGCTTTCCTATGCCCTTCAAAGAGACGGGTTTGCTCTGGACACCGCCCACACCGTAAAGGAAGCATACGGTCTGCTGGCCTGTACTCCCTATGATTTACTGCTTTTGGATATCACCCTGCCCGACGGGAACGGTTTTCAGGTATGCCGTCATGTGCGGGAAAAAGGCAATCCCGTTCCCATCATTTTTTTAACGGCTTTGGATGAGGAATTGAATGTGATCCGGGGGCTGGACGGGGGCGGCGACGATTATATCACCAAGCCTTTCCGGCTGGGAGAGCTCTGTTCCCGGATCCGCGCCCTGCTGCGAAGAAGCGGCGCCCCCATTGCTTCTGCAAGCTGGCTTTCTTCCGGTCCTGTGGAGGTGGATCTGTCCGCCTGCAGGGTCTTTTTAAAGGGGCGGCCCCTGGAGCTGACCGGGGCGGAATACCGGCTGTTGTGCTATTTCATTCAAAATGCGGAGCGTACGTTGTCCCGCAATCTCATATTGGATGCGCTTTGGGACGGAAACGGGAATTTTGTGGATGACAATACGCTGTCCGTTTATATCCGGCGTCTCCGGGAAAAAATAGAGACAGATCCTTCCCGGCCCGAACATCTTCTGACCGTGCGCGGCCTGGGGTATCAGTGGAAAGGGGGGCAGCCATGAGTTTCCTTGCAGAAAAACAGTCCCGTCACTATTTTCTCTTTCTTTGCGCTTTTTCGGCGGTGCTTGTGTGCACCGCTGTTTTTGCCGCATGGGGGCACGGGCGGCAGACCCGGCATGCGCTGCTGTCATGGGAGCAGGCCGTTTCTTCTTCCCTGTTGGATGAGGGGGTGGCTCCCGCCGTCATCGCAAAAGCATTCCAAAATCCTGCGGTCTCTCAGAAAGGCCTGACCTTTCTTCGTCAGCTGGGACATACGGAAGAAACGCCTCTTTGGCTGCTGCCGTTCCTATGGCGCTCTACTCTTGTGTTCCTTCTTTTCTCTTTTTCAGGCGCCCTTGTTCTGGGCGGTCTGCTGCTCTTTTTTTCCGCCCGCTGGTTTGGGAGGAGGGAACGACTCTATCTGTCCGCCGCCGGTATCCTTTCCCGTTTTTCGGAAGGGAACTTTTCCGATCATCTTCCCGGAAATGAGCCGGGCGCCCTCTATCGAATGTTCACCCTGGCGGATCAGCTGGCCACGGCTTTGCAGTCTAAGACGGAAACGGAGCATCAGGGCCGGGAATTTTTAAAGGATACGATCTCGGATATTTCCCATCAGCTAAAAACCCCTCTGGCCGCTCTCACCATGTATACGGAAATCATTCTGGATGAGCCGGAAAAGCCGGATACCGTGCGGGAATTCGCCCAAAAATCCATGCAGTCTCTGTCCCGCATGGAGCAGCTGATTTCTTCCCTTTTAAAAATGATGCGTCTGGATGCAGGCAGTATTCTTTTTGAGAAAGCGCGGTGTCCTGTAAAGGCGCTGGCTTTCCGGGCCGCCGAAAATCTGTGGGACCGGGCAAAGGCAGAAGGAAAAGAGATTCTTCTGGAAGGAGACGAGGCAGAAACGGTTTTCTGTGATGCAGAATGGACCGGTGAGGCGCTGGGAAATCTTCTGAAAAATGCGCTGGATCATATGGAATCCGGCGGCTTTGTCCGGGTGCACTGGCAGTCTTCCCCTACCATGCTGCGGATTTTTGTAACCGATGACGGATGCGGCATCGCACCAGAGGATATTCATCATATTTTTAAACGGTTTTATCAAAGCAGGCGGACGGACAATCGGCAGGGAGCCGGTCTGGGACTGCCTCTGGCAAAGGCGATCATCGAGGGGCAGGGCGGCATTCTTTCCGTGGAAAGTGAGCCCGGTGCAGGAACCACTTTCACCATTTCCTTCCTTACAAATCTGTAAGAATGGTTTCATCTGCCAGTAAGGTTTGCATGGTATGCTCTTTCCATCCCCTCCGTATACAAGGGGAAAGAAAGGATGGTGTATTTTATGGAATTGTTAAAGGTTAAGGATCTGTGCAAAACCTACGGGACAGGGGATTCCCGGGTGGAGGCTTTGAAAAATGCTTCTTTTTCTCTCTCAAAAGGGGAATTCGCCGCTGTTGTGGGAGAGTCCGGTTCCGGTAAAAGTACGCTGTTAAACTGTATCGGCGGTCTGGATACCCCCACTTCTGGAAAAATTTTCTTAAACGGGATCGATTTCGCTTCCATGAACGAAACCCGGCGGACGATTTTCCGCCGTCAGAACATCGGTTTCATTTTTCAGTCCTTCCATCTGGTGCCGGAACTGAATGTGGAGCAGAATATCATTTTCCCTCTGCTTTTGGACGATCAGAAACCCGATCAGGCAAAGGTGGAGGAAATCCTGGAGGTGTTGAATTTAGGAGACCGCCGTCATCATCTGCCCGGGCAGCTTTCCGGCGGTCAGCAGCAGCGCGTGGCGATCGGCAGGGCCCTGATCACGAAGCCTATGCTGATTTTAGCGGATGAGCCTACCGGCAATCTGGACACTCAGAACAGTCAGGATGTGATGGATCTGCTTTTAAGCGCTTCCCGCCGTTATCAGCAGACGATTTTGATGATCACCCATAATGCGCATCTGGCGGCATCCGTGGACCGGGTGCTGCAGGTTCGTGACGGTGTTCTCAGCGATTTGGGAGGGGTGCGGTCATGAAAAATTATCTCGATCTGATTCCTGTGTCCGCCAGAATTCATCGTCGTCAAAGCCGGATGACCCGCCTGTGTATCGCTCTCTCCGCTTTTTTGATCGCTTCTATCTTCGGTATGGCGGATATGGAGATCCGCGCCCAGCGCTATCAGAGCATCCAGACGGACGGCGCATGGCACGCTACATTCAAAGAGCTTACCGAGGAGCAGGCAGCTATCCTCTCTGCGCGGCCGGAAGTGAAACAAAGCGCCCGTTATGCCGTCACAAACTATCGTGTGGATATGGAATATCTCATAGAGGGGAAAGAAACGGCAATCTGCGGCTTTGATGAAAGCTTCCTCGCGCTTTATCCTGCCATACAATTTTCCGGCCGATTTCCTCAGACCGAAAATGAAGCGGTAATCACCCAAAATGCCGCCAAACGATTGGGGATAAAACCGGGCGATGCGGTGAACCTGGAAACGCCTGACGGCAATATTTCCTTTACCGTTTCCGGCATTGCCGCTGATACCTCCATGCTGCTGACAGCGGATGCTTACGGCCTTTTTCTCAATATGGAGGGGTATGAGACCTATTTTAATGACACCACTCTCGGGGAGGATTTCGTCTGTTATGTGCAGTTCACGCCGTTTTGCAACATTCAGAAAACGATTGCCGACATCTGTAATCAGCTGGGGATTGAAAAAGGGAATGTGGGCCAGAATGCCAAGCTGCTGATGCTGATGCTTCAGACCACCGATTCCTCTCTGGTCATGATGTATCTGACCGCCGTGGTGCTCGCTGTGCTGGTGATGATCGCCGGAATCCTGATGATATCCGGCAGCTTAAACAGCAGTGTGGCGCAACGGACACAATTTTTTGGAATGCTGCGCTGTCTGGGCGCCACGCCTCCCCAGATCATCCGTTTTGTCCGTCTGGAGTCCCTCAGCTGGTGTAAAACCGCTCTGCCGGCGGGGCTGGCTGCCAGCGTCCTTACCATCTGGGCATTGAGCGCCCTGCTTCGTTATCTGAGCCCTTCCTATTTCACCGGAATGCCCGCTTTTGGCATCAGCTGGGTGGGTCTGGCGGCAGGAGGGCTGATCGGTCTTGTGACGGTACTGCTGGCGGCCCGTTCTCCCGCCCGAAACGCTGCCAGGGTTTCCCCTTTAACCGCGGTTTCCGGAAATGCGGGCACTCTGTTTCCCGTACGCCGGGCCGCTCATACCCGTCTGTTTCCGGTTTCTGCAGCGCTGGGAGTCCATCACGCCACAGGGAGCAAAAAGAATCTGATCCTGCTGACCTGTTCTTTTTCGTTCAGCATCATCTTATTTTTAGCTTTCTTTTCCATGGTGGATTTCATGCATCAGGCTTTCCGTCCCATACGTCCCTATTCGCCGGACGTTTCTATCGTAAGCCCCGATAAGAGCTGCTCTCTCCCTTCTTCCCTGGCCGAAGAACTGAGCGCCCGGGATTTTGTCAGAAAAGTCTACGGCCGTAGCTTTTCCTATGACCTGCCGGCACAGTTTTCGGGGCAGGATGCCGTATTTAACCTGATCTCCTATGAATCCAATCAGTTTAACTGGGCAAAAAAATCCCTGCTGGAAGGGTCTTTAAAGGAAGCAATGGAGGGAACAGGTATTCTGGTTGTCTATGACAGCAGTCTAGCGCTGCATCCCGGCGATCTGCTTTCCCTGAATACCCCGTCAGGTCAAAAGCAGTTGAAAGTGGCAGGTATTCTTTCGGATTCCCCTATTCCCCCTGACAGCGGCGTGGGAACAGCGATCTGTTCGGAAAGTCTGTTTTATGATCTGACCGGGCAATCCGATTATACGATCATCGATATCCAGTTAAACCGTGGGGCCGATGACGCGGATGTGGAATCCCTCTATCAGCTGGCGGGCAGCGAAATGATTTTCTCGGATCAGCGGATGAAGAATGCGGAGACCAAAGGTGTTTACTTTTCCGCCGCTCTTTTCATCTATGGGTTTTTAGCTGTCATCACACTGATTTCCATCTTTAATATCATCAACAGTATTTCCATGAGTGTATCCGCCAGGATGCAGCAGTACGGGGCCATGAGGGCCATCGGAATGAGTTCCCGCCAGCTGGTTTACATGGTATCGGCGGAAGCTGTCACCTATACGCTTGTGAGCATTCTGCTCGGCTGCGGGGCAGGGCTTTTGGTCAACCGGCAGCTTTACATCTGGCTTGTAACCTCTCGTTGGGGGATCTCCTGGTATGTGCCCTTTTCGGCAATGGGCGTCATCGTTCTGGTCATGATCTTTTCCACGGTTTTGGCCATCCTGGGACCGGCCGGAATGATTCGGAAGCTGTCCATTGTGGACACCATCAACGCTCAGTGATCCGATGGTTCTGTCAAAGGGATCTTTTCTGTTCTTTGATTCCGTAAAAATGCCGTCATCGGGCAAGGAGTAACCTTTTGTCCGATGACGGCATCGTTTTTTCACAGTTTCGCAAATTCCGCCAGAATCCGTTCCGAAATGGCGTCGTATTCCTGATAAATCCCTTTCATTTTTTCATTCTCTGCAATCAGTTTCTGCAGGATTTCCAATACGGTTTCTTTTTGCTTTTTCAGCTTCAGGATTATATTTTTCCTTTTGAAGTGGTTGGAGATCAGGGTTCCTGCGCCCATGGCCGCTCCGATGCAAAATCCTGCCAGCAGGAGAAAATGTACAAAAAAGGCTGCGATGCCGCATGCCGCTCCTATGCCGAAGGC
The DNA here is from genome assembly GCA_902476265.1 of uncultured Lachnospiraceae bacterium. Taxonomy (GTDB): domain Bacteria; phylum Bacillota; class Clostridia; order Lachnospirales; family Lachnospiraceae; genus Gallintestinimicrobium. The sequence goes on from CABSCP010000003.1 coordinate 53,753, forward strand.
AATATAGGCCATCCGGTTTTTTACCAGCGCCAGTTCTTCTTTCTGCCGCTGTCGGTAGAAGGTTTCCGCCTTTTCCCTTTCCTGCGCCTCCTGCTTAAAGTTCACGTCGGCGCTGTAATCCAGGATCAAAACGGGATGGATGTCCGAATACAGGGCTCTGTACTTTTCAAAACAGGCTTTTACCGCTTTCTCCTGAAACGTTTTGATGAGGGTAAACATGTTCAGCCGCATTGGGTGAAGGCTTTAATTTATAGCACTGCGAAAGTGGAGACGAGGCGGATAAAATCCGGCAAAAAATGTCTTTAATTCACTCCGCAGTGAAGGCGGAGACCCCTGGTCAAGCACCAGATTACGAACATCAACGAATTTCAATCCACTCCACCGCGAAGGTGGAGACGGTGATAAAGCAAAAATAAATGAATTGTTAAACATTTCAATCCACTCCACCGCGAAGGTGGAGACGAGTCATCCGGCAAAACCTCTACGGGTTAAAAATCATTTCAATCCACTCCACCGCGAAGGTGGAGATAGGAACGCCTATCCCTACCCTGCAATTTCAGACCATTTCAATCCACTCCACCGCGAAGGTGGAGATATAATAAGCCAGGATAGTGTTGTTAATCAAAAAATAATTTCAATCCACTCCACCGCGAAGGTGGAGACAGCAAAACTGCCCAATTCATCATTCCTTTTTGCATAACTCATTGGGTATTATGACCATTCAGAATGCAATTATCACTCCGATCTTCTGTATGCCCAATAGGAAATCCGAGAATTTGTGCAATTTTTCTGGTGCGAATCTCCCGGGAATTTCATGTTCACTTGGGGTTCGCACCTGTTAATTCATAATAGCAGAATGTTTTTGAAGTATATTTCCTATTTTTAAATAATACCATCAATAATCATAAATAGGAAGCCATAATCTGCTTTAACAGCTATTATAGTCCGCTCCAAAGGATGCCGATATCCGGCATATTCTTCAAATGAAGCTGCTTTCTCAATAGAAGGATGCAAGGGAAACATAAGAGTGCAAAGTCTTTAGAATATCAATGTTTCCTCCATTTTAACACCCCTGTCCACTCCTACATGCTCCACCTTTGTTTTATGTTTATTTCCAAGATGATAGAATCGAAGGCTGTCCACATCTTCTTTGATAATGTCAGTTAACATAGATTTCAGCATCAAATATTGGGCATTGTCCAAGATACATTCAAATACCGAATTCTGAACCCGCGTCCCATAGTTGACACATTGCTTCGCAACCTTTCTCAACCGAGTTTTGCCTGCCGCATCCTCCGTATTTACATCATATGTAATCAGTACCAGCATATTTAAGCCTCCCACGCTATCCAGCATGTACTTCTTTAATACCTACCGTAACGCCATTCCGTCTCTTCCTCTTCACTTCCAGAGTAATGGCGGATAGGCATCCAGATCCCCGCGCAAATACCGGGCCAGAAGCATTGCCTGAACAAAAGGAATCATCCCCCATTCCACCTTTTCTTCCAGATATGGATGGGTAATTATTTCCTTCTTTTTATTCTGCCACTCCGTCAGGAGGCGTTTTCGCGCATCATCGGACATGACCACAGCACCGTCTTCCTTTTTTGAAAAATCTTTAGCGGTCACCATTTTTTTATTGATCAACGTCAGCACAAAACGGTCTGCAAGAACCGGTCTGAGTTCTTCAATCAAATCCAATGCCAGCGAAACTCTGCCCGGCCTGTCCGTGTGCATAAAGCCCACATAAGGGTCCAGTCCCACCGTCTCCAGCGCGGAAGCGATGGTATTGGTGAGCAGCGTATAGACAAAAGAAAGCATTGCATTGACATTATCCAGAGGCGGCCTTTTATTTCTGCCTGTGAACTTAAAATCCTTTTTCTGCTGCACAATGAGTTCATCGAACACACGAAAGTATACGCTCGCCGCCTCTCCTTCAACTCCCCTAAGCTGCGCCATATCCTCACTGTTTTCAATGCTTTCCAGGGACTTTTTCAGCTGACCGGAAGCGTTTTTGACCCGTTTTGCATCAATCTGCAGACTATGGTCTCTCACCGCTCTTTCCAGAACCCACCGGGCGTTATAGACCTTTCCCAGAATACAGTTTTTCGCGATATCCAGCGAAGCAGCAGAGTCATTGACAATTTCATACTGCTTTTTGCGCAACACCACATTGCCCCGCACACTGCCAGTCACCCGTGCCAAAAATTTCCCTTGAGGAGTGAGAAAACAGAGGGAAATATTCCTCCGGGCACATCCGCCCATGAGGGCCGGGCTCACGCCCCTGTAACCGAAAGAAACAATCGCTTCCAGATTGTGAAGAGGAAGTCTCCCCTGCTCTTTTTCCTCATTTAAAATCACAACATTCTCTCCATCCAGCGCCAAGTAGCTGTCGGGTGATGTCACATAGAGCGTATTCAGCAGTTTTTTCATGCTTCCTCCTCTGCTATCCTCGTATGAATGTATTCCTTTACCAAAGGCGTCTTTCCCAGTCTTGGCAGACAGATATCTTTTAGCGAACAGGCGTTGCAGCTTTTGGACCACTTCACTTTGGGCGTATATTTCCTTTCATAAAGCTGATGCATTTCTTCAAACATGCCGGCGGCCTTCTCTTTTAATTCCTCCGTAATCCCGATCTTATCCCGCCTGCGGATGCCGGCATAATAAACAGCGCCTTCGGGTATCTGTGCGCCCAGCATTTCTTCCAGACACATCGCCTGAGCGGTCAACTGTAAAATATCCATTTCCGTATCTTTGGGTACCCCTTTTTTATACTCCACAGGATAAACGGTAAAATACCCCCTGTGACCATGCAGAGGTACTCCCTCATCTGCTCTGTGAAACTCCACAATATCACACACACCGCTGATTCCAAGCTTTCTGGAAAAAACCGGCAGTCCTCTGCTGACAATGATATCTTTCCTTTTTTCAGTCAGATACGGATCGTGGGCCCTCTTATGAAGCAGTTCTCCTTCAACCGTATACTCGTTTTCCTGCCACTGCTGTTCAATATGAATGAGCGCCCACTGCCGCCTGCAGAATGCGAAATGCTGAATTCCGGAAAGCATCAGAAAATCCTCTTCCCCGTATTCCATAGCCGCCTCTTAAATCTTTCTGGAAACCTCCACCGTTTCCGGAATCTGATCCTCGTGGATTTCCACCTCATAATCTTTATAAGCTCTGGGATAGACAACGTCTTCCTTTTTCTTTACTTCCACCGCATCAAACAGCTTATAAGCAGGACAGTCTCCCAGTTCTTTGCTGTGTTTGAAAACGATCAGTTCGCGGACCGCCATCTTCCCTCTGGCTGCGGAATGGTCGATATCAAACATATTGATGATGGCTTCCCACAAAAGTTCCAGATCTTCTTCCGAAAACCCGGTCACCTTCCGCGCCAGATTTGCGGAAATGTAACCTTCCGCCCGGTACAGGGCATAGGGGACGATATTTTTTCTGCCCATTTCCGTAGTCTTGTCCTCGGCATCTTTTTCGGTTGTGATGGCCACACGGGTGATCGTCACTTCCTGGCTGATGATGGGGTCAATGCTTCGTGCAAAGCCGATCTGTACCGGCCCCCGCACCTGGCCGCAGTTCAAATGCGCTTTTACAAACGTAGTCATCACTGCGCCGAATGTCCGGATATCAAAAAAGTTGCCGCACATAAAATCTTTAATTTTCAAATCCACATCGGGATCTTTCTTTTTTAATTCTTTGATACCTTTTTCATCCGTTTCCAGCGCTTTATAAGCTTCATTATCACTGCTGTTTAAGGGCACATCCTGTTTAATGTAAATCCGATATCCCTGCGCATCCTCTTTCACCGTCTCCACATAGTTGCGGATTTTGCGTTTCAGACAGACATCCGTCACGATTCCGTAACCGCTTTCCGGATCTATCCGGGGAAGGTTTCCCGCATCCGGATCTCCGTTGGGATTTCCGTTTTCCACATCAAATAATATGACAAATTCATACCTGTTTTTAATTGCCTCTGCCATTTCACTTCTCCTCCTTCGCTTTCTTTTCATACCTCTTCTGTGTCTGGTGATAATATCCCAGAATGAACATTCCCTGTTCCTCCAGCGTGAGCCGTCTCGGACAGGATGTGCTTTGTCCCTTTACAACAGGAAGCCTGCTCTGCAGCTCCGTCAGCAGTTTTTCATAGTAAACCGCCTTACCGGGATTGTTCATTTTTTTAATATGGCTGTTTTTTAATTTAAACAATACCGGAAAAATGGACGCCGGAGTGGCGCAGGCAGAATTGAAATACCGGTCTTTTATTGTGGCATTGATACCCGGATTCGCTTCCTCCTGTATGGCTTCCAATACGGCGAATTCCCGTCCCAGCGTGTATGCGATATTATCGCTGTCTTCCATTAACCCCACTTTGATCTCCTCCTTTATCATCCCGTTCCTTAACAGGCAGGCCTTTATAATCGCCGCCCGCCCTCTGGTAATTTTATAAATACGGTTCTCGCTGTCATCCTGTTCTGCCCTTATTCTGCCTAAAACCGCTTCATAAAGCATGGTCGGATACCGCCCCCCGGAAAGCACCGCTTTATAAACCGATCCGGAAAGGCTGGGGAGCGGCTTTTTGTCCCGGGATTTTTTATTCACCGTTTCCTGCAGCATCCTCCAGATTCCCAGATATTCCAGCCCGTCTGCAGCGGGTCTGACGATTTCCATTCTGTCATAGTGTTCTTTGATGTGGCGCAAAATCGTCCCAAAACTGTCCTGATAGAAAAAACGTACCGCAATTCTGGCAGCGTTTGGTGCGAGTCCCAGGATACAGAATTTCTGGTCCATATTCAGTTCTTTTTCCACCGCATCTGCATCCACGGCCCAGCCTTTCTGCAGATTTTTAAATACGCCGTCCACAATATCCTGATTGTCCTGAGTCGGTTCCATCACCCAGGAAAATGCCTCCTGATATTCTTCCCCGGCATCTTCCGCCCAGTAAACAATAGTGGTATCTCCGATTGTGGTAACATGTTTTCTGTCCGCCAGAAGATAGTTTAGAGCCGTGGTGTAGGCATAAGCCGCGTAATTTCCCACCGGTGCGTTAAAGCTCTGCTCTTTTCCGTAGGACTCAAAGGCCGGCGCATTGAAGGAAACCAGCGCCGCGCCGCTGGACTGGGCGCCCGCCACCCCTTTGATGAGCCCGTGGATTCTGGCGATCTGAGCATGTTCTCCCGTCACCAGGCAGATACCTGTTTTTCCGTCGCTGCCCTGTCCCTGTTTTTCCTCCCAGGCCCTTTTTACCGCTTCATCTTCCTGTGCATATGCCCCATCCATCTCAAAAATCAGGTTGGCTCCCGCCAGGATTTCTTCCAAATCCTCTGCCAGGGCCGGATTTTGGGAAGCCTCTTCCGGCTTCCAGCTGTCAAAAAAGGATAACACTGCTCTGGCAGCAGGGCTGTCTGCATCGTCCAAAATCTCATGATGCCGTTTTCCGGCAGCCGCAAAGCACTCCAGTGACCGTTCCGGTTTTCCTTTATTATCGATTCCCAGAATATAGCTGGAATTGTCACAGAGGAAATTGGGGGACACGCCGGAAGAGCGGGTTACCATTTCCGGTACGATCATCTGTGCGGAGACCAGAACTTTCTTTTTGCCCCGTTCTTCTTCTTTTTTTAGAGGGATCACTCGTTTTAAACAGCCGTATTTTGACAGTTCCAGCGCATAGGAAACCTTCGCGCTGCACCAGCCGGGACTGGTGATTTTCCCCTTTTTCTCAAGCGCTTCGTAATAGTCCACCAGTGACTGCAGAATCATCGAACCACCTCACAATCCCTGACGTCTAAAACGCCATCCTTTAATACCGCCCTGAAAAACATGGGCATGATTTCTTCCGGATCGGAATAATCGAAGTCATAGAGCATATACCCCAGATCCTTCGTCGTCCCGGCATATGCGCTTGGCACTTCTCCCTCTTCGCACAGGGCAAAATTCGCCGGAAACTCCCGGCAGCCAAAATAGGGCATATGATAGCACTCTCCCCTGCGCAGCCGCCGCATAATGATATCCTTAAACTTCCCCGGGTTATCACTTTCATTTGCTTTTTCCGTCATTTCAAAATGGGCTTCTATCACATATTCCACATCCTGCAGCAGAATAGAAGCCCGCTGGACAATTTCCTCTTTGGTACAAATATACAAAGGCCTGCTGTTCCCGTTCATGACGCTCAGCACGCCGGAACCGGACACCTTGCTTTTCACTTCATTTCTCCGGATGCTGGTGAATTGGATTTCTTTGACCACATGAATCCGGTCAATGACCCATTTCATGCCCGGATGCCAATAGATCGCTTCCAATATCCCCCTGGCCCCGGAAGGCGTCATCACATCGTAACTGCACCGCTCCACCTTCATCTCCGGCCGGCTGAAGAGAGCATAATCTCCCCAGACCCGGACCCGTACTCCCTGACCCATTTCCTCACTCCTTTCCTGTTAAAAAAATAAACCGTCCCCTCTTTTTGCATCCATCACCAGCCCCTCTTCCATCGAATACTGTTCTTTCTTTCTCGGCACAAACAGTTCCGGCGCCAGTTCTTCCAGCAGTCCGGCTCCGTAAAGCGCATCAAAATCATTTTGATACAGGTTCACACAATATCTTCCTGCATCCCGCATCAGCTGTCTGGTTCTTTCTCCCCGCCGGAATCGATCTGCCAGCAGTATTGCCGCCTCTTCTACATCAATCAGAATTGTTTTTGTGTCATTTTCAATCAGACGGAACTGACTGGCAACGCTGCGAAACGGAAACATCAGCGTTCTGGCGCCTTCTTCAAACTGCCCTACAATATCTTTTGCATCCGTTCCGTCCCCTTTATACCGGTAAAGGCGGCGGAAATAGTCATAAACCGCCTCCAGCGAAGATATGTCCTCATAGCTTTCTTCGATCTGTCCGGCCACCTTAACCGGAAGTTTTAAATCCGGCGGCATGTGGATGTCATAGGCTTTTTCCATTGTAAATATCACCGTTTTACAGGACTCAGGGATCTTCTTTCCTTCCCGGTTGCATCGTCCCGCGGCCTGAATGACGGAATCAATTCCCGCAAGTTCCCTGTATACTGTCGCAAAATCCAAATCCACACCGGCTTCCACCAAACTGGTAGCGATCAGAATACAGCGTTTCTCTTCTTTCAGACTTCCGCGAATCTCTGTCAAAATGCGTTTCCGGTGTTCCGGGTACATGAGGGTGGATAAATGATATACCCCTTCCCCCTTCAGCTGCCTGTAAATGCGCTGTGCCCTTTTCCTGCTGTTTAAAATGCATAAGACCTGATTCTGCCCTCGAAGCTGTTCTGTCAGTTCCTCTTCCGTCAGCTGTCCCTTTTTTTCAAAAACCGTTCTTTTGAAAAACACATACTGCTCTTCCCTGTCCGGACAGATTTCCGCCGCTTTCATGAAATCCGGAAAAAAAGATTCCAGCGCGGGCTGTGTGGCGGTGCACAGCACAGCCGTACAGTGATAATTGGTAACCAGTTCGCTGACCGCCCGAATACATGGGTTCAAATAATTTACCGGCAGCATCTGGGCTTCATCAAAAATGACCACGCTGTTGGCAATGCTGTGAAGTTTTCTGCATTTGGAAGTCTTATTTGAAAAAAGGGATTCAAAAAACTGCACGTTGGTGGTGACTACTACCGGCTTGTCCCAGTTCTCCGCCGCAAGCTTCCAGCCTTCCAGCTCCTCCAGCGTTTCCCATGCCACATTGCTGTGATCCTCCAGCACATTTTCCTTCCCCAGAATATCCCGGAAAATCCGGGCATTCTGCTCGATGATGGAGGTATAGGGAATGACATAAATCACCCGTTCCAGATGATGCTGTTTGGCGTGTTCCAGTGCGAATGCCAGGGACGATACGGTTTTCCCGCCTCCGGTTGGAACCGTCAGCGTATAAAGCCCCTGCTCCTTTTTCCCTGCTTCCCGGCAGGCTTTCAAAATAGCCGTCCGCCTGCCGTTTACGGTGGAAAGATCTTCGTTTTTCAGCCAGGGCCTGATGTGAGCCGTCAGTTTTTCTTCCAGCTCTTCTATGCTTTCGCCGCCATCCCGTTCAACCTTCCCTCCGTTCATAAACGCTTCCGTGTCCAAAAAATCCGCGTCCACCAGACAGGAGAACAGCACCCTGATGAAAAAGGATAAGCTGAAACCATACTTTTCGATAGGTCGGATGGCCGGATTCGGAAATTGCGGAAACGCAATTTCCTGACGATACGCCTGATAGTCCTCCACCTGCTTTTTCTTTCTTCCCATCAGCGTGGGTTCCCCGCCGGAATCGCCTGCTGATCCGCCGTCCGGAAGGCCTGCATGATGCCCTGCCACACAATAGGCGGCAAAGTAGTTATGCTGTTTTATCAATTCCTGAGCCCCTGCTGTGGAATGATCGGTTCTGGGCCCTCCCTTCAGCAGGTGCTTTTGAAACCCCGGGGTAAATTTTCCGATATCATGTAAAAGGCCTGTCCCATAGCCCCATTCCCTGCATCCGAAAGCATCCGCAAAATCTCCCGCACGTTTTGCCGTTCCCACCAGGTGCTCCGTCACGGTCTGATATCGGGATTTATCCTCGCTGACATGGGCATAATATTGATTTTCCATATTCATTTCTTCTCTTTCGTCCAACAGGTGTATTTCAGTTCATTCGGGTTACATTAATATACGTTGGAATTAAAATAAGATATTCACCGCTGAGAGTTGAAAAAGACATCGATGATATTTATCCTGACAAAAATCGATTCACTCGTATTTATAATATTTTACAACATTAGTTATCAAAAAGCAATTCTATTTATGCATTATTTACTTTATTCCTTTTGTTTTTTATAATTATAAGTCAATTTTAACTAAAATATAGAGAAATCATATATTAATATTGCTACCGAATACAGTTGTATAAAAAATTCTAAAAAGGAAGTCCCCGCATCAAAAAATTCTCTGCCACTAAAGTAAACTGTATATATTTATTTATATAAAACAATATCTTCACAAAAAACAAACTCCGGCAGCTGTATTTTTACACTGCCGGAGTTTTCACAGGCAACTCCCATCTTGTTTCACCACACACTTTTGGAGACTCACACTCGCATCAAACGTCCTTTCCCCTGTTGTGATTCGTCATTCTCATTCGTTGTACTTTTTATAACCGGGATGTCTTCCTGTCACCTGATAGCCCTCTCTCATGCTGATCAGGCGGTCGATATTTTCCCTGGAAAGTTCCCGGGCGCCTCCCAGCAAATGGGCATTTAAACTGATCTTGGCAAACAGCTCCAACGTCTCCATGCGGTAATAGGCGGTGAGCACATCTGCCCCCACCGTCAGCGCGCCATGATTCTGCAAAAGCAGGGCATCATGCTGCCCCAGGTAAGGCGCGATGGCATCCGGCACCTCATAGGTAGAGGGCGTTCCGTAGGGTGTTACAGGAATCGAACCTAACGCTATCACTGTCTCAATCATGGAATAATCATCCAGCGCTTTATTGGCTACCGCATAACCGGTGGCTACCGGGGGATGGGCATGTAAAACCGCTCCCACATCTTCCCGCTCCTCGTAGCAGCGAAGATGCATCTTAATTTCGGAAGAAGGCCGATACCCTTCCTCCGCTTCCAGAATGAACCCGTTTTTATCAATATGGACCAATTTTTCCGGCGTAATGAAGCTTTTGCTGATTCCGGTAGGGGTGGCAAGAAAGGTGCCGTCCTCCAACTTTGCCGAAACGTTTCCGTCGTTTGCCGCTACCCATCCCAGCTGCCACATTTTGTGGCAGATATCACAAATCTGCTCCCGCAGCTGCATATAACTTAATTCCATATTTATCTTCCTTTCTCCTCTGACAGTTGTCTGAATCTCCGGTAGGCATCGTCCCACCCCTGCCGCTCTTCTCCGGGTTCGTATACCGCTATATCCGCCGAATTTCGGATCACCCTGCGGATCTGTTCCGGCGATTCGATCAGCCCCAGCGCCAAAAACTGAACGGCTGCATTACCGAGAGCGGTGGCTTCCACCGGTCCGGCTATGACGCGGCAGCCACAGGCCTGTGCTGTCATCCGGCAAAGAAGGCCGCTCTGTGCACCGCCGCCCACCAGGTAAATCTTCCGATATTCTTTTCCCGTGCAATCCTCAATTTCCGCCTTGCAGCACCGATATTTGAGAGCCAGGCTCTCGTCGATGCAGCGGACGATCTGTCCGACGGTTTCCGGCGCCCTCTGCCCGGTTTTTTTGCAATATTCCCGAATCCTTTCCGGCAGATTTCCGGCAGGCGTAAACAGAGGATCATCCGGATCGATGAAGCAGCGGAAAGCTTCCTCTTTTTCCGCCATTTCTTCCAGCTGTCCGAAGCTGTACTCTTTTCCTTCCCGCATCCACTGCCTGCGGCTTTCCTGGATCAGCCACAGGCCGATCACATTTTTTAAAAAAGAGATTTTTCCGCCCACTCCCTGCTCATTGGTCAGGTTGTAGTCATATGCTTTTTCATCCATCATTGGCGCGTCGGTTTCCGTTCCGAACAAAGACCAGGTACCGCAGCTGATAAAAATGAAATCTGCTTCTTTGGCCGGGACCGCCGCCATGGCACATTGAGTATCATGCCCGGCCCCGGCAATCACCTCTGCCGGCGCAAGTCCCAGTTCTGTCTGAATGTCTTCCGAAAGCCGTCCGATTACGGTTCCGCAGGGACACACTTTTGGCAGCAGCTCCTCCCGGATGCCGTAAGCTTTTAACACCTCCCTGCTCCAATCCTTTTGTATTGCATCATATAACTGGGTGGTGGAGGCGATGGAAACTTCCGTTTTTTTCTCTCCGCTCAAAAAGTAATGAAACAGGTCCGGCATCAGCAAAAGAGAGGCAGCCCGCTTTAACAGAGCGGGCCGCTGCCATTTTAAAGCCAGCAGCTGAAAGGCCGTGTTGATATCCATGATCTGGTTTCCGGTATGGCGGTACAGCTCCTCCTTTTTTAACAGCGCAAAGCTTTTTTGCGCCGCTCCCTGTGTCCGGCTGTCCCGGTAATGGACCGGATTTTCCAAAAGCTTTCCGTCCTCATCCAAAAGGCCGAAATCCACGCCCCAGGTATCCACGGAGACAGCCCGAAAACCGCCCGCTTCCCTGGCTTTTCCCATTCCCTGTTTTATTTCATAAAAAAGCCGCAGCACGTCCCAGTACATGGTGCCGGACACCGTCACCGGATCGTTGGAAAAACGGTGTACTTCCGTTAAGGCAATCCTGTCGTCCTCAAGTTCCGCCAGCATACATCTTCCGCCAGACGCGCCCAGGTCCACCGCAAGCACTCTTTCTTTTTCCATGGTCACTTCCTCTGTTATTTGTACAGCGGGCCATAATTTTTACATGCCCTGAAATCCGCGCCTTCTGCATCCATCCCGAACGCATTCCATGCGGCGGGACGGAAAATCTTTTCTTCCGGCACATTGTGCATGCAAACCGGAATCCGGAGCATGGAGCACAGCGTGATCAGATCTGCCCCGATATGTCCGTAGCTGATCGCCCCGTGGTTGGCGCCCCAATGATTCATCACATCGTAGGCCGTTGCAAACGCGCCTTTTTTCGTGCAGCGGGGTGCGAACCAGGTGCAGGGCCAGGTGTAGTCCGTGCGTTTCCACAGCTTGTCGGATACTTCCTCCGGCAGTTGAATGGTCCAGCCTTCCGCGATCTGTAAAACAGGGCCAAGGCCTTTCACCAAATTCAGGCGAATCATCGTGGCGGGCATTTCCGCTCTGGTTTCAAAGCGGGAGGAAAAACCGCCGCCTCTGAAATATCCGTTATCCGCCGCATTCCATGTGGTGGCCGCCAGCATCTTTTCCTGATCCTCTTTGGTCACCTCCCACCACTGTTTCATCACGGCCTGTCCGTTTTCGTCCCTGCATTCCCCGCAGGCATCCAGGCAGGCCGCGCCGGAATTGATCAGGTGGATAAAGCCGTCCGCTTCTTTGGCTTTCCCTTCTATTTCATACCCGGCGGCCTTCTTCACCGCATCGCCGCTCCAATAAGTGCGGACATCGGCAAAAATCTGCGCCCGGTTTGTCAGAAGTTTCATGAACAGCATGCCCAGTCCGTTTAAGGTATCGTTTTCCGTCGCCAGAATGAAAGGTTCCCGCGCTCCTTCCCAGTCAAAAGAGCTGTTTAACAGCGCTTCCGCAAAGTCTCCGTTGGGATAGAAATCAGTCCACTGACGCTGCCCCTGGAAACCGGCGGCAATGGCATTGTGTCCGATGGCTTCCTCGGAAAACTTCTCCGGGAAATTCGCGTTGCCGCGCATCAGATCCTTGATGATGACCATCATCTTGACCACAAACTCCCAGTCTTTTTCCTTCTGTTCCAAAGAACGCTGCAGCGCTTCGGGATTCTTGTCAAAACCTTCCTTACAATACCGTTTCGTCCATGCGAGGGCTTTTTCATATTCCTCTTTATCATAAATTTCTTCCGTCATGCGTCGGATCAGTTCCACCTCATCCACGGATTCCACCCGCATTCCCAGATAGGATTCCATAAAATCAGGATCGATGATGGAACCGCCGATTCCCATGGTCACGGAACCGATCTGCAGATAGGATTTGCCACGCATGGAAGCTGCAGCCACTGCGGCCCTGGCAAACCGGAGCAGTTTTTCTTCCACATCCGCCGGAATTTCTTTGGCATCCGCTTCCTGTACATCATGGCCGTAAATCCCGAAGGCCGGAAGCCCTTTCTGGGCATGGGTTGCCAGAACGCTGGCCAGATATACGGCTCCGGGGCGCTCCGTTCCGTTAAATCCCCATACCGCTTTGATGGTCTGGGGATCCATATCCATGGTTTCCGCACCGTAGCACCAGCAGGGCGTCACCGTAACAGTGATGTCCACCCCTTCCCTGCGAAACTTCTCCGCACAGGCGGCCGCTTCCCCCACGCGCCCGATGGTGGTGTCGGCGATGATCACCTTCACCGGTTCTCCGTTGGAATAAAATACGTTATTTTCAATCAGGGCAGCCGCAGATTTCGCCATCTGCATGGTCTGCTCCTCCAAAGATCCCCGCACATCCAGCGCGCCTCTCCTTGCGTCAATCGTAGGTCTGATGCCGATCACCGGACCGCTTCCGATCAGTCTCTTTTCTGCCATTGCAATGTCCTCCTTTATGTAACTGATACTTGTATTTTAATCATTTTCTTTTTTTCTTTCTCGTTATATAATAAGATAAAACAGTAAAATATTCACTTTAAGGAGCGATCGATGAAATTTATAGAATATAAGGAAAACCGGGTCCACGGAACCCGGGATTTTCCCTTTGCCTTCTATGCGGTCAACGCTGCACACCCGCGTTACTATATGCCGCACCACTGGCATACGGAATATGAACTGATCCACATCCGGGAAGGCTCCTTTCGTCTGGATATCAACGAAAAGGAATACCTCCTTTCCCCCGGCGACACCGCTTTCGTGGGCGCGGGTAGTCTGCACGGAGGCGCGCCCTGTGACTGTCATTACGACTGTGTGGTGTTTGATCTGGAAAATTTTCTGGCGCAGAAAACCTGGGCCGCAGACATTTACCGAATGCTCACCTCCTGTGAAATCCACCTGGATCTGTACCTTCCCAAAGAGGAAACCGTGGTTTTCCACTGTATGCAGTCCATCTGTGAAGCGCTTTCCTCCCATTCTCCCGGCTATCGTTTTACAGTGGTCGGCTACTTGTACCAGCTTTTGGGATTCATACTGAAAGAACACCTTTATACGGACGAAACAGCCGTTTCTTTGGCGCAGCAAAAAAAGATAACACAGCTCAAGTCCGTGTTATCCTATATCGCGTCAAATTATGGGGAGCCAGTCACCCTGGATGACCTGGCCGCCTGTGCCGGCATGAACAGCCGTTATTTCTGCCGGGCGTTTAAGAGCATCATGCACCAGACTCCCATGGATTATCTGAATTATTACCGGATCGAAAGCGCCTGTGAGCAGCTCGCCACCACCGAAAAATCCATCACGGAAATCGCCCTGAGCTGCGGTTTCTCCGATCCCTGCTATTTTGGAAAAGTCTTTAAAAAGCGAAAAGGCGTACCTCCCACCCATTATCTAAGCCAGAACAATCCTTAATACAAAACCACGCCCGCTACACCTGCCAGAAGCATGGCCGCAATGGGATTCATCTTTTTCTTTCTCAGAAGGAAAATCGTTCCCGCCACGATCACGGCCGCCCGCCAGTCCACACTTTTTATGGCAGATGCCTCCGTGCTCCCTGTAAAGGTCAGCAAAAGGATGGTTGCCGCCGCAGAAATGATCAGCCCTAGAGATACGGACTTCAATCCTCGCAGGATTTCCGCCACATAGGAGGAAGCCTGATTCTTCTTTAAGAACCGGTACAGGAAGGTAGAGATCAGGATGCCCGAAATCACGCAGCCAAAGGTGGCCAGCACCGCGCCCAAAAGTCCCGCCGCCCGTATGCCGATAAACGTGGAGGTATTCACAGCCAGAGGCCCCGGCGTCATCTGGGAGATGGCAATGATATCCGCAAACTCTCCCATGGAAATCCATCCGTATCTCTTCACCACCTCTTCCTGAATCATGGGGATCACCGCATATCCTCCGCCGATGCTCAAAAATCCGATTTTTAAGAAAGCTGCCGCCAGTTCAATCAGCTTCTCCATTCCGGTATCCTCCCTTCCCCAGCCGTGCTGTCCAAATGCGCAGCCAGCACAACACGCATCCCGCTCCCAGAATCAGGGCCACATTCCATTGCAGAAAAAAAGCCGCAAAAAAAGAGACCGGCACCAGCAGGGTCAGAAAACGGGAATGTTCTTTTACGATCATCCCGGTCATCTCCACCACAAAATCCAGGATATAGGCCGCCGCACCTGCCTGCATCCCTTTTAACGCCGCCGCGATCATCACATTTTGGGAAAAAGCGGCGTACCAAAAGGAAATGGCCGATAAAATCACCAGCGGAGGAAATACCGCCGCCGCTGCGCTGACCACAACTCCCGCCGCACCGGCCGTCTTTAACCCCGCCAGCGCAGAAAGGTTAACGGCGATGGCTCCCGGCGTGGACTGGGCCACCGCCGCCATATCCATCAGCTCTTCTTCCGTAAAAAGCTTCTTTTGAAGCACAAAATATTTCCGTACCATGGGCACCACCACATAACCGCCGCCAAAGGTAAAAGCGCTGATCAGCAGATTTACACCGGCCAGCCAGATTAAAAGCTTTCCTCTATTCCTGTCCATTCCCGATCCTCCCGTCCCCGCCATGATTCTAAAAGTATAGCATTTGCATCATTATAAGTAAAATGATATAATTTTATCATATCCATGAATTTTTTTCATGTCAAAGGAGGTTTCTCATGCTTTCCCTGCGCCATCTGTTGATTTTTAAAACCATTTCCGAAACCGGCAGCTTCACAAAAGCCGCACAACAATTGTTTTTAACCCAGTCCGCCGTGTCCCATGCCATTCGGGAACTGGAAACCCAAACCGGCTCTGTCCTTTTTGACCGTCTCGGAAAACAGATCTGTCTCACCAGCAGTGGCCGCCAGCTCCTTTCGGAAATCACGCCCCTTCTTTCTTCCTGCGAAGCGCTGGAAAAGCGGATGCACAGCCTGGAGAAAACCGCTCCCATACACATTGTTTCCAGCATCACCATCGCGGTCTGCCATCTGCCCCGCTTCCTTTTAAGTTTTCAGAAAAAATGGCCCGATGTGCCGGTCTATACACAGGTGCTGCCCGCCGCTTCCGCTCTGGAACTCCTCAAAAGCGGCGGCGCCGATATCGCCCTGGTGGAAGGCCTGCCGCCAAATCCCCCTTTTTTGAATTACTGCTTCGCCTCCTATGACCTAACCGCCGCCTGTGCACCCGACTACTCTATCGTCAGAAACCTGCAAAAAAGCAGCCTTTCCGTCACACAATTCTGTGCGGAAAAGCTGCTTCTCCGGGAAAAAGGCAGCGCCATCCGGGACTGTCTGGACAGCGCTCTCCTGTTGTCGGGTACAAAGGTCGATCCTGTCTGGACCAGCGTCAATTCCCCCGCCCTGATTCAGGCTGCTCTGGCAGGGCTTGGCATCACGGTCCTGCCAGACCTTCTGTTAAAAGACTACCTGGCCGCCGGATCGCTGCTCCCTCTGTCTGTGGAGGGATTGAAGCTTTCCAACCGGATGTATCTGGTATACCACGGGGGAAAATATTTTTCTTCCCCTCTGCAGGACCTCATTGCTTTAATTAGAGAGGGTTAAAAAAATCTCCACGCCGCGGTTTAACAGATACCGCCATCCAACGGCTGCCAGAATCCCAAATACTGCCGTCATCATAAGGCCGAAAGCTTCAAAGGACAGGACATTCCTGGTCAGTGCCCAGAGGACCGCGCCTGCAGCCACAATGAGCATACCGCCAAAACAGCCGAACATGGCAGATGCGGACTGCTTCACCACGATGGTATCATTCTCGCAGTCCAGTTTGGGCAGATGCAGATTTACCACAATTCCGGCCACCGCCAGAAATCCCGTGAGGGCAAGGCAGACCAGCAGGGCACAGATGCCGCCCGTCACGGTCATATTTTTGGATAGCACAAGAAGCAAAACGCAAATCAGCGCCGCCGGCCAGGCCAGTACCAGATTCAAAGCGGCTTTCGCCCCGAAAAGCACGGAAGGCGGAAGCGGCGCTTCTTTTAAAATCCACAGGGTTTTCCCTTCCAGGCTGATGGACACCGCCGAAGGATAGATCATGGCCAGAACGCCCGCTATGACCACCAGGAATAACGCATTCATCCCATCTGCCCCGAAATAGGAGGCCAGCATGGCATTCTGCTCTTTTGCCACAATCATATAGATACAAAATCCCACTGCCAGAATCACGCCCACACCGCTGTTCATCAGATAAGTCGGCGTTGAAAAAAGACGGTTGACTTCTTTATGAAACAGCGCGCCAAACTGACCGCCTGCCTCCACCTGTGTGAACCGGTAATCGGAACGGAGTGCGCGGGATTTCAGGCTGGAGAGGATTTTCTGATACCGCATGGAAAACAGCCAGGTCACAATCAAAAACGGCGCCAGACACAAAAGCACTCCGATTGCCATCGCTGCCCAGTTTCCCGTCAAACCTTTACCCAAAAATCCGATGGGTGCAAGCCAGGTCTGAAACAGCCGCTGCGCCCCTTCTTTATGAGTGAGCAAAAGCGTCCCTACACGGCTGATCTGCATACATCCTGCCATTAAAACCACCAGCAGCACCGCCGACATCAGGTTTGTGACAAGAGCCCTGTGCTTGATCCTGGCCTGCGCCCAGGCGATGAGATAGCCTCCCACAGAGGACAACAGGGAAGGCACAAAGGGAACGAACAAAATAGTCAGGACCAGCCGGATAAAATAAGCCGGGTCCGCCGCCACTCCAAACACCCAGCCCGCAATTCCCGTCGGGATCATCCAAAGTCCTACAAACACCAGATTTTCCAGATACAGGGCGCTCATTTTGGAAAGCATCACCGCAAAGGACGTGACTGGCATGGACAGCATAAAATCCATATCCTTTCCTCCAAAGACGATACCGCTGGCCGCAAAGAAAGAAAACATCAGACTCACCACAACAGCCAGGAGCATCATCACCGGAAGCAGAAACTCTATGACGCCCGCCTCCTGTAACATTTCTCCCATTGCCCAGCTGTAAATACCGGACAAATACAGCGCCAGAAAAGCCATGAGCAGCAATGCTCCCATCGTTCCCATATTTTTCTTCTTCCCTCTTCCGACGGAAAAAGTATGGAGCATCTGTAAAAAATTAATCCAGATCAGCAAAAAAATTTCACGCATTCTTTTCACCTTCTTCCACCAGCTCCAAAAATACGGCTTCCAGCCCCTCTTTTCCGACGATCTGTTCAGTGGGCCCTTCCTCGATCAGTTTCCCGCTCCGGATGATGGCAATTCTGTCACACAGCTTTTCCGCCACTTCCAGCACATGGGTGGAAAATAAGACCGAACCGCCTTTGGCACAGATCTCTTTTAAAAATTCCTTCATCACAAAAGCCGCTTTCGGATCCAGCCCCACAAAAGGTTCATCCAAAATGAGCAGCTTCGGTTCCCGCATCAGCGCTGAAATCAAAGCAATTTTCTGTTTCATGCCATGGCTGTAACTGGAAATCTGGCTGCCCAGCACCCCGGTCATACGAAATGCATCCGCATATCTCTGGATCCGCTCTGTGCGCACCTGGGCCGGAATCCGGTATAAGTCCGCCACAAATTTCAAATACTTGATCCCCGTCATAAAATCATACAGATCCGGGTTATCCGGCAAAAAGGCCGTCACCTTCTTGGCCTCAATCGCCTCCCTGCCGATATCGTGTCCGTCAATCACGATCGTCCCTTCCGAAAAGTCCAGGATGCCCGCCACACATCGCAGGGTCGTAGTCTTTCCCGCCCCGTTATGGCCAATGAACCCTGTGATCTGTCCGTCCGGCACCACCAGATTCAGATGATCCACCGCCTTCTTTTCCCCTGTATATGACTTTGAAAAATCCCTGATCTCTAACATGCTCCCTCTCCATTCTGCCTCAGCGGCTGCCGATGTATCACTGTATTATTCAACTAATACAATTATAAGATTATCCCTCTTCTTTGTCAATACCTTTTGCCCACATTCCACTCTGCCCCGTGAAAATCCGTCAGGCGGACCGTGCGGCAGCCTGACGGGTTTTTTCCGGTGCGTTCCTAATGTTCTTTACATTTTTTTCCGGATGCCTTATCATAAGGGCAAGGAGGTATTTGCTTATGTTAAAAGTTGGAATTTTAGGCGCCGGCGGCATTGCGTCCGTCATGGCCAATACGATCGCCAGGATGGATTCGGCATGCGGTTATGCCGTTGCCAGCCGGGATTTGAATAAGGCAAGGGAATTTGCAGAAAAATGGGGGATTACAAAAGCATACGGTTCTTATGAAGAAATGCTGGAAGATCCCGGGGTTGAACTGGTTTATATTGCCACTCCCCACTCCCACCATTACACACATGCCAAAATGTGCTTGGAGCACGGCAAACACGTTTTATGCGAGAAAGCTTTTACGGTAAATGCAGCGCAGGCAGAGGAACTTTTCCGCATCGCAAGGGAAAAACGCCTGCTGATCACGGAAGCGATCTGGACCAGGTATATGCCCATGCGGGGTACCATCAATGAAGTGCTCCGCAGCGGCATTGTCGGAAAGCCCTGGCTTTTGACCGCCAATTTAGGCTATATGATCAGCCAGGTGCCCCGCATGAAGGAGCCTCAGCTCGCCGGGGGCGCGCTTTTGGACGTGGGCGTTTATCCGCTGAATTTCGCCGCAATGGTATTCGGCAATGATCCCGTTTCCATCACCGGAACTGCCGTACTCACCGAAAAGGGCGTGGATGCACAGGATTCCATCACGTTAAAATATGCGGACGGACGCATGGCGGTCATCAACGCCACCATGATGGGGTTAAGCGACCGCCGCGGCATTATTGACTGTGATAACGGTATGCTGGAGATCATCAATATCAATAATCCGGAAGAACTCAGAGTCTATAACCGGGATCGGGTGCTCATCGCATCCTACAAGGCGCCCAAACGTATCACCGGTTATGAATATGAAGTGGAGGCCTGCATCCGTGCGCTGGACGCCGGCGGCATTGAATGCCCTCTGATGCCTCATGCGGAAACGGTGCGCATCATGCAGTGGATGGATGACCTGCGGGCCCAGTTCGGCGTGAAATATCCGGAAGAAATCGAGAAACTGTAAGATTCAAATGCGGCTGAGCCTTTCACAGGCAGGGAGATTTGAAAAGAAATCCTTTCAAATCTCCCTGCCTTTTTCTGTCACCGCATTTTAAAAAGCAACTGCCCTGCCGTGATCAGATAAAGCGCACCATAATAGAAAACCAGAATCCATCTTCCCATTGTTTGGCTTCTGCTTCCCGTGAGCCTTCTTTTAATCAGAATATTGTCCGATAGAAAGAAACAGGACGCTCCTGCCCCGGTCATCCATCCCGTCACATCCCGGTTCTGAACCGCCGCTGTCAGCGCCATGGCCGTCATGGCGGATAACAGCGCACTATACAGACAGGCCGCCGCTTTCTTTTTTCCTAAAACAAAAAGCTGCCCTCTGTGCAGCAAATACATCCCGCCGAATAAAATGCCAAACACAAGCGCGGTAACGGCGGAAGGGCCTGCTTGTGTAAAATAGGAGGCCATGAAAAAAAGATGTCCCACACCGAACAATGCCGATCCAGCGGTAAACTTCACCTCCAACAGCACATCGGCGATCATGCAGCAGACCGCTGCGGCCACCACCAGCCAGGCCGCCCTGCTCTGGCTTCTGCAGGCCGCCGCCCATGCGGTCAGCACTGCCGCAGACGTTGCCCCCGCCTTCAGACACAAAGACGACACACTGTTTTTCACCTTCTGAATACTGTATCGCCCGCCTGCCGTAACCATAACCAGTGCGGCCGCCGCAAGCCAAAGCATCTCTGCAGAATGCGGCGCCTGTAAAAAAACGGATGACATTGGCTGTCCCTCCTCTTACCGTTCACTCATGAATCGATCGGCATCATATTCCGTCGCCGAAAATGATTTGATACTATTATATCTTCCCACAGGAAAAATACAATGGACATTCAAAGTCATTTTTTCTTTCTCCTGCCAAATCGTATCGTTTTATGGTTTCCCTATTCCCTTTTCTGTTCTATAATAAGATCATCCCGCTGCCAAAACGGGGAAAACGACAGAAAAAGAGGTCATTGACGGTGCTTAATTTTTTAAAACAGGAACAAATATCTCCCGCCCTTTTAGACGGCGTCCGCCAGTTTCGGGCCGCCTTTCCTGTGTCAGAAGAGGTCTCTGACCGGATCGCTTCTTCCGCTCATTTTTATTACGGAAAAGAGGTCTGGGAGCAGGCCCTTTCCGCCCTCCTGTGCGGCAAAAACCTGCTGCTGGCAGGGCACAAAGCCACGGGGAAAAATATATTTGCAGAAAATCTGGCTGCGCTTTTCGGACGGCCCCGCTGGGACATTTCTTTTCATGTGAACACCGATGCCGCCGCCCTGATCGGCACGGATACCTTTTCCCAGGGGCAGGTGGTTTTCCGTCCCGGCCCGGTCTATTGCTGCGCCAAATACGGAGGTTTCGGGATTCTGGATGAAATCAATATGGCCAAAAATGAGGCCATGGCGGTGCTTCACGCTTCCCTGGATCACCGTCGTGTGGTGGATGTGCCCGGCTACGACCGGATACGGCTGGACCCTGCAGCGCGTTTTGTCGCCACCATGAATTACGGCTATGCGGGCACCAAAGAATTAAACGAAGCGCTGGTTTCCCGTTTCGTGGTAATTTCCATGCCCATGATCTCACAGGATAATCTGAACCGGCTTCTGAGGCAGGAATTTCCCGGTCTGACCTCCAAATATGCCCTGCAGTTTTCCCTGCTGTTTACGGAGCTGCAGGAAAAATGCGCCCATGCGGAAATTTCCTCCCGCGCTCTGGATCTGCGGGGGCTGCTGGATGCGGTGTCCCTGATGACCCGGGGGTTAAATCCTTACGCCGCATTGGACATGGGCATCACCAACAAATCCTTTGATCCCTTTGAGCAGGCTTTAATCCGGGATACCATCCGGGCGCGAATCCCTAAAAAGGCGGACGCTTCCGTGATTTTTGAATAAAGGTTCCGAAAAAACGCTGCAATATTTTTTTGACATAGGGGGAAATCAGGATTTTTATGAGGACACAGGAACAGGAAATCAAGCGGGCCAAAAATATGGTCTGGGCTGCTGCGAAAGATTATTCCTTTGAGCCCCGGTTTATCGGTTTAAAACCGGACGGCAGGGCAGATGAATATTTGAATATGGTGAACGGACTTGTCTGGAAATGGTTTGCTTTCGATGAGATTGACCGGCTTTTCACCTCTTTTTCGGGCAAAAACGAAGAACTTTTTACCGCTCTGTTATGGCTTGGGCTGGAACACGCTGTGTATGAAAAGGAAGCGCCCGTCCGCCCCGCTCTCTCCGAACTGCGGGCCGCCTATGCCGCCGAAAATCTGCTCCGCCAAAGGAACATGGCCCCCGATACCCGGATCGAACTCCTAAATCACGGTTATTTTCTGGAACTCTCGGGACAGGACGCCGGGCTGCCTGCCTTTGAAAGGGAATTGCTGCACGCCTTTCTGTTTTCCGGCAGCATGTCCACCGAGGATGTGATTTCGCGCACAAAAGAACTGCTTTTTTCCTATTTTTCCTGGCGTCCGGCTCCGGCCCAATCCCCGGGAAGTAAGAGGCTTTTACACAACCGCCATGCCTTCCGTTCCCTTCACAAAACCCAGAGCGGCTTTATTCGGGTGGCAGATGCAGGTCCTGTTTCGGAAAAGACGGGACTGTTTCGCAATCTGCGCTTTAACAGCAACTTTTTAATGCGCACGCCTTCCCCTGCCGCCCAAAAGGATACTCTCTCCTATCTGGAGTCCTGCTTTGGGAAAAGCCTGTATGATCCCCAAAAGCAGATCAGGCTGGAGGGACTGCTGTGCACCGGCAGCCACCAAAATATGCATCTGCTTTTTACGGACGGAAATCCTGCCCATCCCTCGGGAACCCCCGCTACTCTGCAAGAAATCAGTCTGTATCAAATAAAGGCCGGCCTGCAGCGGCAGAAAAACCTGGCCTTTTATCAGCACAATCTTCCTCTGTATCAGGGCAGCATCGCCAGGCTTTCGGCCAAACTCTTAAACGCGCTGGCCGCTTTTGAGCTGCAGATGGATCCCGATGCCCGTTGTGGGCGGCTGAATGCCGGAAAAGTCTGGAAAAATCTCTATCTGCACGACAACAGGATTTTTGTCCGGCAGCAGGACAAACCCGCCTGCCGCTTTTCCGTAGATCTTCTGTTGGACGCCTCCTCTTCCCGGGATAACTGGCAGGAACAGATCGCCGTTCAGGCTTATATTCTTGCGGAAAGCCTCACCGCCTGCCAAATCCCTCTCCAGATTACCTCCTTTGTCAGCATCCGGGGCTATACCGTCCTGCGGCTGTTTCGCCAGTATGGACAGACCGGTTCCAACAGGAATCTTTTCGATTTTACCGCCGGAGGCAATAACCGGGACGGCCTGGCCCTCAGAGGCGTTTCCCATCTCATGGAAGATTCCCCGATGGCGGAGAAAATCCTCATCATGCTCACCGATGCCAGTCCCGCCGATGATTGTCCGTCCGCGGAAGGTTCCCTGTTTCGGCGCCGGGAATACGCCGACGCCCTGGCGGTGAACGACACCGCCCGCGAGATCCGGGTCCTGCGTCAAAAAGGAATTCGGGTGCTGGGCGTTTTCATGGGATTGGAGAGCAGCATAAAGGACGCTGTCACCATTTTCGGAACAGATTTTGTGAAAATTAAGGACATCAGTCAGTTCGCCGACACTGTGGGAAATATCCTTTCCGCCGTGCTCTCAGAGTGAATGCCCCACGGATATGGTTAACCCTCGTTTCCTTTCTCCTTCTATCAAAGTCTCCAGCTCTTTCGCATTCTGATAAATTCCGGTATGTACAAAACCAGCGTAACCGCCATAATTCCGATTTCCGCATAAATCAGCGCATTGGCTGGAGCAAACGGGATCTGCGGCAGAAAAACCAGCGCCGTCAGCACGATGAACAGGCTGGCGGTGCAGACCTTTCCAAACCATTTGGCGCCGTCCAGCTTTTTCCCGTGCCTCAGATTCACAAGACCCATCACGGCCATGAATCCCTCTTTCAAAATCATCAGAAGCACCAGATATTTCATGGCGGAAAAACGAAACATCAGGCACAGTGCCACGGCCCCGTGGGTCAGCTTATCCGCCAGAGGATCCAGGAATTTTCCAAATTCCGTGATCATGTTGCACCGCCGTGCCACCTGGCCGTCCAACAGGTCCGTTATAGTGGAAACCAGCAAAATTCCCGCCGCTATATAATAATCTTTCAGAGAATCTGCCCGGATATAAACCACGGCAAAAACCGGAATCAGAATGATACGGAAATACCCCATCAGATTGGGAATGGATAACAGTTCCTTTTTGTCAAATTTTTTCATATGCTCCTCTTATATCACAGAAAATAATCTCCACAAACTTCAATTGTCATGAAGAATGGCAGGCAAAAATTTCATTCCGCCTGCCATAAATGATTCTTTCCGTTAGAATAATGCCGAAAATTTCATCGGTTATTCGATTATCGTGTATTGCAGCATTTCATATTTCAACAGGGTGCCTTCTGCAATTCCGTCCGGCAGAAGCGCTCTGGCTACCAGTTTCGGCTCTTCCTCCGGCATGTCCTTCCTGCGCAGATTGGCATAATCCCCATCGATGCTCTCCACAATATATTCACAGCCAAACATCCGCTACGCTCCTTTTTCAGGTCATACTTCCTGGTACTTCGCCACATAAACGGGGAAGGTATCCGTGCCTTTCACCTGTTTGCCGGACGTGATGGTTACGTTTTTATCCGAGATGATATATTCCACATCGGCATCCGCTTCCACCACGGTATCCTGCATCAGAACACAGTTTTTCACCTTTGCACCCTTCCTGATCTTCACACCGCGGAACAGAACGCTGTTCTCCACTTCCCCTTCAATGATACAACCGTCCGCCGCCATCACATTTTTCGCCTTTGCGCCGTCTATGTAACGGGTAGGGTTGTCATCACGGATCTTGGTATAGATGGGACTGCCGCCAAACAGCCCGTCCAGGTTTTCATCCTTTAAAAGCTTCATATTTTCATCGAAATAGCTCTTCATATCGCTGATGCGCCCGATATAGCCCGTATATTCAAAGGCCTGCACATTCAGCTTCTCCAGCTGCGGCGCCAGGATATCCCGTTCGAAGTAAACATGTCCGCGGACATAGGCTGCGCTGATCTGGCTGATCAGAAGCTCCCTTTCGATCATATAAATGTTCAGAGAAAGGTTCTGCACGCCGGGCTCTTCCGGATTGATGCGGATTTCCCGGATGCGTCCGTCTTCCACATCCAGCGTATAATACAGGTCCTTATTCACATCAAAAGGCTTCATGACCCCTTTGGGAATCTCTTCCCTGGCATAAGCCACCGTAACGTCCGCACCGCTCTTGATATGCGCATCAATCATGGCATTGAAATCGAAATTAGCCGCCAGATTGGCTTCCGACATGATCACATATTTTTCCTTCTGGTCTTTTAAAAAGTCCAGAATGCTGGCCAGCGCCTCCACACGCCCGTTATAAACCTTCACGGTCTTTTCCGCGAAAGGAGGGACGATATTTAAGCCCCCGTTTTTCCGGGTCAGATCCCATTCTCTGCCGGACCCCAGATGGTCCATGAGGGAATGATAGTTCTTGCGCACGATGAGGGAAATATTATCGATTCCGCAGTTCACCATGCTGGAAAGAATGAAGTCTACCATGCGGTAACGGCCTGCAAAAGGAATGGAAGCCATTGTGCGCTCCGCGACAAGCTCGGGAACCAGCGCATCGTAGCTGTTGGGGAAAATGATGCCGAGTGCATTTGCATTGGAGTTTACCATTGTACTTCACCATCCTTTACATTTTGATCTACCATGGCGTTAGGGCCTACCTTAGCGCCGTCGCCGATATACACGCCGGAACCTACGGTAGCCACACCGCTGTCGCCGTCTGAGGGCATTGCGCCTACGGAGGCATTTTCACCGATCACCACGTTCTCGGCAACGATACAGTGCTTCACAACCGCGCCTGCTTTGATCACCGTGCCGCCCATCACCACGGCATCTTCCACTTCCGCGCCCTCTTCCACCGAAACGCCGGCAAACAGGACGGAGTGCTTCACATGGCCTGCGATCCGGCAGCCGTCTGTGATCATGGAATTTTCCACAACGCCGGTTTCCGTAATCCGGTGTCCGGTCATGCCGCTGTTTCTGCTGTAGATTTTCCAGTTATCGTCAAAGAGATTGATCCCGCTGTGCTCGGGGTCCAAAACCTCCATATTCGCTTCCCAGAGAGAGGAAATGGTTCCCACATCCTTCCAGTAGCCGCTGAAATGATACGCATACATGTCCCTGCCGTCGCGGAGAAGGCTGGGAATGATATTGTTCCCGAAATCATTCTCGGAATCCGGATCCGCTTCATCCTCAATCAGATATTTCTTTAAAATATCCCAGTTGAAGATATAGATTCCCATGGATGCCAGATTGGATTTGGGTTCCTTGGGTTTTTCCTGGAATTCGGTGATCTTGTCGTTCTCATCCGTCACCATCAGGCCGAAACGGGAAGCCTCTTCCCAGGGCACTTCCATGACTGCAACAGAGAATTCTGCGCCCTTTTCTTTATGAAATTTTAAAAAGTCACTATAGTCCTGTTTGCAGATCTGGTCACCGGAAAGAATGATGACATACTGCGGATTATAGCGTTCGATGAACGGAATGTTCTGATAAATGGCATTGGCAGTCCCCTTATACCAGTCGGAACCGGATGCCTTCTGATAAGGCGGCAGGACATGCACACCGCCGATCAGGCGGTCCAGATCCCAAGGCTGTCCGTTCCCAATGTACTCATTGAGCACCATCGGCTGATACTGCGTCAGAATGCCGACGGTATCAATGCCGGAATTTACACAGTTAGATAGCGGAAAATCGATGATACGATACTTTCCGCCAAAAGGGACAGCAGGTTTTGCCAGCTTTTGAGTCAGCGCATATAAACGTGACCCCTGACCGCCGGCAAGGAGCATTGCAATCATTTCTTTTGCCATGATATTTCCCCCTGACGATTTATTTTTATAGTAAAATTGTAACATATCTTTTTCGATTTTCCCAGTCTTTTGTGCGTTTTTATTGTATTTTTATGCAGAAATTTTATCAGCCCAGTAATAACCCCATTTTTACCTTCACGGCGCACAGGGGGGATTTCCCATTTTTTCATTGAAGCCTGCAGTCGGTCATGTTATACTAAAAGACAGATACCGTCAGACTGCAGATGCTTTTCTCCATCGTCCGGCGGCTGGGAAAGGATGCGTGATCATGATGTCTGTAAACGAATCTGCGGAAAATTATCTGGAGACCATTTTAATTTTGAGCAAGTCCCGTCCCGTGGTGCGCTCTGTGGACATAGCCGAAGAGCTGGGATTTAAAAAATCAAGCGTCAGTGTCGCCATGAAAAATCTGCGGGAAAAAGAGCATATCACCGTGACGAAGGAAGGCTTCATCTATCTCACCGACACGGGCAGGGAAATTGCGGAAATGATTTACGAACGTCACGAACTGCTCACCGGCTGGCTGGTGGCCCTTGGCGTGGATCCTCAGACCGCGGCGACCGACGCCTGCCGGATGGAGCATGTGATAAGTCCCGAAAGCTTTGCCGCCATCAAGAAACATATCAAACATTAAAATATCAGATGACAGACCCAAAAACAGCTGCCCTTTCGGACAGCTGTTTTCTTCTCTGTTTCATATATTATGGACAGCAGCGCCTTCCGGCGCCCTTATACGTTCTTCACCGTGCCTTCCAGCAGTCTGATCTGATCCGTTACATATTCCTTCACCTTTTCTGCCGGCACCTCCAAAGCCATGGATAATTCCAGGAAAAGATTGTCTTCCGCCACCTTCAGATATTTGGAATCCATGGCAGGCAGCTTACGCCCCTGAATGGCCCGCTCTTTCCTCCGGCCGTGCATGGAACGGATGATGGAAAGCATCCCTCTGGGGTCACAGCGGTTGATGGCACTCCTGTACTTTTCCTCCCTTGCCCGGTCTTCCTTGATCCAGGGCTCTTCCAGCATGGGAAGTTCCTCCAAAAGCGCTCCTGCCTCCTCTTTGGTGAGAACCGGCCTCATCACATTCTTGCTTTCCTCATGCTCTACGGGAGTAAATATCTTGCTTCCGACGTCCAACACAAGCTGCAGCTCATAATAGAGCTTGTTTTTCGGAACGCCATCCATTTTCAGTGTGGTCACATCCTTTATCTCACATACCCCTTTACATCCATAAGTAACGAAATCTCCTTTTTGAAACATAAGTACCTCTACTTTCCCTGCAAATCCGGCAGTTCATAAGCAAAACTGCCCGCTACATTATCATTATACCCCAAAACAGGCGGGAAAGCTAATGGTATTTTATGTTTTTGAATATTTTTGTTTAAAATTACGCATATGTGTTCCGTCATACATTGTATAAACTGCGCATATGCCGAATTTAATCCTCTTTTTTTGCCGTAATCCTGCCCAGCAGCCAGACTGCCGCCATAATGATCAGACAGGCGGTAAAAATTCCCAGCATTCCTTTTCCCATGATTTCCAGCGCGATCATAAAGTTTGCCATATCGTTTCTCCTTTTTTATAAAAATCTGCTCACCAGATTGATCACCAGTCCGCCTGCCACTACGGAAGCGATCTGTCCCGCCACATTCGCTCCGGCTGCGTGCATCAGGATCACATTCCCCGGCAGTTCCGTCTGCGCAATTTTCTGAACCACACGGGAGGACATGGGAAACGCGGAAATTCCCGCCGCCCCGATCATGGGATTGATTTTTTCCTTCCGGAACAGATTGATCAATTTTGCAAACATCACGCCGCCTACGGTATCAAAGACAAAAGCCAGCAGACCGATCCCCATGATCAGCAGCGTTTCCGGCCTCACAAACTGCTCCGCCCTCATGCTGAAGGAAATGGTAATCCCCAAAAGCAGTGTAATCAAATTGGCCAGATCCGTCTGCGCCGTTTCCGAAAGGCTGTGAAGCACACCGCATTCCCGCAGCAGATTTCCGAACATGAGAAAGCCCACCAGCGCTACGGAAGCGGGGGCAATAAAGCCCACGATAAAGGTCACTGCGATGGGAAAGGCGATCCGCATGGATTTGCTCACTTTGGAAGGATGATAGGCCATCCGGATACATCTCTCCTTTTTGGTCGTGGTCAGTTTGATGGCCAGCGGCTGTATGATGGGTACCAGCGCCATATAAGAATAAGCGGCCACTGCAATAGCGCCCACATAGCCGGATTTTAAGACCTGAGATACCAGAATAGAGGTGGGCCCGTCAGCGGCTCCGATGATACCGATGGCCGCCGCATCCTTTAAATCAAAGCCCATCAGCGCCGCAGCGCATATGGCGATGAAAATACCGAACTGAGCGGCTGCGCCGAACAAAAACATGACAGGCTGAGACAAAAGCGGTCCAAAATCGATCATGGCCCCGATCCCGATAAACAGCAAAATCGGCATGGCCTCCGAAGCTTCTATTCCCACTTCAAACAGCCATTGGATAATCCCTCTGCTCTCCACCGAACCCTGCACCAGCTGATCCACCACACCGCTCAACGGCAGATTCACCAAAATTGCGCCAAAGCCCATGGGTAAAAGCAGCGCCGGCTCATATTCCTTTTTCACCGCCAGATAAATGAGCGCCAGCCCAACCGCATACATGACCAGCTGCCTCCAGGTTACATTCTGCAGCCCTTCTAACAGAAATTCCATATCGTTTCCTCCTTTTTTACGGGATAAGGCACAATACAAAAAAGACTTTTGCACAAATTTATTTTGTGCAAAAGTCTTGCCATTTCAACTCCGCGCGGGCCCCTTACGACCGTATTGACGCTTCGGAATCCATATCATGCCGGCTACTCCCTTTTCTGACTTTATTATAAAGGAATCTATGCCTTCTGTGTGTTCAAATACCGCTAAGGATTCAGGCTTTTCCCTCGGCCTGACGTTTCCGGTAATCATCCAGCGCAGCTTTCACCGCTTCTTCCGCCAGCACGGAACAGTGGATTTTTACAGGAGGCAGCCCCTCCAGCGCTTCCACCACCGCTTTGTTGGTCAGAGCCTCCGCCTCTTCGATGGTCTTTCCCTTGATCATCTCTGTAGCCATGGAACTGGTGGCGATGGCCGCGCCGCATCCAAAAGTATTAAATTTCACGTCCTCGATAATGCCGTCCTTAATTTTCAGATACATTTTCATGATGTCTCCGCAGACCGCATTTCCCACTTCCCCTACCGCGTTGGCATCCTCAAGCTTTCCTACATTGCGGGGATTCGCAAAATGATCCCGCACCTTTTCACTGTATGTCATTGCCATTGTCTTCACTCTCCTTTTCTGATTGATCCTTTATTCCGTCCCAGACCGGGGACATTTCTCTCAGTCGTTTCACTACCTTCGGTAACTTTTCAATGATATAATCCGCTTCTTCCATGGTATTGGTCTCATCCAGACTCAGCCGCAGGGAACCGTGGGCAATTTCCACAGGGATTCCCAGCGCCAGCAGCACATGGCTGGGATCCAGTGATCCCGAAGTACATGCGGAACCGGAGGATGCCCGGATTCCTTCCAGATCCAGATACAGAAGAAGAGATTCTCCCTCTATGCCTTCAAAACAGAAATTCAGATTTCCCGGCAGCCGCCTTTTTCGATCCCCGTTCAAGCGGCTTTTGGGAATCTGCAGGACAGCGTCCGCAATTTTTTCCCGCATAGCCAGGATCCGCTCATTCTTTTCCTCCCGGTTTTCCAGGCTTTCCTTTAATGCTTCCTCCATTCCCACAATGGCGGGCACATTCTCCGTGCCGGCCCTTTTGCCTCTTTCCTGCGCGCCCCCGGCGATCAGATTCCCGATGGGAATCCCTTTTCTCACATAAAGGGCTCCGATTCCTTTGGGACCGTGGAATTTATGGGCCGCCATGGAAAGCATGTCTATGTTTTGGGCCTTCACATCCACCGGCAGATGGCCGACGGCCTGCACCGCATCCGTATGGAAGAAAACGCCTTTCTCCCGGCAAATTTCTCCGATCTCTTCAATCGGCTGGACGGTTCCCACTTCATTATTCACATACATGATCGTGACCAGGGCGGTATCCTCCCGGATTGCTTCCGCCACCTCACAGGGCCGCACCAGACCGTCCCGGTGGACGGGCAGAAGGGTCACCTCAAATCCCTGCTTCTCCAGCGCCTGCAAGGTATGCAGCACCGCATGGTGTTCAAAGGCGGATGAGATCAGATGTTTCTTCCCCTTTTTCGCACCGATGGCAGCAGCCTGGGTGATCGCCCAGTTGTCCGCTTCACTTCCGCCGGATGTGAAATAAATCTCATTAGCCTGTGCATGGATCAGCTCAGCGATCTCTTTCCTTGCTGTTTCCACGGCTTCCTCCGCATTTCTTCCGGCCTCATGAAGGCTGGAGGGATTTCCAAATATATCGGTAAAGCAAGGCATCATGGCCTGTAACGCACGGCTGCTGATTCTGGTGGTAGCAGCCTGATCTGCATAAACCTGCATTCCTTTGTTCCTCCTATTTCCTATCTTTTCTATAGGAATTATATCTCTCATATCCTATTATGTCAATAGGATATTTAGCAAAAAAAAATCGGCCTGCTTTTCCGGGTCATCATGCCTGTATCAGGTAAAAAAGCCGGGCAACGCAGGCCGCCAAATTCATCCGCAGTTTCCGTCCAGCAGATCCTGTATGGTAATTCCGGACAGA
Source organism: uncultured Lachnospiraceae bacterium (assembly GCA_902476265.1). GTDB lineage: Bacteria > Bacillota > Clostridia > Lachnospirales > Lachnospiraceae > Gallintestinimicrobium. Next base: position 85,131 of record CABSCP010000003.1, read on the forward strand.
TATTCGTCGATAATGGTGTCCAGTCTCATCCACATGGGTCTGGTGAGGCAATTGGCGGAATGAGTACAGTCCGAATCACACCCTTCTTCCAGGCATGCCACCGGCGCCAGCGTTCCTTCCGTCAGCTTCAGGATTTCATTGACCGGATATTCCTCCGGCCTGCGGGCCAGCTTATAACCGCCGTCCTTTCCTCTCTGGCTCATCAGAAGCCCCGCCTTATTCAGCATGGCCACAATTGCTTCCAGATATTTCATGGATATCTCCTGTCTTTCCGATATGGATTTCAGCGAGATAAATGCCCCTCTCTCCTGCTGTGCCAGATCCAACATCACCCGCAGCGCATATCTGCCTTTTGTGGAAACCATCATGTCCGTATCCTCCGCTTTCTTTCTCCGGGAAACTGTTTTTCACACGCCTTTCCCGGTCAATCCAATTTTAAAATCTTCTAAAGAAGCCGTCTTTTCTCTTAACGCCCCTATTATAACAAGTTATTCTCCCGATATCCATAACAATTCTTCCGATTCTTGACGGACCTTTCTTTCTGTCGTAAACTTAAAAAAGGACACAATATTTTCAAGGAGAAAAGTAGCTGCAGCATCTTTTTGCAGTTATGAAGAAAAAGCGATGATTTGTATCAAAAACGGCACTCTGCACACCTTTTGTACGGCCGCCGGCAGAGTGGAAAACTTTCAGGCCGATCTTCTCATCGAAGACGGGAAAATTGTACAGACCGGTATCGGTTTTCCGGTCCCCGAAAGCTGTGAAATTGTGGATGCTTCCGGGCTGGATATTTATCCCGGCTTCGTGGAAGCACACTGTCACATCGGTCTGGACGGAACGGGAATCGGCTATGAAGGACAGGACTACAATGAATATAATGACCCTGTCACTCCCCAGCTGCAGGCCCAGGACGGGATCAATCCTTTTGACCCCGCCTTAAAAACCGCTGCACTGGCGGGCGTCACCTGTATCGGCACAGGCCCCGGCAGTTCCAATGCCATCGGCGGCACTTTTATCGCCATGAAAACCATAGGAAAACGGGTGGATGATATGATCGTGAAAACACCTGTTGCCATGAAATGCGCCTTCGGGGAAAATCCCAAAAGATGTTATAAGGAGCACGGGATCACAAGCCGCATGACCAACGCCGCCCTGATCCGGGAAGCCCTCCGGAAAGCCATTCAGTATGAGCAAAAGAAGGCGGCGGCTTTGGGAGATCCTCTCAAAGAGCCTGCTTATGATGCGAAGTGCGAAGCTCTCCTGCCGGTGCTCCATCATGCAATCCCGTTGAAGGCCCATGCCCATCAGGCCAATGATTTCTTCACCGCCCTGCGCATTGCAAAAGAGTTCGGCCTGGACATCACTCTGGAACATGTGACGGAAGGCCATCTGGTAGCGGAAGAGCTGGCTAAAGAAAAGGTTCCCCTGGCAGTGGGTCCTACCCTGACCCATGCTTCAAAATTTGAACTGCAGAATAAGAGTTGGACCACTCCCGGTGTCCTTGCCAACGCCGGCTGCAGCGTTTCCATCATCACGGATGCCCCGGTGATCCCGCTGCACTATCTTCCCCTCTGCGCGGGCCTGGCTCAAAAGGCCGGAATGACCCAAGAGGATGCCTTATGCGCCATCACTATCAATCCCGCCCTCCATCTGGGCATTGCAGACCGGGTGGGCTCTCTGGAGCCCGGAAAGGATGCAGATGTGGTTCTCTTTAACGGCTCGCCGTTTACCGTGGAAGGCACCGTAAAAGCGGTCTATATCGACGGCAGAAAAGTACAGTAACCCTGGCCTTTGGGCGGCAAAATCTCCGGCACAGCAGATCCGATTCGCTGTGCCGGAGATTTTGCTGCCCAGAGGCCCGCTTTTTATTCTTTCCCGTTTTTCGCCTTCTCCCGCTGTTTTGCAAATTCGGCACGCTCTGCCGCCAGTTCCTGATAAAGCGCTGCGAAAGTCCATCCCACATTGTGCGCCGTCACCACCGCTTTTAAGGAAACCGAAAGGCCGTTTCCCCGAAGAAGTCCCAGCATCACATCCAGCCGTTCCTCCGAAAATCCGGAAAATATGAGCATTTCCTCCGGGAGTCGGGGCGGAAGTTCTAACAGAGACAGTTTTTTCTCAACGAATCCTTCCACGCCTGCCAGACAGCCGATCTGCTGTCCCGTCTGCAAAGGAGATACAGGGACAAAACCGGCCCCGATTTTCCCGGCCAGCGTAGCCATTTCCTTCTCTCTGTTCTCATTTCCTGCCGCATAGTATAGTAACGTTTCCATTCTGTTCTCCTTCTCTCCTTGTATTCTGCCTTTCCGGTGCGCGGTCCCGTCACAATTCCGCTTCCACGCTGCCCGTTCCGGTATGATCGGCCACCAGACAGCCCTTTTTCCAAAAACGGACCCGCAGGGTACAGACCGGCCTTTCCCGAATGGTGCGTTCCATTTTCCCGTCCAGAGGCGCCTGCAGACAGAGACCCGGATGGCTGTCCTTCCGCTCTTCTTTTACCTGAATCAAAAGATCGAAAGCCCCCTGTTTCAACCAGATTTCCCTGTGGGTGTGGCGGAGGATTCTGGCTCCCAGATAGGTGGCCATTCTGTATTGCTTCCCCTCATAATCCAGAACTGCTATACATCCTTTAAAACAGCCTCCCAAAAAAGGAATATCCGCTGCTGCCGCCATCAAACTGCAGGCTTTTTCTTCCTCCCAGCCGCAGTGGCACCAGAAATAGCCGGACGGAAAGGAACTGCCTCTGTCTTTCTCTACATATCCCAAAGCCCCGTTTAAGTCAAAACCGGTTCCGTCTATTTCCAGTCTGCCCTCAACCCTATGGGACATGCTGACCACACCGTGACGGCATTGCAAAAAGGGAAACAGCGCAAAAGGCCCCATGATATCATAAGAAAGCGGCCTTTTGCCGGTGAACCGCAGCGCTCCCCGAACTGTTGCCAGACTGCCGCCCTCATCGTCCCGCAGATTCACCTTGATCCCTTCCGGCGAAAAAAAATTCTCCCCGATCCGGATTTTATCCCTTTTCTGGCAGACCTGTAACATTTCTGCCGGAAAGGAAAAGGTCCGGTTTTCCTTTCCGGCGATCACCTGGATCATCGCGCCGCATTTCCATCGTGTCCGATACCAGGACGGAATGAACGCGATGATGTCATTCCCCTTCTCCTGCTTATAATACCATCCCGAAAAATAATTGTTCTTTCCCATAGCATCCTCCTGTTTCTCTATGAAAACAGGATTACCGCCACAGCGGATCTTATCCGATTAAAACGGTTTTTCCTTCAAATGCGAACCCATATTTTTGGATATTCACCGGCTCAATTCCCTTTTTATATAGAACCTGCTCATAATGCTTCTGTTCAATCTGCTCCAGCGCCTGGGCAACCGTTTCTTCAAGACTGCTCTCCCGCCCGGGGTTTCGCACTTTAAACTCTAAAATAATGGCGTTCTCTCCCGGCTTCTTTGGTTCCAGCATAATATCATAGCGCCCGAAACCGCTCTCCTGGTTGGACCAGACTGTGTATCGGCCGGAAAGTTCTACCAAAAGTCCCAGCACAAAGCCATGATAAAACCGTTCCGGTTCAGACCGTCCGCCCGGATTTTTCCCGGTATCAAAATAGCTGAAAGTGGACAGCGCCACCCGGTTCATATATTCGTTCATCGCTTCCACATCCCCCTGCAGCAGCGCTTTCACAAAATCATTATAATCGGCATTTGAAACGGCAAACCATCTCCGCACCATGTGGTAAAACATCAGCTTCACTTCCGCATTTGTCAGAGCCAGTTCATATTCCGGCTGCCAGTTTCCGCTGTCCGGATCTGCCGGCCGAAAATGAATCACCTTTAAATATCCGCTGGCAAGCAAAAGACTGAATACCGCATTTTCATCCTGATCCAACTGATTATATACAATCTGCTCATCAAATTTGACTTGTACCGTCCCATCCTGCAATAAAGTCTCAAATGCGAGTTTTATATTTTTACTCCCTTCCCGAATCAGTCTTCCGGCAAGGCTGTTAGAGCTGGTATTAGCCCAGTAAGTACCAAATCTTTTCTTATCCAGATAGTTCAGCATCGACCAAGGATTGTAAATATTCTTCACGTTTCCAAAGCAGAAGCCATCATACCACTCCTTTACGGCACTCTCTTCCTCCGAAAGACCATATTCCGATAATGCAGATGCAACTTCCTTCTGTGTAAAGCCAAACACATCCGCATATTTTTCAGAAGTTGTTGTAACTACCTCCAGGTTATTCAGATCTGAAAAAATAGATTCCTTGCTGACCCTCGTAATTCCTGTCATAATCGCCCGGTCCAGATATGGGTTCGTTTTAAAAGACGCATTGAAAAAATTTCTCATAAAAGAGGTAATCTGATCCCAATAACCGTTACCATAAGCTTCCTGCATCGGCGTATCATATTCATCCAGAAGAATAATAACTTTTTTTTCATAATATCGGGAAAGAAATTCTGCCATTTTATGAACGGCCATCGTTGCCACCACTTCCGGCATATCCATTCGTACGCTTTGGTAGAAAGCTCTGTCTTCATCCGACATAAATTCCTCTTTTAACAAAAAAGAGTTTCGGTTATATAAGTCCGCCAACAGCTGTCCGATCCGCTGTACCGCTGTTTCATACCGGGCTTCCTTCACATTTGCAAAAGAAAGGCTGATGACAGGACAGGTTCCCTGTAGTCGGCGGTATTTTTCATTCTGCCAGACGGCGAGGCCTTCAAACAGATCCCCTCGTCCCGCGTAATCTATTGAAAAAAAATGTTCCAGCATGCTCATGGTCAGCGTTTTTCCAAAGCGTCTGGGCCTTGTGATCAGGGTTACGCTGTCTCCGTTTTCCCACCATTGGCGGATAAATTCCGTTTTATCAACATAAAAATAATGATTTTCCCGAATTGTCGAGAAATCCTGATGCCCGATACTGACCGTTCTTGCCATCGTCTCTGCCCCCTTTTCTTCAGCTTACAGGATGCCGATGAAGTCTTTTCCCACCTGTTATTCAGTATACCTGATTTCCCTCTGAATTACAACAAGCCCATAAAAAGCGAGGGAAACCGGCAATGCCGGAGTTACTGTTCACTCCTTTCCCATAGCATCCTCCTGTTTCTCTATGAAAACAGGATTACCGCCACAGCGGATCTTATCCGATTAAAACGGTTTTTCCTTCAAATATTCTACTGACATACCACTTGTGTCGCTGGCTGATCTATCTCCGCGAATTTTTAATAGACCTTCCGAATCAGAGTCGCATGTGTCTTTTTAAAAATCAGCATGGCATCCCATGAATCCGAAAAGACAATCGGATGGCTCGGAGTAAGGACTTCCGTCACCTCTTCTCCGGTCTCAAGCTCCGGACTATACATGGAACCAATATCGTGTATGAGTTCCCTTTGTGTCAGGTATTCCGATAATATCGGCTCTTTTGCAAGATCTGATAAATTGATATACCATGAAATTCCCGGCAGTTCTGCAAAAAGCTGCACAAAAGGGTTGGTTTCCTTAATCCGAAAACGGTTATAACCGCCTTTGGGATAATGAATCGCTGTAAAATCCCCTTCACAAAAAGCCGTTCCTATCGCATAATAAGCGTCTCCCCACCGCTCGGAAAGCAGCTGTCCCATCATCTGCCCCCTTGAGGCATCTGTGTTTGTAAGAACTTCCCTGGCCATATGCATATTATGAGCCGTGACAAAAACCATATCTGCACGATCCATCTCTCGAATTCTTTCCACCCGGTCTGTCATATACTGATCCCTCAAGATCGAATATTGTTTATTTATTTCCTCATCGTTTACTTGATTATTTACTCCCATCATCGGCAGCAGCGTCAGATATTCTTCCAGCACCTCCACACATTCCAGCGCAAGCTCATACTCATAAGAACCGGTATTCAGAACATATTCTTCTTTATTCTTTTCCATATCAGCTGCAATCAACTCCAGCGCATGACGTATCTCCTGCATATTCTCTTCTGACATTGTCCTGTCAGGGGCGATATATTTCTCCAGCTCAGAAATCCGTTTCTCATATTTGTCCGCTTCCGCCGGAGAAACCTTACCTAAATACGTGAGAAGATAGTCACTGGCATTGACGCTCTCCTGCATATCCATTCCGTAAAAATGAATTTTTAAATCCTCGGGCACCTGTTGATTATAGTCATGCATCCACTGCAGCAAGTCCTCAAACTCATCCGTATGATAAATCCAGAATTCCAGATACTTTAATACATCGCCCGCCTTTGTGGAATCACTTTTTCCCAAAATATAGTCATTGATTTTAAGACAGCTCCCGTATGCCGCCTCCAGTATAAAAGTACGACATCCATACGTTTCCATTAAATGCTGAAAAACTTCTTTGCGCATAGTATGATATTCCTTTGTCCCATGTGTGGACTCCCCCAGTCCTACCACTTTCACCCCCTCCGGAATCACAATTCCCGAGATATCTGAGGTATGGGATAAAAGGATTGTTTCTTCCTCACTCAGTTGATGCTGGCACGCGCCAAGAGACAGTACAATTGCCAGAAACGTAATCACAGCTATAAAACGTTTTTTCATATTTCGTCCCTTTCTATTCTTCATATCGACCGCAATAATTGTTCTTTTTCAAGTATAACGGACTTTCAACAAAAACACAACTAATTAAGGAATAGATTGGTTGAAACGTAAATACAACCTATCCTCTAATCAAACGCTGTATTAAGAAAACGGAGGCCGGTCCCTATATGGCGGCGAAGTCATGACAGACTGGCCCAAAGTCGGCGACGTATTGAAAACGAATGAAACCGGCACATGGCCGGTTTCTCCTGTTTTCCTAGCATAAAGAAATTGCAACGTATTCTCTACGTTATTCTTCCCACACACAGATTCTGTTGTAGCCTTCCGCAAGCTGCAGAGGCCCTGCCACGGGATTTTCCCCTCTCTTAGCTCCCAGATAATCCCGGTCAAACACGATGGGCGTGCCGTCCGGATTTTCATAAGGCTCCTCGGCAATCCGGGGCATTCCCAGATCCTTCGTCTCATAAATTCTTGTGGGTACGGAAAGCATTCCCTTCTCCACATTCATTTCCAGATAAACCTTTCCGTCTTCCCGAATCACGCGCACCGCAGGATCAAATTCGGAAATATAGTTGCTCTGCTCCCTGTCAAAGGCTTTCACACCCTTTAAATAGACATTGCCATTGATCGAAACGGGCTGGGGCACCAGGGTGAACTGCTCCACATCACCGTTGCCTAAAGATACCACCTTCTCTGCATATTCTTCCAGGGAAGTGGTGTGACCGTCATAACCGTCCGTACCGGTTTTGGCCTGTTCCGTATAAGTCACAGCCCCTCCCAGGAAAATATTCTGATACAGCCTGTCATCCCCGCTGTAAACAAACGTTGTCCCCGCCACTGCCGTGGTATGGGGATAGTGATAAGGGGTGGCCCGGTTGAGCACCGGCTCCCGGCGCATGGTGCCGCAGCAGAGGTTATGGACAAACGCGCTTCCCTGGGCGATGTTATCAAAGTTATAGGCAGACGCAAAAATATTATTGTCGATCAGGCAGGGGCCATGGGTCACTTCCACCATCAGATCTCTGTCATTTTCGTAATACAGGTTATTGCTCACCCGGGTGCCCTGCGCCTGCCAGTCCAGCCAGGTCCCCAGTGTGCAGTTGTGGAAATGGTTGTGATGAATCTGCACATCAATCGCTGCATGTAGCTTGATACCTGCGATTTCATAGCCGAAAAATTCATGCTTCACCGCAATGTTATAAATATGGTTTTTATAAATTTCGCTGAACACACAGCCCATATGACCCACAATACCGTTCTGTCCACAGTCATAAATTTCATTGTTCCGGATCACATGAGAGCCGATGGTTTCCTTGCTCCAGCCTGTCTGCAGGGCCAGAAAGACCGCTTCCATCTGATACTGGTAGCCGGGCTTTCGATGTGTCCTGGTGCAAAGGTTATGCCCTGTCAGTCCCTCTTTGCCGATGCTGATTCCGCTGCACTTCGCATCATGGATCCTGTTGGCTTCTATGATCCAGCCTTTGCTCCAGTTGGTTCCCAGAAGGCCGGGCTGATCCGCTGTAGGAGGCGTCCATGGGCAGGCCGCCTGGGCCATCTCAAAGCCCCGCACCGTGATATAGTTTCTCCCTGTCAGTTCCGGATAAAAGCAGCATTTGCGCACATTGATTTCCGTCAGTTCTTCATTGGGGTCCTTCCCCTGGAAATTCGCATAGATTGTGGTTTTTTCCGCATCCACCTGCGCATACCACTGATAGATGGATTCTTCCGGATGCAGCAACGGTTCCCCATGTTTTGTCCAGGGCGGATTGACTCCTTCCGTGCGCATCACCGGATTTTTGACTTCCTCCAGAGTAGCGGCCTCATAAAAAGATTTCCCGTTTAAGTAGACCTCTCCGGTATGCAGCGCTACATCCTCCGGTGAAATGAACCAGTCGCCTGAAAGCACCTCGCTGTAAGGGTTATATTCTCCGAAAAAGGAATTGGGAAGCACCGCCTTCCACACATTTCCTTCCACCTTCTCCCAGCAGGTAATCCGCTCGGAGCCTTTGATCACAACCTTCTCTCCTTCGGCCGCTTCATACACAATTCTTTCAATTGAACTGCGGCCGCCGCGTTCAGGCTTCACCCATTCCCGGTAAACGCCTTCATGAACCACCACCTTATCTCCTGACTGTGCCGCTTTCGCCGCCCGTGAAATGGTTAAGAAAGGCTGTTCCTTTGTGCCCGCCACCAGATCACATCCATTTTTCGCTACATGATATTCCATGTTTTCATCCCTACTTTCCGCCGCCCCTGTTACGGCTGTCAAATTCTTTCTGATAAATTGAATATAGCAAAATGTTCCTTCTTTCTCTTTCCTTTTTTTGCTCTTGATTTGACAAATATTGCCCTGTTTTTTCCTATAAATTCTTTTCTGACAGCTTTTTTATCCCCAAACGAATAAAATCAGCCCTGTATCTTGCCTTTTTTTAAAAAAACAGTTATGCTGAATACAATATTCCAACGCAAGAATCGTCAACCCGTGTCGCCTCTCTGCCAGGCCCACGAGTTCCCTCAAAACCAGGAGGCTTTTATGATTGAACATTTGGACGGCATTTTTGAAACCGTCAATTTTCGGGACAATCTTGGAGTACGCATCAATCAGATGGATATCTGTGAAAACTTTCCGGATCACTGGCATACTCCCATGGAAATCATACGGGTGGTGGAAAACGGTTATCAGATCGTGGTATCCGGGCGCGCCTGGCAACTGGAGGAAGGCGATATCGCTTTCCTTCGCCCCGGGGCCATTCATGCGCTTCTGGCGCCTCCGGAGGGCAGAAGAATCATTTATCTGGCGGAATTGTCCTCTGTAAAAGAGATTGCCAACGTAGAAACCCTGCTTTCCCTGCTGCCCCCCATTCTGGTCGTTTCCGGCCGCGGCTTTGGTTCTTTCCACGAAAAAATCAGCGCACTCCTCACCTCTATCGAGGAGGAATACGCTGATCCTCATCCTTTTTATGAAACGGTCATTTACGGAAGGCTGTTGGAAATCCTGGGGCTTCTGGGCCGGCTGGATCCTGTCCTGGACAACACACCAAAGGACGGCGCCGCTGTCGCTTCTCCCAATGCCGAACGCCTTCTGTCCGTGTGCAGCTATTTAAACGACCACTGTACGGAAAATCTGACTCTGGAAACCGCCGCCCGGCTGGCCGGATTTTCCAAATTCTACTTCACCCGGATTTTTAAGGAGTTTACCAATGTTTCCTTCACCCAATATCTGAATCAAAAGCGAATATCTCTGGCAGAGGGACTGCTGGCAAACCCGGAATATTCCGTCACACAGATTGCCCTGCAGACCGGCTTTTCCAGCCCTTCTGCATTCAACCGGACGTTTCGGCAGATAAAGGGGTGTTCCCCCACCCGCTTTCGACGGATGTATTCCCCGGATTGCATGAATGTTCCCAAATAACCCGGTATCAGCGGATTCTTTCCGGGAAGCCCACTTTCTTCTGCACTTTGCGCAGCGTCTTTGTGGCATAATAATCCGCTTTTTCCGCATTGTTTTTGATCACGCTGTCAATATAAGCCTTATCCTTTGAAAGTTCCGCATATCTGTCCTGGAGCGGCTTGAGTACGCTGACCACCGCTTCGCCCACCGCCATTTTGAAATCGCCGTAGCCTTTTCCGTCAAATTCTTTCTCCACCTCTTCCGGCGTTTTACCGGTGCAGGCTCCGTAAATATCAATCAGGTTCCTGATGCCGGGCTGTTCGTCGCGGTAACGCACACAGGCCTCGGAGTCCGTCACGGCGCGCTTGAACTTGCGCATGATGGTATCGGGATCGTCCATCAGGTAAATGCTGGCGTTGGGATTTTCATCCGATTTGCTCATCTTCTTCTCCGGATCCTGCAGACTCATGATTTTCGCGCCCGCCTTCTGCATATAGGGTTCCGGAATCGTGAATACATCGCCGTAAATCGCGTTGAAACGCTGTGCGATATCCCTGGTGATTTCCAAATGCTGCAGCTGGTCCTTGCCCACCGGCACCACATCCGCCTGATACAGCAGGATATCCGCCGCCATCAGCACCGGGTAGGTGAAAAGTCCCGCATTGATGTTATCCGCATGTTTTGCGGCCTTATCCTTAAACTGGGTCATCCGGTTTAACTCACCCATATAAGTAAAACAATTTAAAATCCAGGACAGTTCCGCATGGCCTGAAACATGGGACTGATAATAAATACAGTTCTTCTCCGGATCCAGCCCCGCGGCAATATATAAAGTCAGAAGGGACCTCGCGCGCCTGCGCAGCTCGGCAGGATCCTGCCGCACTGTAATGGAATGCAGATCCACAACGGAAAAAAACGTCATATATTCATCGGCCAGCGTCACCCAGTTCTTCAACGCCCCCAGATAATTGCCCAAAGTCAGGTTTCCGGTCGCCTGCATCCCGCTGAAAATTATTTTCTGATCACCTATCATCTCATAAACCTCCCGGCAGATTGTCATCTGTCTGTTTCTTTCAATCGTTCTTTTCCAGTTTACCATCGGACAGGTGATTCGTCAAGAATGGCAAGGCCAAATGTGAAGCAGCGCAAGAAGTCCCAGCCTCTCGGCCCTGCGGAACCTTCACAATTTGCTTCGCAAATCGTGAAGCAGCGCAAGAAGTCCCAGCCTCCCGGCCCGGCGGAACCTTCACAATTTGCTTCGCAAATCGTGAAGTAGCGCAAGAAGTCCCAGCCTCTCGGCTGGGACTTCTTGCTTAGTAGTTCTCTTTCCTCACTTCGAAGTAGCTTTGGGAGTAGCCGCAGACGGGGCATTTGTCCGGGGCTTTCGTGCCCATCACCAGGTGTCCGCAGATACGGCATTCCCACATGGTCATTTCACCTTTGGCAAATACCTGCTGCATCTCTACATTAGAGAGCAGTTTGCGGTAACGCTCTTCGTGGCTCTTTTCAATGGCCGCCACCCTGCGGAAGCGTTCTGCCAGTTCCGGGAATCCTTCTTCTTCGGCATCTTTTGCAAAGCGGTCATACATGTCGGTCCATTCGTAGTTCTCTCCTTCGGCTGCCGCAAGAAGATTCTGCGCGGTGTTTCCAAGATGACCCAGTTCTTGGAACCACAGGCGCGCATGTTCCTGTTCATTGCGGGCCGTTTTTAAGAAAATCTCCGCCAGCTGATCATAACCTTCATTCTGTGCCACCGCCGCAAAATAAGTGTATTTATTGCGGGCCTGGGACTCTCCGGCAAAGGCTTCCGCCAGATTCTTTTCGGTCTTTGTTCCCGCATAGGGATTGCCGCTCTCTGCAGGTCCTTCCTCAATCTTTTCAAACATGGATGCCGGCTGTTTGCACACAGGGCAGACAAACCCTTCCGGCAGTTCTCCTTCCTGAATATATCCACAGATTTTGCAACGGTATTTCATCGTATTTCCTCCTTTAATTGTTCGATTTCTGTCAGTCAGTTCTTCACTTCTGTCATGATATGTGGTGTGGAGCATTTTCTCCGCCAGTTCCGACAGGGGTTTCCCGTAAAACTGTGCATACAGCTCCTTGATCTCTTCATTCTCATGGCTGGTGCGCAGCTTCATTTCCCCATCTCGTTTATAAAGGCCTTCTATTCTCTTTTTCCGGAGTTCATCGCCTTTTTCCAGCGTTCCTTTCGGCTGTCCTCCGCCGCCGATACAGCCGCCGGGGCAGGTCATCACTTCTATAAAATGATATTGTTTGGGGCTGTCCTTTAACTGCCGTATGAATTGAGACGCGTTTTTCGTGCCGTAAATCACCGCCACATTCACCGTCATTCCGGCTATGGTCAGGCTGGCTTCCTTCACCTGTTCCATCCCTCTGACCGGCTCTAATTCGTAAAGCACGGCCGGAGCATTTTCCCCGGTCAGGTAAAAATAGGCGGTCCGCAGCGCCGCTTCCATAACGCCTCCGGTATTCCCGAAAATCACCCCTGCGCCGGACGCTTCGCCCATCAGCGGATCATAATCGGAGTCCGGCAAAGCAGCGAAGTCAATTCCTTTTTCCCTGGCCCAGGCTGCCAGCTCTCTGGTGGTGATCACATAATCCATGTCATACATCCCGTCAATTCCCAGATATCTTCCGGCAGCTTTCATCTCTTCCCGGCGGATCTCGAATTTCTTGGCCGTACAGGGTGTCACCGCCACGTTCACAATCTTTTCCGGATCAATTCCCATCCTTTTTGCAAAATAGGTTTTAATAGTAGGTCCCTGCATTCCGATGGGACTCTTGGCGGAAGAAATATGATCCAGTATGTCTGGATGATAAATCTCTGCATACTTCACCCAGGACGGGCAGCAGCTGGTAAACTGAGGCAGCGGCTTGTTTTTCTTTGTAATCCGCTCCAAAAGCTCGCTGGCTTCTTCCAGAATCGTCAGATCTGCGGCGAAGTTCGTGTCCAGCACATAGTCCGCGCCCAGCCTGCGCAGAAGCGTCACCATCTTCCCCTGGACAAAACTCCCGTCCTCCATGTCGAATTCTTCACCCAGCGCAATCCTCACGGAAGGAGATGTGGAAAAAATAACAATTTTGTCAGGATCAGCCGCCGCTTTTTCCACATCCGGATATTCATACTTCTCCGTGATACTGGAAACAGGACAGACATTAGCGCACTGACCACAATTGATGCAAACAGCCCTGTCGCCGGTCTGCTCCAGTGTATAAGTGCCGTGTACGCCGATATACTCGGTACACACATTCTTACACTGACCGCATTTAATGCATTTTGTCTCGTCACGCATGATCGACGGATTATCCTCTTCAATCGGCACACGCACGGACATCGGCAGATGCTTGCTCATAAACAGCCCCCTTTCTTTTGTACCTGTAATAACTTGATATTTCAATTATAGTAACTATTACTGTTTTTGTCAATGTTTTTCTGTTCTTAACGTCAAATTTTTTCCAAAAAACGTCAGACAGGCCATGCGATATCTTTCGCATGGCCTGTTCCGTTAAGAGTCATTCGTTATGCTGTAGCGGATTTCTGTCTGTCATCCTGTTGTCTGCCGCCGCTTCTGCTATAGGTGCTGCGGCTCCCGGCGCCGTTTTCGGACCTGCCGCCTTTCCGGCCGCGCTGATCCTGATATCTGCCGCCGTAATTCCCTCTGCCGCCCTCAGCATAGCCGCGTTTTTTCCCGGAACCGTCATATCTGCCCTGGCCTTTTCTGTCTGTACGGCCTGCATCCCTGCGTCCGTTTTCATAACGGTATCTGGGTACACGGCACTCTTCAATGATTTCCTCTTCCGCCGCGCCTGTCTGCGCCTGTAAAAATGCCGCTGCAAGCTCCAGCGCACTGATTCCGGTTTCTTTTTCAAACCGCTCCACCGCTCTGAGACTGTCCGCAATATTTTCTTCGTCCATAATCTGTTTCGCTTTTAATAATGCCGCTTTTTCCTTATGAATCCGCACTTCTTCTGCATTAGGAAGCTTCTTTTCTTCCAGATGCGTCTTGCAGATCCGTTCGATTTCCCGGATTTTGCCTGATTCACGCACCGATGCCAGCGTAAAGGACATCCCTTCTTTCCCCGCGCGGCCTGTTCTTCCGATCCTGTGCACATAGTATTCAATATCCTGGGGGACATCATAGTTAATTACGCCGTCCACATCGCTCACATCGATTCCTCTGGCCGCCACATCGGTAGCGATCAGAATCTGCATGCTTCCGGAACGGAAACGTTTCATCACCGTATCCCTCTGAGCCTGGCTCAGATCGCCGTGCAGCCCCTCTGCCAGAATCCCGCGCTTTTTCAGATTCTCCGCCAGTTCATCCACCATGCTCTTGGTGTTGCAGAAAATCAGGCTGCGCTGCAGACCGTAATACTCGATCAGACGGGCTGCTGCCGCTTCCTTGTCGCTCCTTCTGACATAGTAAAGATACTGTTTGATCTTCTCTACCGTAAGCTCCTTCTTCACCACTTTTACCAGCACCGCATCATTCTGGAAACGGTCCGTAATCCGAAGGATCGGTTCCGGCATGGTAGCGGAAAATAATGCCGTCTGGTGTTCCCCCGGAATTTCCTTTAATATGGCTTCCATATCTTCCCGAAATCCCATATTGAGCATCTCATCCGCTTCATCCAGCACGACCATTTTCAGGTTATCCATTTTAACCGTATGGCGGCGCATATGATCCATCACCCGGCCCGGCGTGCCCACAATAATCTGTACGCCGCCCTTTAACGCCTTGATCTGGCGCACGATATCCTGACCGCCGTAAACCGGCAGCACCCGGATATTGTGCATATATTTGGCAAAACGTCTCAGTTCCTCTGCAGCCTGCATGGCCAGTTCTCTGGTAGGGCACAGAACCATCCCCTGTAAGCTGCGGTCATCCTCATCAATCTGCTGAAGCATAGGAATCCCGAACGCCGCTGTTTTGCCTGTTCCGGTCTGTGCCTGGCCGATGACATCCCTTCCTTCCATAAAAACAGGAATGGCCTGGGACTGGATCGGGGTCATATTTTCAAACCCCATTTCTTCCACTGCCCTTAAAATCCGCTCATCAATTCCCGACGCATCATACCGTAATAAATCTTCCATCTAATTTCCTCATTCTTTCTCATTAAAGTGCAACTCTTCTGACTATACATGGAAAATGGATAAATGTCAATCAAAAAAAGAAAGAATTTCGGAAGTAAATATTTCCGCATTCGCCAAAAGATACCGGACAGTCTGTGCCCGGTATCTTTTATTCCTGATTCTACTCTTTATTCAGTTGTCCGTCAATCAGTCCCCACAGCCGCAGCCGTCATTATATACCGGATAAGGCCTGCCCGGCGCCGTATTCATTCCGGGCACAGTATCCTGGCACGGACATCCCGACACAGCCTCGTCATAACGGGGCATTCTGGGTTCCGGTCTGGGTCTCTCACAGCCGCAGCCGTCCCCGCGGACATCCTGATGTCTGCCGCAGTTTTCTCCGCGCTCTTCCCGGCGTCTGCCGCAACTACAGTTATCCACTACATCATGCCTTTCGCAGACGCAGTTACCGCCGCGCCCTCTGCGCCCGCAGCAGAAAATCAGTACCAGCAAATAAAGACAATTCATCGCATTCAAATCTCCTTGCTTGATTCGTCACTGTCTCCAGTCTGCCCGCTAACCTGCAGACTGTAAAAAGTAACCTTCATACTGATACTGTATGCATCTACGCAGATTTGGTTGCCTGTCCGATGCTCAGAGCACCTCTTGCTTCACGTAAGCGAAAGTCTCTTTTTCCCCTTTTTCCGCCAGCATGCGCAGCAGTTTTTCCAGCAATGCCTTCGTTTCCGGATGGATCATGGGCGGTTCCTTGGCACTCTCAAAATAAAGCAGGGGATCCCGGTCCGTATAAGCGCTGCCCCGATAGGTTTTAGATGCCGCGATGCGGTCCATCAGCATTTCCACCACATATTTTTTCGGCATGGGCGCCGGGGCCATACCGCCCTTCACCACCCTGGTGCTGTAATCAATCCAATACTCATAATGATGCTTGTTACGTCCTTTATGGTGAAGCCATGCGGTGGAATATCCGATGTCCTCCCTCTCCGCATTATTGGGGCTTCTGTCGCCCTGATAATATTTCGCCCCTACCTTAAATTCGGTCCAGGAATACTTTGACAAATCATGACAGATGCCCTGCCAGTAGAGCCCTACCGCAAAGCATCCTTTCATAACCAGATATTTATGGTGTGTAATCGTCTTAAAATGCTGTAACGCCTTCACGTTTCTTTCCCTTCCTCAGCGGTTCTCCAAAACTTTTTAAAATCAGAACGGACCGCCCTTTTACAGTGATCCTCTTTTCCTGCTTTTGCCCGTCGCTTTCCACCGTTCCTTCCGTGGTATCCATCACCTTTTCCCAATGCATTCCGGCAGGCAGATCCGGCAGCGCCAGCTGCTTTTCTTCCCAATGCATGTTATAAGCGATATAGAAAAAGTCGTCGTCTGTGGTCCGGTCAATTTTGGCATATCGGCCGCAGTACATCACCCCTGCTTCCCTGCTGATTCTGTCGGCAGAAAGTCTCCAGGCATCCCCGTCATGATAGGAAATGTCCGGATATCCGCTGGCGATATAGTCCATCATCGTCAGTTCATCCGGCTTGTGCAGGATGGGATGAGCTTTGCGCAGGGCGATTGCCGCCTTAACAAACGAATGGAAATCCCTGTTCTGCTCTAAAAGCTTCCAGTTCAGCCAGCTGACCGCATTATCCTGACAGTAAGGGTTATTATTTCCCTCTCTGCTCTGTCCGAATTCATCCCCGGAAACAATCATGGGCGTACCCTGTGCAAAAAGCAGGAGCATCATGGCATTGCGCATCTGTTTTTCCCGCAGCTTCAGGATGCTTTTCCGACGGGTTTTCCCTTCTGCGCCGCAGTTCCAGCTAGCATTGTAAGAATTGCCGTCCCGGTTTTCCTCTCCGTTGGCTTCATTATGCTTGCGTTCAAAAGAAACCATATCCGCCAGGGAAAAGCCGTCATAGTTTGTGATAAAATTCACGACGCCGGTCTGCCTGGGATTCTTTTTGAGCTGATACAGCACCTTCCCGAGCATATCCTCATCGCCCTTTAAATACCGCCTCATATCATACAGGAAGTCATCCTGGTAGCAGGCCAGATTCTTATAGGCCGGCACTTCATCGGAAACATAGATCTCGTCACACGGAAAATGGTAATAAAAAAGCTTCGTGTTGGAAAGCAGCGGATCCGTGGCCACCAGGGCGGCCGGGATCTTCTCTCCCAGCAGATGGATTCCGTCGATATGATATTCATATACCCAGTATTTCAAAACTTCCAGTATATAGCCTTTTGTGACTTCCTTCGGAAAATAAAACTGCATGATCACTTCCAGCCCGTTTTCATGCAGGCTTTTCACCATCCGCTTAAATTCCTCCGCCGGACGGTCCGTACTGCAATAGGAAGCCTTAGGCGCAAAATAATACCCTTTTTTATAGCCCCAGTAGTTGATGCGGGGTTTTTCTTCTTTGGACGCTTCTTTTTCCATATAATGCTCAACGGCCCGGGCCATGGAAACCTTTTCCTGCCTGCTGTGCTCCAGTTCCAGAAATTCATAGGCCGGCATCAGTTCCAGCGCTGTTACGCCAAGTGACTTGATATAGGGTATTTTCTCCACAATTCCGGCAAAAGTGCCTTTCTGCTCTACCCCCGAAGAGGCATGCCGGGTAAACCCGCGCACATGGAGCAGGTATAAAATACTGTCATTTAACGGCGTCATCAGCGGCGCATCATCTTCCCAGTCAAACGCTTCCGTGGGTTCCGCACCTCTTAACACAGGATCCGTCCTGTGTCCCCACTTCTCATTTCCTGAAATTTCCCGCGCATACGGATCCGTAACGATTTCACTGTCCGCATAATAATTGTATTCATACTCATCGGGACGGATTCCTGTCAGCTTCATGCAGTAAATATTTCCGACCTTATTTTCCCTGCGGAAAGGGAGCCGGATCTGTCTGCCGCCGTTTCTGGGATATAAAATTACACCGCATTCTTCTTTTTCATGCAGCACAGCCGCCAGATTCACCTGGTTTTCCCCGGTCACTGTCATTCCCATGGGATATGGCCTGCCTTTTTCTACCGTAATATTATGTCTCATCCTTTCGCGTTACCTGTCCTTCCCTGTGATGCTTTTCCATCCCGCCGCTCTCAGCCCTGCGGTCAGGTATTCCTCACTGATGCTCATTATAGCACAAATAATGGTTGCATGCCACCGCAACTTCCTGTATTATATAGTTGTCGGGATTTTCCCTTTACTGCTTTTTATAATTCCCGGCAAAAGTATGAAATAAAGAAAGGAATACATTCCATGGGTAAGGATAAATTCGAAGAAATGGATGAGGAAATGACCGTGGAACTGGAACTGGAAGACGGAACCAACGTCACCTGCGCCATTATCACAATTCTTGAAGTTGAGGGGAAGGACTATATCGTGCTCATGCCGCTGGATGAAAACGGCCAGAACGATGACGGAGAAGTATGGTTCTACCGCTATTCCGAGAACCCCGATGATCCCAACGAAGAACCGGAACTGGGCTACATCGAGGAAGACGCCGAATATGAAAAAGTGGAAGAAGCTTTCGACCAGTATCTCGACAGCTGTGAATTCGACGAACTCATTGATGCCGACGAAACAGAGCACTGAAATACGCGCCCTTAAAAGCTGTGGACACGCAGAGAACCTGCTGCCCACAGCTTTTTTATACGACAGGGAAAAATTAAGATGGGCTGCGGTATTCTTCCCGGTATCCGCAGTCGCCAAGAAAGCGGGAGGCAAATCCCGGATCTTCCTTTGTTCCCGATACCCAGGACAGAAAAAGCCTCTCCTTCGCTCTCGTCATTCCCACATAAAACATCCGCCGCTCTTCTTCCAGTTCTTTTCCCGCCAGGCTCTTTTTATGCGGCACGATGCCCTCATTGCAGTCCGGCAGGAAAACGATATCATATTCCAGTCCTTTCGAACCGTGCATGGTCATGATCCCCACTCTGTCCTCCTCTCCTTCCTGCTCCTTTTTTCCGGCCTCCAGCAGGCTTTTTTCGTATTGCGCAATATGGTTTTCCAACTGCTCCACCGTGGAAAAATTCCGCACACTGTCCTGGAAAAAAGCCGCCATTTCCATAGCCTCCTTCTGCTTTTCCCCGAACAGCTCCCTGTCGATCCAGCCGTCATACCCGATCCCTTTGCGCACATAATGAACCGCCGCATACAGGTCCATTCCGGCAATCCTGGAAATATCGGTCTGCATTTTTGCAATCTGCTGTTTCATATAAGGTTTGTCCCGGTATGCCGCAAGAAGCGCCTGAAAGGATACCTGCCCTTCCTCCACCTTCTGTCGGGAAAGATAACGGCATGGTCTGTTCATTATGCGGAAAAAATTCCGTCTGCCCCTTTCCGACTTCGCAAATTTCAGATAGGCAAAAAGATCCTGGCAAACCGGATGGGCATAGGGGGTTTTCAGCTTTTCCTTCATAAAAAAGGGAATCCCGGCCTCCCCCAGTTTTTCCGCCAGCAGAGCCCCGTCCGTATTGGTTCTGAAAATGACCGCAGCGGAGGGCTTTTTATCTCCCTTTCGGAAATCCCCGATCATTGCTGCCAGCCGCTCCGCCTGCTGTCTTGCGTCGGAAAATTCTGTGACGCATACGGCGCCGTCAACGGAAAGGGGCGTCCAGATGCCGGACGTTTCCGGATGCGGTTTGTCAAAAGGCGCTGCCTCCTTTCCCGCCCTGATGCGCTTATCAAGCCGTTCCCTGTTGGCCCTGATGAGTTTGCCGGCTGTCTCCACAATGCCTGCTCTGCTCCGGTAATTGACCGTCAGTTCGATCCGCGCAGCCTGGGGAAAATCCACAAAAAACTGCCGCATGATGGCGGGGTCCGACCCCCGGAAGCCATAAATCGCCTGGTCGTCGTCTCCCACCACAAACAGGTTTTTCCTCTCTCCCGCCAGAAGTTTGAGCACCTCGTACTGCACTGCGTTCACGTCCTGAAATTCATCCACAAGGATATAGCGGAATTTTTCCCGCCACCCGGCAAGGGCCTGAGGATCGCTCAGAAACAGATGCCGCACCGCCGCCGCAAAATCGTCCAGATCCAGTCTTCCCATCTCCCGAATCAGTTTTTGAAACCGCAGGAATACCTGCCGGAAAACATCCGGTTCCAGACCCCCGCCGGAAAACCCCGCCGGCACGCTGCCCGCATTTTTTAAATAGCCGATCTGGGACAGAAGGCCTTCTTCCCAGTCCTCATCCGTGGGAAATTCCGCTTTTATGCCGTTTAAAACAATGCGCAGATATTCTCTTTTTTCTTTTTCCGAAAGGATGCTCTGAGAATCATAATGACAGGATGTTTTTAATATGTGTAGGAAAACGGCGTGAAATGTGCCGAAACTGACCGGACAGAACCGACCGCCCATCCGGGTAAAGAAGCGGTCCCGCATCTGCCGGGCTGCCGCTTTTGTGAAAGTGATCACAAGAATATGAGAAGGATCCACATGATGGATCTCGATTAAATACCGCACTCTTTCTACGGTAGTGAAGGTTTTTCCGGAGCCGGGGCCGGCCAGGATCAAGGCGGGCCCCGTGTTCCAGACTATCGCTTTATGCTGTTGCTCATTTTCCCGCAAATCGGTTTTCTCCTTTTAAACGTTCTGCAGAAGTTCGATCCCTTTGCGGATTCTCTTTAGGGATTCTTCTTTTCCCAGAATCTCCATGATTTCCGTAGCTCCCGCGGGAGTCATCTGTTTCCCGGAAACCGCCGTGCGCACAGGCCAGAGGACATAACCGTTCTTGCAGCCCTTTTTCTCCACAAAGGAAAGCAGCGCCGCATACAGCGCGTCATTGCTGTAATCTTCCTGTTCCTCCAGAATCGTAAGAAGCTCTGTCAGAACCTCCAGCGAACTTTGCGCATTGGTTTTCATCTTTTTATGGGTATACATGGCGGGATCATATTCCGGCAGTTCTTCAAAGAAGTCCACCATTTCCTCAATTTCAGGGAAAGTCTCAATTCTGGTCTTGACCATTTCGGCCACTTTTTTCAAATTCTGGCCCTTCGTCAGCACTTTCTTCAGGTAAGGCTCTGCCATTCCGTAAAAGCGGTCAAAGTCCATGGCCTTAATATATTCCCCGTTCATCCATTTCAGCTTTGTATAGTCAAATACGGCCGGAGATTTGGACATACGGCGGTAATCGAAGGCTTTCACCAGCTCTTCCAGAGAGAAAATCTCATTTTCTCCTTCCGGGCTCCAGCCCAGAAGCGCCACGAAGTTGACGATGGCTTCCGTCAAAAATCCCTGTTCCACCAGATCTTCATAGGAGGAATGGCCGCACCGTTTGGAAAGCTTATGGTGTTCTTCGTCCGTGATCAACGGACAATGAATATATACCGGCACTTCCCATCCGAAAGCTTCGTAAAGTCTGTTATATTTTGGGGAAGAAGAAAGGTATTCATTTCCTCTCACCACATGCGTAATCCCCATCAGATGATCGTCCACAACGTTTGCAAAGTTATAAGTGGGATAGCCGTCGGATTTAATGAGAATCATATCATCCAGCTCCCCGTTGTCCACGGTAATGTCACCGTAAATTTCGTCATGGAAAGTGGTTGTCCCTTCCGTAGGATTATTCTGACGGATGACATAGGGTACGCCGGCAGTCAGCTTTTCCTCAACCTCTTCTTTGGAAAGGTGCAGACAGTGCTTGTCATAAACATTGATCTCTTTGCCCGCCACTTCCCGGGTCAGAGTGGCAAGTCTTTCTTTATCACAGAAGCAGTAATAAGCTTCTCCCTTTTCAATGAGCTTCTTCGCATATTCCAGATAAATCCCGCTGGCCTGGCGCTCGCTCTGGACATAAGGGCCGACACCGCCGTCCTTATCCGGGCCTTCGTCGTGAAGCAGTCCCGTCTTTTCCAGCGTTCTGTAAATGATCTCCACAGCGCCTTCCACATAACGTTCCTGGTCGGTATCCTCAATTCTTAAAATAAAATCTCCGCCTTCATGTTTTGCAACCAGATAAGCGTACAGCGCTGTGCGCAGATTCCCCACATGCATGCGCCCGGTAGGGCTGGGTGCAAAACGTGTTCTGATTTTAGCCATTCAAACTTTCCTCCATATTTAAGCCGGCCCTAAGGCCGGCTTTTTTGTTTTTATCATTTATGAAACGGTTCATTCTTCCTCTGGCGGAAGATCAGGCAGCTTCTTTGCCGCCGCCGCTTTGAACCCGTTCACTTCCTTCGCCGCCTGAGGGATGGCGATATTGGTACCGGCACCGGCAATACAACCGCCGGGGCAGGCCATGCCTTCAATCAGACAACCGTTCTTCTTGCCCATTTTGGCAAGCATCAGCATCTTCTTGCATTCCGCAAGGCTTTCCGCATGTTCGATATTCACGGTAACATCCGGATAGTATTCCCTGATACAGTTCTCTATGGCATTGGCAACGCCTCCCGCAACACCGTAACCGCGGCCCGCCGCCGTAGCATCTTCTACCGGAGTTTCCGACTCGATGGCTGCCAGATCGATTCCTTTTGCTTCAAACATACCGGCAAGCTCTTCAAAGGTGATGACAAAGTCCACATCGGAACGTACCGACCTTCTGGAAGCTTCCAGCTTCTTGGAAGCGCAGGGCCCGATAAACACCACGGAAGCATCCGGATGATCCTCTTTAATCCTGCGCGCGGTGGCCACCATGGGGGTCAGCGCATTGGATATCTTATCGATCGTCTCAGGGAAGAACTTCTTCGCAAGCATGGACCAGGAAGGACAGCAGGAGGTCAGAAGGAAAGGAAGTTTCCCTGTAGAAACCTCTTCCACATAGTGCTCCGCTTCCGCCACAGCGCCCATATCCGCACCGATAGCCGTCTCATACACATCCGTAAAGCCCAGCTCTTTCAGAGCGGTCTTTAATTTGCCGGGAGTCACCCCGGGCCCGAACTGGCCTACAAACGCAGGCGCCACCTGGGCGATGATCTTCCTGCCGGACTGAATGGCCCGGATGAGCTGGAAGATCTGGGATTTATCCGCAATTGCACCGAAGGGGCAGCTCACCATACACTGGCCGCAGGATACGCATTTTTCCACGTTGATCACCGCGCGCCCTTCTTCGTCATTCTCAATGGCTCCCACACCGCAGGCCGCACTGCAGGGACGCTGCTGATGGGCGATGGCATCATAAGGACAGATGGCTTTACATTTACCACAGCGGATACATTTCGAAGGATCGATCCAGGATTTGCCGTTCACAAAGCTGATCGCTCCCCTGGGACAAACCTCCTGACAGGGATGGGCCACACAGCCCATGCAGCGGTCCGTCACCCGATATTCGTTCTCCGGGCAGGCATTACATGCCGACGGAATGACCTGCATCAGCGGAGGTTCATAATATTTCTCATCAATATTGCTCTCTTCCAGCCCCTGTGTCAGATGGACCGGAACATTCTCCGGGCGCAGCGACAGGCCCATGGCCAGGCGCAGCTGTTCTCTCACAATGGCCCGTTCCCGATAAATACTCTCCCGATAAATCGGGGTGTCAGGATTGATAATCTTATAGGGCAGCGCCTCCATATCATCAATCAGGTTTTCAGAATGATAGGCCAGGTTCGCGATCTCTTTAAAAACTTTCCGCCGAATCTGCCTGACCGGTGTATCAATACCTCTCATAAGTTAACCTCCCTGTCCGGGTGAGCTTGTTGCACTCTATGCCGTTATCCTATTTTTGCACAAACTCCCGGCAAAATCAAGACTTTTTCTACATCTGATCCGAAAGAAGAATCCTCTTATTCCGGTTGTCCGCCGCATCCCTTCCGGATTCTCCACAGAACAGGCGCCGTCCGCTCAGATCAGGCCTGCGATCAGGGACCCGGTCTGGAATACAAGAACACAGACCGCCCAGGCGAACAGAATCTGAAATGCCATCAGCCCCAGCGTAAACTTCCCGGAACCGCTTTCTTTTTTTATTGTGCCGATGGCGGCCGCGCATGGCACATACAAAAGCACAAACAGCATGAGGCAAAAAGCGTTGAGCGCTCCGAATTCCGGGTTGAACTGACGGATATTGGCGATGATTTTCTCCATTCCCGCAGCCGAATTGGCATTCGCCACCCCAAACAGCACGGCGAAACTGGACACCACCACTTCCTTTGCCGAAATCCCTGAAATCAGGGCCACCACGATCTGCCACATTCCCAGCCCCGCCGGCACAAGCAGCGGTACAAGGAACCGCCCGATGGCCGCTCCGAAGCTTTGGGAAGGATCGGCAACCATTCCGCTGACCCCGAAGTTTAACACAAACCAGATGATGATGGACGCGATGAAAATGGTGGTTCCCGCCTTTGTCAGGTAATCCTTCAGCTTATTCCACACATAGATACGGATCGTACGGGCGTTGGGCCTTTTGTATTCCGGCAGTTCGATCAGCAGGGAATCATTGGCCCCTCCTTTTTCCAGGCGGTTGATCACAAGCGCCACCAGGATTGCCGTCACAAGCCCGATCACATACATGGAAAAAGCGGGAAGCATAGGATTTTCCGGGAAAAACATATCCGAAAACAGCACATAAACCGGCAGCCTGGCAGAACAGGACATGAAAGGCGTGATGATCATCACCTTCCGCCGGTCATGTTCCGTCTCCAGCGCTCTGGCGGCCATGATGGCGGGCACCGTACAGCCAAATCCCAGGATCATGGGGAGAAAAGCCCTTCCCGAAAGTCCCACTTTTCCCATAATGCCATCCATCACATAGGCCACCCGGGCCATATATCCGGAATCCTCCAGAATCCCCAGCGCCAGAAAGAGGATGAAAATATTGGGCAGGAAAGTGAGGATCCCCCCCACGCCGGCCACGATCCCGTCCACCACCAGGGAGATAATCCAGTCCGACGCGCGAAGGGTGAGCAGCAGGCTTCTCACCGTGTCCGAAAAATAAGCCAGCGCCACCTCAAAGCCGCCTTTTAAGAAGTCCCCCACCGCAAAGGTCAAAAAGAATACCAGGGCCATAATGCCCAGGAAAGCCGGAACGCCCCATATGGGGTGGGTCAGAACCCGGTCCACCCGATCCGTCCTGGCTGCCTTGCTGTCCTTATGAAACAGCGTTTCCTCCACGATTTCATCTATATACTCATATTTCTTCTGTATGATTTCCTTCTCATAACTTCTGTCCACCACATTGGTGACTTCCATGGGATGCTCCGTGGTCACCTGTTCGTCGTCCTCCAGAAGTTTGATGGCATGCCAGCGGATCAGGGAATGACTGGGATAACGGGCCTGCATCATAACTTCCAGCTTCTCCAGCTTGTCCTCGATCATGGGGCCGTAATCCATGATATCCTCTTTCGGCCCTTCCACATAGTGATGTACCGCCGCATGAAGTAAAATATCCAGTCCTGTCCGTTTGGCCGCGGATACCGGTACAACAGGAATATCCCCCAGCATTTCCGGGAGGCGGTGCAGGTCGATTTCCAATCCCCGCTCTTTCACAATATCCATCATGTTCAGCGCCAGGATGACCGGCTTTCCCAGTTCCAGAAGCTGCAGGGTCAGATAGAGATTTCTTTCCAGACAGGAAGCGTCCACCACATTCACAATGACCTCGATATCATCATCCAGCACACATTTCCTGGTGACCTGTTCTTCTATGGTATAACAGCTTAACGAATAAATACCGGGAGTATCTACCAGTTTCAGCTGGTATCCCTCATATTCAATGTTGCCTTCAAACTTTTCCACCGTGACGCCGGGCCAGTTGGCAACTTTTAGTTTGGCGCCGGTGAGGGCATTAAAAAGTGTGGTTTTGCCGCAATTGGGATTGCCCACAAAAGCCACATGTACATGTCTGTCTTTCTTCGGTTCCATTTTCAGCCTTCCTCCGGTTCCACTTCAATATTGGAAGTAATATGTTTGCCCACAGCCAGCCTTGTGCCGCGCACATAGAGGATAATCGCGCCGTCCCGTTTCCGGTTCAGTATTTTTACAACTGTCCCCTCATTGAGTCCCAGGGCCTGCAGCCGCCGCATCAGTCCTTCTTCCATATAGAGGTCCCGCACACAGTAGCTCTTTCCCTTTACGCCCTCGTAGAGTTTCATTGTTTTCATCTCCAGTCTAACAGACATTCTTCTGTTTTATTATAACATGCCTCCCCTGCCTGTCAACCGATTGTGGACGTATCGGCCCTTTGCGGAGGCTAACACCGCCGTTGCTTTTTTTTACTTTTTTTGGTTTTAACATTGACATTGCTCTGTAAATATGGTACAAAGCTTATACATGGTAGAGGTGCGGTTTTCAATAGTAGCATCACAGCAAGGCGGGCGGCCGCTGTATGTGAAAGGGGAAACTGCCGAAGGGATTTTCCGCTGCCCGGCGGGCTTCCCTGGGACTGCGCAGAATATGCGCTGTACTGTCACATGTGACAAATTGTCACGCAGGTGGAGCGCTATCATTGGTATGGTACATTTTCATAACGTCCATTTCCTGCCATTGCGCGTTCCCTTCCTGACGAAAGAAAGCAGCCTGTGAAAAACAGCTGCCAATCGAAACGAGAGAGGGGATTTTTTTATGCACAAAATGATGAAAAGAATCAAAGTCTTTGTACCTGTCGTAGTGCTTCTCGCACTGTTGTTTTCCATGACTGCCTTTGCAGCGGACGGTGAAACGGAATATGTTCCGGCCATGTACGCCACTTTTTGGGCACTGGTGCCCCCGGTGGTTGCCATCGCGCTGGCGCTGATCACCAAGGAGGTTTACAGCTCCCTGTTCATCGGCATCCTGATGGGCGGCCTGTTTTATTCCGGCTTTTCCTTTGAAGGAACCGTCATGCACATGTTTAACGGCGGTTTTATTTCCGTCCTGTCCGACAGTTATAACGTGGGCATCCTGATTTTCCTGGTCATTTTAGGTTCCATTGTGGCGCTGATGAATAAAGCGGGCGGTTCCGCTGCTTTCGGCCGCTGGGCAGGCAGCAAAATCAAGTCCCGCGTGGGCGCGCAGCTGGCGACCATCGCCCTGGGCATCCTGATTTTTGTTGACGACTATTTCAACTGCCTTACGGTAGGCAGCGTGATGCGTCCCGTAACCGATAAACAGAAGGTTTCCCGTTCCAAACTGGCCTATCTGATTGACGCCACCGCCGCGCCGGTCTGCATCATCGCCCCGATTTCCTCCTGGGCGGCAGCCGTGACCGGATTTGTGGAAGGCACCGACGGTTTTTCTCTGTTCATCCGGGCCATTCCTTACAACTTTTACGCTCTCTTAACCATCGTCATGATGATCGCCATGGTTCTCATGAAAGTGGAATTCGGTCCCATGGCCCTGCATGAAAAAAATGCCCGGGAAAAAGGAGATCTGTATACCACAGAGGGCCGCCCTTATGCCGGTATGGAAAACGCGGATAAAATTTCCACAAACGGTAAAGTCACGGATCTGGTGATCCCTGTTGTCAGCCTCATTTTCTGCTGTCTGGCAGGCATGCTGTATACCGGCGGATTTTTCTCCGGTACGGATTTTGTCACCAGCTTTTCCCAGAGCGACGCTTCCGTAGGACTGGCCCTGGGCGGATTTTTCGGGCTTTTGATCACCATTATCCTTTACCTGGTGCGCCGGGTTTTAAATTTCCACGAGATCATGTCCTGCATTCCGGAAGGATTTAAAGCCATGGTTCCCGCCATCCTGATTCTGACTTTTGCCTGGACTTTAAAAGCAATGACAGACAGTCTGGGCGCGGCAGTATTTGTGGCGAATATTATGGAACGCTGCGCGGGAGGTCTGATGAGCCTGCTGCCCGCCATCATTTTCCTGGTAGGCTGCTTCCTGGCCTTTGCGACAGGCACCTCCTGGGGAACCTTCGGTATCCTGATCCCCATCGTGGTTGCGGTATTTGCCAATTCCAATCCCGAGCTGATGATCATCTCCATCTCCGCCTGCATGGCCGGAGCCGTCTGCGGCGATCACTGCTCCCCTATTTCAGATACCACAATCATGGCAAGCGCGGGCGCACAGTGCGACCATGTAAACCATGTTTCCACCCAACTGCCCTATGCCATCGTGGCGGCAGCGGTATCCTTTGTCACCTACATCATTGCGGGCTTTGTACAAAACGCTTTCATTTGCCTGCCCGTCGGCATTCTGTTGTTGCTGCTGACACTGCTGATCCTGAAAAAAACGCTGAGAACGGATGCCTGAAATTTTCGAAACGCAGTATGCCGATTTTACGGCACATGAAAAAGTGTGCGCGTTTTAGCGCACACCCGCGCCGAGCGCGGTTGCCAGCAGGCAACATATACCTTTCGCGCAAGTGCGCATCCACAGCGGAGCGTCTTTTTTTGTACGATAGGAAACAAAGTTTCCTATCGTACAAAAAAGAGAAGCGCGCGATGTGCTTCTCTTTTTTGCCGTCTGCCTGTCATTCTATTCTGCTGCCAGGTCCTGTACCTCTTTCGTAATCTGCTCTCCGCCCCGGGCTTTCCACTCTTCCACAAAAGTATCAAAATAATCCAGTCCCTTTTCCCCTGAAATTATTTCCAGATAGGCTGTCTTTTCCAGTCCTCTTAAGGTATTCCAGTCCCGTTCCATACTCTCTGTTTCCCCGGAAAAAATGGGGCTGATCACTTCCAGCCGGTCTGCCTTTATCAGCGCGCAGGCTCGGATCCTGGACACATAGGCCGCCCATTCCTGGGGATCTGCCGATTCGGGATGTTCCAGATAAGCGCTGCAGGTCTCATAATAAGAATGTTCCAGAATCTGCAGTTCCTCCGGGGAAAGGGTTTTGTTTAACGCCGCATTCACCTGCTCATAACACTTGTAGAGTGCATCGCTGTAATCGATATTGATGGAAATCGGCCGTGCTGTGGAATCCACGTTGCGCTGAAAATACTCCTCCAGTTCGTCGTTTTTTTTATCTTCATACCGCATCTTGTCAAACATCACACTGGCCATTTTCACCACCAGCTCCGGATGTTCAAACCCTTTTCTGACCACCACATATTTATAGCTGGGCTTTTGGTCAAAATATCGAATTTTCCCATCCTCCGTGGTGGAAATCAGATAGGGTTCCCAGACCGCGTCGGGGTTTGCCTTTCTGGCATCCATGAGGGGATTGTTGGGCGCCCACCAGGGGCCGAAAAAGGAGCCGCACTTTCCTGTCACAATCAATTCGGAAATATTGTTCATATTGCGCAGCATGAAATTTTCATCCAGGATGCCTTCCTCATACAGTTCATTTAGGTAAGCCAGGGCTTCCTTCGCCTGGGGCTGTATGGAACCGTAAACCACATTCCCCTCTTCGTCTTCAAGCCATTGCTTGGGGTAGGCATCAAAGGAAGAAAAGATGGGATCCAGCTGAAATTCGTAGGTATATCCGTTTTCTCCGGTCAGATCCGCATGACAGACCAGTCCCACCGTTTTTCCCGCCCCGTTTTGTCCGGGATCCTCTTCGATAAAAGCGCGCACAATTTTTCTTACATCTTCCACCGTCTCCGGCGCTTCCAGCCCCAGCCGGTCCAGCCAGTCTTTTCTGAGCCAGAGCAGATTCGGTCCGTCCACAAAATTCGGCTCCGGCAGCGCCATCAGTCTGCCGTCAATCATAGCCGCATCCACCGCGGAAACCTCATAGCTGTCATACATGGCTCGTATGCCTTCGCTGGTGCAGTTTTCAAATGCGTCCGTCAGATCCGCGATCAGGCCGTTTTCGGCAAGCTGGATCAGGGTTTCCTTATCCTCCACCACCATCACATCGGGAAGCTGCCTGGATGTGATCGCCATTTCCACATTGGTCACATACTGATCCCCGTTCTCTTCAAAAACATCTTCATTCTGAATGTTCAACGTCTTGCGCAGATACCTGGTATAAACATTATCCTCATAGGTATCCCCTTCCGGCATGTTGGAATTGTTTTCCCCATTCATTTTCCCCAGCGTATAGGTCACCAGAGAAGGGTATTTCCCATAGGGGGTGCAGGCGGCTGTTTCCCAGGCTTTGCGCTCTTCTTCGTCCGCCGCTGTCCGCACCTGCGCCTCCTGTTCTTCTTTCGTCCGTTCCTGAGCCTCCGGCCCCTTCCCCTCCTGCGCACAGCCTGCCAGCAGCACCGCCAGCATTATACAGCAAATCCGTTTCTTTCTCATTTTCCCGTCCTCTGTCTCATTTCAGCACAACAATCCCGTATTCCGGCAGCCGGACAATATTGCCGTTCCTGACAGCTTTCTCCATATCTACAGTCAGGCTTTCTTTTAGATTATACTCTTCCAGCCCATAGTCCTGCAAGTTTATTTCCGTGATTCCTTCCGCCATACTGCAAAGGATCACACAGGTTTCCCCCTGCCACTGCCGCCAGACGGCCGCCGTTGCTTCCGGAAAGGTTCCTTCAACGGCTTTCACTTCCCCGCGGGCGATTTCCGGATAGCGGTTCCTGATTTGGAGGGCCGCTTTATAGTAATTCAGAATAGACCCGGGATCCTTCTTTTGTTCTTCCCAGGAGGGAAACTTCTGTTCCACACTGTCCGCATCGGCAGGCGGATCGGGCATCCCTTTTCCGTCCTCTGACCAGAACATCGGCAATCTCTTGTTCTCATCCTTTGTGCCCATGCTCTTCATGCCGATCTCTTCCCCGTAGTAGACAAAAGGGGAACCGGGCATCATGAACAAAAGGCCCGCCGCCGCTTTCATCTGCCGCTCGTCATTCACACATTGGGCGGAGATTCTGGTAGTATCGTGATTGCTGATAAAGGGCGCGTCAACATAATCCGGATTTGCCGAAAGATCCTGGCTCCTCTGCCGGATCATCCAGTCAAAAAATTCTGCAGGTTCCACTCTTTTGCGGATCGTTTTGATGATGGCACCGTCCTGGGCGGCCGCCGGAAAATTGAACAGGCTGTCAATGCCGCTCTTATAATATTCCCGGATGGCCGCCTGGCCTTCCCACACCTCCGCCACCAGATAAGCGTCCGGGTTCACCGACTTCACATAATCCGTAAACCAGGCCAGCACTTCCGTATTTTTCTCCGCATATCCGGTAAAATATTCCTTGGCCGCATCCAGCCGGAAGCCGTCTGTTCCCAGTTCCAGCCAGAAATCCGCCGCTTTTTCCAGCTCTTTTCTGACCGCTTGGTTTTCCAGGGCCAAGTCCGGCATACCGTCCCAGAAAATCCCCTCATAATACCAGTCCGAATTTCCCACCCGGTGCCAGTTGACCTCTTCCCCTCTTTTAAAATGATAATATCCCACATAGGGGCAGACGCTTTCATCCGGTTCTTCCCCTTCCGGCAGGCCTTCCAGATAGTCACAGGCCTCTGTGAACCAGGGATGCCGGCTGGAAGTATGGTTAAACACCATGTCGATGATCAGCTTAATCCCTCTTTTGTGGCATTCCTTCACCAGCGTCCGGTAATCCTCCAGCGTGCCGAATGCAGGATCAATCCCGCAATAATCGGTCACATCATATTTATGATAGGAAACAGCCGGCATGACGGGGGTCAGCCAGATCCCGTTAAATCCCATTTCTTCTATATAATCCAGTTTTTCCGTGATCCCGGCTAAATCCCCGCATCCGTCCTGATCGCTGTCATAAAAAGAACCCACGAAAATCTCATAATAATTCCGGTATTCGTCGTCCGGTATTTTTTCCCTGCCACAGCCGCAGATTCCTGTGAGCAAAATCAGCAATGCCAGCAGCATACAACCTGTCTTTTTCATTTTTTCCATTTTCTCCCTGAAAGAACAGCACGCTATGCGAACTTTCTGTTATCCTGAATTACAAACGGGAGAAACCCGCTGCCGTGTTTCTCCCGTTTTGTGATAGCCAAAATCCCGACGGACTTCTGCCCTCAGCCTTTTACCGCTCCGGACAAACCGTCCGCATAATATTTCTGCAGATATACGAACAGGATCGCGATCGGTATGGATACGCATACCGCACCCGCCGCAAAGGGCGCATACCAGTTCATAATATTTTCCTTTGTGAGCATCGTATACAGGCCGATCGCCACAGTATAATACCGGGGATCCGCACCTGCAATGACCTTCGCAAAGATGAAGTCCAGCCAGGGTGCCATAAACGCTCCCAGTATGGTATATACGACGATAGGTTTGGACAGCGGCATGATGATCTTGGAAAAGATATCCCACTTCGTCGCTCCGTCCACAATTGCCGCCTCATCCAGCGCTTTCGGAATCGTATCAAAAAAGCCTTTTGAAATGTAGAAATTCAGTCCCGCGCCGCCGGAATAAACCATGATCAGCGCCAGATAAATCAGAGGGCCCTGAGTCAGACCGAAGCCCTTTAAAATATAGTATACGGCGATCATGGACATGAAGCCGGGGAACATTCCCAAAATCATCGCCACATTCATGTACGGCTTGCGGATTTTAAAGCGCAGCCGGGACAGGCAGTAGGAAATCGCCAGCACAAAGAATGTGGTCAGGATACAGGAACAGATCGCCACAAAAAGCGTGTTCATAAACCATCTTGGGAAGTTAAACAGCGCCGTATCCGTGAACAGCTTCGTATAATTGGCGATGGTAAAATGCTTCGGCCAGAAGGAAGTGATGTACTGCCCTTTCTGCTCTCTGAAAGAAAGCAGGACCACCCAGAAAATCGGAAAAATCCAGATCACGGAAAGGATGGACAGGAATATATGTACCAGCACATTGACGATCTTTTTCTTCGCACTTGCAGAATGCTGTTTCGTATTCTTCATGAGAATCCCTCCTCGTTCTTATAAGATCCGGTATTTCTGTAGGTCAGAAGCGACAGAGTCGCCATCAGGATGAAGGTCAGAATACCGATGACCGCACCCAGGTTATAGTCTTTATTATCGATGGTCAGCTTATACAGCCAGGTGACCAGCAAATCCGTTTTCCCGGCGGTGCCTCTGTAATAAGCGTCGCTGGCAGGCGCGCCGTTGGTTAAGAGGAAGATGACGTTAAAGTTATTGATATTCTGTGTAAAGGTTACGATCAGCTGGGGGGTCATGACGAACATCATATAAGGCATGGTGATCTTAAAGAAGGTCACAAACGCGTTGGCCCCATCCACCTTGGCCGCTTCATACAGCTCTGCCGGAATATTTTTCAAAATACCCGTCACCGCGATCAGGGTATAGGGAATGCCGACCCAGAGGTTTACGATGATGACTGTCACTCTCGCCCAGGTCGCGTTGGTCAAAAACGGCAGTGGCCCGACGCCGAACAGTTCTTTTAACATCAGATTGAACACACCGTGTTCCTGGATCATGGTATTGACTACCAGCAGGGAAACGAACTGGGGAACCGCGATGGTCAGCACGAAGATAAAACGCCAGAAGCCTTTGATCTTCGTATCTTCCCGGTTGATGATCATGGCCAGGATGATGCCCAGGATATAGTTTAAGAAGGTTGCAAAAACCGCCCAGACCAGTGTCCAGCCCAACACCTTCCAGAAGGTCAGTCCCAGAGAGCCGCCTGCATTTAAAACTCTGCCGAAGTTCTCAAGGCCCACCCAGTCAAACAGTTTACCGGGAGGGAGGTGATCCCTGTCGTAATTGGTGAAGGCCATCAGAATCATGAAGATCAGAGGCATTACCGTGAACAGGATGATTCCCATGAAAGGGAAAAACAGGAACACATGGTACATCCTGTTATCCTTTAGATCCCGGATAATTTCGCCGAATTTGACCGGCTTCTTCCCTTGCTCTGCAGCAACCTGACCGATGTAAGCGGAACGGACCGCTCCTCTCCATAACAGGATAAATCCGATTGTCACGAATATGGTAATAACACCGTAGAGAAGGCATAACTGAGAGTTATCCCCTGTGGTATACTCATAAATCTGCTTCGCTTCGTTAAAAACTTTATTCTGTGTCTCTGTCCCCAAAGTGATGAAATCATACAGAGCGTTCACTCCGTAAAAAGCCATAAAACAAAGATAGGCGATCTCTCCCGCTAAAAACAGGAGGCCCTGCACAATCTGCTTTCTGGCAAGATTTCCGGCACCCATGATCAGACAGGTCAGCTTCGTAAAAATATCACCTTTGCGGATCGCTTCCCACACCGGAATGATCTCCGGAAATTCGGAAGCTTTTTTCTTTCTCTTTAACCCTGCCATCGTCTCCATCCTTTCCCTCATGTCTGCATCCGCCAAAATTCTGAGCGGAAAACGCTTTCCCCTGTCATGAACAGAAGCTCCACCAGGATTGCCCGATGAAGCTTCCATTCAAATCCAGACTGCAGCTTATTCCAAAGTACCGCCTGCATTTACATTGTTTACAAATGTATCCAGTTTCTCTTTTGCGTTATCATGTGTCACTTCGCCTGCAACGATGGCTTTGCCGAATGCTTCGGCAGGAGACCACCAGCCGTTCATTTCAGAAACCAGAGGCTGTGCAACGGAAGTGTTGTTTACGGTATCTGTAATTGCGTTCAGCATTACATCGTCGATGCCTGTGGAATCAAGCGGAACCACACCACGGGTCTCGTAACGGATTTTCTGACACTCAGGGCTGCCAAGATATACAGCCAACGCAACTGCAACGTCCATGTTTTCACAAGTAGGATTTACGCCGATGGCTTTGGAACCTGCAAAGGACTTCATGGTGCCTGCATATTCGCCTGCCTTGAAGGTAGGAAGCTGTGCGCAGCCGAAGTTTTCGCCCAGCGCTTCTTCAATCGCTTCACGATCCCAGGAACCGGAGAAGAATGCGCCTAATTTGCCTTCACCGAACAGAGCAATGGCTTTGCCGGCTTCTTCGTTTGCCTGATTTGTAAATTTAGGGTTCGCTGCCAGGTCTACCAGATAATTGGTAGCTGCCAGACCTTTTTCGTCATTGAAATCACAGGGCTTGGAGCCGTCTGTGCCGTCAGCGCCGAACATTGTGCCGCCTACGCCGTAGTAGAATGCGGGGATGTACCAGCTGTTGCCCAGAGGGAAGCAGACATTGATCATATCAGCGCCCAGATCCTTTGCCATCATGACATCCAGATCTTTCACTTCATCTTCTGTGAATTTGCTCTTATCATAGAACATGAACCAGCCGTTATAAGCGAAAGGCACGCCGTAAACGCCGCCCTGATAGGTAACGGTGTTCACCATGGATTCGGAGTTTGCAGCCTTAACAGCCTCCAGATTGGTGCCGCCCAGCTCTGCAATCGCACCGGATTCTACCAGAATCGGCAGCTGGTCGTTTGCATACATATAAACGTCTGCAGCAGCGTCAACGTCCTTGGTAACTTCATCCTTCGCAACGTCCTCACCACATACGCCATACTCAAATGTGATGTTCCATTCCGGATGTGCTTCATTGAAAGAATCGCACATATAAGCCAGGATCCCCTTGCTGTAATCGCCGATTGCATTCTGATCTTCCTGAGGGCCCCATACCTTTAAGGTAACATCTCTGACTTCTGCCGGAGCATCTGCAGGTGCATCTGCAGGCGCTTCCGCCTTATCTTCCGTCGCCGGAGCATCCTGAGCCGGAGCTGCAGGTGTATCCGCTTTGCTGCCGCACCCAAACAAAGTTGTTGCGCACATTGCTGTTGCCAGTGCCATTGCTGTCACTTTTTTCAGTTTCATAATAAATCCTCCTTGTACACTTTGCCGTCATAAATCGACAGCTCTCCGTGTTCCTTTATGCACTTATTATAGTTTTAGGAGGGTGCTATTGTAAATATCAACTATTTTAGATTAATATAAGATTTTTTAAAAGCTACAAGTCGGGCCGCATCCGAAAAGGAAAGGAAACTTATGCTCCTGCGCGTCCCCGGCGCCCGGTAAACTCCGCTCCCCATCCACCTCCTAAACGCTTTCCACAACCAGCCTGCCCGGGGAAGACAGCCGAAGGCGCCTCTTCCCCGCAGCAGGCGTCCTCCCATCCATCTAAACTCCCTTTATCCCCAGCGTCACACCGCACTCCTGTCCGCTCTTGCCGGAAAATGAAGCTGCATCTTCGTTCCTTTTCCCACTTCACTCTCCACCGTCACCGCATACTCTTCTCCATAAAACAAACAGATCCGCTCATTCACGTTTCTCACGCCATACCCTTTTGATTCCATGGTCAGAATCCGCTGTGCCACTGCGGCCTCCATGCCAACACCATTGTCTTCCACCGAAAACCATACACTGCCTTTTTCCATCCATCCCCTGATCACAATGCGCCCGCGCCCGTCGGTTTTACGCTCAATCCCATGCATGATGGCATTTTCTACCAGCGGCTGCAAAATCAGGTTCAAAGACTCGCAGGACAAAATCTCTTGTTCCACCTCTATTTCATAATCAAACTCATGGTCGTGCATCATGCTCTGGATCTCCAGATAAGCCTTCGTATTTTTCAGCTCATCCTCCACCCGAAGGGTATTTTTTCCCTTATTTAACGCGGTCCTGTAAAAAGTGGACATGGCCAGCGTCATTTTACTGATATCCTCTTCTCCTGCCGCCAGCGCCTTCCAGTTGATCAAAGACAGGGTATTGTAAAGAAAGTGGGGATTGATCTGTGCCTGGAGGGCCTTCATTTCCGACTCTTTCTGGGTGATTTTGCTCACATAGACCTCTTCGATCAAAGTCCTGATCCGCTTTAACATATTGCCAAATCCCCGATACAAAAGGCCGATTTCATCCTTTGCATCGCTTGTCACCGCAAGGTTCAAATTCCCCTCTTCCACCTCCACCATACTGGAAGTGAGTCTTTCGATGCGCCTGCTGATCAGGCTGGAAATCACCATATACGCCAGGATAGCGCCGCACAGACAGAGCACTACGGTGAGAACCACCATATTTTTAATCGGACGCATGGCCCTGCCCGCAATGCTGTCGGGCTGATACAGCCACACCTTCCATCCCGTAGTCGCCGACTCCTCGGAAATGATGGCATAGCGGGAAGCGTCTCCTTTTCCTTTTTCCGCCACAAACTCTCTGTAGGTGAGGTCATATGCGCTGTTCTCATCGGAAAAACGGCTCCCCCGGTAAAGCACATCTCCCTGCTTATCCGTGATAAAAACCCCATATTCCGACGTCAGCGTCTGTTCATAGGGTTCAAACAGCCGGTCATAATCCACTTCAATATAAAGGACATTCGCCCGCCCCCTCTTTCCCTCCGAGGGCATGAGCCGGGCGGAAAAAACTTCCTTGTCCTTTTCATCCACATACCATCCGATGCCGGAAGTCAGCTGAACCGCCTGATACCACTTCTTTTCCGCGATTTCCGACAGCGGCGCAATGGTGGTGTCATGCTTCACCATCCCATTATTTGTATAAACCGTGATCCTGTTGATATCGTCATGAAAATATTTTAACGACTGCAGAACCGGATCCACCACCCCCGTGACCTGCACATATTGGGCATAGGGACTTTCATACTCCTTCTGGAAAACCTCGGTCAGGTTCTGGTTGAAGGCGATATAATCGGATAAATTGTTGTATACCTCTATTTTACTGTCCATTGTGGAAACGGACTGGTACAGATAGGACTGCAGGTTTATTTTCTCCTTGTCGTCAATGATCCCCTTCATCTGAAAAAAACTGAACAAAAACAGGACGATCACCGGCAGAAAGCAGAAGCAGATGTAAAACAACACCAGCTTATCCCGCAGCTTGATATCGTTGATCCATTGCAGAAATTTATTCATCTTCTCCGCTGTTCTCCCCTTTATCCCGGAATTTCTGCGGGCTCACGCCAAAATATTCGCGGAAGCTCTGGCAAAAATAAGACACGTTCGGATATCCTACTTTCTCACTGATCCCCACAATTTTTTCATGGGTTCCTTCCAGCATTTCCTTCGCCTTTTCCATCCGGCATGCTTTGATGAATTTGCTCAGGTTCTGCCCGGTTTCCTTCTTAAAAATAGTGCTCAGATAGCTGGGCGCCATATATACCTGTTCCGCCAGGCGCTCAATGCTCAGCTCTTCTCCGTAATGGCCATAAATGTAACGCTTCACCGTTTCCACCTCCCGGTGCACGCTGCCCGCATCCTTTCTCACTTTCTGCTCAAAAAGACCGATGTTTTTCTCAATGATCTCATGGATGCCTTCCAGATCCATGGTCCGGTAAAGGTTCTCCATTTCCGCATTGAGCTCTTTTTCCGTCTTTTCGGGAATCGCTTCATAAAGCAGCTTCAAAAGGCTGGAAAACATAAACTTCACATAAATCTGGGAAAATCCTACATTTTTGCTATAATTATGGAACAATCTGTCGCAATGCTCTCTCAGGCTTAAAATATCCTTCGTCCGGATGTCCTGCCTCATCTGGCGCACCAGGGTATCGTCATCCAGACGCACGTCTTCTGCGCTTTCCGCTTCGTTTTCCGCCATGTAAATCCGGCTGTCCAGACCGTAAAACCGGTTTTCCATCAAAAGCTCCAGCTCCTGATACCGCACCGCCAGCTGGGAACGGTCCCGGATGCCGGAAGAAACCGCCACATAGCTTTTCTGCCCTTCCCTGCACTTATCCTGTATGACTGCATTGACAGTCCCGGCCGTTTTCTTCCAGTCCTCTGCTTCCGTCAGGAAAAAAAGGACGCTCTGCTGGGGATTTAAGTTCAAATAATCAAATTGTGCCCCTGCATCCTGTAACAACTGCGCTGCCAGCTCCTTGTCTCCGCTGCCGAAGAAATCCCCGCTCACTTCCAGAAGCATCATCCTTTTGTAGCTGTCCAGGAAGTCCATGGAAAAACAGTCTTCCGCCTTTTTTTCCAGTTCTGCAGCATCTACCCCGTTTAAAATGGCGTTCAATACATATTCCTTAAAGAATACCGTGCTTCTCTCTTTC
Organism: uncultured Lachnospiraceae bacterium; assembly: GCA_902476265.1. Taxonomy (GTDB): domain Bacteria; phylum Bacillota; class Clostridia; order Lachnospirales; family Lachnospiraceae; genus Gallintestinimicrobium. Next base: position 123,865 of record CABSCP010000003.1, read on the forward strand.
CGGTTTTCTTCCTGCCTGCTGCCCTCCAGAGATTTTAAAATCTTTGCCATAGCGGCTTTAAATTCCGTGGGGTCCACCGGTTTCAGTATGTATTCCGCCACGCCAAGACGCATGGCCTGCCGGGCATATTCAAACTCCCCATATCCCGAAAAAACCATCTTTTTCATTCCCGGATACAGCCTGGATACCTGCTCCAACAGCTCAATGCCGTTCATAAAAGGCATTTTCACATCCGTCATCAGGATATCCGCTTCGTTTTCTTTCAACCATTCCAGCGCTTCCCTGCCGTTGACCGCCTCTGAAATCTCAAATTCCTGATCCAGCTGACCCAGCAGGAAACGGATTCCTGTCCTTTCTATTTTTTCATCATCCACAATCAAAATACGATACATGTAAAAAACCTCCCTCAAAGACAAATTTTTTGAATTTTTCGGTAAATCAGATTCCAGTCTGCGCCTCTGATCCAGTGATCTGCCTTTGTTCTGTTTTCCCAGCCATCGGCCGGGCTTAAATTGGAATGGATATAAAAGGTGCCAAATCCTGCCCCAGCAGCGCCGCCGATGTCTGTTGTCATATCGTTTCCGATCATCAGACAGTCTTTCGGCCGCAGCCCTCTTTCCCCCAGCAGTACCTCAAAAAAGCGCTTGTCCGGCTTGCGGAAGCCGTAATCAGAAGAAAGATAACAGCCCTCAAAAAAGCCTTCCAGTCCCAGATACCGCAGTTCATATGCCGTAAATACCCGCTGGGCATTGCTCAGAACCCAGAGCCGGTGCCCGTCCTTTTTCAGCTCTGCCAGCGCATGGAAAACCCCCGGATAGAGACGCAGGTATTCCGTGGACAGGATACGGAAAAACTGGGCGGCATTTATCGCCAGGGCTTTGACATTCTCCGAAATGCCCTTCTTTAAAAAAAGGTTTTCAAACACCTTCTCCATCTGCAGTTCCGGGAAACACTCATAGGCCTGTCCGGAATCCATTTCCAGGCAGGCCGTCAAAGCGTCATATTCTCTTTTCAATTCAAACGGCATATATCCGGCCCCGTAAAATCCCAGATAAAACGCCGTCTTTTCCCAGACAGCCTCCGTATCCGTTTCCGTATGGATATCCACCAGAGTGCCGTACAGGTCAAAAACCAAATCCCGATATTTCATTGCACACCTCTGGTGTTATTTTACCACCTTTGTGTGCCTTTTCACAATCCCTACTTTCTGGCCTCCGGCAGCCTTGTCCGAAACAGCTGATGGGCCAGCTGTTTTGCATTAAAGGGAATCAGCGGATAAATATAACTCTGACTGCTGACCGTACGGTTTGTCACAATGCTCAAAATCAGGATGACCACCCCTGCAATATAGCCTCCCACGCCGAAAATGGCGGTCAGAATCAGGTTGATGATGCGCATGAACTTCAGCGCATAGCCAAGTTCGTAGCTGTTCTGGGTATAGTTTGCCACCGCCACAAAGGCCATATACAACATCACCTCTGAGTTGAACCAGCCGCTTTTAACCGAAAATTCCCCCAGCACCAGGGCTGCCATTACGGACAGCGGCGTACTCAGCATATTCGGGGTGTTGACAGCCGCCAGCTTCAGCCCGTCTATGGCAAGTTCCAGCAGCAACAGCTGCCAGATCAGGGGAATGTTCACCGTATCCCGCACCATGATGAATTCAAATCCTTTTGGAATCCACTGAGGATACTGCATCAGCAGCAAAAAAGTGGGGGTCAGAAAATAGGTCAGCACCGCGATCAACATCCGGGAGAGCCGCAGATAAGTCCCCGTGATGGGCGGAAAATAATAGTCGTCCGCTTCTTCCACCACATCGAAAAAAGAGGTGGGTGTGATCATGGCGGAGGGGGAATTATCCACCAGAATGATGATATTTCCTTCCAGCACCTGGGCGGAAGCCGTATCCGGCCGCTCGGTGTATTTGAATTTCGGAAAAGGATTGTACCAGCGCCTTTGATACAGACACTCCGCCAGGCTTTCCTGGTTTAAGGTCAATGCGTCTACCTGCAGACTGCTGATCCGCTCCCGGACCCGGTCCAAAAAGGTGTGATCCACCCGGTCATCCATATAGCAGAGCACGATATCCGTCTGAGAGGTTTTCCCTGCCTTTAGCATTTCCATCCGAAGCTGGGGGCTTCTGATTCTTCTGCGGATCAGCGCGGTATTAAAGACGATAGTTTCCACAAATCCGTCTTTGGACCCCCGCAGCACCTTGTCTTTTTCCGGTTCCGAAACGCTGCGGGCCGGGTAAGTCCTGGCATCGATGAGAATACATTTTTCGTACCCTTCGATGAACAGCGCCACAACGCCTGACATGATGGCGTATTCGATTTCCGCCCAGTCATCCTTTAAATCCACTTCCCCGTAGGGCACCAGCTGTTTGCTCATCTCATGGGCATCCTGAGGCAGCTTGTCCGCCGTAATACTCATAAAATGCTGCAGAAGCTTCTGCATCACCTCATCCTTGCAAAAGCCGTCTATCATATAAAGACAGGCTTTACGCCCGCCGATCTCCACCACCCTGTAGAGTACGTCAAAATTGGTTCCCACTCCAAGCTGCCCCTTTAAATGCTCCATGGTGTCCGACAGCCTGCTGTTCATTTTTTCCATGTAAAAAACTCCCTTCCGGACTTTTTTATGTAGAGTGCCCGGATCAGGGAGTTTTTATACCGCTATGCTTTTAGCTCTTTAAAAATTGTTTTCCAGGCAGGAGAGATAAAAATTCCCCCACTGCTCCTCTTTCGCCTGTTTGAGGAGCCTGTTTCTGGAATCTTCGGACAACTCCCCGGTAATCACGGCAAACATGCCGCTTTTCTTCTGCCGATGTGCCTGACGCGCCAGTTCTTCCACTTCGCTTTCTCCCATCCGGTCCAGGGTGATCGCAAAGAAATTGGTTTTTCCATCATTCCATGCCCTTTGACAGTATTCCTGGATTTTACCCGCATCCAGTCCTTTTAATGCGATGGCAAAAAAGGAAGTTTTCCCGTCCTCATAAACCCGGTCAAGCCAGCTTTCCTGCTGCTCATTTGTCAAAAACGGGAATACGGCAGAAAATATTATATTATCGCTCTCTTCATAGGATGTTTCCATCAGTTCCTGCGGTGTTTTTCCTTCCACATTCCGGACAGAGGATACAAAAGGCGTTTCCAGCGCGGGGCCCATATGCTCTGCTTCCGACTGCAGCCGGGGGTACAAAAGCATGATAGCGTTGATTAGACTTTCCTTCTGCATATCCCCCTTTGTCTCTTCGCTGAAATAGCAGCGGAAGGATTTGCCCTCCTCCAGCTCTATGGTACGATAATAGGGAAATTCCTCCGTTCTCTGGACCGGTATGTTCCATCCGATCTCCAAAATATAAGGATACTGGTAATAAGCATCCTGCCGATAGGCGGTGTACTTGGTTTTCCAGTTGTGGTTTTCCTCTCCCGTCTGTGTTTTCTCCGGCATTGTTTCCGAAGGAACCTGTGTGCCGGAAGACGCGTATGCGCCAAAAGAAAGGGCAAACGCTCCCGTCAGCACAGCCGCCAAAGCCCCCATGATCCGGGTTTTCCAATTCGGTCTCCGATAGTTCATAATTGCACCCAGCCTTTCCTTCAACTGTTCTTTTCCTTCCAAAAGCATCACGGCATTGGTTCTGTATGCCGTGCCGGAAAACATCATTTCCAGCAGCGTGTCCCCATAAGCTCTTCTCTGCTTTGCGTCCAGCCCTTTCATCACGGCTTCATCACAGGACAATTCACATAAAGAATCGATCTCCTTTTCCATTTTCCGCAGAAGGGGATTAAACCAATGCAGACAAAGGCAAAGCTGTACCAGCCATTTGTAGAGGATATCTTTCTTTTTTTGATGAATCAGCTCATGTCTGAAAACGTAGGCCAGTCTCTCCGGCGAAAGATCTTCCTCCGGCAGCACGATACAGGGATGTAACAACCCGGCCAGCATGGGAGAAGAAATGTCCGGATAAACGAGAACGTCTGACTCTTTCCGGATCCCCAGAAGTTCTTTTTGCTCCTTTAACGCTTCAAAAACCGCCGGATTCTCCGGCCGCCTTCCTTTTGTCCTGACCGCGCCTGTAAACCGTCTCCAGGAAAAAAGTTTTCCCGCAAAAAATGCAGCTGCAACACTCAGCCACAGCAGGCTCACAATCATACCGGCCTTTATCCGTCCGCCATAATCCAACCGCTCCCGGTTTCCGATTTCCGTCCCCCCGCCGGATTCCATGACGGAGGCTGCAGAATGACCTGTCATTACTGCTGCAGGAGACTGCGATTCCTCTTTCCCGGCCGGCTGCTGCCCTTCCTCTCCTTTTACCGCATCGGTCTCTGCGGACCGTTCCCAGGCTTTCTCCAGCGGGGTGAAAACCGTTCCCGTCAAATTCACCGGAAATGACACCGGAAGCAAAAGCCGCAGCACCACCGCCAGCCAGAGATAGTACTGCAATGTTTTGCCCAGATGTACGTTCCGAAATCGCTTTACGGCCAGCAGCGCTGCCATCAGCAGCGTTCCGGAAAAAGACAGGGAAAGCACTGTTTTCCATAAATCATTCATCTGCCTGCTCCCCCTCCTTCCAAAATGTCTGCAGTTCCTCATAATCCCTGGCTGTGAGCATATCCTTTTTGATCAGGGTCGCCACAAGCCCTCTCACATTTCCCTCGTAAATCCGTTCCACAAAGCTTTCCGTCTGGACAGCCCTGTATTCTTCTCTGCCAACCAGCGCCACATATTGATTGCGGCGGCCGAATTTATTGGCTTTGAGCATCCCCTTCTCTGCCAGACGTGTCAAAAGGGTAATGATTGTATTCTTATTCCAGGTATTACCGTTTTGCGCCAGTTTCTCCGCAATCTGCGCATAAAATGCACAGCCGCCAAACTCCCAGATAATTCTCATCAGTTCCAGTTCCGAATCCGATACTGTCTGCGCCATCTTCATCCCTCCATGGACTACGTTTTGTAGTTCTATTTAAAGATAACACTCTGTAGTCCTTTTGTCAACCCCTTCTTCTTTCAAATAAAAAAACCTGCCGGAGCAGAATTAAACTCCGACAGGTTCCTTTATTTCTATTATTTTTTACATCATGCCCATTCCACCGGCGCCGCCTGCAGGCATTGCGGGTGTATCTTCTTTGATGTTTGCAACAACGGATTCTGTGGTCAGCAGAGTGCTTGCTACGCTGGTCGCGTTCTGCAGCGCGCTCCTGGTCACCTTTGCAGGATCCAGAATGCCGTCTTTGATCATATCCACATACTCTTCTTTCAGAGCATCGAAGCCAACGCCGACTGCTGCTTCCTGCACTTTATTAATGATAACGCTGCCTTCCAGACCTGCGTTTGCAGCAATATAATACAGAGGAGCTTCCAGTGCCTTCAAAACGATCTTAGCGCCGGTCTTTTCGTCGCCTTCCAGTGTGTTTGCAAGGGCTTCCACATCCTTTGCCGCATGGATGTATGCGGAACCGCCGCCTGCGATGATACCTTCTTCAACCGCTGCACGGGTAGCTGCAAGCGCGTCTTCCATGCGCAGTTTCGCTTCTTTCATTTCTGTTTCGGTAGCTGCACCGACGCGAATCACCGCTACGCCGCCAGCCAGTTTTGCAAGTCTCTCCTGCAGTTTTTCCTTATCGAAATCGGAAGTGGTCTCTTCAATCTGTTTCTTGATCTGTCCGATTCTTGCCTGGATCGCATCGCTGTCGCCTTCGCCGTCAACGATGATCGTGTTTTCTTTCTGAACTTTAACGGATTTTGCACGGCCCAGCATATCCATTGTGGTTTCTTTCAGTTCCAGACCCAGTTCGGAGCTGATCACCTGGCCGCCTGTCAGAATTGCGATATCTTCCAACATCGCTTTTCTTCTGTCGCCGTAGCCGGGAGCCTTCACAGCAACAACGTTGAAGGTGCCGCGCAGTTTATTCACAATCAGCGTGGTCAGCGCTTCGCCTTCCACATCCTCAGCGATGATTAACAGCTTCGCGCCGGACTGAACGATCTGTTCCAGCAGAGGCAGGATTTCCTGGATGTTGGAGATTTTCTTATCTGTGATCAGGATATAGGGGTTATCCAGAGTCGCTTCCATTTTATCCATGTCGGTTGCCATGTATGCGGAAATGTAACCTCTGTCAAACTGCATCCCTTCTACCAGATCCAGTTCTGTTTTCATGGTCTTGCTCTCTTCAATGGTGATAACGCCGTCGTTGGAAACCTTTTCCATCGCATCTGCTACCATCTGTCCCACTTCGTCGCTTCCGGCGGAAATAGCAGCAACTCTTGCGATATGGTTCTTTCCGTCTACCTTCTGGCTCATTTTCGCAATGGCTTCCACTGCGCAGTCTGTCGCTTTCTGCATGCCTTTTCTTAAAATGATGGGGTTCGCGCCTGCAGCCAGGTTGCTCATGCCCGCATTGATCATTGCCTGTGCTAAAACAGTAGCGGTTGTGGTGCCGTCGCCTGCCACATCGTTTGTCTTTGTGGCAACTTCTTTTACCAGCTGAGCGCCCATGTTTTCAAAAGCGTCCTCCAGCTCGATTTCCTTTGCGATGGTCACGCCGTCATTGGTGATGAGGGGTGCGCCGAAAGATTTGTCCAGGGCCACGTTACGCCCTTTGGGTCCTAATGTCACTCTTACTGTATTCGCCAGCTTATCTACGCCTGCTTCCAGTGCTGCACGTGCCTCTGCGCCGTATTTGATTTCCTTTGCCATGATAAAAAGCCTCCTTTTGACTGATTAATTAAGCTTCGATGATTGCCAGAATGTCTGACTGTTTTACAACAATGTAATCTTCTTCGTCCAGTTTCACATCGGTACCTGCATACTTGGAATAGATGACCTGGTCGCCTACCTTCACTTCCATCTTCACTTCCTTGCCGTCCACCACGCCGCCGGGGCCTACTGCGATTACTTCAGCCTGCTGGGGCTTCTCTTTGTTCTGGCCGGGAAGGACGATGCCTGATTTGGTTGTCTCTTCTGCCACTAACTGCTTTAATACAACTCTGTCACCTAAAGGTACTAACTTCATGATTACTGCCTCCTTATATAAAATTTACTTTCTTTTGTGCCATTGTTAGCACTCATTTAGATCGAGTGCTAAACACTATATGTATATTATGTTCCTTTCGTCCATTATGCAACACGATTTAGAATTAAATATCTCTATTTTTCTAAATTATACTGATTTTTTCTCAATTTTTCTTTTGTTTTCTTATTTTACCCGTGAAAATTGAATTTCATACTTTTTTTATAATTTCCGGAAAACATAAAAAAAAGGCGGCCATACGGCCGCCTAAATCACGTTCTGTTTATACTCTGGACAGATATTCCCCTGTTCTGGTATCGATTTTAATCACATCGCCTTCATTGACAAACAGAGGTACGTTTACCTGTGCGCCTGTCTCAACAGTAGCAGGCTTGTTGGCGCCTGTAGCGGTATCGCCTTTAAAGCCGGGTTCTGTCTCTGTGATGGCAAGTTCTACAAACAGCGGAGGCTCCACTGCAAATACGCTGCCGTTGTGGGAGCAGATCTTACAGATCTCATTCTCTTTCACAAATTTCAGCGCGTCGCCGATCGCTTCCTTATTCAGGGAAATCTGGTCGTAGGTCTCTGTATCCATGAAGGTGAACAGATCCCCGTCATTGTACAGATACTGCATATCCCTTCTGTCAATACGGGCTGTGGGACATTTTTCAGTGGGTCTGAAAGTCTTTTCCACAACGCCGCCGCTCTTGATATTTTTTAATTTGGTTCTAACGAAAGCTGCGCCTTTACCGGGTTTTACATGCTGGAACTCAATGATCTGATAAACGTTGCCCTCGAATTCAATCGTAACGCCATTTCTGAAATCACCTGCAGAAATCATATAAAGTCTTCCTCCTAATCATTATCACGGTTTAAATCCTATACAAGTGTATACTATAAACCAGCATTTTTCAACTACTTTTTTCAGAATTTCCCTCTATTTTCTGTCGGAAGAAGTCTCCGGCGCCGTTTGTTCCTCTTTTACCAGCTCCAGTTCAAACCAGAAGGCCACGCCGTTTTCATAATTCACCACGCCATAGCGCTGGTTCATGGACTCCATGATCGCCTTCACAATGGAAAGGCCCACGCCGCTTCCTCCGTATTCCCTCGTCCTGGCCTTGTCCACTTTATAAAATTTCTCCCACAGATGGGGCAGGGAATCCGCCGGGATGGGCTCTCCGGTATTGAACACCGAAACCCTGGCATGGCTGTCCTTCTGCTCAATTTTCACCTCGATCACCTTATCCCCGTCGCAGTGGTTGATGGCGTTAGAAAAATAATTCATCAGCACTTCTTCCGTCTTAAACTCATCCCCCCAGACATAGACGGGTTCCCGCACATCCATGTTTACCGTGATTTCATTCTGTCTGGCCAGAAGGTCCGCAGACTGTAAATAATTATGCACCAGGGCCGTGATGTCGAACCGCTCCATGGAAACCGGCTCATTGCCGAACTCCAGCTGGTTTAAGGTCAGAAGCTTCTTCACCATCTCATTCATCCGGCCCGCTTCATCCACAATCACGTCACAGTAAAAGCTTCTGCTTTCCGGATCCTCCCCGATTCCTTCCTGCAGTCCTTCCGCATAGCCCTGAATGAGGGCGATGGGAGTCTTTAACTCATGGGACACGTTGGCGAGAAATTCCTTGCGCATTTCATCGATCTCATTTTTCTTTTCAATATCTTTTTTCAGTTCATTATTGGCGGTCTTTAGTTCTGAAATCGTGGTTTCCAGCGTTTCGGAAAGCTGGTTGATGTTCTCTCCCAAAATCGCGATCTCATTCTGACTGCCGCCGTGGTAACGGGCGTCAAAATCCAGGTGGGTCATACGCTCTGAGATATCCGCAAGCTGCAGGATGGGGGTGGTTATTTTCCGGGAAACCAGCCAGATGATGATGCCGCTGGCCACCGCCGCCAATAGGCCCACATAAGCGAGAAAACGGTTGGCGATAGCAACGCTGTCTTTAATCCCTTCCAGGGCGGTCCGGATAATGAAAAAATATCCGTTGTCCAGGATTCCCCAGATTTCAATATACTCCATTTGGGATCTTGGGTCCGCCACCCGGGCCATGATGTAATCTTCCGTTTCCTCCATGATCTCATACTTTTCATCCTTGATCATAAAAAGATGCTGCAAAAGCTGGGAAATCAGAAATTCCGAACCGCCGCCCGAGTCCTTGACAATTTTGGAATTGGCATCCATGACCAGAAGAGACATATTATATTTGGAACAGTTCTGCTGCAGTCTGAGGGTATAATTTTCCGAATCCAGAGTATCGTTTAACGCTGCAGTCTGCAGTTCTCCATACATGTTCAGCAGCACCGTCTTTTTGTTGGATATATAATATTTTCCCAAAAGACTGCTGTTTAAAAACCAGCAAAGCAGGATCGTGCCTGCCATCAGTCCGATAAAAATACCTGCAAACTGCCTGCGGATAGAATATTTCATGGTCTATGCCTCCGGTTTTTGTTCCTTTTTCTTAATATTATCACGCAAATGATAACATTCAATGCTTTTCACAGTTATTTCATAGTTTAAACAGAAAAAAACAGGCTCTGCACTGTCATGTGCAAAGCCTGTCATCCTGCCGGTTCCTGTTATAAGTCTGCCATTTCTTCCTGAAAACGATTCACTTCTTCCGCTGTGGGAATGGCCTCACTGGCCCCCGGTCTGGTGACTGCCAGAGCCGCCGCCGCGCACGCCCGGGTCAGCGCCTGTTTGTGCGTCATCTTCTGCAGAAGACCTGCCAGATAATATCCGGTAAATGTATCGCCCGCTCCGGTCGTATCCACCGCTTTCACTTTGCAGGACGGTACCTTAATAGTTTCCGATTCACTGCGATACAAAACCCCTTTTGCTCCCAGTGTCAGCACAATACTGCTTTTCGGATAAAGTCTCAGCAGTTTTTCCGCTATTTTTTCCGGTTCTCTCTCACCGCAAAGCTGTTCTCCCTCCGTTTCATTAATCACAAAGACGGATACCAGTGAAAGATCACATTCTTTTACCGCCGAATCGCATGGCGACGGATTAAACACAATTCTCATTTCTCTTTGGGCGGCGGCTCTCATCACATGAGGCAGCAGATTGATCTCATTCTGCAAAAGGAGAATATCCCCGGCCCCAAACCCGCTCAACGCCTTTTCAACATGCTCCGCCGTATTTTTCCTGTTTGCACCGCCATAGAGGAGAATACAATTTTCTCCTTCCGGGGTAACCTGGATGATTGCATGTCCGCTTTTTTCTGTACAGGTACGGATTAAAGAAGTATCAATTCCCTCCCTGCAGCAGGTTTCTATCAGCAGAACGCCATCCTCGCCCACCATACCCGCATGCCAGACAGCGGCGCCCGCTCTTCGCAATGCAATGGACTGGTTTAACCCCTTTCCGCCGCTGTGAATCGCCATTTTGCAGGAAGCCAGCGTTTCCCCCGGTCTCACCATATGACTCACCTGATAAGTATAGTCATAGTTTAAAGAACCAAAGTTGAGCACTCTCATAGATGACTCCCGTCTACTGTCACTGTAAAATCTCCGAACAGTGTTCTTCCCATCGTCCTGCTGCCACAGCCAAACATCCCATAGGCAAAGGTTTCATCGTCCGCGCACAGAATTTCTTTTCCGTCAATAAACAGTGTAATCATCCTGCCCCGGGCCTGCAGCGACATCCGATAGGTTTTTCCTGTTTCCCATGCAAAATCGGACTCGGAAAGCTTATGAAAGCCGAAATCATTTCGGTATATCACCGCTTTTTCCCCTTTTTCTAATCCCGCAGCATAAAAGCGCATCGCCCCCTGGGCACGGATCAAAAGCAAATGGCTGTCCCCGTTCTCCGGCGTCACCTCCGTGGCGATCCTGCAGTCTGCTGCATAATAATTCCCGGCAAAAGCGAAGGCATCTTGGCAGCACATGAGTGAAAGCATTCCGTCCCGGATTTCCCATGCGCCATGATCCGCTGCAAAAGGCGTGATCGTACCGAATTCTTTTCTCTGCTTTTGAAAGCAGATCGTATAATCCTGACGGCCTGTAACCTTGAAATCATCCAGATAAATACATCCGGCGGTTCTGGATTTAGACGGGGTATTGGCCGTCACCACAATACCGATTTCATCAATCAGCCTTCCCTGAGTATCCGGCACCGTAAAACGCATTTGTATCCAGCGGTCTCTCTGCAGCTTCACAAACCCCTGTACCAATTCTTCTTTCTCCCATGCGGTCCTGACATAGGGCGCAGCCGATGCCTCTTCCCAGCCTTCCCACTGATCCAAATACAGCTGCATGGAAACCTGCTGCCCTGAATATACCGTAGGCGTCAGCACCGGGGAATATCGTTCATCCGAAAAGGCATCTCTGCTATAAAAAGGCTTATAAAATATCTTGCAGAAATTCCCCCGGATCATGCGGTCCATCAGAATTTCCAGAGAACCTCTGCCGCTGTATGCCTTTTTTTCCGATTGTCTGAGGGTGCAAAAATAAGGGTCCGAACTTTCAAAACCATGGGTGGCTCCCGGAAGGTCAAAATCAAACCACAAATCCCCTTCCTTTGACATATGCCAGCCCTCCGGCGCGTCCTCTCCCTGACAGCACAGCCCTAAAGCCGCTACTTCTTTTGCATAAGAAGGTGCATCCAGTATATTTAGGTAGCCGGAAATACCGGACAGAATCAAGCTGTCATTCACCGGTTTCCTGTAATGCTCTGCCAAACCCTCCAGTCCATTTCTCACGCCCAGAATGGTTCCCACATTGCCCGCGTTACAGTCCGTGTCCCAGCTGCACATCACGGCTATTTCGATGGTTCTGGCGAAATTCCCGCCCCCATATAGCATGGCCAGAGCGCATACACCGGCATTCGGAATGATATGACAGACGCCGGGATAGCGGTCATATCCCCATTCTTCCACCAGCATCCGGTAGCAGGCACGCCAGTCATCCGGATTTTCTTTATAAAATCCCTGTACCGCCCTTACCACGGAAGCATAAAGACTGTGGGCCGGGATTCTGGCGAGTCCTGCCTCCATGATCTCCAAAATCTCTCCGCCGTCAAAGGCTGCCGCAATACATGCCGCGATATAACGCGCGCCATACAATCCCTCACCGTCATGGGATACACTGGCGGCTGTTTCGGCATCCCGCGCCGCCGCATCCGGATCTCCCGGATGAATCAGTCCCCACGTATCGATAAAAATCTGTCCCCCGATCTGCTCCGCCAGAATTTTGCCGTTCTGTTCCATGGAACCGGACTGCGGGGCGGGAACACCGTTTTTTAAATTCAGGTAGGCCGTATGTTCCGTGCTCACCCCGTAACCGCCCCACCAGAACATTCCCACTCCTTCCCTGGCATAGTTCAGCCAGGCCTGAGCCACCGCCTGCGCCGTCACATCCTTACAAGGCGCGCTGTCTTTTAAAGCGCGTAAAAAATAGACCGGACCGTTGACGTCGTCATCCGCAGCAAACTTCTTATATTGCTTCACATAATCCTTTACCTCTCCATAGGTATCGCGGATGCGTTCATAAGTCCACACGCCGGACTCCACCGGAGCGCCGAGCCGGATTCCGATATTCATCCCCAGAAAACCGGCGTACACTTTTTGCAGGTAACAATCCTGATCCATCCTCTGGTTTCCTCCTTATTTTATCAGATCGGCCAGTTTTTTTGCGTAATCAAAGATATCGATTCCTCTGGCAAATTCCAGACAGGTGCCGGAAGGATATCTTGTTTTTTCCATCCAATGCGCCGGTATACCGGACGCTCCGTAACGCGCTCCCAGAACAGCGCCTGCCACAGCGCCGATGGTATCCGCGTCCCTTCCGAAATTTGCCGCCAGCGTAAGCCCCTTTTTAAAGGAACTGTGTTCCAGAGCCAGGCATCCGAACACCTCCGGCAGCGCTTCTGCCACCGTGGAACGGTGTGTGGAAAAAAGCCTGTGATGTAAAGGCATCCAGGCATCCGCAATACTGCCCTCCGCCTCCTCCACAATGCCCAGCGCTCTTTCCAACGTCTCATAAAACCAGGAGTCCTTCGGAATGATCTTTTTTACACCGCTGATAATCTCATCCATTTCCGCATCTACCATGGCCAGCGAAACCGCCGCTGCCACCGCCTGAGCTCCCCAGATACCGTCCCGGTAATGACTGACAGAAGCGTCTGTTTCGGCCAGATAAGCAGCTCTTTCCGGGTCACCGGCACAAACGATTCCGATGGGGCCGCTTCTCATGGCAGCGCCATCAGACATATAATAAGCATTAAACCGCCCGGAATCAGGCGGCCTGATTCCTCTCCTTAAATTGTTGCAGGCTTCCACTTCGCTGACACCGCCTCTTTTTAGTTCATCCTGCGTAGCTACATGCGTCATCCAAAGTTCCACCACATCTTCGTCTGTAAAACTGCCGTTCGTACGGATCAGATTGTATGCGGTCATCAATGCAAACTCCGTATCATCCGTAGACCAGGACGCCCCCTTTAAAAAGTCCGTAGTAATCCCGTAATCTCTTTGTATCTCCGGCTTTCTTGCGGCATCCCCCAAAGAATCTCCAATGGCCAGACCGCAGAGGGATCCTTTCGCTTTATCTTCTGCCAGCATCCTGTTTTTTGTCAGCTGTTCTCTTGTCAGCATAATCCACCTCGTTTTTTAATAACGGAAACGGCAGTCTTCCTGCCGTTTCCGCTTCTCTTATAACCGGAACTCCTGCCAGATCCTGTTCATCACTTCAGCACTGTGTTCACATACTCCGTCACCTGTGCGCCGCCGGCCTCATTCCACTCCTTCACAAATGCGTCCCAGTCGGCTTCTGTCTTGTTCCCCATGACAAAATCCGCTGCAAACTCTTTGTAAACGGAAGTACATCCATCCCAGGCAACTGCATAATCGGAAGGAATCACCACCGCATTATCTTCGCTGGAGTAGGATAAAAACATCGACAGGGAATTTTCGCCGGGTTGGCTCAAATAAGGTGTTTCAGCGCTCATACTGTCCATATCCAGATTGTCGGTAAGTCCCCAGATCACACTGTACCAATTATCATGGGCATCCAGCAGTTTAAATTTACCGTCAGCATCCTTTTCATAGTGCGTACCTTCAAACCCGAGAAGGTCAAGCACTCTTCCCTCAGGGCTCGCCGCATATTCCAGGACCTCAAACGCCAGATCCTTATGTTCTGAAAGCGCACTGATGGCGATACCGCGGGAATCTTTGCTCACATCAATAGGAGTATACCCCTGTGCAGCCCCTTTTGCCGGAGGAAGTACTGTCAGAACCGCCCCGTCTCCGTTCGCCTTGATCTGCTTCGTATTATAGCTGTCAATCACATCTCCCTGAGTTCCGGATACGATCGCTGCACCGTCACTGTAGAACTTATTTTCCTTATCTTCCCAGTTATTATTTGCGTATTCGTTATCCAAAAGCCCTTCTTTATACAGCTTCGCATAAAATTTCAGTTCTTCCAGGGAAGCATCGCTTACGCGCCCGTAAATGTAACCACTGTCTCCTTTTACCCAGGTAGTAGACAGGCCGAACGCCTGGTCAAACACATTATTGATTTCAGCCAGATCCCCTGCTACCGTATAAGCCGCCAAATATCCCTGTTCCTTCGCCTCTTTCATCAGCTGATAATAATTGTCCACACTCGGATCCGCTAAAAACGCATCCTTTACCGCACACTGATCCAGCACATCCGTACGGATGACCGGCACTTTCGTGCTGAGTACGGACAGATACAGCAGGTAAGGATAATTTTTCAGGCGGGTCTGAATATAAGGACGGCTGTCTACCATTCCTTTGATATAGACAGATTTTTCAATATAAGGCGTTAAATCCTCCAGTATTTTCTGGTTTAAGGCAAATTCTTCATCGCCCCCCTGGAAGTAAATGATATCCGGAATATCTCCGCTGTTTAATAACAGCGCCAGATTTTCGGAATAGGTGCCGCTCTGCAGGGAAACCAGTTCCAGCTGCGCGCCGATCCCTGCCGCGTCCAGTCCTTCATTAAACTGCTTCAGCCATTCCTGATAGGTGGGGTCCTCAGGGCTGACATCTTTTAACACGATGCGCAGGGTAATTTTTTCTCCGTCCGCCGTCGTTTTTTCCGGCTGCTGCTCCTGCGTCTGCGCAGCTGTTCCTTCTTCCTTCAGCGCAGGCTGGGATGCCTGTGTCCCTCCATTATCCTTTGCGCCACAGCCTGTCAGCATACCCAATGCCAGTATGCCTGTCATCATCAGTGCCAAAATTCTCTTTTTCATACCAAACCCTCCTTTGGTTTTGTAAGATACAAGGCGGCATGCCGTCTCCTGTCTGTGACAGCTGTCTCCTAAATGTAACCGCTAAAAAGCGTCCCCATACACGGTTAATTTCCCTTTTTGTCCAACACTCATTCCTTTACGCCGCCCGCCAGCACGCCGCTGGTATAATATTTCAGAATAAACGGATAAAGGAGCAGGATCGGCACCATTGTTACAATAATTGTGGATGCCCGGAGCGCGCTGATATTAATTGAACTCAAATCCAGCGTGCCCAAAGAAGACAAAGCAGTGGTGTCACCTTCCACAACGAACTGCCGCAAAAACACCTGCAGAACCGTATTTCCTCTGGAAGACAGAAATATACTGCTATGGAAAAATTCATTCCAGCGGTAGACTGCGTAAAACATACCGATTGTTAAAATCGGGACCTTATTGAGCGGCAGAAAAATGGAAAACAGCACTCTCACATGACCCGCCCCGTCCATTCTGGCTGCCTCCATCAAAGCCTCCGGCGTATCGGAAAAGAAACGCATCAGCAAAATCACGTTATAGACGCTGACAGACCGATACAACACCATCGACCAGAGGTTATCCATCAGGTGCAAATCCTTCACCACAAAATATTCCTGGATGATGCCCGGTTCAAAAATCATCATCACGATCAGAAAAACCATGATCACTTTCTTGCCCACCAGTCCCGGCCGCGTCAGCGCATAGGCCAAAAGCGTCGTCAGAAGGATATTGAGCGCCACCCCTGTAATTGTGATGAAAACAGAATTTTTAAGGGCTGTCCACACCACCTGATTGCTGAAAATCACTTCATAGTGAATCAGGTTCAGACCGCTGGGCCAGAACTGATATCCCTTCATATAAGGTACTGCCGCCGGATCGGACAGAGATTTTGCGAGCAGGTTTAAAATCGGGATCAGCATCGTCAAAGCGACCAGAATCATCACCGCGTTCAAAAGCAGATCCGCCTTTTTTAAAGCGTTTAAAATCTTTTTCATGCTCTCCTCCTCTCTCACCAGGCACCCTTACCGGTCAGTTTCTTTGAGGTAAAATGAGTCAACAGGATCATTGCTGTCCCGATCACCCCTTTGAAAAGATTCGCCGCCGTAGCGAAGGAATATTGTCCCTGCAGCAGGCCGATCCTGTATACATAGGTATCTAAAATATCCACTCTGCTCAACACCGCATCGTTTGTGAAGTTCAAAATCTGATCATAACCGGCACTCATCACAAATCCCACGTTCAAAATCAGGACCGTCACCATGGGCCCTGCCAGCGCCGGGAGAATGATATAGCGGATGGTTTTCCACCGGCCCGCGCCGTCCATCTTCGCCGCCTCATACAGCGCGGTATCGATGCCCAGAATCGCGGACAGATAGATGATAGAATCCCACCCCATACTCCGCCATGTGCTGGAAGCAAAGAGTACCCAGAGAATGCTGTTCTTATCCGTCAGCAGATTGACCCTTTCTCCTCCGAAGAAGGCCACAATATCCATGATCAGGCCGTTTGACGGAGATAAAAATTCATACCATATGCCGGCAATCACGACCCAGGATAAAAAATGGGGGAGGTAGGAAACGATCTGCACCGCTTTTCTGAAACGCCTTGCCCGCATTTCATTCAGCGCCAGTGCAAATGCTACCGGGAACGGGAAAAACAGGACAATTTTCATAAAGCTGATCACCAGCGTATTTCGGATGATCTTGAAAAATGCGGGTGTGGAAAACAGTGTTTTAAAATGCTTCCATCCCACAAACACATTGTCCCCTATGATTTTATAATCATAGAATGCCAGCTTCATTTCAAAAATCGGCCAAACATGAAATATGAGAAAATAGAGGAGCGCAGGCATCATCATAAAATAGAGCACCCTGTCCCTTTTGATTTTCTTCCACATACCCTTCCTCCCTTCACATACGGTTCAGAATTTCCCTCTCAATATAATGCGCCACTCCGTCTTGCGCATTGCTTCCCGCCACTTCATCCGCCTCTTCTTTTACGCTGTCTATGGCATTTTCTACCGCAACGCTCAGGCCGCATATCCTCATCATTTCCCGGTCCCCTTCATCGTCCCCGAACACCGCTGTCTCTTCTGTGGAAATTCCCAAAAAAGCTGCTGTCTCCACCAGCGCCTTCGCCTTACACACGCCGTCGGCCAGCACTGCATGTCTGCCGTTCCTGTAAGTAATCCAGGAAAGCTTCGGAAACTCCTTTTGCAGACGCATCACTTTCGTCCTGTCATCCAGCGTAAACAGAATCTGACAGGCTTCCTCCTTCAGAGGCGCTTCATAGCTGTTATAAACGGCCTCCCGCAGCGTTCTGGAAGCATGGATCCTGTCACTGTTCCAATAGGAAATCTTTTCACATCCTGTTACGATGCTCTCTGCGCCGGTTCTGCGCAGAGATTGCAGAAAGCGGTTGGTGGTTTCTCTTCCCATTCCGTGAAAAAACAGGGTTTTACCATCAGCCAGAACCATACCGCCATTGGAGACGATCTGTATCTGGGGCTTTAGGGATACCGCTTCTGCCTTTGCACTGATTGCCAGGCGCGCCGTCGCAATGGCGGTAAGGATCCCTCTGCTTCTGCATGTTTCAAAAACGCCCGCCGTATAGGCCGATATACTGTTATCAGGACGCACCGCCGTATCATCCAGGTCCGTAACGATCAGCCGAATCTTTCTTTTTATCTCCTGCAAGTTCTTTTTCATGGCAGTTGTATCACCAGCTCTCCCAGAGGCGCGTGCTGCTGGGCGCCGTATACGTCGGTATCCAGGCATGTACCCGAAGAAATTTTACGGTCAAAAGTAATCTTAAATCCCAGCGCCGCATCATAAAAAACAAACTGAGTGATCATCCTCTCATCCAGGCCATAGAGCTGCGCTGCCTTTTCTCTCGTCACAAAATTGTGTTCTTTTATGTAATAGTAGATATCCGGATCTGAAAAAAGCACATCCAGAGTGACGGAAAACGGGCCGCTGTTTTTAGAACGGATCACACTTGCCAGATCGTATAATTTCGCTGTTTTCATCTTGCGTCCCCCTCCATCGTGATATCTTCTATCGGAAACTGCTCCAGCCCGTCCGCCACTTCCATCAGATGATATACCGAAAACTCATATACCGGGCCGAACGCAATATCACTGGGCGCAAAAGGAAATGCCAGATTCCCTGCCGTTGCTTTTCTGCCCTCATATCCATAATGCAGCAACGAAGAACGTAATGACCCGCATACTGTGTTGGCCGTTTCCTGATCTTTCGCCAGCACCTCAAACATAATTCCCACTTCATGAGGCAAATCTTCCCGGTTCGGTTCCAACTCCCCCATCACCGCATCAATCCCGTAATTCATAAAATGTATGATATAATCATCCGCGGGAATTTCATTATAATATTCCTGTACCTGCCGTTTGGCCGCCTCTTCAATCTCATGGATTTTTGAGATGAAAACAGGATCCCTCGCTCCTGCCAGAACAAAGGTACGATAGGCAGCCCTTCTCGCCCCTTCCAGCTTAATTTCATACGTTTCTGTCTTTTCAATCCTGCTGCCGGTCACCCAGACGCTCCCCTTTCCGGTTTCCGAAAATCTGCATTTTTCCAGGTTCAGCACATATCCGGGGCCGTGCAGCAGATATGGATGATCCTTTTCATAAAAAGTGTGAGCGGCCACCGACAGAGAGGTACATTTTCTCAGATCCGATAAAGGTTCCACCAAAAACCCTTCCTGTGTGATTGTTCCCAGCATACAATCCTTCGTCGTCCCCGGCACAGCACAGAGAGCGGCACATTCCAGAATCTTTCCCGCATGATAGCCATAGGCCGGCGGCATCCCGTAATAGATTGCCACTGCCGCGAATGGAGAAGGGTCATAAGCCCGGCCGCAGAGGATCAGTTCATACCCTTCCCTCATTGCTTTTACAATCGGCTCATGCCCCATCTGGGCAACAATTCCGGTGGTTTCATTCAGACGCTCCTCCGTCAATTCCTTCACGCTGTTTCCAAGCGGCTTCACCTTTCCCAGCCTGATTCTCTCCTGCACGGTTTCCTTAGGGATGTCCGCCCATATGACGGCAGTCTTTAACCGTGTCAGCCCTTTTTCGAGAAGGATTTCCCGGATGATCTCCCATGTCCACTGTACATGAACCCTGCCTCCGCTGCCGCCTGCCGAACCGATAATTACAGGGATACGCGCTTTCGCGCCTTCCTCTATCATAATTTCCAGATCTTTTTTGCAGGCCTGCCGACTGACGATTGCGGTCCCGGCTCCCAGCTTGTGAGGGCCCGCGTCCGTACTTCCTGCATCCACGACAATCGCATCCGGCCCTTTTTCCATCCCCTTTAAAAAGGATTGCTTCGGATATCCGTATCCGAGTATGCCGCAGGGCGCCAATATTCTGACCTCATCCTTCATTTCCGACTCCTGTCCGCGCCTTATTGCGCAAAATCCGTTAAAACATCCGATCCTCTCTCATTGCCACCTGATCCGGTATTCTTTCTGCATAAGCATCCATTATAGCCTGATCTACCATGGAGGTGGGCACTCCGTCCCGGGTTATGGAAAATCCTGCCGCATATGTCGCATACCGGATCGCATCGGCCATTGCCATGCCTTCGGCCAGAGAAACGGCCAGGGCCGCAATAAAAGCATCCGCCGCTCCCGTAGTATCAACCGCTGTAAAATCTGCTGCCGAAAAATACAGCGTCCTGCCACTGCTTTTCCAGAAACACCCGTGTTCATCCAGCGTTACAATCACGTCCTTTACCCCTTTTTTCAAAAAGCACTCCGCCTTCTCTTCCAAAGATGAGCCTTTGCGGCACAACCTTTCCAACTCTTTCCGATTCGGTACAAAAATATCAATCAGGGATAAAAGAGAATCGCTGATGCTGTCCACTGCAGCGGGTTTTAAAATAACACGGATTCCTTCTTCTCTGGCAATTCGGGCCGCATACTCCACGATGTCAGGATCGGTTTCCAACTGCAACAGACAAAAATCCGCATTGGAAAACAAATATCGGTTCTTATCAAGATCCTCCCGGGATAAATATCGGTTTGCCCCGGCATATACGATAATATTGCTCTCCCCGTTCTTCTGTACTGTTATATAAGCTTTTCCGGTGCCGCCCACTTTGCTCTCCAAAACACCTTCTGCCGTCAGCCCATATCCGGCCATAGCATCCCTTAACACCTTTGCCTCATAGTCCTGTCCGATCTTCCCGATCAGTTTCACATCGGCTCCCAGCTTTGCGGCTCCGACTGCCTGGTTAAACCCTTTGCCTCCTGCGAAAGAACTGAGCCCTTCCGCAACACAGGTCTGCCCTCCTTCCGGGAACTGGCTGACATGGATAACGGAGTCCAGGTTCATACTGCCTACCACCACAATCTTCTTTTTGCACCTGTCAGGAACATCCCCGGCACTGCTTCCTTCCAGCACTTCTATATTGTCCGCCCACTTTTGTCCCTCTTTTTTTTCCAGCTTCGATATGACTTCCAGGCAGGTATATTCTCCAAGTTCCTCCACAGGCAGGTATATTCCCGTCAGCGCCGGATAACAAAGCCTCCTCTGCCTCGTATCTGTCAAAGTGAGCAGAGAGATATCTTCCGGCACCCTATATCCGCCTTCCACGATTTCCCGCCTCAGATGTGCAGCTGTCAGTTCATCAAAACATACCACACCCGTAATTCCGTACATCATCACATCGCCGAAGGTTTTCCTCTCTTTCCAGTCCATAATGAAGTCACTTCTGTTTTCCATCTTATGATCATAAAGGCAGCGCCGGAATCCTTTCACAAAACGCTCTGCGCATTCATTTCTTTCCGAAAAACAGCACCCCAGCTTCCGGTGATGTTTTTTCACAAGATACAGTGCTGCTTCATATCCATACCTTCCGTAATCCAAAGAAAACTGCCTGTCCTGCCCGCTGTCCTCCGGCAGAAAATCGCAGAAATAAACAGCGGTTTCCTTTTTCTCAAACATAGGCAGATACTCCATACTGTCTGTTCCTGCCCTCTGCCAGATCACCACGCTTACATTCTGTGCACAAATAGCGGCAACTGCCTTTTTTTCACTCTCCGTCTCTTCCGTATAAGTAAAGCATATGACCCCATACCCCTGACTCTGCGCTGCCCTGTTGATTCCGGAAAGAAGAAGTTTTCCCTGCATGGTATCGCTGATAATCACTCCGATTAAAAACCGGGAGGAAACGGCCGCGTTTTCATAGGGGGCATAATGATATTCCCGGGCAATCCGGAGTACTTTTTCTCTCGTATCGCTTCTGATCGACTGATCCTTACCGTTCAATATTTTTGATACTGTGGAAATTGAAACATTGGACATTTTGGCTATTTCTTTAATTGTCATAATTTTTCCTTTATGCGAAAATATTTTCCTAAAACTTTTTCCTTTCTTTAACTATATATTTATTTATGCAATATGTCAATGTTTTTTCATATTTAAAGCATTTTTTGTAGAAATTATCTTTTTACATAACTTTTGTCATTCCGGCATTGTCGCACACAAAAAAAGGGCGGTACACTCAAAAATGAATGCACTGCCCCATTTCCTATTTTTATCATAAGAGGCTTTCCCTCTTGATCCTGCC
This sequence comes from uncultured Lachnospiraceae bacterium, assembly GCA_902476265.1. Taxonomy (GTDB): domain Bacteria; phylum Bacillota; class Clostridia; order Lachnospirales; family Lachnospiraceae; genus Gallintestinimicrobium. The sequence goes on from CABSCP010000003.1 coordinate 145,713, forward strand.
GGCTGCAACCACGAAGGCGGTTACACCCCAGCGTTTTCTATGCCTCCAGCTTATACCCCATCCCCCAGATGGTTTTGATGAGTTCGCCCTTCTCGCCCAGTTTGCTGCGCAGCTTCTTCACATGGGTATCGATGGTTCTGGCATCTCCGAAATAATCATAGTTCCAGACATTGTTCAGAATCTTTTCCCGGGACAGGGCGATGCCTTTATTTTCCATAAAATAAGCCAGCAGTTCAAATTCCTTATAGCTTAAATCCACGCTCTTCCCGCCGATCTCCACCATATGCGCGGCCTTGTCCATGCGGATGCCGCCCGCTTCCAGGATCTCTTCCGCTTCCGGACTTTTCTTTGTGCGGCGCAGGATCGCCTCCACCCTGGCTACCAGAATTTTGGGGCTGAAGGGTTTGGAAATATACTCGTCCACGCCCAGTTCAAAGCCCTGCAGCTCATCCTTCTCGTCTCCACGGGCCGTCAGCATGATGATGGGTACCTTTGAGTATGCCCGTATTTCTCTGCAGACCTGCCAGCCGTCCATTTTGGGCATCATGACGTCCAGAATGACCAGCGCGATCTCCTGATCTGCGAAAAAAACATCCAGCGCTTCGCTGCCGTCCCCCGCCTCCAGCACTTCAAAATTTTCACGCTGCAGAAAATCCTTCACCAGCTTGCGCATTCTGCTCTCATCGTCAACAACAAGTACTTTCAACCTTTCCATGTTCCACGCCTGCCTTTCCGCCTAGCTTTTTGCAATATGGCGGGATATCCCTTTTCCCGCATTCTGTTATAAGTATAACAGTAATTTATGTAGAAAATGTGACGTCCGGAAGATCTTTTTTACGTTTTCCAGTTTTTTATCGGCTCACAGGCTGGTTCTTTTTCCCGCGAAATATGCTTCCACCCGCTTCATGATGAAAAGATAGGCCGGGAATAAAAACAGGTCAGCCATGATCCACGCCAGAGGGTTTGCGAAACACGCCGCCACAAAGCCAAAATGGGGCACCAGCAAAAAACCGGCCAGCGCTCTGGCAATCATCTCACTGACTCCCGAAAAAATGGCCAGGGAGCTGTAACCCACTCCCTGAATCAGAAAACGCACTGTATTTACAAACAGAAGCGGAATATAAAAGGCGCTGTTGATGGTGAGCATGAGCTGTACATTATTCAGAAGAGCACTCTCTGCAGAGTCCACAAAAAGCAGGGCGATATACTTTCCCGCAAAGAAAAGAACGAGAAAGGCCAAAACTGCATACACCATGCCGAAAAGATTGCCGGTGACCAGACCCTTCCTGATTCTGTCCGCCTTTTTTGCCCCCATGTTCTGCCCCGCATAGGTAGCCATGGTAGCGCCCAGCGCATCGAAAGGGGAACAGAAAAACATGCTGATTTTTCCCGCCGCAGTCACGGCCGCCACCGCCGCGGAACCCAGGGTATTCACTGCGCTCTGCAGGATCACGCTGCCGATTGCCGTGACGGAATACTGCAGCCCCATGGGCACTCCCATGATCACCAGCCTTCTCATCAGCCGGGGTTGTACTTTTCCCTCATCTCCCTGCATCCGGAGAATTTCGTATTTTTTCCGCATAAAAATCAGGCAGCTGACACCGGAAACCGCCTGAGAGATCACGGTTGCCACCGCCGCGCCCGCAACTCCCATATGGAGGACCAAAATACAGAACAGATCCAGCCCAATGTTTAATACTGCGGAAAGTGTCAGAAAGTACACCGGTGTTTTGGAATCCCCCATGGAACGGATGATCGCCGAAGTCAGGTTATATAAAATAGTCACCGGTATTCCCGCAAAAATAATTACGATATAACGGTATGAGCTGTCAATAATATCCGCCGGGGTTTTCATCCACACCAGAATCTGTCTGCACAGTAACACGGTGGAGACAGTCAGCACTACGGAAAAAATCACGCCCAGCCAGGCGCTGTTGGCTACATACCGCCGCAGACCGCTTTCATCCTTCGCACCGAATTTCTGTGAAATGGGGATGGCGAATCCGTTACAGATGCCCATACAGAAACCGATGATCAGGAAATTGATGGAACCTGTGGCCCCAACAGCGGCAAGCTGTGTCACGCCCAAAAATTTCCCCACGATCACCGTATCCACCAGGCTGTAAAACTGCTGGAACAGGTTTCCCAGTAAGAGCGGGATTGCAAAGCTTAAAATCAGCTTCCCCGGATTGCCCTGCGTCATATCTTTAACCATAAAAATCCCCTTTCGTTCTGTAGAACTTAATTTTTGTCCAAATGTAGTTTATATCACTTATTCGGGCAAAACTCAATGGGGATTCTTGCAGAAAAAATGTATTATTTTATCGTCGATCAAAGGTTCCCGAACGCCTCCTCTGCCACTTTTCTGGCAAAAGCTGCCGCCGCTTCCTCATCTTCTCTGTCCGGATGTAACAACGCTTCGTCAAAATTACGGATCATCATTTGAAGCCAGGCTTCCTTTTCTCCTCCCGGCAGCATTCCTTCATAACGCTTGCGCACCTGCATGGGCATTTTCCCCTGACACACAAACGCGCCCAGATAAGTGTTGTCAGCGGGCAGCCATTGCTTTACCCTGCTCTCAATCTGTGCGAAATAATCCTCGTCCGCGCCCATGCCGCAGGTGCCGAACACCGCCACTTTTTTGCCATGCAGCCCAGCCAGAATATCCGCTGCCTCTTTATCACAATTTCCCTTATCCGTCCAAAATCCAACAAAGTAAAGCTCGGCGTCTTTGCCCTGATACTCGCCGCTTTTCTGCATATCTTTGGAATCGCCCGGAACGGCTGCGAAAATCGCTGTGGCTATTTTCTGCGTATTTCCGGTATGACTTGAATAAATCACCATTGTCTGCATATTGATCTCTCCTTTTCATGAGCGCTCTGCAAAGCGCCCTGTACAGTCCGACAGGAAAACAGCGCCGTCAATACATTCTGGGCATACCGCCGCAGCACAGTCCGCCTCCGCCGCAGCACAGATTGCAAATCAGGTTAGCCAGACAAAGTTTCCAGCAGAAACCGCCGCCGGAGTAAGTGGGCATACCGCCGTACTGTGTCTGTCTTCCGGCATACCAGCTGCCGCCGGATTCCATCCGTTCCTGCCAGTTCCTATATTCCATGTTGCCGGGTTCCATGGAAACCGCCCTTTTGGCGTGATCCAGTGCAACGGCATTATTGCCCAGCCCCTGATTCGCCACAGAACTGTAATAATACCATTTCGCCGTCCTTTCTCCGATCCCATCCAGCACATTCATCGCTTCCCTGTAATGTCCGCTGTTTAAATAATTCATGGCTGCCTTCATGTGGACGGTATATTCATCTTCGCCGGCCCCGGAATTTCTGCCGCCATATCCGTTCTGGCCATAACTGCCCTGGCCAAAACCGCCGAAGCCGCCAAACCCAAAACCGCCAAAAAAATCATCGAAACTGCCGTAGCCGCCGGATGTATTTCCGTAGTCTCCGTCATAGGAACCGTAAGCGCTGCCTCCCTGCTCCCGCTCCTTCATAATCTGCTGATAAGCCTGCTGGATCTCCTTAAACTTCTCTTCCGCCTGTTCTTTATTCGGGTTATTGACATTTGCATCCGGATGATAGATCCGGCTCAACTTCCTGTATGCTTTCTTGATATCTTCTTCTGACGCATCCCTGGATACGCCCAGCACCTGATAAGGGTCACGCATTTTCTTTTTCCTTCTTCCTCTGCACCAGCTCATAACGGCACCATACGCCGGAATACAGAACGTTGCGGAGGATTTCCACATTCTCAATGATCGGCAGCTTCTCAAATGCTCTGGAACATTCCGCCATCATCATTTTTAGAATGGTCAGAGCGCTTCTTTCAAACTCTTCTTCGTCTGCCGCCTCTTTTTTCTTATATAAAAAGACATTATAATTGCCGCTTTTCTGGTCTTTCTCCATATCCTCGTAAGCATCCATTAAATAGATGAACTTGCCCAGAAAAAAACCCATTTTCCGCAGGTCCTCTTCCCATTCATCCTGCCTGTAGGCACATATCTCGGCCATAATTTCTCCAAAACAGCCGCTGGCAAGATCCAGGTTTTTCTCCCCTGCCTTTTCATAAAGATGAATATGCTCCAGAAGCGTATAAATCCGCTCCGCTTTCTGGGGATAACGCTGTGCCGCTTCCTCACTCTTTCCTCTCAGCATCCCTGCGGCCGCCCGTCTTGTGATCTTCTTTTCATCTGTCCAGTCATCCAGGCATTTATAATAGGAAAGCAGGATGTTCATATCCGCAGCATAATCCGTAAACCGGTTCTGCCTCGTCGGATGGGCTTCAAAAGGATGGGCGATACATTTACAGCGGTCCGTCTTTGTCTCCGGTTCATAAAGGGATGACAAAAGCATGATGATAAAAGTCATGTCATAGCTCAAGGTCAGCTGGCCGCTGCGCCCGTATTGTTCCTTCAGCTTCTGGCAAAGTCCGCAGTAGTAAGACTGATAACAGTCGAATTCCCTGAATTTTAATTCCTGTTTATTCACAATGATATATCCAAACATACCTCTGCCCCTAACTGTTCTTCACAAAAGTCTGACTGCATTTGGGACAGCGGATTTCGATCCTGCCTCTTCCTTTGGGCACACGGATTTTCTGGCCACAGCCGGGACATTTATAAATGTGGTGGGTTTTCCGCTGAGCCATTTCATTCTTCTTTTTCGCAAAGTTCTTCCGGATGTCGGCCGTCATCGCCAGATACTTCTGGTTCTCTGCATAACGCTTCCCGATATTCCTGGAAAACATGCGGAAATAGTTATAAATCAGAGCAGCCAGCGCCAGCAAAAACCAGATCTGATGTCTGGAGAACAGAGATATCACCAGAAATACCATACATACTCCCGATAAAAAACGGCAGAGATTATCGGCGCCGTACCGTCCCTGCATAAAACGCATAAACTTTTCTTTCATGAAAAACAGTTCCTCTTTTCTTGAATCTTTCCCTATCATCCTATAAAAGGGATACCAGACCATTGTACCCCTTTCATTTCCAATTTCAATTAAACGGGGGAAAATTATATATAAAAAAAGAATAAACTCTGCCCACAGCATTCCCGTTTTTACATATTTATTTATTTTATCAGGTCACTGCTAAAAAAGCTATAAACTTTCTGTTAAAATTCCGGAGCTTCCCGGATTCCCCACCGCTTTGGCTCAGGTCCGGGAATAAATTGGCTCCGGTCTGCACAAAATAACGGTTGACAGGTCCGTTGTTGCAGCGGTATAATCAAGTCTACCGGAAAGTCAGTTTCCGGCTTTTTCAAAACCATATACTAGGGCTAGTCAAGGTTTCGACAGGGGTCTTGCAGCTGGAGAAGCTATCCGCAGGTGGTGCGTTAAACTACAAACCTAAATATAAACGCTGAAAATAATAATTTAGCATACGCTGCCTAATGGCAGCTGTCTGACTTAGAGCACTCACACTTTAAGACCCAGGCATCGACTATGTGAGAAACGATACAGGCTAAGCTTTGCACCTGTAGGCGTATCATGAAGCTACCGAAGGCATCAGGGTGTCTGCTCTCTGATGCACGAGGGAACAGTCCGGAGCAAGACCGGACAAAATGAACAGACTATGATAGTAGAAGGACAGGGAATGGGCTTTTGGACACGGGTTCGACTCCCGTCTAGTCCACTTAAAAATGCAAATCCGAACTCGCTCATGAGTTCGGATTTTTGTATATAAGGCTTTGCTTAATCATCTTGCTGTAACCTTCGCACCGGTCATTCTCCGGTCATTCTCCCGTCATTCTCCCGTCATTCTCCCGTCATTTCACGATACTCTGCATTTCCCACCTGCTCCCATGCGGTTTTCCCGGCGGCGCATACCTTCCCGGTAAGCATTTCCACCGCATAAAATTCCAGAATATCGGTCCTGTACGGGCTTGTTGTGTTCCCCTGCCTCTGGCTGTATTCCATATATTCCACAAACAGCTGGCATTTATGGTTCTTTGATTCCCGGTCATAGACAACGGTATGACATGTTTCCAGTTCTTTTCCGTCCAAAACTGCCGTCCCGTTTTCCAAAACCGCATAAAAATTGCCTTTCGCATTGTAAGAATTTTCGTATCCGTAATTCTTTGGTGCAAAGAGGGTATCATAAAGCTTTTTATAAGAGCCTTCCGGGGTGAGCAGCGATTTTTCCGCTTCCGCAATCCGCATTTCTTCCTCCCGGCGGCTCCGCTGCTCAGCTTCTTCCGGCGTTTCCTCCCTGTACTTTTCCGTTTTGACGTCTGATTCCGGCTGCTCTGGCATAGCATGAGGGTTCCCCGCAAAAGCCTTCTCCATTTCCCTGCTCACCGCTTTCTCGTTTCCAAAACAGGACATGGGCCTGCCGTCAAAAGTCTGTCCCTTTTTTTCATTGCCGAAGCTGAGCGTAACTTCATAGAGTCCGTCCGGCTCCGTTGTGCAGACCACGCAAAGTTTTGTGCTGTGGGATGGCTGACTGAAATAAGGATCCTCCATCACACAGGCAATCAGTTCCGCCGCATCTTTGGCCCCCTCCTTCCACTCTTCATAAGTGCAGTACAGGAGAAGCCTTGAAATATAACCGCTCTCCCCCTGCCTTTCGACTTCCAGCTTCCGGTCTGCATTCCGCCTTTTGCGATACTCCTCCATCCGGTATAACGCCTGCGCCATATCTCTGTCATCCTCTATTCTGCCGTACAACAGCATGCCTTTTACATGGACTTCCAGCTCCGGCATGGAAGAAAAGTATCCTTCTTTTTCAAGATAAATCTCATTTTCCCCTTCTACGCCTGTAAAGGTAAAGGTATCCCGATACCGGTCTTCCAGAACCGCTTTGACAATTTTGTCCGAATCCTGACAGACTCTTTTTGTAAACAAATCCCATTGGTCATAATACCGGTATACTTCGGTATCATCCATGATCCCAAAATCCCTTCTTCCCACTATCATCCCGGCAGAAAGGATTTTTTCTCTTTCATAAGAGCTGCCTGCCATAAGAAAAAGGGCGGGCAGCGCCGCCAATAAATACAGTCCAAGAAGGATGCTTCCGAAGGCGGCCACCCATCTGCGCCTGCAAAAAAAGCGCAGCCAGATCACAAAAAGGATCGGAACCGCCAGCCGGATCATGATATCCGCCGAAAGATCCAGCCATGTGCGGAGAATGAGTCCTTCTTTTTCCAAAACCGCTTCCGCCGCAAATTTTGCAACGCCAAAAGCGACGCAAAGACACATCAGATTCCGGCAGATCCGGCCCTTCTTTCCCGGATTTTCTCTCCCTTCTTTCCTTTCCGGCACCTCTTTCCTCCTTTTCGCCTTAAACAGCCCCGATCATGGTCATATAATACTGATATAAAACCAGATTTGTATCGTCTTTATAATGCACGCCATCCTTAGCATGTACGCCGCTCTGCATCAGGTAGCTGTGACTGTCCAGCCAGATCACCTGCGGAATCAGCTGTGATTTTAAACGGTCATTAAACAGCTGCACTCGTTCCTCCGTCATTCCATAGCTGTTTGCCCAGACGGGATTGACCGAAGCGTAATAGACCCGGGCCCCTCTGGCACTCCACACCGCTCCCCAGTAATTCATATCTTTCGCATATTTATCGGCATCCGACAGATCGTTCACCCCCATATTGATCACCACTCTGCTGCCGCTGCCGATAATTTTATCCGCCTGGGGAATGGCAGAATCATGGAACCATTCATAGCGGCTGCCGTTTTTGGCAATCACGGCGGCCGGGCAGAGGCCCAGATTCTCTTCCACCGTCTCCTTTAATCCAACCATACGGGAATCCCCGATAAAAACAATTCCTGCGGCGGTCACAGGCTGCTGTGCCGCTGCCGCCTCGATCCGGGCCTGCATGGCGGCTTCTTCCGCTGCCTGCTGTGTCAACGCCAGGGCCTGGGCTTCCGCCTGCTGGCGGGCCGCCAGTTCATTCTGCATCTGCAAAAGCTGCTCCGGACTCACAAATGCCGCCGCTTCATAGCGGACATACCCCAGGGTGGCGCCGCACTCGATGAAATACCACCCCGTATCCGTCTGTCCCCAGGCGTTCACGAACTGCCCCTTTTCCACTCCGCCGATCGGGGCGGCCCCCTGATCGGGCAGGCTGTAAACCTTTGCCGCGCTGCTGACCGCCATCAGTCTGGAGGCATTCCACTGTTCCACCACAAATCCGGGCATCTGCACATAGACCGCCGCCGGATCCGCCTGCGCTGCATTTACTTTCATCCCGCTAAAAAGTGCCGCCAGGCAGACTGCCGCACAGATTCCTGCCGCTCCGGACAGACGATCCTTCTTTTTCCGACTCTTCATTTCTTTCTCCTCGCTTTATCATCCTATTTTCTTTTCCTGCCGTTTAAGGTATCCACGGCAGACCACAGCAGGGAAAACATCCAGTTTATCAACCATGCGGCGCCCGCTGTGATCACCAGCGCCATCGCGCTCTGCAAAATCCGGTTTAAATCCAGGAACTCATTTAATACTCTGTAAAACAGGAACATATGCAATAGATACAGCTCCAACGATATCTTTCCCACAGGCGCCATAAATCCGGCTCTTCTCTGAAAGATCCCGGCCGCCTGGATACAGAACAAAGACCAGATTCCGGAAGCGATGACGCCGTTGCGGATGGCTGCCGGCTGCTCCAAAGGCACCACCCGATTCTCCAGCCCGGTCTTTACTACCCATACCATTCCCGCCGCCAGCAAAAGCAACTGCAGCAGACAGCCAAAATCAGCCGCCCGAAGCAGCTTCTTTTCATATTGCGCCAGCAGGATGCCGATCATGAAGGAGATGTTGGATATATACCAGAAGTCCGCCCGCCCCATTTCGACCAGCGCCCAGGAATATCCCAGCAAAGCTGCTGCCAGCAGCGCCATTCTCATCCCCTCTTTCCGGGTGAGTCTGTAAACCGCAAAAAACAAAATATAAAACAGGAGGATGTTCTGAATAAACCAGTAGTCATGGCCGGTCAGATATTTAAACCAGCCTTCCGCTGTATGGATCCCTCCGGCATACAATTCGATCAGTCCGGCGATCAGCAGATAAGGCAAATATGTATTTTTCACCCGGTTCCACAAAAAGCTCCATCCGATCCTTTTGCGGGATACACTTTTCACCAGTCCATAACCGGATACCAGGAAAAAAATATTCACTCCATATACCCCAAGCCGGGTCAGGGCATACCGGAACGTCTCATTGGAAAGAATCTCCGCATACCATTCCGCATAGTGGGACAGAATTACCATGACAATGGCAATCCCCCGCAGCACAAGGCTTTGTTCCTTTGTCAAAAAAACTTTTCTTTCTTTCATGCCTTCTCCTTTTACCAGCGCAGCGCAGCCTGAAGCGTATAATAAAGGGATGGGTTACCCAAAAGCAGGTTCACACTGCTGTCGGTATTGATCAGTATCAAAAATAAAAAGGCGGTATGAAGGACTGCCGCTGCCTTCAGCCAGGACAAAAATACCGCATAAATTCCCTTTTCCCGGGCCCATTCTGCCGCTGCCAAAAGGGCGGGAAACGCCGCCAGAAACAGGCCGAAAGCCATATCTGAACTGTAACGCTGTAAAATCCCGGCGCCCGTTGCGTCCGCCGCGCAGATGAATAGTGCCGCCGCTGTAGAAACAGCGGCAAATCCGGCCGCCTTTCTTTTTGCCAGCCGTTTCCGCAGGGAAAACAGGCAAAAGACGGGCCATGTCAGCATGCTGCACGCAAAAATGCCGCCAAAACAGCTTTCACTGACCATTTTTCCCAGATAATCCGTTTCAATGGACGCGCTTCTTAAATAGGGGAAGGAAGCTTCCATTCTGGGAGGCTGGAACAGAAAATACCACAATCCATAAAAAATCCGTTCCAGGTTAAAGCCTCTATGGGTCATATCGTTACTGGTCATGCTGTAAGCCGCCCCGAAATCAAAAGGGGATCCGAACCGCAGGTTATTGTAATACATAATCCCCGCTGCCACCACTGCATAGGGCACAAGAAGCGCCGCTGTTTTCAGAAAACCGGCTTTTGAAAAAAGAGTCCTTTTGGTAAATACTTCTTCCCAGAACAAAGGCACTGCCAAAAATGCAAACAGTAAAAACTGAGGGCGGCAGCCTGCAGTCAGCGCCAGGCACAAAGATCCTGCCCCGAACCATAACGCCTTGTATTTCTCTCTGTTGAGTCCTGCCAGATAGAGCCACAATCCCGCTGCAGTGAACATGAGAGAAGCGGCAATCGGGACATGATAAAGATCCGGCCGCAGCAACAGATAAAAATAAGAACTGCCGGCTGTCAGCATTCCCACGCCGATCCCCCAGAAATAAAAAGGCGCTTTGGGAAAAAAACGTTTCATCAGTTCATACACCAGTCCGGCCGAAGCGAGAATAAATCCGGCAAAGAAAACGAATACGGCCAGGTAATTGGGCAGATCCCTTCCTGTCAGAATGTAATAGGGAAAGTATAATAAAAGTTCCGGCACAATCCCGAAATACACATAATAGTTTCCGTCGTAATAAGCATAGTCCGCCTGATAGGGGATTCCGTTTGCCTGCAGGTAAATCGTGTCATAAGGGTTTTCCACCTCCAGAAGCCGGGCATCCGCTTCCCCCACACTGACCCTTTTGTTGCTCAAAAAAACGGCAAGTTCCTGATACTGGGCATGATGAAGCGCCAGGTTTTTCTGACAGGCCGGATTGGCCCTGACAAAAAAAGCGGCCCCGCAAAGCAGGCTCAGGGTAAATACAGCCACGGCGGCACGCCGTTTCTTTTGCCCCCGGACATTCCCTGTCTCCGCCAGGAAAGCCGTACAGTGGAACCGGCTTTTTCCCCGCAGAATAAAGAAAAATCCCAACACTGCATATAATACCAGCATCCGCACCGGCCGGAACACAAAGGGCATTCTGCCGTTTAAAGTGAGCCCTTCGATCCGGCACACCAGCTCGCCCATCTCTCCCGCAGCGGCATTTCCCGCCCTGTCCGCCGTCTCCAGGCGCAGATAAAGATTCTTTACTTTTCCGTAGGGATAGATCTTCATCCGGCCGTTTTGAGGCACATCCCTCAAAAGAACCCTGCCGTTCCCCATCCGGTACACATAACGGTTTCCTTCATCCTGGGCAAAAATTTCCGCCTTTATCTGATATCCTTCGGGGATGTCAATATCCAGCTTTAGCCTGTCCACTTTCCTGTCCAGGTCCCGCAGCCGGATCAAAAGGGATCCGTCCGGCACATGGATATATCCGGATTCATCCCCATAAGCTCCGGAATTTTCATCCGCTGGGGCCGTTTCCATATCTTCCATAGAGACATAGCTGTATATCGTCTCCATTTCTTCCGTCATTTTCTCCCCCTTTTGCGTCAATGTCCCCCAAAAGGAGGCCTGACACAGGGTCATTTCCAGCAGCAGCGCCGCAAGCAGCAGCAAGACCGCCGGTTTACTTTTTCCAAGGTGCATATCCGCCCTCTCCTGTCCGTTTCAGCGTTATCCCGCCAATGATTCTTACTCATTTTATATTAAATACCTTCGTAATGCAACCGCCGGAACGTTTCTCTTTTTATTTCTCCGGCCAAAAATGCCGAAAAAAGTGAAAAGCCCTGCATCACTGCAAGGCTTTCACTTTTCTTATGAGGGGGGAGATAGTGAGTTGTTCAACTATCTGAGTATAGGATAACCGAGAATTGTGATCAAATTGTGTACAATCTATGAAAAACTTCTAAAAAGTTCTTAAATCCGAATGAAGATTTTATAACCCGGAAATTATGCTTCCAAGCTCCCTGACTTCCACACTCCTCAAAAGCTCCTGGGCGTATTCCTGCGGAATGCTCCCGCTTTCCAGGGTTGTGGCGTTCGCCGCGGACAATGCCACCGCTTTCTTCAGCATGATTTCCATGCTGTCCCCATCCAGAATCGACATGGCAAAAGAAGCGCAGGCGCTGTCGCCGCAGCCTACCGTATTGACCGCCTTCACCTTCGGCGCTTTTGCAAACAGCCTGCGCCCTTCTCCAAACAGATACATTCCCTCTTCTCCTGCCGACACCGCCACATAAGAAATATCTTTCTTCAAAAGAGGTTCTGCCGCCTCCAGGATATCCCTGTGAGACACACATCTGTGCCCCGCCAGAAATTCCAGTTCCCTTACGTTCGGTTTGATCAGCCAGGGGCCTGCCTCCACCCCCGCCGCCAGCACTTCACGGCTGGAATCCAAAATCACTTTCTTATCATAATTTTTAGCGATGTCGATAAGTTCTGCATAAATATCATCCAAAAGCCCCGGCGCCGCGCTTCCGGATATCACCGCCAGATCGCACCGCCTGACCAGCTCCCTGAACTTTCCAAAGAAAACCAGCCGTTCTTCCGGGCTGATCTGAGGGCCCGGCTCCAGGATCTCCGTCACCGTGCCGTTGTCGGAAACCACGTTCATGCTGCAGCGGGTATCCCCCTGGGTTTTGACGAATGCGCAGTCAATTCCCATCTCTCTGAGCCTTTCTTCGATCCAACGGCCTGTGTAGCCGCCCAGAAATCCCGTGGCAGTCACCGGGCAGGCGTACTGACAGAGGATTTTGCTCACATTAATCCCTTTCCCGCCGGGAATATTTTCCATGCTTTCCATCCGGTTCACCTGTCCCGGCTTCCATTCTTTCGTGAGATACGTTTTGTCGATTGCCGGATTTAAAGTCACTGTCAGAATCATATCGTCCCCTCCTCCTGTCCTTTACATGTATTGCTGCATCACCAGCTGCAGCCTGGTATTTCCCTGCCAGGTATTGATTCCCGGATAGTAAACCACATTAAATTTAAGACCGCCGCCTCTGCCCTCATAGAGCTGTTTTACGGCATCCTCTCCGTATTTCTCCGCGGCATAGGCGTCAAAACTGTCCCTGCCGCCGAAATACATCATTTCCCATCTTTTATCCTGATCATCCATCACCGTAAAGCGGATGGCGTTTCCTGTTTTCCCAAGGGCCCTGGCGGACACGAACAGCAGCGCCTTTTGCGCGAACACCGGTTTCGGATTTCCCGTTCCGAAGGGCTCCAAAAGTTCCAGTTCCTCTACCAGTCCAAAGCTCACATGAGATACCGGCATGGGCACGTCTATATGGACCCGCTCCTGCATATCCTCTTCCGTCAGCGTACAAATGAAATTGATCTGTTGACGGAATGCTTCCACATCCTCCTCCCGCATGGACAGTCCCGCCGCCATCCGGTGGCCTCCGTATTTCGTGAAGAAATGTTTGCATTTGGTCATTTCCTCATAAATATGATAGCCTTCGATGGAACGAGCGCTTCCTTTTACGCCCTCTTCTCCCCGGGTCAGCACAAAAACAGGTTTATAGTACCGTTCCCGGATCCGGCCGGCAATGATGCCTGCAATACTCTCATGGCATTCGGGAAGAAATACCACCAGCACCCGGTCTTCTTTCAAAGGGCCTTCTTCGATCATCTCCACTGCCTTCGCCACATAATTTTCGGTCATTTCCTTGCGGCTGTCGTTGAGCTGTTTCAAAAATGCGGCTTGAGGGACCGCCTCTTCCCGGCTTTTCGACTCCAGCATAGAAAGCGCCCTTGCCGCGCTGTCCAGCCTTCCCGATGCATTCAGGCAGGGGCCCAGCACAAAACCCAGATGAAAAGCCGCCAGCTTTTTCCCCTGCTGTCCCGGCAGGATTCCGTTCACTTCCATCAGCGCCTTCAACCCTTCATTTTGGCTGTCCTGCATCAGGCCGAGACCATGCTTCACCAAAATCCGGTTTTCATCCTGCAGCTGCATCACATCACAGACTGTGGCAAAGGCAGCAAATTCCAGAAGCTCTTCCAGAACCCCCCTGCCCTTTCCGTCCTGTATTTCCCCGAGAGCGGGCAGCCCGTAACTTCTAAAAATCTCCTGCATCAGTTTAAAAGCCACTACAGCCCCGCAGATTTCCTTAAAAGGATACCGGTCCCCGGGCTGTTTAGGATCGATCACCACATCGGCGGGCGGAAGCAGATAGGTTTTCGTTCCGTCTTCTGCCTCTTCAAAAGGCACTTCATGATGGTCTGTCACAATCACTGTTATGCCGTAGCTTTTTGCCAGCGCGATCTGTTCTGCAGCGGCAATCCCGTTATCGCAGGTCAAAATGGTATCGATGCCGTCCCGGTATGCTTCCTCCACCAGATGTTCATTCAGCCCATAGCCGTCCTTCATTCTGTGGGGAATCGCCGTGTCCACCTTAGCATGGCAGCTTTCCAGTCCTTTTTTCAAAATATAGGTGGAGCATACTCCATCTGCATCATAGTCACCGATCACCCGGATGGGCGCATTTGCCGCTATCTTCGTTCTCAGAAGCGCCACCGCCTGCTCCATCCCCTTCAAAAGCCGGGGATCATACAGTTCTTTTATCGTCCCATGAAGATACTTTTCAATCGCTTCCTCTCCTATTATATCACGATTTCTGATCACCCGTGCCAAAACCGGACTGATTCCGAATTTTTCTGCAATCCCGTAAAAGTCAGCCTTCTTGGCTGCCACAAACCATTTTGCCATTTTCCATCGTCCTTTTGTATAAAGTGCTATTTCTACGGTACAAAAACCGGGGGCCGCAATCATGCGGTTCCCCCGGCCTGTTCTTCGCAGAAAGTTTAAAAAGCCAGCTTTCTGTACTGTTCATTCTTTATTTTGCCGCTTTTTTTGCTGCTTTTCCCTTTTTATCCGTAACCTTTTCTTTTTTCACAAATTTAGTTCTCATGATATACCACATGGAACCGGTCAGGCATACGGAAGAATATGTGCCGCACACGATACCTACCATCAGGGGAAGTGCAAATTCTTTGATGCTGGAAACACCCAGAACATAAAGCACAGCGACCATGACGAAGGTGGTCAGGGATGTAAAAATACTTCTTGTCAGCGTCTGTGAAATGCTCTTGTTCACCAGTTCCTGCAGTTCTTCCCTGCTGCCGCCCATCTGCAGGTTCTCACGGATACGGTCGAAGATAACGATGGTCGCATTGATGGAATAACCTACAATCGTCAGCATACATGCGATGAAGGTATTGCCCACGGACACTCTCGCGACGGCATAAAATGCCAGTACCACCAGAACGTCATGCAGAAGCGCCGCTACGCTGCTGGCGCCGAAACGAACATCCTTAAACCGCAGCCAGATATAAATCAGCATACAAACGGTAGACACCAGCACTGCCAGGAACGCTCCTGACTTCATTTCGCTGCTGATCGTGGAGCTGATGTTCTCGGCCGTAATCTTCTCTTTTTCCACCCCAAACTGCTCTACCAGCGTATTGTCCAGTTCTTCTCTCTGATCAACGGTCAGATTTCTGGTCTTGAAGATCACTTCGTTGGTTCCCTGTACCTTCTGTGTCTGTACATTGGGATCACCGCTGATCTTCTCGATCATGGGAACCACATCGGCATCCAGTTCTTCGATACTCATATCTTCATTGAAGGTCACATTAGTGGAAGTGCCGCCCTTAAACTCCAGGCTGTAATTGAGGATTTCCCCGTTCTTTGACTTATTCACTCCCATGAATACAAAGCCGGCAATGATCACAGCGCCGGAAATAACGAAAAATACTGCTTTTTTGGAAAGAAAGTTGATCGGCTTTCTCTCTTTTGTGCGCCCATAGAATTTTTCATTCTGGAAACCGATGGCGTAGAACGCGTTCAAAATCAACTTGGTCACCACCAGGGCAGTAAACATGGATACCACAATACCTAAAGCCAGCGTCTGTGCAAAGCCTTTGATCGTGCCGGTTCCCATAAAGCCAAGGACAGCGGCGGCGATCAGTGTCGTCACATTGCCGTCGATGATAGCGGAAAGGGCCTTCTGGAAGCCGATCTTAATTGCGGATTTCACCGTTTTTCCGGTGGCGATCTCCTCCCGGATACGGGCAAAAATAATCACGTTTGCGTCAACCGCCATACCGATGGACAGGATGATACCTGCGATACCGGGCAGGGTCAGCGTAATATCAAATCCGTTCAGTAAAAGGATCATCATCGCCGTATACAGGCAAAGCGCAAGGGAACTCGCCACGCCCGGGATCCAGTAAACCGCGATCATGAAAATGATGACGATTCCCATACCGATGGCACCCGCCATAAGGCTGGTTTTAATGGCAGCACTTCCCAGCTGCGCGCCCACTACGTTGGAACGCAGTTCCTGCAGCTGCAGCTTCAGGCCGCCGATCCGGATGGTGGAAGCCAGATTTTCGGCTTCTTCAAAAGAAGCCATTCCGTTGATCACTGCATGTCCGTCGGTAATTTCCGCCTGTACGCTGGGATAGCTGATCACCTGATTATCATAAACGATGTAAATGACATCATGGTTGGGGAAAGCAGCCTTTGTCGCTTCCGCAAATTTCTTGGTGCCTTCTGCCGTCATGGTCAGGGAAACTACCGCTTCCTGATTGCCCATGCTGTTCTGCTGATAGCCGGCCTGCGCATCCGCCACGTCGGTACCTGTCAGCACCTCATTGCCGTCCTTGTCCAAAAACACGAGGGAACCGGGCTTGCCCAGTTCTTCCAGGATTGCATTCGCATCGGAAACACCGGGAATTTCGATGTTGATACGGTCGCCGCCCTCCTGATAAACCTGCGCTTCGGTGGAATAATTTTCCACACGCTTCTGCAGTTTGAAAATGGTATCGCTCATGTCCTCTGCACTGGGCGTCCCTTCTCCCACCACCTCATAGGTGATGCTGACACCGCCTGCCAGATCAAGGCCCTGCTTGATATTGGCTGCGGACCCTGTCTTGCCCGAATCCAGCCCGAATACGGCCACATATGTGAAACCGATCAGCGCCAGAACCGCAGCAATCAGGGTAATAATACCTTTTTTCCTGTTCATTTTTTCAGTTCTCCTTATTCTTCTTCCTCGGCCAGTGCCGCTTTTATCATAATCGCGCATTCCACGCGTTTTTTCTGCAGTTCACATCCCAGATCATAGGCATCGTTGATGTTACCGTGACAGTGATAGGAGTTGGCCGCACAGCCGCCGCTGCAGTAAAATTTGGCAAAACAGTTCCGACACTTTTCCTTGGCATACACATTGCAGCATTTGAACTCGTCCACAATGTCCTTTCGCAGGATGCCTTCCTCCACGTTGCCCAGCAGGAACTTTTCATTTCCTACAAACTGATGACAGGGATAAAGATCGCCCCAGGGTGTCACCGCCAGATATTCCGTGCCTGAACCGCAGCCGGAAAGCCGCTTTGCCACGCAGGGGCCGCCGCTTAAATCGATCATGAAATGGAAGAAGTTCACCCCTCTGCCCTCTTTATGACGTTTTAAAAGTTCCGCAGCAAGTTTATCGTACTCCGCCAAAAGCCCGGGAATATCTTCCTCCTGGAGTGCGTAAGGCTCCTTCGGATCCGCCACCACAGGCTCCACGGAAATCTGCTCAAATCCCAGGTCTGCCAGATGCTTCACATCTTCCGAAAAATCCAGATTGTTGCGGGTGAAAGTACCGCGCACATAATAATTCATCTGGTCCCGGCTTTCCGCCACCTTCTTAAACTTGGGAACGATCAGGTCATAGCTGCCCTGTCCTCCCCGGAAAGGACGCATCTTATCATGCACTTCCCGGCGCCCGTCAATGCTGAGTACCACATTGCTCATTTCCCTGTTTGCAAATTCCATCACTTCATCATCCAGAAGCACGCCGTTTGTGGTCAGTGTAAAGCGGAATTTCTTGTGATGGGGCTCCTCCAGACTTCTGCCATAGGCCACAAGATCTTTCACCACCTGCCAGTTCATCAGCGGTTCTCCGCCGAAAAAGTCCACTTCCAGATTCACTCGGTTTCCGGAGTTGGCCACCAGAAAATCCAGTGCCTTTTTTCCCACTTCAAAACTCATCAGCGCTCTTCTGCCGTGGTACTCCCCTTCTTCCGCGAAGCAGTACCGGCATGCCAGGTTACAATCATGGGCGATATGCAGGCAAAGCGCCTTGACCACGGTTTCCCTGTTCTTGAATTGATCGATGTAGTTTTCGTAGATATCCTCGGTAAAAAGGGTGCCTTCCTCCGCTAAGGTGAGAATCTCGGCAACGGCCTCTCTGACTTCCTCATGGGGATATTCCAGCTTCTGACAGGCCGCCACAGCCGCCGTCACCGTATCCAGATCCCGGATGCCTTCTTTCACCAGCTGTTCTGCCAGAGGAATCACATCATATACCACATCGTCCACAACATGGATGCTGCCGCTGTTGACATCCATCACAATATTGTAGCCGTTATTCTTATACTGGTGTATCACGCGTATCTTATCCTTTCCTGTTTCTTCATAAACGCATAATAAGCAGCGATGGTCATCGCTGCTTATAAACCGCTTCTTTGTCTGCTTATTTTACTTTTTCGCAGCTCTGGTTTCCTACTGTGCAGGATGTTTTGCATGCAGACTGGCAAGATGTCTGGCATTCTCCGCAACCGCCCTTTTTCATGGATTCCTTCAGGTTTCTTGTCGTTAATGTTTTGATGTGCTTCATCTCACATAGCCCTCCTTATGTTAACAAGCTCAGCAAAAGAGCCGTCTTTTTTCATAACTTCGTTCAGTATACCATAAAAATACTGTCAGGAAAAGTATTTTTTCAAAAAAATTCGACCGGAGGAAGATCAGCTGAGCATTCCGCCCAGCATTCCGCTCCCCGCACAAATCATCAGTGTGGTGAAAAAGTGATTGCCAAAATCTTTAAACCCGCGGTTAATCAGAAACGTCAGCAGAGCCAGGATCGCAAAATACAACGTTCCGGCGATAAGCCCCCACAAAAATCTTCGGTCCTGTACACATTTTCCCGCCAAAAGTCCTGCCAGAAATGTGGCCAGCGCATATATGACAATAATGCCGATATTCACCACCTGTTCCGACAGCTGAAGCCGGTACAAAAGCAGCGCCAGCAAAAGCAGCGCTCCTCCTGTCAGCAAATACGCCGCCAGAAGGCATTTTGCCAACACCACCGGAAGTCTGCCCGTTTCCGCTCCTCTAAGATTCCCTCTCTCCATGTCCGCGCCCTCCTTGTTTCTACCCTGCCGCATTCATTCCCCTGCGAAAAAGAAGCACCTGTGAAGGGAAGAATGTAACACTTTCTTTTCCATTTATATTCCCGTCCATTCCCAAACTTGACAACTCCCTGTATTTTCTGTAATATTCCATATAACCGGTGCCAAAATAATTGCGCCGGCTTCCATGCGTTTATCTATTAACAATAAGAAGGAGTGATAATTTTTGGATACCTCTGGTGTCATACAACTTCTGTCTGTGGTGGTTCTGATTGGCCTTTCGGCCTTCTTCTCCTCCGCCGAGACAGCTCTCACAACAGCCAACCGGGTAAAAATCCGTTCCATGACAGAGGAAGGGAACCGCAGGGCCGTAATTCTGCAAAAGGTGCTGGATCAGAATTCCAAGATGATTTCCACAATTCTGATCGGAAATAACATTGTCAACATTACAGCCTCTTCCCTTGTCACGATGTGGGCGACCAAAACCTTCGGCAGCTTTGCCGTCGGTTTTTCCACCGGCGTGCTCACCCTGGTGGTCCTGCTGTTTGGAGAGATCGTGCCGAAGAATGCGGCCATGCTCTATCCGGAAAAGCTGGCCCTCGCCTATTCCCGGATTATCTATTTTCTCATGCATTTGCTGACACCGGTGATTTTCCTTGTGGACAAGCTTTCCTGCGGTATCATGTTCCTTTTGCATATCGATCCCAGCAAAAAGCTGAACCAGATGACGGAAACCGAGCTGAAAACCTACGTGGACGTGAGCCATGAGGACGGCGTCATCGAAACGGAAGAGCGGGAAATGATTTATAACGTGTTTGAATTTTCCGACACAGTGGCAAAGGATATCATGATCCCCAGAATCGATATGAGTACGGTCAGCGAAGATGCCGGCTATGACGAACTGTTTTCCGTTTTCCGGGAAAATATGTATACCAGAATTCCTGTTTATAAAGAAGATAATGACAATATCATCGGCCTAGTCAATATCAAAGACTTCATGTTCGTGGCGGACAGGGAAAATTTTAGAATCAGCGATATTCTCCGGGACGCTTATTACACTTATGAGTATAAAAAGACAGCGGACCTGATGATGGAGATGCGGGAGCAGCTCTTTAACGTGTCCTTTGTCCTGAATGAATACGGTTCCTGTGTGGGAATGATCACTTTGGAAGACCTGCTGGAAGAAATCGTGGGCGAAATCCGGGATGAATACGATGCGGACGAAGATAATTTCATCCAGGCGGTCAATGACCGGGAGTATCTGGTGGAGGGCGGCATGAAGCTGTCCGACATCAATGATGCCATCGGTACCCAACTGGAAAGCGAGGACTACGATTCCATCGGCGGTATCATCATTGAAATCCTGGACCGGATGCCGGAACCCGGCGATACGGTCACCACAGAAGACGGCATTGTTCTGACTGCCGAAACTGTGGAACAGAACCGGATTACCAAGGTGCGCATGGTGCTTCCGGAGCCTGCCGATGAGGACAATCCTGCGGAACTTTTAAAGGGAATTCATGATTTGACGGAACTGGAAACCTCCGAATCCAAAGAATGACAAAAAACGGGCGGTGCTTTGTAGCACCGCCTTTTTCATAAAAATCTCTTTTTGATTTCTTCGTATTTCTCCTGGGTCATCAGGGCGTCTCTTTTTATATTCTTAAAGGTCACCACATAAGTCCAGCGCCCGTACGGCTCGATCTTTTTAATTTTGGAAAGGTTTATGATATAGGATTTGTGGCTGCGCATGAACTGTTCTGCATCCAGCTTCGCTTCAATATCTCCCATGGTTGCCGAGGTCACAAAGCTGTCGGTCTCCGTATAGATCACCGTAGCGTTATTCTCCCTCTGAATCAGCACGATATCCGCAATATCCACAAAGCTCATGCTTTCCCGGCCCTTCACCAAAAGGCGGGACAGCCCTTTTTCCAGACGGCTGACATGTTCTGTCTCCTCTGCCTTATCCGCAGGATGGAGCGCCCGAATCCGATCCAGCGTCCGTTCCACCCTGGCCACGTCAAAGGGCTTCACCAGATAGTCAAAAGCGTACAGTTCAAAAGCCTCCGGCATGTATTCGGTATGGGCCGTAGCAAAGACGATTTTAGTCTTGGGCGCCATATCCGTCATGATCCTGGCGCACTCAATGCCGTTTTCTCCCTGAATGCCGATATCCATAAATACCACATCCGGCCTGAGTTTTCCAAACTGTACCACCGCATCGGAAAAACTGGCGCTTTCTCCTGCAATCACAAAGCCGCCTTGCCGCTCTATTATCTTTTTTAAAAGCAGCCGGACGCCGCTTTCATCCTCCACGATCATCACCCTGTCCGTCATCATTCCGTCTGGTCACTTTCCTTTGTTTTTAAATCAACGCCGATATGGCCGCCTTCTCCCAGTGCTTCTCTCAGTTTCGTATCCGCCTTCACGTTCTGCATGCGGTAATAGTCCATCACGCCCAGATTACCGCTGCGCAGTGCCTGTGCCATGGCCTTGGGCACTTCCGCCTCAGCCTCCACCACATAAGCCCGCATTTCCTGCTCTCTGGCAACCGCCATCGCTCTGCGCTCTTCCGCTTTGGCCTGGGCGATGTTCTTATCCGCCTCCGCCTGCAGGGTCTGAAGCTGTGCGCCGATGTTCCTTCCCACATCGATATCCGCAATATCAATGGATAAAATTTCAAAGGCCGTTCCGGAATCCAGTCCCTTGCTCAGAACGAGTTTTGAAATGTCATCGGGATTTTCCAGCACTTCTTTATGGGAATTTGCAGAACCCACGGTGGTGACAATGCCTTCCCCGATCCTGGCCAGTATCGTCGCTTCCCCGGCGCCGCCCACCAGGCGCTCCAGATTAGCGCGCACCGTCACTCTGGCTTTTACCAGCAGCTCGATGCCGTCTTTTGCCACTGCGGAAATATTGGGCGTTTCAATCACCTTTGGATTGACGCTCATGCGCACCGCATCCAGCACATCCCTTCCCGCCAGATCAATCGCCGCTGCCTTTTCAAAAGGGAGTTCGATTCCGGCGCGCTCCGACGCGATCAAAGCGTTCACCACATTATCCACATGTCCTCCCGCCAGATAATGTGCCTCCAGCTGATTGACAGACATCTCCAACCCTGCTTTCCGGGCTTTGATCAGAGGCAGAACGATTGCGGAGGGTATTACACGGCGCAGCCGCATCCCCACCATATTGAAAATGCTCACCTTCACATTCGCCGCCAGACAGGAGATCCAAAGCCCCACCGGCACGAAAATGAAGAACAACACGATCAAAAGCATGATCACACCGATCAGTATCACAACACCAATTATGGAATTCATATATTTCCCCTCTTTCCTATAAAATTTCTTTCACAACCAGTCTGGATCCGTTGACTTTTATGATTTCCAGTTCTGCGCCTTTGTCAATATAACGCCCCTCTGAAACCACATCAAAATTGATATCCTCAAAATTGCCGGTCCCGGACGGCCTCAGATCCGTCACTGCCTTTCCTTTTTTTCCCAGTAGATAATCCAAATCCGCGGAACTGATGTAGCCTTGCTCCCTGTGCTGCTCCTCTTTTAAAATCAGAGGCGATTTCAATTTTCCTTTTGACAGAAGCCACAGGACCACTGCCAGCATCAAAGCCAGCACAGCCAGCACGATGAGCGTCAGAAATGCGCCCTCCATCAAAGAATCCGCCGTGCAGAAAATCCCGGCAACCAGGCAGATCGCCCCGCAGATCCCGGGTGCGCCAAACCCCGGCACCACCATTTCCACAGCTGCCAGCACGAAACCGGCAATCAGCAGGATAATTCCGATGATTAACATCCAATCCATAAGCACTCCCCCTTTCTGTTTTCCATCATACACGCCTGCTGCAAAAAGGAAAAGGGATATTCTGCAAACGATACAGATATCCCTCTGAACTGTCATTTTCTTTCCCTGCGTTCCTCCCGTCTGTTTCCGGGCAGCCGGACCAAAAAGACGGTTTCCTCTTCTTCCGATTCGAAAAAGATCTCGCCTCCGGCCTCTTTCAGCAGGCGGGCCACAATCGCAAGACCGTTTCCGTGCCCCTCCTCCTTATTTGTGGTAAAGCCCGGTTTAAACAGCAGGGCGCGGTTTTCCTCCGGAATCGCGGGGCCGTTATCGGCAATTTCAAACAGATAGCTTCCCCTGGCTTCTTTCAGGGAAACCCGGATCCTTTTTTCCCCTTCTTTCTCTTTCAGCGCGTTAATTGCGTTATCCAAAAGATTGGCCAGAACCCGGCACAAATCCCAGGGCTGCATGGGGATCGCCTCCAGGGAGCTGCCCACCTCCAGATAAAAATCGATCTCCTGGCGGGCAGCCGCTTCCATCTTCGCCTGTAGCAGCGCGTTGACAGCCGGCTGCGCGGTTTTTAAAGCCATATTCAGCTTTTTTATTTCTTTGAAAACCGGTCGGATGTAAGCATGGGCTTCTTCATATTCCCCCAGCTCCATCAGTCCGTACACCACCTGAAAATGGTTCATCAGATCGTGCTTCTGTTCCCGGAGTTTTCCGTTGAAACATTCCAGGTTTTTCATGCTTTCTTCATAATTCCTATTCTGGTAGCGCCCGGCTGCCAAAAGTCCTGCGCCGGTCATCAGCGCCGAAACCAGGATCAGCCCCACGCATACCCAGATGACCGGACTGACTTCCCCAAGCAGCCGGCTCCCCATAACGATCAGCAGAATCACCCCGATCATGACCTGTACCAAATTCACGGCCAACAGCGCGCCGGTCAGTTTTTTAATTTCCATCTGTATAGTCCCGCCTCTCTGGGCTGATACAGGCCGAAAGGAAATATCCTTCCGGAGCGGGATATTCCTTCAGCACCGCCGCCTCATTTTCTTCCCCTTTTTTCCATACATGACCGCTGAAAAGATCCGCACACAAATTGTTAAAGCCGGCGGACATGCCCGTTCCCGTGAGCTTCATATAGCTCTCTTTGGCCGTCCACTGCCGCAAAAAGACGGTTTGCGCTTCTTTTTCCAGAAATTCGCCGATTCTGTCCTGATAGGTCTGCCGAAACGCTTCCCTCTCTTCCGGGTTCAGAAAATGGCGCAGCATTCCGGCGCGCACCGGACGAATCTGCTGGATATCCACCCCCACAGGCCTATGGGCCAGAGCGCAGACCGCATAAATTCCGGAATGGGAAAGGCTGATGAAAACAGGCGGTTTACCTTTCGGCATTTCCACCACCGGCCGGCCTCCCTTTTCATACCATACCCTTCCCTGTCCGCAGCCGTTGTTCTGCAGCGCATAGGAAGCCAGAAAGCCCGCGGCCAGACAGGCTGCCTTCCCTTTTTCATCTTTACACAAATCTGCCTTTTCCTGCCGCTTTGGATCCAGCATCCGGTATACTTTTTCCTGCAGATCCTTCCGGTAAAGCGGGCGGATATCCGCTATATAGAGGATTACCCGCCCGTCCTTTACCGTCATTGTACCACCGTCAGATAGTTTGTCACCGCATAAACCACCTGACCGTTATAATTGAGTTTGGTCCAGCCCTTGTCCTGATCGATGCCGATCCGCTGCGCCGTATCCTCTCCGGTCAGTTTGGCGATGACCTGGGACGGCTCGTTGGTGGTGGGAAGGCTGCGCAGGTTGGTTTCCCCGCTTTTGGCCTTCACAGTGCCGGAGGCGGCCTTAAAATGCATTCCCGCTTCCGGATTATCCGCCGTAGGCTTTTCCTGTTCTTTAAAATCCATGCTGGTGGCCAGCAGCCGGGAGGACGCATAAACCACCTGACCGTTTACCAGAAGTCTCGACCAGCCGGTATCTTTGGTGCCGCTGATTCCGGTACGCACTACGGCCTCTCCGTAATTTAAACTGCCCACAACTTTTCCGGTTTCGGTGCTGGGCTGATCCCGCAGATTCACTTTGTCCCTGGCCGTCACCGCTTCATTCACCTCTTTGAAGGTCAGGCCGCCTGCCTGCGGGGAGGCAGCCGGTGTCTCCGGCTGCCCGCTTTCTTTCGCGGATTCGCTTTCTTCCGGCTTTGCGGACAGATCCGTTGTGAGGAAATTGTGCACGGCATACAGCTTGCGGCCGTTTAAAATCACTCTGTCCCAGCCGTTGCTGCCCACGCCTGTGCGCTGCACCGCTTCTCCGTTCTTTAGCGTATATACCACTTCGCTTCCTTCTGTGGTGGGAAGGTTTCTCAAATTGGTCTGATCCTTGGCGGTTACCGTTTCCTCCACTTCCGTGAAGTTAATCCCCACCTCCGGATTTGCCTCCACCACCTCTGCGGGTGTGGGATCCTTCGCTTCGGCTTCCTGGCTGTAACCGAAATAAGCTACGTTTACATCCACTTTTCCTTTAATACCCGCGATCTGCCCCTGACTGGTATACTGCCACATGGCATGTTTTCCGCTGTAAGCAGAAGCTCTTGTTTCGGGAAAAGGTTTGTCCGGATACTGGGAAACCCAAACCATATATTTGCTGCCCAGCGTTGCCATATCCCATTGGGCACTGCCTTCCATCTCATTTCTGGATGCATAAAACATCGGGGTATAACCGGCGGCTGCCATGGTGTCCAAAAAAGTGCAGGCAATTTGGGTCCGTTCCTCTTTCGTCAGCGAATGCTGGCGGCTGTCGGGAGACTGGAAATCCTCACAGTTATACGCCACCGGATAAGTGATTTTATATTTGGAAATAAAGCTGGAAACCCAGGCCGCTTCTTCCTTTGCTTCCTGCTCGTTGACCGCGGAAGAGAAGAAATAGGCGCCTGCCTTGATTCCGTTTTTGGTGGCCTCCTGCAGATTATACCGGGCACCCGGATCCTCATAGAGAATCCCTGTGGATTTGGTACGGTACCCCACCCGGATCATGGCAAATTCCACCCCGGCTGCCTTCACCTGCGCCCAGTCTATGGTGCCCTGATATTTGGACACATCAATCCCCAGGGTGGCTCCCGTAGTCTCCCCTTCCGGAACTTTCACGGTGCTCACATCCACAGAAGCGCCTGATCCGCCGTCTGCCGTGGTTTTTGTGGATTCCTGAGGATCCTGCTCATCCTCCATGCTGCCCACTTCCGCCGCCAGATTCTGCTCTGTCTTCTGTACCGGTTCTTTAGGGGAAGCTGTCTGGCTTTCGTCCTCTCCCCCTTCGATTTCCTGTTGTATGGATTCCGAAACCGTCTCTTTTGTCTCAGCCGGATCAGTACTGCCGTCGTTCCCGCCCGTTTCCGCCTGTGCCTGCGTTTCCGGCACCGCTCCTGCCAGGATGACAGAGCTGTCCTTTCTGAAAGCCAGGCACAACAGCACAAGCACCAAAACGGTCAGCGCCACGGCGGGCACTGCCGCCCACAACGGATGGATTGCCTTTTTCTTGTTCTTCCTTCGTCTTCTCTTCGCCATTTTTCTTCCTCTGCTGCCATCACACAGTTTTGCAGGCATCCGCCCGCTTTTTGCCTACAAGAGATGCGCTCTGAGCTCTTCGCTGCTCTTAGGGGACAGATAGGACGGCGCAATATCAAACACGGTCTTAGCGCCGCACATTCCTTCCTGATTCATGCGATATGCCGCCCGGGCGAACGCTGCGATCACCGAACCCGTAAATTCCGGGTTGGATTCCAGCTTTAAGCTGTACTCGATCACATGCCCGTGCTCTGCATTTACTCCCGTTCTTCCCGTCCTTATCACACAGCCGCCGTGAGGCAGTCCGCTGTGATCCCGGGCCATTTCTTCCTCTGAAATAAAATGAACGACAGTATCATAATCCGCAAAATAATTGGGCATGGTTTTGATTTCCTGCTCGATCCTTGCCGTATCGGCCCCTTCCTCTGCCACCACAAAACACTCTCTGGTATGCTTCTGCCTGGTGGTAAGTTCCGGATTTGAACCGCTTCTCACCGCTTCCAGCGCCTGGGGCACAGGCACCGTATACTGTCTGGCGTCCTTTACTCCTGCAATCCGGCGCACCGCATCGGAATGTCCCTGACTGACGCCCTTTCCCCAAAAAGTGTAATCCTGTCCTTGCGGAAGGATGCAGTCCGCATACAGCCTGTTTAAGGAAAACATGCCCGGATCCCAGCCGCAGGAAATGATGCCGGTCTTTCCGCCTTCTCTGGCCGCCCGGTCCACCGCTTCAAAATGCTCCGGGATCTTCGCATGGGTGTCAAAACTGTCCACCACATTGTACATTTTTGCATATTCCGGAGTCTGTACGGGCAAATCCGTAGCGCTGCCGCCGCACAAAACCAGCACGTCAATTTCATCCTGCATCTCTTTGAGGGCTTCCGTGCCCAGCACTCTTGCGCCCGGCGTCTTTATCTTTAATTTTTCAGGATCCCGGCGGGTGAATACCGCTGCAAGTTCCAGATCAGGGTTCTGCATAACGGCGCTTTCCACGCCTTTTCCAAGGTTGCCATATCCTAAAATTCCAATTCTGATGCTCATCGTCTTATCTCCTTTGCTGTTATACTCATGGTCCTTTCGTATTTTACCACAAAACAGCAGTATGTAAAACATTTTTTCGGCAGTTTAAAGGATGTAATCTTTTAAATCTTCTTTCAGCTTCTCCCAGGCATCCTCATGCTCCACATAATACAGGGGACAGAGTTTTCCGCAGGTATCATAATGCCGCTTCACTGCGGAAGGCCCCAGATCATATTCTTTCATCAGCCAGCCCAGCAGTTTGAGCAGGGACCGGTAGGTTGCTTCCGTAAATTTCCCGTCCTCCTGCAGATAACAGCATTCAATGGATATGGAATTGAAATTATGTTCTTTGACCGCATAGCCGATTTCGTCAAGGGGCAGGCACTGGATAATTTCGCCGTCATACCCGATCACAAAATGGGCCGATGCGGAAGTTTCTCCCGTAATGCCCAGATTTTCAAAATAACTTCTGTTCTGCCGGGCGCTGGTCCCCGGATTTGCCGTATAGTGCACAAAGAGCTCCGTCACCTCCGGCAGCGCATCCCCCGGCCTGGAATACTCATTGGGCGTCAAAAAATCCTCTATAATCTCGGGCTTATCGGATTGATTCTTGGAAATAACTTTATCGTCCTCCCGCTGCATGGCGGTAATATTTTCGGTGTCTCCGGCCCTTTTCCAGATCATACTGCCCACCTTCCACAGGCCGAAAACAAACGCCAGAATCACAACTGCAGCCAGCGTTCCCGTCACCATTCGGGCGATTAAAACCTGCCTTCGCCGTTTTTTCCGTCTCATTTTCCTTCGGTAAGCCCGCTGCTCTTCTTCCGTGGGATACCTTCTCTTCTTTTTTCCCGGATGACTGCCTCTGTTTTCTTCCTGTTCTCCCCAGATAAGGGATAGTTCCCTGTCTCTCTCCTCCTGACGCATAAAAAACCGCTCCCGTTTCAGATACATTTGAAAGGTCAAGGCCTTTCCCGACTGTATCTTACCACAGAAAGCGGTTTTTAAGTTTTAATGAAATCCTAATATTTTCTTAATTCCTGTGTCATTCTTCTTTTGCAGGCATCTCCAGCGCGATTCCCAGCTCTTCCAGCTGCTTTTCATCCACCAGGTTGGGCGCGTCTGTCATCAGGCAGGATGCGTCCTTCACCTTGGGGAAGGCGATGACTTCGCGGATGCTCTCCGCTTTTGTCAGAAGCATGCACAGACGGTCCAGGCCGTAAGCCAGACCGGCATGAGGGGGTACGCCGTATTTAAAGGCATCCATCAAAAAGCCGAACTGTTCCTGCGCCTTTTCTTTTGTAAAGCCAAGAGCGGTGAACATTCTCTCCTGCACATCGTCCTGGAAAATTCTGACGCTGCCGCCGCCCAGCTCCACACCGTTTAATACGATGTCATAAGCCTTTGCGCGCACCTTACCCGGATCGGTTTCCAGCATGGGAAGATCCTCTTCCATTGGCATGGTGAAAGGATGATGCATGGCCATAAAGCGGTTTTCTTCTTCGCTCCACTCAAACTGAGGGAATTCCACCACCCAGAGGAAATTGAACTGATCATGGTCGATTAAGCCCATCTGTTCGCCCAGTTCGATGCGCAGCGCTCCCAGCACGTTCCAGACAATACTGTTTTTGTCCGCCGCGAATAGCAGAAGGTCTCCGGGCTCACCGCCCATGGCTTCCACCAGCCTTTTTAACTGCTCTTCTGTCATGAATTTTGTGAAGGAAGACTTATAGCTGCCGTCCTCCTGGACAGACAGGTAAGCAAGTCCCTTTGCGCCATAGCCTTTCGCAAAATCAACCAGCGCGTCGATTTTCTTTCTGGGCATGGACGCCTGCCCCTTCGCATTGATACCGCGCACGGAACCGCCGTTTTCCAAAGCGCCCGTGAACACGCCGAAACCGCAGCCGGCAACCACATCGGAAACATCCACCAGTTCCATGCCAAAACGGGTGTCCGGTTTATCGGAACCATAACGGTTCATGGCATCAATCCACTTCATCCGGGGAAGCGGAAGGGGAATTTCCAGTCCGATGGCCTCTTTGCAGACATACTGCAAAAGCCTTTCGTTCACATCGATGACGTCATCCACATCCACAAAAGAAAGCTCCATATCAACCTGGGTGAACTCCGGCTGTCTGTCGGCCCGCAGATCTTCATCCCGGAAACATTTTGCGATCTGGAAATAACGGTCATAGCCGGAACACATCAGCAGCTGCTTAAAAATCTGTGGAGACTGGGGCAGCGCATAAAAATTGCCGGGATGCACACGGCTGGGCACCAAATAATCTCTGGCTCCTTCCGGCGTGGATTTACACAGTATCGGTGTTTCGATTTCCAAAAATCCCTCTTCCGTCAGGAAACGGCGGAATGCCGCGCAGATCTTGCTTCTTAAAATGATCTTCTCCTGCTGGTCCGGCCTTCTCAAATCCAGGTAACGGTATTTTAACCGGATATCCTCTTTTGTTTTGGATGCGGATTCAATCGGGAAAGGAGGCGTCTGCGCCTCGGATAAAACGCGTACCTCGCGGGCTCTGATTTCGATGTCGCCGGTAGCCAGATTTTCATTCACCGCGCCGGAACGCTTTTCCACCGTCCCCACCACCGCGATCACAAATTCACTCCGCAGGCGCTCCGCCTTTGCGAAATTC
>CABSCP010000004.1 GCA_902476265.1 uncultured Lachnospiraceae bacterium
GGATATGCTTGTTTTGGTGTAGGGACTTTAAAAATCAGTATTAACCGACAGCCCCTTTTTCGTGCGCTACTTCCCGATTCCCGTAGGGAATTGGGAAGGTTCTATTTTTTTTCGCTACTTCTGAATTTGCGAAGCAAATTTAGAAGGTTCTTGCCCTCCTCCAGTTCTTTGCTATTCCCTTCCCCTTATCTTTTCATATAACGCTTCTCTCTGATATCTTTTTACTGCCATACTTGAAAAAAGCATCTGAAGCAATATAACACTGCCAAAGTAAAGCATAAGGTATCCCACCGGCAGCCGGAATACCACTTTCCCATAAAACGTGCTCATGTTCAGGAATTTACAGATCAGCAGGGACACCCCTGTCCCAATTACTGCCGTAATCAGCAGGAAACAAATACTATACATAAGTCCTTCCATGTACAAAAGTTGGGTAAGCTGCTTTCCTGTCATCCCCACAGCCTGCAGCATGGCATATTCTTTCTTCCGCACCAGAAAATTTGCCATAATGGTATTAAACAGGCTGATAAGCGCAAAAAAGGTTACAATCGCCACCAGCCCCAGCAACGGCGCTTTCATATTCTGCAGACTGACCGAAAACCGTTTTACCATTTCATCATATGTTCCAAGTTCAATTCCTTTCCTATCTTTTAAGATGGAACGAATTGCTTCTTCCACATCTTCCAGACTACTTTCTTTTACTTTTACTGTAAACTGGTTATTGAAATTCTCGACTTCCGGACAGATTTTTTTTAGCGCTGAATCCGAAATATGAAATAAGCCACGGGATTCGTTCTCCAATATTGTTCCCAAAGTTCCCACTACCTGAAAAGCATGTTTTTCTTCATCCGGGCCGACAATCCAAATCGTATCTCCGATCTTCACCTTCCATCCGCTTACTTCTTCAAATAACTCCGGCTGGGATACAAGAAGCCCGTTATCTCCAAGCTTTTCATACTCGCAATTTCCGTCAATCATATATTCTGTCAGTGATCGGGCCTCTTCCGGTGAAATTCCGTTTATGAGATAAACACCTTCATCTCCGATAGGCAGTGTCAGTCTGACATCACATCCTGTTTCCGTTTTGATATCCGTAACGCCATCCAGTGCCAGAAGCTGCTCCTTTAACGTTTCATCCAGCGGGTTTTTCTTCTGCAGTTCTTCATATGCCAGCATTTTATTCGTGTCGTTTTCTTCCGGTAAAAGCCTCAATTTAAACTGCCCGTTCTTAAAATAAGGGTCCGCCATATTTTCCGGCCTGACTGCAAAAAGATAAGTCACACACCCCATCAAGAGGATTCCGCTAAATCCCATTGCCAAAATTGTGGCCGTCGTTTTTTTTCTGTCCTGCCCAAAATAAATCATTGCCAGCCTGTACGGCGTCAGTTTTTTATGCCGTTTCTTTTCCTGCTTTTTCCCTGTTGTGGTAGTGATATGAGAGACTTCCACCAGTGGAGCCTTCGCCGCGATCTTCATCGGTTTTTTCATAGATAGACTCACTGTCATATAAACGGCTGCCAACACAATCACTGCAACTTTTAAAGCATTCCCCAAATCCCAGCCTTCCGGCAGAATCAAGAAGCCTGCAATACCGCCCAGCAGGATTCCGACCGGCGCGGCTGTTAAAAACAGTCTGCGCTTTTCCAGGTTTATTATTTTCCTGATCTGCCTTTCCGTTGCTCCCAGAATGCGGAGCTGGGCATATCCTCTCACCTTTCCGGTTACCGCTATATAAAAAATACTGTAAATCACAAGCGAACCGGCCAGTAGGATGATCCCGCCAGCCACCAGTACAACCATTGTCTGGGAAACGCTGCTTTTTTCCAACTGAGTAAAATAATAAGTACTGAAAACAACGCTTCCTCTGCGAATCCCCAGATTTTTTGCAAACCTGTAAGCTGTCTCCCGAATCAGTTCTGAAGGAAGTCCTTTGGTACCCTGAAAACGCAGATAGACAGTGCCTGAAACATCACCATAGCGTTTTCCCATCTCATCTTTTGAAATATAGATATTGTAGTATCCGGTATCCGAATCAGCAGGAAAGATTCCACAGACTTCAAACTCCATAAGACCGTCACCTCCCATGTCAACCGTAATACGCTGACCGGTCTGTTCTTTCAGTCCCATACGTTTCAGATAATCGGCAGAAACAGCCGCCTCTCCTTCTGTCCGAGGTATTCTTCCTATCGATGGAGACATTCGATTAAGTTCCCATAGCTGGTCATCAAAACACCTGATATTGACCTGATAATCCTGAAATTTTTTCTCCTCCAGCAGGAAGGCTTCTCCTGCGGCTTCTACTTCCGGACTGTTCTTTACTTTCTCCGCTGTTTCGCGATCCAGCAGAGCAAAAGCTGCCTGCCAGTGTCTTTCTATGTCTCTTGCTGCTGCCGTTCTCCTTTCGGAAAAGAACAGAGATATTGCCATCGTCAGACAAATCGCTGCAACAATCATCACTATGATGACAAGATTATAGCTGCGCTCCGACTTCATTTCGCTTTTGGCAAGCTTCTTTAAACAGCCATGACTTCCTTTCTGCTTCAACAGTTTACACCTCCCCCAATATCCGTCCATCTTCAATTCTTATAATCCGGTCAGCTCTGTTGGCAATCTCGCTATTATGAGTGATCATAACTATAGTCTGGCCAAACTTACGATTGCTCTCCTTCAAAAGCGTAATAACCTCCTCCCCAGTTTTACTGTCCAGATTCCCGGTTGGCTCATCTGCCAGAATGACTGCAGGTTTTGCTGCCAGCGCCCTGGCGATTGCAGCTCTCTGCTGCTGTCCGCCTGACAGACTTCCAGGCAGGCTGTACAGCTTATCCCGGATCGACAATGCCTCCACCACTTTACCCAGATAATCCTCATCAATTTCTTTACCATCCAGTTCCACCGGAAGCACAATATTATCGTAAATATTCAGATTGGGGATCAGATTATAATCCTGAAAAATGAACCCAACTTTCCTGCGTCGAAACAAAGTGAGCTGTTCCTCATTCATCCTGCTCAAATCACATCCATCTATCATCACCGCTCCGGATGTCGGCCTGTCTATCCCTCCCAAAAGATTCAGAAGGGTAGTCTTTCCACTGCCTGACGTTCCAATAATAGATACGAATTCTCCTTCCTCAACCAGGATATCCACACCATCTAAAGCCCTGACTTCATTTTCTCCCTGCCCATAAAATCTTTTGAGTTCCTTTGCTTCCAATACCATATTTCTTCCCCCTTAAATAGCAAACACCCCTAATTTTGTATGTTCAATTCTGCCCTCTTAATAAAAATCATTCCTGTACCTTAAAAAGATACAGGAACAATTTTACCATAAAGGCCCATGCAAATCTACTTACCTCATAGGGGTTATCCAAGCAGATCCATCAATACAGTCTACATAGCAGTGCAACTGTGGGTCTCCACAGTCAAAGCTATAGACATTTACTTCTTCCACGCTTAATTTATTTTGATTCTCCATATTTACCTCTCTTTCATTCATCTCTTATAGAAGAGATGTAATCCATGCTGTAATATCGGGGCAGTCAACCATGCATCCATGAAGCTGTCCACAGTTTATAGCATATACGTTTACTTCATCCATGCTAAGTTCCTTTTCTTTGTTTTCCATCCATCAATCCTCCAATCTATTTTTTATACACCTTTATGGTTCTATTTCAACAATTTCCTGTAAATACTTTTTTTCATCTATATATGTAACAAATTCGGTCAGATTTTGTTCTATTGTTTTTCTTCGATTAAAATATAATATATTAAAAAGGAGCATTGCCTTTCTCATCGTGCAGTCTCCTGTAAGGCCTCTATAAATATGTGCTCCACACATGCCTCCGCAAATGTCCTTAAGTTTGCACTCTTTACATATGCCTTTACCCTCGAGAGAAAATAATTGCTTTATTTCTTGATTCTCCATCTGTTCCTTCCACATATGTTGAATATGTTCGGGATTATCATTATAAATATTACCAATCAAAAATTGGGGATCTTTTATTGAGTGGCAGGGATATACATTTCCATCCGGAAATATTGTCATTGACTTTTTGTATGCACCACATGATTGCTGCACTGTGACCGGAGAAAAAAACATATGAACCATACCTGCTTCCCTATAACCTTTTTGTATCATATATTTAGCAATGTTGAATAATACATTAAGCTTTTCAACTGATTCCGGTATGCGTATATTATGGTCCAAAGCACTTCCTTCCGGAGACACAAAGTTTATCAGAAAAACGGTTTTATATTTATTGGATAAATCAAGGACTTTATATAACCCTTCATAATTGGAGCTGTCATACATATATGACAATGCAACTCCAATACCATGCTTACCCGCCTTCCGTACTATATGCTCCAGCCTGTCAAAATTATTTCCATAATGAGATGTACTGATCTCTAACATTTTTACTTTCCCTGATATATACTCAATACTTTCGTCCGTCAGCAAAAAGCCATTGCTCTGGATTGATATCATAGAATTAGTTGTAGAAGTAATCATGTCAATAATACTATCTATATGACTGTTTGTGAAAGGTTCCCCCCCACTGATAATAATTTTACGTGGATTTACTTTCCTGATAAACTCAAGAAAGTTCTCCCCCAATTTGTCTGGCATCAGGATATCATAATTATCTTTTTTCCGGTCTGATTCCATACAGCAAAATGGACATGACAGATTGCACTTTTCTGTAATAAACAAGTTCAATGTCTGAAGCCGTTGATTTTTATTCAAATAATCAGGTTTTCCCTTTTCAAGGACTTTCCTTACCACATTTTCGGGATCATCTAAATCATCAATTTTAAAAGACTTTACAGGAACGGACAAACACACATTCTGTTCAATATCCATTATCAATGTTCTGGTACTCAATTCAATAACTTTGACAGAATTTTTATTTATCATCCAATCCCCCTTAATGGTAAAATGAACAGAATGCAAGTTTCTGTTCACTGCTCAGCTTATGCTCCATTAATGCATATATAAACTTTGTGACTTGACAGCTTATCTCTGTAACATCATAAAAATTTCCATTGAAACCGAAATTATCTATAAGGCACCCCTGAGTTTTACATTTTTTCAAGTACTCGCATTGCAGACATTTAGCATTCTCCGTCACAGCAATTCTGTTAATTGCTCTTATCTTTTCAATATCCAACCCTGAAAACACATCTCCAATCTCCATTCCTTTCACTTCTTTACATGGATAAATGATTCCGTCAGCATTTACAAAGCAAGACACCAGCCCAGCATGACATGCGAAAAAACAAATATCCCTTTCAGAAAAATAATTTTGAATGTAGCTTTCCCAGAAATGCCAGTATATTTTTTCCCCCTGCATTTTTAATACTTTATAATATTCAAATGCCTGTTCCAACTCTTTTTCCAGTGCTTGTATATCATGCTCTCCCCAACACGCATATTTATCAATACCACTTTCGATAAAGGTAAATCCCAGCTCTCTGAACTTCTCAATCCCATTCACTATTTCCAGGTAATTATTTGTAGTAATAACCTGAGAGATATGGCAAAGCTTTCCGGTTTTCATTTCATACTGTTTTATATATTTAAGTTTGGAAATGACAACATCAAAGCTTCCATCTCCATTATAGGACTTTCTATTTTTATCATGAACCTTCTTGTCTCCATCAATACTTAATTTTATTTCAAAGTTCTTATCTATAAAATAATCGGTTATTTCCTGATTGATCAGTATTCCATTTGTTGTCAGGCTATATTTGATAATAAGGCTGCGGCTATTCTCCTCACAAAAATTTACTGCAAACTTTATCATATCAAATGCAAGCAACGGTTCTCCGCCTATAAAATAAACAACCAGAGTTTTGTCATATTGTTTAACCGCTTCATCCATTGCAAGTTCTATTGCCCTGCAGATATTGTCCCTGCTAATTCTTCTATTTTTCTTTTTCCCAAGGTAACAATAACTGCAATTCAGATTACATTCATTAACCAGTTCCAATGATAATGTATACATTGATTTTCAGCCCCTCTATTCAGTCAGATATTATCTTATATATCTCCTTACCTGTTTCAGAAAGCTTAAGTCCCTGTGAAACAAGATATCTTATATACTTACCGAAAACTTTTTCAATGCTATCATTTCCCTGCCCTCTGATATGTTCCAATACCCTAACAACTTCCGGAAAGAAAGTCTTTTCCAGCACACATGTAGTTTCTGAAGGCACATTAATCTTCCCTGTTGTAAGGTAATTCATGTAACCGCATTTCATACCATGACAAAAGTATTTAATTTTACAGCTTCTACATTTTTTATCTTCCGAATCATACAAGGATATTGCTATTTTTTTTGCTAAATTAACATCAACGGACGTATTAACATTACCTATGATAAAGTCCGGGTTCCCAATTACAAAACCGCAGGGATAAATATCTCCATTCGGCATTATTTTAAAATTATTTATCCCGGCATCACACATTCCAAAACAATTTCCAAAATCTGCGAGCATATTAATAAATTTACCATCTATCTGATCCACTGAAAATTTATTTCCCTTATCCAATTCCTCCAGATAATAGTTGGTAATTTTCTCTGCCTGCAATTGAAAATTTTTATAAGACAGTTCATCCAGTGAAGCATTAACATCAAAAATCATACATATATTGTTAAGCCTATTTTCATGAAGGAATACCACACTGTCAAAAAGGAAAGGAATCGTAGACTGTGTAATTGTCATCCGAATTGAATACTGCATTCCTGCATCCCTGATTTTGTTAATATTACAAAAAATCAGACAATAATCAGTTTTTCCATCCTTACTTTTTCTGTTTATACAATGAGCCTCTCTTATTCCATCAAAACTTAATCTTAAAGAGAAGTTCTTTTCTTTTAAGAAGCTGATGATTTCATCCGTTAGAAAAGTGCCGTTTGTTGTCATATGATAATTTACATTTCTGTCAGCATACATTTTTTCAATATATAAAACAGCGGCATTGATCAGGTCAAATTTAAGAAGAGGTTCTCCCCCCATAAACTCAATACTGATTCGTTTCCCTGAATCATTTGAAAAAATAAAATCCAACACCTTATAAAGACTTTCTTTATTAAATGCTTGCTTTCTTTCGAAATTTTCATAACAGTAAGTACAATGGTAATTGCATTCTGTAGTCAAATATATTACATAAATTATCTTCTTTCCCTCCTTTGTCATAATCTTAATGCTTATTTTCTAATATTTTTTTCGTAATCAGCAAAGATACTACTAGCATTCCTATCAGTAAAATGAAAACAACTCCTAATAAATACAGTATCGGGACACTCACCAAAATTTTATATACATTTATCTCCCAATAAGAACTTATCATTCCTATTCCAAATGGAACGATTACCAGCAGGAATAATAAGTATTTTACCTTTTCACAGCCAAAATAATATCCCAACGGTATTACCAGCAAATTATATATTACAACAATAAGCATGCCGATAAATGCATACAACAGCACTATTTTTATCGTTATACCGGGAAGTAATGCTTTCGTTATACTTCCAATCGCAAAAATCATTCCAAAATTAATTCCCGCCAAAAAGCCTGCTAAACAATACTTACTTTCTGCTTCCTTTAGAGGCAAAATCGGAAAGGCCTGTACATTTTTCCTCCAATTTATTTTTTCATCATAGGACATCGTGTTAAACACCTGCATTCCCAGCAGCATCGACAAAGCAGCCGTCAACATAATTAAAAAAAAGGAAGGATTGGTTATTCCTGCAAACAGCGGCGGCAAAAGGGCAACAAATATGACGGGAGATGTTTCTTTTTTCAGTAATAGCAGATCCTTTTTAATCAACCCCTTCATTTTTTTCTCCTTTTATAAACATAAGCATCAATGTTTCCAAATCCGGTTTCACCATGCGTTCTGTTATTTCCATATCGGAATTTATTTTCAACAAGAGCTGAATGTAATCTCTCTCTTCTATTTCGGCAATTTTATTAGGGAACCTGCTTATTTCTTCTTTGTTACATCTTACGATTCGGTAATTTTTATCTAAATCCTGTAATGAGGACTTTAAACGCAGTTTCCCCTTATGTATTAATACAAAATTATCCGCAATTTTATCAAGATCACTTGTCATATGGGTTGAAAATAGGATAGCGGTGTGGTATTTTTCCACATAGTCTTTTAAAATTTTTAATACTTCAAATCTGACTACCGGATCTAAACCAGAGGTGACTTCATCCATAATTAAGAGTTTTGGCGTATGCGCAAGTGCCGTTGCCAAAAGCAGCTTATTTTTTGTCCCCTTTGACATATTTCTAATTTCCTTTTTCGGATCAACGTTTAAGAATCCTAAGTATTTTATGAAAAGGGGATGATCCCATCTCACATAGATATGCTTAATAATATCCGAGATTTCGCCCGCGTTAAAGCATACAGGGAAGTCGCATTCATCCAGCACAAAACCAATATTCTGTTTTACCTGCTGTATATTCGTTCTGATATCATTTCCTTCAAATAAGACGGTTCCCTGGTCGTATCCAATCTGCTGCAGAATAATGCTGATCAACGTTGTTTTACCTGCGCCATTTTCACCAATCATTCCCATGATTGTTCCCGAAGGAATCTGAAAGGATATGTCCCTGAGTTCAAATTCCGGATATTTTTTCCTTATATTATATAGCTCTAATATATTCATATACAGAATCACCTCCTCATGCATTTATCAATAATTTTGTTTTCCTCCTTACAATATACCTAAAATAGTTTTTTGTACGCATTTTATCCTCATCTGCCATTTTTCGGCACCAACTGTCATGTTTTCAGAATACGATCTCGTTATGGTTCAGTTCCATCCCTATCAACACGGTTCTGGCAATTAAGCAGATATCCATTTAAAAAGCCCTCCAAATAATAGAAAATACACCTTTTGCTTTTTATGGAAACATAAATAAAAAAAGACGGTACATACAACTCACCATCTTTTTCTTAAACTCAGCAACAAATCAGACTTAAAGTTCCACCGCACTGTTTTTCCATTCATTCATTTCATTTCCTCCTTACCCCCCAATCATCAGCTGCACCTGAAATACTTGGTTCTCATACGACACATGCAGCAACCCATTGTTCTTTTCTACAAGTTCCTTCACATTTTCTAATCCCCATCCATGAGCTCCCTCCCCTTCTTTTGTGGATAGCAATTTCCCCTTTTTCTTCATAGGTTCCGTCAGATAACTGTTTTCCAATGCCAATACAAACATTTCGTTCCTCATATGAAGTTTCAGATTCACAAAGCGTTCCTGCCGTCTACATTTCTCCGCTGCCTCAAACGCGTTATCCAGTAAATTCCCCAGTATGGTAAAGAGCTCATATTCTGCAATCGGTATTTTCGTGATGTCCACATCCACGCAAAACCGAATTTCATTTTCCTCAGCTCTCACCTTTGCATTACCAATCAAAAAATCAATGCATCCATGACCTGTCCACACCTCGCTCTTTTGTCTGCGTCTACCAGCCTCCAGTCTTTTTTCAATATAAGCGGTTCCTTCCTCCCATTTTTCTTCTTTTAGACACTCCAGCAAATATGCCAAATCATACTTATGGTCATGATAGATTTTCCGGTTATTCTCCTGTTCCCGTCGCAACAGCTCATAGTCCGTTTTCAGCTGCCTTTCTTTGGAAAGATACATCCGGTTTACTTTCTCGCTCAGGCGGTATCGTGTATAGAACGATGTTAAAAGCAGCGTCAGATACAGACAGACAAGTATCAATATATTCAAAACTAAACTATCCATTCGAAAAGAATCTCGAATGATCACAAACAGATAAATCGTTAATCCCATTTCTCCCAGCCCGCACCAAAAAAACAGGTATCCTCTTTTCCGAAAGACAACTGTTAAAGCCTTTTTGACCCAGCCGTTCCCATAAAAACAACTCAGAAATAACCAAACAAGCATCAGACATTTTATGATACCGGCCCCAAATTCCGGCACATTATTTACCGCCGCTATGCCTTCTCCACTAATCATACCGCAAATCAGCAAGGCCGGCATTTTCAGCAATGTGATTGACCAGTTCACAAAAAAACTCCAGCAAACGGCTTGGATCAGAGAACCTCCAAACCACAACCAAAGCCAAAAAGCCTCCGGTACAAGAAGCAGTAAGGTGGAAGATGTCGAAATAATGGAGAACTTTTTATCATATATGTTCACTGCAAACAGAAGTACCAGAAAAACCACCAACAACACTTCCGCCCATTTTTTCCTGCAGTGATCCTCACCGCTGCATCTGGCATACAGTCCGATCCCAATCCCCAGCTGCAAAAACGATTCCACTCCTGCGATCATCCAGAACATCATGGTTTCTGTTCCCTCCAATAGGCAAATATCTCTTCTCTCACCTCACGCTGGCGTGGGCGGCTCACAGCAAGAGTGATCCCGTCCCTCATATATACTCCATCCCTTTTACAGTTCTGAACATGCAGGATATTGATGATACATCCCTTATCAATATAGATGAATTCTGCTGAATGGAGCACTTCAAATATCTCACGCAGTGTTTTTCGCTCTCTGCTTTTCCCTCCTCGATGTACGATAACAATATCCTTTTTATCCTTTTGTATGTAAAAAATATTCCGGTACAAGATTTTTTCGATTCTGTTCTCCGTTTCCACCTCGTAGGTTCTCTGGTCAATCAGATCCAATTTGGGTAAGAGGGCCTGAAAAGCCATCGGCAGTTTTTCCTCCAGCATGACCTTGGGAATATATCGGAAGGCGTTCACTTCATATGCTTCTATCGCATATTCTACATGGTTTGTCACATAGATGATAATCGGTTCCATATAGATCATCCGGATTTTCCTGGCCATGTCCAGCCCTGACATTTCTTCCATTTCCACATCCAGCAAAAATAGATCATAATATTTTTTATGCAAAAGTGCATCCAATAAAGCGCTGCTTTTTGAAAATTGGCTGACTTCATATGGCTTGGAATTCTCCATAAAATATTGTTTTGTAATATGATCCATTCTGGAACGATCCTGATCCGAATCATCCAGAATTGCTATTCTGACCATTCTCTGCTCCTATCAGTAGCTTTATCAAGTATTATTTTATTATATCATAAAACAGGGCATCCGTATTTATTTTGGCTCAAGCTGTCAATTTTTGGCGCTAATTGTGAGCTCTTCCAGAAAGTTCCGATAACGCATCAGTTAATTGATCAGACTCCGAATCCGTTAAATCTACCAAAACCATAATATCAATATCTGAATCTTCAATACTGTTTTAATAAATCAGACAGAATCTCTCTTTTACGCAACCTGTTTTGGAAAAAGTAAATACCGTTTCAGTAAAATAAAAATCCACGCAAGCGATAGCAGGAATGCCGGAAGCATATAGAACAATGCGTTTTCCGACATGGCTTTTCCAATCCAGAAGGAAGGCAGCGGCGATAGCACATATTGCACATTGCCCTTGATAAAGAACGGAACAACCACACCGAAAATGACGAGTACGGACAACTTTGTCACCGCCATACCTACCAGCTTATTTGACGAAATCGTTACAATTAACAGCGCAATCATAATGCCCTGTAAGGTTCCTCCTGCTGCAAGCAGCACAATGTCAGAAAAGGTATGCGGGGCCAGCTTGAAAACAGGCAGAAGAACAGCAGTCACCAAGAATGCCGCTGCGGAAGGAATCCCGAAACGCGCAGTCAAATATCCCAGTTTTCCCAATGGCGTAATGAAAAGATACTTTGCCGTTTTTTCATCATTTTCTTCTAATGCAACCATTGCTGATACAAAGCAAAACATAGTGGGCGACAGCATGGCAAAAGACACGTCTATCAGTACATAATAAGGGGAAAGGACTGCCGGTACCTGAAACCAGTCCGTCAAAGCACTTTCTAAAAAAGGGATGCCAAACCGAAACAGAAGTCCTGCAAGAATTGGCACAAGGCAAGCGGCAAACAGCATCATATCCCGCCGCATGGATAGCAGCATTTGGTAAAAACTTAACCGGACAGCTCTCATAGCTTCACGCCTCCCGTACTTCCCCACATTTTCCGGACACAACCTTTTGTAAAAACGGATAAAATTACGGTCATGATTAATACAATAACAATTCCTGCTGCGGACGGAGTGTGACCTGAAATCATATTCATACAAACATTAAAAGGATAAGATCGAAGCCAAACCGGAGTGATTTTAAATAAGTGCAATATTGCGGGAACGAAGCAAATAATCTCCATCGGTACCGTCCATAAAATAAACTGATTCAGACTGCTTATTTTCGTCGCAATCATAATCCCGCAGAGGGTAAAGATCGTACCGGATATCGCCGTGCCAAGCAGAACGACCGGCAAATGATTTCCTCCGGCGGCTAACTCCAATACGGCGGCGACAACTACCGAAATAACTGACAATGAACCGACTTTGGCAATGATGTATTCCATTGGCCGAACCGGAGAAACCGCAAAGGCACATGGCGTATGCTGGCTTTTTTCCAAAAGGACAATGGCTCCCATAAAGAACAGTCCCATCGCCGACGGGTCAGAAAAAATTAAAGCGGCAGCGGTTTTTTCTTTCCAACCTTCCGGAACAGCGAAAAGAATAATCGTGTAGATTCCGGTTATCACAGCATACAAAAAGTAAAAGCCATATTTTGCCTGAAACCGGATATCCCATAAAAACAAACTGCCTAATCTCATAACAGTGTCCTCCCGGTAATATCCATAAAAATGTCATTCAGTGTCGGTTCGCTGCTATGAATGGATTGCAGACGGTTTTCCGCAATCAGTTTTTTCAACTGTTCATCGGCAGACAGCCGGTCAAGAGGACAGCTGGCGCTCTGCTCCCCATTTTCAATCCATGTATAATCTACGGTTGCCGCGCCCTTTGACATAATCAGGTTGTGCGGGCTGTCAAGCGCGCATATTTTCCCATTTACAATAAATGCTACTCTGTCACAGAGTTCGGCTGCGTCCTGCATGTTATGGGTTGTCAGAAGAATGGTTTTCCCTTTTGCCTGTTCCTCTAAAATCATATCTTTCATCATACGGCTGTTGGCGGGGTCAAGTCCGCTGGTCGGTTCGTCAAGGCAGAGTAACGAAGGGTCATGCAGCAATGCTTTTACAAAATTCAACCGCGCTTTCATGCCTTTAGAATAATCAGATACTCGCTTGTCGGCATCATGTTCTAATCCTACCCTTTCCAAAAGGGGTTCCATCGGACGCGGCTTTTTTTCATATAATGACGAAAAAAACCGCAGATTTTCTTTTGCAGTCAATTTCTCATACATGGTTGAAAATTCAAAATCCACTCCGATATCCTCATAAAAGTGCTTTGTACGCTCCTTACACTCAATGCCGTTTACCCTGGCGGAGCCCTGATAGGTAGTTAACATCCCGATCAGCACTTTTTGCAATGTGCTTTTGCCGGCCCCTGACGGTCCCAAAAAACCAAAGATTTCACCTGTAGAAACCGAAAAGCTCATATCAGAAATAAAAGGCTGTCTCGTATAACTGAACGAAAGATGACTGACTTGTATCATATATTCCTCCTTGTACTATATGACTATATCATATTAAATAGTCAAATAACAGCTTGTTTTAAGTCCGGCCGTCAGCCGGACTTTTCAGATAACCTGTAAAACAATCCCATAAATCAAAGCGCGCAATGCCGCATCATATTGTTCTTCGCCAATCTCTGTTTTATGTAACGTTGCAAAATAGATTGCATGGAATGCAGCGCTGATCACTTTTATGTCCACTTCTTTTTTCACGGGAAGCAGCGCAAGTATTTTTTCAATCGCATTGGCATCATCCTGATAATGCGCCTCCACGATTTCCGGCGGCAGCTTACGCACCAGCAATTCCACTTCGCCTAAATCAAGCAGCTTCAAGATCAGCATTTTCTCTGTC
The DNA here is from genome assembly GCA_902476265.1 of uncultured Lachnospiraceae bacterium. Lineage (GTDB taxonomy): Bacteria > Bacillota > Clostridia > Lachnospirales > Lachnospiraceae > Gallintestinimicrobium. The sequence goes on from CABSCP010000004.1 coordinate 13,904, forward strand.
ATTTTATAGAAATCAAAAATGATATCGGTAAGTTTTTCTGCTGAAAACTCGGTATTGTTAATATCAGAAATGACCCGATACAGCTCCTGATTGACGATCTCCTGCTGTTCCTGAATCACATCAAACAAAAGCAACTCTTTGGATTTATAAAAGAGATAGAACGTTCCTTTGGGAATATTGACCCGCTTCACGATTTCATCAACCGTCGTATGCCGAACACCATACTGTGCCAGGCATTTTGCCGCTTCTTCCTTCAGCCGTTTCTTAATATACTCTTTTTCCTGTTCTGAATAGCTCTTTGGCAATGCGCTCACCTCTTTTGACCAAAATCGTTCATATAGTCATTATAGATGTGTCCTCTCTGTTTGTCAAGCAGCTATTCATCCCGTTCCGGAATTGGCACAAACTCAAAAAATTCCATTCTTCCCTGCTCTTCCCTGTATTCCTTTTCCCTGACACAGTCGCCATACTTTTTTTCCAGCAGATAATCTTCCCAGCCGTTTTCCTCCAGCCCCAGCCAGCAGATGCTGTAGCGCTTTTCCACCGTATCCAGCACAACGGTCTTGATGGTTCCAAAACCATCCTTATAGAAATGGGCGCTCATCCCTTTCGGATAATCTTCCAGGAAAAAGCGGCGCAGTTCCTCTTCCTCCCGAACTTCCTTTTCCCGGGCAAAATGGTCCAGCGCCTGATATCTGACGATGGAATTTCGCATTCCGGCCGGCTCCTTTTCCCTGAATTCCGGTATTGCGATGTGGTTGGTTCCGCACAGATACTGCTCTCCATCCTCCGGTGTGATATATTTCCAGGCCTTTTCCCCGTCCATGGTCTCAAACAGAACACCATGTCCCTTTGCATCTGCCAGATAAAGGTTGATGTTGTAAGCGATAGGCATAGCGGCCGCCCGCTTCAGGGCCTCCGCTACATCCGCGCAGTTTTCCAGCAGGCCGCGGATCACCGCCCAGAACTGTAGTCCTTTTATCTTGGGCGCTCTCATAAAGGGCATATTTCCCACCGGAAATCCGCAGGAGGACATGGACACCGCAAGACCTTTTTCATTGATTCCCTCACATCTGCCGAATTCCACAATTGTGCCCGACAGATGGGCGTATCTGCCTTTGGGCGCGGTACGGCAGAGTTTTAAATCCTCTCCTTCTACGGAATATTCATAGTTTCTGATGATCCTGGCATGTCCGTCCGCCGTTTTATTTCCGGTCAAAATGAGCCCGGAGCACCGGGGCAGGAGGTATGTCATCCATGAAAATGCGATGTTTTCAACGGGAATCCCGGTCACTTCCGAAAAACCCGCCACTTCCTCCGTTATACCCGGGCACCAGGCTTCATACAGCCGGAATGCCTCCTCAAATATTTCTTTTGAAAAATTCTCCGGCGCAGGAAAAGACATTTTTTCCGCTCCCGGACAACGCCCCATCTGCCTGCCGATCTCCCGGCTTGTTCCTTCCAGTTCCTGATAATATACTGCTTGTTTTCCCATAATAGTGTCCACCTTTTCTGATTGATGCATCCATATTACAGGAAAGTAAAAATTAAATCCCGACCTTATCTGTCTTCTTTTGTCAGATTTCCAGCTTTCTCACAATCTCATCCGAATATTTCATCATACACATCCCGGCCTCATAAGCGTCCACCGCCGGCCGATTCTCCCGCCCCGCCAGATTTTGAGCAATGAGAGCCGGAAAATTCACGCCACAGTGATAAGCGTGGGGATAACCGCCGCCGAACCTGGGATTGATTTCCGAAATGTAATAGTTCCCCTCCACCCGGAAAATATCCATATCCACAGGTCCTGCCAACTGCAGGGTGTCCGCCGTTTTTTCGATGAGGGCAAACAGACTGTCATCCTTTACGGATACCGATTTTTCCGTTTCCCCGGCCCGCATCCGCACTTTTTTCTTGATAAAAACGGAAGCCGGCTTATGGGAAATCAAATCCACATAAAGATCCGCTCCGAATTCCTCTCCCTCCGCAAACTGCTGGATCAGCAGTTCCTCTTCACTGTGACGGCAGAGCGCTTCCAAAAGTTCTCTGTCCGCCACCTTATTGATGCCCACGCTGCCGCATCCTTTTACAGGCTTCACAAAAACAGGGAACCGCATAGTTCCTGCTTTCTGTGCATTGTCAAATGCATCGATTCCGATACAGGTAGGAAGAACCGGAAGGCCGTTGTGCACCAGATGTTCATAAAACAGATATTTATCCCGGCACAGCGCTACCGTTTCAGCCGCGGAAACGATAGCCATAATTCCTTCCGCTTCAAACATCGCCCTGTTTTGGGACAGCAGATCCAGTTCGTCTTCAAACAGCGGCAGAATCCCATCCACCTTTTCCTGCCTGCAGATTTCCAAAATCCGGTCCAAATAGCCCGGCTCCGTCATTCTGGGCACCAGATAATAAGCATCCGCTTCATAAAGCGCCGGGGCCCAGGGGCTGCAGTCCGTCACCACCACTCTGCCGCCCTCCGGCAGCGCCGAAAACGTTTCTTTGAAAAAACGCACCAGCTTATTTCTAGTGCCGCAGCTTAAAATCAAAATCGTCATACCGTCTTTTCCTCTCCGTATAACATGCAGTTCTGCACATACTCCTTTGGCGTCCAGCGGTCCCGCACTTTCAGCAGGCTTCCGTTCCTTCTGATGTAGACAGCGGGAAAATATTTGATGAAAAGGGGATTTAAACTCATGGTATACCCGCCCACGTTCTCATAAATGATGCGGTCCCCGGCAAGCAGCTCCGGCCCGTTTTCATATTCAAACAACCGGTCCACTTCCATACAGGAAAAACCGGATACGCACTGATGGGCCATGGTTTTGCGCTCCGGTCCGTTCGCCGGATCCAATTCCAGATGAAACAGATGAGAGGGTTTGATCATGGTGGGATCGATGTTAAACCGGCTTCCGTCCGTAATCAGATACCGTTCCTTTCCGATGTCCCGCACATCCACCACCCCGGTCACAAAGGTGCTGGCTTTAGACAGCAGGGAAATTCCCGGTTCCACAATCAGTTCCGTTTTTTGGGGAGAGAATTCCTGTGCCAAAATCCCCGCAATCGCCGGGAAATAGTCGGGATACTGGGGCCGTCCGGGCAGTCCGCCGCAATAACCGCCGCCCAGATCCACATAAGAAAGATCGAAATCAAATTCCCGTTTCAACCTGCAGGCCATGGATGCGATGGCCTCAAAAATCGCCACGCTTCTGGATTTACTGCTGGAATGCAGATGCAGCCCGGCAATCCGCACATTGGGCATTTTTTTCACCCGTTCCACCACCTGTGCAAACACGCCGTTTTCGTAGCCGAAGCCGAACCGTCCGCCCGCTTCTCCCATGGTGGTTTCTCCCGGACAGAGCTTTTCCAGGTTAAAGTTCACGCGTATTCCGATAGGAAGGCAGCGGTCCGGATTTGCTTTCGCCAGATCTTCCAGCCAGTCCAGTTCCCGCTGTCCGTCCATATTCACAATGCCTCCGGCAAGCAGCACCCGCTCAAAGGATTCCCGCTCTTTCACCGGCCCGTTGTATACAATATCCTCATCCCCAAACCCCAGCCAGGAAGCCAGCGCATATTCATCGTCGGACACCACCTCAGCCTTCACTCCCTTATCTTTTAAAAAGGTGACCAGCCAGGGAAGGGAATTCGTTTTAAAGGAATACCCGATCCGGTAATTGGGCCAGGATTTTTCCAGGGATCCGGTGAGCATATCAAAATCCCGGGTGAGCTGATCCTCGTCTATCACAAAATAGGGTGTCCGATATTCTTGTTCTTTCATCCGGTTATCCTCATTTCGCATAATATACGGCGATCTTTTCCACCGCCCTGATCACATCGTCCACATCCTGATCGCTCATGCCATAGTACAATGGCAGGCTGATGATCTCTTCGTACAGCTTTTCCGCCTTCGGGCAGATTCCCTTTCGGTATCCCAGTTTCTGATAGTACGGGAAATAGTAGGTGGGGATATAATGCACATTACAGCAGATATTTTCCGCTCCCAGCGCTTCAAAAAACTGTTTTCTGTCAATCGTCAGCAGCTCCGGCCTGATCCGCAGAATATAAAGATGCCGGGTGGTATCGGATTCCGGGATTTCCTCCTGTACCGTCACCTGGGGAAGCTTTCCAAAGGCCGCGTCATATTTTGCCACAATTTCCTTCCGGCGCGCCTTAAACAGTTCCAGCTTATTCAACTGGCTCACCACCAGACCTGCCTGGATATCTGTCATCCGGTAATTATAGCCCAGCTCCACCTGCTCATAATACCAGGGGCCGTCCGGTTCTTTGCTCATAAAGGCCGGATTTCTTGTGATGCCATGGGCCCGGAAAAGCGCCAGCTTTTCGTAAAGTGTTTTGTCGTTTGTCATCACAGCGCCGCCTTCGCCCCCGGTCACGGTTTTCACCGGATGGAAACTGAAGGTGGTCATATCCGCGATGGAACCGGTAGGCCGTCCCTTATATTTGGTACCGATGGAATGAGCGCCGTCCGTGATGAGCAAAAGTCCGTGTTCCCGGCAGATTTCAAGCAGTTCATCCAGCTGGGTGGACTGTCCGGTGTAATCCACCGCCACAACAGCCTTTGTGCGTTCCGTCACATGCGCGCGCACGCTTTTGGGATCGATATTGTAGGACCTTTCATCGATATCCGCAAATACCGGCGTCGCTCCACAATACAGGGCGCAGTTTGCTGACGCCGCAAAGGTGATGGGAGTGGTGATCACCTCGTCCCCCTCTCCCACTCCTGCCGCCATACAGGCGATATGAAGGGCTGCCGTTCCGTTACTGACCGCAACGGCATATTTGGCTCCGGTTATCTCACACAATTTCTCTTCCAGTTCCCCGATTTTCGGCCCACAGGTCAGATAATCACTTTTTAGAACATCCAGCACAGCCTGATAATCCGCTTCGTCCAAATATTGATGCCCATAACTGATTTTCGTATTTCTGACGGGTATTCCTCCCGCAATTGCCGGTTTTTCCATCTGATATTTATCCTTTCTACTTATGTAACTGCTATCTTCAGGCTCCCTTGACCAGTTCCAGCCGATTTACCGCTGAGAAAATTGCACGAACGGATGCCCTGGTGATATTGGAACTCACTCCTACACCGTAAGTGACTCTGCCGCTCTCCCCATCCAGCATGTGGATATAAGCCGCCGCCTGCGAATTGGAACCGCTCTGCAGCGCATGCTCTTCATAATCCAGCACCTTGATATTGAGGCCAAATGTTTCTTTTAGCCCTCTCTGCACGGCATCAATCGGGCCGTTACCCACTGCCGTAAATTCCCTGGGGATTCCGGCCAGCTGATAATCCACAATGACTCTGGTATCAAATTCCCCGGATCCTGCACAGGCGCTCAGATCCTCCACGCGCAGACGCTTGAAATGGAGAGGTTCCTTCTGATCCAGATATTCCCTTCGGAAGGTTTCCATGATCTGTTCGGGTGCGACTTCCCCCTGCTTTTCGGAAATGCCCTGAATGACATTGGCAAACTCCCGGTGCATGGCCTTAGGCAGTTTGAAACCGAAGTACGTATCCATAATAAAAGCCACGCCGCCTTTTCCCGACTGGGAGTTGATGCGGACGATAGGTTCATATTCTCTGCCGATATCGGAAGGATCAATGGGCAGATATGGCACCTGCCAGATTTCGCTCCCCCGCTCCTTCATGGCCTGCACGCCCTTATTGATGGCATCCTGATGGGAGCCGGAAAAGGCGGTGAATACCAGCTTTCCCGCATAGGGGTGTCTGGGATGGATCGGGATTTTACAGCATCTTTCATAGACATCGATGATTTCATTAATATGCCCGATTTCCAGCCCGGGATCGATTCCCTGGGAAAACATGTTGTAAGCAATGTTTAAAACATCCACATTTCCGGTCCGTTCGCCGTTTCCGAAAAGCGTCCCCTCCACGCGCTGCGCTCCCGCCAGCAGCGCAAGTTCGGAACTCGCCACACCGGTTCCCCTGTCGTTATGAGGATGAATACTTAAGATAATGCTTTCCCTGTTTTCAAAATGTTTATTCATCCATTCGATCTGATCCGCATAAACGTTGGGTGTTGTCATTTCCACTGTGGAAGGCAGATTGATGATGATGGGATTTTCTTTTGTGGCTCCCCATGTTTTCTGGACAGCGGTACAGATTTCAAGCGCGAAATCCAGCTCCGTTCCGGTGAAGCTTTCGGGAGAATATTCCAAAACAATTTCTCCCGGGAATTTTGCCGCCCGTTCCTTCACCATTTGGGTACCGTGCACCGCAATCTCAATGATCTCGGGACGCTCCATGTGGAACACCACGTCCCGCTGCAGGGTGGAGGTGGAATTATAAATATGTACAATGGCCCTGGGACAGCCCTCAATGGCTTCAAAGGTCCTGTCGATCAATTCTTCCCTGCACTGGGTCAACACCTGCACATATACATCGTCCGGGATCATCTTCCGTTCAATCAGCTGGCGGAGAAAATCAAATTCAATCTGGCTGGCCGCCGGAAATCCCACTTCAATTTCCTTGAATCCCAGTTTGATCAGGTACTGGAACATTTCCAGTTTTTCTTCCACGACCATGGGATCAATCAGCGCCTGGTTGCCGTCCCGTAAGTCAACGCTGCACCAGACAGGCGCGCTTTCAATCTGTTGATTGGGCCATTCCCTCTCCGGGTAATTCACCACAGGATTCCTGCGATATTTCTGATAATTCATCATGCTATTCTCTCCTCTCCAATTGCGACAAAATGGCGCCGGGCTCAAACTCGGAAACGCTTCGCTTTTTCCTCGTTTTGCGGCTGGCGCCGCATCCGATCCTGAGAGAAAGCCGGCTGGTGAGCAAGCTCCCCGCCGCCTTCTCTCAGGATCGGGCCCGGCTTGTAGTTTTAAAAAATCAGCCCAGGTTTCCCTGGGCTGATGGATAACTTGTACCTATTCACCAAGACCGCTTTCAATTGCTTTTACCAAAGCAGCCAGAGCTTCCTGTTCGTCTTCCCCTTCGCAGGTGATTTCGATTTCATCACCGCACTTCACGCATGCTCCAAGCACACTCAGAACGCTCTTCGCATTCGCAGTATTCTCCCGGAACGTGAAGGTAATCAGTGACTTATATTGCATTGCTTCCTTACACAGAATGCCTGCCGGTCTTAAATGTAGCCCTGTAGGGTTCTTGATAACTACCTTTTGGCGTACCATAGTCTTCCCTCCCCTTCCGCTCTTTGCAGGTTTTTTTCTCTACGCCTATCATACCATCATATAAAAAATATCGCAAGTATTTTGCAACCTGCTTAAAGCATGGTGTTCTGGATCAACTCTGCCAGTTTATGGGCTTCGGCATCGATTTTTGCCTTATCCTTCCCCTCAATCATCACACGGACTTTAGGCTCCGTGCCAGAAGGACGGATCAGCACGCGGCCTTCCCCGGCAAACTCTTTTTCCAGCGTTTCGATTGCTTCTGCAATCTCAGGATATTCCATATAATGCTCTTTTCTGTGATTGGGCACCTTCGCGTTGACCAGCGCCTGGGGCATTACGGTCATCACTTTTGCCAGTTCGGAAAGAGGTTTTCCGGTCACTACCATGACTTCCAGAAGATGCAGCGCAGACAGCAGTCCGTCTCCCGTCGTATTCTCATCCAGGAAAATGATATGTCCCGACTGTTCCCCGCCCAGGCTGGCGCCGATTTCCCGCATCCGCTCCAGCACATAGCGGTCTCCCACTTTCGTCTTTTCCATATGGATCTTTTCTTTTTCACCGAACAAAAACAGGCCTAAATTGCTCATGATGGTGACAACAATCGTGTTCTGTTTCAGTTTCCCCATATTGCGCATGTGCGCGCCCACAATGGCCATGATCTGGTCGCCGTCAATCACGTTTCCCATTTCATCCACCGCCAGCAGTCTGTCCGCATCCCCGTCAAAAGCGAGTCCCAGCTGCGCCTTCTCAAACACCACCCGGGCCTGCAGCTCTTCCATATGAGTGGAGCCGCAGTTAGAATTGATGTTGGTGCCGTCCGGCATGTTATGGATGGGTACCACACAGGCCCCCAGCTGCCGGAGCGCTTCCACGGAAGTATAGTGGGATGCGCCTTCCGCACAGTCCACCACAACTTTAATTCCGCTCAGGTCCACCGGCACCGCATGGATTGCATGGTTGACATACTCTTCCCGCGCATCCTTCCGGTACTTGATTTTTCCCACGCCGGAACCGTTGGGAAATTCAACCCCCTTCATTCCGCTTTTAATCAGTTCTTCGATCTCATCTTCCAGCGCATCCGGCAGTTTGTAACCGTTTCCGTCGAAAAATTTAATGCCGTTAAATTCCATCGGATTATGGGAAGCGGAAATGACAACACCGGCTTCCACCTTATATTTCTTGGTCAGATACGCAATTGCAGGAGTCGGGATCACCCCTACATAAACCGCGTTTGCACCCACGCTGCAGATACCTGCCATCAGGGCATTTGCCAGCATATCGCCCGACAGCCGGGTGTCACAGCCCACCATAATCGTCGGTTTATGCTTATTTTCCTTTGTCAGGACGTAGGCACCCGCCTGCCCGAGCTGCATCGCCAGAAGCGGCGTAAGCTCTTCGTTGGCTATTCCTCTGACTCCGTCCGTACCAAACATTCTTGCCATTTTATATCCTCCTTCATCTTGCTGCCGCTATTCTTCCGGTTTTTTTGTAATCCTGATAATTGCCTTTACCGTCCCGTCCTGCTTCACATTCTGAGGGATCAAAAAGTTGACCGTAATTTCCTGTTCTCCAACGGGAATATTGCCTTCCGCATCCAGCAGTGTGGAAACATCCACGTGAGGCACAACCGCCGCTTCATCCAGTCCGTTCAGATTCCGCTGAAGACCGCTGACGTTCAGCCTGAGTCCCTGTCCGGGTACGATTACGGCCTGCCAGCCTTCCGGCACATTCAATACCTGGATTGTTCCCTCCGTTACCGAAATTGTCTTTTTCCGGATGGGTTCAATCTCTGCCATCAGCGTCACATATCCGCTGAAAGAAACGTCTCCAAGCCCTATATCGGAAGGAAGATACTGTCTGATATCCACCATTGCGGAATAACTTTCTTCCGCTCCTGTCACATCCATTTCGGAAGCCGGGATTTCGATATTTTCCACTTTCTTTACAGCACTTTCTTTTCCGGCGATCAGAACCGTTTCCGGGGTACAGGAAACATTGCCTGTCAGGGCATATCCGTCTGCCGGGGTGCCTGTCACCTGCCAGGAAATGGGAACCTCCTTGGTTTTCAGGATGGGCACAGTCACCTTCACATTATCGATACTCTTTTTCAGATCGGAGTTGTTGATCTCTTTTCCATCGCTGTCCAGCAATTTTATGGTGCCGACAATATCGATATTGGATGTCACATTATCCAGGGAAACTTCCACCACAGCCCGCTTGACCTCATTGATGCCGGACTCCGGTCCTGAAATGCTCATCATATTGGATTCTGTCACGATTCTGCCTGTGACATAGCTGTCAGGCAGGGTTCCGCTTTTCACCACCTCAATGCTGAGCTGCTTCGTCTTTTTATTTTCAATATCCAGCCGCACAAAATCCTTATCCATGCGCGTGCTTTCCACTTCTCCGTTGATACTCAGCTCTATCGGCACCTTACCGTCTTCGCTCACCTGGGAGCAGTCCGCTCTGGCGTTGATGTTCTCTTCGCTCATTACGCCCAGTATGGACTGGCGCGCCCGTACCGTGACCCGGATCATATCGCTGTTTTCCAAAATCTTATAGGTCTTATTCTGTCCGGTAATGCTGGTCGTATTGACCAGCTGCACCTTCACACTGTAAATCCGGCTGCTCACAGGATTGTTGATATCCGCCGCAATCATCCACAAAACCAGTGAAAAAAGGACGGCCATGATTTTCAGTCCCAGATTGTGCGTCAGTTTATTTTTCATTTCTGGACCATCCTTTCCAGAGCTTATGCTCCTTTTCTTCCTGGGCTTTATTCTGGATGGATTTCAACTTTTCTTCCAGTTCCTGCGTATTCAGTCCTCTGGTCAGCCTGCCGCCGTATGCGATGCTGATTTTTCCGGTTTCCTCAGAAACAATCACCGTCATGGAATCCGTAGCTTCCGAAATTCCCACACCGGCCCTGTGACGGGTTCCCAGATCCTTGCTCAGCTGCATATTGTCGGAAAGCGGCAGATAGCAGGTCGCATAGGTCACTCTGTCCCCGCTCACAATGACGGCTCCGTCATGCAGCGGCGTATTATGCTCAAAAATATTGATCAAAAGCTGGCTGGTTACAATACCGTCAACCTCAATGCCCGTCCTTTCATATTCCGTCAGCGGATCGTTTTGCTTCACCACAATGAGCGCGCCTGTTTTTACCTTACCCATTTCCACACAGGCTTTGGTAATCTCACGTACGGTTTTATCAGAGAACAATCCTTCTTCCCCTTTATTCTGTTCAAACGGCAGCAGTGTATAGATGAAATTTCTCTTCCCCAGCTGTTCCAGCGCCTTTCGCAGTTCCGGCTGCAGCACCACAATCAGCGCGATGACAGCGAGCTGGAAAACGCTCCTGGCAATCCAGAGGATCGTGTTCATCCTGAGGATCTGCGCTATCACCAAAAAGACCATGATAAGGAACACACCCTTCAGCAGAGACCACGCCCGGGTATTCTTGATAAAGATCATCACATAATAAACCATGATGGAAATGATGATTATCTCCACGATGTCTTTTGGGCTGATGAACTGAATGTTCGTTAAATACTTTTCCGTAAAATTTTTAATCTGCTCCATTTTCCCCAAACCTGTTATTTTCTGGTTCTTCCCTTACTGTGGCTGCGGCGGACATTCTGGTTTGCGCGCTGGGTGGTAATTTTCTTCACTCTCTTCGCCGGGGCCGCTACCGCCATCTTGGGAACTGCTTTTACATAGTAATAATACTCATCATCTTCAAACTGCACCTTTTCAGTGCGCGCATAATCCAGATTGAAGTGGAAAAACTGCATCACCAAAGCCAGCACTGCGCCCAGAATACTCCCCAGGATCACCGCCGCAATGGAAAAATTAGCGTCATACATCAGATCCCCCACTAAAAGGATCACGATATCCGCCAGCGTACCTACCAGAATTGCTATGGCTCTGGAATAAGTAATGCTCATCCGGCGGATGGCATAAACCAGCACCACTGTGATGGCAAAAGCTGCCGCCACGATAATCATTTCCCGGTTTCCCGTCACTCCGGTGGTCACATCTCTGAAGCGCTGGAGCGCCGAATCGCTTTCCACGGCCCCCAGCGCCACCGCATTGCCAGACACATATGCCAGCACATAATAAATCACCACTCCGCTCGCCACCGCTGCTGCCGATGCCGGCGTGGCAAAAAGGCCTGCTGCCAGCGGCATGACATAGGGAACCTTCCATACAAAGAGAAGGGGAGTCAAAAGAAGGATGAGGTGATCCTTCGGCGAAAAACGGAGATAAATAACCGCTATGAACAGGTATGCCAGAAGAAGTACCGCGACGCATTCCAGGGAAAGCGCATAAGCATGCATCATGATGAATGCGGCGCACAGAAACACGGTGAGCCCCAGCGGCATGAAGGAACACAAAAGCGCCGCCACCAGAACGATCACCAGATTGTCAATCTTTTCCATATACCCCATTTTGCTGTTGATCGTCATAAACAGGATAAATCCCAGAAGGAATTTTAATATGGGCACGATAAATTCTTCATATTTTGCATAGTAACTTTTTATGTATTCTTTGATCACAAGCAGATTTGTCATTGTTTCTGTCCTCTCAGATATCATCCTCTTCTTCAGTGCCATCCAGGCAGTTTAAATATTCCAGAAACATGTTCAGGCGCTTTTTTGCTTTCACATACTTCAGAAGGTACACCACATAGGTCACCGCCAGGTAAAACAGGGTCACTGCCAGATAGAGGAACAGCACTTTTTTCCCAACCGCAACCAGGTCTATGGTATAAATCTCCGCCATTACCTTTTCAAAATTAAAACTCAGATAAGCGGCAAACCCAATTATGAATGCGGCTGTCACAATAATAAAGGACCATACGAGCTGCATGCCGATATAATCGCCTTTAAAATAGCCTGCCACCGCTCTGTCCTTTTTGCCGCCTTTGGCTTCATAGGATGCCATTTTCGTCATCCGCAGGACTTTTTCTTCGTTAATCATACGGCCTCCTGTCCGCAGCCAAAGGCTGCTGTTTCTTTTCTTCAGGAAATCCCACTTCCAATGGAAAGCGCTGCAAAGTATACTCTCGACACACCGTGCCTCCTGCATTCTTTTGCCATTTCATCCACCGTGCTTCCCGTTGTATAGATATCGTCAATGATAACAATCGTATTTAATTTTACATCATTTTGTACTATATTGAAAGCTTTTTTCAAATTATTTTGACGTTCCCTCCCATCCAGAAGTTTCTGGGGCGCGGTGTTTTTTACCCGTCTTATCCAGTCGCTTTTCACCGGGATCCCCAGTCGTTTCCCGGCTTCCTCCGCGAGCAGCCGGGCCTGATTGTATCCGCGTTTTCTCATCCGGTCAGGATGCAGCGGCACGGGGATAAGCGCATCCGGCTTCCACTCCCTTATCTGTTTTCCCAGACGTTCCGCCATTTCTTTTCCCAGAAATTCGGCATATTCCCGGCGACCCCCGTATTTAAACCGATACACCGTGCTACGGATGCTGCCGTATTGATAGAGGGACACCCCTCTCATATACTCATGTTTTTTATGCGCACAGTCGTAACAATATTCCTGCTGTGCATCCCTCAGCGCCTTTCCGCATTTCATACAGGCCGGCTGCGCCACATAGCGCAGTTTTTCTGCACATGCCGTGCAAATATACGCTCCGGCAGGTTTTACCGGACGATCACAGACCGGACACCTGCGCGGAAACAACAGATCTTTTAAATGGAACAAGGCTCTCCTTCCAGCTCCCGTATTCTTTTGTCCAGACTGGTGAACCGCTTCGCTTCGCTGACGTTGGCAATCATCTCCTGCACCACCTGACTGCTTCCCAGGATGGTGACGCAGTCCTTTGCACGGGTTACACCCGTATACAAAAGGTTGCGGTTAAACAGCATCCGCGGGCCGCCCATCAGCGGCATAATGACCGCCGGGTATTCGCTCCCCTGGGATTTATGGATCGTGATGGCATAGGCCAGTTCCACTTCATCCATCTGTGCAAACCCATAGGTCACCCTGCGTTGTTCATCATATTCCACAATTACAGTCTGGGCATATTCGTTAATCTCCCGGATCACTCCCATATCGCCGTTAAAAATACCGACTCCCCTGTCTATGGGTATTCCATATCGGCTCACAACTTCCCACTCCAGCTGGTAGTTGTTTTTTGTCTGCATGACCTTATCCCCTTCCCGGTACAGAGTTTCCCCGATCTGGGCTTCTTTTTTGGAAGTATCCGCCGGATTCAGATAAGTCTGTAAAATCCCGTTTAAAGTCTCCACCCCCAGATTTCCTTTCCGCATCGGTGTCAGCACCTGGATGTCAAAAGGATGTGCTTTCACATAGGGCGGCATTTTCTCGCTGATCAGCTGAACCATGTGCTTATAAATCACAGGAATGCTGTTTCTTTCCAGAAAAAAGAAATCCCGGCTTTTGTTATCCAGATTGATTTCTTCTCCCCGGTTGATGCGGTGGGCATTTACCACAATATCACTTTCTCCCGCCTGACGGAAAATTTTCTGCAGGCGCACCACCGGAAATACGCCGCTTTCTATGAGGTCGTGCAGCACCTGCCCCGGCCCAACGCTGGGCAGCTGGTTCACATCCCCTACCAGGATCAGTCTGGTTCCGGGGCTGACCGCTTTGAGCAGCGACTGGAAAAGATTGATATCCACCATGGACATTTCATCCACAATAATCACATCCGCTTCCAGGGGATTGTCCTCATTCCTCTCAAAACTGGCCTTCCTCCCTTCTTCCGGCATTGCGCCGGAAAGTTCCAGCATGCGGTGAATGGTCCTGGCCTCATAACCTGTGGCTTCCGTCATCCGCTTCGCCGCCCTGCCTGTAGGGGCCGCCAGAAAAAGATCCAATCCTTCCGCTTCAAAATAGCGGATCATCATATTGATGGTGGTGGTCTTTCCGGTTCCCGGTCCGCCGGTCAAAATAAGAATGCTGTTTTTAATACTCTCCATGACCGCCTGCTTCTGCAGTTCGTCCAGTTCCAGACCTTCTTTTTCCTGTATCTTTCCGATTTTGATATATATTTTTTCTTCTTCGGAGGGCAACATCTCCTCCTCGAAGGTCATGCTCAGATTCCGTTCGGAGAGCATCCGGGCGCAGGCCAGTTCCGCATAGTAAAAGCCGGAGGCATAGCAGAGGGTGTCCTCTCCTTCTTTTTTTACCACCAGTTTTTTATCCATGGCGAGATTGGGAATTTGATCCGCTACCGCTGATTCCGGCAGTCCCAGAAGCGCGGCAGCCCGGCGGATCAGCATATTGTCAGGCAGGTATACATGCCCTTCTCCTGTGGCCTGTAATAAGGTATATAAAATACCGCTGCGGATCCGATAGTCCGAATCCGTATGTATTCCGATTTTCGCTGCCAGCTCATCCGCCTTTTTAAATCCTATCCCGTCAATATCGTCCGCCAGCTGATATGGATTCTCTTCCAGAATCCCATACAATCTGGTCCCATAGGTATTATAAATTTTTACCGCAAGGGTATTGGATATCCCATATCTCTGCAAATAGACCATGGCTTCCCGCATTTCCCGCTTTTCTTCCATCTGCGCCGAAATGTCCATGGCCTTGCGCTCACTGATCCCTTTGATTTCCGCCAGCCGTTCCGGTTCCTCTTCAATAATGCGGAAGGTATCCGCTCCGAAACGTTTTACAATCCGGGCTGCCAGGGATGCGCCAATTCCTTTAACGGCCCCTGATCCCAGATATCGTTCCATGCCCGCAGCGTCCTCCGGCGAAACGAGACGAAAGGAATCCACCTTAAACTGGCTGCCATAGACCGCGTGTTCCGTGTAAGTTCCCGTCAGCTCCAGAATTTCCCCTTCGTCCAGCGCCTGGAACATGCCGACACAGGTCACTTCTTCTTCGCCCTTCAGTTCAAATACGGTGTATCCGTTGTCCGTATTCCTGTATATGATATGAGAAACAAATCCTTTTATCTGTTCCAAATGTTTCCTCCGCGCCCGAAATGGTTAACATAATTCTATTTCAAACTACACATATGCAAAAAGGGCCGCCCGTTAAAGGCAGCCCGTACTTTCAATCATCCGCTGTCCGGTCCTGATAATCTGTTCTCAAAATCCGGGCGCTATGCGCACACAAACTTCGGAAACGGACTACCTGCTTCAGTCAGCGCTGCTGATTCTATCTCTGGAAGTGTGCTTTAAGGACTTCCCGTCACCCCAGATTTCTGACAAATTCATCCGTCAATCGCGGTATCCGCCCAGAAACTCCACATATTTCCCGGTTCCGATCGCCACTGCCGTCATAGGGTCTTCCGCTGT
Organism: uncultured Lachnospiraceae bacterium; assembly: GCA_902476265.1. Classification (GTDB taxonomy): domain Bacteria; phylum Bacillota; class Clostridia; order Lachnospirales; family Lachnospiraceae; genus Gallintestinimicrobium. The sequence continues at coordinate 29,388 of CABSCP010000004.1, forward strand.
CATGGTGTTGATTCCTGTCCGGTCAGCAATCAGCTCTTCCAGTCCGCGCAGCAGGCTGCCGCCTCCGGTCAGAACAATTCCTCTGTCCGCAATATCGGCAGCGAGTTCCGGAGGTGTTTTCTCCAGAACGCTGTGAATGGCCTCCACAATCTGCATAGTGGATTCCTTCAGCGCCTCTTCCGTCTCTTCGGAAGAAACGGTGATCGTTTTGGGCAGGCCTGTCACCAGGTTACGCCCTCTGACATCCATATAATCCGGCTCCGGACGTTTGAATGCGGAACCGATCTTAATCTTAATATCTTCGGCAGTTCTCTCACCGATCAGCAGGTTATGTTTCTTACGCATGTAACGCACAATCGCTTCGTCGAAATCGTCTCCGGCGATCTTGATGGAGGCGCTGACAACTGTACCTCCCAGAGAAATGACTGCAATATCCGATGTACCACCGCCGATATCCACGATCATATTGCCGCAGGGCCTGGAAATATCAATCCCGGCGCCGATTGCCGCTGCAATCGGCTCCTCAATGATGGAAACCTCACGCGCGCCTGCCTGATATGTGGCATCCTCAACAGCCTTCTTCTCCACTTCCGTCACACCGCTGGGCACACATACCGCAATTCTGGGACGGCGGAACGTCTTCTTGCCCAGCGCCTTCTGGATGAAATATTTCATCATCTTCTCGGTAACCGTATAGTCCGAAATGACACCCTGGCGCAGTGGTCTCACCGCCACAATATTGCCCGGCGTGCGTCCCAGCATCAGGCGCGCATCCTCGCCGATTGCCTTGATCTTATTGGTATCCCTGTCAAATGCCACAACGGAAGGCTCTTTTAATACAACGCCTTTCCCTCTTATATAAACCAGAATGCTGGCCGTTCCCAAGTCAATACCGATATCAGTATACTGCATATTCCAAATCTCCTTCCATCCGTATCCAAACGCATCCCCGCGTTCAAATCATTCCCAATTCCACCCTATATTAATCAGTCACAATCGTCATTACATGAATATGATCCCGCAAACCGGATTTCACATCAGGGCGCACTCCACCCTGTTTCTGATAGTCCGCGTTCATTATAGCGTAAAACCACCCGGATGGGAAGAGGATTCATAAAATTTTAAATATTTTTGCCCGCAAAAAAACCTGTGGGACGCCTATCTGTCCCTCTCCAACATTTTTTTCACATAATGTCCCGTATAGGATATCGGGCATTCCGCCACTTCCTCGGGAGTGCCTTTTGCAATGACTGTGCCGCCGTTCAGACCGCCTTCGGGGCCGATATCAATGAGATAATCCGCTGTTTTGATGACATCCAGGTTATGTTCAATTACCACAACCGTGTTGCCGCCTTCCGTAAGCCGGTGCAGAATCTCTATCAGCTTGTGCACATCCGCAAAATGCAGCCCTGTAGTGGGTTCATCCAGAATATAGATGGTTTTGCCGGTGCTGCGTCTGGACAGTTCCGTGGCCAGTTTGATCCGCTGGGCTTCGCCGCCGGAGAGTTCGGTGGAAGGCTGTCCCAGTTTTACATAGGAAAGGCCCACATCATAAAGGGTCTGGATTTTCCGTTGGATGCTGGGCACATTTTCAAAAAAGGTCAGCGCCTCCTCCACCGTCATATCCAAAACATCATAGATACTCTTTCCTTTATACTTTACATCCAGCGTTTCACGATTGTAACGCTTCCCTCCGCAGACTTCACAGGGCACATAAACATCCGGTAAAAAATGCATCTCAATTTTAATGATTCCGTCGCCGCCGCAGGCCTCACATCGTCCGCCTTTCACATTAAAGCTGAACCTGCCCTTTTTATATCCCTTCGCTTTCGCATCCGCAGTAGAAGCGAACAGATCGCGGATCATATCAAAAACGCCGGTATAGGTCGCCGGATTGGAACGGGGCGTCCTTCCGATGGGTGACTGGTCGATATCAATCACCTTATCCAGCTGGTCGATTCCGTCTATTCCCGCATGTTTTCCGGGAATACACCTCGCCCTGTTCAGATCCCTGGCCAGCCGTTTGTAAAGGATTTCATTCACCAGAGACGACTTGCCGGAACCGGAAACTCCGGTCACACAGGTGAACACGCCCAGCGGAAAATCCACATCAATCTTTTTCAAATTGTTTTCCGCAGCCCCTCTGACTTTCAGCCAGCCTGCAGGCGAGCGGCGCACCTCCGGAATGGGGATCTTCACAGCCCCGCTCAAATACTGCCCCGTAATGGAATCCGGTACCTTCATGATATCATCCACCGTACCACAGGCGATGACTTTTCCGCCGTGAGAGCCGGCTCCCGGTCCGATATCCACCACATAGTCCGCAGCGCGCATGGTATCTTCATCATGTTCCACAACGATCAGCGTATTTCCCAAATCCCGCAGATTTTTCAATGTGTTAAGCAGCTTGTCATTATCTCTCTGGTGTAGGCCAATGCTGGGTTCGTCCAGGATATAGCAGACCCCTACCAGACCGGATCCGATCTGGGTAGCCAGCCGGATCCGCTGCGCCTCCCCGCCGGATAAAGTTCCCGTGGCTCTGGAAAGCGATAAATATTCCAGCCCCACATCGATCAAAAATCCCACCCGGGCCCGGATTTCCTTTAAAATCTGGCTTCCGATCAGCTCCTGCTGATGGGTCAGTTTCATATTTTTTATGAATTCATTCAGTTCTCCGATAAACATGGAGGTCACTTCATAAATATTCTTATCGCAGACGGTGACGGCCAGCGCCTCTTTTTTCAGTCTCTGCCCCTTACAGAGCTTACAGGGCGTAATCCGCATGAAAGTCTCATATTCCTGTTTCATGACATCGGAAGACGTTTCCCTGTATTTGCGCTGTACATTTTTTGTCAGCCCCTCAAATGCGATGGGGTATTCCCCTTTTCCTCTCTGCCCTTCATAATAAACCGTCACTTCCCTGCCGCCGGTTCCGTTGATGAGCAAATCCTGGATTTCCAGAGGATAATCCTGAAATGGGGTGTCCAGGCTGAATCCATATTCTCTGGCCAGCGCCTGCAAAATTGCGTTTGCAAAGGAACCCGGCTGGTTGCAGCTCTGCCAGCCCATCACGGTAATTGCGCCGTCGTTAATGCTCAAAGACCGGTCGGGAATCATCAGCTCCGGATCAAATTCCATTCTGTATCCCAGACCAAAACATTCCGGACAGGCTCCGAAAGGATTATTGAAGGAAAAACTTCTCGGTTCAATTTCATCTACGCTGATTCCGCAGTCCGGGCAGGAAAAGCTCTGGCTGAAGGTGAGCATTTCTCCGTCGGATCCAAAGCGGTCCACAAATAAAAGCCCTTCTGCAAGCGCCAGCACATTTTCAATGGAATCCGTCAACCGCCGTTCAATTCCCGGTTTCACGATCAGACGGTCCACAACGATTTCTATATTATGCTTGATATTTTTATCCAGCTTGATCTCTTCGGAAAGTTCATACAGATTTCCGTCGATGCGCACCCGGACATAACCGCTGCGCGCTGCGCGCTCCAGCACCTTTTCATGACGCCCCTTGCGGCCTCTCACCACCGGCGCCAGAAGCTGGATCCTCGTCCCCTCCGGCAGCGCCATGATCTGATCCACCATCTGGTCCACACTCTGCTTTTTGATTTCTTTTCCGCAGTTGGGGCAATGGGGAATTCCGATTCTGGCATACAGGAGACGGAAATAGTCATATATTTCGGTCACGGTTCCGACTGTGGAACGGGGATTTCGGTTGGTGGATTTCTGGTCAATGGAAATCGCCGGGGAAAGCCCCTCGATTTTTTCCACATTCGGCTTCTCCATCTGTCCCAGGAACTGTCTGGCATAGGAGGACAGAGATTCCATATAACGCCGCTGCCCTTCCGCATAAATGGTGTCAAAAGCCAGAGAGGATTTCCCCGAGCCGGACAATCCGGTTAAAACCACCAGCGCATCCCGGGGAATATCCACGTCTACATTTTTCAGGTTATGTTCATTCGCTCCCCGGATCCGGATGCAGTTTTTCCGGGAGAGCATCTTCTTTGCTTCGTCCATTTCTTCTCCTTTTTCTCAGTCTTTTTCCATATCGGCCAACGCTTTTTTCAGCTCCACCATCTTATCACGCAGCTCTGCGGCGGCTTCAAAGTTCAAATCGGCGGCAGCCCGCTTCATCTTTTTCTGCACTTCTCCGATCAGTTTCTCCAATTCCTTACGGTCCATGGATTCCAGATCTTTTTCAAACTTCACTTCTTCTGCCGCAATTTCCTTTGATATACTGATGAGATCTCGGACAGCTTTTTTAATGGTCTGCGGCGTAATCCCATGCTCTTCGTTATATTTTTGCTGAATTTCCCGGCGTCGGTTCGTCTCTTCAATGGCCGCACGCATGGAATCCGTAACGGTGTCCGCATACATGATGACGTGGCCTTCCGCATTTCTCGCCGCACGTCCTACCGTCTGGATCAGCGATGTCTCCGAACGTAAGAACCCCTCTTTATCCGCGTCCAGAATCGCCACCAGGGATATTTCCGGAATATCCAGTCCTTCTCTGAGCAGGTTAATCCCCACCAGCACATCAAAAACATCCAGCCGCATATCCCGGATAATCTCCGCCCGTTCCAGAGTGTCGATGTCGGAATGCAAATACTTCACCCGGATTCCCACTTCCCTCATGTAATCGGTCAGATCCTCCGCCATCCTCTTGGTCAATGTGGTGATTAAAATCTTATTATGCCTCGCGGTTTCTTTTTTCACTTCCGCAATCAAATCATCAATCTGTCCCTCCACAGGACGCACTTCGATCTTGGGATCCAGCAGCCCGGTGGGGCGGATGATCTGTTCCGTGCGCAGAAGTTCATGTTCCGCTTCATACACATTGGGCGTAGCGGAAACAAACATCATTTGATCGATATGGCTTTCAAATTCTTCAAAGTTCAGCGGTCTGTTATCCAGCGCAGACGGCAGACGGAATCCATAATCTACCAACGTCTGCTTTCTTGACCTGTCGCCGGCATACATTCCGCGGATCTGCGGAATTGTAATGTGAGATTCATCAATAATGATCAGGTAATCCTCCTTAAAGAAGTCCAAAAGTGTAAACGGCGGCGCTCCTTCCGGCATACCGTTCAAATGTCGGGAGTAGTTTTCAATTCCGGAGCAGAATCCGGTTTCCCGCATCATTTCAATATCAAAATTAGTCCGCTCGGCTATCCTCTGGGCTTCCAGCAGCTTGTCCTCTCCTTTAAAAAAGCGGATGCGCTCTTCCAGTTCCTTTTCAATTTCGTCGCAGGCTCTGTTGATCTGTTCCTGGGGCACCACGTAATGAGAGGCAGGGAAGATGATCACGTGTTCCAGTATTTTATGAACCTGTCCGTTCAGCGGATCCACTTCCGCAATCCGGTCTATTTCGTCTCCGAAAAATTCCACCCGGATGATATTTTCGCTGCCCTGGGCGGGATTGATTTCAATTACATCCCCCCGTACCCGGAAGCATCCGCGATTTAAATCCATATCATTGCGGTCATACTGGATCGCCACCAAAGCCCGCAGCACATCGTCCCGGTCCTTCTGCATTCCCGGACGCAGGGAAACGCTCATGCCCGAGAATTCTTCCGGAGAACCCAGGCCAAAAATACAGGATACACTGGCAACCACGACAACGTCCCTGCGCTCGGACAGAGACGCTGTGGCCGAAAGGCGCAGCTTATCTATTTCATCGTTGATGGCGGAGTCCTTTGCGATGTAAGTGTCTGTAGAAGGCACATAGGCTTCCGGCTGGTAATAATCATAGTAGGACACAAAATACTCCACCGCGTTCTCCGGGAAAAACTCCTTAAACTCGCTGTAAAGCTGGCCTGCCAGGGTTTTGTTGTGGGCGATGATGAGGGTTGGTTTGTTTAATGCCTGGATGACATTGGCCATGGTAAAGGTCTTGCCGGAACCGGTGACGCCCAGTAAAGTCTGGAATTGGTTGCCTTCCTTGAAGCCTTTTACCAGGGCTTCGATCGCCTGCGGCTGGTCGCCGGTGGGCTGGTATTCACTGTGTAATTTGAAACCGGCATCGCTTTTTATACCGGTCTCATGAGCAAGCAGCGGAGCGGATTGCGAATGTCCTTGATTATTCATGTTGTGTTTTTACCTCCTTGGTGACCCTGAAAAAAGTTCGAGTATATGCCCGAAATTCGTAATCTGACGCCATTTTGCCCTGGCATATACTCGAATTTTTGCTATATTATGAATGAAAGTCACTAAAACCTGTTGAAATTAGTATTCCTAAAGGTCACTAAATGATACAGAGACTGCCTGGCAGTCCTTTCCCTTTGCATCACTCTGAACAAGTTGTCCCTTGTTGAATTATAACATGGACAGAACAAAAAGTATAGCCACAAGATGAACGTTTGTTCTTTTTCCTGATCCTATATTTTTTCATAAGGTTCGAAACATTAACAGGATTTGCCCAAAAGCGGCTATGAAATACAGGAAGCGGCAGCCCCTTCTCTTTCCTTCCGGGACCGCCGCCGCATCTGATGTTCCATTCTCATTTCTTCTTTTTACTGTGCCATCTTTTCTTTCAGCACTTCCAGCCCTTTATTGAGCTGATTATCGGTGCCGTCCTTTACATACGGCTCCGCTTCAAAAGGTTCTTCCACATCGGGTTCAATGCCGATCTTATGAATATTGTTCCCTTTTGGCGTAAAATAATTACTCACAGTCAGCTTTACGGCCGAACCGTCAGAAAGCTTCATGATGCGCTGCACAATTCCTTTTCCATAGGTTGTGGTTCCCACAAGAGTGCCGATTCCATAATCCTTCACCGCTCCTGCAAGGATTTCCGCCGCCGACGCGCTGTTGCCGTCTACCAGCACCACCAGGGGAACATCCAGTTGATGGGTTCCGTCGCTGGTATATTCTTCCCGTTTTCCGGCCTTATCCTCCGTGTACACGATCAGCCCTTCCGGAAGCATCAGACGCGCAATATCGCAAACCGTATTCAGGTTGCCGCCGGGGTTACCCCGCAGATCCAGAATCAGGCCTTCCATCCCTGATCCCCTGCAGGTTGCCAGAGCGTCCGTGAACTGATCCAGGGTCACATCATCAAACTCCTGAATTTGGATATAGCCGATATTTTCTTCCAACATTTTATGGGTCACCGTCTCGTTTTCCAGCTTTCGGCGGACCACATCAAATTCCAGATAATCCGTCTCTCCTTCTCTGATCACCGTAAGGTGTACGGTGGTTCCTTCATCCCCTTTTACCAGAGCCACCGCGGCAGTGAGATCCATTCCCTGCATCATGGTATCCCCGACTTTATAAAGCAGATCCCCTGCCATCAGGCCTGCCTCTTCCGCCGGAGTGCCTTCTATCACGCTGGCGATCCGAGGGAGCTGGGTCTCGGAATCTATGCCCACTCTGGCGCCGATTCCGTAATAGATCCCCTGAGTCTTTTTCTGGAGTTCTTCCAGTTCATCTTTGGAATAATAGGTGGAATAGGGATCTCCCAGGGCTTCTACCATGCCCTTATAAACGCCCGTCTCCATGTCCGCTTCATTCACATCTTCCAGATAATATTCATGGATCATCTGTTCCAGAATGTCCATTTTCTGAATAGTGGAAGGATTTGCCACCGCATCCCCGTCCGAAATCCCGCTGCCTGTAGCGCTCACAGCCCCCTGACGAACTTTAATCGCCCGGTAAAGCTGCTTTCCTGTAAAATAGCCACAGCCCAAAAACAGGGTCAGGACAATGCCGACGATCAATCCTCCTGTAAAGCTTCTTTTCTTGTTCATTCTTTCCTCTCCAATCCAAGTGCGGCAATGCTGTCATTCTTAATCTGCCACTGCAAGGAAAAACTTCATCATGCTATCCATATAAGTATACAACCGGAACAGGCAGTTTAGAATCCTCCCTGTTCCGGTTCTCCTGAACGGATATCGCTTTTGCTTTGGGCATCACCCGTCATGAGTTTTTATTTTAAATAATTCCAGGGACTCACATAGCTGCCGTTTAAACGGACAGAAAAATGCAGGTGAGGCCCCGTGGATCGTCCTGTGGAACCCACAGCGGCGATCTGCTGTCCTTTGCTCACCGTCTGCCCGCTGGAAACATAGAGTTTGGAAGCGTGCATATAAATGGTATACAGCCCGTCGCCGTGATCGATCATCACATAATTACCCATGGAACTGTTGTAGGAAGCGCCTACCACCTTACCGTCATAAGCTGCCAGAATCGGGCTTCCGCTGGGCGCTGCAAAATCCACTCCGTTGTGGAATTTCTCCACATGAAGGGTTGGATGCATGCGGTTTCCATAGTCATCGGATATACGTTTATAACTGGGACAGGGCATCTGGAACATGCCGCCGTCATATTTCAACCGGTTCTGCTCGGCCAGCCTCGCCTTATCTTCCGCAACGGCCTTTTCCAGCGCCGCAATGGTGGAATTCTGCTCGGCAATCTCCGCCTCATAATCTTTGATCGCTTCTTCCTTATTGCTGATATCTCCCTGGAAAGCCTTGATCTGCTTTTCTTTTTCAACGATCAGTGTATTGACAGATTCCTGCTCCGTTTTCAGGCTATCCTCCGTCTCTTTGAGCACCTCTTCTTCCTCTTCCAGGGTCTGTTTGCACAGCTGCATATACTCCACATTCTGACGATATTCCAAAAGCTTCCGGCTGTCATAGGCGCTGAGCTTTTCAATATACTCCGCCTGGTTGATCATATCCGCAAAGCTCTGGGCGGTAAGAAGCACCTCCAGATAACCGTCGCTGCGGCTGTTTTCATACATATACCGCAGTCTCAGCTTCATATCCGCATACTGTTTCTCCGCAACCGCTTCCGCCTGGCTGAGATCTTTTTTGGCCTGTTCCACTTCTTTCTTTTTTTCTTCGATCTGTTTCTGCAGCTCTTCGATCTTTTCTTCCAGAGTAGCCAGCTTCCCGTCAAGCTCCTGCACGTAGGTCTCCAGATTATTTTTGGACTTTTCCAGCTCTTTTACCATCGACTTGATATCGGACAAGCCGGACTGCAGCTTCTTTTTTTCTTCCTCCGCCTGGCTGATCGCATTCTGCTTTTGTTTGATGCTATCCTCCAGGCTGCCGGCCTGCGCCGTTCCGGAAGGAATCACGGAAAGCAGGAGAATCGCCAGAAGGAATGCCGCTGCAAGCCGTTTCTTACCTTTTCTCATTCCATCCATCCTTTATCAGACACGCAGATGCTTGCGCACCGTTATAAAGCTTCCTAAAAATCCGATCCCGGCGCCCAGCCCCAGGGATATGGGCAACAGCATCCGGAATACTTCCGATACCGGCAAAAACTGCAAAAGTCCTGTCAATGCCGGGAACTGAATCCCCACATATTCCATCACTTGAATATAGAGGAAATAAATCAGTCCCAGCGGAATCGCGGAACCGATCAGTCCGATCAGAATTCCTTCAATGACAAACGGGGACCGGACAAAAAAGTCCGTCGCGCCGATATATTTCATAATTTCGATTTCCTCTTTGCGGACTGATATTCCGATGATGACCGTGTTGTTGATCAGGAAAACGGAAACCGCCAGAAGAATTGCGATAATGCCCACCGATACATAGGCCACAATGGCATTCACCCCGGTCAGTGTGGTCGCTGCCAGTTCGGAATGGGTCACTTCCCGGACTTCCGGAATGGATTCCAGCCAGGTCACCAGATCCTGCTGCCTGGCGACATCATTGAGGTAAATCTCAAAATTGTCCATACCATCAAAGGGATTTTCCGCATAAATGTCCATATAATCTTCCCCGATATTTTCAGGCGCCCAATTGTCCCACGCCTGATCCGCGGTGATGAAAACCACATCCGAAACTTCATCTCTGCCCCGGATCTGCTCTCCGATCTGCTCCATCTGTTCCTGTGTCACGCCGTCGTTAAAAAACACGGTAATGGAAATATCTTCTTCCGCAGTCTTGATCACATGCTGGAAATTGGCGATTACCGTGTAAAACAGTCCGAACAAAAACAGGCAGGCGCTGATGGTGGCCACAGATGCCAGGGAAAACCATTTGTTCCGGAAAATATTGATAACCCCCTGCTTCAGGGTATAAAAAAATGTACTAATCCTCATCGATATAACCGCCCTTTTCTTCGTCGCTGATGATAACGCCCTTTTTCATCGTAATGACACGCTTTTGCATCTCATTGACAATTTCCCTGTTGTGGGTCACCACGAGGATGGTCGTTCCCTTCTCCTCATTGATCCGCTCCAGAAGCTTCATGATATCCCAGGAGTTTTTGGGATCCAGGTTGCCCGTAGGCTCATCCGCAAGAAGGATCGGCGGCTCATTCACAAGCGCTCTCGCAAGCGCCACCCTCTGCTGTTCTCCGCCGGAAAGCTGTTTCGTCTTGGCCTTGTATTTTCCGGCCAGCCCTACAACTGCCAGCGCCTTTGGCACATTTTTCTTAATCTCCTTTGTGGGCGTCTGCACAACGCGCTGCGCAAAAGCCACATTTTCATAGACATTTCTGTCGTTCAAAAGTCGGAAATCCTGGAAAACGATCCCCAGGTTTCTACGGAATTTAGGCACCTGTCTTCTTTTTAACTTTGCCACGTCAGAGCCGTTTACCACCACTCTGCCTGAGGAGGGCGTCAGTTCACGCAGCAAAAGCTTGATCAGAGTGGATTTCCCCGACCCGCTGTCCCCTACGATAAATACAAACTCTCCTCTTTTAATGCTCAGGCTCACACTGTCCAGCGCGGGTGAACCTGTGGAATAGGATTTGCTCACCTTATCCAGTACGATGACCGCATCGCCGCCATCCCGTTTTTTCTTTTTCTTCTTATCGATTTGTGCCAAACTCTTTCACCATCCTAGTATTCAAAGGTTTCCATATATTTCATGTACTTCACTACCATCAGCGCGATCTTAAAAGTGATGGCGTCCTCAAAAACACGCAGATCCAGCCCGGTCGATTTCTGCAGCTTATCCAGGCGGTAAACCAACGTATTCCTGTGTATGAACAGCTGCCGGCTGGTTTCCGACACATTCAGGCTGTTCTCAAAAAATTTGTTGATTGTTGTCAGCGTCTCTTCATCAAAATCATCCGGGCTCTTTCCCCCGAAGATCTCTCTGATAAACATCTTGCACAGCGGAATCGGCAGCTGATAAATCAGGCGGCCTATTCCCAATTCACTATAAGCGATAATGTAGCGTTCGTCAAAGAAAATTTTTCCCACATCCATCGCCATTTTCGCTTCTTTATAGGAACGGCTGACCTCTTTGATCTCCTTCACAATGGTTCCGTAGGAAATCCGGCTGCCCATAATCCCTTCATTTTCCAGATAGGTGATGATGCTGGCGGCCGCTTTGTCAATTTCCCTGCTGCCGTCGCCCTCTACCAGTTCCTTCACAATGATGACATTATTCTCATCCACCGCGGTGATGAAATCCCTGCTGTTGCTTCCAAAACCGGACCGCACCAGTTCCAGGATATTATTGTCCCTGTCGCTCCCGCTCTCGATAATCATAACCGCCCGGTCCGCATCCGCCGGAATATGCAGTTTCTTGGCTCTGCTGTAAATATCCACCAAAAGGAGATTGTCCAGCAACAGGTTCTTGATGAAATTATCCTTGTCAAAACGTTCTTTATATGCCACAAGCAGATTCTGAATCTGGAACGCAGCCATTTTACCGATCATGTAAATATTCTCTCCGGCGCCCCCCGCCACGAGAATATACTCCAGCTGCTGTTCATCATATATCTTAAAAAACTGATTTCCCTGTACTTCCTGGCTGTCCGCCGGAGAATCCACAAAGGCACGCGCCGGCTGCAGACTGCTGTCCATCTCTTCCGAGGTGGCCGCAACCATCTTGCCATCCACATCGACCACGCATAACTCCACCCTCGCTATCGCTTTCAGCCCTTCAATTGTGCTCTGTAATATCTGATTTGATATCATACCCTTCTCCTTCATTTGACGCCAAACCTGACGGACATGTCGCACCGGTTTGCGAATTTTACTACACCCAGCTTTTATTTTAATAGAAAACCACAAAAAAAGCTATAGGGAACCCGAAAAAATTTATGCAAATTCCCAAGATTTTATCAGAACAAGGGACAAAAAAGGCATCCCATACTAGCGGGCTGCCTTCTCCTGATTATACTCATTCACTTTTTTCTGAAAAATCCGCTTCCGTATTCCGGTAAAAAAGGTCTGTTTCGTTTTTCCCGGAAGCTTCTTTTCAGGCAGCGCTACCCACAACTCTGCGTTCAGGAACTTTCTGCCCTCATGCATCAGTTCCAGATCCACCGGCCACGTCATCCTCGAAAAAATCACTTTGGGCGCCGCTCCATTGAGGGCGTTCATCAGTCTCTCCTGCTGCCCCTCAAATTCATCAAACCCCCGGCAGCCCACAAAGCATAGGTCCTCCTGCTGCTCCTGCAGCATTGCCATCAGTTCCGCCGCCTGTGCCGGAGTATCTCCCAGGATAAATATCTCCTCCTGCTGGCGGGCCAGTCTTCTTAAAAATTCCTTCAAAAAAACCCTGTCCTGGATTTCACGCACGCGCCCTGCAGCCGCAATTCCGGCAGCCTCCAAAATGTCGGGTTCTACGCAGAATACAAGGTCCGTCCCCTCAAGGAGAAGTTTCACCCTGCTGTCCTTTGATGCCTGTGCAAGCGTCTGTGCGGTAATATAACTCACTGTATTGAGCGCCCCGCTGCGCAGAAACCGGTCCGCCTTCCTCAGGCCTTCCCTCGCAGAAAAATCCACAAGGGATATCCCCAGAATTGAAAATCTTCTCATAACTGCTTCCCCTCATATTACAACCGCCGGATCGCTTTTTCCGTAATCTCTATTTTTCCGGCTTTGAGCAGGCTCCCCACTGCCCGCTTAAATTCGTTCTTGCTCATCTGCAGTTCCCGGCGGATCACCTCCGGCGAAGCTTTATCGGTAAAAGGCAGCGCCCCGTCAAAACTGTCAATGGTTTCCATCACCTTTTTGGCATCCGCTTCAATCTGCACAAAAGCCTTTTCCCGTACGCTTAAATCCAGCTTCCCGTCTTCATGTACTTTCACCACTCTGGCTTCCACCCGCTGCCCCGGCTTAAGATTCCCATACATTTCCCTGGGCGGAATCAGCGCGGAATACTTGTTATCCACCGCCACAAACGCGCCGAAATTCGGGCTGATCTCATAGAGGAAGCCGGTCACTCTGTCGTCCTTATGATAAGGGCTGTCCGTCCTCAAATAATGGTATATCTTCATGGTGGCGCAGAGCCGTCCGCTTTTATCCACATAAAGGGCGGCAGGAAAGCTTTCCCCTTCCCGCACTTTTCTTGTCTGTTCTTTAAAAGGAAGGAACAGATCCTTTTCCAGTCCCCAGTCCAGAAATGCGCCGAACTTTCCGGTCTGTGCCACGGTGAGTTCCACCACTTCTCCCAGCTCAAGTTTCGGCTGTGCAGTGGTGGAAATCAAGCGGTCCCGGGAATCCTTATAGAGGAAAACCTCCACCTCATCTCCGGCCTGCGCGCCTTCCGGCACCTGCTTTGCAGGCAGGAGCACTCTGTTTTCGTCCCCCTCCTGTTCTGCCAGATAAACGCCGAAGTCCACTTTCTTTACAATTTTAAGTTTCTGTCTTTTTCCAAGTTCCAGCATAATTTTCCCTATCTCATTTTCTTGTCAGCTCCACCACCGCATAAGGACTCCCATCCTCTCCGCAGAGTGATACCACTACAGCATCCGTCCCCTTCCATACCACAGGGACAATCATATCGTGTAAAAGAGCTGACTTTTTATATTCCGCTCTCATCTGTCCTATTTCAAAATTCTCGGGAAGATAGTCCATCGCCATGTGGATATACTGGCCGTTGTTCACATGATGGTTCCCGTCCAGGTGCTGCCTTCCCACCGGAAAGGCTTCCCGGCTGTCTCCGCCCTCCGGCACCGTGATTTTGCGCGGCGCATATTCCATCGGCAGCTTTTCCTCCAGGACATATTTTTCATACATTTCCTGTGTTACCTTCACCGGAACGCCCTTCTTCATATTCATCAGAGTCCAGACGGAGTTCGCCTCAATCAGACGGTTTCCCTTTTCATCATCCATGAAAAAATTACGCATTCCCATAAAAGTCTTAAACGCATACGGGAATGTTCCCGCCGTGATCTTTTCTCCCAGCGCCGGATATCTGTGTATCACGATCTGCCATGCGCTCATCACCCAGAGCATATCCTGTCTTTTCAGATATTCGATCCCGACGCCCAGATCCTCCGACTGGAACGTGGATACATCCTGAAAATAATCCACAATTCCGGCAATGCTCAAAAATCCTCTCTCATCCGTCTCACTGTAACGAACCCTGCTGTCAAATGTATACATTTTGTGCCTCCTGCGATGGAAATGATCCCGGCCGCCCTGCTTTTTAAAGGGACTGACGGTAACATATCCCGAATTATAATAGCACAAACAGGAATTTTTTACAACTCCCGCCCTTTCCGCTTTACAGCCCGCAGCCGCCCTTTCCCGTCCGCAGAGGACACAAAAGGGAATCCTCTTCTTTCATATTCCTGATTTTTCTGCAGTTTTCCCCATTCCAGATTTTCTTCCAGCCGTCCGTGAGCATATTCCCCAGCTGTGCCCCTTCCTCAAGCCAGCTCTGGCATGGCACCACGCTGCCGTCGGGCGCTACGGCCATATTGGATAAGCAGGCGCCGCACATGGGCACAGCGATGCCCAGCCGTCTGAGCAGTTGAGGAGCCGCCCGTCCCGGTGATGTAAAGCTTAATTCCATCCCGTTCTCCATGCAGAAAGAAGCGGCATCTTCCAGAATCCCGTTCATTTCCTCCACCGGCAGCTGTGACGTGACAGAGGAATCCGAAGCGGCCTTTCCCGTCTCGATCAAGCCGGAACAGGTGACATACCGGATTCCTTCCTTATTAAGAAAGTCCAGCAGTCCCACATAATTCCTGTTCTCCCGGCACAGGGGCGTATTGACGCTCACATTCAGTCCGGCCTTCTGTGCATTGCGCATCCCCTTCACCGTTTTTTCCCAGTTTCCTTCTGTTTTATCCGAATCTACGCCCACCAGCCGGTCATGAATCCCGGCATTCTCCGAATAAAGGGTGATCTGTACGCTGTCCAGACTGGCCTCATAGAGAGCGCTGCACAATTCCGGCGTCATTCTCACGCCGTTGGTGTTAAGCCTGGTCACAAACCAGCCCGCATACGCCACCAGTTCTGCCAGATCCGGCCGCATGGTGGGTTCTCCTCCGGTAAAGGTGAGCTGGCAGATTCCTGCCTCCCGGCATCTGTCGATCACCTCTTTCCATTCCCGGGTGCTCAATTCCGCCGTCATGGCCCGGGGCTGCCCCGCCGCATAACAGTGTCTGCACTTTAAACTGCAGTTCCATTCCCCGTTTTTTCCGGTCAAAGAGCTCACCATGAGATCCATCCGGTGCGGAGCCGTCATATGAGGCGCATATTCCCGCAGGGACAGCGGTTCAAATTCCCCGGAAGGTTCTTTTCCCTCCGCCACGGAAAGAAGCATTTCCATCATTTCTTCCAGGTCCGATTTCAGCCTTTCCCTGGGAACCGGGTATATTTTCCGCGTCCTGGATACCGCCTTTTCCATGACCATCGTAAACATCTTCTCCCCCATGGGTTTTCCGTCATACTCGTTAATTTCCCTGATGAAATTGCCCAGAAGTATTGCCCAGGAATACCCCAGCGGCAGAACATAATATCCGTTCAGGATCATCACATAAGGCGCTTCCGAAAACAGCCCGAATTTGGGCGGTATCAGGTGAATCCGCACCGCTCCCGGCCCTTTGGGATTCATTGTGGTATGCAGCACCCCTTCCCGGTACGCCCGGTATTGAGCCAGCTTATTGCGTATCCCCATCTTTTTCCCCCTCCTTGTCATCGGCAGCATTCATCCCCCGATAAAAATCCTTTTTGCTGCACCCTGCCCTGCCTCCGCCGGCACAGGCGCAGGCACAGGCACATCCGGCACAGGCGCAGGCGCATCCGCCTCCGTGTCCTCCATGATAACCGCCGTGATAGCCGCGTCCGTTCCCATAACTGTCCCTTCCGTAAGAAATCCTGTATCCCAGGAAAACGAGCAGGCAGGGAATGATCAGAAGGGTGGGAAGGTCCGTGGGTTCTTCTCCTTCTACGTTTCCGGATACCGGCGCCCAATCCGTCAGCGCCGGATCTTGAAATGCTTTTTCGTCGTAATAAACAAGCATCTGCCGCTTTTCCCCTTTTTTTAATTTTCCTTCCCACAAAAGCGTATTCCCTTCCGTCCGGTCCGCATTATTTTTCCTCACCGCCGGGCTTCCTTCCCACTCAAACAGGTAGTGTTCCACCTGCATCCCGTCAAACCATCCGGGCGTAAAATCATAAAACGGCAGGGCAGGCTCCTCTTCATTCCTGCACAGCATATCTTCCTGGCGGATCGTAAAATAAAAATCCGCCACATCTCCTTTATAATAGGAACGGTCCAGATCAAACTGTATCAGTCCGTCCCGATAGTTTTCCCTGTGCAGCCCGCTGATATCTCCGCCATAATCCACCAATTGGCAGGAAGCGTTGGGGATCCCCAGCTTTACCCAGGTGAGAGGGCCCTCTTTTGAATCATTCAGCACCTCCCACCGGAAATGATAGGTGATATCCATGGTTCCGTCCCGGTTCACTTCCACCTGTATTTGATATTCCTGCAGTTTATCCAGCGGCATATGGGAATAAATCAAAAGACAGAAAAATACGATAATCCCTGCCCCTGTCATGCTCCAAAAGGTAATGCGTTTTTTATTTCTGTCTTTCTCTTCTGTCAAAGACTTCCCCATGCCGGATTCCTCCCTGCTTTTGTCTTCTGAACCTTTTTTAAGTATATCGGATTCGGGAGTAAAACACAAGCCGCCGTCCCTCTTCATTCCCGCCTGACCGCCGGATTTTGAGACACAAAAAAACCTCAGTGTTCTCTCACTGAGGTTTCAAAAAGCAGGGCTACAAGGATTCGAACCTTGAAATGACGGAGTCAGAGTCCGTTGCCTTACCGTTTGGCGATAGCCCTATATTCTTCTGTCCGCCGGGTTATTTAGTAGCTTTTCCCTCGCGCTCATTTAATATACCAAAAACTTCAAAAAAATGCAAGTACTTTTTTTATTTTTTTAGATTTTTTCGAGATGGCACGAAAGATGTTGCGGAAACGTTTGTCAATTTGGACTGAATCCGTATTATCTGAGTACAACGTGCCGGGCAATATCATTTCCGCATTGACTGCGTTAAAGAGTGAGCTTTGTTCACTTCCCTTGACACAGAATAATTACGGACTCATTCATTACGATTTTGAGTTAGATAATGTGTTCTATGATAAAGAAACAAAAAACTGTGCTGTCATTGATTTTGATGACAGTATGTACCACTGGTACGCGCTGGACATTGAACAGGTTTTTGATTCCCTTGAAGATAAGCTGAGCGGTGAGGCACTTAAAACAGCAAAAAATGAATTTATCAGAGGGTACAAAGAAGAACACTGCTATACCGAAGAGATGAACGCATCACGCCGGCTCATGCGGCGATTTATTAATTTGTATGGCTATGCGCGCATGATTCGGTGTGTTGCAGAAAAATTTACGGATGAACCAGAGTGGATGACGGAATTGAGAGGAAAACTGGACAAAGCTATTTTGGAAAAAGAAAGAAGTATCTTAAAATGATAATACTGTAACGCAAGAGGGAGAAAGCATTCTTTGCTTTCTCCCTTTCTATGACGAGAATATCTAAGGCTATAAAAATTTTCATTCTCAGACTTCAAACAGCAGATCCGCATATCCCGGCATGGGCCAGAACTCCCGGTCCACAATGCTTTCCAGCTCATCTACCGGGCGGCGCAGGGCTTCCATGGCGGGCACCACCGTATCCCGATAGAAAAAGGCCTGGCGCTTCGCATCGTCCTTCATGCTGCAGCCTTCTTTTTCCTTCCACTTCAGATCTTCCAACGCTCCCGAAGCCTTCGCCAGATGCCCGTTTACTTCCCGCAGAAGGGCCTCGGTTACGGAAGGCTCAGCACCCGCGGCTCTTGTGGCGTTGATGGTATCGGCAAGGTTCCTGCTGTAGCGCACCACCGCGGGAAGGATATCCTTGGACGCCATGTCAATCATGGTAAGGGCTTCAATATTGATGGTTTTGACATAGGTTTCATAGAGAATTTCCTTTCGGGATTCCAGCTCCGCTCTGTTATAAATGCCAAAACGTTCATACAGGCGGATGGCCTTATCTGTGGTCAGCGCCTCTATGGAGTCAATCATACTGTCGAATACAGGCAGGCCGCGGCGTTTCGCTTCTTTGGCCCAGGCCTCCGAATAGCCGTCGCCGTTAAAAATAATGCGCTGATGCCGGGTCATGTACTCTTTGATCAGATCATGCACCGCAACCTCAAAGTTTTCCTGTCCTGCGGCCTCCAGACGGTCCGCAGCTTCGCAGAAAGCTTCGGCCACAATCGCGTTTATGGTGGTGGTGGGACTGCCGATAGAGTCGGAAGAGCCCACCATTCGGAACTCAAATTTATTTCCGGTAAAGGCGAAGGGGGACGTCCTGTTTCTGTCGGTTGCGTCCATATGCAGATCCGGAACCGTGGAAACGCCGGTCCGCAGGGTGGATCCTTCCAGGCAGGAACGGGCTTCTCCGGTTTCTACCAGCTGCCGCACCACATCTTCCAGCTGTGTTCCCAAAAAGACGGACACGATGGCAGGCGGAGCTTCACTGGCGCCCAAGCGGAGATCATTTCCCACGTTGGAGGCGCTTCTGCGCAGCAGGTCCGCATGGGTATCCACCGCTTTTAACACGCAGGAAAGCACCAGCAAAAACTGAATATTTTCATTGGGTGTCTCTCCCGGATCCAGCAGGTTTACGCCGGTGTCCGTGGAGATGGACCAGTTATCATGCTTGCCGGAACCGTTGACTCCCGCAAAAGGCTTTTCATGCAGAAGGCAGCGGAGATTGTGCCGTTCTGCCACCTTTTTCATGGTTTCCATCACCAGCTGGTTATGATCCATCGCAATATTGGCGGTTTCATAGACCGGGGCCAGTTCATGCTGTGCCGGCGCGGCTTCGTTGTGCTGGGTTTTTGCCGTAACGCCCAGCTTCCAGAGTTCTACGTTCAGATCCTTCATGAAAGCGCCCACCCGTTCCCGGATCACGCCGAAATAATGATCTTCCAGTTCCTGCCCCTTGGGTGCAGGAGCGCCGAATAGCGTGCGTCCGGAAAAAATGAGATCCTTACGTTTTAAATATTTGGCCCGGTCAATCAGGAAATATTCCTGCTCCGCTCCCACGGAGGGGCTGACTTTTGTGGCTGTGGTATCCTGATTGAAAAGGCGGACAATGCGCATGGCCTGTTCGGAAATCGCTTCCATGGACCGTAAAAGGGGCGTTTTTTTGTCCAGCGCTTCGCCCTTATAGGAACAGAATGCCGTAGGGATACACAGGATCACCCCTGTGGCATCCTCTTTCAGAAAAGCGGGGGAAGTGATATCCCAGACCGTATATCCTCTGGCCTCAAAAGTGGAGCGCAGGCCGCCGGAAGGGAAAGAAGATGCGTCCGTCTCCCCTTTTATCAGCTCTTTTCCGGAAAATTCCATCAACATATGTCCGCTTTCATCCGGATGGCTCACAAAGGAATCATGCTTTTCGGCCGTGATGCCGGTCAGCGGCTGGAACCAGTGGGTATAATGGGTGGCGCCGTTCTCCACCGCCCAGTCCTTCATGGCCTTTGCTACCACATCTGCAGTAGCTGCGCTCAGTTCGCCGCCGTGCTCCATCACACTTTTCACTTCGGCATAGGCCTTTTTGGGCAGGCGCTCCTGCATTTTCCCCAGGGTAAAGACATTTTTGCCAAACAGTTTTTCCACATTTAACACTTCACTCATCGTCTGTATCCTTTCCTGACACTTTCTGCCGCCTTTTACTCTTCTTCTTTTTTCGTTCTGAGCAGATCATATGCATCCGCTTCCTCTGAAAGCGTCAGCCACAGCACCTGCTTTGGATGGGGCGCGCTTTCCACGGAAATGCCCTCCTCATCCTCTATTTTTTCCACAATGACGGGAATGTCCCTGCCGTCGGGCTTCATGATTTCAATCCTGTCGCCTATACAGAATTTGTTACGCTGCTCAATGCGCACACGCCCGCTCTCGTCCTTTTCATAAATGATACCCAAATAAATGTAATCGCTGTTATAGGTGTTGGAATCATAAATCTGCGTATTCTCATCCGGTTTTCCGTAATAAAAGCCGGTGGTAAACTGCCGGTATGTACATTTCGCAATTTCCTCCCGATACCAGTCCATATTCGCCCTGTATTTTTCTTCGGATTCCAGGCAGTCATCAATGGCCTTTCGGTAAGTCCTTGCCACAGTGGCCACATACAGCGCGGTTTTCATCCGACCTTCTATTTTAAGGCTGTCAATCCCCGCATCCAGAAGATCCGGAATATGTTCGATCATGCACAGGTCCTTGGAATTGAAAATATAGGTGCCTCTTTCATTTTCATAAACAGGCATATATTCCCCGGGTCTGGTCTCTTCCACCACCGCATATTTCCAGCGGCAGGGATGGGTGCACGCACCCTGGTTGGCATCCCTTCCGGTAAAGTAGTTGCTCAGAAGGCAGCGTCCGGAATAGGAAATGCACATCGCCCCATGAATAAAGCTTTCTATTTCCATATCCGACGGAATCCTGCGGCGGATTTCCCTGATTTCTTCCAGGGACAGTTCTCTCGCCGAAACCACACGTTTTGCGCCCAGATTCCACCAGAAAAGGTATGTTTCATAGTTGGTGTTGTTGGCCTGTGTGGAAATATGAATCTCTGCTTCCGGCCAAACCCGTTTTGCGGTCATAAACATGCCCGGATCCGAAATGATCAGCGCATCCGGCGCAGCGCTCTTTCCGTCCGCCGTCTTTAAGTCCCGCAACTGTGCAAAATAAAGATCCGCGCCTTCCAGGTCATTGTTATGCGCTAAAATATTGGCGGTCACATATACCTTTACGCCCCTGTCATGGGCAAATGTAATGCCTTCCGCCATCTCTTCCATACTGAAATTTTTCGCCTTCGCACGCAGTCCGAAGGCTTCTCCGCCGATATACACGGCATCTGCACCGTAAATCACGGCTGTTTTTAAAACTTCCAGGCTGCTGGCCGGTATGAGCAGTTCCGGTTTTTTCATGATGATAACCTCGCTCCTTTTCATCGCTTTTGATCTGTTGTCGGGGTGCTCAGGATTTTTTTACGCTCACCGTCACGCCGTCTCCCACAGGCAGGACCGCTGTTTCAAGAATCGGACTGTGGGTCAGTTCAAACAGATAATCCCTCATCCGCGCATGAATGGTGCGGTCACGCCTGGTCACCGCATAGCGGGATTCCAGGATTTCCCCTTCCTGCAGCACATTGTCCGACAGGAGCAGGCCTCCGGGCCTTAACAGGCGCAGAATATCCGGCAGGAAATGCAGATATTGCCCCTTTGCCGCATCCATAAAAATAAAATCAAAAGGTTCTGTCAGCCGGGTAAGAATCTGCGCCGCATCTCCTTCCAGAAGCGTGATGCATTCCTCCCTGCCCGCCTTTTTGAAGTTCTCCTTCGCTGCCGGAATCCTTTTTTCATACTTTTCAATGGTGGTAATATGGCATCCGGCAGGCATATATTCGCTCATCAAAAGAGCGGAAAAACCAACGGCCGTCCCCACCTCCAGGATGGAGGACGGCCGCTGCATCGCAAGAAGAAGGCGCAGAAGGCTTCCCGTTTCTGTTCTGATAATCGGCACATTATCCGCCCTGGCACAGCGTTCTATTTTGTTGAGCCATTCCGGATTCCCCCTGTCCAGGGAGTTGATAAATGTGCGCATTCTCTCTTCTACGATCATGTCTTTGCATCCTCGCCGCTTCCGGCCATGATATCCATCATCTCTTCCGGGGTCATGGAAGTGGAAAGCTTATATTCCCCTTCCTTAAAACCATCCTTCGCGTAGTTGGAAAGCCTTTCCTGAAGTTTGAAGAGAGATTCATCGCGGATCAGCCCGTTGTCATACAAAGTCTCCGCAATCCCATCGAAATCTTTTCCGTCCGTCACCGTTATGGTCACTTCCGTGCCCGGGGCCTCCGACACAGGGGGTTCCCCGAAAATCCGCACCCCATATTGGTACGCGGATATGGAAAATTTGTAAATGAGCATGGCGGCCACCACCAAAAGGACGATATTGAATATCGTCCCTACAGCGCCGCCTGCGATGCTCTTTGCCATGGATTTTTTGTTGGCTGCCTTATTCTTCGCTTTTTGACTACTCAAAATTCACTGCCTCCACTATTTCCTGGTTGATTTCCTGTATCATTCGGCAAAATTCAACTTCAGCATTTAAGAAAGGGTCCACCAGCGGATTTTTTCTGAATTCCTCATATTTTCTGGAAAACTCATCCAGCTTATCAAACAGTTCGTCTGACTGTGCCGAACGCTGTAAAACAAAATTTTCATGACGGTACTCGTCGATCTGACGCTTCAGGTCAGGATGCTCTTTCATGATATCCAGCTGATGGCCGAATTCCCGGTATTCCGGGGAATCAATAATCGCCTCTATCAGTGCCTGTACTGCCGTGTCCACTCTGTTCATTCTGCTGTCACTCCCACAGTTTTCCTCATTTTCATCCATATTTTATGTCTCAGCGTACTGCAGACTGTCCCTGCAATACTCCCTTCGTTCTATATTTCCATTATGATGGGAAGGATCATCGGGCGGCGTTTGGTCTTCTTCCAGATAAAATCGCCCAGAGAATCCTTGATGGAAGTTTTAATCCTTCCCCAGTCCGTGCAGCCCCTGCTCACGCAGCCCTGCATCACCTTATCCATCAGATCCCTCGCCTCATCCATCAGCGCATCCGATTCCTTCACATAAACGAATCCTCTGGAAACCAGATCCGGCCCGCTGACCACCTGTCCCGTGGTTCCGTCCAGACCCACAACGACGATCATGATGCCGTCCTCCGCCAGATGCTGTCTGTCGCGCAGGACCACATTACCCACATCACCGACGCCGAGCCCGTCCACAAGAATTGCCCCTACCGGCACCTTGCCGGTGAGCGCCGCTTTTTCTTCGTTTAATTCCAGCACATCCCCGGATGCCATCATGAAAATATTCTCTTTCGGAATCCCCAGTTCTGCGGCAATGCCCGCCTGGGCCTTCCGGTGCTTATATTCCCCGTGGATCGGGATCGCATATTTCGGCTGTACCAGCGTATAGATCAGTTTGATCTCTTCCTGGCAGGCATGTCCCGAAACATGTACATCCTGGAAGATGACTTCCGCCCCTTTCATTTCCAGTTCATTGATGACCTTGGTGACCGCCTTCTCATTTCCGGGAATGGGGTTGGAGGAAAAGATGATGGTGTCATTGGGCCCGATTGAAATTTTCCGGTGCACGCTGGACGCCATACGGCTTAAAGCCGCCATGTTTTCTCCCTGGCTTCCGGTGGTAATGATGACTGTCCTGTCGTCCGGATAATCCTTCAGTCTGTCTATTTCAATCAATGTATTGTCCGGCACATTGATGCATCCCAGATTCATGGCCGTTTCAATGATGTTAACCATGCTGCGGCCTTCCACCACAACCTTCCTGCCGTACTTATGGGCGGAATTGATGATCTGCTGCACACGGTCCACATTGGAAGCGAAGGTGGCGATGATCAGCCGGGATCCCTGATGCTCATGGAAAATCGTATCAAAGGTATGCCCCACTGTCCGTTCTGACTGGGTAAAGCCTTTGCGCTCCGCGTTCGTAGAGTCGCACATCAGCGCCAGCACACCCTTTTTGCCCAGTTCCGCAAACCGCTGCAGATCAATCGCTTCTCCAAAAACAGGCGTATAGTCCACTTTAAAGTCACCGGTATGGATCACAGTCCCGGCAGGAGAATGGATCGCCAGCGCAGCTGCATCCACAATGCTGTGATTGGTCTTGATAAATTCAATCCGAAACTGTCCCAGATTGACGGACTGTCCGAATTTGATCACCTTTCTCTTGGTGTGTCCCAGGAGATTGTGTTCCTTGAGTTTGTTTTCAATCAGCCCCATGGTCAGCCTGGTGGCATAAATGGGAATGTTCAGTTCGCGCAGCACATAAGGCAGCGCGCCGATATGATCCTCATGTCCATGGGTGATCACAAATCCCTTCACCTTGTCAAAATTTTCACGCAGATAGGTGATATCCGGAATCACCAGGTCAATTCCCAGCATGTCATCATCCGGGAAAGAAAGGCCGCAGTCTACCACAACAATACTGTCTTCGTATTCAAAGGCTGTAATGTTCATCCCGATCTGTTCCAGGCCGCCTAGGGGTATAATCTTCAGGTTGGGCCCGTCATTATTCACTTTTTTTGTTCTTCTCAATCAAATTACCTCCACATTCTCTGCGGCGGCTATGGAATATTGCTTCTGAATCAACAGTATGAAAAATCCTTCCGTCCGTTTCATCCTGCGTTCCTGTTCTTTTTCACACTTCGGACGGCCAGGCAAAAATCACGATGGCAGAACAACTCTGTCCCTGTTTCCCCGGTCTCATCGCATAAAAATCCATCGTCCTGTCAATACCATCGATCAGATCCGTTTCTCATAGCAGCCGTATTAATCTATAAACAGCAGCAGGCCCGGTCCCGGGACTGCCTGTTTTCCTTTGTCATGGCTGAAATTTCAGAAAAGGTTCATTCCTTTTCCAGTTCCACGTCTTCCAGCATGTTTGAAAAAATGGCCGCAACCGCATCCATTTCTTCATCATCGTCAACAATTTCATACAGCGCTTCCGTATCCTCCGGAGCCGAAATATCCTTTAAAATGAGGGCTTCTCCATCGTCATCCATGCTGTCTGTCACCAGGATATAATCGATGCCGCCCAGTCTTGTCTGTTCCAACACATAAAAATCCACAGCTTCCCCGTCATCGGGGCAAAACGTAATTTTATCCAAAATATCAGTTCTCCTGTCCTTTTCCGTCAGCCTTCATGGCTTTTTCATCCAGATATCCCTGCAGGATGAAAACCGCCGCAATCTTATCCACGTATTCCTTCCGGTTTTCCCTGCGGATACCGGCTTCCATCATCGCTCTGTCCGCTGCTACCGTAGTCAGGCGCTCATCCCGAAAAATGACGGGAAGCCCTGTCCTACGCTCCAGCTTGTCCGCAAATTCCCTGGTCTTTAAACCCCGGTCTCCTTCTGTCGCATTCATGTTCTTGGGAAGCCCAACCACAATTTCCGAAACTTCGTATTCCGTGATCAGCGCCTCAATCCTCTGAAGCGTCTGACGTAGCTTGTTCTCTTCTTTCCGTCTGATGATTTCGATTCCCTGGGCAGTGATAAAAAGCGGGTCGCTGATGGCAACGCCCACCGTCTTTGAACCGAAATCCAGTCCCATTATCCGCATCTGGTATCTCCTACTCCCACTGATTGCTCCTGATGTATTCTTTGAGCATTTCTTCTACAAGTTCATCCCGTTCCACACGCATGATCAGTCCCCGCGCGCCTTTGTGGCTCGTAATGTAAGTGGGGTCTCCGGACATAATGTATCCGACAATCTGGCTGACCGGGTCGTACCCTTTTTCCGTAAGGGCTTCATAGACCGCCGATAAAATAATCTTGACGCCGTTTTCCGCTTCCGCATCCACCTTAAAATATTGTGTATTTCCCAAATCCTGCCTATCTGCCATGCTCCCTGTCCTTTTCCGCCCCGGAATCTATTCCCTTCATCCTCAGGCAAAACTGTAACGAATCTATTCCTATCTTACTCTACTTTCCGGGAAAATTCAACGTATTTCCTCCAGCGCCAGAATTTCTTCCGTTAAAAAGCTTTCCGCGCGGCCTCTCACCAGCTGGTTTTCCCTGGAAACATCCCCTTTTCCGGCGGGTAAAGCTGCCTTTACATAAGCTGCGGTATGGCCGATCCAATAAGGTTTTCCGCCGATTTCTTTCTTTTCTTCCAAAAGAACTTCCACTTCTTTTCCTATGTAGGACGCGCGGTATTGTCCGGAATGTTTGGCCTCCAGCGCCAAAAGCTGTGCGCTGCGGGCGGATTTTACCGCATCCGTATGCTGCCCGGGCAGCTGGTCCGCAACCGTCCCCTTCCTTCTGGAATATTTGAAGATATGCATTTCAAAGAAGTGCACCTTTTCCAGAAAAGCCTTGGTACAGGCAAATTCCTCATCTGTTTCTCCGGGAAATCCTGTGATCACATCTGTGGTGACAGCCGGATTTTCAAAAGCCCTGCGCAAAAGCTCTACCTTTTCATAATATTCCCCGGTAGTATAATGCCTATTCATCCTTTTTAAGGTTTCATCGCAGCCGCTCTGTAAGGACAGATGGAAATGAGGGCACACCTTTTTTATGGAGGAAAGCCTTTCCACAAACTCTTCCGTGATGATCCGGGGTTCCAGAGATCCCAGCCGGATTCTCTCTATGCCGTCAATCTTTGCGATTTCTTCTATGAGTGAAATCAGATAGGCGCGCCGGAATGCCGTGCCGCGCAGATCTTTCCCGCCTTCCAGATAATCCCCGTCATTTTCCCCGATAAAATCCATACCGTAAGAGCTCAAATGGATGCCGGTGATCACCACTTCCCTGTAACCTTTCCGGGCAAGCCCGGCCACTTCTTCCAGCACATCCTCCGGCTTTCTGCTCCTGACCCTTCCTCTGGCATAAGGGATGATGCAGTAGGAACAAAACTGATTGCATCCGTCCTGTATTTTAATGTAAGCCCTGGTGTGCTCTGCGGTTTCTTCCATCCGCATTTCTTCATATTCCCGGGTTTGATTGATATCGATGATCTGACTTGAAAAATTCCTGTCTTTTCCGGTTTCCCGTTTTTGTAAAAACGCTTCCAGGATCGCGACAATGTCCTTTTTCCGGTTATTTCCCACCGCCAGGTCGATACATTCATCCTTTTCCACCTGCTCGGTCCCGGTCTGCACATAACAGCCCACCGCCACCACCACCGCATTCGGATTCTGGTGTTTTGCCCGGTGAAGCATCTGTCTGCTTTTCCGGTCGGCTATGTTGGTTACGGTACACGTATTCACGATATAAATATCCGCATTTGATTCAAAAGGTACAATTTTATAACCGCTTTCTTGTAACTTTTGTTGCATAACCTCTATTTCATATGCATTGACTTTACAGCCCAGATTATGTAATGCTACACTTTTCATATTATTCTCCGCCATTTTTGTCACGTTTGGTAATTGACTTTTATTACCATAGTTTGTTAATATAGGGACAGAAGGTATGAAACTAAAGGAGGTAAATTAAAAATGAAAACAGTTCAGATTTCTTTAAACTCTATCGATAAGGTAAAATCCTTCGTTAACGATATTACCAAATTCGATTATGACTTCGATTTAGTATCCGGCAGATACGTAATCGATGCAAAATCCATCATGGGAATCTTCAGCCTTGATCTGTCCAAGCCGATCGACCTGAACATCCATGCGGAAGACAATGTAGACGCTGTTCTTGAAATCTTAAAGCCCTACATGATCTAAACAAATGAATAAAAAGGGATTGTGCGTCCAGAGGCGCACAGTCCTTTTTTTATACGCCGGAGAATCCGTGTCCTCCGGCGCAGTTCCCCTTTTCTCACACTTCCACTACGATCAGTTCTTCCGTCTCCAGCGCCCGCGCCATCATTTCATCGATACAGTCCGCCAGGTTTTCCTCATGCTTCTTAATCACATTCAGATTCGGCTTTGTAACGGGATGTTTTGCCACAAAAATGGTGCAGCAGTCCTCAAAGGGCAGTATGGAAGTCTCATAAGTGCCGATCTTTTCCGAAATCTCCACGATTTCCTGCTTGTCCAGCCCGATGCAGGGGCGGAAAACAGGCAGGGTGCATACTTCATTCGTGACTGCAAGGGAATGCATGGTCTGGCTGGCAACCTGTCCGATACTTTCCCCGGTCACCAGGCCCAGGCACTCCGTCTTTTTGGCGATCTCCTCCGCAATTTTCATCATATATCTGCGCATGATGATGGTCAGCTCATCGTGAGGGCATTTTTCGTAAATGGCCAGCTGGATTTCGGTAAAATTAATGACATGCAGGTAAATGGGTCCGCTGTAACGCGCCACAAGACGGGCCAGGTCCACCACCTTCTGCTTCGCCCGCTCGCTGGTATACGGGGGCGCATGGAAATATACCGCGTCAATTTTAACGCCCCGCTTTGCCACCATATAGCCCGCCACCGGGGAGTCGATCCCGCCCGAAAGCAGAAGCATGGCCTTGCCGTTGGTGCCCACGGGCATACCGCCGGGGCCGGGGATCTCGATGGAATAAATATAAATTTTTTCCCGCACTTCAATATAAAGCATCACATCCGGCTTGTGCACATCCACCCGGATATCCGGGAATGCCTCCAGAATTCTCTCCCCCACCAGGGCATTGATTTCCATGGACTCCACCGGGTAGTTTTTCCGGGCTCTTCTGGCGCTCACCTTAAAGGTGAAATGCTTGTCCGGATACTGAGCATCCATGTAGGAAATCACAGTTTCGCAAAGTTTCTCAAACCCTTCATCCTCTGTCTGTATCATAGGGCAGATGGCGGATATTCCGCAGACGGTTTTTAAATTTTCGACGGTTTCTTCGTAGTCATAATCGGACAGCACATCAATATAGATCCTGCCCCTTGTGCGGCGCACTGCAAATTCCCCTTCGCACCGTTTTAACGCGTATTTGATCTGTTTTGCCAGCGCCTCTTCAAACAGATCCCTGTTTTTTCCCTTGACACCGATCTCCGCATATTTGATTAAAAAAGCTTTAAACATCTGTTTCTCCTTTTTGGAAAAGTGGCAGGCGGAGGGATGAAACCCGTTTTGCCGGATTTTTGGCCGCCGCCTGACCGCCCTATCTTCTTGTGAATCTGCGCAAAACAGGCACGATTTCATACAGTGCCCTGAGCGTGTAATCAATTTCTTCTTCCGTAGTGAAAACAGAAAAACTGAACCGGATCGTAGAGGACATCATTTCCTTGGAAAGGCCGATTGCCCGCAGCGTTGCCGATCCCGAAGTTTCCGGATGGTTGGAAGCGCAGGCGCTGCCGGCAGACACATAAATCCCCTTTTCCTCCAGGGCATGCAGCAGCACTTCACTGCGCACTCCCGCAAAGGAAGCGCTGACCACATGAGGCGCGCATTCCCTGCCGCCAAGGCCGTTGACCTGCACGCCCTCCAGCTTCTGCAGCCCTTCTGTAAACCGCTGTCTGAGTCCGTACATCCGCTCGTTATCCACATCCAGATTCCGGTAAATCTCCTCCACCGCTTTGGCCATTCCCGCGATGCCGGGAACATTTTCCGTGCCGGACCGAAGGCCCCGCTGCTGGCCGCCGCCAAAGATGACCGGCCTGATTTTCACCTTGTCTCCCACGTATAAAAATCCCACCCCTTTGGGGCCGTGAATTTTATGGGCGGACACGGACAGCATATCGATATGCATCCGTTTGGGATAAATTCTGAATTTTCCGTATCCCTGCACTGCATCCACATGGAACAGCGTGTTGGGATTCACCCGCTTGATCAGCTCTCCCGCTTCCGCGATGGGCTGCAGCGCCCCGATCTCGTTATTGGTGTGCATCACGGATACCAGAATCGTGTCAGGCCTGACAGCCTGTTCCAGATCCGTAAGTCTGATCCGCCCGTTTTCGTCCACCGGCAGATAAGTCACCTCAAACCCCTGCTGCTCCAGATACTGCATGGTCTGCAAAATGGCAGGGTGTTCAATGGCAGTGGTGATCAGATGACGCCCTCTGCGGCAGTTTGCATAGGCCGTCCCCCGCAGAGCCAGGTTATCCGATTCCGTCCCTCCGGAAGTGAAAAAAATCTCCTTCGGGCTCACTTTCAAATTTTTGGAAATCACATCCTTGGCATAACGGAGATATTCCTCTGCCTGCATCCCCTTTATATGCATGCTGGACGGGTTTCCATAGTCTTCACACATGATCTTGGCCATCAGCCGGGCCACGCTTTCAAAACATCTGGTGGTAGCCGAATTGTCCAGATAACATTCCATACCTTTCACCTGCTTCTTCTAATTCGTAACGAACATTTCATACGCGCTGATAAAACCGTATCGTACAAAAAATTCTCCTGCTTTATGATATGCCGTCATTCTCCAATTGGTACATCAGCCATGCCATTACCGTAAGTCCCGCTGTTTCCGTCCTCAGAATCCGCTTTCCCAGTGTCACGGGCAAAAATCCCGCTTTTTTTGCAAGCTCCACTTCCGCTTCCTCGAATCCGCCCTCAGGTCCGATGAAAACGGCCACTTCCTGTCCGGGCTTCACGCTTTCGATCAGCTCTCTGGTCCGTGCCATCCCTTCCGACAGCTCGTAGGGGATCAGCTTCACATCCATCTCTTTTGCCCGGGCAAGGGCATTTTGAAAGGAGCAGACCTCTTCCACCTGAGGTACGATCCTGCGTTTGCTCTGCTTGGCCGCCGCCTCCGCAATGGCCTGCCACCGTGCGGTCCTGGCCCTGGCTTTCTTTTCGTCCAGCTTCACCACGGTCCGTTTTGTATCTACCGGCACGATCCGGTAGACGCCCAGCTCCACCATCTTCTGTACGATAAATTCCATTTTATCGGCCTTGGGAAGTCCCTGGAACAGGGTCACTCTGGCGGACAGCTCCAGTCCGTCTTCCTTAATAAAACGCAGCGTGCAGATCACCTCATCCTCCAGGATCTCTTCGATCCCGCAGCGGTATTCTTTTCCGTCCACGCCGTTGGAAACCGCAATTTCTTCTCCCGGTTTCATACGGAGCACATTTTTAATATGGTTTACATCGCTTCCTGTTATGACAATCCGCTTTCCCTGTATCCGGGATGCATCCACAAAAAACTGATACATGACACTCCTCAATTCTTTCTGGCAGTGACGCTGACCCATTCTCCCTGGTATGTGACTTCAAGCACTTCCAGGCCCGCCGCCTTCACCGCTTCCACAACCGTGCTTTCCTTATCATCAATGATGCCTGATGTGATATAAATGCCGCCTTTTTTGAGCTGATGGACGATCACCGGAGTCAGGGGCACCAAAACGTCCGCCAGGATATTTGCGGCAACTATGTCATACTTTTCATAGCCGACCCTGTCCTGTACCTCTTTGTCCGTGATGATGTTTCCGATCATCATTTCAAACTGCCCGGGCGCAATGCCGTTATTTTTCATATTATCCGCCACCGCATCCACCGCGCAGGGATCCAGATCCGTCCCCACTGCATGTTTGGCGCCAAACATCAGGGAGAGAATGGCCAGAATACCGCTGCCTGTGCCCACGTCCAAAAGCTCTGTCTCGGGTGTGATAAATTTCTTTAACTGCCGAATGCACAACTGGGTGGTTTCATGCATCCCGGTCCCGAAGGCAGTGCCCGGATCGATGTGAAGGATCATTTTACCGGAATCTTCCGGTTTTACCTCTTCCCAGGAGGGGATCACCAGCAGGTCATCGATATAAAACTGGTGAAAATACTGCTTCCAGTTGTTGATCCAGTCAATGTCCTCTGTTTCATCCACTTCCACGCTGCCCTCGCCGATCTCGCAGA
Source organism: uncultured Lachnospiraceae bacterium (assembly GCA_902476265.1). Taxonomy (GTDB): domain Bacteria; phylum Bacillota; class Clostridia; order Lachnospirales; family Lachnospiraceae; genus Gallintestinimicrobium. The sequence continues at coordinate 60,931 of CABSCP010000004.1, forward strand.
ACAGGCGCAGATCTTCCAGCTCTTCCTTCACCTTCTCCAGAATATCGGCTTCCGTAGCGGCTTTCCCGTTCAGTTCCAGGCCGCCGTCCTCTTTTTCCTCCACAAAGAAGCTCAGATAAGCGATGCCGTCATCTTCCGGCCCATCGGGCAGAATGTCCACAAACATCTGCTCCTTTTCCAGCGCGGTGAGCGGGATTTTATCCTCAATCTGCGCGCCCTCCAGTCCGATATCATATAATGTGCTGATGATGATATCTTCAGCTTCTGTCACTGTCTTTATCCTGAATTTCTTCCACTTCATGGCCGCTCCTTTAAACGCATTCCGGGCCGTACCCGCTTTTGCGCACACTTCTCCATTTTTTAATCTACTAAAAACAAAGTGTAACACAAAAAAAGCCCTCTAGCAAGGGCTTTTTGTATGCCTTCCGGGCTCAGGAGGGCTTCTGCTGCGGCTGCCGGCCCCGGTATGGAGAATGCCTTTTATGTTCCGATTATTTCCGGCAAAAAGCCGCCTGGCCGCGGCCGTATTTCTAAACCGGAAATGATAAGTCACACAAAAAGCACTTCTCCATACCGGGACCGGCAGCCGCAGCAGAAGCCCCCTGAGCCAGCCAAATTGTATCTGGCGGTTTTCGTCTTATTTAAAAAATCCTCTTTTTTTCTTTTCCTTGGGCGCTGCATCCCCTGCGTTAAGCCGGTCTGCCGCATGAAGGCTGTCACCTGCCACTTCGTCAAACTTGCGCAGAAGTTCTTTCGCCTCCGAAGAAAGGTGTTCCGGCGTCTGTACCACAAGGGTCACATAATGGTCACCGCGCATGTCTTTATTGCGCAGAGACGGAACGCCCTTGCCTTTTAGGCGCACTCTGGTGTCGGTCTGTGTACCCGGTTTTACATCATAAATCACTTTGCCGTCCACCGTATCGATCACAACCTCGCCGCCCAGTGCCGCAACCGCAAAAGAAATCGGCACCGTGGAATAAATATTGACATCCTGGCGCTGGAAGATGGGGTGTCTGCCCACAATCACTTCTACCAGCACATCGCCTCTGGGGCCGCCGTTTACACCCGGTTCGCCCTGCCCGGCCAGCCGTTTGCACTGTCCGTTGTCGATGCCGGCAGGAATCGTTACCGCAAACCGTTTCTTCATGGGAACATAACCGCTTCCATGACAGTCCTGACACTTTTCCTTGATAATTTTACCGCTGCCGCCGCAGTCCGGACAGGTCTGGACATTGCGGACGGTGCCGAAGAAGGACTGCTGGGTGAATACCACCTGGCCCTTGCCTCCGCACTTGGGGCAGGTCTCCGGGCTGGTTCCCGGTTTTGCGCCCGTCCCGTGGCAGGTCTTACACTCTTCCTTCACCGTCAGCTCGATCTCTTTTTCCGTACCGAACACGGCTTCTTCAAATGTGATCCTCACACTGGTGCGCAGATTTGCGCCCTTCATAGGGCCGCTTCTCGCGCCGCTGCTCCTTCTTCCGCCGAAAAGATCGCCGAAGATGTCGCCGAAAATATCGCCAAAATCCGCGCTGTTAAAATCAAAGCCGCCAAAGCCGCCCGCTCCACCTGCGCCGCCTTCAAAGGCCGCATGTCCGAACTGGTCATACTGACGCCTTTTTTCGGGATCACTCAGGACCGCATAGGCTTCGGAAGCTTCCTTAAATTTCTTCTCCGCTTCCTTGTCACCGGGATTCATATCCGGATGATACTTTTTGGCCAAAGCCCTGTATGCTTTTTTAAGAGCAGCGTCATCGGCATTTTTATCCACGCCAAGGACTTCGTAATAATCTCTTTTCTGTTCTGCCATAATCCTACTCCTTTAAGCTGATCTCCACACGCTAGGCTGGGGGCCAATTTCTTGGCCCCCGCGTAAAAAGCCCTGTTCTATTTTATACTTCTCTGAAGTCCCCGTCAATAATATCATCGTCGGGATTTCCGCCTGCCGCGCTGTCCGGACCTGCAGCGCCCATGTCGGGACCTGCCTGGCCTGCGCCTGCTGCGCCCTGTGTCTGCTCATATACTTTTGCAAACAGCGCCTGTGCGGACTGCATCAGTTTTTCCTGAGCTGCCTTGATATCTGCCACCTGGCCGTCGGAAAGTTCCTGATCCTTGGTGGACTCCAGCAGGGATTTCAGCGCATTTAAGTCTGCTTCCACGCTGGCTTTTGCAGCTGCATCGATCTTATCGCCTACGTCGGTGAGCGCTTTTTCAGTCTGGAATACGAAGGAATCCGCGCTGTTTCTGGTATCAATCGCTTCTTTCTTCTTCTTATCCTGTGCTTCAAACTCAGCCGCTTCTTTTACAGCCTTATTGATATCATCCTCGGACATATTGGAACCTGCCGTGATGGTGATGTGCTGTTCTTTGCCTGTTCCCAGATCTTTTGCGGAAACATTTACAATACCGTTGGCATCGATATCGAAAGTAACTTCGATCTGCGGTACACCGCGCATTGCAGGCGGAATTCCGTCCAGTCTGAACTGACCGAGGGACTTGTTGTCCTTCGCAAACTGTCTTTCACCCTGCAGAACGTTGATATCAACGGCTGTCTGGTTATCCGCTGCTGTGGAGAAGATCTGGCTCTTCTTTGTGGGGATGGTGGTATTTCTTTCAATCAGTCTGGTCGCAATGCCGCCCATTGTCTCGATGGAAAGGGACAGAGGGGTAACATCCAGAAGCAGGATGTCTCCGGCGCCTGCGTCGCCTGCCAGCTTGCCGCCCTGGATGGAAGCACCCAGCGCCACACATTCGTCAGGGTTTAAGGATTTGCTGGGTTCCTGGCCTGTGAGCAGTTTTACCTTATCCTGTACGGCAGGAATACGTGTGGAACCGCCTACCAGCAGGACTTTGCCCAGTTCCGATGCTGTAAGACCCGCATCTCTGAGAGCGTTCTGAACCGGAATTGCGGTCCGCTCAACCAGGTCGCTTGTGAGTTCGTCAAATTTTGCTCTTGTCAGGTTCATATCAAAGTGCAGAGGGCCGCTGGCGTTCATGCTGATGAAGGGCAGGTTGATGTTAGTGGTTGTCGCGGAGGAAAGTTCCTTCTTCGCTTTTTCAGCCGCTTCTTTCAGTCTCTGCATCGCCATTTTATCGTTGGAAAGGTCTACGCCCTGCTGTGCCTTAAACTCGGACACCATCCAGTTGATAATCTTGTTGTCGAAGTCATCGCCGCCCAGACGGGTATCGCCGTTGGTCGCCAGCACTTCGATAACGCCGTCGCCGATCTCGATGATGGAAACGTCAAAGGTACCGCCGCCTAAATCGTAAACCATAATTTTCTGTTCTTTTTCATTGTCCAGGCCATATGCCAGAGCTGCAGCAGTAGGCTCGTTGATGATTCTCTTCACTTCCAGACCCGCGATCTTACCGGCATCTTTGGTGGCCTGACGCTGCGCGTCATTGAAGTATGCGGGAACTGTGATGACTGCTTCGCTGACCTTTTCACCCAGATAGTTTTCCGCATCCGCTTTCAGCTTCTGAAGGATCATTGCGGAAATTTCCTGAGGGGAATATTTCTTTCCGTCGATGTCCACTTTATAATCTGTTCCCATATGTCTCTTGATGGAAGCGATGGTCTTTTCCGCATTCGTTACGGCCTGACGTTTTGCGGGTTCGCCTACCAGTCTCTCACCGTTTTTGGAAAATGCCACAACGGAGGGTGTTGTTCTTGCGCCTTCCGCATTTGCGATAACGGTGGGCTTACCGCCTTCCATAACCGCTACGCAGCTGTTTGTCGTACCAAGGTCAATACCAATTATCTTGCTCATTTCTTTTCTCCTCCTGCCATAAGGCTATCTGAAAATAAAATCATTGTTTACTTCTATGTGAAAATGCTTTCGCGCATTTGCGCCGCCGCATCAGGGGCTTCTTTTTACTGTACCACTGCAACCATGCTGTGTCTGACCACGCTGTCCCTGTAGGTGTAGCCTTTGAGCAGTTCCTGGGCCACCGTGCCGGATTCCAGTTCCTCGTTTTCCACCTGCATCACCGCATTGTGCAGATCCGGGTTAAATTCCTGGCCTACCGCTTCGATGGGTTTTACACCCAGGTTCTCCAGCTCTGTCATCAGCTGTTTATAAATTTTGGTCATGCCGTCCACGAAAGGATCTTCTTTGTTTTCCTCCGGAACGATTGCAAGGCCTCTTTCAAAGTTATCGACAACCGGAAGGATCTTTTCGATTACGCTCTTCGCGCCGGTCTCAAACATGGCTGACTTTTCTTTTTCGGTACGTCTGCGGAAGTTTTCAAATTCCGCCATCTGACGCATTACCTTATCCTGAAGTTCATCGATCTGCGCCTTAAAAGCCTCTTCCTTCTTATCCTTCTTCTTGGAGAAGAAACCTTTCTTCTCTTTGCCGTTTTCTTCGGATGCGTCTTCCGCTGTTTCTTCCTCCAATGCATCCTCACAGTTTTCACAGCCTTCTTTGGTTTCTTCCTGGCAACCGCACCCTGCCGCTTCTTCTGCCTCGTTTGTTTCGGCTTCCGGCGCCTGTGCCGTTGTCTCCTGATCCACTTCCTCTACATTCCTCTCGTCTGCCACGTCCTTCACCCTTTCTATTTCTTATATAAAGTATCCAGTTCATTCATCAGCGACTTCAATGTTCCGATGACCTTGTCGTAATCCATCCGCTTGGGGCCGATAATGCCGATGGTCCCTCTCATGCCTTCTCCCAGTTCATAGGTTGCAGTCACTACGCTGCAATCCTTCATGGACTGTACCGGCGTTTCATTGCCGATATAAACCTGTATTCCGGTGCTGTTCTCATCCGCCAGAGTTTCGGTGACCAGTTCCGTGAGCGCGTTTTCTTCTTCAAATGCATTGATCAGCTCACTGGCCTTCTCCCGGTTATCCGTCAGCTCCGGGTATTTTAAAATATTGTTGGTACCGCTGGTATAAATCTTTAAGTCATCGTCGGACTTGATCGCCTCCGCAACCGCATCAATCACATCGCTGACAATGGCGCTGTGAATCCCTGCCTGCTGCTTTAGGGCGGAGATCATCCCCAGATTGATCTCGTCAATGGAAAGGCCGTTTAAATGGGTATTCAGCAGAATATTGAGCTTTAACAGTGTTTCGTCGCTGAGGGCTTCGTCCACATTTAAAATCGTATTCTTAATGACATTGCCTTCCACCACAATGACCGCCAGGATCTGATGTGCATCCACTCTGGAAAGCTGAATGAATTTCAGCTTGTTGCGGTGGTACTGGGGAGCGGTGATCATCGCCGCATAGTTGGTATTCACAGCCAGAACTTTGGCCACCCGTTTTAACAGGGTATCCATCTTCTCGTCCTTCTCCACCAGAATCCCTTTGAGCTCTTCCACTTCCCGCTCTTTCTCTTCCAGCATCGTATCCACATAAAAGCGGTATCCTTTATCAGAAGGAATCCTTCCCGCCGAGGTGTGGGGCTGTAAAATATACCCCATCTCTTCCAGGTCGGACATTTCGTTGCGAATCGTGGCGGAACTTAGATTCAGATCGGTGTACTTGGAAATTGTCCTGCTGCCTACCGGCTCGCCAGTTTCCAGATAATTACGGATGACAGCCTGCAGAATCTTCTTTTTCCGTTCATCCAGTTCCATTCCCCCACCTCGCTTTCCTTTTGTTTATTAGCACTCGATGCTTTTGAGTGCTAACACCTTCTGATGCTTAAGATACCACTATCCCTATGTATTGTCAACCTCTTTTTCCAAAAATACTTATGAAGAAAATCTAAAAAAAGCATAAACGGCGGCTGTCAGCCAGCCGCCGTTTTCTGTCATTATGTAACCTATGTTTTTATGCTAATGTGCGCACAGCATCTATCAGACGGCCGCGCAGTTTTAAAAATTCCTCTGCACTGCGAGGCGATGTATCGAAGGCCAGATAGGGCCAATCTGCCAAAAGCGTTTCCACCCGCTGTCTGCCCAGTTTTTCTTCCATCAGTTCCAGCAGTCTCACATCCTGAAGGGCTTCATAAAACACCACCTGACGCGCTGATTCCACAGGACCTTCTTCTGTGGGATAAACCGAGAAGGAATCGCCGCCCGGGAAAGTACGTTCACAGTCTGTCACTGCGTAAGGATCGATGGGATACTGCGATCCCGGAGAAAGCCAGTAATTATATCCCCAGTGCAGAAAACCCTGCACGCCGGAAGCATACATTTGAACGCCGATACAGCGGTTTCTCACCTGAGGCATTCCGAAAAGCCGGTTTGCAGTCCCCCTTGTCTGTCCGCAGCAATAATAAGCAAAAAGCGGCTCCGTCTTCTTTTCCAAAAACGGATGTATGTGGTTCGTAGAACATACCGGTAAATCGATCAGACCGTTTTCGTAAAAATCATAATCGGAAATCGCATCCATGATTTTGCTGTCTCCGATATGCTTTCTCACAATTTCATTGGCGCTGGTATAAGACGCCAGATGTTCCGTCCTGGGCTCGTCCGAAATGTGGAAGAAGCAGGAATCCAGAATCCCTTCTTTCTCCAGAAAAGACACCAGTTCCGGCAGAAAAGTATCCAGAAAAGCGGTATATTCCGGGCTGTCAGCCTTGGTTTCCCAGCCAAAAATCCGAACCTGCTTTCCATCAACATCCGCCACAATTTTGGGTGCAAAGCCGGCCCCCCACTGGGTGAACAGGTGGGATATTTCAAAATGCAGGATTCCGTTTTTCCGGCAGATGCCGATCCATTTCTGCAGGTTGGAAAAGTCGAACGTATAACCGTCTTCTTCTTTTTTCACAGCTGCAAGCTGTACCGTCAGCCGTTCTTTTCCCACGGCTGTATCCAGAGGCGGCGTAAATATGGGGGTCAGAATCAGATTGAGGCCGTTTTTCTTTGCACAGGCCAGATACTGGTCCACCCTCTGCCACCATTCCTGTGAAAAAACAGGAACCCGGTACCAGTGCGCCAGGCAGTCCGAATGGAACCACTGGGTGAAAAGCAGTTTTTGCTCCGGCAGGCGGGCAGGCAGCACGGTCAGATGATATACCGCTTCTGCCAGGATCTCTTCTCCGTTCTCCCCATCCTGTAAAAACCGGATGCGGATATCCATATTTTCCTCTTCCTTGCGCTCTTTTCCGCCTGACAGCTTCTCCCCGTCCACTGTAATCCACAGCGCGTTTGCCCCGTTGGCGCACAGCAAAAGCTTGCCGTCTTCCAGCGGAAAGAGCGGATCCGGGAACATGCCCGGCATCGTTTTTTCAAAATTATCATCCGCATCCACAGGGCGGACATAGGCGGCCGGAACCAGTCCCACACGCCGCAGCGATATCGCTTCATTTTCCGGCAGAACCTGCACCTTTACCGTTGTATTGAGCCGGTCAAACCGATACCCCAGCTGAAAAGAATATCTTTCATTCGACAGCATGACGCCGGCGGCCTCCGGCGACGCCTCTTCCCATTCCGTTTCCGGATATATTTTATCCAGGGATGAAAAAAATTTCGTCAACAGCATAACCTGTCCTCCAATCCATTTACTGATTTTATTATACACAATTTGTTTTCCGATACTACCCTAAAATTTTTAGGTAAAGGGGGAAAAAAAGCCACCACAGCGTCGGAAAATCCCCACGGTGCGATGGCTCTTGCGTTTGGACAAAATTTCTGTTTTATTGGTGTAAGCGGATGCCCCGGATCAGATCGCGAAGCTACCTGTGGTATCCCCGTTGATCACATAATATACAGCGCTTTCTTCGGGCTTCACATACAGCTCAACTGTTTTAAAGTCTGCTGCCTTTTTACCCAGATCATACTGCCATACATCCTTTGCGATCTCAACCAGTCTTTCGGTGCTGTAGTCCTTTCCTGCGAACTGTATGCTGATTTCTGCCTTTGCTTCTGCTTTCCTGGCCGCTGTCTTTGCAGGCGCCTTTTTCTCTGCAGCAGGCTTCTCAGCCTTTGTCTCTGCCTTCTTTACAGGCGCTTTCTTTTCTGCAGCGGGCTTTGCTGCCTTTGCAGCTGTTTTCTTGACGGGAGCAGTCTTAACTTCCGCTTTCTTTTCAGGTTCCGCCTTTACAGCCTCAGCCTTAACGGGTTCTGCCTTTACGGGTTCTTTCACTTCAGCCTTGGGAGCTTCGGTTTTCACAACGGGTGCCTTCGCCTCAACTTTCGTTGCTGCCTTTTTTGCTGTGCTCTTTGTCATAATAATTCTCCTCCTTAAACACCCAGGTATCTGTTCCTTCAAGCAAATCCAACTAGCCGCTACCTGAATTTAGTGTTTAGTTTAACGCCTAAATCCGTAATTGTCAACTATTACAGGCCTTTCCGGGAAAATTTAGCGTTCAATTGACAAATTTTTTACATTTTATTTATGCCGGAGAGAGGAATTTCAACCACAAAACAGCTGCCTTTTCCCAGCTCACTGGTCAGGCTCACAGTGCCCCCGTAATAAGCCGCGATATGTTTTACAATGGCCAGGCCCAGTCCGGTTCCCCCCATCTTGCGGCTTCTGCCTTTGTCCACTCTGAAAAATCGTTCAAAAACTCGCTGCTGATCTTCCGGCGCGATGCCCACGCCGTCATCCGAAACTTCTATATATACCGCTTCCGGTTCCTGCCGGATCTGCGCATTTACATGCCCTCCCGGATGGTTATACTTGATCCCGTTGCTGATCAGGTTCTGCAAAAGCTCCCGCATCTGCTGCAGACTGGCCTGAAGGGAGATATCCCCGCATTCCCCGGTGACGGTAACCTCGCATAAGGCCGCCTGGGGTTCCAGGGATTCCATGACCTCCTCCAGCACTTTTTTGAGCTGTACCCGGCTCAAGGTCACCTCCGCATCCTTGCTTTCCAGTCTGGATATCATGAGAATATCGTCGATCAGGCTGGTCATATGTTCCGTTTCTTTCAAAATCCGGTTCAGAAAATCCTTTCTGGTGTTTTCATCCCGGGCAAAGTCCTGGCACAAAAGTTCCGCATAGCCCCGCACCGATGTGATGGGCGTTTTTAGCTCATGGGAAGCATTGCTGAAAAATTCCTGCCTGATTTTTTTATCCTTTTCCATCTGTTCCATTTGGCGCTTCATTTCATCGGAAGCGATATGATTGGAAAATCTGGCGGCCAGCACTACACTGATCACAAAGGCAACTACCATCCCTACCAAAAGGACCGGCAGCAGCACGACCATATAATCAAAAATATTATTATAAGGAACCGACATCCGAATGATCATGCTCTCATTGTCCGACAGCGCCGCAACATATAAAAGATGTTTCTCCATGCTCTGCGAATATCTGGTGGCATATCCGCTGCCCTTTTCCAGCGCATCTTTTACCTCTTTTCGTTCCAGATGGTTCTCCAGGGAATTGACGCTGGACATGTCGCTGTCTGCCAGAACCTTTCCGGCAGTGTCTATGATCGTCAGCCGGGTATCCTGTGTGAGCGCCGCAGTATGCAGCGCCCGAAGCTGCTCCTGCAGCGGTTTTTCATAGTCCAGCGAATAATCCACAACGGAAACGGTTTTCATCATGGAATCAATATTTTCATTCAGCATATTTCTTCCCAGCAAAAAAGAGGAAATTACGCTGCTCAACGCCAGCGCCAGAATCAGGATTGCCGAGAATCGCATTAAAATCGTATTTCTCATAAAATTCCTCCCCATCCGTCCGGTTACCTCACTCCTGCGGCTGGGTAAAACGGTACCCCACACTTCTCACTGTTTTGATATATCTTCCGCCCTCTTCTCCCAGCTTCTGCCGGAGGGTTTTGATATGGATGTCCAGCGTCCTGGTTTCCACATCCGCACGCCAGTCCCACAGCTTATCCAATAGTTCATCCCTGGAAACCACCCGGTTTCTGTTTTCGATGAGATAAAGTAAAAGCTCATATTCCTTATAGGTTAGAATCACTTCTTTCCCGTTCACCTTCACTTCACGGGCCGCGGTGTCCAAAAAGACGGACCCAAATTCCAAAATCCTGGAGATTTTCGGCCCGCTTTCCTCTGTCCTGCGCAGAAGCGAGCGCACCCGCGCCAGCAGTTCCAACACGCTGAATGGCTTTGTCATATAATCGTCTGCGCCTCCGTCCAGGCCGGCTACCTTATCATATTCTTTATCCTTGGCCGTCAGGACCAGCACCGGAAGCTTTTTCCACTGCTCCTGAGCACGGATCCTTTTAATGGCTTCCATCCCGTCCATTCCCGGCAGCATCAGGTCAAATATGGCCATCTGTGGTGCCTTTACCTTAAATGCTCCCAACGCTTCCTCCGCCGTTTCAAAAGCTGCCGTTTCATAACCGGATCCGTTTAATGCCACCTGCACAAGGTTCCGGATATTTTCATCATCTTCTATTATATAAATCATATCTGGCTCCTATCTGCGCTCTGCCGCGCACATTACAAAGAAAGGAATCATCGCTCTGAGGCCAATGCTCACCCCAACTATAACACGGATTGCAGGCAGGTTCCATCCTTTTCCTTCATGCCTGCGTACCGCCAACCTCCTGTATCACTCCTCTTTCCGCGCTCACATATTCCGCGATATTCACCGCATGATCTGCGATCCGCTCCAGATTGCTGACGATGTCCAAAAAGATCACACCGCTTTCCGGCTCGCATTTTCCTTTTGAAAGCCTGCGGATGTGTTTCTCCCGCAGTTCATCCTCCAGCATATCCACGCTCTGCTCCAGCACCTGCACAGAAGCCGCTGTCTCTGATGAGCCCGTTTCCCTTGCCTCCACCGCAATCTGCAGCGCCTGCAGGGTCTGTGCCGCAATCAGGTCCAGATCCGTTTTTCCTTTTTTGGAAAAAGAAACTTTATCTCTTTCCATGTTTTCGGCAAGCTCCGCAATATTTTCCGCATGGTCCCCCGCCCTTTCGATGTCGCTCACTGTATAGAAAAAGTTTTTCACCTGTTCATGCTGCACTTCCGTCAGAGAAAGGTTATCCACCTCCACCAAAAAGGCGGTCAGCACTTTTTCCATGCCGTTGATATCCTTTTCTTTTTCATAAACTTCCTGCGCCTTTTTCCCGCTTTCGTCCCTCACCGCTTCCAGGGCCAGTTCCAGATTCAGGCAGGCTGCCCGTCCCATGGCCGCCACTTCCTTCTGCACTGCCGCCAGCGCAAAGGAAGGATTGTTCAGGATTCTCTTGTCCAGCCGCCGGGCCAGTTTTTTCACTTCACCGGTATCCTGTTCGTTCACACCGATCAGCTCCTCGTTTCCGGGAACCAGTTTTCCGGACAGCGCTACCAGCTTATCGGCAAAAGGCAGCATCACGAAGGTACAGGTAATGTTAAACACCGTATGGAATGCGGAAATTTCCACACTGGTCATGGACGCATTTCCCCAGGCCGGTACCACAAGGAATAAGATGTACATGATAACACCAAAAATCACCGCACCGAATACATTGAACAAAAGATGGATGACAGATGCGCGTTTTCCGTTTCGCCCCGCTCCTGCGCCGGACAAAAGAGCGGTCACACAGGTTCCGATATTCTGTCCCAGGGTGATGAACACCGCGGATTTCCAGTTGACAATCCCGTTTAATGCCAGCGTCTGCAGGATACCCACGGATGCGGAAGAACTCTGGATGACTGCGGTCACCACCGCGCCCGCTAAAATAGCCAGAATCGGGTTTTTCCCGAGAATGGTGAATGCCTGCGCAAAAACAGGAGCTTCCCTGTACGGCTTAATTGCATCCGACATAAAAGAAAGCCCGATGAACAGAATGGAAAAACCGATCAGGATTTCCCCCACCCTTTTCTTTTTATCCGATTTTACAAAAAGAACTACAAATGCGCCGATCCCCAGCAAAAGCGGCGCGAAGAACTCCGGTTTGAGCACGCTGCCCCATTCGCTCATGGAAACGATCCAGGCCGTCACGGTAGTCCCGATATTGGCGCCCATGATCACACCCACCGCCTGGGCAAGACTGAGCATCCCCGCATTGACGAACCCTACTACCATGACGGTGGTCGCCGACGAACTCTGTACCACCGCAGTCACCAGTGTGCCCGCCAGAATTGCCATCAGTCTGTTCTTTGTCAGAAATCCCATCAGCTTCTGCATCCTGCCGCCCGCAAAGTGCTGCAGCCCTTCCGCCATGATGTGCATACCGTACAAAAACATTCCCAGACCGCCTACAAAGGTAAAAAGCATCGAAACGTCTTCAATACCCATAAAGCCCTCACTTTCTTCCTCACCAAAATATCGTTTTCTTCTTTCTCTTTCGACATCATTGTAACAGTCCCATGTAAAACCGCCCTAAGCCTTTTGTAAAATGTAAGTAAATTTTTTTACATTGAGCCGGGCACAACCGGAAAGCGTCCGTCCCGAATGGGGAGCTTGCTCACCAGGCGGGATGAACGATTTCCGGTGTATGCCGCGAATGCCACAAAGCGAGGAAATGCAACGCATTTCCAATGCTTGTTCCACTCTGATTTTCGTCCTCCGGTGAACCTCATCTCTTTTTATCTTTCACAATTTTAAAGGCCGCCATTCAATCAGAACGGCGGCCTTCTTTCATTATTGTTTCTTTTCCTAAATTCTGCAGTCCGTATTCCAAAAACAGTTCTCTCCTTCTGCTTTCATCCGTCACGATAAGCTCCACCTCCGACATGCGGCCGTCAGCAAGAAGCTTTCCCACCAGAACCGCAAAAGCATTTTCTCCCTCCATCCTGCTTTCTTCCATCATTTCGTCCAAAGCTCTGCACATATCTACCGTACCTCTCCTTTCCGGATTCTCTCTTTTATAGCCCAACAATTTTTCACAGCCGGTCATCACGCTGACCGTTTCAAAGGTTTCTTCGTCCATATACCGGAATCGTTCTTCATTTTTCCGGCAGTATTCCTTCATCTTTTCCTTATCTTCGCTGCGTTTCATCATACCGACCAGTTCCCGCAGCCCTGTTTTAAAACATGTTTCTTCCATGTCCGGCAGCGTCACAAGATTCATCCGGTAGTTTGCTGTATAAGCTTTGAAAGATTCGTTTTCTCCTTCAAAGTTTAGCATATCATGCAGCTCCCTGCAAGTGTCCCACTCCCCCTTCCCGTGATAGAAGACAATGGTAACCACCGGGTTTAGCTTATCTTCCTCTTTCATTCCGGATAAATATTCCGCGCCGCTTTTCAGATCATTCTTTTCCTTATGCCTGTCCCTGATTCCCTTCAGCTGTCTTGCATAGTCCGCCACATCATACTCCATACAACGGAACGGCATCGCATAATGCAGCTCATCCTGGTTTTCTACTGCCAGGACCGCGTATACCCTGCCCCGGCATAACTTTTTCACCACATCCCTTGTGCGCCCAGCGTTTCTTAACTTTCCGCCGGAAGCCTCATATTTCACATGATATTCCTTTGATCCCTCTGACAGCTCTTCCGGACGGATTCCTTTTTTTCCCTTAAAAAGACAGCCGTCCACAAAATCTGCAAAAACCGCCGGTTTTTCCAGAAATGCGCACAGTACATCGTTCTTTTCTCCCATGTACCTCCTCCTTCTATTTCTTTCTTCGTCTGGATTGGAAACTTGGGCGATTGTGCCCGGACGAACGTCCCTGACAGCTCCGGCCTGTTTGATAGGATTACCGGAACCTACCGATTCTCCAATTCTTTCAGATCTGCCCGTTCCCCATCTGCAGGAACAGGATACTCACATCGCAGCTGAAAGCGGCGGCTATCAGTACACTCTGCCCTGTCCGCCGTAATTTTATTATAAAAATCCCGCAATTTAGCGGACAAGACAGTATGTGCAAGCAAGATCATCTTATCTATTTAAAGATAGCCTATTTTCTAATGTGCACTTTTAACAACGCCGAACGGGATATCGTGCGAAAATAAGCTCTGTTTTTCACTGCCTGTCTTCTCCTAAATCCTGCAGTCCGTATTCCAAAAACAGTTCTCTCCTTCTGCTTTCATCCGTCACGATAAGCTCCACCTCCGACATGCGGCCGTCAGCAAGAAGCTTTCCCACCAGAACCGCAAAAGCATTTTCTCCCTCCATCCTGCTTTCTTCCATCATTTCGTCCAAAGCTCTGCACATATCTACCGTACCTCTCCTTTCCGGATTCTCTCTTTTATAGCCCAACAATTTTTCACAGCCGGTCATCACGCTGACCGTTTCAAAGGTTTCTTCGTCCATATACCGGAATCGTTCTTCATTTTTCCGGCAGTATTCCTTCATCTTTTCCTTATCTTCGCTGCGTTTCATCATACCGACCAGTTCCCGCAGCCCTGTTTTAAAACATGTTTCTTCCATGTCCGGCAGCGTCACAAGATTCATCCGGTAGTTTGCTGTATAAGCTTTGAAAGATTCGTTTTCTCCTTCAAAGTTTAGCATATCATGCAGCTCCCTGCAAGTGTCCCACTCCCCCTTCCCGTGATAGAAGACAATGGTAACCACCGGGTTTAGCTTATCTTCCTCTTTCATTCCGGATAAATATTCCGCGCCGCTTTTCAGATCATTCTTTTCCTTATGCCTGTCCCTGATTCCCTTCAGCTGTCTTGCATAGTCCGCCACATCATACTCCATACAACGGAACGGCATCGCATAATGCAGCTCATCCTGGTTTTCTACTGCCAGGACCGCGTATACCCTGCCCCGGCATAACTTTTTCACCACATCCCTTGTGCGCCCAGCGTTTCTTAACTTTCCGCCGGAAGCCTCATATTTCACATGATATTCCTTTGATCCCTCTGACAGCTCTTCCGGACGGATTCCTTTTTTTCCCTTAAAAAGACAGCCGTCCACAAAATCTGCAAAAACCGCCGGTTTTTCCAGAAATGCGCACAGTACATCGTTCTTTTCTCCCATGTACCTCCTCCTTCTATTTCTTTCTTCGTCTGGATTGGAAACTTGGGCGATTGTGCCCGGACGAACGTCCCTGACAGCTCCGGCCTGTTTGATAGGATTACCGGAACCTACTGATTCTCCAATTCTTTCAGATCCTTCTGTTCCCCATCTGCAGGAACAGAATACTCACATCGCAGCCAAAAGCCCGATATCTGTTATTAATATAGCAGAAAGGCCTGCCCTTCGCAAGTAACTTTTCAGGCACTATCGCTCCGAAACAGGCTTTTCAGGGAACCAAAAACGGCGCCCGGAGCGCACCGCCCTAAACGCCGTCCGTTTGTCAGGAAAGTTCCTGTTATTTTCCCAGCAGAAATCCTTTTATCATAAAGAAGTAAAACAGCACCAGCACGCCCAAAACGATGCGGTACCAGCCAAACACCTTGAAATCATGCTTTTTAATATAGCTCATCAGGAAACGGATGACAA
The DNA here is from genome assembly GCA_902476265.1 of uncultured Lachnospiraceae bacterium. Taxonomy (GTDB): domain Bacteria; phylum Bacillota; class Clostridia; order Lachnospirales; family Lachnospiraceae; genus Gallintestinimicrobium. Next base: position 76,126 of record CABSCP010000004.1, read on the forward strand.
GCATGGATACTACAAATGCAACGATCATTCCTGTGGCGAGAAGCGCCGCTTCCATTCCGGTAAAAGAAAAACCGAATTTCAATATCTTTAAAAGACTTGCGCCCAGCATTACCGGAATTGCCAGAAAGAAGGTGAATTCCGCCGCCACCGTTCTGGAAATGCCGATCATCAGGCCGCCTAAAATCGTAGCCCCCGACCGGGAGGTACCGGGAAAGACCGCTGCGATGAGCTGAAACAGGCCGATGATCAGAGCGTCTTTGTAACTCAAATCTTCCAGATGCCGCACCCGCGCTCTTTTTCCGTGATTTTTATTTTCAATGATAATAAACCCGATACCGAACAAAATCAGCATTACCGCCACTGTGATCGGATTGTACAGGTATTTTTCCAGAATATCATCAAAAAAGATTCCCACCACTGCCGCCGGAATGCAGGCTGCAATAATTTTAAACCACATGGAAAAAGTATCTTTTTTAATGACATTCTTTGCCCCACGTGACAAATCAAAGGGGAAAATCTTATTCCAGAACAGCACTACCACCGCCAGGATAGCGCCCAGCTGAATCACGACCAGGAACATATCCCAGAATTCTGGCGTTGTATCCATGTGTACAAATTCATCCAGCAGGATCATATGGCCGGTACTGCTGACCGGAAGCCATTCCGTAATGCCCTCCACGATACCGAACAGAACTGCCTTTAATATCTCAATAAAAGATGTCACTGTCTTTTCCTCCATTTACCGGAATGCTGTCCGGTCACTGCCGGTCTGATTACCGGATGTTTCGCTTAAATATTCCATCAATTCCTCATAGTGCTGCCGGGCTTCTTCATATCCCTCTTCATACAGCCGTTTCAGTTTATCCCTGTCTTTTTCAATCCGTCTCACATCGCTTTTTTGGCGGGGCTGAATCAAAAAGGCATTCCCGTTTTTCACCTGTTCTTCCAGGTAATCCAGCGTTTTATTATATTCGATGTGCCTGTTTTTCATCAGCTCATAGACCTTAGGGTACTTTGCGTATTTTACTTTTAAAAGACCCAGATGTTCCGAAGGTTTTCTTCGGTATCCCACCTCTTTGGTCATAACCACCACATTTTTCCGATTTCCGTCGGTAACCGAATGAAGCAGCGGAATGGGATCCGCCAGCCCGCCGTCCAGATACAGTCTGTTGCCGATTTTTACATTTCTGGAAACCAGCGGCAGCGATGCCGATGCCCGCACCGCATCGATATCCGTATGCAGATCCTTCATGGGGAGATATTCCGCCATTCCTGTTTCAATATTTGTGACCACCGCATAGCCCCTGCTTCGATTCCGGGCATACGCCTCATAATCGAAGGGGTTCAGACTGTCCGGAATCCGGTGATAGCACATATCCACATTGAAAAGATCCCCTGTTTTCAGCAGACTTGAAACGCCCCAGTAGTTCTTATCGTCCAGATAATCCGTCACCACCGCATAGGCTCTGCCTTTCTGTTTGGAAAGATAGCTGCACAGATGGCAGGCTCCGGCAGAAACGCCATAGCATTTTGCAAAATCAATATTCCTGTCCAGGAAGAAATCCAGCACTCCGGCGGTAAAAACACCTTTCATTCCGCCGCCTTCCAAAACAAGCCCAGCCTGATATAACATATTTATGCCTCCTTTTGCCCAATCATACCGGATGCATTGTTTCTATTTCCCATAAACCTCTCTCGCAAATCTGCGCAGAACAGGAAGGGAACGCTCTACTTTTTCCGTATCAATGCAGTAAGCCATCCGGAAATAGCCGGGACATCCGAAGGAATCCGCAGGCACTAAAACCAGGTCATACTCCAGCGCTTTCCGGCAAAATGTGACCGCATCCTCTTCCAGCGCCTTCGGAAAGATATAAAAGGTCCCTTCCGGCTTCACCACTTCAAAACCGAGCTCTGTCAGACAGTCATAGAGAAGATTTCTGTTTTTTTCATAAACGGAAAAATCCGCCGTCTGATCCAGCACTTCGGCCACCGCCAGCTGCATCAGGGAAGAGGGGCAGTTGTGTCCGATCCCTCTGGAAATCTGGCCGCACATGTTCACAATTTCTGCTGCATTTGAGCAGTCCGGATTCACCGCAAGATAACCGATCCTTTCTCCCGGCAGAGACAGCGCCTTAGAAAAGGAATAACAGGAAATCGTATTTGCATAATATTTTGAAACATATGGCTGTTTTTTTCCGTCAAACACAATTTCCCGGTAAGGTTCATCGGAAATCAGGAAAATTTCGTGCCCATACTCCTTTTCCTTTTCTTCCAGAATAGCCGCAAGTTTGGTGAGCGTCTCGGCCGAATAAACCGCCCCGGAGGGATTGTTCGGCGTATTGATGAGAACAGCGGCCGTTTTGGGTCCGATCATTCCCATAAACGCTTTAAAATTGATCTGAAAGCGCTCCGTATCCGCCGGAACCACCTTCAAAACCGCCCCCGTCAAATCCACATAAGGATGATACTCCGGGAAAAACGGTGCGAAAGTGAGCACTTCCTCTCCCGCCGCAGTCACCGCCCGCAGCGCATGTGCAATCGCCGCGGCAGCAGCGGAAACCGGGAAAATGTGCTCCGGCCCGTAATTCATGTCAAAACGTTCATTCAGGGATGCCGCAATTTTCTCTTTTACGGAAGGAATTCCCAGCGTGGGGCTATAGCCGTGCAGCTCCATGGGATCTTTTTCCTTCAAAAGGGAAATTACCGTATCCGTAAAACGCTGGGGCACCGGAACCGAAGGATTTCCAAGACTATAATCAAAAACATTCTCCCGGCCGATCACCGCCGCCCTCTGTGCCGCCGTTTCGGATAACACGCGGATCACGGATTTTGCACCCAGCATCTTTCTGTATTTTTCTGCTATCATAATAACTGGTACCTCTTTTCCTGCTGCTGACTCCTGTCCTGACACAGCTGAACAGTAACATTTTAGCACAACTTCCCCTGCAGTTCCACGTTTTTATGAAGAAACCCCCTCTTTCCTCCCCGGCGTCCGCGTGGTATAATGAAGGCCATCACCACAACTATGTTGTGGTGATGGCCGCTACTTCCCATTTTTTGTAAAAAAAATGGGAAGGTTCCTTTATATCCAACTTGTTGGGAGCATGGCCGCTACTTCCCATTTTTTTGTAAAAAAAAATGGGAAGGTTCCTTTATATCCCAACTTGTTGGGAGCATGGCCGCTACTTCCCATTTTTTTGTAAAAAAAACGGGAAGGTTCCTTTATCGGTTCCTTTAATAATCGCAACCACACAGGAATAACCTTGAACTTTTCGGCGTCCCCCGCCGGATGGACTCTGAAAAGTTCTCTATCTCCTATAAATCAGGAAAGGAAATTTTTATGGGCAGCTATTACATCGGTGTCGATCTGGGCGGCACCAATATAAAAGTATCCGTTTTTGATGAAAAATTTCGCAAAGCGGGTGAAAAACGGACTCCAACCGAAGTGAATTACGGCTCCGAACATGTTTTAACCCGTATTTACAACACCATCACCGACCTTTTGGAAGAGCTCCATCTTACCACAGACGACATCTGCTGCATGGGCATGGGCGTCCCCGGCATTCTTGATATCAAGAACGGCATTTCCCGCTTTTCCCCCAATTTCCCCAAATGGGAAGAAGTCCCTATCGTTGCATGGATGGAAAACCATCTGCATATTCCGACCTATATCGATAATGACGCGCGCGTCAATTTATACGGGGAATGGAAATTCGGTGCGGGAAAAAACAGAAAGAATGTTCTCATGATCACCCTGGGAACCGGGCTGGGGGGCGCCGCCGTGGTGGACGGCCGGGTCATTTACGGTGCCACCGGTTCCGCCGGAGAAATCGGTCATATCAATATGTTCCGCAGCGGAAGAGAATGCCGGTGCGGCAGTTCAGGCTGTCTCGGCCGTTATGTTTCCGCGCTGGGAATCCTGCGGACTTTCCGCGAAAAAGTGCAGGAAGGCCGACACAGCATCATTTGTGAATGGGTGGAGGATGATCTTGAAAGAGTGACTGCCGACATGCTCTCCAAAGCTTATGATGAAGGCGATCCCGTGGCTGCGGAAACCATGCAGGAAACCGGAGAACTTCTGGGCTATGGCCTCTGTGCTGTTTTCAGCCTCTACAACCCGGAAATCATCATTTTCGGAGGCGGCATGTCCAATATGGGCGACCGGCTTCTGCAATACACAAAGGATGTGCTGGATACCCATGCCCTTCGCATCCCCTACGGTTCCTGTACCATCGTGACCGCCGTGCTGGGAGACGCCGCCGGAATGCTGGGCGCTGCGGAATATGCCAGGGAACAATTCCTTTTGTCAAATACCGACCACTAAAAAAGCGCATTGGAACTTTCTGCCGGTTCCAATGCGTTTTCTATTTCAACGATGATCTCTTTCTTTCATCCGTTAATATCAAGTCTTGTCACAATGTTAGTCAAAAGCACGACCAAAGGCATCATGATCTCACATACATGAACAAAAAAACATGCGATATCTTCCGTAATCCCTCCGAAGTGGTGGAAAGCCACATAGCAAAAATAGAGGAACGCCAGGAGCGCGCCCACCAGACAGGGAATTGCCACCTTAGGGTCAATCATCATCATCCCTATCACACTGGCCAGAATATAGGCGATCATAAAAGCTGCCACTACAATTTTACTGCTGCCCTGTCCCACATACAGAGAACATTTACTCTCCTGTGTATGGCGGAAAAATACGATGGACAGGCCATAAAGCGCTCTCGATAAAACGAAGCCGTATGCTAACACAGGCCAGCTGTCCAAAGGCATTTCACTCCACAGCCCTACAATGATGAAAAAATAGCAGATACAGATAATAATTGCAAAATAGCCGCTGTGAGAGTCCTTCAAAATTTCCAGCTTCCCTTCCCGCGGCTGATGAGAGCAAAGCGCATCCACGGTTCTGAAAAAGCCATCCAGAAAAGCGCCGCCGGATAAAAAGATAGGCAGCATCACGCACACCACAGCTCCCAGCAGGTCCTTGTCAATCAGATAGGGGCTCACAATCTGCCATTCTTTAATCAGGAATCCGATAATTGCGCCTACCAGCGGCACAAATATCAGGATATATTTCATATTTTCCTTATTCTTTTCCACCTGACGGGCCGGAAAAATAGAATACATGGAAAATGCCAAACGGAAGCTGTTCCAAATTTGCTTCATTCTCTGCACCTCACATTTTTCTTTTGTATCATTTTAATTCTGCCCCTCACTGCAGGGACAGCCGAAGAATCTGCTTTTATTCCAGCACCACATCATCCGCATGTTCATCCCAAATGAGGCAGATCCAGGTCTTGCCGCGGTTGAGTTCGATAGGATTTCCGTCCTTGTCCACATAAAGAGCAGGATCAGTATCCGCATAACGGGACCAGGTTCCCTCGATCATCTTACCACCGGTAAAAACCTGCACTCTGTGCTTGCTCAAATCAGCGCCTTCCTCCCAGCCGCCGTGACAGTCGAACGCCATATATCCTTTCTTATCACGAAATTCGCCATGGGTATACTGGAAAATGACATTGTCAACGGCCAGCTGATCGCCGGTCAATTCATCAATATGCTTGTCCCCATACTGATAACGATAGTATTTTCCGTCTTTCTCATTATATTCAAAATATGCCCGGACATTGGAATATCCATTCGCTACCCCTTTGGATTTTCCGCCCGGATACATCAGGGTTACTTTTTTCCCGTCCGCATAATCCGCCTTTTCTCCCAGAGGCGCAAATGTGAACTTTTGTTTGTGCGTATCGTGATAGGTCAGACTGTAGTTAAACTTATCCACCGCTTCCTGCAGCGCTTCCCCGGTAGTATAGACATCGTGGGGCGCTTTCTTCTTTTCCGAACGCATAAAAGCCTTGGATGCGGGGCGGTCAATTCCTGCGGTAGCGCCGCTGATATTGTCCACCAGATTACTGTTTAACAAATCTCCCACATAAACCGTAGCCTGTCCGAAATGAGCGTATATTGCGTCGAATTCCAGCGCGGCATAGACAAAATAATCACGGCTGCTGCGGATATACCCCACCATCTCCAGGTCCTGCCAGTTTTCAAACAAAGGCATCAGACGGGTGATATCCGCACTCTCCATCGGCGCTTCATAATAAACGGAAGCCTGACCGATCCCGGCCTGAGGTGTTCCGGCCTTAATATTGTTGATCATGATCGCCATAGGCCGCTGCTGGCGCTCTTCTTCACTGCATTCCAAGCCCGTCAGATAACTGGTGGGAACCTTATCACCGGACTGTGAACTTTCCTGGGAGGCGCTTTCGGAAGCGCTGCTTGATTCTGTCTCTATATTTTCCTTACTTTCAACAGGCGCTTGTTCCGGTTTCTTTGTGCCGCAGGCGCTGAGTGCTGCGGACATACAGAAAACCAGACAAAATAAACTGATTTTTTTCATATCCATTCTCCTGGAATCTATCTGATCACATCGTTTCTCAAAAGGGGCGCGAAACATCCAGCCATGCTTTTTTATCCCGAATGACATACATGACTGAATGGTTATATAAATTCTATGATATTGTACTCCTGAATTCCCCAAAAATCCAGCACTTTTCACTTTTTATGACAAATCTGTTACAAATGAACCCCGTCAATTCTTCATAAGGTGCAGTTTTACCGCAAATTTCACAATAAAATGACCTCCCGGAATTGCCAGCAGTTCCTTCTTTTTCATGACGCCGAGCTTGATGGCCGCTACAAAATATACCAGCGCCCCGATCATCACCGCCGCTGCCAGGCTGACCGCGTTTCCTAAATTTCCTTTGGGAAGCAGAAAGGCGAATCCATAATATACGCCGGCCGCCACAACTCCCATAATGACGGAAGCCCAAAACGGCAGGAGGAAAGTGGTGAGGACTTCCTGCTTATAGCCGGTGGCCTTTTTCACGGAAATCCCGTTTAACAGGCACATCATAAAGGAATACAACGTCACCGCAGCCGCAAGGCTGTAAATTCCCAGATCGGTAAATATCAGCAAAAGCGCCGCAATGCCGGACTGCACCGCCAGCGCAATGACCGCATTTACCACCGGTTTCGATGCCTTCCCCACCGCCTGCAGGATGGAATTACTCAGGGTGGACAGGGAATAAAATACGATGCTCGCGCCCAACGCCGTCAAAAGCCATCCTCCCAGAGCGATATTCGCTTCTCCGGTATTCGGATAGAGAAGCCATACAATGGGGCGGGCCAGCACGGACATTCCCATGGCTGCCGGAATGGCGATGAACATGATGGTTTTGATAGCCGTCTGGATTTTGGAATTGACATCCTTCATATTCTTTGTTTCAAAGCTTCCCGCAATACTGGGAAGTATTGCCGATGCCATGGCCGAAGCGATGGCGATGGGAATATTGGACAGCCCCACCGCTTCCGTATCATAGATGCCGTTGATCACCATCAGCTCGTCATAATCCATATGATGAAAAGACTGCATCAGATTAATATACAGATTCTGGTTGATGAGCGCGCTGGCATTGTATGCGAAGGTGCTCAGAAGCACCGGCGTCACCATAAAAATGATGATTTTAAAAATTTCACCCGTGCCCAGCAGGTTTTCTGTCCGGTCCCGTTCTATTCTTCTGTGAATGACCTTTTTGTTCATCTGATAAACCAGGAACATAAAGGCCAGTGCCACCAGGACACCTACGCCCGTGCCTACCGCGCTTCCCACGGCTCCCCATGCGGCCCGGGTCAGATTATCTTCCTCGATAAATGCCCGCATCAAAAGCCAGGCAGCCAACATACTGACCGCTGCATTCAGAATCTGCTCGATGATCTGGGAAACAGAGGTCTGTACCATGGTCCTATTGGCCTGAAAGTAACCTCTCAAAACCCCCAGCAGACCGGAGAAAAAAATGGTTGGCGCCAGTGTGCGCAATACCATGGCCGCCCTTCCGGGAATGAGAAAGTCCGCTCCGAAGAAAGCGAACAGGCTGGCTGCGCCGCCCACCGCCACCACATACAGGATGGAACAGTGAAAAATGCGCTGCGCATTTTTATACTGACGGATCGCCAGACGCTGCGAAATCACTTTGGACACCGCAGCCGGTATACTATAGGAAGAAATCAGCAAAATCATCTGATAATAGCGGTATGCCGGCGCGTAATAACCGTTTCCTTCCGTTCCGATGATTCCTGTCAGAGGGCTTCGGTACAAAAGCCCGATAATCCGGCAGAGGATCCCGGCCGCAGCCAGAATTCCGGCCTGTTTTACAAACGAACTGCTCTTTTTTTTCTGCGCTTCCATAATCTACCTTCCAGTTTAATCAGATAAGCGGAACGTATTCAGGTAGTCCAGCCGCCTTTCCACCACTTCCAGGACAAAGACATCCGGATCCTGTTCATCAATCATGGACTGTTCAAAAAAACCGTTCCAATGGGCCATATAGCTGTCTCTGAAGTTGCTCGCCAAAACCCCTGCCATGCCCCCTGCAAAGGAATCCCTGACCATAAACAGCTTCCTGTCATCAGGAGAATCGGAATGATAAACCAGAGCGGTGGCATCGTCGATAGAAACGGCCTGCATATTGTGGGCATCAAAGCCCGTCACGATATAATTGGTATCTTTAGGCTTCTTTTCTTCATAATATTTCTGCAGATTCATCATCCGGGCCAGATCATAGCCGGAATAATCATCCGGGGTAAAGGTCATTTCCTCCGCGGGAGGGATCTCAATGCCCAGCTCCGCCAGAAGCGCTTTCGCGCCGATATAACCGCCCGCTGCATTCCAGTGGGTGTCATAATGCCAGTATAGGGAATAATCATCTTTATATGCACGCATTTCCTCTTCCGGATAAACAACGCGGATATCGGTATTTTCTTTCAAATACGAGACCAGCTGTCCGGCTCTTGTCATTTCCCCTTTTTTATAATAGGAAGGCAGGTTTTCTTCCCCATAAATGGTTTCCTTATTAGGCGCCAGGAAAAGCACAAACTCAATCTCCCGGTTATCCAGATAAGTCTTTGAAGTGAGCAGATTATCCGCAATCACTTCCAGCTGCTGTTGTGTGAAAAGGTTGGTTCCCTTATAGTCTTCAATATCCGTTTCCGCACTGTAAAAAAGCCAGTTGTTTTCTCCCACCACCACTTTGTCATTGATGGATTTTTCCCGGAACAGGTTCAGGTCCAGGAGGCTGTTCAATGTGATCAGCTGGCTTCTGAACGGCACGCTGCTGTTGTAATAGCTTTCCAGAGACGCCGTGTAATCCTTATAATTTTCCTTTGTGAGCTTCGGCACTGTTTGAACCGCTGTATTTTCCGTCGCTTCTGTGGCAAACCGATCTGACGCCGCCATCCACACCACTCTGGGCAGAAGCAGAAGCATTGCGAAACAGACGAGCCACACAGCCGCAGTTTTTTTATTCATTGTACCTCCCGGTTCTCCATTATACAGGAGTTTTCTTTAAATTCTTTCTAAAAATTAAGGTATATCGCCGGATTATAGGTCCCGTTCACCAAAAACAGCATGGACGCTGCAATCAGGAACATACAGTAAAGCATTTCCCAGACACTGCTCTTCAGCTTCTCTGCTCCGGGCCAGAACTTCTTCACTGCAGCCTGTATCAGCCCCATACCGAGAACGCCGAGAACCGCCATCACGATGCAGCGGTTGCTGACCAGTTCCCTTATGGCAAAAGCGCCATCCGTATACTTCCAGGGCATCACCATCCGTTTCATGTACTGGAAGGCCGGCCCAAGATTCGCCACCCGAAAAATCACCCAGCCGAACACCACGATCAGCTCCGTATATATGTACTTGAACACTTTTGTCTTTTCCAGGACCTTTTTAAACCCGATTCTTTCCAGAATGATGAAAAACCCGTGCAGCAGCCCCCATGCGATGAAAGCCGTGGTGGCTCCATGCCAGAGCCCGGTCGCCAGGAACACAATCCCCAGATTTACATAAGTTCTTACCTTTCCTTTCCGATTTCCGCCCAGAGGGATGTAGAGATAATCCCGGAACCAGCTGCTCAGGGAAATATGCCACCTGCGCCAGAACTCCTGGATGGAACCGGAAAGATAAGGATAGTTAAAGTTTTCACAGATTTCAAACCCGAACATTTTTCCAAGGCCGATTGCCATATCGGAAAACCCCGAAAAATCATAATAGATCTGCAGCGTATACAAAAGCGCCGCGCACCAGACAAGCGCTCCCGTCAGAGTGTTAATATCCTGCCCGTAAATTTTATCCACGCAGCTACCCAGAATATTCGCCACCAGCACCTTTTTCCCAAGTCCGTAGGCAAACCGCCGGATCCCTTCCGCCGTCTTCTCTACGTTCTCCGTCCGCTCCTTCAGCTGTCTGCCAAAATCCCGGTAACGGGCGATGGGACCCACTGAAATCTTCGGGAAAAAGGACATGTAAAGGGCCATGTCCAGAATATTCTTCTCCGCTTTGTAATGGCATCTGTACAGGTCGATCAGATAAGCCACCGCCCCAAAAGTAAAGAAAGAAATCCCGATGGGCAGCGGGATATTCTGCATTTCAAACAGTGCCTGCCCCGACAGACGGTTTAAAATGCGCAGGAAAAAATCGAAGTATTTATAATATCCCAAAAGGCCCAGGTTTGCCAGAATGCCCGCCGCCAGGCAAAGCTTCGCCGCTGCGCTGCCCTTTTGGCTGTTTCCGCTCTTTTCCCCGGCAGAATTGCCGTCATCTGCGTCTGTTCCCGCCAGTCGCGACAAAACCAGGCCAAAACCGTAGTTGAGCACAATGGACACCAGAAGCAGCAGAATATAAACCGGTTCGCCCCAGGCATAAAAAATCAGGCTCGCCAGCAAAAGCAGCACATTTTTCAGTTTTATGCTGCGCACGCAAAGTCTGTCCAGCACAAATATGACAGGCAGAAATGCGGTCAGAAATATCATGGAATTTATACTCATCTGTGAATTCTCCGATCACCGGCGGCCTCTGAAAGAAGCGCCGTCTCTATTCATATTCAGTATACCCTTTTTCCCCGGTTTTTCAACATTTTTTGATTTTGCCGGCATTTCGGGTCAAATCCTTTATCACTTCGCCGGCCGCAATCAGCCCTGCCACAGAGGGCACGAAGGAAACGCTCCCGGGCACTTCCCGGCGCTGCATTGCCTCTTCCTCCTCAAGCATCCCCGGTAAAGGTTTCATGGCCTCTTCCGTGGAATAGACTACTTTACAGTCCGCGACGCCTCTTTTCTTCAGTTCCCGGCGCATCACCCGTGCCAGAGGGCAGACACTGGTCCGGTAGATATCCGTCACCGTAAAACGGGTGGGGTCCAGCTTGTTCCCGGCCCCCATGCAGCTGATCACAGGCACGCCTGCCGTCTTCGCCCGGACGATAATCTCCAGCTTCGCACTCACCGTATCCACGGCATCCACTATATAATCATATTCCGAAAAATCGATTTCATCCGCGTTTTCCGGCAGGAAAAAACATTCCTTTGTCTCCACCTCGGCCTCCGGATGGATGGCCCGGATGCGCTCCTTCATCACCAGCGTCTTTTCCCGCCCCACCGTATCGTACAGGGCAATGATTTGTCTGTTGATATTGGACAGGCTCACCTTATCGTTGTCCACCAGCAAAAAATGACCGATCCCCGCTCTCGCCAGGGCTTCCACTGCAAAGCCGCCCACGCCGCCGATACCGAAAACCGCCACCTTCGCCCGGTTCAAAGCCGCTATTCCGTCCTCCCCTAATAAAAGGGCGGATCTGACGAACTGTTCTTTCATCTGTGTATTCCCCATCTTTTTACAATAATAATCAAAGTATATCATAAAATTCCCGGGAAAAATATTAAATTAATATGAACATGGCCTGAAAGCTACAAAACGGTGTTATACTTCTGAAAAGAAACTTTTCCTATAGAAATTACAGAAAGGCGGTCATTTGTAAGATGAGCAGGACAGTATATTTTAACGGGACAGTTCTCACCATGGATGAGGAAATGCCCCAGGCGGGCACAGTCATTGTGGAAAACGGAAAAATTGTGCGTATGGAGGACAGTGCATCCGGCGGCTGTTCCCAAAGCGATCCCCATGCAGACTCTTCTGCAGTTGACGGCGTTCGTTTTGTAGATTTAAAAGGCGCGGTCATGCTTCCCGCTTTTTTGGATCCTCACAGCCATTTTTCCGGCTACGCTTCCTCCCAGCTTCAGGTCCCTTTAGAAGAAGCCGTGAATTTTGGGGAAATCGCGGACAAAATACGCAATTATATCGCTGCCAACCATATCCCTGCAGGTGAATGGGTGGTGGGGAAAAGCTACGATCACAATAATCTGGAGGAACAGGCCCATCCTGATGCGGCCCTTCTGGACAGTGCCGCCCCGGATAATCCGGTGGTGATCAGCCACCAGTCCGGACACATGGGCGTTTTTAACACCCTGGCTTTAAAACTGCTTTCCGTCACCGCGCAGACGGAAAGCCCGGAGGGCGGCCTCATTGCCAAAAGAGACGGCATTCCCACCGGATATATGGAGGAAAACGCTTTTGTCCAATATCAGCAGAAGGTGCCCATGTCCTCCCCGGAAGATCTGGTCAAGGCCTATCTCACCGTCCAGGAGAAATATGCTTCCTATGGCATCACCACCATCCAGGAGGGAATGCTGCCCTCCCAGCTGGTTCCCCTGTACCAGATGTTGATGCAGAAAAAAATGCTGAAACTGGACGTGGTGGGTTACGCGGATGCCAAAGAAGCATCCTCCATTCTGGCCGCGCTGCCCGAAAACCGCTGCCGCTATCAGAATCACTTCAAGCTGGGCGGCATTAAAATCTTCCTGGACGGCTCTCCCCAGGGCCGTACCGCCTGGATGCGCAGCCCTTATGAAGGAAGCACAGACTACCGCGGCTACAATACCCTCACCGATGAGCAGGTGGAGGCCTTTGTCCGTTTTGCGGCACAGAAAAATCTCCAGATACTGGCTCACTGTAACGGGGACGCCGCCGCTGCCCAATATCTCAGCGCCTGCAGCAGGATTGAGGCGGAAGGACTTCCTTTGAAAGAAGTGCGTCCCGTGCTGATCCACGGCCAGCTGCTGGGCACGGACCAGCTCCCTGCCATGAAACGTCTCGGCCTGATCCCCTCCTTCTTTGCGGCTCATGTTTATTACTGGGGGGATACCCACATCAAAAACTTCGGCATAGCCCGGGCTTCCCATATCAGTCCGGCCGCCAGTGCGCTGGCTGCAGGTGTCCCCTTCACCTTCCACCAGGATACGCCGGTAATCGAACCCAATATGCTGGAAACGGTCTGGTGCAGCGTCAACCGGCTCACCAAAAAAGGAGTGAAGCTGGACGCCGAAGCCATTCCCGTAAAAGAGGCTTTAAAAGCGGTCACCATCAACGCCGCCTATCAATATTTTGAAGAAAACGAAAAAGGCTCCATCCGGCCCGGCAAGCGGGCGGATTTTGTCATCCTGGACCAAAACCCGCTCACCGTGCCGCCGATGAAGCTCAAAGACATCAAAGTACTGCAGACCGTCAAAGACGGCGAAATCATTTACGAGCGGTAAGGTACATGTACGCGTCCTCCAGCGTGATTTCCGGCTGCACGCAGTCAACATCCGGCCTCCCGGAACTGATCAGCTTCACCTTCATCCCGCCTTCCGTGTACTGTTTTGATGTGATCCGGTAATTCTTTTCAAGGGCCAGGGCTTCCTCCTCGTTTTTCACGGAAGCGCTCCAGATGCGGCCCTTCGCCATGGACAACAGGCCGCTGACGGTGCCGGAATATAAAAATGTCCCTTTTTTCATGACCGCAAGCCGACTGCAAGTGGCGGCCAGGTCTTCCACCACATGGGTGGAAAACAACACGGTCCTGTTTTTGGAAAATTCCACCAGAAGATTTCGGATCCGGATTCTTTCCTCCGGGTCCAGTCCGGTGGTGGGCTCATCCACAATCAGGAATTCCGGCTCGTTGAGCATGGCCTGGATCAGACCCACCCGCCTTTTCATGCCGCCGGACAGCTGCCGGATCTTTTTTTTGCGCTGCCCGGTCAGACTGGTCCTTTCCAGATAGTCCTCAATCCGCTCTTTACACACCTTTTTCGGAACGCCGGACAGTTCCCCCAAATACTCCAGGCACTCCTGGACCGACAGATTGGGATACAGATTCAATTCCTGGGGCAGATAACCGATCTTTTTCCGGATCTGTTCATAATTATTCTCATTGTACATCATATCATCCATCAGTACAGTGCCCTCTGCAGGCTTTAAAACCGTGGTGAGCACCCGCATCAGGGTGGTTTTACCCGCACCGTTTTCTCCCAGCAGTCCGAAAATTCCCTGGGGGATTTCCAGATCCGCATGGTTCACCGCCGTGACGCCGTTTTTAAATGTTACCGTAAGATCTTTTATTTTAATTTCCATGTTTTCAACCTCTTTTCTTTAAAATCCATGATGACATGCCCAACATCACGGCAGTCAGCGCCAGTCCGGCCGCCTTCCCCCACAGCCATCCGAAATCATCCGGATACCGCAGATCCCGGAATCCGTATGCAAAAATATTCAGGTTTCCCAGATATTTATTTCCACCGGTGGAGTTGATCAGCAGCCACATAATAACTCCGCCCCCGATTCCCACCCATTGGCTGCGAAAGAGATTGGAAATTGTCATGGACAGGGTTCCCCAAAAGAGAACCGTGACTGTAACCGCAATCAGATAAATTCCATAAAACCACCAGAACGGTTTTTCCATCGAAATCCTGGGTCTCTGCCAGTAGAAAAAGAAATAGCTGACGTATGAAATCGGGCATAAATAGGCGAGCTGCCAGAAAAGCCTTCTGCGCACGGTCCGGTTTCTGTTTTGGGACGGATAAAGGGCAAATATCTCCCAGCGCTTTCCGCTCTGTTCCATGACCCAGGTTTCGGCGCAAAATACGATGGCCAAAAGCCCCAGGTTGTCATCCAATGCGACACCGATTTCATTCGTTGCGGAAATTCCCCTGACCAGGCACAAGAGCAGCGGAAAGATCGCCGAGTATGCCACTTTGTAAAAAGGCAGCACAATTTTTATTTCCTGTTTCAATATACCCGCCTCCTTTTCCAGATCCAAACGGCGCAAAAGGTGATGCACACAGATGCGATCACCAGAAAGCTCTGGTTTAACAGTACCAGCGGCGGCGGTGTAGTTTCAAAAAAGCGTCCCGGAAAACGTACCATAATTGCAAGAGGCCTGCCATAATAGCCAAAACTCCCGTCCGGCCCCCGGCTTCCCATATTGGAATAGATCAGATACAAAAACAGGCACGGCACTCCGGGCAGCGGATTTTTAAAGATCAGAGCAACCGCCGTATAGACACAGGTGATCATCAACATAGTTGGCAAAATATAAATGGCGGCAATCCACACAAACTCCCCGAAATTAACCGGAAATCCACATCTTCTCCCCTGCAGTTCACACAGCCCTCCGAACAGCAGTGTCAGAATGCCCCAGAGAAACACCATGGAAAGAAACCCTCCCAGAATCTTCCCACAAATGTAGGCGGCATCCCCCACCGGTTTGGTGTGGAGCAATTCCCAGGTGTCCCGCTTGGTATCCCTGATAAACAAAAATGCCAGCAGAATCATGGCAAAAAATGCCAGAAACAGGCCGCCGAAGTCCGCAAATTTTCTCCCCAGATAAAAGGAATAAGTATGCTCTTCCAAATTTTCCCTGAGGTATGCGTTCAC
This sequence comes from uncultured Lachnospiraceae bacterium, assembly GCA_902476265.1. Lineage (GTDB taxonomy): Bacteria > Bacillota > Clostridia > Lachnospirales > Lachnospiraceae > Gallintestinimicrobium. Next base: position 91,778 of record CABSCP010000004.1, read on the forward strand.
TTCCTCCACAGTTCCCTTGTGAAACTCCGAGATCTCATAATAATACTTCGGACCGTAATAGGGATAAAACCCATAGTTTTCTGACAGATAATCCGCCATCTCCTCTGCATCCAGATTTTGGCGGCGCATCTCTTCCACAATTTCCCCGGCCTCTTCTTTCGTCATGGACAGCCTTTCCTGCATCTCCTCCTGCAAAAGCCCACAGGCCAGATCCATACGCTGTTCTTCTGTGGACAGCACATACCCCTCTGTAATATCGGCATCCGCGATATTCTCCGGTTCCTTTCCGGCTGTGTCCTGTTCCGATTGCACATATCGGATCTGCAGATAGGGATTTAAAATTTGAAACAGCTCAAAAAGGATAAATGCAAGGCCGATCCAGAGGATCGGATTTTTCAGATAGTTCTTCAGTTCTCTTTTTATAATAGCTTTCATCGTGCCCTCCTTTCTTTTGACAGTTTCATCCTAACAGCCGTTTCCCAATAAAAAGACAACAAAAAAGCCGGATCTTCTCAATCCGGCTTTTTTATCTGAAATATCGCTTTTACCACGGCCCCGCCGCTTTCCTGATTTCCCACAAGCAGCCGGCCTCCGTGTTTTTCACACAGAATGCGGCTGATATACATTCCCAGTCCGGAATGGTTCAGCTCATCCTGGGGATTGGAATGATACCAGGCTTTTACCGCCTGCTCTTGCGGAACAAAAAAACCGCTCCCGTCATCCCGAACGGTGATCTCCAGTTCCTCCCCGAAAGCTGCAATCGTAACCACGGTTTCTGCTTTGGCATACCGAAACGCATTGGTCAGCAGATTTTCCGTCACCTCCAGAATCAGATCCGTATCCGCCAGAAATTTATCTTCCGATCCGCCGGCCTTTACGATTATTTTCTGCCCTGTTTCCTCAACCATGACCGCACCGTTCTTCCCGATCTGCTGCTCCAACCGAAAAATATCGGTTTCCTCATACTGCAACTGCCTTTTTTCCAGTCCGGATAACGTCCGCATCCTTTCCACAAAGCGGTCGATCCTGTCAATCTGTTTCATTCCCTCTTCCAGCATTTCCACCAGCTTTTCCGGCTCCAATTCTCCCTGAGGTATGAATTCCAGCAGCATCTCCTGATACCCCTTTAAGATGGACAAAGGCGTTCTGATGTCATGAGCGGTGGCCGCCCGGAGAGATTTTTCCTCCTCCACCATAAGCCATAGCTTACGCTCATTCTGTTCCAGCTGTGCCCTCATTTTTTCAAATTCCAAACACAGCCTGCCCAGCTCGTCCCGATTGGAATACTGTATTTTAAAATCCAACTCATTTCGGGCGATCATTTCAGATGCGGAAGAAAGCTCTTCCAGCGGCATTTTGATTTTATTTCTGTAAAACAGCATCACTGCCAGCACGGAACCGACAATAGATATGACCAGAATCCCATAGGTCTCCAGGAAGTCACAGATTTCTGAAATAGTATGATCCGTCCCGGTCATCTCACTGTCGGCAGGTCTGGGTGCCCCATAGTTGAAAGCCCATTCCACTTCCTCCCGGTTATTTTCGTCCACATACCTTTGCCAGATCTGTTCCTGTGTTCTGACCGCAATAAACATCACAGCCGCTGACACGATAAAACTGAGCAGCAGGCTGACCCCCATATACAAAATAACGGTCTTCCTGATCGAAAGATTCCTTATTTTATCCATCGGTACCCCACTCCCCAGACCGTCTCAATAAATTCGGTTTCCGTATAATCTGCGATCTTTTTCCGAATCCTTCTGATCAGCTCGGTGATCACCCGGCTGTCCCCCTGAGCGTCATAACCGCATACCTTTTCATATATCCGCTCCTTATCAAATACCTGCCCCGGATTCATGGAAAGAAACTCCACGATCTCATATTCCGTTCTCGTAAGGTCCAGCCTTTCTCCGTCAATGGAGAGTGTTTTCGCCGGATAATCGATGATCATTCCTTCTTTTCTCAGGCAATTCGCGCCCGCGCGGTGCCGTTCTTCCCGGTTGAGATGGGCGATGATCCTGGCCTCCAGCTCTTTTAACCCAAAGGGCTTTAAAATATAATCGTCCCCACCGGATAAAAGCCCGTTCACCCGGTCCTGCTCTTCCACCCTGGCGGTCAAAAAAAGAATGGGGCAGGAAACTTTTTCCCGGATCTGCCTGCATACCGTGATCCCGTCCAACCCCGGCATGTTCACATCCAGCAGAATGAGGTCCGGCGCGTTTCTGACCCCTTCCAGGGCCATGGCGCCATCCGCTGCGGTTTCCACTTCGTATCCCTTCATGCGCAGATAACTTCCCAGCATTTTCAGCAAATCCCTGTCATCGTCAACCAGCAAAATCTTATATGCCATTTCCATCTCCCGCCTATCGCAGAACCATCTGCGATACTGCATCCATCAATTGTTTCAAAAGCGTTCCTTCCTCTAGTGTGCCGCACATCAGGATCATTGTAATTTGAACTTGTCAACACAAGAACAACAAACTTTAAATCTTTCCTTCTTTTTTCAGATACTCCAAAAATGCCTCGCAGCCTTCCACAATATCGTTCCACGCGGTATCAAAATTCCCCGTATACCAGGGATCATCAATATCTCTGGGCCTGTCTGAAAAGTCCAGAAGCCTGTAAACCTTCTGTGCCGGATCATCCCCGATGATCCTTTTCATATTGCGGATGTTGTACTGCTCCGCGGCCAGCAGGTAATCATATTCTTCATAATCTCTTTTTGTCATCTGGCGGGCCGTTTTCCCTACAGGATCAATGCCGTGTTCCCTCAGCTTGCGCTTTGCGGGCGGGTAAACCGGATTGCCGATCTCCTCCCGGCTGGTGGCTGCTGAGGCGATGGAAAACCGGTCTGAGAGGCCGCGCTTTGTGACCATGTCGCGGAAAATGTACTCGGCCATGGGACTGCGGCAAATATTGCCGTGGCAGATAAATAGTATTTTTATCATCTTAGATTTATCCCTTCATAAGCCTTCAAACCTTGATAAAACGGGCTGTCCGGCGCTTTTTTCATTTTTCATGTTTTGCCTAAAACCTACGCTATTCTTTATAAATCTACGCAAATTCACGGGCAAATGGTGTAGTAAGTGGTGTAGTAATTTTGTTCGTTTTCAACCTGATTTCCTCTGTTTTTCCTGCGTACCGGCGGCCTTAAAGTCTATGACTTTTACCATCTGCTCCGCAGCCCGGTCATAGCTTGCATGGGTATAGACGTTCAGCGTGACACCCACATCAGAATGTCCCATCACATATTGTAAAGTTTTAATATCCATACCGGCATTTGCCATATTCGTACAGAACGTATGACGGAACACATGGGGCGTGATGTTCGGCAGCGGTTTGTCCGGGTGCAGCTTTCTGTATTTCTTCATCGCCCATCTGATTTCATTTTCGATATGCAACGCAACCTTGGGCTTATCGTCCTTATCCAGTAAAATGAAGCCGCTGTACCCGTCTACTATGATTTCCGTTTTTACTCTCTTGCGGCGGGCAAGGATATTTTTCAGACTTTGATAGACTTCCTCTGTCATAGGAATAAAGCGGCAGCCACATTCTGTCTTGGTTTTCTCCACATAATATTTGCCGCCCCGTTCCCGGACAAGCTGATGGTCTACCCGGATTCTCCGGTTTTCAAAATCTAATTCACTTTTTGTCAGGCCGCAAAATTCACTGACACGCATACCGGTTCCCAGCAAGGTGACAAATTCATCATAATATTTGGTATAGGTATTATCCTCCCGGATAAAGCCCAACCATAACTCCTGCTGTTCCTCGGTCATGGCAATCCGCTTTTGTGAATCGTTTGGAACAATATCTGTCAGTTTAAAATCAAAGGGATTTCTGCGGATAATATCCTCATTGTATGCCATCTGAAACGCCGGTTTGACAACTCCCCGGACGCTTGTAATGGTGCTATATCCTTTGCCGTCATTGTGGAGTTTCATAATCCACTGTTGGGCATCCGATACTTTAATCTCTCTTATTTGCCGGTAGCCAAAATCTTCTTTCTTAATCAGATTCAGCACAAAGTTATAACCGACTTTAGTATTGTAGCGGACACCTTGCTTCAAACTGATATACCGTTCCAAAAGTGCAATCACGGTCACTTTTCCAGCGGCATAGTCAATCCCTTCATCAAGTTGCTTCTGGATTTCTTTTTCTCTCTCCCGAAGCTCTTTCAAATCAGACGAATAGATGGTCTGCCGCTTTCCGCGAATATCTGTGTATCGGTACTGATAAATCAGGTCTTTTCTCTGGCTCTCTCCTGTTCTCAGGATTCGTCCTTTATTATCTTTGCGTTTCTCGGACATTGTCAAACTCCTTTCCGTAATGGAAAGAGCCTTGATATGACACATTTATTGTATCATATCAAGGCCATCTTTTACATCACTAAATTTCAGATAGAATAAACCTGTTCAATATATTGGTCGAATAAACGGCGCTTAATTAACCGTTTATTTCCCACCCATAAAACAAATTTGCAGTTCTGGTCACCGGTAAGATCACGCAATTTATTGATTCCGATTCCAGAATAAGCCGCAGCTTCTTCCAGGCTCAAATTACTCTTTTCCCAAATTGGGACGTCTTTCATAGGCAGTTATCCTCCATACATGAAAACAGCCAGACAAGGGACGGCGGCAACGAAGTCCGGCAACGGGCTTTGAAAAACCTCGCAAATCATCTCTGTCTGGCGATTTGGTTACTATTTACTTTTTCTTTTATTTTTCTGTTGTTTTGGTTGTCAGAGGGTGGAAAAGCCCGCAGTTATGGGATTTTGTCCGGCAACCGAGGCGGCAACGGGCTTGCAACGAAGTCCGCAACGGGCAGCATAGACGGTGGCATTTTTCAAAAGGGAAGCTCCATCTGCTCCGGCACCGGCAGGAATCCATCCGAAGTTTTTTCACCTCCGTTGCCATTGTCCGTTGCCGGGGTGTCACGTTCCCAGCCCTTTTGTCTGCCATACTCGGCAAACATACGGGGATTGGAAAAATACCTCCACCCCGTGATACAGTGGTTCATAATGTCGTTGACCTCCCTGATTTCCCATTGTTTCGGTTCGTCAAAGGGGTGGTTCAGGGCTTCTTTATAAAGCTGTTTGGAGCAGACGGCTTCGCCGGTAAAACGGTCAAGGTACGCCTGTATCATTCCGGCTTTTGTGTCCTCCGGCATAAACTCCCGCTGGTGTTCTTTAAGGTAACGCACCATTTCCGGGCTGAACGACAGCTTAAAGCCGCCGCTTCTGTAAATTGTCATGGCTTCCGCCCAGAGCTGCCCCATGTAGGCTCTGGAAGCTGCTTCATTCTCTAAAATGTGAACCTCGGCCTGTTCCGGGTAGACCATCACGGGGATAAAGCGCCGGTTACCGGAGCGGTCAAGAGGAAGGAAGTCCAGTGCGTTTGAAGTGCCGCCAAACACACACTGGCGGGGGCGGTCTGCCGGGTGGGTTTCATAGGGTATCTTGTAGACCTCCTTCTGGCGGCTTAGGAAAGACTTGATTTCCTCTATGCTCTTGGCGTTTGCGGTGGCAATCATTTCTGACATTTCAATAATCCAGTGCCCTTGCAGCTTACGGTACACGTTATCATCGTCCAACTTCCGCAGGTCGTCAGAGAACCACTCGTCCCGGACGGCCAGCAGCCGGAAGAAAGTAGACTTCCCGGCTCCCTGCCCGCCTACCAGACAGAGCATGATTTCAAATTTACAACCCGGCTGAAATGTCCGGTGAATGGCTCCCAGCAGAAACAGCTTCAAGGATTCGTAAGTGTAATTATCTGCGGCGGCTCCTAAGAAATGGCGCAGGGCAAAGCGGATTCGCTCTGTCCCGTCCCATGTCAGGCTGTTTAAGTAGTCCCGGACAGGGTGGTAGCTGTTCTCGTCAGCGGCAAGGGCGGCGGCGTCCGCTATCTTTTTTTCGCTTGTCAGGCCGTAAGTTTCTTCCAGATAGAGCCGGATATATTTCATGTCCGTGTCGGTCATGGCGCTCCCCGCCCTGCGCCGGTGTCCGATGGGTTTTATGATGTCGGTGCGGTCAGTCAGCAGGTTACAGGCGATTGCCCCGGAGAGAAGCGGGTCTTTCTGGAACACGGTCAGACAGTTCTTAATACTGTTGCGGACGCCGCCTTTCTCGGTGCTTTCCAGTAACGCCTTTACTTCCTCAACGCTCTGGGGCGGCTCGGCCATGTCTGCCGTTTCCTTCACGGCCTGCCTTATCTGTGGCGGCAAGCTCTGCCATTCTTCGTTCAAGGTTCCTCACTTCCTTTCCGTACTCGATGATAAGGGAAGCCCTCTCATGGAGGGTTCCAAAAAAAAGGGTGTCCAGCAGATATTCCACATGGCTCTCTTTCTGCAAGGCTTCCACAAATAAAGGGTTCCAGTCCTCGTCCGGCTGGCGGGGTGCGTACTGTGTTTTCCAGCGGCGCAGGAGATGGTAATAATCGGATAGCACTTTGAAACAGTGCCGTTCCAGCCGTTTAAACCGCTGTTCCTCGGTTTCCTGCCGGGGTTTATGGTCTATCCGGCGCTGTGTCCGCTTCCCGTCCTCGTAGGGAACGGAGAAGTCCTGCGCCAGCATGAGGGCGGCTTCCTTTGCTCCGATACCTTCCAGACGGGAGACAAAATCAATCACGTCCCCGTCCGCCTGACAGCCGAAACAGTGAAAGCGGCGGTCAACCTTCATGCTGGGGGTTTTGTCGCTGTGGAACGGGCAGGCCGCCATGCCGTTTCTCCCCACCCGGATTCCGTAACGCTCTGCCGCCTGTCTTGTGGTGACAGACTGCTTGACTGCTTCAAATACATTCAAATGAAATCCTCCTGAAATATCTCTGAAAATTAAAAAGGCACCTGCCTGTGATTTTTCATCACATACAAATGCCTGTTTAAAGTTCCATATCCTGTTTTCTTTTGGGCTTAGCTGGCTGCCCCGCCGCTTCCTGATTCTTTTGTATCTGCTTTTCGTGGAGCTTCTTCACAATAGATTCCTTTTTCTGTGGCTCTACCAGCGTGGTACATCTGGCCGGTTTCTGCTTCTCCGGTGCCAGCACCTTGTTAATCCAGTATCGCACGTCCCGCAGAGTTTTTACATCTGCCTGAACTCCGGCAAGCGCCGTCTGACCTTTCTCATGTTCGGCTGCAAGCTGGCTTCGCTCTGCTTTCAAGGCTTTGGTGCTGTAAGGTTTCCCGTCCAGATGGATTTTCAAGTAACGGACGGCGGCAAAATAAGCGTCCAGCTCTGGTTTGTGGCTGTCCTCAAATTTCTGTTTTTTCCCTTTCCAGAAGATTGCGGCGTATTCCTCCTGAACCGGCTTCTCGGCTTCATAGTTCCCGATATGGCGGAGCATGGTATCAATGGCTTTGATACGGTTTTCCTTTCCCTTCATATCCTGCCGGATTGCCGCCGCCTTTTGGCTGATCGCTTCCATATGGGTGTCAAGGCTTTCTACGGTGGTGATTTCATGCTCCTTTAAAAAGTCCACGGCTTCCATGACCTTGTTGAAGTCAGTGACAGAGCTTTTCAGCCTGCCTTTCCCTGTCCAGCCGGTGCGTTCCTCCTGACGGAGTGACATATACCGGGATAGCAGCTCCGGTAAGGTCGGTTCCCGCTATTCTTCCAGCGCTTCAAGGACAGCCTGCTTTTTCTCTTTTAAGTCGGCAAGCCAGCCCTGCAAGCCTCGTATCATCTGCCGGATTGACTGCATAAGGCCGTTGGCGGCTTTAATGTCCCGGTTCAGGTTCCCGATGTTGGTCTGGATTCCCTGTTTCTCCATCTGGCTGACTGCTGGCCCCATGTGGACGGTGGGGAGCTTGTCAATGCCTTGACGCTCATAGGAACGGAGGTCAAGACGCTCCGGTCGGCCTGCGGCTTCCAGATAGCGGTTTGCGGTGTCAGACCAGCCCTGCCGCCATAGTTCCACCTTGCTCTGGTCGTTCCAGTCCACGGTGTCCTCCTTATGGCTTTTCCATCTGCCGGACGGGAGCCGGATTCGTTCCCCTGCTTCGTCAAGGTCATAGACTTTCCGGCACTTGGGGAGCCATTTGCCGGTTTCGTCCATCGCCCGCATGGTCAGGAGGATATGAGCGTGAGGGTTTCCGTCCCCCTTGTCATGGATAGCAAAGTCGGCAATCATACCTTTGGAAACAAAAAACTCCCGGCAGTAGTCCCGGAGAAGGTCGGCATACTGTGACCGGGGAAGTTCCCTCGGTATGGCAAGAACAATCCTCCGGGCAAGCTGGGAGTTCCATTGTTTTTCAACCGCTTCGGCGGCGTTCCATAGGGTGTTGCGGTCGGCATATTCCGGCGGGGCGTGAGGGGGAAGCAGGATTTCCTTATGGACGATTTCGCTCTTGTGGGAATAGTATTTCTGTTTCTGGTCGTACTCGGAAAACAACCGGTCGCCGCTCTGGTAGGCAGCGGAAGCAACGGCGGACTGTCGGCTACTCCGCTGTATGATTCTTACGTCAAAGTGCGGGCATGGCAAAGATGTGGCCTCCTTTCTCCCGTTTCCGGGCATGGAAAAAGCAGGGAACCTTTCAAAGATTTCCTGCTTTTTCGTGCCGCTGGTGGGCGGCGGTTATTCGGTTTTTAATGAGTTATCAGAGTGGCAAACTGAAAGTTATATTAGCGAAAAGTCAAATAAATATATTCCGTTCAGCCCTTTTGATTTATTAAAATTTACACTGATATGAGGCATAGGAAATTTGAATGTTTCACTCGACCACTGGATCGCAGAAGCCGTAAACGCTTCATTTTGTATATTACAATCTTCAAACTGAATATTACGGAGTGCAATCTTGAGATAGGAATCTTTTTGTAATAATTTCTCTATCTGGTTACTAATTAGTTTTAATCCACGACAAAAACAATCTAATTCTTCGTTTGTCAGAGATTGACTATACGGATATGGAAAAAGCATATCTTGGAAATAGATTTGGTCTGTTAGTTTTACACAGCTTTCTTTGTCTTCCACTGCTTTGAGTACTTGATAGCCCGCTTCAAGTAAAATTCCAATTTTCCATTTTCCATGCATAAGTTTATAATTTGATTTTGTCCATATAAACTTTTCTATAAACGACACCCCCTACGCAAAATTATATTTGTCAAGTACGTCTTATATGCCTAAGACGCACAAAAGTAAATTCCAATTTATCGCTGGATTTATTATACTTTATTCTGTCAAATAAGTATAGCGGGATTTTGTAAAACTTGTTGCCCGGGAACAGCTTGCAAAGCAAGGTGTTCCCGGGCGGCAAGTCCACAAAAGGGTAGCTGGCGTAAGCCAGCGCAGGGGAAGTGTAGCGTCCCCTGTGATGATTGAAGCGGCGTGGAAATCATCTGCTTTCCGCCGGAAGCCCCTGGCAGGGCGCAACGCACCACTTCATGTGGTGTATAGTTGCGCCCTCTTTCAGAGGGGGAAGCCCCAGCTTGCCGCTATGAAAGCAATCATAGCCGTTTCCGGCTTGGTTCTGTTACTCATTTTGTGGGGATTCTGCAAATACTTTTTCTATAAGCTGCCTGTTGTCGCTTCTGTGGAACAGCAACTTTAAAAGCTGGTTGACCTGTTCATCAGTTGCCGTGTCCGGATTAGGGAGATAGCTTTCCAGCATAGCCCCTCTGGTACAGAGCCGGTGTGTCCGTTCCTTTCTGGTAAGTTGCTTCATCTGGTGCTGTAACATCTTTTCCTCATGTTGCGCCCTCCGCAGTTTTGCTTCGCTTTTTTCAATCTCCCGGTTGAGTTTTTCCAGCTTCTCATTCATAGTCGGCTTCCTCCTTCGGAAGCAGAATATAAAGGTGGTTTGTTTCTCCAACGCCCTGACGCACCCGCATAACCAGACCGGCGTTCTCCAATTCATTCAGGGCACGCTTGACGGTCATAGGGCTTCGGGAAAGCGCCGCCGACAGTTCCATGATAGGGAAGCGGATAAACAGGATTCCGTTAGCGTCCTCAATAGCTTCCGTCAGGATAGCGTCCAGCAGACAGGCGTACATGACCTTTGCGGTGCTGCTAACCGGGAGCCGCAGCATGGCTCCCGGCAACGGTAGACAGGGCGGCAGGGGCGTGTCAATCGTCATAAATTCAGATTTCATTTAGTTGGGGTTCCTCCTTCTTTTTTGCTCGTTTTGACAGATAACGGGAGCAGTCCACTACAACAGCCCGAAAACTCTGTTTGCAAGTATGCTGGCATTTCCGGCAAAGCCCGTTGTAGGCCATGCGCCCACGGTCATTGAGGAAGAAAGCAAGCTCCTTCTTCCGTTTCTTGCTCATTCTTGGCATGATGTCTCCTTAAAAATAAATCCACCCATTTCAGCCGTAACAGCGGGAAACAGGCGGACAGTGTTTCTTGTGTTGTATTTCGGGGCGATTTTCAAATAAAATGCGGCCTTGGGGCCGTCTTTACCTTCCCCTTAGTAGTGCAGGCAGGGCAGACTATACCCTGCCGGATTGTAGTGTTTCGGTATCGTTTTTGTGTCAGTTCTGCCGGGGTTCCCTGCTGTCGTTCCTGCCCCTGAATCTCACAGCGGCGTTTCGTTCCCGTTGGTACGCTCATCGCAGTCAGGATTCCTTTATCCCGCCGCAAGTCGTGGCGTTACATCACCGGGGAACATATCCCATACAGGCCGGTCATTCGATTGGAATAATCCATCGATGAACTGGCTTAATCATAGCCCATTTTTGAACCCTGTGCCGTATAGCCACAAAGTAGGAAGAAAGCCCTGAAAATGAAAATTTCCACGATTGCGGAATGGTATGGTATAATGGCCTTGCGGTGCTGTTTCTGCCGCAGGGAAGGAGCGTCAAAGCCTATGAAATGTGGCATAACCATACAGGAGCGGCTAAAGGATTTAAGGACAGAGCGGCATTTAAAGCTAGGGGAACTGGAAAAACTGACCGGTATTTCAAGTTCTGCTTTAAGCAGCTATGAAAATAATGACTACAAGGAAATCAACCACGGCAACCTTATCACACTGGCAAAGTTTTATGGCGTGTCAACGGACTACCTCCTTTGCCTGACTGAAAACAGGAATCACCCAAACACAACCTTGTCGGAGTTGCATTTGAGTGATGAAATGATTGACTTATTAAAAAGCGGGCGCATGAACAACCGGCTGCTGTGTGAAATTGTTACCAACAAAGATTTTATATCATTAATCACAGACGCAGAAATCTATGTGGACGGGATTGCCTCCATGCGCTTTCAGGATTTAAACAACGTGTTGGAAGTGACACGGGCGGAGGTTCTGCGCCAGTATCAGCCGGTGGAAGAAGATACCCCTTTGAAAGCATTACAGGCTTCCCAGATACAGGAAGATGATTATTTCTGTCATGTGACACATAAAACATGGGATTCCATTCTGCACAGTATTCGGAAGGCTCACAAGAACGATGTGGAGAGTGCGCCGGATTCCTCCAACTCGCTGAAACTGATTAAGGATATGCAAAAAGCGCTGCGTGTCCCCGGCACCTATCTTGATGTATTTTGCCATGTGATGTGTGACAGCCTGAAAATTAAGTACGATAAACTTTCCGAAAAAGAGCGCTCCGACTTAAAAAGGGTTTTACGAAAGTCTGAATTTTACAAGGATTCCCCTTTAGATAATCGGAAACGGAGATAATAGAAAGCCGCTGCATAGAGATTTTTCCATGCAACGGCAGTTTTAATTAGGGGTATATTCAATTTCTATTGTATAGTCCCCATTTTCATAAGCAATCTGTAAATTATAATCACCGATTTGTATCTCACCCTCTTCAACAGGGTAAAACCTTTTTTCCTTTATATCGCATATCACAATTTCCTCTACCAGACTTTCCTTAACTATCTCCATAATTTTTCTGATACAATCATCACAAAAATGACTTTTCATCTTATGAACACTGACAATACGTCGTTCCCGGTAGATTGTAGCTATACCTGTTTTTTGGCTGGGACTTTTCAGTATGTTAATACGGGTTCCGCTAATTTCATCATATCCGAAAGTCATTTTCGTATTATTTAGGTTTTCGTATTCTTCCGGCCTGTCACCAGCTTCAAATATATCTAATCCATAGAGTTCTCCTGTATTCGGACAGACCAGATATAACCGCGCCGGATAACTTTGTCGTTCCAGACAACAGCTTTCTGCTGTATTGGGTATATATTGAATAGCTGTTTCTATATCTCTTCCATATTCGCTATATACTAAATCATGCCGGATCTCTTTAACTATTTCATTATATTCATCATCTGTTGCCGTTGCCAGATAAAAAGCAACCATATTCATTACTTCCTCTATGTCCTCGCCATTTTCCCTATTGATACGAATATTGTTGATTCCTGTAATAAATAGGCAAGCCGCTATAGTAATCATGCTTAGTAGAAATCCTCCATACCACAAAGAACGCTTGTCAGACTGACTAAGGTGTATTTTGGAATCATCACCAACATCGTCCTCCCAATATTTCCACCATATTTCGTGAATCTTCTTCCATATTTTTATCATAACCAATACCACCCCTTCATTTAATACTTACTACGAGTTAAGAAATTAGAAAGTTTCATCTGACTATCTATTAAATATAAAGTGCTATCATTTAGCTGTCAAGTGACTGCATACTTTTCTTTGGAATTAAGGTAACATTTTTTTATATCCAAAATGGAGGGCAATGATATGGCTACTAACAAGCGTGTATTTACATTACGCCTATCAGAAGAGGTATTTAATAAAATTGGGACTTTGGCCACTGCTGAACGGCGTTCCATGACTAATTACATCGAATATGTTTTAATCAAGCATTTAAAGGAAGTCGAGCAAGAACATGGCGTAATTGATGTCAAACAGATTGATAAAGATATTTAAAGAAGTAAGATTTTTTTATTTTACAGGCAAAATGCTATCACTTGCCTGTCTAGTGAATGTATAAAAAGTGGGCAATTTGGTTTACCATATGTTTGTACTCGAAATGGAGGATAAAACTATGGCAACTAACAAACGAGTTTTTACATTACGTCTGTCAGATGAAGTGTTTGATAAAATTGGTATTTTAGCAACTAATGAACATCGTTCTCTGACTAACTACATTGAATATGTATTGATTCACCATTTAGAGCAAATAGAAAAGGAACATGGTGAAATTCAACTGAAACAGACTGAAAAGGAATAGCTTTCCTAATTAGTAGAATAAGCAGTAAAACAGCCAGCCGTAACCGGCTGGCTTCTCTGTATTAAGGGTGTCATTTCAAGACTCTTTCAAAATGGTGTAGTAGTGGTGTAGTAAGCGCCTTTAGTTTAGTAAAACCATTGATTTTACAGGCTTTTCCGGGACTTTTCAAGATGTTGCCGTGGCAGACGAATAGTATCTTTATCATCTTGATTATATCCCTTCATAAGCCTTCAAATGCCTGTAATTACTGGTTTTTCGGCGTTTTCTTATTTTTGGGGTTTTGCCTCTCTCTACGCATATCTACATAAATCTGCGTAAATTACCGGGCAAATGGTGTAGTAATTGGTGTTATAGTCACATTCCCTTTCTATTTTAATTTTTCAATAAAGAATTTTGTTAATTCTTCTATCTCCTCATTATTAGAGGTAAAAAGATACTCCACAACTATCGACGTTAAATCATAGTCATTTTTTCTTATCTGCCGTAATTCATGTTTCAATTCATCATACAACTGTTTTCCATTTTTTATTTTTTCAACATCAGTATATACACCATTTTTAATCTTTGTATTATATTCTTTGATTATTATATCAAGTGATTTCCCCTGAAAAAGATAATCATTTAATTCTCTAAATAAATTCAAATCTATTTTATTAACTAATTTTTCCAACAGATATTTTTCCAAGCTTTTAATCGGTAAATAAGCGGGCTCATTTGCAAAGTTAATCCTTTCATTTTTCAAAAACTTCGGCACATCTTTCTTTATATCTCTGTCCAAGACAATAAAAATCTTAGTTGTACTTAAAGCTAGATTGGAGCGTATAGTATCATAAGCAAAGCGAAGCACTTGCGTCCATCCTCCAACCGCAATAACTAATACTCTTTTATTAGAAAGCAGTCTCTTTTGCCGCAAAATTCTTTCTACAATCTCTCTAGCTAATTCATCTTCAACCATAATTATATAGTCATTTCCATAGTTTGAAGATTCAAGATTTCTTGTTGCATATACCGGATAACATGGATTAATTGCCTCAATACTCCCAGCAATATGTCTCTGCAAGTAATAAATGTTCTCGGCTTGAATACTCCTAATCAGTTCTATTGAATGAGTTGAAAAAAGAACTACCGTATTATTTTTTTCAGCAATTTCTTTCAAGAAAAAAACTAACCTTCTAAGAGCAGATGAATGCAAAGCTAATTCTACCTCGTCCAAAAGCATAAATGCAGGTATCTCTCCATAAATCGCTTTTTGCAATCTTCTTTCCAGAGAATTAAGAATAGTTAGCAATAAATTTTCGCCTGTAGACATGTTTAATTGACTTATTAGTGCACCTTTATTCTCATAATAATAAGGAGCTCTTTGTAATCCCATATCTTTTGCAACTGCTCTCCTTAACACATATAAATTTTGATAATAACATTCATCATCATGAAGAATGTTGCCCAGACCTTTCTTAACAAATTCAGAGGCATCCTCTAGCTGTTCCTTGTGAATAGATGCTAACTTTGACAACAGTGAATAATCAACATCTTTAAATCGATTACCAAAGACTATACTTCCTTCGTAAAATCCAGTTATTCCAAGAGAATTTTGTTTGGTAGGAGCTTTCCACTTCCCCTGTACTTCTCGTACACTACGTCTCTTTCCATTAAAAGAAAAATCTATATATGCTCCTTCTCTCGGATTTCCAAAATAATCATAGAAAGATGGTACATAAAAAGCTGCCGCTGCACAAGATATTACCGTACTTTTTCCTGATCCATTCTCGCCAGTTAATGCATATAATCCCTTTTCAGTAGGTATAGTAAACTCAAAATCATCTATATTTTTTATGTTATGAATTTTTATATTTATCCCCATATTCAATCTCCCTGTTTATTTAATTTTCCCCTTCCTGTAAGTATTTAACCAATATCTATTTCTCTACTCCCAATTCTCTTGTAGGACTGGATGCTGCATCGAAAAAATTTCTTTCTGTCTCTCAATCTCTGCTTTCAGTTGCTCTTTCGTAGGCAAATAAGTCAGATATTTAGACATAAACAGTCGGTCATTATCATGAAGCACCGAATATCTGGCGATATCCTCATCAGTTTCTGAGCACAATAGAATCCCAATGGTAGGATTATCTCCCTGACCTCGTTTTAAATCATCATACATACGCACATACATATCAATCTGTCCGACGTCTTGATGCGTAATCTTCCCCATCTTTAAATCAATGAGTACATAGCACTTAAGTTCAATATTATAAAAAACAAGATCCAGATAATAATCAGATGTTTCCGTTACAATGTGTTGTTGCCGAGCAACAAACGCAAATCCCCTGCCTAATTCCATCAAAAAATCTCTAATATGTGAAAGAATGGCAGATTCCAAATCGCCCTCTAAGTAAGTATCCTCATTTTTGAATCCAAGGAATTCTGCAATCACCGGACTCTTGATAAGTTCAAACTGATTTTTCTGAAGTTCCGCCGTTTTCTGTTTCATTTCTTCAATTACAGCATCTTTTTTCGGAGCTTGAAGAAGTCTATGATAATATTGCGTACTGATATTACGATCTAAGGTTCTTGAACTCCAGCTCTCGTTAACCGCCTCCTTCATATACCAATAACGTGCATTTTCATCCGTAACACGGAGAAGACTCCTAATATGTGTCCAGTTAAGATTGTGAACGCACGCGTTCACAATCTGTTCATCGGGAAAGCACTGATAAAATTTGATGTAATAATGCAAATTTCTTTTGGAATAATTTTTGCCAAACTCTTTTGTCAAATCGTCTGCCAATGCAGAAATTAAACCTCTACCATACTCTGCACGTTCACTGCCGCCCAGTTCCTGTTCTACAATTCGTCTGCCAATATTCCAATAGGTAAGCAGCATTGCCTTACTGGAAGCACTATAGGCTGCTTCTTGTCCAGAAGAAATAATGCTTTTAATTTCTGTAATAACTGATTGGTATGGCGTCAAATGATTTTCCATCATGTCACCTCAATTTCCCATAATGATTATATTTTAACTTGCTTTTCCTGTCACATCAAGGCTCTTTAAAAAATGGTGTAGTAGTGGTGTAGTAAGCGCCTTTTAGTTTAGTAAAACCATTGATTTTACAGGCTTTTCCGGGACTTTTCAAAATGTTGCCGTGGCAGATGAATAATACTTTTATCATATATCTAAAGCTCCTTGAATTTACTGTATTCCCTCGGTTTGTTGATCTTTTTACGTACTTGTTGTGACCTCTTTTGTGTCATCGTAACCGCTATGAGTATAGGTGTTCAACGTTACTCCAATATCAGAGTGTCCCATAAGGATATGATACGCTCGAAACACTCATATACTTCATCAGTCATCGGAACTTATCTTATTACACTGTCATTTTCAACAACTGTACCCGCGTCCGTCTTGGCGTTGGCTCTCCTCGTTGCGGAGAATATGATTTTTACTATCTCGTCTTTTCCCGCCCATGTCCATGCTCCTTTCGTGCAAAAAGAGACCTGCCACGATATCCTGAATTATACCATAGACAAAGCTCTTTTTCTATCTTCATTTCAAACAGCACTTCAAGCGGATATACCTACTCATTTACCAAAAGTACCTATCTAAAGTGCTGTTACGTCATTTCAAAACCGCCGTCGGGTGGCTGCGTCATACTTCCTGTTTCATAATAATCGGTTCTTGTCATACCATATAAATAGTAATCGCAATAAGTATTTACCATTTTTCCATCCCGAATATGTCCCTCTCGTTTAAATCCTGTTTTTTCCAGCGTTTTATATGACGAGATATTAAGAACATGAACATCAGTCCATAGCCGTTGTAATTCTGTTTTTTCAAAACAGAAAATCACTACTTCTGTTAAGGCTTCTGCCATAAGACCATTTCCCTGATAGATTGGAGAAAGCCGGAAAGCCACTTTTGCCATACGGTCATTTTCAATGAGATATACCCACATCTCACCAATTACTTTCTTGTCCTTTTTATAAACAATTCCCCAATGGAAACTCTTTGTAGGTCGCTGATTTTTTTGAAATAGCAATTCCGGGTTTAAGTCACTTTTTCCGGGACGTTTCCCCCAATATTGATACAATGATTTGTCGCTCAACCATTCTTTCAAATCATCAATATCATCATTTTGCAAAGGACGTAATAGAAGCCTATCTGTTTCAAGTATCGGTTTATTCTGAACATAATCTTGCAGTTTCATAAATCTCCTTTAGAAATTAAAAACTTGTTCCCAATTAAAGCAACCGGACGCTTCCGTACTTCTCGGCCATTCGCTGCACCATACGGGAACACCGGGGTTTTCCACTTTGTCAAAACTCGGCGTGTATGGCTTTATATCCAATACGGGAGTGTTGTCGTTAGCGTCAATAAAAGTAACCCGAATAATTCCCTTGTTAAGATCAATACTGATAATTTCTGATGTTGTTAAAGCAATAGGGTTCGGACGGGCGGGCGACCTTGTGGCGAAAACGCCCATTACTGATGGTGCATTTTTATAGGGCTGTTCGGTTTGTAATATGTTTCTGTCTGATTGATTATCACAATCACTGAACCACCACACTACATTGATATGACTAAATCCTTCCAATGCTTGCAGTCCGGGAATATATTCCGGCTCCAATTCGATAAATGCTCCGTTATCATCATTCTTTACCTTTCCAATAGGTTTTAATTGATAATCGTTCATATCGTACCTCCTCGTTTTTCGTTATGAGTTCAGTATAATACCTCACATCATGTGAGATACAAGTGAGAAAATAAAAATGCCCTGCGTTTGCAGGACATTACTACCTTAATTCCAAAGGTATTTGTATTTCAGTCAGGTACTTTGCCGGGTTACTCTCATTCCACGCCCCTCTATGTACAATTTGTCGCATGGGGGTTGACATTCGATATTTACTGTTTTTTTGCAACCATTCAGCAAAAGCAATATACGCTCCTTTGATATTTGAAAAATCACCACATACCATTGTACAAGCCATAACGGGTACAGGCTCAACAGTACGGAAGCAGAACGGGGGAATATTTCTGCATAGTTTATTTACAGGAACGCATAATTCAATATCCACATTTTGTTCCTTATACTCTGTGTCGTGATAAACAGAAAAGGTATGATTGGGTATCCTTATTTTCTGTTCTTTGGCAAAAGCAGAAAGTTCATTCCATAAATCACCCTCGGAGTAGTATGTAGGAACAATTCTGCGTAAAGAAAGCACTTGATACTCTGGTATCGCTTTAGTAGAAATGTTGTAATGAAGTTCGCCTTTGTTTTCTTTTATTTCGTTTTTTGCAATCTCAATTTTCCGTAATTTTTCCTGCTCATTTTGTATAGTATCCATAATTTCTAATCGCTTTTTGTCAAGAGTTTCAAGAAGCAAACAATCATTCATTTCAAGCGCAGGCGCAATTTCAGAAACATTAAAACCGCTGTCACGCAAATACAATATTCTGTTTAGACGGGGGATTTGAGTTACAGAGTACAGTCGGTGTCCCGTCCATTGATCGACTTCTTCTGGCTTTAACAGTCCTACTTCATCATAATATCGAAGCATACGAATAGATACTTGCGTTAGCTTTGAAAACTCACCTATTCTAAACATCTTATCACCTCTTGTATACCATTGTACGTGAAGTTTTTATCCTATTATTCTCCCTGACACCTTAATATTTCTTACATAGTGGAAATCCTTTCCGTGACAAATTGGAAGGCTTTTTTTACATCACAAAGTCTGCTATAAAGTGTACTAAGAATGAACGGCGCGTCGAAAAAGGATCCATGTGCTGATGAAATAGCAAATCAGAAGCAACACCAAAATACTGATGGTCATACCGATCTGCAACATCAAAGTTTCAAACCCGATATAGGCTGAAATCTCTGCTGATACGGTTTGAATAAAATAAACAGTTACAATCGTGGAAACCGTGACCGCTACAAGGATTGGAAGTCCAAACCATACACTTAACTGTTTCCTCACAAGTTTCCCTATCTGCTGTTCTTCGACGCCCAGATTTCTCAGTACAGAGAAACGATATTTGTACTTACCTGCATCTAAAAGCTGTTGCAAAGACAATATGGTAAGACAAATGACCATTAGCACCACAGCACCGTAAATCATGGCGGCCTGTAAGACAAAGTTGTTCGCCTTTGTGCTGTTGATCTGTAAGGTGCGCAGACGGATTGCATAACTGACGCCGTTTTCTGTTATCTCCGGATACTCGTCTGAAAAAGCCTGCTCTAATTCAAGGGCAGTTTCATAGGAAATATCTTCCGATGTTGTGAGATAGCGGTTTTGCATAACTGGCAAAAGCTTTTCGCAAACACTGTCCGGGAATACATAGAGCACATCTGTATAAGAATTATAAACGGTTTCTCCGATTGCTTCCTCGTAAAAAGGCAGTTTGGAAAGAGTCAATTCTCCTGCATCTGTTTTTATTCTGGAATGTTTCCCAAGAAAGTTATTCCGTTCTTCCCCGGCTGCGATTGACTTCCATTGTGTTGTGAACTCTTTTTCTGATAAAAAAACCGGCTCATAACCCAGCATTTCCCGGATTGTATTGTAATCACTCAATGAAATCGCTGCAACAGGAAAATCATATTTCATTCGATTGTGAAAATCATCTTTGCTCGGAAGATAAAGGCTGAAAGTACAGTCATAATCCGTTTCGATACCATGTTCCAAAAGGAAATCCGTCACAAGTTTATAATTGTCACGGGGAAGGTTTGCTTGGTCATATACATTATTATATCTGGATGAAATCTGCACATCGTACATGGATCGTATGTCCAGATATCCCGAAGCCCAGCCGACCAAAACGGGAGCTGCAATAAACATAAAAATGGCGAGCACTAAGGTGACGCTGATCAATGTCATGGTTTTGCCGGTGGTGTAAAGCTTTGATATCAGCTGTCCGAAAAAGAACAGATTTTCGTCTTTGTATCTATGCTCCGGAGATTTTTCTTTCCAGGCCGCGATGAAGCTGCTGGCAAGATAAATCACGGAACAGATGATGAAAATCATATCAGTCAAAACAAATATCAAATATTGATTGACTGTACCGGCGCCCAATGGCAGATAATATTGATTGATCAGGGACGGTACAACCGCCGCAATACAAGCGTTTAGAACAGCGCAAACCAGCAATCCGAAGATAAATTTATGTAAGCCCCATTTTTTCTTTTTGATAAGCCACCATACAGACCAGCTCAAAGTAACTGCCGGAAAAATAATGTTGCCCCAGAACATGATTTGAACGGACATCGCAAAACGGCTGTCATAATAAAACCAGACTTTTTGTATTCCTGTCGCACACATCCATATTGCGAATATTTCAAATAAAACAGCCGCAATCACAATGAAGCGGCTCTTTTTCAATGACGGGTCATTCTCCCGGTCTGCCGCAAGCATATCTATGATTTTAGTTTTCCGAATTGTGTGGCTATTGAATCGTCCTACCATAAGAAAGCTCAAAACAAAGAAGCCAATCGTCAGCATAACCGTATCCGGAAACAGTGTCCACGTCAGTTCATAATAATTCCCGCTGCCTGCGCCGCAGTATATAATTGTTGACAAATCGTATCAGGAACAGGAGCAAGAGTGTGATACCACATATCGCTGCCTTCATGCCATCACTTAATATTGTAAAATTATATTTGCTTTCGATATCCGGTTTGTAGTAGCTGCTGGAAATGGACAAGAATGAATAAAAGAGGGTGACACAAATTGTCATGGTAACGATATAAACCAGATAATCTTTGACAGACCGCTTTGCATTTCTGAAAATAAGTTTAACATACATGGCTTTGTCCCCCTCCAATTATGGTAAGGACATTCAGAATCTTATTGAAAAAAGCGCTTCTGCTGTCGCTGCCCTTATGTAGTTCTGTTAAAATTTCCCCGTCCTGCAAAAAGAGAATACGGTTTGCATAGCTGGCTGTAAAAGCGTCATGCGTTACCATGAGGATTGTGGCCCCCAGCTGTTCATTGATACTCCGGATCGTAGACAGAAGCATTTGGGATGAATGACTGTCCAATGCGCCGGTGGGCTCGTCGGCCAAAAGCAATTTGGGATTGTTAATCATGGCTCTGGCACAGGCGCAGCGTTGCTTTTGACCGCCGGACACCTGGTACGGATATTTGACCAAAATATCACGGATGTTCAGCTTTTCGGCAATGCTCAAAATACAAGGTTCCACCTCTTTGGCCGGAGTATGATTGATTGCCAGTGCCAGTGCAATGTTTTCAGAAATTGTCAGCGTATCCAACAGATTAAACTCCTGAAACACAAAGCCCAGATTTTCCCGGCGGAAACGGGCAAGAGATTTTGGCTTTATCTCCGTGATATCCGTTCCCTCCAGATAAATGTGTCCCGCGCTTACCGTATCAATGGTAGCAATGCAGTTGAGCAGCGTTGTTTTTCCAGATCCGGACGCTCCCATAATTCCTAAAAATTCGCCTGCTTCCACGGAAAAACTGATATCCTGAATGGCCTTTGTAATATTTCCCTCATTGCCATAATATTTCTGTATATGCTCCAATTTTAAAATAGGTTTCATGTATTCTCCTGCCTCCTTAAAGCTTCCTGCTTTTATTGTAAGCAACAGACACGTTTTTTTGTATCAAATTTTCTTATGCAGTTCTTACAAAAATGTAAGAAGCGCAGGACGTGTCAGCCCTGCACCCCAATAATAAAATCATTCATCGGAAAGGAGAGAGAAATCGTTGTTCCTTTACCCTCAAAAGAATTGGCGGAAATCCCTATTCCCAGCTTATTGCAAAGGCGCTTGCAAAGATATAGGCCAATCCCGGTAGCGCTATAAATGGTCCGTCCGTTCTGTCCGGTAAACCCTTTCTCAAAAATGCATGGCAAATCGTTTTGTGGTATCCCAATGCCATTATCTTCAATGGATAATACAATTTTGTCATTCTTTTTTACCGTAAAAAAATGTAAAATCGGCTGATCCATGTGATATTTTACCGCATTGCTGATAATCTGATCTAAAATAAACCGTACCCACTTATCATCGGTATATACTTTATAATCTAAATCATCAACCGTAATCGTCACATTATTTTGCCGTAACAGGTATTTGTTGTCTGCAATTGCGCCATGTACCACACCGCTAAGACTGATTTCACGGACAGAATAATCCTTTTCCGTATGCTCACTGCGGGCAAAATAAAGAGCCTGCTCCGTGAAACGGTTCACATTCTCCAGCTCTGCCATTAACTCTCTGGTAAAAGAGGTGCGGTTATTTTCGCAAATCAGTTTCATGGCTGTGATCGGGGTTTTTACTTCATGGATCCATTGCTCAATATACTCTTTATATTCCTTTCGTTCCCGCTGTACTTCGCCGATCCTTTCCAGCATAGACTTTTCTGCCATTTTCATAATTTGAAAAAATACCTGATCATCGGCTTTTTCCGGCGCCTGCATGATTTCCGGCAGCAAATACCGTTCTTCTAACTGCTCTGTCATATCCAGCAATTTATTCAGGTAATTTTTCCGTGCGAGGCAGAAAAACAGCAGACAGAAAGCGAGGACAATCAGCCAGACCGCAAGAATGAACAATACTATTTGAATATTATTCCCATTTGCAGTCAAAAACAGGGCAAGAGCAAGCATACCCAACAGATTGATGAAAATGACCGGCAGTTGATTTTTCAAATATTGTTTGCTGCTCATACCAGATACCCTTGTCTGTGTTTCGTTTTAATAAAGCTGTTCAGACCAATAGACGCCAGTTTTTCACGAATGCGGTTTATATTGACGCTCAGCGCATTATCGTCAACATAAAGCTGATTGTCCCAGAGAAAATCAACAATATCGCTGCGGGGACATATCTTTCCTGCATTCTTAAAAAGATAGTAGAGAATTTTCAACTCGTTTTTTGTCAATTCTGCTTTCTGCCCGTTGTACTCTATTAAACTGCTTTCCAAATGCAGGACTGCGCCATTCCATGTAAGTATCTCGGCTTGCCCGCAAGGATACGCCCGCCGCAACAGAGCCGCAATTTTGGCCAGCAAAATCGCTGTGTTATAAGGTTTCGTGATAAATGCGTCCCCGCCCAGCATAATACTGTTCAATTCGTCCATATCCGTATTGCTGCTCGTCACGAACACAATGGGCAGATCAGAAAAGGTTCGAATTTGTGAACATATTTCAAATCCGCTGCTTCCCGGCAGTTTTATATCCAATAAGACTAGATGAGGCAAAAAAGCCTTAAACTGCTCGATTACCGCTGAAAAATCGGTAACTGCAAAAACCTCATACCCATTACCTGACAAGAGGTTTTTTAACTGTGTTTGTATGGTAAAATCATCTTCGATAATCAATATTCGCTGCTTCATCCGCATATTTCCTTTAAAAATACCGGTTCCTTATACTTGTCAAATAATCCCATATCATTCTCCCTCACTCTCATGTACAAACTAAAAATTATTTAAAATAACAGGCAGTCAATCTTTTTCAAATTAACCGCCTGTATCATATCACATTTCTAATAGTCTGCTCAAATTTTCCGTATGCTGACCGTCTTCTGTAATGATTCTACCACGTTCCTATTCGTTATGCAACGCAAACCCCTCTCCCCGATACACCCTCACCGGATTTCCTCTGATGATTCTGTTATGCTCCTTCCATGCTTCGTCCTTCTGCTGTGCCTCCGCCCGGTCTTCCAGTTCCTCTAATCGGGCATTCAACTTTTCCAATGCCCTCTGTTTGTTCCGGTACTGGCTCCGTTCCTCTGTGGAAACAACTGAAATGCCGGTAGGGATATGGATGATCCGCACGCCTGTCTCCACCTTGTTCACATTCTGGCCGCCATTCCCCCCGCAATGGAATTTTTCGATTCTGTAATCTCCCTCTTTGGGAATTACTTTTCTCTCGGGCAGAATGCTCACATCCACAAACCAGTTTTTCCGTTTCTGTCCGGGCCTAAACGGGCTCTGGCAAATCCACTGCACCGTCCCCTCCAGGCCGCTCAGATCGGCATCTGTAATAAAGGTTATGGATTCATAACAATTCTTTTTTCTTCCCGGTTTTTCTGTTATCTTCTCTGCATCAGGATATTCTTTCTGCAGTGCTGCGAATAATTTTCCCACCGCCAGCTGACATTCTTCCGGTCCCTGGCCGCTGCTGATCTGTACCACCATTTTTTCAACCTCCTGCCTTAAAATTATAAACCGGCTTCATAATCCTGCAGATTTCCATGGTTTCCTGTGTGGCTTTCACAATTTCATCCATGCTGCGGTAGGCAAAAGGCGCTTCATCCAGGGTCTCTTTTCCGATACAGCTGGTATAAATACCTTTCATTTCTTTTTTGAAATCCGATACCGTATAGTGTTCTTTTACCTGGTCCCGCCGGAAAATGCGTCCGGAACCATGAGGCGCCGATTCATTCCAGTCCAAATTTCCTTTGCCGGTGCAAAGCAGCATCCCCTCTTTCATATTGATGGGGACCAGAATCTGCTCTCCTTTTCCGGCAGAAACAGCGCCTTTACGGAGAATCTTTCTGCCATCCGACAATGTTCCCACATAGTTATGTACTGTCTCGATCTGTTCCGATACCTTCCATTTCATTCCTCTGCAGATCTCATCCAGGATACAGGCCCTGTTTAACGCCGCATAATCCTGTACGATCCGCATGTCATAAAGATAGTCCTCCAGCTGCTGCCCTTCCAGATAACTGAGGGGATGGGGGATTCCCTTTTCCCGGCAGTTCTGTCCTGCAAGATTCTGGTAATATTCCGTCACCTCTACGCCCAAATGCCGGCTGCCGGAATGGACTGTCAGATACAGTTTTCCTTCTTCATCGGCATCCACTTCGATAAAATGATTGCCGCCGCCCAGAGTGCCGATGCTGCAAACGGCTTTTTTATAATTGATATGGGCAGCGCATTTCAACGCGTCCAGTTCCGCTTCCTCCTGGCAGCGGTGCGGTTCTTTTCTGATCCCATAACCGGAAGGCACACGCTCTCTGATCACGCTGTCAAGCTGTTTTCCTTCCACCCTTTTTGCTTTTATCACCCGACAGGACATCCCACAGCCGATGTCCCCGCCCAGAAGATAGGGAATCAGTCTAGCCCCTACCGTCATGGTAAGTCCCACCGTCCCCACTTTTCCGGGGTGGATATCCGGCATGGCACGGATCTGACTGTCCCTGGCAATTTCATTGTCGCACAGCATTTGTATCTGTGCTATGGCATACTCTTCCACATTGTCTGAAAATATTTTTGCTCCCGCAAATTTTCCTTTTACTGTTTTCATCAAACATTCCTTTTCTAAAAATGGGCGCAAAAAAGCACCTCAACAAAGAGGTGCCACGTTTTTCCTTTTCGATCTGCTGATCTTACATCCCGTCAAAATATTGAAAAGAAAGACGACTGCGCCTTTTGTCTGTATTGTTCTTTATCAAATTAATACCATACATTCTGCTTAACATGGCAATCATCCTCCTTTCTTTGTTTTCGTTTTATGGTTACATGGAGAAGATAACACAAATTCTGCAGGCTGGCAACTAATTTTTATCATTTTTCTGATTTATGTAACTTTCCTAGCCTGCCCGCCTTCACTTAATGATATCTAAAAACAGTTTATTCAGCAAATTCCAGTCCCTATTTCTGTCATCTTCCATGGAATCTGTTATTTTCTTAAAATAATCCAGATGATTCACAATATATTCATTAAGGTTATCGATACGCATTCCCTTTTCAGATTCGTTCATCACCATTTTCTTTTTCAAAAGGTCTTCTACCGTATCCTTCATACTGTCTTCCAACATTTCGTCAACCAGATTCTGAAAAAGCACCGGTGGTGGACATTGCTTCTCTTCTATCCATTTACATGCAAGAATCGGCCGCAACACATAAAAATATTTCTTGTATTTCACCATATCTTCCTTCAGATAATCATGATAGTTTTTATTCGCTGTTCCATAATAATGATACATAGCCGACTTACAGGAAAAATATTTTTCTGCCACTTCCTTCCCTTGTTCCCATTCCGGAGTGGTATGATAAATGATCGGTGAGTTGGCCCATTCATACATTGTTGCATTGGATTTATGAAAATGCTGCAGTACTTTGCAGATATCCCATCCGTTGATATCCAATATCTCATTTAGCTCCCAGTCAATGATATCCTTTTTGGGCTGTAGTCCAAGATAATATTCCATAGGATGCGCATAAATAAAACGCACATCATAATCGCTGTCCGGAGATGCGAATCCCCATGCTCTGCTCCCGGACTCAACAGCATGCAGTATTCTGATATTCTCTTTTTCTTCAATTTCTTTCAGCTTTTCTTTCACCGTTTTTTCCATGCAAGATTCCTGATTCCTACCGTTCATCCCATTACCACCTTCTCATTTACAGACATCACAAATTTTTGAACGGCTTCCATATCCGGCTCATCAGGAAGCTTAGTGTTCTTTGCTGCCTCATTCAATTTTTTCTCATAATCCGATACAATTTCATAAAACTCTTCCGAAAAATTCCCATCCGGCTTTTGGTAATCACCTCTGCGGATACTGCGAAGCAGTTCCTGCTCCTTTGCGCGATAAGTAATAATTTCCCCCTGTTCCAGAATATCAATCGCCATCATGAACAGCCTCACCAAATGCATGGCATGTTTATTAAGATGATTGTCATCCTTTTTCTTATTTCTTTTTCCAACCTTATCGAAATCCTTTACGATACAATTCATTTCATTCCACATACCATTATAATCCCGAAGTGGATAATGCGTCAGACTTACATCCATAAATATTTCCTGATCCAATTCAGGGTTTACAGCCTGATCCAAATAAACTTTTACAGCTCCCTGCGCAAAATGAGCATATCGCCTGTTAAAATCGTACATGGCATTTTTTACAGAGTTAAAAATATGCTGTTCTTTTTCACTTTGGCGGCAGGCATCTCTGGCCAGCGCATTTTGCAGCCGTCGCAACTGCGCATCCGCATATCCTCCAAAAGACTGTATCGCTCTTTTGGAAAGGAACATGGATCTGTTTTCGAGCAGGCTTCTTCCAATTTCATTGAGATACAGATAATGTTCCCGATTTAATCCGAGCAATTCTATGGTATTGGGATTACAGCTCAAAAGCAGCGCTATTACCTTATTAAAGGTATAGATTGTAGTATCCGTATTCTCATCCACGTATTGTTCATACTTCGTTAATCCGATCAAATCTGACTTTCGGTTCAGCGTTATTCCGCGAATATCAATATCACTGTTTTCATAGTTAGTTCCGTAGGAATAGCTCCCTGCCAGTCCGAGCAGAATAATGTTGTTTCCAAGATGTTCATCTGTTTTTAAAAAATGATAATCCTGACCTTTTAAAATTTCTGCATAGTTCAAATTCATATTATTTTCCTGTCAAAAGCCAGAAATTTTTCCAATATATCCAAAATCTCCAGTTCTCTTCCTGCTTCTTTTTTTATTTTCTGCAGTTCCCTCTTTCTCTGTTCACTCCATTTTTTATCCGGAGGCAGTTCCAGTAAAGAATACAGAGCCTGCTGCATTTTCCAGGGCAGTTCATAAATCTGTTCTCTACCATCCAGTTCTTCTGTCGTCACATCTACCTCTTCATCGACTGCAACCAAAAACGGCTCCTTTTTCATCAGGCGGGAAGCCTCCATACGGTTGTGCCCTTTCAGACAGGCGATGGGTGTTTCCAGCCAGCATTTTGCCATACTCTTCCAAATCATTGCCAAAAGCAGCTTATTTTCAGGCGCTTCCGGTTCCTCGAAAAAATTTTCCTCAATGTAAAAAAGAATTTCATCCAGTTCCATTCCAGAGATAGTAAACAGATATAACTCCGGCAGCAGCTGATCCAACTCTTCTTCATATACCACTTTCAACGCGTTCAGCAACTCTGCCAATTCATCCCAGACCGGTACGAAGCCGGCGATTCCTTCTTTCCACTTCAAAAGCCTGCGGTTTTTAAAGTCCGCATAATCCAGCTCCTGCCCATACTCATTCCTTTGATTAAATATTTCATTCACATTCAGGTCTTTTATTGCCGCAAAGGGTACCTGTACGCCATAAATCAGACCTTCCCCCGCGGTGTAATCTCCATAAAGAGTTCCGTCAAGATATAAATATCGCATCAGCTCTTCATAGGAAATGGGACCGAAAGCTTTCTGATACTTGGCATGAAGCACCGGAAGCTCCATCAGGCCATAGCTCTTCATCAGGTATTGAATACCTTCGGTGATCAGTTTTTTTGTTCCATAAAAGCGAGGCAGCCCTGCAGTTTTCAAAAAACGGATAAATGCTTCCGCTCCCTCCGCCGTGATAATCTCCATTCTGGTCTTACCGTTTTCTTTTATAACATGAGCGTCCAAAAGCCCCCAGGCACATAACATTACCACACTTTTTCCCCGAAGATAAGGCAGTCTTTCCCCCTGCTTTGCCTCTACACATATCTGATAATCTTTCACCGTATCTTCATCAAATATAATCAGATACCAGGATGGATTTTCTTGCAGCGCTGCCAGAATGGCTCCCTTTGCTTTCTGTTTCCTTCTTTTTTCTTCCATGGGAAGCATCATATATTTTTGATAATCCAGAATCAGCTGCTCCGACGCCTGTTCCAAAAGTTCCGATTGGGTAACGCTGCCGCCGCATTTGAAAAAGACGTAATCCGGATCCTCCGGTTCTATTTCTGTTTTTCCGGTATCAAAATCAAAAGCAAGCTGTCCCCCCTGCTCCGCCGGATTTTCTTCTTTTCGCACCATTTCCGCCTTTTCACAAAAATCCCGGATTTTTTCTATTTTCTGATCCAGGGCCGATTTCTTTTTTTGATTCTGAATCGTTTGCTTCTTTCCCGTGGTCTTCTGCAGATTCTTAAACAGCTTTTTCATCAGTTTTTCTGTTTCCTGCAGGTTTAAAAAATCTTCCTCTCCAGCCACAGGTTCTACGGGGGTACATATGCAGTATTCCTTCAGCCTCTCATTCACTGCTTCCATGTCATAGGCTTCCGTACTTTCCTTCCCGCCCCAGACACCACCACTGTCCTCTTCAAAATTATTACCCTTAAACTTTACTACCTGGGGATAACGTTCTTCATAATCTTCCAGTTCTTTTTCCAGCACGATTTTATGCTGCCAGTCATCTCCGTAATCATAGGTATAGCGAATCCAGCCGCCTTTCAAATAATTATCCGCCGCCGTTTCGTTTTCGTCCAAATCTGCATAGTCATGGTACTCTGTATTGCCCACAGTGTCTATGCAATGTTGGAATGTGAAATCATGCATATGATAATCATCCCATCCAAAAGCAATCTGCAGAATCCCATGCAGATCCGCAAAGGACAGTTTGTTGGGTAAAAGAAGTCTCCTCCACATGGGTGGCTTCGTTCCCTCCATTGTCACTTTTATCTGATATCCCGGCATCTTTTTCTCCTATACTTTTTAAATTTTATCACCACTGCTATCTTTTCCGCAGCATTTCTTACATTTTTTCCGCTTCCCATATTATGTCTCTGTTCGAGCCGCCCTTTCGAGTAATGGCTTCAGAAGGTACGATACACATCAATCTCTTTGAAAATTCAGTCTGCCGCCACTGAGGTCAGTGACCACATGTGGGTTGGGCGTATCTTATGTGACACAAAATTCAATCCACACTGCCCTCGCGGGCAGTGACACAGATCGAAGAAAATACAAATGCATTTAAGAAATTTCAATCCACACCGCCCTCGCGGGCAGTGACGGTGACAATAGATGATTTCGCCCTGGACGGACTGATTTCAATCCACACCGCCCTCGCGGGCAGTGACTACGGAACAGGTAAAAAAGATAGCACAACAAGCCGATTTCAATCTACACCGCCCTCGCGGGCAGTGACGAAAACCTGATGAAAGAATAAACCAGGCGCAGAAGAATTTCAATCTACACCGCCCTCGCGGGCAGTGACTCAATTATTCATAAATTGGCCGATTAAGGCAAGGAATTTCAATCTACACCGCCCTCGCGGGCAGTGACAGCAAAAGCATCTAATTCTTTGCCCTTTTCCTCAAATGCCTTTATCTATATTTTACATTTTTTCCCATATAAAGCAATATCACATCTTTTAAAAGCTTCTTATTTTCACTATTTTGGCAACTTTTACAGGTGCGAATCCCCCGGGGTTTTCATGTTCACTACCGATTCGCACCACACTCCTATCATTCAATTTCTCCGGAAACCTTGTCCGTCAAAATCTGATGGAAAGCCATTGGCAGCCCTTCCCGTTCACACTGCCTGATGCGTCTTCCGCAGTCACCATAATAAACGTGAGGCGCCATCAACGGACAGGGGAAACCACGTTGCAAACAGTGTGCTTTCCCTTATCTGACCGTGTGTTCCCTTGCCCGCTCACAGGATTGGACAATTCCGTTTTGGATTTTTTTATTTCGCTTTTTCCACCGGATACTTCCTCGCATTTTTTTCAATCTTATCCTCCAGTATCTCTTTCAGATCCAGATGATACATCTGCGCAAACCGCAGGGTAAAAAACAGGACATCCGCCAGTTCTTCCCCGACATGTACCCTCTGCGGCCCTTCCTGCATGATCAGCTCCATGTCCTTCTGATCTTTAAATCGGAAAATATCAAGCAATTCATTCGCTTCGGTTGAAATTCCTATCGCCAGATCTTTTGGATTATGAGACTGATTCCAATCCCGTTCTTCACAAAAATTCCTGACCATTCCGATCAATTCTGCCACTGTATATTCTTCCATCGTTTCCCTGCTTTCCTATTTCACGGCCCATAGCCGTTCTGTTTTGCTTTTCAAATTTCAGCTTTGTGTGTCACCGGCAAAGATTCTTCCGGCCTTTTCCATCTGCTCTGCCACCGGCACGCCAAAGGGGCATCGTGTTTCACACTTCCTGCATCCGATGCAGTCCGACGCGTTATGGGCCAGCCCCTGATAATGGGCGCGCACGGTGGCCGGGACCTCCTCCTGCATCACTGCCAGATCATACAGCTTATTCACCATTGCGATGTCGATGTGCACAGGGCAGGGCGCACAATGTCCGCAGTAAGTACATTGTCCGAAATAAGCATGACTGGGCGCCGATGCGAGTACGCTGGCATAATCCTTTTCCTCTTCCGATGCGGTTTCATACGCCACGGCCGCGGCCACATGCTCCGGGGTGTCAAAGCCGGCCAGCACACTTGCCACAGCGGGTCGGGTGAGCGCATAGTGCAGACATTGGACGGGAGTGAGCGCCACACCGAAAGGAGATCTCTTCGCATCAAAAAGGCGGCCTCCCGCATAACCTTTCATCACCGTGATGCCTACGCCATTCTGTTCGCAAATCCGGTAAAGCTCCGCTCTTTCCGGCGCAATTCCGCCCAGGCTTTCTTCATATTCGTCCGCAAAATACTGTTCCATATTTTCGATGGCAGGAAACAGGTCAAAGGCGGGATTGACACTGAATAGGATCATTTCTATGACGCTGCTTTGGGCTGCGAGCCTGGCAACAGCGGGATTATGCGTACTCATGCCGATATGATGTATCACGCCCCGGGCTTTTAAATCCCGGGCATATTCTAAAAATTCCCCTTCCATAATCTGATGGAACTCGGCCGCTTCATCCACAAAATGAATCATTCCCAAATCTATGTAGTCCGTATCCAGCCTGTCCAGCAGATCCTGAAACGCCGCTTTCACTTTCGGCAGTTCCCGGGTACGTACATACTGTCCGTTCTGCCAGGTAGACCCTAAATGCCCCTGAATGATCCATCTGTCCCTTCTTCCTTTCAGCGCTGCCCCTATGTTGGACCGAACCTTCGGTTCCGACATCCAGCAGTCCAAAATGTTAATCCCTTTTTCCTCACAACAATCAATGACAGCCTTTACCTCTTTTGTATTATGGCGTTCCAGCCACTCCGCCCCCAGCCCGATTTCGCTGACCGAAAGGCCCGTATTCCCCAATTCTCTATACCTCATCTCTACGCCCTCCATTTCATTACATCCAGTTTAATCCTTTTTCCTTGTCCCTACAAGCCATACTTTTTATTCCACTCTGTGGCTGTTGTGTTATAATAAAACTGCCCTGTTTAAAGCAGGAATTCACACTATGTGTTCTCTGCCAGAGAACACTCCGAAATGGAGATAAGCGCTGACTCTTCAGCGGTTTATCGGCTTAGCGTCTTTTCGCCCGGACACTTTCCCTTTTCTCACACCATCATATCAAACAGGGACAGCTGCACCGCTTCCTGTATCGATTTTTCTTTCCGGGTCGATTCCCTTATCGTGGTGTTCGGGGTGATTTCCCGTAAAAACGGAGATTCTTCTCCGGAAGCGGTCAGAATCAGTTCTTCCTTCGCACGGGTCATGCCCACATAAAACAGCCTTCTTTCCTCCTCTACGTCAGATGTTTTTCCGGCCGTCTCCATGGGAACAAGCCCCTTTTTCATACCATATAAAAACACTGCCGGAAATTCCAGCCCTTTTGCGCCGTGAAAAGTCATCAGTGTCACCGCATCCGCTAAAAATCTCCGCTGGCCGCAGCGCTTGATATCCCCGTCCTCCCCGAAGGACAGCGTCTGCAGAAATTCTTCCACGGAAGAATGCAGTACCGCCATATCCGTCAGCTTTTTCAAGGCCTCATTTTCTTCCAGCTTCCTGTCGCTGATCCACTCTTCCAAAAGCCGGACCGGCTTTGCTTTATGCACCGGTTTCTCATACTTTTTTGCCAGCAGTTCAAACGCTTCTTCGGCGTTTTCTTCCCCGGCGCTCCAGGCCAGCTTTATCGCCAGTTTTTTTGCCTGGTCATCCCGGGGCCGGAGGATATACCGGAAAAAGTACAATACGCCTCTCACTTCTTTCTCCAGAAGAAAATCCTCTCTTCCGGCCACTACATAAGGGATTCCTTCCTGTCCCAGACAATACTCCAAAAGCCTGGACTGCCGATGGGTGCGGTAGAGCACCGCGATATCCGAAAAACCCCGGATTCCGATATCCTGCCGTCCCGATTTTTCATCCACCTCCACCATATCGATGCCGCCCACCAGACGGTTGATTTCTTTCGCGATAAAAATAGCTTCGCTTCTTTCATCCGCCGCCGAAACAATGCGGATCTTCGGGCCTTCTCCCCGCACGGCACTCATCTGCCGCTCCTGCCCGCTGTTATGGGCGATGACGGAAAGCGCGCCGTTCAAAATTTCCGGCGTACAGCGGTAATGATCTTTCAGCCGGATCACCCGCTGCAAAGGGAAGGCTTCTTTCAGCCGGGAAAAGCACTGGGCGTCGCTTCCCCGGAAACCGTAAATGGATTGATCCGGATCACCGATGACAAAAAGCTCCTTCCCGTTTTTGTTCCACGCTTCGATCAGCCGATACTGGATGGGATTGATATCCTGAAACTCATCCACAAGAAGATAATGAAAGTTCTTTTCCGACTCCGGCGGTATTTCGCCCGCCTCAAACAATTCCAGCGTTTCCAGCAGCAAATCGTCATAGTCCAGCGCACCGGCGCTGCGCAGCTGTTCCCGATAAAATCCAAACGCCTCCAGCTCTTCCGGCTCCCATGTTGTTCCTTCTTTTTCCATTCCGCTTTTATACGAGGATACCGCTTTTAAAAAACGGTTTCCCGAAAGCTTTAATCCGCACTCCTTCACCGTTTTTTCAGCCAGTTCTTCCTGCAGTCCCGGATCGGCGATGAAAAAAGAAAGTCCGCTGTCCGTCAGGATCCGGCTGCAGATTGCGTGGAAGGTGCCGATCCTGATCCGCTTTCCCGCCCGTTTACCGCCGGGCAGCTTTTCCAGACGGCTTTTCATCTCCTCCGCCGCTTTATTGGTGAAAGTCACCGCCGTGATTTCGGAAGGGCTGATTTTTCGTTCCGTCAGCATGTACTCCAGCCGGGACAGGAGCGTTTTTGTCTTTCCGGTTCCCGGCCCCGCGATAACGGCAACGGTCCGTTCCGTTGCTTCAACCGCCTCCTGCTGGCTTTGATTTAGAAGCAGCGCCTTTTTTTCCGGAACAGCCGCCTCTTGCGCCTGTTCTTTCCCGGTCCCCTTTTTGGCGGCCTTCTTTTCCTCTTTTCCGGCCTTTTCCTGCCGCCTTAATTCCTCTGTAGAAAAGAGGGACAGCTGCCCGGAAAGTTCGCTGATTTCTCCGGGTGACAGCAGGCGGACGGTGCCGTATTCCCCGTCAAATCCCGGGGTGCGTTCCACTTTCCCCTGACGCAGCCGCCGGATTCCTTCGGCAACCAGGGGACCCGCCGCCTTTTTGATGTCCTCTATGGGAATTTCCCGCAAAATAGAA
Source organism: uncultured Lachnospiraceae bacterium (assembly GCA_902476265.1). GTDB lineage: Bacteria > Bacillota > Clostridia > Lachnospirales > Lachnospiraceae > Gallintestinimicrobium. Next base: position 126,169 of record CABSCP010000004.1, read on the forward strand.
AATTCCGAACCCAGGCTGCGCAGCAGCTTCCCATATTGTTCCTGCGCTTTTTTCCCGGCGCTGCTTATGCCCGTGGATGCGGCAATGACTTCCGGCAGCGGAACCAGACTTTCAAAGGGCTTCGCGTTGTGCAAAACGTATCCTTCCGCCCGATCCGCCAGTTCCTCCACCCGATGCAATACCCCGATGGTGATCTTTTTCCCGCAGACCGGACAGATCCCGCCATATTCCTTCGCTTCCTCCGGGCTGATACACAGACCGCATTTCCGGTGTCCGTCAAAATGGTATTTTCCTTCCTCGGGGAAAAATTCCAGCGTGCCGGAAAGCCCCTTTCCGGTCTGTATCGCCTCCGCCATCCCGGCATAGGACAGTTCCGTGTCAAAAAGAGTTGCCTCCCGCCCCAGTTTTCCCGGAGAGTGGGCATCGGAATTGGAAATCAACTGATAGGAATCCAGCGCCGATATCCGCCAGTTCATGGGCGGATCAGAGGACAGCCCGGTTTCCAGCGCATGAATATAAGGGGTCAAATCTTCAAAGCAGTCTTCGATCCTGTCAAATCCGGAGAAAGCGCCGAAAAGGGAAAAGTGAGGGGTCCAGATATGGGCCGGCACATAGACCGCCTCCGGATTGGTTTCCAGCATGATTTCCAGAAGATCCCGGCAGTCCAGTCCCAGAATGGGCCTGCCGTCGGAATGAATGTTTCCGATCAGTTCCAGACGGCGGGACAGCTTTTCCGCTTCCTCCAGCCCCGGCATCAAAAGCAGACTGTGTACTTTTCTCACTTTGTCCTTCTTTTTATAAATGGAGCTGATTTCCCCGGTCACCACGAAGCGGGGCCGTCTGTCGTCCGGCGTTTCCTCATCCCTGATGCGAAACTCCTCCTTTAACACGTAGAGCCCTTCTTCCGCCGGTTCCAGTTTTTCCCTCAGCTCTTCCCGCCAGGCCGGGTGGGTGAAATCCCCGGTTCCCACAAGATCAATTCCTTTTTTCCTGGCCCAAAGCTCCAGATGCTCCGGCGTGCCCTCCCTGCTGGTGGCCCGGGAATATCTGGAATGGATGTGCAGATCTCCTATATACATGTTGTTTTCTTTTGCCTCCTGTTTCTAGCCTTCTATCTTCACGCTGCTTCCGGCGCCGTTTCCGCTCCTGGTCTTTGTCACCACGATTTTTTTATCAATCCGTTCCTTCAGTTCGGACACATGGGAAATGATCCCTACCAACCGCCGTCCTTCCGTCAGCCCCAGAAGCGCCTTCATGGCCTGGTTTAAGGCTTCTTCATCCAGAGAACCAAAGCCCTCGTCCACAAACATGGCGTCCAGCTGGATGCCTCCCGCCACAGCCTGGATTTCATCCGACAGCCCCAGCGCCAGGGACAGGGAGGCCTGAAAGGACTCCCCTCCGGACAGGGTTTTTACGCTCCGTTCGCTGCCGTTGTAATGATCGATCACGTTTAACTCCAGACCGGCTTTTCCTTTCAGGTTCCCGTCATCCTCCCGGCGCTTTAATTCATATTGGCCGCTGCTCATGGTCAGCAGGCGCAGATTCGCCCGCCGCAGAATCCGCTCAAAATAGGTCATCTGGATATAGGTTTCCAGCTCCACCTTCTGCTTTCCGTTTAAGGTGCCGTTGGCGGTATCCGACAGTGCTCTGATCCTGGTATATTCCTGTTCCACCCGGAGCAGTTCCTGCTGCCTGTCTTTAACCGATGCATGAATCTGTCTGTTTCCTTCCAGCGCCCGATAGCATTCCCGGCGTTTTTCGTCATTTTCCTGCTGCTGCCGGGCACATTTTTCTTTTTCCTCTTTCACTTGATCCAAGGACAGTTTTTCCGCCCCTTCCAGCCGTTTTTCCAACACCTGTACGGCCGCCTGCAGCCGTCCGGCCTGTTCCCGGCAGCTGTTGTAGCTGTCCTCCGCTTCCGAAAGCGCCTGTTCCAGGCGGGCTTTTCTGTCCCTTTTCTCTTCCAGACGGCAAAGAAGTTCCTCCCTGCTTTCTCCCTTTAATCGGAGGAGCAGTTCCTCCTTCTGCTTTTCCAGCGCTTCTTTTTCCGCCCTGATCCGGGCCGCCGCCAGTTCGCACTGCCGGAAAGCCTCCGCCAGGCGGGCCGCGGTCTCCTCCTGCAGGGGAATCCGCTTTTCCAGGGTCCTCTTTACCCGTAATTTCTCCTCATTTTCAAGAACCTTCTCACGGACCTGTTCCAGCGCTTCTTTCAGACAGTCTTGGGCTTTCTCCGCCGCTTCCGAAAGGGCTTCTTCCGAAAACCGTCCGTTACCCGGGAAACGGTCCTGCCAGGGCATATCCTCTCTGTCAAAAAGGCGCCGCATCTGCTCCCGGGTTTCCTCCCTGCGGTTTTTGAAAACTTTTTGTGCCGCCAGAGCTTCCCGGATGTTTTGTCTGCACCGCTTCAGCAGATCTTCCTGCCGCTGCTTTTCCTCCAGCCGGCTCTGCCGTTCCCGAATCCGGGCTGCCGCCTCCTCCCGCTGTTTTACGATTTCGTTTTTCTGCTCTTCCAGCCATTGCAGCGCGCGCTCCGCCCCCTGTTTTGGCTCTTCTGCCCAGGAATAGGTTCCCAAAGCCGTCTTTTCCGCCTGTGCTTCCCCGGTACGCAGCCTCTCCGCCGCTTCCAGCTCTGCGCCGATCTGGGCCTGCAGCATTTCCAGCCGGCCGGCCAGACTGCTGCTGTGTTCCGCAAGGGCTTCCCCTTCTTTTTTCTTTTCGTCGAGACGGTTTCGCAGCTGTTCCATGGTTTCCGCCGTTTTTTCGGATTCCCGCACGCCTTTTTCGGCGGTTTTCCATAGCGTTTCTGTCTCTTTTTGCCGGATATCCAACAGCTCCACGGCTTTTTGGGCAGCTTCGGTAGCATCCGGCGCCTCCCGTCCTTCTTCTCCCGTCACCGAAAAGACGGCGGTCAAAAGCTGTTCCTTCCTTTCCTGCAAAAGAGTCCTGGCAGCCGCCAGGGCGCTTTCCTTTTCCTGCAGCTCTCCTGCAAGCTGTTCCACCGCTTCCTTTTGACGGAATAAAAGCGTTTCCAGCCCCTTTTCCTGTTCCCACTCCCGTCGGTTCCCGTCCTGTTTTTCCGCCAGCCGTTCCAACAGAGTCTCCGTTTTCAAAAGGGCTTCTTCCACATTTTTTTGTGCCGTTTCCCTGCTTTCCTCCGGTTTCCAAAGTCCCCCAAGACTTTCCGTCAGCTCCGCTTTTTTGGCTTTTGCCTGCTCCTTCAACTGTCCGGCAAGGGCGCTCAGTCCTTCCGCCTGCTTTTCCGCCTGCAGCATTTCCTCATGCTTTTGATCCAGCTGTTCTCTTTTGGGAAGCCGGAAAGGAATTTTTGCGGGGGAAGGATGATGAGTGGCGCCACAGACAGGACAGGGACGATTCTCCTCCAGACGTTCCGCCAAAATCCCGGCCTGGGCATCCAAGAAAAGCTGTTCCAGTTCCCGGTAGGACTTCCGCAGACTATCCCTTCTTTTGCAAATCTCCCGGTAGGCCTCCTGTTTTCCGACGGCCTCCTTCTCCAGCGCCAGCAGCTTTTCCAGTCCGGCCATCCAGGCGTTTAACCGTTCTTTATGCTCCAGCGCTTCTTTTTTCTCCTGCGCCAGCTTTTCCGCCCTCTGACCGGCCTGCTGCGCCTGTTCCCATTTTTCCTGCAGGCGCCGAAACATCCGGCGGGCTTCCTCTGTCTCTTCTTTCCCGGCATCGCGGGCCTTTTGCGCCTCTTCTTCTGCAAGAGCCGCCTCCCGGAAACGTTTCGTGAGCCGGGACAGTTCCTCCTGCATTTCTTTCAGCTGCTCTGCCCGGCGACGCAGGCGCCTTTCCTTTTCCCCGGCATCCTTCAGCTGTTCCTGTCTGAGACGTTTTTCCTCCAGTTCTCCGGCAAGCTTTTGTTCTTCCGCCTTTAACGCCAGCCGCCGCTCTTTTTCCTGTAAAAGGGTCCTGCTTAAGACTTCCTGCTCCGCTTTTTTGCCGGAAAGATTTTCGATCCGCTCTTCCAGGTTTTTCTGATGCTGCGCCAAAACCGTTTCCCGGCTGTCCGCGGCCCGCAGCGCTTCGATCCGCTCTTCGGCCTGCCGGATGCTTTCCGTGAGCGCCGCCTCCCGCTTCTCCTCGTTTTCCAGAAACGCATCATTTTCCGTTCCCCGCTCCCGAAGCTGTAAAAGGATCTGCTGCTGACGCTCCAGTTCCTCAATCGCTGCTTCCAGCTTTTCTCTCTTATTGGTCAGGCGTACTTTCTCTTCCCCGGCTTCTTTTAAGTCCTCCAGCCGTTTTTGCCCGGCTTTTCTTTCCTGCTCCAGCGTCTCCCTGGCCGCTTTTTCTCTGTTCTGCTCCCCTTCCTTTTCGGCCAGCTGTCGCTCCTTCTCTGCGATGGCTTCCTGCTTTTGCGCCAGAAGCGTATGCTGCTGCAGCATTTCCTCGCAGACTTGGATTGCTTTTGCCAGCTCTTTGCTTTCCTTTGCAGCTTCTTTCGCCGCTGCCAGGATTTCTCCCGCCTGTGCCTGCCGCTGCGCAGCATGGGCCAGTTGCCCCCGGTTTTTTCCCAGCTCTTCCCGATCGGCCTCCTGCCGGGCGATCTGTTCCAAAAGCCGCTCCTGCTCCGCCGCCTTCCGGTCCATCATCCCCTTCTCTTCATCCAGCCGCCGGAGGGCCTCTTCATCCTTTTGAATCATCGCTTCCAGGATTTCCAGCCCTCTGGAAAGGCGGCCGTCAAAACCGGATTTTTTTAACGATTCAAATTCGCTGTAAAGGAGGGAATCGCTGCCGCCGGCCACCCCGTCCATATACTGACGGATGCTGCGCACCAGCTCGTCATATTCCTTCCAGCTGCTTTTGGCTCTGTCCTTCAGCTTCATCTGCAGTTCCTGATACAATTCGGTATGAAAAATCTGACGAAAAATCTTTCCGCGCTCCTCCGTTCCCGCCAGCAGAAGCCGCTGGAAATCCCCCTGGGCAATCATCACAATCTGGGTGAACTGCCTGCAGTCTAAACCGATCAGTTCCGTGACCGCCCTGGTGACCTCCTTTGGTTTTGTGACCGGAGGTCTCTCATCGGGATATTCCAGACAGGCATCCGCTTTTTGCAGGGTGAATCCGGTTCCTCTGCCCTTGGGACGGAGATATTCCGGGTTTCGGGTCACCTTATAGCATTTTCCCCGCACGAGAAACGAAAATTCCACCATCGTGGGCAGTTTTTCATCCGCATATTTGCTCCGAAACATTCCTGCTTCCCGCACCGTGCCGCTGGCCTCGCCGTAAAGCGCAAAGGTGATGGCGTCAAAAATAGTGGTTTTTCCGGCCCCCGTATCCCCGGTGATCAGAAAGAGCCCCTGGGTACCCAGAAGCTCAAAATCAATCACCGTTTCCCCCGCATAGGGCCCGAAAGCGCTCATCGTCAGTTTCAGTGGTTTCATTTATACCGTCCCCTTTTCCTTCAGTTCGTCAATCAGCTGCCGTACCATGGCTTCCTGTTCCGTCCCCATAGGACGATTGTTCTGCAGCTCATAAAATTCCAGAAACAGCTCTGCCTCGGATTTCTGCTCTGCCTCCTGCGCCCCCCCGGCCGTCCGGTTCTCCCGGGTACGGCTGTTGTCATATTCCAGGCTCATCAGGTTGGGGTAAATGATCCGAAGTTTCTGCAGGCCGTCAGGCACATCCTCCTCGTCTGTCAGCGTCACTCCCAGATAATCCTGCGTATCGGTGTTTTCATAAAAAGAACGGGCCGTCACTTCCAGATAAGTTCCCCTGATTTTCCGCATGTCCCGCAGCGGTCTCAGCGGAATTTCCCTCACTTTTACATTTCCCTTTTCCAAAAGTTCCACCAGCGTGACCGATTTTTGCTGGTTTACCTCGGAAAAAGAATATTTTAGGGGTGTCCCGCAATAGCGCACGGTTTCCCGCCCCACATGCTGGGGACTGTGTATGTGTCCCAGGGCCACATAATCAAAGCGGTCAAAAACGGCAGCGTCCACGTTGTCCAGTCCGCCTACCGTAACTTCCTCCGACTCGCACCTGCTGGCGCCCGTCACAAACTGGTGGGCCACCAGCACATTCCGGCAATCCGTATTCACTTCCATATGGGAGACCGCCAGCTCCACCGCTTCCTGATAGCTTTCGATTTCTTCTTCCGTAAAAGCATGACGAACGGTGGCCGGTTTCACAAAAGGCAGCAGATGAACACAGATTTTTCCCCAGCTGTCGGACAATTCCATACAGACTGCCTTCCCGTCATACACCGGGGACAGGTAAACGCCTCTGCCGCTCATCAGCTGCGCCCCGAAAGCCATCCTCTCCGGTGAATCATGATTGCCCGCCACCGCAAAAATCTGTATTTTTCGGTCCGCCAGCCCGGTCAGAAATCCGTCCAGCACAGTCACCGCTTCCGCCGACGGAACCGGTTTATCATAAAGATCTCCTGCCAGAAGCACGCCGTCCGCCTCCTCCCTGACAGCGATCTCCATGATCTGTGCCAGGATGTGTTTCTGATCCTCCAGCATGGAAAATCCGTTCACCCTTTTTCCGATATGCAGATCCGATACATGTAAAAATTTCATTCCGCCGCTCCTTAAAACTCCTTTACCTTCTACTCTGCGGCCGCTCTCTTTCTGCTCTTTTCCCGGAGGGTTTCCGCATAGCATTTGTCGCAGACCCGGTAGGTGGCCCCCAGAGGGAGCAGTGCGCCGCAGTACTGGCATTTCCGGATATACTCCTTTTTGTCTTTCGTCAGATACCGCATGATGGTTTCTTCCGTTTTTTCCCGTTCCCGGTCCAGCCGCTCTGTATCAATATTTTTGCCCAGCCGCACCGAAAACTGGTAATAGAGATCCAGCATTTTGTAAAAAGTTTCATAGCGCAGCAAGCCGGAATCGCTGCACATGATCAGGGAAGGAAAATGAAGGGCCACATCCGCCGTATAGGTCTTGCAGTAATACAGCCAAAGGGCCACAATGTCCCTGTTTTTGATATCGATGGAACAGGTCAGCATCCGGTAGAGCAGATGCTTGTCCTCAAAACCGTCAATTTCCTTTCGGTCTTTATAAGCCTTTTCATATAAAAACATCACTTCCTCGATGCTGATCTTTTCAAAGGGAGGTTCCGTCTCCACGGACTTCCAGATTTTTAAAACCGCATCCAGGGGTTCGTCCATATCCAGAAGCACCTGAGGAAAGCCCAGGCTCACCTGGGATACATCCGGCTCCGTTTCCTCAAACCGGCTGCGGATATAGGCAAGCCCTTCTTCCCCTACCGCGCTGACTTTTCCCGTGTCATAGATGCCAAACCTTCCGGCCCGCCCCGCGATCTGCTTGATTTCCGCCGGCAGCAGCGGTCTGGTGCTCTTTCCGTCATATTTATCCGTGTGAACGAAAACGATCCGTCTGACGGGCAGGTTCAATCCCATGCCGATGGCATCTGTGGAAACCACAACCTTTGTCTTTTTTTCCGAAAAAAGGCGGATCTGGCGGCGGCGGATTTCCGGCGGAAGGCTTCCGTAAATGACACTGGCCTTGATTCCTTTTCTCTCCAGGCGGCCGGCGATATCCAGCACCGCCCTTTTGGTGAAAACGATCAGGGCATCCCCTTCCTGTACGTCATCCGGGAACCGGAAAGCTTCCTCTTCGCAAATCAGCTCCGTTTTCCGTTCATATCTGTGGATCTCACAGGTATCCCCGCACAATGCGATCAGATGGGTGATCACCTTTTCCGCCGCCGGACTCATGCACACATGGACTTCCCGGGCCTGTACGCCCAAAACCGCTCTGGTCCAGGAATGGCCCCGGTCCGGATCCGCAATCATCTGAGCTTCGTCGATGACCGCAATATCATATTTCTGTTCAATATCCAGCATTTCTATGGTGGAAGAAATGATCCTGCTGTTCTCTTCATAAATGCGCTCCTCCCCTGTGAGCATGGTACAGGGGATCTGCGATTCCTTCATTTTTTCATACACCTCCAGCGCCAGCAGACGCAGAGGCCCCAGATAGACTCCGTTTTCCGCTTCCCGCAGCCGCTCCAGCGCCTGATAAGTCTTTCCGCAGTTGGTGGGACCGATATGAAGGATGAATTTCCGCTGCATGTTCAGCGCCTGAGGGAACTCCGTTTCCGGCCGTACCGGGACCATATCGATGATCTGGCTTTTGATCCCTGATTCCGCAAAGCTTTTGCAAAGGCTTTTTAAACTTCTTTTGCAGATTTCAAAAGGTTTTTCCCGCCGGAGAAATTCCAGGAATTTTACGGTGACCAATTCCTGTTCCTCCGCCTTTATTCCCGCCAGATCCAGTCTCACCAGCTCCGGCATGAGCAGATCCCGGATTTCCATAATCGCGAACTGATTGTCCAGCTTCAGCGCGTAATAGGCCAGATTCCTGAGCTGCCTGTGGTATTCCTCCAGATGAGGCTGACTGAGTTTGGTGACTCTGACGTTCCTCATTTCCTCCAGCAGACGCCCGATCCGCTGCTCGTAATTTTTTCTTCCTTCATTGTTTTTCTTCTTTAAGGAAAGGGCGCATTCCTTATACTGTGAATAATAAAATTGAACCAGTTTTTCCTTTTGTACCATAAACTTACTTCCAACCTGCCGCCGTAATGGCCTCTTTCTTCTATTTCGCTGTCCGGTTCCCCGGGCTTACTTTCTTTCCGTGACCTTTACATGCACCGTATCGCCGGGCTGTCTGCCGATCTGCGCCCGGATGTCCTTGCGCAGTCCCAGAATATGACACGGTGTTCCCATCCGCACAATGCTCCCGTCGTAAGGTACGCCGTCAAACTCTGCGTGTACCTTCACCCTGCCTTTTCCAAACTCCTGCTTCACATCGAAGGGAATTTCCACGTATGCCCCATCAATATCCGGCACCTTTTGGATCACGGCATCAAATTCATAAACCTTTTCATTCATTCCCATATCTCCGTTCCTTTTCCTATCATACATTCTTCCCGCTCTATTTTCAAACCAATCCACACATCTTCGGCAAATTTCATCTCTTTATCCACATGAAAACCCAGTTTTTCACACAGTCTGAGGGATTTTTTATTCTCCCGGTGCACCACCGCTCTGACGGCGGGAAGTTCCAGTTCTTCAAACCCATACCGCAGGACACCCCGGCAGGCCTCCAGCGCATATCCCTTTCCCCGAAACGCAGGGGCTATGGCAAATCCCAGTTCCGGCTCTGCACAGCCCTCCCGGACCTGAAGCCCGGCGCGGCCCACTGCCTGTCCGGTTTCCTTCTCCGATACCATCCAGATGCCAAACCCGTAGAAGCCGTACATGCCGCGGATATATTCCCGTATTTTTCCCAGCTCCACCGTCCGGTCCTCCTGGAGCCCTTCCGGGAAAAACCGGCTGTCCTCCTCCCTGTGAATCTCATATAAGGCATCCAGATCTACTTCCGTCATTTCCCGCAGAGAAAGCCGCCGGGTATCCAGGATATGCCAGGGCAGCCCTTTATGGCGCTGCCACACCCGATACAGATATGCGGTGGGAATCTCGTGGAAATAACGCGCTTCGGAGCCGTTGTGATTTCCGCCTTCCGGGCTGCCGCTGTCAATAAAGGCATCTTCTTCGATCTCCACGCAATAAGGAATCTGCGGCACCCACGGCCTTCCGTTTCCCGGGGTCAAAACAAACACCACACATTCGCCTTTCTCCCGAAGCCTTACAGCCTCCTGAGGTTCATCCGTCAGCCACAGGGAAAAGCCGCTGTTTTCTTCCTTCTGTGCGTCTGCTATTTTCCCATCGCCGGCCCCCATATCGCAGAACTCCGCCCAATTCAGATGTTTCGTCACAGTTTCTTCCCCTTTTAAGTAAAATTTCCTTCTCACCGTCTTTACGCCCGGCGTTTTTTCCATTACAATAAGAACCAGATGTTTTTCTACTCATAATGTCGCATGCAAAAGCCCGTATGAGACAATTGGATGACAGGCATCCTTCGTGCAGTCTGTCAGGCGTATTGTATAAGGCGGGCTTTTGACTCTGACATTACCATCATAATATATTTGAAAAAAGAAAGGAAGTTTTTTATTATGGCAAACAATCCGATTGTAACAATTACCATGGAAAACGGCGATGTGATGAAGGCGGAACTCTACCCGGAAATCGCTCCGGAATCCGTAAATAACTTCATCAGCCTGATCAACAAAAAGTTTTATGACGGCGTCATTTTCCATCGCGTTATTAAAGGCTTTATGATCCAGGGCGGCGATCCGGAAGGCACCGGCTGCGGCGGTCCCGGCTACAGCATCAAAGGTGAATTTTCTTCGAACGGCTTTGTAAACAACTTAAAGCACACAAAAGGCGTTCTTTCCATGGCGCGCACTATGGTCCCTGACTCCGCCGGCAGCCAGTTCTTCATTATGCATGAAGATTCTCCCCATTTAGACGGGCAGTATGCGGCTTTCGGCAAAATCATCGAAGGTCTGGATGTAGTGGATGCGATCGCGGAAACCAAAACAGACTTTTCGGACAGGCCCAAAAAAGAGCAGAAGATCAAAACCATGACGGTGGATACCTTCGGCGTGACTTATCCGGAACCTGAGAAACTGGCAGAAAGATAACGAAATACGATCATTGGCGGAAGCGGTACTATGAGCAGGTGCCGCTTCTTTTCCTTCCGGAAGAATATTCGGAAGCATTTATCAGGAGGATAATGAGATGACAGCTTTTGTGAGTGAACTGATCAGCAGTGTGATGCAAATTGTGATATTTGCTTTGATTCCTTTTCTATGGTGGCTCATTACCGCCCGGAAAAAAACCGGATTTCTGCGCTGGATCGGGCTGAAATGGGACAAAAAGAAAAGGCATCCCGGCATTCTTTTCTGGATTGCAGGCGCCTTTCTTGGATTTTGGCTGATTGGGGAGTTTAGCTTATACGCACTCAAAGATATTCCTACCGCCGCTTCCGCGTTCTCGGGGGAAGGGATTGCCGCGGTTCCCGCCATTTTGGTATATGCCGTTTTTCACACCGCTCTGTCGGAAGAGCTTTTGTTCAGAGGGTTTCTGCTGAAACGACTCTCCGGGAAATTCGGATTTTTGGCGGGGAACACGGTACAGGCCCTGCTTTTCGGCCTGCTCCACGGAGCCATGTTTTTATCAGAAGCCGGCATCCTGAAATCCATCCTTCTGGTAACTTTTACGGGCGCCATTGCCTGGGCGATGGGATATATCAATGAGAAGAAGGCCGACGGGTCAATTTATCCCAGTTGGATCATACACGGGCTCACCAACATTCTTACCGGAATCCTCTCCGCTTTTTAAGAGGATTCTTCTTTAACCTTATGGAAGAAACGTTCGGCCGATTCCTGCTGGAATGCCTGGCGGCAGTTTTGAAACAGATGTTTCAAACTGCCGCTTTCTTTTTTTTCTGTTGACTTTTTGTTCTATTGTGATAGAATGAAGTCAGAACACGATTCTATTGCAATAGAACGGTAAGGAAAGGAGATCTTCCATATGGAAAAATTATTTGATTCCGAACGCCGGGTCATGGAATGCCTTTGGGATAACGGCGACCTGACCGCCAAAGAGTTGGCTGTCCTGCTCGGCTCCCAGGTGGGGTGGAGTAAAACCACCACCTATACCGTCATTAAAAAATGTGTGGAAAAAGGCGTGATCCAACGCTCCGATCCGGGGTTTATGTGCCATGCACTGCTCACCCGCAGCGAAGTGGCACAGAGGGAAACCGACGACCTGATCCAGCGCAATTTTGCGGGACATGCCGACCGGCTGGTGGCCTCTCTGCTGGACAGCCGCAAGCTTTCCGAGAAAGAAATCGCACAGCTGAAACAGATGATTGAAAACTGGAGGTGATGTCATGCTGTCTTTGCTTCAAATGAGCCTGACCGGCGCTGTCCTCATCACGGTCGTCATCGTTATAAGAGCGCTGGCAATCAACCGGATGCCGAAAAAGGCCTTCCTGTTCCTTTGGGCCGCCGCTCTTCTCAGGCTGCTTGTGCCCTTCCGGCTCGTTTCCCCCATCAGTATTTACCGGGCCGCCCATGCCCTGCTTTCCGTCAGTGCCGATAAAGCCCTGTTCCCCGCTGTCGATGCGCCTCTTTTTCCCTCCGGCAACCTCGTGGTCCCATCCGATGCCGGGCCAGACAGTCCTGCAGGTTTTGCGCCGCATGTCCAACCGTTCTTTCTGCTCTGGTTCGTCATCGCGGTTACGGCGGCTCTGGCTTTTTTGATCACCCATCTGAAAAGCCGGCGGATTTACAGGACTTCTCTCCCTCTGGAGCTGCCTTTTATCAAATCCTGGGCAGAAGCGCACCGGCTGCGCCGTCCGGTGCAGTTTCGATATACCGACCGGCTGGAAGCGCCCCTCACCTATGGGATTTTATGGCCGGTGATCCTGCTTCCCAAAAATCTGGACTGGGAGGATACGGAAACTTTGGGCTTCATCCTGACTCATGAAATGGCGCACATCCGCCGATTTGATACTCTGACAAAATGGATTCTGGCCGCGGCCCTCTGCCTCCACTGGTTCAACCCTTTCGTCTGGGCTATGTACATTCTGGCGAACCGGGACCTGGAACTGGCCTGTGATGAAACGGTGCTGCGCCGTTACGGCCTCACACAGAAATCATCCTACGCCCTGGCCCTTGTGGGCATGGAAGAGCACCGCAGCCGTCCCGCCCCTCTCGCCAGCGGGTTTTCCAGAAATGCGCTGAAGGAACGTATCACAGCCATCATGACCTCCCGGAGAATCACCCCGGCTGCCATGGCTGCCGCCGTGCTGGTCACCGGCCTGACCGTAGGGGTGTTCGCAACCTCTGCTCCCGCAGACCCTGTATCGGCCAAAACCGCAAGCCTGGCGGAAAGGTCCCCCGAAACGACGCCTTCCGACTACACGGAACCCTATGCGTTTCCTTCCTCCGGCGAAGAACAAATCCCTGACTATTCCGGGGAGGATTATGAACGCCTGATTGCGGCCCTTGTTCTGCCCGGATGGGAAAAAATGTCCATTTCCGAATTTAACCGGCGCACCCATGCAGTCCTGAGCGAGGAAGGCGATATCTTCCTCCTCTATGACCGGGTAGTCAGCTCCCTGCCAGACAATGATCCCTATGCTTCCTATTTAAAAAATACCGTCCGTTTTTCCCAGGCTGAATACAGCACCCGCCAGGAAGAAGTCTATTCCGGAAAACGCCGGGACCCGGAATGCAGTTCGTTCTATGAAAACATCCCGGAATACCGGGAAGATTCGCCCCATGCCTTTTCCATGGCAGAATACCGCTTTTCCTACCGCATTCTGGATCAGGATACGCTGACGGTAGAAGAACGGGATGCTTTTCTGGCGCAGATTCTAAACAATGCAACTGCCTTTCTGCAAAAGAACGCCCAAAATCCCCTGACCCAAAAGGAGTTTGAAGACGCGCTGCAAAAAATCGGGAAAGCGGCCTCAACCGAACATATCACCTTCACCGGATGCAAAATTGACGGCTTTCTTTAAAACCTGTCATTTTTATGACAAAGAAAGGAAATTATGATGAATAAAAAATCAGGAAATTTTAAAATGATCACTGCACTTTCTATTTCCGCGCTGCTGCTTATGACCGCCTGCTCTTCCTCTCAAAATGTGCCTTTGACGGCCCCCGAAGAATCCGTGTCCGCTCCCGATTCTTCCGCCGCCTCCACAGAATCTGTTCTGGATTCCAAACAGGCTTCGGAACAATCTCTTCCCGCTTCCTCCACCGGAATCGTACATCTTGCTGCAAACTGGCAGTCCGATCCTGCCGTCTATACGGATGCCGATTATGCGCTGGCACTGTCCTTTCAAACAGAGGGATGTTTGGAACAGAGTGTGGAAACCTTTGACAAAAACTTTATGGACTGGGAAAACGAGGATGCCTATCACCGCGTGGAAGATGCCATGACCCGGCTATGCTCCTCCCTTCCCGAAAATGATCCCAATGCCTCCTTCATTTTCGGCACTCTGGTCAATTCCTGGGAATCCTGCCAGAAAAAGCATTATCAGACCTGCGGCAGGGAAACCATGCTGCAGCACAACGGCTGGGCCGCTTTGGAAACCTACGGGGATATTTATGGGGATTCTGTCCTTTTATCCGGGGCCTACGCCGAATTTGGTTTCAACTATCAAATACCGGATGAAAAAACGCTCACTGTGGGTGAACGGGATACCCTTCTTGCCGCTGTCCGGGACGGATTGAAACAATATCTGGAAAATGCCTCTCGCGAAGAGCTTGCGGACATAACAGAAATGGAAACGGCTCTGAAAAAAGAATTGAAGCGCCTACTGTCGGCGCCGGACAATAAGATCGTATGGGGACAGGAATGCAGCCTTTCTTATCGCCGGAACGCCCCCTATGAAATCGAATCGGCACTCTATGCTGCCCAAAATAACGCACAAAGTACCGATTCCCTCAATTATCAGTCCTGCTACGATCTGGTGCTTACCACCCTGCCGCCGGACCGATGCATGTCCATGAGTGTGGCGGAGTTTGACCGGCTGGTAAACACGGCCTGGCAGACCGATGACAGTCGTATGGACAGTTTCCCTGCCGCCTGGGAAGTTGTCGTTAATTCACTGCCCGAAACAGACCCTCATTTTTCTTTTTTCCACACCACACTTCCGGCCGCCCTTGCAGAGTATCAGGCCAGGGCCCAAAGTGTCTACACACAGACCCAGGCAGATCCCTCTCATTCCGGCCGGCTTTTTGCCACGCTGAAAGAAGATGTGTTCGGCGATGCTCTGACCGTCGCACAAGTCTCCGCCGACTACTCTCTTTCTTACCGTATTTTGGACGCCGACAAGCTCACCGTGCAGGAACGGGACCGCTTTTTTACCGAAACGGAAACCAAAGCACAAAATCTCCTCACAGAAAAGCTGAAAACCGGAACCGTAAAGGAAGCTGATGTCAAAAACGCGCTGGAAACCGCCGGAAAAGAATCCGGCAGCAGCCTGATTTCATTCATCGAATGTGAAATTGACTTCTTTGAAATACAAATCGAATAATCTCTTACATCAGCGGTGAAAACAGCCTCAGGATGCACTGGCCTACCCGCAGCGCGGCGGACCGTCCGGATCGATACCGCTCCGTCACTTCCTCGCAATGGGGCAGCGTCTGATCGAAGTCCTTCTTCACCTGGCGCACAGCTTCACAGTCATATAAAAATGCGCCGTTTTCAAAATGCAGGTAAAGACTTCTGTAATCCAGATTAATAGTGCCCACTGTGGCTGTTTCATCATCGCTGACGCACTGTTTGGCATGCAAAAAGCCCGGCGTGTATTCGTATATGCGCACGCCGTTTTGCACCAGTCCCGCATAATAAGAGCGGGTCACCCGGTAAATCATCTTTTTATCCGGTATGCCAGGCGTGATGATGCGCACATCCACGCCCCGCTTTGCCGCAAGCCCCAGTTCCCGGTTCATCTCATCGCTGATGATCAGATAAGGCGTCGTGAAATACACATAACGTTTGGCATTCTTTATAATATTCATGTACACATTTTCCCCCACCCGTTCCCCGTCCAGAGGGCTGTCCGCATAGGGCTGTACAAAACAGCTTTCTTTCGCTGTATAATCAATTTCAGGCAGATACCGGTCATAATCGGCATCCGTTTTCCGAATGGAATTCCACATTTCCAGAAACATCACCGTCAGGCTGCGCACTGCGTCCCCCGTCAGTTTCACACCCGTATCCTTCCAATGTCCATAAGGATGTGTGAGGTTAAAATATTCATTCGCCAGGTTATAACCGCCGGTAAACCCTGCTTTCCCGTCAATGACGGTAATTTTTCTGTGATCCCGATTGTTCATGAACACGTTCAAAAACGGGATCAATCGGTTGAATACCCGGCATTGGATGCCGTCCGCTTCCATCCTTTTTATGAAGTCCGTATTGATAAAACCGATGCTGCCGATATCATCATAAAAAACCCTGACCTCCACTCCTTCTCTGGCTTTCTGCGCCAGGATCCGTTTGAGTTCCTGAAAGGATTCCGCATCCTCAATGGCATGGTACTCCATAAAAATAAACTTCTCCGCTTTGCATAGTTCTTCCTTCTGGGCCGCAAAACCATCCTCGGCTTTTGCATAGTATTCCACGTCCGTATTCTTCCAGACCGGATATTTCCCAAATTTCCAAATGTAGCGGGACTGGTTCGCCACCGCCAGATCCTTTTTTTCCAGCTCTTCCATCACCGCTGCATCCTGCGTAAGCTTCCCGTCCAGTTCTGCATCGATCTGCTCGAAACGCTTCTGCATTCCCCGGGTGACCTCCGGCCGCCCCACCAGCAGATACAGACACAGTCCCATCACCGGAAATACCAGAATCAGCATGATCCAGGGCATCTTAAATGCTGCGTTGGTATGTTTTCCATACAGCCGCAGCACCACAAAGAAAGCGATCACACTGGAGAACAGTGAAATCCAGGTGGAATACTTGTTTAGCTTGATAAATAAAAAGAGAATCCAGCCCACCTGGATCAACACGGATATTCCCACAAAAATCAATCGGCCTACGCTGTTTTTCACTGCCATTTTTTCTTCTGTACGCATGTTCTACCCCAGCTTTCTCGTGCCGTCCTGTTCCATTCTGCTCCGGCCGCTCTTCACCGCCATCCGCCCGATCTGATCTTCGGCCCGCTCGCTTCATAAGGGTATCTTACCACGGGAAATGGAAGAATTCAACTGAGGGGCCCCCCTGAAAAAGAGGGCCTGCTTTTACACTACTTCTTCTCTTCCGTAATCCAGACTTTCACCGCCTGATTCAAAAATGCAGCGCAGCCCTTCACCTCTTTGTCATAGTAGTCGGTGAACCGGGGATCTGCAAGATACATCTCCACCAGTCCCCGGTGAGCTGCAGCGGTGTATTTATCCCAGGTACACCCCAGCCACTCCCGATGGAGAAGCGCGATCTCTTTTCCTGCGTCTCCCGCCGGGTCCTCTCCGTTTAAGACCGCTGTCTGCAGCTTCTCACAGATTCGCTTTTCCAGCTCCTGAAAGCGTTCATATTCCTCTTCCGTCATCTTCAACATTCTCCTGTTGGAAGCATCCACGGCAGATTCCCCGTATTTCTCCCTGATTTCCTCTCCGTATTTCTTCTCATTCTCCTCCACAAGCCCTTTTTTAAAAGCTTCAAATTTTTCCTTGTCTTTCATCTGATACTCTCCTTCCATTGACGCAATCGTTTTCTTCACGGTTTCGATCAGCCACATAGTCCTCTCCTGCTGTTGCTCCAGCGCCTTCAAATGCTCTGCAAGCGCAGTTTTGGCATCAAAACCTTCCTCATAAAGGATGCTTTTGATCTGTTCCAGGGACAGCCCCCGTTCCCGGTAGAAAAGGATCTGCTGCAGCAAATCAACTTCTTTTTCCCCGTAGAAACGGTACCCCGATTCCCGGATGCCGCAAGGCTTTAAAAGCCCGATTTCGTCATAATAGCGGAGCGTACGCGCGCTCACTCCTGCAAGCTGTGACAATTCCCTGATACTGTATTCCATCCCAAAACCTCCTTACAAATACAAGAATAACAGTTACCGCTGCGTCAAAGTCAAGAACTTTTCAGAGAATTGTTAAAACTTGTTATCTGAACCATGAAAGTTTAATCCAATGATCTTGTATATTTCCGCAAAAATGTTATACTGTTTTTATCTTCTGTGGCAGATGCACAGAAAAATCCCGAATCAATGATTTCTAATTTCACTTTTCTGCCGGACACCCCGTTCATGGTAGCGTCCGGTTTCTGAAAAATTCCGGCAGATCCGCCGCTTTTTTCTCTTCAAATTCACACAACAGGAGGACAATGGATGGGAAGAAAAAATGATGAATTGTCATGGTTTTTAAACAGACCTGTTATACTGGCAGATTTTTTAACGGCTGTCTCTATGGTGGTCAAAAAATAATACTGCCGGAGGAACTGGCCGAAATTCAGAAAGTGTATCATGAACCAATACACAGTCGAAACGGACGAACCCGCAGATCGCGCCGGGAGCGTGATGTTGCAGGACTTTTTTGCCGAAGTGGACACTTCGTTCTATTGGCAGTTGAAAACCAGGACAATCCAAACCTTTGTATGCCGCTGCGATGCATGGAATATGATGTGGAAGATTTTTCCCGGCAGCTGCGCCGACTGAAAAGACAGCATCAGCAGAATAATGATCTGAAGACTCACTACGAGTATCTCTCCGGCATCGCGGAGACGGACAGACTTATTCCTGTTGTGACAATTGTTTTCTATCATGGAGAAGGTAATTGGGATGCTCCGGAAAGTTTCCGGGAAATGCTGGATATGAAAGGGTTGGACAAAACACTTTCTTCGCTTCACCCGGACTATCATCTCCGCATCATTCGTATATCAGACCTCAAGGAAGAAAACTTTGAATCAGGCCTTCGTGAGTTGATTGGTATGATGAAACGCAAGAATGATAAAGCGGCCATGCAGGAATACTACCTCAAAAATGAAAGCCGCTTCCGGAATATGGATGATGAAACTTATGACCTGATCTGTACAATGATCAATCAGAAGACATTGGCCGCTGCCAAAACCAAATATAAGAATTCAGAAAAGGAGACTGTCGATATGTGCAAGGCAATAGACGATATGGTAAAAGACGGAAAAGCAGAAGGAATCAGAATCGGCGAGGAACGCGGAAAACGCCTCGGTGAAAAAGAGGGCAAAAAACTGGGGCAAAAACTGGGCGAAGATAAACTCGCCCAGCTGGTCAGCCGTCTGATAAAAGACGGCAGGATCGCGGAACTTTCCAAAGCTTCGGAAAGCTCCCGCGCCCGCCAGAAGTTATATCGGGAATATGGCCTGAACGGATGACGGAAGAACAGGCGGGAAAACCTCCCGTTCCCCGTTCACCTCTTCCACGGCTGCGCGGAGTTCTTCCCTGCGCAGCCGTAAATCTTCCTCCGAAAGCGTAGTTCTGATTTCATGCAGGTCATAAGGGCCGTATCGGAAATGCCCCATCACCGCGCCCTTCACTTCCCCGTCTATCAAAAGATACTGCATCACTTCCGATCCTTTTTCGCTGCCCTTATACAGTTCTTTCAGACGCCATTCCTCGATCCTGATCAGCGGATCGTTGCGGTGAAGCGCCAGAATTTTCTTCCAGGAGGGAAAATCCTCCTGTTCCAGAAGTCTTTTATCTTCTTCCAGCATCCAGCCGTCCTTCCATGTCACCAGCACGCCACTCTCCTCCAGCGCAAGAAGCGCCTTTACCACCTCTTTTTTTGGAAGTCCATAGAAATACCTCACATTTTCTTCCGTCAGATATACAAACCGATAAAACAGGCGGGGAATCAAAATCTCCAGAGCCGCCTGACGGGTATACCGTTTCAAATCCACCTCCGGAAACATCTCTCCAAACAAATACCAGCCCCTGTCCCACTCTCCGTCATTCTGGTCTTCAAACAGAAGAAAGGATTCCTGGATCCGATGCAGCGCCGGCGTGATCTGCTTTACCAGAAGTCCTGTCATTTCCTTCATCACTTCGATGTTCATAGGTCCTTCCCGTTCAATCAGTCGTAAAAGGATATCGGAATATTCGTTGGGACGATAAGGCTTTTTGTAAAGGCAGGCAAACAGTTCCATCTGATCGGCTTCGATGAAACCGATATTTCCGTTCTGAAACCGTCCCTTTACCATTTCCCTTTTCAACTGGCGGTTTCCGTTATAGGCTTCATCATCAAAGTCTGTCCGGTAAACAAGACAGGGCGGTTTCCCGAATCCATGCCAGTGCACATTAAGCCCCGGTGAAAGATCCCGGTAAAGCTGCCTGTATTCCTTTTTATCCGCGTGAGAGGCCAGGCATTGCCGCCGCATTCTGAGCGCGATCATATTTACCCAATTAAGCATGTTTCTCCTCTGCATCCCTGCACTGCTTTAAATTCTGAACTCTCTGTGCAATGGAAGCCTGAAATTCCTCATCACTGTATTTCGGATCCCTGTTCGCCTGCCAGATCTCACAGGGCAGTTTACTGCATTCTGCGCAGCTATCCAGGCCCTTCTCTGTCACACAGCAGCGGTATATCGGACACTCCTCGCCTCCGCAGTAAAAAACCTTTCCCGCGCAGGCATTGCACCCCCTGCACAATTCACCGTAACAATCGCATTCTTTACACATCGTACCGCAAATACTCATCTCACTCATAGGAATCTCCTTTGTAATTGCTCTGTTTTCTTCACAGCAATATCATAACAAAAGGAATACGACATCTATCTGTCATATTCCTCATAAAAAGAAATCATTTTCTGAATCTGTGCAGCCACATCCCTCCGCAGCTTCTCCGGCCGCACCACTTTTGCAGATGCGCCAAAGCTTAAAATCCACTGCAGCAGGTAACTGTAATTGGAAAAACATAGTTTCACCCCCAGCCGCCCGTCAGTCTCTACTTCAAAGCAGCCCGGCCCATATTCCTCGATCAACCGGTATTTCACCGCAGGATCAAAAGATGCCTCCAGCTCCCACTCTTCTTCGGAAAAAGGCGCATCCACATCCAAAATTCCTTCCGGCACCTTTCGGGGCACAAAGGTCTGCTCCAGCTTTTCAGGTTCCCATAAACGGTTCAACTTGAACATCCGGAAATCCTTCCGTTCCATGCACCAGGCCAGCAAATACCAGGAGGACCACTGGAACACAAGCGAATAAGGCTCAGCGTTCCTTCTCCCTTCCCCTTTGCTGTAATAATAGGTAAAACCCACGGTCTTCCTTTCTTTCACCGCCTGCTGCAGGAGGGAAATTTTCGCGGAAAGGCTGTCCTGATAATGGGAAGCGAGATTGATCACAATGCTGTCCATCCGTTCATCCGCCTGTGTACCTTCTGTAAAAAACTTGGCTTTCAACAGCTTCTGGCCCGTACCCTCCAGCACGCTGCCCAGTCCTTTCACTCCGATCAACAGCGCTTCCAGTTCGTTTTTATCCAGCAGCCTTCTGTCGATAGTAAATCCTTCCGCCAGACCGATCCCTCCCCGGTATCCGGGACGTGTGACCACCGGGATTCCGGCCTGGCAGAGGATTTCAATATCCCGATTGACCGTCCGTATGGAAACCTCAAACGTTTCTGCCAGCTGTCCGGCCGTCACTTCCTTTTTCTGCAGCAGCAGGGTGACAATTCCCATCAGCCTGTCAATTTTCATCCTTCTTCCTGATTCCTCATCACAATTTTGATAAACTTGGTCATCAGCGGAATATAGGTTGCGACAAAAACCAATGTCGCCATGATGAGCGGAACCTTTCTTTTTTCTTTCGGAACCGCTATTCCAATCATCACACCCACAGCGCACAGACAGAATTTAAGCAGCGCCAGATCCTTCCAGTCACTTTCCTTCATATACTGATTGGCATTCTCAAAAAGTTTGTTCATACCGCACCTCCCATTTTTAACCCTTTGGTTTTCAACTTGTACCCACCTTTATTTTATCATGCCCAATGTCTGATTGCCATAAAAAGCCCGCTTTTATGTAAAAAAAAATCCCTATAAAGGGAGGATGCCAGACAACCTGGTGTTGTCTGGCATTTTATTATGAAAAAGCTATTTAAAAGTTTGCGATAATGTCTTTTTTAAGGTATTTCCTTTTCTGTATCTTATGGTATTAGTATAAGAAAAGAAAGTGTCTAAAGGATGATGTCGAAAAAAACTTTCCGTTAAAGAAATATGAACAAAATATGAACGTCAGCCCTGTCTTTCCTCTTTATTCCTTTTTATAATCCTGTTTTTAACCATCCATAAAACCAGAAGCACCAGTCCCGCTCTCAGGCAGATTGCAGTCAGCTGTGAATATGCGGAAAACCATTCCAAAATCTTTCCCCAGGACGCCCCCAGAAAAGCGCCGAGAGACACCAGCAAAAAATTCCAGACAGTACTCCCCACCACCGTATACAAAAGAAAAACCGGCAGTTCCATCTTTGCCATTCCCGCCGGGATGGATACCAGGCTGCGGATGATCGGCACACACCTCCCAAACAGGACTGCTTTTTTCCCTCTCTTTTCAAACCATTCAACCGTGTGCAGCACATCTCCTCTTTTAAACCCGAGCAGGCGGCAGATCTTTGTGTCCAACAGTTTTTCCAGACGGTGCGGCGTAAACAGCCCGCCGATCTTATAGAGAATGACCGCTCCCACGGTAGAACCGATTGTGGAAAAAAAGATCACGCCCCAGACCTTCATTTGTGTATAGGTGGTCATAAATCCCCCGAAAGGCAATATAATCTCCGACGGGATGGGCGGAAAGAGGTTCTCCAGCGTGATCAGAAAGCAGATTCCCAGATATCCAAACCGATCCATGACTGAAACGATAAATTCCTGCATAAATTCTCCCTGAAATAATGCAGACGCAGAATGCGCCTTTTTATCATTTCTATTTGAAAAGAGGGAGATTCAGAACACCAACTCTTTCTTAACAGGATCCGGCATTTTTTTGCATATAAAAACGGCCGGCAAAATGCCGGCCGCTCATCACTCACATCATGAAATTCAAGCTTTGTCAACAGAACCAAACAGTTCCATTTTTTCTTTCACAGTAGCCTTGATCGCTTCATATCCGGGGGCCAGCAGCTTACGAGGGTCATAGCCCTTGCCCTGCAGATCCTTGCCTTCTTCAATGTACTTTCTGGTCGCTGCTGCGAAGGAAAGCTGGCACTCTGTATTAACGTTGATCTTTGCAACGCCCAGTGTGATGGCTTTCTTGATCATGTCAGCCGGAATGCCTGTGCCGCCGTGAAGAACCAGAGGCATGTCCCCTGTCAGCTGCTGGATTGCATCCAGAGTTTCAAAGGAAAGTCCCTGCCAGTTTGCGGGGTATTTGCCATGGATGTTGCCGATGCCTGCTGCCAGGAAGTCAACGCCCAGATCAGCGATCGCTTTGCACTCTTTGGGATCTGCGCATTCGCCCATGCCGATAACGCCGTCTTCTTCGCCGCCGATGGAACCAACTTCAGCTTCGATGGAAACGCCCTTGTCGTGCGCAGCTTTCACCAGCTCTGTTGTCTTAGCAACGTTCTCTTCGATTGCGTAATGGGAACCGTCAAACATGATGGAAGAGAAACCTGCTTCCAGACATTTGTAGCAGTGATCATAAGAACCATGATCCAGGTGCAGTGCAACCGGAACTGTGATGTTCTGTTCTTCGATCAGGCCTTTTACCATGCCTACAACGGTCTTATAACCGCCCATGTATTTGCCTGCGCCTTCGGATACGCCGAGGATAACAGGGGAGTTGAGCTCCTGAGCTGTTAAAAGGATCGCCTTTGTCCATTCCAGGTTGTTGATGTTGAACTGACCTACTGCATAGTGGCCAGCTTTTGCTTTTTTCAGCATTTCTGTAGCGGATACTAACATATGATTTACCTCCATGCGTGAATATTATTTTTTCTAACCGCTGTTATTATACCCTATCTTCGTAAAAAAAGAAATACCTTTTCCTATTTTTCAGGCGGTACCATGATTGTCAGAGCCTGTTTCTGGTTTTCGATCACCACTTCCGTGTGCCGTCCGCCAAATTCTCCGTCCAGCGTCCACGCCACTTCCTCGTCTGATTCAATTTTCAGACAGGCGGTTTTAAAGCAATACATCTGAGCCGCGTCAATATCCCGCAGAGTCAGCGCGCCCAGAATCTGGTTTAAATCCTCCAGACTCTTGGGACGTTTCACCAAAGTAACCTCAAACATACCGTCGCTGAGATCCACATATTTTCCGGTGATCCCTTTAAAACCTCCCACAGAGGTGGAATTTGTCACCATTCCGTAGAGAAAATCATCTTCGATCACCGTGTCCTGGGTCACAATACGCAGATGATAGGATTTGATGGCGGTCAGTTTTTTCATTCCTTCCAGGATATAGGCCATATGTCCCAGCACGTTTTTTACATCCTGGCTGGTTTCATAGGAAACCTCGGTAAAAAGGCCGAAGGCGGCGATATAAACAAACGTGTTGTCGTTGAAGGATCCCACATCACAGGCGAAGGGAGTCCCCTTCACAGCCACTTCTGCCGAACGCTTCATATTCTTCGGGATCTGGAGGCTGTTCGCAAAATCATTGGTGCTTCCCGCTGGGACGTAGCCGATGGGGCGGCGCCGCACACTCTTCATGATTCCCGTCACCACCTCGTCCAGTGTGCCGTCCCCGCCGCTGCATACCACCAGATCATATTTCGCCGTCCTGTCCGCTGCCACCTCTATTGCCTCCCCCGCATACTGGGTCGGATGCACGGTCACCTCATAACCGGCCTTTACAAAAATATCCAGGATATCAAGAAGGTAATTTTTGATCTGTCCTTTTCCCGCTTTCGGATTATAAATAAAAAGCAGTTTCTTCTCTGCCATATTCTCACCATCCTTTATAAAGATCTTGTTTTATATAAAACAAAAGGGACATATCCTCTGTACATGTCCCCTTCCATCCATTATTTACTTTTGCCGGACAGATAATCTGTCATTTCGGAAACCGCATCCTCTTCATCCGGACCGTCCGCAATCACGGTTACCATTTCGCCGCTGTCAAGCCCCAGGCTCATCATGCCCATGATGCTCTTTGCGTTTACTTTCTTCCCGTCTGCCTCCAGATATACTGAACTGCTATGTTTACTTGCTACCTGTACAAGCATTGCCACCGGTCTTGCCTCAAGACCCTGTTCCAACTTGATCGTCACAGCTTCCTGTTTCATAATTCTCCTCCTTTTATGACCTTATGCTGTCTGCCAGTTCACACAACTTCCGTAAACGGTGATTCACACCTGATTTCCCTACCGGTGGGTCCAGATAAGCCCCGAGTTCCTTTAACGGCGCATCGGGATGCTCCAGTCTCACCTCGGCCATCTGGCGTAAATTCGCCGGCAATTTTTCGAATCCATATTTTTCCTGCAAAAGCAGGATGTCGTCCAGCTGTCTGGCCGCCGCATTCACCGTCTTGGTAATATTGGCAGTCTCGCAGTTCACGCGTCTGTTGACCGTATTGCGCACATCTCTGACCACTCTGGAATTTTCAAAGTCCATGAGCGCCACATGTGCCTCAGCCACATTCAGGAAGTCAGATATTCCGGCCCCTTCCTTCACATAAACAACAAAATATTTCTTTCGGATCACAATTCTGGCTTCGATTTCAAATTCTGCCAGAATCTCCTGGATCTGCTGCGCCTGGGCCTCATGGCTGCAGACAAATTCCAAATGGTAGCCTTTCTCCGGATCGCTCATAGAGCCCGCCGCAAGAAACGTTCCCCGCAAAAAAGCTCTCTGGCAGCACGCATTCTTAATCACCATCCGGTTGACCGGTTCCCTGAGTCCCAGAGAAAGCCCCGGCGTATTTTCATGATAATTGCCGCTGCTGTCCAAAAATTTAATCGCCTGCAGGATCTTCTTCACCTGCTCCCGGTCCCGGATGATCAGCATATATCCGGCCGACTGGCCTTCATGCCTCACTTCGGTATCCGTACTTATATTAAATGTTTTCTGAAGCAATGTAAAGCTTTTTCTGACAACGAGTACATTTTCAGCTCGAATTTGTAAGAAATTACCGTTAAAACCGCTTCCGATGCTGCCGCAGAAGTGCAAAATTGCGGCCAGTTCGGCGATCTGACAGTGGCGAGCCGGGCTTAAATGCGTAAATAGTTCTTCTTTTACCTTTGATGAAAACGACATTTTATATATCCCTGTGACTTAAAGTGACTCCATAGGTGGCTCCCTGGTTCTTGAGCTGCCTGTAAAGTTCATTCGCCAATGTTACGCTTCTGTGCTTGCCTCCGGTGCAGCCAATGGCAATGACCAGCTGGTATTTGCCCTCTTTCACATAGTTCGGAATCAAAAACCGAAGCAGATCCGTCAGCTTGTCCAGAAAAATACCTGCCTCCGGAAAAGCCATCACATAATCCTGTACGCCTCTGTCGTTGCCTGTCAGATATTTCAATTCATCTATATAGAAAGGGTTGGGCAGAAACCGCACGTCAAAAACCAGATCCGCATCCGCAGGAATTCCGTGCTTGAATCCAAAGGAAAGTATGTTTACAATAAGACTGTTATATTCCTCATTCCGTACAAAAATACGGTCCAGTTCTTCCTTTAATTCCCTTGTTAACAGTTTTGAGGTGTCGATCACATAATCCGCCTCTTTTTTAATCTGTTTTAAAATTTCCCGCTCTCTGGTGATTCCCTCTTCCACCCTGGTACAGCCCGGCGTACAAAGGGGGTGCATCCGGCGGCTCTCCTTATAGCGTTTCAGAAGTACGCTGTCGGAAGCGTCCATGAACAGCACCTCAAAAACCAGGCCGTTCTGCCGGAGCGTGCGCAGGATCTTTCCCGCTTCTGCGAAGGACTGATCCGTGCGCACATCCATTCCCAGCGCCACCTTGGAAATTTCCGTATTCGGTGTGGCGAGCAGTTCCATAAATTTATCCACCAGAGGAACCGGCAGGTTATCCACACAATAGTATCCCATATCTTCCAGCAGACGCATGGCAGTACTTTTTCCGCCGCCGCTCATGCCGGTTACGATTACAAATCTCATCCTTAAAAGTCTCCCAGGAAAATCACTTCCGGTTCGAGAGTGACTCCGAATTTATCCTGCACCGTTTCAATAGTTTCCCTGATCAGCTGTGCCACATCCGCGGCTGTCGCGTTTCCCTTATTGACGATGAAGCCGCAATGCTTCTCCGAAATCTGTGCGCCGCCCAGGCTTTTCCCCCGCAGCCCCGCTTCCATGATCAGCTTTCCCGCATAGTGCCCTTCCGGTCTTTTGAAGGTGCTGCCTGCGCTGGCAAACTCCAGCGGCTGCTTCTCTCTGCGCCGTCCTGCCAGCTCCTGCATTCTGGAAGCGATCTCTTCTTTTTCACCGGCTTCCAGCTTTATCACCGCGCCAAGCACCACATAGGGTCTGTTCTTGATCGCGCTGGTACGGTATCCGAATTCCATGGTTTCATTGTCCAGGGTCAGGATTTCCCCGTCCATTCCCATGACCTCAACGGATTCCACAATCTGCGCCATTTCACCGCCGTAAGCGCCGGCGTTCATCCGCACCGCTCCTCCCAGTGTGCCCGGGATTCCGGATGCAAATTCCATGCCCGTAAGCCCTGCGTCCAGCGCTGCCCGGGCCGCTGTTCCCAGCACCGCGCCTGCTCCGGCATACAGCCTTTTTCCGTCTGTAATAACCTCTCTGAACTGTTCGCCCAGCTGAATGATCACCCCTCGATAGCCTTTATCCCCAACCAAAAGGTTGCTGCCGTTTCCAAGCAGGAAAAAATCCCATTCTGTTTTCTGAAGATAAGAAAGCACTCTGACGAGCTGCTCCTTCGTATCCACCGTAATAAAACATTCCGCCGGTCCGCCGACACGGAACGTCGTATGCCTGTCCATCGGTTCTTCCATCCGTATGTGGTCCTCCGGCAGGACCGTATCAAAAAATTCCTTTAATGCTCTGCTCAATCTTCTTCACCCGGGTTCTTTTTTGTCGGCATCCCTGCTTTTTGGGGGAAGCCGCATGATCGCTGCAGACCTGCCGACTTTCTGTTTTACCGAAGGCAGCTCTGTCATGCTTTATCCTATGCAGGCCGACGGCGGATTATGCCCGGCAGCCGCATACAGCGGCCTGCCGCTCACCATCCGCCGATCATTTAAAAAGCCTGTCATGCAGTTTTTTTATTCCAGGACCATTCTTGCCGCCCCGTAAATCCCTGCATCATTTCCCAGCCGCGCCAGCGTAAACAGAGCGCCGCGGCAGCCGGTGAACGCATACTTCTGATAATTCTTCTGAATATATTCGATCAGCACATTTCCTGCCTTGGAAACGCCGCCGCCGATAACAAAGATCTCCGGATTGACTACCGCCGCAACCGCTGCCATAGCCTTGCCCAGATACCATCCGAAATCCTCTGCGACTTCTATTGCCAGCAGATCCCCTGCTTTTGCCGCATCCCAAACGTCCTTTGCAGACACTTCCGTATTGCGCAGCGTGCTGGGCCTGTCGCTCTCCGCCAGCTTTTCCTTTGCCAGACGGACCACGCCGGTAGCGGACACATACTGTTCCAGGCAGCCGTAATTACCGCAGTTGCAGGCAGTTTTTTCATCGTCATTGACATGCATGTGGCCGATTTCACCGCCGGATCCGGTAGCGCCGGAAAGGATTTTACCCTCCACGATAATACCGCCGCCCACGCCGGTTCCCAAAGTGACAAGCACCACATTGTCATAGCCGCGGGCGCCGCCCTGCCACATTTCGCCCAGCGCCGCCACGTTGGCGTCATTCCCCGCTTCCACAGGCATATTCAAAAGAGTCTGCAGTTCCTTCTTGATGCTGAAGGTTCCCCATCCCAGATTCACCGCACCGTAAACCGTGCCCTCGGAATCGATGGGACCGGGCGCGCCGATGCCTACGCCCTGCACTTCCTGGGTGTCCATTTCCCTTTCATCCATTTTCTTTAAAATGCTTCTGGCAACATCCGGCAGGATGGCTTTGCCGCCGTCTGCTGTCACGGTGGGGATTTCCCATTTTTCGAGCAGATCCCCGTCCGTATTAAAGAGGCCCAGTTTCACCGTCGTACCGCCTACATCCACACCAAAACAATATTTGCCCATCCTCATTTTCCTCCCTTTATAACCTATAAGTTCTCGGAATTCTCAGCCCTCATTTTTCAAGGCTTCCCATCCCTTTATTA
>CABSCP010000005.1 GCA_902476265.1 uncultured Lachnospiraceae bacterium
CAAAAGAAAGACTGATAAACAGTGGCTTTTATGATTTAGCCACAGCCTATCAGTCTGTGCACGTCAACTGTTGAAACCGCCGTGTACCGAACGGTACGCACGGTGGTGTGAGAGGACGGCGGCTAATCACCGCCTCCTACTCGATTCCGACCTTTTTCGGGTGTGTTCTGCAGCAATCGCGGAGTAGCCCCCACTTCGAGACAAAATGTCCAGAGGTGCGGGGCGGCCCTCCAGGGTGCCGCTCCCCGCCCACCCTCCATTTTCGATCCGCGACAACCCCAAAAACGAAAATGGAGGACGTAAAAATGACAACCATTAATCTGAAGGATTTTTTCTATTGGTACATAACGGACGAGTCCATTGAGGTGTCCGAGGAAGTGGCGGCGGTGCTCCGCTCCGACAAGCGGTATGAGGAGCGCCACTATGAGCGGCAAAAGCGCAACAAGGCCCAGTATTCCCTGGATGCCGGGGACGGCATCGAAAACCACGTTGTAGAGTTTGAGCCCTCCGCCCAGGAGCTCCTGGAACGCAAGGAGCGGTTTATGCGCCTGTGCCACGCGCTCAATTCCCTGAACGATACCCAGGGCCGGAGGATCGACGCGCACATCATTCTCGGCAAGACCATTAAGGCGATAGCCGACAGCGAGGGCGTGGACGAGAGCTCCGTGCGGGAGTCAATCGAAAGAGGATTGCGGAACATGAAAAAATCTTTGAAAGAATTTCTTTAAGCGCCCCCCGGATCGGGCTTCAAAGTCCAGTTGATAAGTAGAAAGAGGTTTTACTTCTTTCTCCGCAAATAGAACGGCGGCGGCCCTGAGCACGCGGGGAGCCGGGCGGCGGGTGCGCGGTGACTTCCTACAAGGGGACGAGCGATAAACACCAGCGCCGCGAATGGGACGGGCCATCCCAGGGCCACGATCCGAATATGGGACAAGCTGGCCGCTTGCCCCTCCGGGTCGCCCCGTTCTGATTGTGAGGGGATCGCCGGGCCGCTACTATCTGTCTTATGACGGCCCAAAAACACCGGCCCGGCGCTCCTACTATCTTTATGGGAGGTGCGATAATGCAAAGAGCCCTTATTTATTGCCGGGTAGACGGCCCGGAAACCGAGTCCACGCGGGAGGCCCTCTGTAACCAGCGGGCCCGGTTGATTGACTATGCGCAGAAAAAGGGCATGGAGATCGCGGGCGTTTACATGGACACGGGCTTTCCCGGCACGACGATGGAGCGCCCTGGCCTGCAGGCCGTCGTGCGTGAGGCGGAGGCCGGGAAAGCGGAGGCCCTGCTGGTGGTGAACCGCGGCCGCCTGTTTCGCGGCCCCTGGCCGGACGAGCTGCGGCGGCTCCCAGTAAAAATACACGCCGTCAACGAGCGGAGCCTGGAACGATAGGAGGTATACATCATGCAATACGATCCTACTCTGGCGGCCATGCTCTCCGAGCCGTGGAGTAACGGCGCGTGTCGCGGCTATGTCATCTACGCGATGGAAAACTGTGGCTTCAAGCCCGCCGACATCCGGCGCGTGGTAGGCGAGCTCCATTATGTTTTTGACATCAAAACCTTGGAAGAGGCCGAGGAGCACTATCAGCACAGCCCCTATTAGCTTCGAGACATTTTGTCCAGAGGTGGAGCAAGGCAAGCGGGCGGCACTTTCACGGTGCCGCCCGCTTGCGTTTCCCCACACGGACAACCGGGGAGGCGACTATGCGCCGAGGAGGTTTTACATATGACGTTGACGATGCCGGAACTTGAAAAAATGCAGAGCGTCGATATTGGCGCGGTGGATGCCCAGGCGCTGCCCGATCTGAGCGGCGTGGCCTTTGACAACACCCTTTCCCACGAGGAGCGGATCGCCCGCCTTTTGCAAATGGCGCGCAATCCGTATTGTTTCCGCGTTGGTGAGGTGGGCGTTCTGGTGGAGTTTGCCGAGGACGGCCCGGCTCTCCAGGACACCCTGGCCGACTTCCTGATCCGCCAGAAAAGCGGGCTGTAACTGCGGTTACGGCCCCTTTTACACTTCGAGACAAAATGTCCAGAGGCGGCGGCATCCTTGCCCCACCCCCTGAACAGAGGTATAATATAAGTGTAAAGTGATAGGGAAGGAGGAAAAATGGCACGAACAAAAAACAGGGGACAACAATCACTTTCCCCCTCTCATACCATCCGCCGCTGGCGGCTCGGAAAGTACATCCGCCTTTCCAAAGAGGACTTGAAAAAGGGCCGGGACGATAGCAACAGCGTAAAGAACCAGCGGAACCTGCTGGACGAATACTACTTGAACCACCAGGATGAATTTGAAAGTGCGTCGGAATATGTGGATGACGGGCACACCGGCACCGACGCAGACCGCGAACACTTCCAGCGGCTCCTGGCCGACGTTATGAGCGGTAAAATCAACTGCGTGATTGTGAAAGACCTTTCCCGGTTTGCCCGGAACTACAGCGACGCTGGCAGCCTGATTGACAATCTCTTTGTGCAAATGGGCATCCGCTTCATCAGCCTTGCCGAGAACGTGGATAGCTTCAAGAACCCGGATAGCGTTTCCAATATCATCGTTCCGATCACCAACGTCATGAACGACAATTACTGCTATCAGACCTCGAAAAAAATCCGGCAAGTGTTTGACTACAAGCGGCGCAACGGCCAGTATATCGGCTCGATGGCTCCCTATGGGTACATCAAGCACCCGAAAGACAAGCACCAGTTAATGATTGACCCGGACGCCGCTGAGATCGTCAAGCTCATTTTCTCCATGTGCCTGCAAGGGAAAGCGAAACACGCCATCACGCTCCACTTGAACGAGCACGGCGTTCCCAGCCCCTCGGCCTACAAGCGGTTAAAAGGGCTCCCCCATCCTACTTCCTCGGACAATGAAAATCCAATGTGGAGCGCCGGCGTGGTGGGACATATCCTGACAAACCCGATTTACACCGGGGATTTGGTACAGGGCCGCCGCCGGGTGAAAAGCTACAAGGTACACCAGATCGAGGAAGTGCCGGAGGAGGAGTGGGTGGTCGTTCCCGATACCCACGACGCGATTATTAGCAAGGCGGATTTTGAAAAGGTGCAGGGGCTCCTCAAACGGGACACCCGCACGGCCCCCAAGGGCCGGGAGCTCCACCTGTTCAGCGGCTTTCTGAAATGCGCCGATTGCGGCAAGGCCGTCACCCGGAGTCTAAGCGGGAAACACGTCTATTATGCCTGCTCCACCTACAAGAGCCGTTCCAAGACGGCCTGCACCATGCACGGGATCAAGCACAACCGCCTGGAGGCCGCCGTCCTGTTCGCCATTCAACAACAGGTGCATCTGGCTGTTTCCTACTCGGCCACTATCGCCCGGATCAACTCGGCCCCGATTAAAAAAAGCGAGTCCGCCCGGCTCAATGACTTAATTGCCGTCAAGGAGCGGGAACTCGCTAAAATCTCCCGGTACAAGCAGGGGATTTACCAGGACTGGAAAGATGGGGCCCTCACCCGGCAGGAATACATGGATATGAAAGCCGACTATGACCACAAGGCCGAGGAGCTCTCCGCCGTCCTGGATCGGCTCACCGCTGAACGGGAGGAAATGAAAAACGGCGTGGATAACGAACATCCCGCGCTGGTGGCCTTTATGCAATACCAAAACATTCACGCGCTCTCCCGTGACATTCTCATTGAGCTTGTTGACCAGATCACGGTTTACGAAAACGGCAATATCAAGGTACGCTTCAAGTTTGCCGACGAGCTCCGCAGGATTGCCGAGTACATTAAGATTAACACCGATAGCCCCGGACAAGCGGCGGGTAAATCCGCTTGAGCACCTTTCCGGCAGCTCGTTTTCCTAATAAAACACAATCATACGAAATATATCAGAAACTCATTACTTATGTGGCGGAAAAACATCGGGCAGAAGTGCTTGCCGGTCAGGTGAGCCAGATGCAGGACCATATCCGTGAGATAGAACAGCTTTACACCAATGTAAATTCCATGCGGCACGATATGAAAAATTACCTGTTTGATATCAAAAGCCTGCTGGCCCTGCGGGGAATCAGGGTAGAGGAAGAAGAGGAACTGGCCGGATATTTCAGCGGTATCGGCGCTACGGTGGATGCGCTGAATTTTTCCGTTCATACGGGCAATCCGGTCACGGATGTGGTGCTGAACGGGAAATTACAGCAGGCCAAAGGTCTTGGCATACGGTTCGACTGTGATTTCAGGTTTCCACAGGGGTTTGGCATTGATGTCTTTGACCTGAGCATTATCTTAAACAATGCTTTAAATAATGCACTGGAGGCCTGCGAAGCGATGCCCGTACAGGAACCGGAAAACCCACGATTCATCACAATCACATCCTGTTGTAAAAACAACATGTTTTTCATCGAGATTGTCAACAGTTTTGACGGCATATTATATGATACACAGTCCAACCGCCTTATCAGCAGAAAGCAGGATCAGAGACGGCATGGGCTGGGATTTCAAAACATTGTGCGGTGTGCCCAAAAATATCTTGGCAGTGCGGACTATACATACCATGACGGTATTTTCTCATTGACGGTCATGCTGCAAAAACAAAATATAATCTGAATGCCCAGGCAACACGATTAGATTGATTTTATCTGTAAATTCCCTTATACTTGATATGATAATCAGCTGTCTGTCCCAAAGGACAGCGAATGGAAAGGAACGAAAAGATGCAGTTACCTGATTTTGAGAATCGTCTGGCTCTGTCGGATGAAATTCTGATGTCTGTGGAAAAGCCTGCCCGTTACATCGGCGGGGAGGTGAACGCGGTCATCAAGGATAAAAAGAAAGTGGACATCCGCTTTGCCATGTGTTTTCCGGATGTTTACGAAATCGGCATGTCCCATCTGGGCATTCAGATTTTGTACGATATGTTCAACCGATATGATGATATCTGGTGCGAACGGGTCTATTCTCCCTGGGTGGATTTGGACAGGATCATGCGGGAGAAGAAAATTCCGTTGTTCGCGCTGGAATCCCAGGATCCGATCAAAGAATTTGATTTTCTGGGAATCACGATTCAGTATGAGATGTGTTATACCAACATTTTGCAGGTGCTGGACTTATCCGGCATTCCTCTGCTGGCAAAAGACCGCAGCAATACGGATCCCCTGGTGATCGGCGGCGGTCCCTGTACTTATAACCCGGAGCCAATCGCCCCCTTCTTTGATCTCTTTTACATCGGGGAAGGAGAAACGGTTTACCGGCAGCTGATGGATATTTATAAGGAAACGAAAGCGGCAGGCCGCGACAGGAAGGCCTTTTTGCTGCGGGCGGCAAGAGAAGTGCCCGGTATTTATGTGCCTTCTCTTTATGATGTGACCTATAACGAAGACGGCACCATCGCCTCTTTTTTGCCCAATGAAACAGGAGTTCCGGAAAAAATCAGGAAGGAAATCGTCATGGATCTGGACAATGCGCCTTATCCGATGAAGCCTGTAGTCCCTTATATCCGTGCTACGCAGGACAGAGTGGTGCTGGAAATCCAGCGGGGATGTATCCGGGGCTGCCGTTTTTGTCAGGCGGGCCAGCTGTACCGTCCTGTCCGGGAAAAGAGTCTGGAAACGTTGAAGCAGTATGCGGTGCAGATGCTGGAAAATACCGGTTATGAGGAAATTTCATTGAGTTCATTGAGCTCCAGCGACTATTCTAGACTGGAAGAGCTGGTGGACTTTTTGATGGAAACCTGTCAGGAAAAGAAGGTGAACATTTCCCTGCCTTCCCTGCGCATTGACGCTTTCTCCCTGGATGTGATGGGAAAAGTACAGGATGTGAAAAAAAGCAGTCTCACCTTTGCGCCGGAAGCGGGCAGCCAGCGGCTCAGAGACGTCATAAACAAAGGATTGACCGAAGAAGTCATTCTAAACGGAGCGGCTTTGGCGTTTGAAGGCGGCTGGACCAGAGTGAAACTGTACTTCATGCTGGGCCTTCCCACCGAAACGGAAGAGGATATCCGGGGAATTGCGGAACTTTCCAACAAAATTGCGGCCCTTTATTATGAAGTGGTGCCCAGGGAAAAGCGGACCGGCCCTGTACAGATCGTTGCCAGCACGTCCTTCTTCATTCCAAAGCCCTTTACGCCGTTTCAGTGGGCGCGGATGTGCACCAAGGACGAATTCCTGCAGAAAGCCAGTCTGACCAAACATGCGGTGAGAGAGCAGCTGAATCAGAAACGGATCAAATATAACTGGCACGAAGCGGATGTGAGCGTGCTGGAGGGAATCTTTGCCAGAGGGGACCGCCGGGTGGCTGAAGCCATTTTAAAAGCGTACCAAAAAGGCTGTATTTATGATGCCTGGGGCGAATATTTTCAAAATGATGTGTGGATGGAAACCTTTGAAGAGTGTGGGCTGGATCTCGATTTTTACACCACCCGGGAACGGGGCCTGGACGAAGTATTTCCCTGGGATTTTCTGGACTGCGGCGTGAATAAGGAATTTTTAAAACGGGAATGGCTCCGGGCGCAGAAAGAAGAAGTGACGCCCAATTGCCGGATGCAGTGTCAGGGCTGCGGCGCAGCCAGATTTGGCGGCGGAGTCTGCTATGAAGCCAAGGGGGACAGCGTAGGATGAAGGTCAGAATCAAATTTGCAAAATACGGCGCACTGCGGTTTATCGGGCATCTGGATGTGATGCGCTTTTTCCAGAAAGCCATCCGCAGAGCGGGCATAGATGTGGTTTACAGCGGAGGCTACAGTCCCCATCAGATCATGAGTTTTGCCGCTCCCCTGGGCGTTGGCATGTGCAGCCTGGGAGAATATATGGATGTGGAAATCGCCTCTCACCAGGGCAGCGCAGAGATGCAGAAACGGCTGCAGGATGCCTGTCCGGAAGGCATTGACATTTTAAGCGTAAAAGCGCTGCCGGAAAAAGCGGGTAATGCCATGGCCAGTGTGGCGGCGGCTTCCTATGCGGTGGCCTTTAAGGACAAAAGCAGAAGCTTTGCCGAATATGAATCCGCCCTGGAATCTTTTTTAAACCGGGAAGAAATTCTGATCACCAAAGAAACCAAGCGTTCCACAGCGCAGGTGAATATCCGGCCCGGCATTTATGAATGCAGAATTGAGGACGGCGCCCTGTTGTTTACCGTGGATGCCAGCAGTAGCGGAAATATCCGGCCTTCCTTTGTGACGGAAGCGTTTTTGGAGATGGCAGGTGTGCATGTGCCGGAAATAGAGCTGCAGACGGTCCGCACGGAAACCTGGCTGAATGCAG
Source organism: uncultured Lachnospiraceae bacterium (assembly GCA_902476265.1). GTDB lineage: Bacteria > Bacillota > Clostridia > Lachnospirales > Lachnospiraceae > Gallintestinimicrobium. The sequence continues at coordinate 7,218 of CABSCP010000005.1, forward strand.
GCACTCCGGAAAACCCGGAACTCAAACCGCTGGATGCCATAGGGGAAGCATTTTGAGCGCCGTATATGTGATCGCCAGTCCCGATTTTAACCAGGCGGAAGGTCTGGACGGCAAAAGAATGTCCTCTGCCCTCTGCAGTTTTCTTCTGGTGGACGGGAAGCTGACGGAGGTCCATATGGAACAGGGAAAACCTTCGCTTCTGGGAAATATCTATGTGGGCAAGGTGAAAAACGTGCTGAAAAATATCGAAGCTGCTTTTGTAGAGATTGCGGGAGGACGAACCTGTTTTCTGCCGCTTTCGGAAGCGGCTTCCCCAATATTGACCAACAGAGTCTATGACGGACGGCTGCTGGCCGGGGATGAAATCCTGGTACAGGTAAAAAAAGACGCGGTGAAAACCAAAGATCCCGTGCTCACGGCAAAGCTTTCTGTGACCGGCCGGTATGCGGCCCTTGCCATCGACGGCGGCCAGGGAATCCGGTATTCCCATAAGCTGACGGCGGAGGAGCGGGCGGCGGCCAAAGACAGTCTGGCCGGTATTTTAGTTCCCAAAGGGATGACCCTGGTAGTTCGTACCGAATTTGGGGCCCTCTCCGACAGCAGCGTGCTGGCAGAGGAAACCGAAATCCTGATCAAAAGAGCGGAAAAGCTTTTGACCATCGGAAAGACCCGTACCGTTTATTCCCTGATTTCGGAAGAATGCCCCGGTTATTTTCGTCATTTGCAGCAATGCAGCCCGGCACCCGATAAAATCATAACGGATGAACTGTCCATTTATACGGCTCTGCAGAATGATCTGCATCCGGCAGAGGGGCAGGAAGTGGTCTTTTATGAGGATGAAAAAATCAGCCTTTCCCGGCTTTACGGCCTTGGCGCAAAGCTGGAAGAGGCATTGTCCAAAAAGGTGTGGCTCAAATCCGGCGGCTATCTGGTCATAGAACCTACGGAAGCGCTTACGGTCATTGATGTCAATTCCGGAAAATTTACCGGGAAGAAAAAGACGGAGGAAACTTTTGCGCTGATTAACGAAGAGGCCGCCTGGGAAACCGCTCGACAGCTTCGCCTTCGTAACCTTTCCGGCATCATTCTGGTGGACTTTATCAATCAGGAGGGCAGGGAAGCAAAGCAGCACCTTTTGTCCGTACTGCGCTGCGCCTGCAGCCAGGATCCGGTTCCGGTGCAGGTAGTGGATATGACGGCTTTAGGGCTGGTGGAGATCACACGGAAAAAGGTGGAGCGGCCCCTGCTGGAACAAATACAGGAAATCCAAAAGGAACGGACGGAATCGAAATGAAATTTTTAGGTATGGAAAAGGTGCGGGACGGCAAATATCTGAAAAATTATGAGCTGTCCTATGAAAACAAAGCGGGGAAAATCAAGAAATTTGAAATTGTCAGCCGAAAGGATTTAAAAAGCCCGGAGGACCTGGGGAAACGTGTCAGCGGGGTTTCCATCGTGGCTTTTAAAGACGGAAAGCTGCTTTTGCTGGAAGAATTCCGGCTCAGCATCAATAAGAAAATTTTCAACCTTTGCGCCGGAATGCTGGAAGCAGGGGAAACCATCGAGGAATGCGTGTCCAGAGAGCTATATGAGGAAACCGGCCTTTCGGTAAAACGGTTTATCGACATCCTGCCGCCGTCCTATTCCGCGGTAGGATTTTCCGATACGAAAACCTATATCGCCTTTGTGGAAGCGGAAGGGGAATTTGAAGATCACACTTCGGAAAATGAGGAGATCAGCGCCCGCTTTTATTCCAAAGAAGAAATCCGGCAGCTTCTGCCCACCGCGCAGTTCAGTTCGCGGTCCCAGATGGCGGCCTATTATTTTGCAGGAGGTTTGCAGTGATGGAACGAAAATGGTGGCATGATAAAGTGGCCTGCCAGATTTATCCCAAAAGTTTTTATGACAGTAACGGTGACGGCATCGGAGATCTGCCCGGCATCATTGAAAAGCTGGATTATTTAAAAGGGCTGGGGATTGACATTCTCTGGCTTTCCCCGGTCTATGCGTCCCCCATGGTGGACAACGGCTATGACATTTCCGATTACCAGGCCATTGATCCCTGTTTTGGCACCATGGAGGACATGGACAGGCTGATCGCCGAAGCGAAGAAAAGAGGCATGGAGATCGTCATGGATCTGGTGGTGAATCACTGTTCCAGTGAGCATGAATGGTTCCGCAAAGCGATTGCAGATCCTGACGGAGAATATGGAAGTTATTTTTATATCAAAGAGGGAAAAGACGGGCTTCCTCCCAATAACTGGCGTTCCTATTTCGGCGGCAGTGTCTGGGAAAAAGTACCCGGAACAGACAATAAATACTATTTTCATTCTTATGCCAGGCAACAGCCCGACTTAAACTGGGAAAATCCGGCTTTACGGGAGGAAATCTACCGGATGGTGAACTGGTGGCTGGAGAAAGGAATCGCAGGTTTCCGGATTGACGCCATCATCAATATCAAAAAAGATCTGACCTGGGAAGATCTGCCTGCAGACGGGCCTGACGGGATGGGAAACCTTTCCGAAAGCATTGTAAGACTTCACAAGAGGGACGGCGGCACTAAAAAAGGAATCGGCGTTTTCCTGGAAGAACTGAAGGAACGCTGCTTTGCCCCTCACGACGCGTTCACCGTGGGAGAAGTCTGTATTCTGGACAATGGGCAGCTGGAGGAATTTATCGGGGAGAACGGCTATTTTTCTACCATGTTCGCCTTTGCCGCAATTGTCAGCTATAAAAATCATGCGGATCAGTGGTGTGGATTTGACCGTCATATGGACCCGGACCGCTGGAAAAAAGATGTATTTTCCAATCAGGCCTTTCTGGGTGACATTGCCTTTGAAGCCAACATCATCGAAAACCACGACCAGCCCAGAGGCGCTACGCTCTATATTCCGGAAGAAGAGTATGGATTTGCCAGCGTTTCCGCCCTGGCAGGGCTGCAGGTTTTACAACGGGGCCTTCCCTTTTTATATCAGGGACAGGAAATCGGCATGACAAACTGCCCCTTTTCCCTGGAAGAATACGATGATCTGGGCACTCTGGAAAATTATCGTTACATGCAGGAATGCGGCATATCGGAGACAGAGGCCCGGGAGGCCTGCGCGCGGGAGAGCAGGGACAATGCCCGCACCCCTATGCAGTGGACGGACGGCCCCAATGCCGGTTTCACCACAGGAACTCCGTGGCTTAAGGTCAATCCCAACTATGTCAGTATCAATGTGAAAAAACAGGAGGCGGAATACGGCTCCGTCTTAAACTACTACAAACGGCTGATCGCCTTCCGTAAATCCGAAGAATACAGAGAAGTTCTGACTTACGGCAGTTTTATCCCCATGTATGAAGACCAGGAAAAAATATTTGCCTTCAAACGCGTTCTGGGGGAACAGGAACTGACGGTGATCTGCAACTTCAGCGGCTCCGACCGTTTCCTGAAATTGAAGGAAGATTATGCGGAAGTAATCTTTGTGAACCTTCCACAAGTCACCAGAATCGGTGACAATTTGATTTTACATCCATTTCAGTTGATAGTGACAGAAAAGTAGTTGAAAAACCTGTAGGAATTGTATATAATAACAGTATAAAAACAGGCGTTATTGGTATTATTTTACGACGGTATCAATAACAGCGGAAAAGAGGTTGATGCTATGAATACTGTCATTACGATTGGACGCCAATTTGGTTCCGGCGGCCGCGAAATCGGTGAGAAAGTAGCGGAGTATTTCGATATCAAATGCTATGACAAGGAGCTTTTAACGAGAGCGGCCAAAGAGAGCGGCTTCTGTGAAGAGATGATTAAGTGCCACGATGAGCGGCCGACCAATTCTTTCCTTTACAATCTGGTCATGGACACGTATTCATTTGGTTATAATGCGTCATCCTTTATGGATATGCCCATCAGCCATAAAGTTTTCCTTGCGCAGTTTGATACCATCAAGAACATCGCAAAGGAAGGCCCCTGTGTGATTGTAGGACGCTGTGCGGATTATGCGCTGAACGATTTCCAGAACTGCATCAATTTTTTCATCTATGCGGATGAGGATGCGAAAATCAAACGTCTGGTGAAGAAATATGATCTTACAGAGGAAAAAGCGCGGGATATGATGGTCAAGAAGGATAAACAGCGCCAGAGCTACTATAATTATTATTCTTCTAAGAAGTGGGGCCGGGCGGACAGCTACGATTTCTGCTTAAACAGCTCTGTGCTGGGTGTGGAGGGCACAGTCAAACTGGTTACGCAGATCGTGGAGGATTTTGAAAACCGCGGAAATGTATGAGGTTCCTGTAGATCCTGTAGAATAAACAGAACAAAGAAGCGGAAACTGTTTATGACTGTTTCCGCTTTTCTGCAGGCAGCTGCAGGCCCAGATCGCCCGTTATATGGAAAATGCGTTTCTCATCAGAGAAGGACTTGAAAATGCAGGTTTTACAGTCTATGGCGGTGTAAACGCCCCTTATATCTGGCTGAAGGTGCCGGGAAATATGACTTCCTGGCAGTTCTTTGATTATCTGCTGGAAAACGCTTCCGTGGTGGGCACTCCGGGATCCGGATTTGGGAAGAGCGGAGAGGGATACTTCCGTCTGACCGCTTTTGGGACCAAGGAAAATTCTGTGGAAGCGCTCAGATGGATCTGTGCGCTGCAACGATAAGCCTCTTTTTCAGGAAAAAGGACCGGGCATTTGCCCTTCCCGATAGGCGGAAGGGGAGATGCCCTTATTTTTTTTGAAGCTGGTGGAAAAATAATACTGGTTGGCGTAGCCGCATTTTTCGCTGATCTCCTTCAAAGACAGGTTGGAATTTTTTAAATACTGGCAGGCGGCCTCAATACGGGTGGCGGCGATGGTATCGCTGATGCTTGTTTTCCTGTTTTTCTTAAACAAAGCGCTTAAATAAGCCGGGCTCACATTGACGAATCTGGCGATGTCATGCAGACACAGCCCGCTGTTCTCATAGTTCTCCCGGATGTAGGAGAGGACGGAATCACAAAGCTGATCATGATAGCTTTTTAAGGAACTGTCCAGCTTTTTGCAGGCCAGCGTACAAATTTCATACAGCCAGGAAAAAAACTGTTCCCCGGTGTTAAAGCTGTCCAGACGGGCATAGGTGACGGCGATCTTATTTTCCAGATCTTTGGCGTCAATATTCAACTCATACAGAAATTTCAAAATTCGGCCAAGCAGCATATGAATGCGGACGAAGATGAAGTCTTTTGCCCGGTATTTATTGGTGAGTTCCAAAGAAAAGTCCTTGATCCAGCGTTCCATGGCGGTAGAATCCTTCTGGCAGATGAGGCGGATCAGTTCGTCTTCCCGGGTATCGGAAAAGGGTTCCAGGGAAAGGTTGCGGCCCAGGGCTTCCTTGGTATCGAAAATATTTTTCTGGGGAAAGAAAAAGCGGTATTCCAGGGCGTGGCGCGCGCTTTCGTGTGAAAGGCGCATGTTCCACAGATCGGAAACAATATTGCCAATGCCCACATTGAGCAAAAGTTCCGTATCCTGATAGGCTTCCACAATAGAAGCCGCCGTTTTATGGACGGACTGTAAAACATGGCTTGCATTGGAACTGTTTTGACAGATGACCAGCTCCATGCCGTCAAATCCCCTGACCAGATAAAAGCGGTCGAAAATACGGCAGTACTCCCCAATGGTGTCCTGCAAATGATAAAGAAGCATTTCATACTGCGCAACCCCCAGCTCTTTTTTCAGCGGGACTGCATTTTCCACCTCAAAAACAACCACATTAAAAAAACGGTAGTCCAGATCCAGATTCAGATATTCCATATGGGAAGTCAAATGATAGGCTGCCTCCCGGCCGGAATAATGCATCAGGTCATTAAAGAATTTCTCGATCATAGCAGGACGGCTCGCTTTCAGAAGTTCCATATTTTTACGTTCCTGATCGATCAGACTGCAGGCGCCCCGTATTTTTTCCGTGAGATACTGATAATTGACGGGCTTTTCAATATAATCGTAAACCCCCAGCCGGATCGCCCGTTTGGCGTAATCAAAACGGTCATAAGCGGAAATCAGCAGTACTTTTACAAAGGGGTTGACAGTTATGGCCAGACGGCTGAAGGAAAGACCGTCCAGATCGGGCATTTCAATATCGGAAACAATAATATCCACCGGCATTTCTTTCATGGCCTCCAGGGCGGAGCGGCCGTCATATCTGACGTGAACGACACGGGCGCCGATAGCGTTCCAGTCGATATTTTTTTCAATGCCTTCCACGGAAAGGACATTATCGTCCACCAGCATGATTTTTTTCAATCCCGGATCCGCCGTTTTATAATCCTGATTGGTCATTTTGTGTCTCCCTCCATCTGCGCAAATTCTATGGTTACCCGGGTGCCTTTTAAAGGTTCGCTTTCAATTTCAATATGCCCGTTTCCGTAAAGTTCGCTGGAAATACGGGCGCTTACATTACAGATGCCAAAGTGCATTTGATAGCTTACGGTTTTGCTTTTCAGGTTCTGCTTCAGATCAAAAAGCTTATTGGCAGGAATGCCTGCGCCGTTGTCTTCAATGGTGATGATTACCGTATCGTCCCCATAGAAGGCATGAATGCGTATATGCAGGTTCGGCGTCTGTGCGCTGATCCCGTGAAGAATACTGTTTTCCACAAAAGGCTGCAGGGTAAACTTACAGATCATGAAATTCTCGATTCCGTCCTCCAGTGCAATATCCCATTCCAGACTGTTGTGATGACACAGCTTTTCCATATCCAGATAAAGCGTAATGATCTCTGTTTCATCCCGCAGAGAGATCAGTTCCCCGGACTTTCGCAGCGTCAGACGGTAAAAACGGGTGAGATCCGTGATCATCTGGCTGGCGGTATCCAGCCTGCCCAAAGACTGGCAGGTTTTGATAGAACCCAGAATATTATACAGAAAATGCGGGTTGATCTGAGACTGAAGAAGCTGATATTTCAGACGCTCCTCTGCCAGGGAAAGCTCCAGAATGGATTGCAGATTCTGGGCGATGGTTTCCTGCATCTGCTCAAAGGTCAGTCCCAGCTTATCAATCTCATCGTATAATTCCGGATCCTGCGGCCGGGGAATGGTCAAGGGCCGGTGGGCATGCAGATCGGGGCTTAACCGAAAGGCTTCCATCCCATGGGAGAGGGTGCGGATGCGCCTGGAAAGACTTCGGGATATCAGCAGGATTGTTATGACGGTGACCGGAAGAGTCAAAAGCAGAGTAATCAAAATCATGCGCAGTAAAAGAGCGGTGCTGCTGGTGATATAGCTTTTGGGGATTTCCGTAATCTGGAGCCAGCCGTTCTCCAGCGCCAGGACGTAAAACCAGGACTTTCCGCTTAAAAAAGTGGTATTGACGCGCTCTTTAAAAAGTTCTACGCCGTGTAAATCGATGGGGGCCTGTGCGGAAACGTTTCCGGAGGCGGCAACCGGCTGTCCGTCCGCCGCAATCAGGTAACTTTTCACCTCTGTATTGGCAAAGGAAGCGGAAAGAATATCCGAAAATTCTTTCATATCCATCATGATAAAATAGGCATAATCCAGACGGCCGCTGCCCTGGTTGTGGAGCGCGCGGCAGCAGACAGCCGTATCCGCTACGGTACCGCTTGCGTTTAAAATAAAAGGTAACGTAACCTGCGGTCTGTACAGCCACAGGGAAGAAGCGCCCAGATTTTTCAGATCATCGCCGTCAAGGCCAAAAGCCCCGATATCCGTGAGCGGATAAAAGTATAAGCCTTCGCTGCTTCCCAGCGATTCTTCCCGAAGGAATACGAAAATCTGATAGAAGTCAAAGGTGGAGATATAAAGAGAAATATTATTTCGCAGCGCCGTAAAAGTTTCCAGATAGGAAAAAAGGGTTTGATCTTCGGCGGCTTCCAGCGTATACATGCCATACTGCAGGGCGTCCGCCACATTTTCGGCCTGCCGGATCCGGGCATTCATCTGGGTGTGCATCTGGCCGGCGGCAAGAATGGCGGAATCCATGATTTTATCCCGGGCGATGGTATAGGAAACGCCATAGGAAACACAGCCGATGATGACCAGCGGAATGAGCGTACACAGTAAAAAAGCCGAAAGCAGCTTGATCTGGAAACTGGCAAATTGAATACGGATTTTTTTGATCATTGTAGGGACCATTTTTCTCCTTTTTTTGTATAAAACGGTTGCTATCAGTATTATAGAAAATCGGAGCGGCGGATTCAACCGTTCCAAAAATTATATAAACGAATCAAAAGAAATTGTATTTTTGCAGGTACAATATTTTGTTATCCTTTGCTTACAGACAGGGAAGCTTTCGATGTTCCCGATGAAAAAAGGAGGAATCTGTATATGAAAAAGAAACTACTGAGCATTTTTCTGACACTGTCTATGACAGCCGTTCTTCTTACAGGCTGTGGGAACGGGCAGACGGCCGCAAATCCCCAGGAAGCAAAGGAGGCAAAATCCGATGCAGAGCAGGCGCCTGCGCCTGCGGAAACAAAAAAGCAGGGCGGATATGACCTGACGCTGTATACCATCAATTCCACCGATGAGGATTTCCCGGACTGGCTTGCCAATGTGGAAGCGGCCACCGGCCTGAAAATCAATGTCATCGCCGCGCCTACGGACTCCGATACCAGACAGCAGAAGATCACCACGATCCTGTCTACAGGGGATGCCAGCGTTGATATTCTGGAAATTAATGATGAGATGAGCGCATCCTTTAAAAATGCAGGCTGGCTGGAAGGGTTAAACGATACGGTCATGACGGAAGACATCAGAGGAGAGTTCCCCCAGGGTTACATGGCGGATATGATCACCGATAAAAACGGACAGATCATCGGGGTTCCCGGTTATTCCGGATACCTGGCCTTTTGGGTGAATCAGCAGATTATGGATGAGGTTGGGATTTCTTCCATCGATACGAAGGAAGATTTCGTAAAATATATGGAGGCGGCTTCCGGAAACGGAAGATACGGATACGGAGGCTCCTGGGAGAAAACCTATTCCCATAATGAAATCGCCCAGTTTGTGAACATGTTCGGCGGGGACTACCTGGACTGGACAAATCCGGCCAACCGGGAGGCTGTGGAATTTTTACATGACATGGTGCAAAAGGGCCAGACACCGATCGACCAGATCGCGGATAAATATGAACAGATGAATCCCAAATTTATTGACGGGAAATACGGCTGTATCTTTATGTGGGGACTTGGACCCGACTATGATAAGGCGGGAATGCTGGGCGCTGACAAAATACATATGGCGATGGTGCCGAAATTCTCCGATAACAGGTACATCTTTACCGATTCCTGGAGTTATGTTTTAAACACGGCTTCCAAAAATAAAGAAGCTGCCATCACATTTTTGAAATATATGGCAAGCGAAGAGGGGATGAAGGCTTCCTATGAGGCTTTTGACCGATATCCCGCCAGGAAAGATGTGGCGGATAAGGTGGTTCCCGACTCGGATCCCGCAAAGGAAATGTACTCCCGTTATGCCAATGAATGTGTGGTGAAGGGCCGTCCGATGCTTCCCCAGACCATGGAATTTATCTCCGCTATGGGAACCATCTTCCAATCCTATATGAAGGATGAAATCACCATTGATGAATTCTGCACAAAGGCGCAGGAATATGCGCAGACCTATAACAAGTAATCATAAGCAAAGCGCAAATTACGGAACCGGAGGGCGGAAAAAACCGCCTTCCGGCATCTGTTCAGGAAAGGGGGATGGGCGTATGATTACAAAAAAATCCCTGCAGTGGATCGCATGGGTACTGGTGATACCGGTTCTTCTTCTGCGGGGCTTCACCACAATTTATCCCATCTTAAAGACAATGATCAACAGTTTTTTTGACATCCGCATTTTGAGCGGTGTGAACGAGTTTACAGGCTTTTCGAATTATCTGAATGTTTTCCATGATCAGAAGGTCATTACAACATTACAGTTCACAGCCATGTTTGTAGTGGTATCCATGATTTTTCATGTGGTTTTCGGGGTCGCGCTGGCGCTGATTTTAAATATGAAGTTTAAGGGAAAGCGGTTTCTGCGCACCATTGTATTGATTCCCTGGGCAATGCCGGCGGTTGTGATCGGGATGGCTGCAAAATGGGCCTTCAATAATGACTACGGACTGATCAATGATTTCATCCGCCGTTTTCAGCCTGATTTTCAGTTAAACTGGCTGATTCATACCGGAACCGCAAGAGCCGCTGTAATCGCCATGGATCTTTGGAAGGACCTGCCCTTTTTTGCAATTCTGGTACTCTCGGGCCTGCAGTTTATTTCCGGTGAAATTTATGAAGCGGCCAGGGTGGACGGGGCGGACGGCATCCGTTCCTTTCTGCACATTACGCTGCCTTTGATCATGAGGAATGTTTTAACGCTGTGTATTCCTTTTACGCTATGGCGGCTGACCGGATTCGATCTGGTTTATTCCATGACCTCAGGGGGGCCGGGAGAGGACACCTCTTTGATCGCCTACCGGATCACCATGGAGGCGTTTACAAATTTGAACGTCGGATATGCGGCAGCGCTTGCGGTCCTGCTGTTTTTGGTCATGGCCCTGTTTTCCTGGTTTAACTTAAAAGTAGTGAGCCGGTATGAAGAGTAGGAGGGAAATGCGATGAAAGAAAAATCAGACCGGAAATACAAATTCTACCGGAAAATGATCACTGCAGGAAGATGGTTTTTGTGCGCCGTCGTTTCCTTTTTTATTCTTTTCCCCGTTTACTGGATTTTCATTTCCTCCATCACCCCTCCGGCGGAACTGTTCAAAATGCCCATCGATTATCTGCCGGACCACCCCACGCTGGACAGTTACCGGTTTTTATTGGATAACGTGGGGCTGCTGTCTAAAATCGGAAGTACCGTGGTGATCATCGGCGCAACGCTGCTCATCGGGACTGTCATCTGCGTGATGGGCGCCTATGGTTTTGCCCGGTTTCGCTCCAAAGGGATCAGCATCGGCTTTGCCTTCATCATCGCCACCATGCTGGTTCCGGAGGTGGTGACGGCCAGGCCGCTTTATGAGTTCATGCAGAAGGTAAAACTGTTTGATACCTATCCCGGACTGATCATCCTTTATATCAGTTCCATCATTCCCTTTACCGTGCTGATTCTGAGAAATTTTGTGGGAGAAATTCCGATTTCCCTGGAAGAGGCCGCCTCCATTGACGGCGCCAGCTTCTATCAGCGCCTGTTTTTAATCGTACTGCCGCTGATGAAACCGGCCATCGCCACGGTCTGTATCATTAACTTTATCACCTGTCTCAACAACTTTTTTACGCCGCTGTATTATTCAAACGGAATTCAGGTGTTGAGCGTGGCCATCGTGCAGCTTCCCCTCCGCGATAATATGTACGGGGTGCCCTGGGATCTGGTCAGCGCAATGGGATGGATTATTCTGTTACCCATCATCATTTTTGTGGCGGTATTTGAAAAACAGATCATGGAGGGCATTATGGCAGGAGGTGTAAAATCATAATGAAGGAACAGTGGGGTATGGCAGGTCTGCCTTATCTTCCGGTCAGAAAAACCTTTCAGATATCGGGAGAAAATCCGGACGGAAGAAAAGGAGGGGGCTGCCGGATCACAGAGGCGGAAAGTCTGGACAACGGGTTGGGGTTCAAGGTACATCCCTTCATCAGCCTTCTGCCGGGAGAGACAAAACAGCTTGCGGATATCCAAGGGCCGGGCTGTATCAAAGAGTTCTTTTTTACAACGGATCACAAATGGCTGTCGGAACTGGTGCTTCGGATTTACTGGGACGGGGAAGAAACGCCTTCCGTAGAGGCGCCGATCGGAATGTTTTTTGCCAACGGCTTTGACGAAAACTGCGCCCTGGTAAACTCCCTGCCGGTGGCGGTGCTGCCGCGCTGCGCCATGAACTGCTATTGGGAAATGCCCTTTGCCCGCAGGGCCAAAATCACGCTGACCCAGGAAGGGCAGGATCCCGTCGGCTGCATCGCCTATCGGATTCTTTATCAGGAACAGGTCTTAACAGAAAAGCCCCTTTATTTCCACGCCCAGTACAGACGGGCCATGACCACCAGACAAAACCCTGTCTATACGATTCTGGACAGAGTCCATGGCAGCGGAAAATATGTGGGAACTTATCTGGCATGGAATGCCCTAAGCTCCGGCTGGTGGGGAGAAGGAGAGGTGAAGTTTTATCTGGACGGCGACCGGTATCCCAGTCTCGCCGATAACGGATGCGAAGACTATTTCGGAGGCTCCTTCGGCTTTTCAGAGATGAATACCACCGCCTGCGCGGATGACGAGACCGGTTTTTGCACGCCTTTTCTGGGCATGCCGCTGGCGATGCGGGGAGACGGAAGAAGTATTCGGAAATTCAGCCTGTACAGGTGGCATATTTGCGACTATATTGGTTTTATGGAGGATATCAGGGTAACGGTGGATACGCTGGGATGGTGGAGAAAAAAAGGATTCCGTCCGCTGCCGGAGGAAATTGCTTCCACGGCTTACTGGTATCAGACAGAACCCCATGTTCCGTTTCCGCAAATGCCTGCGCTGGAGGAACGGTGGGACAGATAAAAGGGAAAGGAGGCATTTATGTATCAGGGATTTATGGGAGGGCTTTGGAGCCTTCCTCTTGCAAAGCACGGAAAGAGCCGGGCGATCAATGCGGAAAACCCGCTGGGGGAAAAAGGGAAGGGAGGAACGGCCTCCAGTCATCTGGGGCCGTCCAGAAAAGGCGCTCCCTGCATAAACGCCCTCGCTCCCGGCAGTGTGACCATCTTGGCCCGGATCGAGGGGCCGGGGGTGATACAGCATATCTGGGTGACGGTGACGGACCGGACGGAAAAAGATTATTTTGTGCTCCGGGATCTGGTGCTCCGGATGTATTGGGACGATGAAGAAACGCCCTCTGTGGAAACGCCATTAGGGGATTTCTTTTGCTGCGGCTTTGGCAGGGCCTGTCTTGTGAATTCCCTGCCTGTGGCGGTAAACCCTACCCGGGGAATGAACTGTTATTTCCCCATGCCTTTTCATAAAAAAGCGGTCCTGACACTGGAAAACCAGCATCCATGGGAAGTCCCCGCTTTTTTTTATCAGGTGGATTACTGTCTGGTGGATGAACTGCCAACAGACGCAGCCTATTTTCATGCCCAATGGAGAAGAGAATGGCTGACGCAAAAGCAAAGGGATTATACCATTTTGGATCAGGTGAGCGGGAAGGGCCATTATGTGGGCACCTATCTGGCCCTGACTGCGCTGGAACGCTATTGGTGGGGAGAAGGCGAGATGAAATTTTACCTGGATAATGACCGGGAATATCCCACCATCTGTGGTACGGGAACCGAGGATTATTTTGGCGGCGCCTGGAGTTTTGCCTCCCAGCAGGACGGGAAAACGGTGGAAAATACCTATTGTACGCCTTTTATGGGATATCCGTATTATTCCCGGCAGGATGAGCAGGTACACAATTTTTATCACAATGACGACACCCTTCCCCAGAGGGGCTTTTACCGGTGGCACATTATGGATCCGATCTTGTTCGAGGAAAATCTCAGAGTCACAATCCAGCAGATCGGCACCTGTCACAAAGGGAATTTTGAAAGGCAGGATGATGTTGCTTCTGTGGCCTACTGGTATCAGCAGGAACCCCATGCCGCTTTTCCCACGCTGCCAAAAAGAGAGGAACGATGGCCCAGGTGAGAAATCAAACAGGGAAGTTTCGAAAACGAACGGCGCCTCTGGTGGTTCTTTGGATATGCAGTATTTTTCTTCTGTCATGTGCGGAAAAAAGCCGTGAGCTTTACAGGGAAGAAACACACAAAAAGGAACATATAACCATGATGCACACGGATGCAGGGAAAAAGGAATTCGATGATTTTATCCGGAAAGCGGAGGAAATCCTGGATATGGAAATCACCGTTTTGCCTTATCCGATCAACGCGGATTCCAGACAGGCAAAGGTTTCTTCCCTGCTGGCGGCCGGAGATAAGTCCGTTGATATTTTCAGCATAAATGATGAAATGATCAGCGAATTTAAATATGCGGGATATCTGGAACCCTTGCAGAAGGATGTGATGGATCCACAGACTGCGGCGGTTTTCCCCCAGGAATACCTCAAACAGATCCTTATGGAAGGAGACCAGATTTATTCCGCCCCATACATGATGGATGTTCTGGTTTTATGGGTCAATGAAAGGTGGCTGAAGGAAGCCGGCCTTCAAAGCGTGGATGAGGCGGATGATTTCAAAAAATTTCTCTCCTTTGACTGGGGCAGGGGCCGCTATGCCTATGGCGGCTCCTGGGAAAAAACCTATGCCCATAATGAAATCGGGGAGTTCATCAACCTTTTCGGCGGCGATTTTTATGACTGGCAGGATCCGAAAACCCAAAATGCGGTGCGGTTTTTAAAGGAAATGGTGGAGAAAGGATATACCTCTGAAGAAATTCTGGTGGATCAATATGAGCAGATGAATCAGAAGTTTATCGACGGAAAATACGGAATGGTATTTATGTACAGCGCTACGATGAATACGTATGTGGATGCAGACGCCTATGGACAGGACCGGATCCATCTGACCGGGCTGCCGGATCTGGGAAGCAATACCACCTTCATCGCCACCTGGCAATATGCCATAAACAGGGCATCCGAAAATAAAGAAGCGGCGAAACGTTTTATCCGTTATGCCGTGAGCCGGGAAGGCAGCCGGTTATATGCGGAAAAAATGAACAGGCTGCCTGCCAGAGAAGACCTGATATGGGAAGAGAAGTTACAGGTCACGGGCTTTGATGAAATGCGGGAATATCTGAAAAAAGTAAAATTGCTGCCCCGGCCCATGCGCAAAAACGCAATGGCGTTCATCGCAGGACAGGGGGAACTGTTTCAGAAGTATGTGACGGGAGAACTGGAGGAAGAAGAATATTTCCGTCAAATGCAGCGGTTGGTCAAAACGGGCATGTCCTGAAAACATGCCCGTTTTGACTGTGAGATAGCGCTTTGTAACTATGCGCAAAAGTCAAGTTTAACGAATAGTTACCGCCCATCCCGTGAATTCCCGGTAATTTTATAGATCAAATTATGTATTTTCTTACGATAATTCCTCGGAATCCAGCACCACAGTGAAAGGCCCGTCATTGACGAGGGATACTTTCATGTCAGCGCCAAATACTCCGGTGGATACCCGGCCGATCTCTTTTTCACAGGCTTTTACAATATAAGAATAGATATCCTGCGCATGCTGCGGAGAACCCGCTTTCACAAATGACGGTCTGTTTCCTTTTCTGCAGTCGGCATACAGGGTGAACTGGGATACCAAAAGCAGCTGGCCGTCCACATCTTTTAACGCAAGATTTGTTTTTCCCTGCGAATCTTCAAAAATCCGGAGGCCGATCAGTTTCCGGATCATTTTATCGGCTGTGTCTGTGGTGTCCGCGTCACAGACACCGATCAGAACCAGAAAACCTTTTTCAATTTCAGAATAAACCTGATGGTCAATGGTGACGCTGGCCTGCGTCACCCGCTGAATCACAAATTTCATAATTTACAGTTACTCTCCTGATTAAATATTTTTCGTTTCATCCTGGGAATTATCCCTCTCGTTTTCTTTAAACTTCCAACTCCATTTTTTCTTTGGAGCGTCTTTTTTCAGCGCTGCTCCGTCATTATTTTTGGGGCGGAATTCTCCGGTTTTTAAATCCACCTTTTCCAGTTCACGGTACTCTTCCGTCTCGGTAGGCATTCCCTTCTTTATCAGGTTCCGGTTAATTTTCCGTTTGAGCAGCGCATACAGGACCGCAAAAATCGGCACGCCCAGAATCATGCCCGGTACGCCCATGAGACCACTGAAAATGGTGATGGAAAAAATCACCCAGAAGCCGCTCAGACCTGTGGAATTGCCCAGGATTTTAGGCCCCAGGAAATTGCCGTCAAACTGTTGCAGGATCCAGATAAAAATAATGAAATACAGGCATTGCAGCGGATTGACCATCAATATTAACAGGCCACAGGGAATCGCACCGATGAAAGGGCCAAAAAAGGGAATGACATTCGTCACGCCGATGATAACGCTGATGAGCATCGGATAAGGCAGTTTCATAAAGCTGACACAAATAAAACAAAGAATACCGATAATGACGGAATCCAATATTTTCCCACTGATAAAGCCGCCGAAAGTCCGGTCGATCAGTCGCGCATCTTCAATAAAAAGATTGGCATTTCGGGTATCCATAAATGCGTAGGTCATTTTCTTGGCCTGGCCCAGGAGCCGTTCCTTGCTGGCCAGCAGATAGATGGAAATGATCAGGCCGATCACCAGGTTCCAAAGGGCTTTTGCCAGGCTGATCATGCTGAGCGAAACGGTTTTTAAAATGGTGTTCATCTGGGGAAGCATTGTTTTATTCAACCAGCTTTCCAGATCTTTGGAATAAGTGCTGATCAGTTCACCGGCGGTCTTTTCAATTTCCGGATTATCCGCCAGCAGCTTTGTCACCCAGTCCGTAAGGTTATTGACATATATGGGAAATTGCTGCGCAATGCTTTGGATGCTGGCAGCAATCTGGGGAATGACCACCTGGAAAAATCCCACAACGAGAAATATGACAAAGATAAGTGTGAAAAGAATGGCTATGCCCCGGCAATACTTCATCAACTTCTGCTCTTTCGCTTTCAGGGAAGGTTTTTTTTCCAGCAACCGGTGGATACAGGGAAACAGCAGCTTCTGCTCCAGAAAATTCACTACAGGGGACAACAGATAAGCCACAATAAAGCCGTCTACGATCGGCATGGCGATGGAGAGCAAATGGGTCAGATTACTTTTTAAACTGTTATTATGGAAAATCAGATAATAAAAGCCAATGCCCCCTATGATAACCAAAAGGGCCGTTACGCCCCAATATAAATATTTTTTATCCCAACGGAATTTCATGCTGCAGTGCCTCCTGAATATAATGCGTTCTTTCTTATTATAACATGTGTCCGGAAAGAATGATATTTTTAATGAAAAATTTTTAGAAAAATAGTATACTTGTGATAGCGGTTCAAGCAGAAAGACAAACGGCTGCTTTCCGTATTAGGGCAAACCCTCTTTATGAAAGGAGTTTTTATGAAATTACAGCAGGTATTAAGCTACGTCCGCCGGGCTGTGGACGACTATCATATGATCGATGATAACGATAAAATTGCGGTGGGGATTTCCGGCGGTAAGGATTCCCTGACCATGCTCTATGCCTTACATGGGCTGCAACGCTTCTATCCTCATCCCTTTTCCATTCATGCAGTGACGGTGGATCTGGGTTTCGGAAATCTTGATCTGAGCAAAATAAAAGCGCTTTGTGAAGAACTGGAGGTGTCTTATACCATCGTGGACACCCAGATTGCGGATATCGTTTTTCATCAGCGCAAAGAGACCAATCCCTGCGCGCTCTGTGCGAAAATGCGGAAAGGGGCGCTCAACGATGCCATCAAAGCTGCCGGCTGCAACAAGGTAGCCTATGCCCACCATAAGGATGATGTGGTGGAGACCATGCTCATGTCTCTCATTTTTGAAGGCAGATTCCATACTTTTGCGCCGGTGACCTATTTGGACCGCATGGATCTGACGGTGATCCGGCCCATGCTTTACATGAACGAAGCCGATGTGATCGGTTTTATCCATAAAAATAATGTTCCGGTAGTCAAAAGCCCCTGCCCTGCCGACGGCTACACCAAACGGGAATATACAAAGCAGCTGCTCCGGCAGCTCAACCTCGAAAACCCCGGTGTGAAGGAACGGATGTTTACAGCGATCCGGACCGGAAATCTGAAGGGATGGGATGCGGGAGAATTATGAAAAACAGCAGAAATTACCATGATGAACTCAACAAACAAAACGTGATCAAGCTGCGGGAGCTGCAGGAAAGTCTGCCCGGCTTCTGCCGCCAGTTCTTTCGGGGGATCGAACAGACCACCGCTTCCAGGACCCGGATTGCCTATGCCTATGATCTGGGTGTGTTTTTTGAATTTCTGCACCAGAACAACAGCGTCTGCGGCAAAATGGAAATCACGGAATATCCGTTGTCCATTCTGGATCAGATTGCAAAATCCGATATAGAAGAATATCTGGAATATCTTTCCTATTATGTGAAGGATGGGGTGGAATATACCAATGATGAGCGGGGAAAACGCCGTAAACTGGCATCACTGCGCACTTTTTACAACTATTTCTTCCGGGATGAGCAGATTTCCACAAATCCCGCGGCGCTGGTTCCTATGCCAAAGCTTCATGAGAAAGAAATCGTCCGTCTGGATCCCAACGAGGTGGCCGTCCTTTTGGATCAGGTGGAAGACGGCTCCAAAATGACCAAGAGCCAGCTGAAATTCCATGAAAAGACAAAAGTGCGGGATCTGGCCCTTCTCACGCTGCTTCTGGGCACGGGCATCCGTGTTTCCGAATGTGTGGGACTGGATCTGGATGATGTGGATTTTAACAACATGGCCGTTAAAGTGCGCCGTAAGGGCGGCTATGAGGACGTGGTCTATTTTGGCCGTGAGGTGGAAGACTCCCTTTTGGCTTATCTGGAAGAAAGAAAGCATGTCATCCCTCTGTCCGGACATGAAAATGCTTTCTTTCTCTCCATGCAGAACCGCCGTATGGCAGTCCGCAGTGTTGAAAACCTTGTTAAAAAATATGCCTCTCTGGTCACCACCACAAAGAAAATAACACCCCATAAACTTCGCAGCACTTACGGCACCACGCTCTATCAGGAAACCGGGGACATCTATCTGGTCGCCGATGTGCTGGGACATAAGGATGTCAATACCACCAGGAAACACTACGCTGCCATGAAGGATGAAAATAAGCGCCGTGCAGCGAAAACGGTAAAACTGCGGGAACCGTAATTACGGTTCCCGACGTCTGTTCTTTCTCAAATTTTTCTCTGTCCGCCATCTGCTGGGATGATAGAAGGGCTGCTGCGGCTCCATACTACTGCTGTCGTTCTGGAATGCCGTCTGTACAGGAGAATTTTGCGTCATGCGCGTTGCGCTGCCGCCTTCTCCCGCATGGTCTGTCACATCATTTCCGGGCGGTCCCAAAGGCGTATCCCATTTCCGGAAAATCAGCAGAACCTTAAACAGATCTCCGTCCACAGATATCTGCATGGAACCATGCTGTATTTCCGTAAAGCTTCTTGCAATGGCGAGTCCCAGACCGCTGCCCTCCGTATTGCGGGCACCGTCGCCTCTCACAAAACGTTCGGTCAGTTCTTCCGGCGAAATCTGAAGTTCAGTCCGGGAGATATTTTTCACTTCTATTTCCACCTCCCCTTCCTTTTCCCGCACAATGACATAAACCCGGGTGGCCGGAAGTGCATATTTGATAATGTTGGTGTAGAGATTTTCAAATATGCGGAAGGTTTTCTGAGGATCCAGAGTGAGCACGATCTTTTCCTCCGGCACTAAAAACTTAAACTGGAGCTGGTTTTCTTCCATCCGGTCCTCATATTCCAGATAACATTGCCGCAGCAGATTGCAGATATCCACCTTGTCGTAGTTTAAGGTAATATTGTTTGTGGTAGCCTTGCTCACTTCGAACAGATCTTCGATCAGCACCTTTAACCGCACCGCTTTTTTGTCCAGGGTGGCAATATATTCCTGCCGCTGTTCATCCGTAATCCCCGGTTCTTTCAGCAAATTAATATAGGTGATAATCGCGGTCAAAGGCGTCTTTAAATCATGGGAAACGTTGGTGATCAGCTCAGATTTCATCCGCTGGCTTTTTACTTCTTCACTCACCGCTTTTTTAAAATCCGTCTGAATCTGCCGCAGCTCATTTTTATAGCTTTCAAACACGCCGAAATCTTCGGAAAGGGCAATGTCAAAATCCCCCTTTGCAATGGAGCTGGTAGCCCAGAGAAGATTCTGGTATTTATTCTGCACATCCTTCACATACTTTTTCATCAGGAAATAGATGAGCAGCGAATAGGCGAGCAGAGGAATAAAACCCCACACCCAAAACAAGGTGATGACCCATAAAATGAGGAAGTTGACAATCACCAGCCGCCGGATAATCTTTTTCGCATCAGACCCGATGTCGAAATCCACCAGTTCCTGATAAAAACTTTTTGCCAGAGTTATGATTTTATCCCAATAACGATATATAAGCGTGTTCTTCTTATAAAATTCTTTCCCGCTGAAAAGCCCGGGAATATTGCTGCCCAGTGTAAAGGCCAGTAAAAAATACAGGAAAAAGATCACGCAAACGATAACAAAACCAACCCATTCCAGATGAACAGGGGCCAGGATATGTTTTGTCAGGTTCGGAAGAAATCCCCCCTTTTGGTAAGCGCAGATCAAATCCACCAGTTTTTCGGCAAAAGCGATGCCCAGGATCACCAGAAAGGCATCCACTTCAAGAGGGAGCCGGCACAGCTTCAGGGTTTGATAAATATAGGCATCCTTTTGCTTCCGGTTAAAAAAGAAAACGCAGAATGCGCCGAGGAGCATGGCGGCAGTGAAAAATCCGGCCACCACCCGGGGGACGCCCGCCCGATAATAACTGTTCTGGCTGACAAGAGCGTATTCAGGCATGAAATAGTAGGTGTTGTATAAGTCTTCCTTTCCGTTTAACAAAGTCTGATATTGCTGGCTTGTCATCGCATAGATAATTTTCATATCAGAGGGACGGCGTATGGAGAGCCTGTAACGGTACCATTCCTCTCTTTCCATATTATAAAATCCCACAAAACAGCTTCCGTCATCGCCATAGTAGTTATCGAAATACTGCTCCCGTCCCAGGGATTCCACTTTCTTTAAAAATTCGCCCACATTCCCGGAAGCGCTGACACCGCAGTTTTCCACATTGCCCGCGCTGTCATAACTCATATAGACATAATAGACATAAGGATTATCTTCCGGCGTTTTCCCGTCCACAATTTCTTTCAGCGCCCCGGTACTGCTGTTGCCAATGCTGGCCCCTGTCTTTTTATCGACCGCATAATAATCCAGCAGCTGAGTGAGTTCCGAAGAGCTGCTGCGCATCTGATTGAGCTCCCGCAGGGAGTTTTCCTTGAACTCATGGACCTGTTCTTCCAACGCGCTGCTTCCCTGAATTGCATCCAGCGGAACATCCCGTGTCATATCCACATTATCGATGCTCTCATCATAGGTGCTCAGATATTCATCTTCCACATACAGATCGGCATAGGAGTAAGTTTTTTGATCCGCTTTTTCCTTCAAATACTTATATTGAATGAAATTACTCTGATATAACATATTGATGAAGGAATTTCCGGTCAGCGGATTCTCAAACTCACTGTCCGCCCTTTTTTCGAAAAAAGGAAAAAAGGACATGAAAATGGCTGTCAGTATCAAAACCGCTGAGAAAGCAATCCCTATGCTTCTCTTTTTATTGTCTTTCCATTTTGTATCCAACGCCCCATACCACCTTTAAATATTTTGGATTCTTTGGATCAATTTCAATTTTCTCGCGGATTTTCCGGATATGAACCATGATAGTATCCGTATTGATTGCCTTCTCATTCCATATCCTCTCATAGATTTCATCTGCTGAAAATACCCTGCCCGGGTTCTTCATCAGAAGCAGCAGAATTTTGAATTCAATGGGTGTCAGCTTGACCGGGGAACCGTCCACGAAAACCTCCACCGTTTCTTCATTCAGCTCAATGCCGCCGATCACATGATAGGTATCCTTCACGGGTTCTGTCTGGGAAATGGCCTCCTTATAGCGGTTATAGCGCCGCAGATGGGAGTTTACCCGGGCGAGAAGTTCCAGAGGCGTAAAAGGTTTGGTGATGTAATCATCCGCCCCCATATTCAGTCCCATAATTTTATCCACCTCTTCTGACTTTGCAGAAAGCATGATAACCGGGAAATCATGGCCTTTTTCCCGCACCTTCATCATCATCGTAATGCCGTCCATCCGGGGCATCATGATATCGACGATGGCCAGGTCAATTTCCTCTCTGGCGATCACTTCAAGGCCTTCTACGCCGTCTTTGGCCTGAAATACTTCATAGCCCTGGTTCTTTAAGTAAATCTCGACACCTTCTCTGATATCGGAATCGTCTTCCACGATTAAAATATGATTTTTATCCATAATGAATCATCCTTCCCTGAACATTCCTTTTTAGAATAGTATAACATGCTATTCCAAAGAAAAGCAATGTTCTGTTACTTTGTCAGGATACGCAAAAAAGCTTTAAAAGGCCGATGGAAAAAGCCAAAGAAATTCTAAAGATTTCCTAAGAATTTCTTTGGCTTACTATTTCTCACATCATTTATCTGTAATCGCTGCTGTAGTAAGGTACTACAAGATACTCTCCTGCGCGAATGTCGTCATCCGGAAGGTGATTTGTCATACGCACTTCCTCAATATAAGCATCCAGTGACTTATAGTGAGAATCCGCATATGTGCCCGCGATGGAATTTAAGGTATCGCCGGGATATACCAGAATACTGGTGTAATATTTATAAGAAACAGCAGGTTCTTCTGCCGAAGCTCTGGATAAAAAAACAGTGCCGGGAACGCCGAAGATCATTAAAAGGCACAAAATGATACCTGCGATTATCATGCGGCGCCTGAGCTGGCGCTTTCTCCTGATACGGTTCAGATAAATACGTCTTTCCTCTTTCATAAGTCCATGTCCTCCTGCCGAACATGTGTTGTGAACATGTGTTCTTTATAATTTGATTATACCGAACATACTTTCGCGTGTCAAGCATATATTACCAAAAAGTCGAACATTATTTCGGAATATACGTTTGCTTTTTGCTTTTTGCTATGCTATAATATTTTTAAATATAGACGCGTTATGTTTAGAAAAAGTTTCTAAGAACACAGAAAGGGGTTTTAAATATATGGCACAAGGGAAGATTACTGCCAAACAGCAGGAGATTCTGGATTATATCAAGGATGAAATACTGAAAAGGGGATACCCTCCGGCAGTCCGTGAGATCTGTGAAGCAGTGCATTTGAAGTCCACTTCTTCCGTCCATTCTCATCTTGAGACGCTGGAGAAGAACGGATTTATCAGAAGGGATCCCACCAAACCCCGGGCGATTGAGATCTGTGACGAATGTTTCCAGATGGTCCGCACAGAGATGACCAGCCTTCCTGTAATCGGCAGAGTGGCTGCGGGACAGCCGATCCTTGCGGAGGAGAATGTGGAAAGTTATTTTCCGGTTCCCGAAGAGGTGGTTCCCAAAGGAGAACCCTGTTTTATTTTGAAAGTCTGTGGGGAGTCCATGGTGAATGCCGGGATTCTGGACGGTGACCAGATTTTTGTACAGAGCTGCAAGGAGGCTCATAACGGACAGATGGTGGTTGCCATGATTGATGATTCCGCTACGGTGAAGACTTTTTACCGGGAGAACGGCCATGTGCGTCTCCAGCCGGAGAATGACACGATGGAACCGATCATTGTGGATGACTGTCAGATCGTCGGACGGGTGTTCGGCGTATTCCGTGTTTTCCACTGAGGGCAGCATACGGATCTTATAACAAGATAATGAAAAGCCATGGCCTTTCGGAAATTCCCAAAGCCATGGCTTTTTTATGTGTTTCTTATTCACGAAAAACGCGTTTCCTATTAGTGATAGCCAAAAAGAAACGAAAATCAGTTCTCTGAAAAAGCAGAGAGTTCCACTTTCTTGCCGTCGCGCCAGATCCTTTCCAGATCATAGAAAAGACGGTTCTGCCGGTCAAATACATGAATGATTACATCGCCGTAATCCATCAGAATCCAGTTGCCGGTCTGATAGCCTTCCACATTTTTGGGATGATGTCCTGCTCTCGCCAGCATTTCTTCCACATTATCGATCAGCGCCTGCACCTGGTTGATATTGCTTCCGTTTGCAATGATGAAATAATCTGCGAGAACAGAAACTTCACTGATATCTATAACCGCAATATCTTCCGCCTTCTTCTCTTCCAGAGCGTGGATTGCAATTTTTGTCATTTCAGCTGCCTGTGTCATACTTTTCCTCCGTTTTTATAGAAATCATAGGTTTTCTGGGTCATATTATCTATTTCCATGTTGCCCGCATGCAGATAGTCCAGAGTATCCTCCAACGCCATCAAAAGGGCTTTATCCAGATTCTCAAAGGCGGCATTACGGATCTGCGCCAGATTTGGAGCCTGTTTTCTGTTGGGCTCGATATAATCGGCCAGCCAGACTATTTTTTCAAGCACGGACATTCCGGGCCGTCCGGTGGTGTGGTTTAAAATAGCATTGATCACATCCTTGTCCGAAACCCCGTATTTTTTCATGGCCAGGAAACTTCCTACCTTCGCATGCAGCAAATAGGGATTCTTCTGCTCTGCTTCACTGATGGCAATATTATATTTTTCACAGATGCTGATGCGCTTCTCATTGCTGAGACATTTTGCGCAGTCATGCAGCATACCGGCCAGCAGGGCATTGTTCACATCGGCTCCGTGGCGCATCGCCAGCGCAGCGGCGGTATAAGCAACTCCCAGCGTATGTTCGTATCGTTTGGCATCCAGCTTTTTTTCCATGGACTGCCGGATCTTTCGGATATCTGATTCCTTCATGAGAAACTCCTTTCAGCGGTAATAGCCATTTTCTTCCAGAAACAGCCTCACTGCTTCCGGAACCATATACCGGATGGACTGCCCTCTTCTGCATTTCTCCCGGATATCAGTGGCGGAAATTTCAATATGAAGCGACGGCATCATGCGGATATCGGCACTGTATTTTTGGGAAAGCAGGTCTGCCTGCCTGCGCAGCTCATCATCCTCCCAGCCGTCCCTGACAGCGGCTATGGTGACGGAAGCCCGGAAAATATCCGCCGGATTTTTCCAGCTCTCCATATGAAAAAGGGTGTCCGCGCCTACGATATTATAAAAAACCGCATCCGGCAGGCGCTTTTTTAACAGCGCCAGCGTTTCGTAAGTATAGGAATTGCCGCTGCGCACCACTTCGATATCCGACTCCCGGAAACAGGGATTTTCCTGTGCGGCCAGCTTTACCATGGAAAGCCTTACGTCCCCGGGCAGAATCTCCCCCGGGTCTTTCATGTAAGAACAGCCGCTTGGAATCAACAGAACTTCATCCAGCGCATACATTTCCCTGGCCGTTTCTGCCAGAAGCAGATGCCCGTTGTGGATGGGATTGAAGGTGCCGCCCAAAATACCGATTTTCCTCATGTGCCACTCCTTAACTCCTGTCAAAGAGGAAGTTCTATTTTTTTATGATCCTTGTTTTCCTTATAAAGAACGATTTTCTTGCCGATCACCTGAACCACGGTGGATTTTGTCCGTTCCGCCACCATCTGTGCAATTTCTCTGGGGTCGTCAAAGCAGTTTTTTAACACGGAAATTTTGATGATTTCCCTGGTGTTGAAGGCTTCACTGATGGCAGTTGTCCCCTCAGGCGTCAGGCTGGATTTCCCGATCTGGAAAATGGGGTCCAAACTGCTGGCGAGCTTCATCAAATAGGCTCTCTGCTTACTGGTCAAATTTGTCATAATCTCTTATCTCCCTGTATGATAGGTTGGGGATCCCCCCGTTTGTTATTTATAGTAATCGAAGGAAAGCCCGTACATGCGTACGGTATCCCCTTCTTCTATGCCCAGTTCTTCCAGCTTTTTCAGAATGCCGGAATCTTTCAGAAAGTTCTGGAAGAAAGCAAATCCCTTTTCGGATTCCAGATTCGTATAGCCCAGCATTTTCTCAATACGGGGGCCTTCTATCACATATTCGTCTTCTTCTTCGTCATAAGTTACGGTGTAGGGCTCATCCGACATTGCCAGAGCCATTTCCGGGAAATATTCCTGTTCGAAGACCGTAGGCTTTTCATCCAGGCCGTCCAGCATCTGGCGGACATAATAGAGAAGTTCTCTCACGCCCTGGCCGCTCACTGCGGAAATCGGAAATACTTTTACGCCCTTTGGCTCAAATTCCGCTTTTATCTTTTCCACAGGAGAGTCCTCCTGATCGTAAATCGCATCGATTTTATTGGCAGCGATCACCTGAGGTTTATCCGCCAGTCCGGCGCTGTAGCTTTCCAGCTCTTTGTTGATCGCATAGATATCCGATATGGGATCGCGCCCTTCCGTACCTGCGGCATCCACAATATGAATGATGACCTTGGTGCGTTCGATATGACGCAGAAATTCATGTCCCAGTCCGACGCCTTCCGACGCCCCTTCGATCAGTCCCGGGATATCCGCCACCACAAACCCTTTGGCATCATCCAGATCCACCACGCCCAGATGAGGGTTTAAGGTTGTAAAATGATAATTGGCAATCTTGGGACGGGCATTGGAAATGCGGGACAAAAAGGTGGATTTTCCCACATTCGGAAAGCCCACAAGGCCCACATCCGCAATCACTTTGAGTTCCAGCTGCAGCTCCAGCTCCTGGGCCGGCTGGCCGGGCTGGGCATATTTAGGCGCCTGCATGGTGCTGGTGGCATAGTGCTGGTTTCCGTTGCCGCCTCTGCCTCCCTTTAAAAGCACCACCCTTTTATTGTCGCCGGACATATCCGTAATGACTTTGCCGGAATTAAATTCCTTGATTACCGTACCTTCCGGCACTTTGATGATAATATCATCGCCATCTTTGCCGCGGCAGTTCTTCTTACCGCCTTCCTGCCCGTCTCCGGCTTTATACTTGCCGATATGACGAAAATCGGTGAGGGTATTCAGCCCTTCATCCACCACAAAAATGACGTCGCCGCCTTTCCCGCCATCCCCGCCGTCAGGGCCGCCCGCGGGCACAAATTTCTCACGCCGGAAGGACACATGGCCGTCGCCGCCCTTGCCGCTTCTCACATATATTTTTGCTCTGTCTGCAAACATTCTTGAAATCTCCTGTTTCCTTAAAAAAAATTACCGGGTGACAACAGCCCATAGCCATAGAATCCTATCCTCTATTGTCTCAAAAAAGGGCCTTTTGATGCAGGCAGCCTTCCGCAGCAGGAAATTTTCATTTCCAGCTGCGGTTCTGTCCGTATCAAAAAGCCCCAGACATTTCTGTTTGGGGCTTTCACATTACTGTTCTACCGGATATACGGAAGCCTGTTTCTTATCTCTTCCTTTTCTTTCGAATCTCAGTACACCGTCAACCTTTGCGAATAATGTATCATCGCCGCCGATGCCTACGTTAATGCCAGGATGAATCTTTGTTCCACGCTGTCTGTAAAGGATATTGCCCGCTTTTACAAACTGCCCGTCCGCTCTTTTTGCTCCAAGTCTCTTGGATTCGGAATCTCTGCCGTTCTTGGTAGAGCCGACACCCTTCTTATGAGCAAAAAACTGAAGGTTCATATTCAACATTTGTTACACCTCCTCGAATTTCAGTCTCAAGTACTTTTTACCGTACTGTTCTTCAATACTTTTCAGACCAAGTACCATGGTATCCATGAGGAGTTTTGTCTTCTCATTGACAGGATTGACGAAAGAGACGTCAATCACTCCGTCCTGTTCCCCGGTAACCACATCCATTTGCTCATCGGCAAATTGTTCCATCGCGTTGATGGTGTTGATCACCAGAACAGATACCGCCGCGCAGATGATATCCGATCCGCTTTGCGCATAACCGGCATGACCCGTGCAGGTAAATCCCTTATATCCATCTTTGGCCTTTTTTAATAATACTGTAGTCATACAACATACCGGAAGGCAATCTTACGATTAGCCATTGATCTTCTCAATCTTAACCTGAGTGTATGCTTGCCTATGACCATTCTTTTTGTGGTAACCGGTTTTTCTCTTATACTTGTAAACGATCACCTTTTTGCCTTTGCCTTCGCCAACGACTGTTGCTGTAACAGTTGCGCCTGCGACATCAGCGCCGACTTTCAGGCCGTTATCGCTCACTGCGATTACCTGGTCGAATGTAACAGTTTCGCCTGCAGCTGCGCCAAGCTTTTCAACTTTTAACACATCACCTTCAGCTACTTTGTACTGTTTGCCACCTGTTGCAATAATTGCGTACATTTAGGACACCTCCTATCAAAGCGTTAAATAAATTAACGTTACTCGCTAACTGCGGTGACGCCATATAGGCGTACTTTTACCTCGTTATGCGGCATACTCATAAATCTTAGCATCCGTTTTCTGTTTTGTCAAGAAAATTCAGAAAAAATTTGCGAAAAGACGAGCTGCCGGCGCTTTGTCCGACAACCCGTCTTTTCCTTTGAAACTACATTCCGCAAAACGGAAAGCCGATTTTAAATTCAGGCCTTTGCGTTCTTCTTGTTGTACTTGGAAATCGTCTGTACGCCTTCTACGGCAAGGACAATTGCAAGCACAAACAACAGCAGGCACAGAACTGCTCTGACAACAGAGAATACGTCGCCGCTGCCGCCGGCAAATGCTGTGATGTTGGACTTGAAGGTGAATACCAGGGATGTCAGTGTTACGATGAGCATAAACGCCATCGGAAGCAGGAACATCTTGTTGTTCTTTCCTTCTTTGCCCAGCCAAGCTGCCACTGCAAGAAGAGCCAGCGCTGCGAGCAGCTGGTTTGCCGCGCCAAACAGTGCCCAGATCTTCGCATAGCCTGCAATTCCTAAACCAACGCCCAGAGCAACCGTGATAACAGTGGATACATAAGGATTTGCAAGGACAGCTTTATAGCCCTTTGCTTCCTTATAGGTCTGACCGGATTCCAGCCAGAATTCCTGGAACATGTAACGCGCCAGACGGGTTGCCGTATCCAGAGAGGTCAGGCAGAATGCGGAAACCGCCAGGATCAGCATGGCATAACATACGTTGTAGATGGTTTCTCCGCCAAGGCCGGGGATCATCTGTACCATCTTTGCGATACCGGTAGCAAATACTGCTGTAGGAGCTACTGTTTCGCCGGAAGAATAGGAATTCCAGATGAAGCCAACCGCGCACAGGGAAATGATCGCCAGCGCACATTCTACCAGCATACCGCCGTAAGCGATGGGTTTTGCATCCCCTTCTCTGTCCAGCTGTTTTGCGGTGGTACCGGAACCTACCAGGGAGTGGAAACCGGAAATTGCGCCGCAGGCGATGGTGACAAACAGTGCCGGGAACAGAGAACCAAGAGAACTTCCTGTAGGAGCGATCGTATCTGTAAAGCCTGTGAAAGCAGGGATATCCAGAGTAGGATGCGCGCCGATGATACCGATAACAGCCAGAGCCATCATGAAGTAAAGCAGGAAAGAGCTCAAATAGTCACGAGGCTGAAGCAGGATCCATACAGGGGTTACGGATGCGATCAGGATATAAATACCGATTACGATCATCCAGAAGTTGGAAGTATGGTAAATGAAGCCAGGGTGCCAGTTCATTCCGATTACCATACAAAGAACGATAACCGCTACACCGATGATCGTAGATAGCCATAAGGGCGCATTTCGGCGGTATACACAGAAGCCGAATACGATAGCTACCAGAATGAACAGGATGGAAATCATCGCTGTTGTCGCATTTGCGGAAGATTTTGCAACATCTACAACACCATCCACATAGCTTGCGCAGAAAGTATTGGCAACGATGGAGGCAAAAGCAGCGACTACCAGAATCAGGGTCAGATAAGAAAAGATCAGGAAAAGCTTCTTGGCTCTGGAACCGATACTGGTATAAATTACTTCGCCGATAGACTGACCTTTGTTACGGATAGAAGCGAACAGCGCGCCGAAGTCATGGACAGCGCCAAAGAAAATGCCGCCGATCAGGATCCACAATAATACGGGAACCCAGCCGAAAACAGCCGCCTGAATAGGGCCGTTGATGGGGCCTGCGCCTGCGATGGATGAGAAATGATGTCCAAACAGAACCGGAGCCTTGGCAGGAACATAGTCAATGCCGTCTTCTTCCGTGTGGGCGGGAGTTGTCTTGTTAGGGTCAACCCCCCATTGTTTTGCCAGCCAGGAGCCGTAAAAGATGTAGCCACAAACCAGTACGGCAACGCCAACAAGCAGAATTACTACTGCATTCATTGTACAACACTCCTTTTGTTTTTGTGATTTTTAAATATGTATTTTCTTATAAATTTCGCTGTGGACTGGCCGTCCCAGTTGGAATACACTTTTCTCTCCCCTGGCACTATTGCATCCGTGTGGAACTCCATCCAGCCATGCAGCGAAAATTTAAAGCTTTTATGAATGTAGGTCCTTTTTAAAATCTTTTTGGCTTCCTCCGTCGCTTCGTCACAAAGAAACAACGCGGTGATGAAGGAATACATGTGTTCTTTATGAGGGCTGATCCGTTTCATTCCCTCTTCAAGGGCAAACTGCCTGCAGCGCTGATAGGTGTCCGCATCCAGAACGGGTACATCAAAAATGTAGAGATATTCATAACTCTCCGCGGCCCAGAGCTGAGCGGATTTTACCAGCACATATTTCTCACTGCGGGAAAAAAAATAACCGGTTGCTGCCAGGGAATACGGATGTCCTTCTTCTATCCTTTCCACATCAAAATAAACGGAATATGAATCCAGAAGCTTATCCAGAATTTCCTTGTGCGCATCGGTCATTATAACAGTCGCTCCTTGCTGTTGTATTGCTTTGCTGTGGTAAATTTTTTTCACATTAAAGCACTGGTATAAATCTATCATATTTTGTCAATTTTTGCAACCTGTTCGCGAATTTTTGTTTATATTTTTTTTATAATATTCATTCTCTATTTATAAAATATGCAGTAACTTCTCAAAATAGGCCGGAAGCGGCGCGCAGGTTTCAACATACTCTCCTGTTTTGGGATGGGAAAAGCCAAGAATCATGGCATGAAGAGTCTGTCCCTCCAGATTTGGAAAAGGACATTTACGGGGGCCATAGACGCTGTCCCCCAAAAGAGGATGTCCCACAGAAGCCATATGGACACGGATCTGATGGGTCCGGCCGGTTTCCAGCCGGCATTCGATATAAGTGTATGACGAAAAACGCTGCAGCACGCGGTAATGCGTCACAGCGTCTTTTCCGTTTCTATGATTGACGGCCATTTTTTTTCTTTCGGAAGGGTCCCTGCCGATGGGGGCATCCACGGTTCCTTCCTCCTCTTTCATCACGCCGTGGACGATGGCCCGGTAGCGGCGTACTATGGTGTGGTCTTTGAGCTGGACGGCGATGGCCTGATGCGCGGCATCATTTTTGCACACGATGATGGAACCGGTAGTATCCTTATCGATCCGATGGACGATGCCGGGACGCATCACCCCGTTGATGCCGGAAAGGCTTCCCCGGCAATGATACAGCACTGCATTGACCAGCGTGCCGCTGTAGTGCCCCGCCGCGGGATGTACCACCATTCCCTTGGGCTTGTTGACCACCAGCACATCCTCATCCTCATAAAGGATATCCAAAGGGATGTCCTGGGGTTCAATTTCCGGTTCCTGGGCCTGGGGCAGATAAAAGGCAATATCATCATCCGTTTTTACCTTGTAATTGGCTTTCACAGGTTTTCCGTTTACCGTCACGTTACCTTCCTTTATCATTTTCTGGATAAAGGAACGCGACAAAGAATCGATAAGCGCAGCGATGCACTTATCGATTCTTTCCTCATCCTGTTCTTCTGTGATCTGAAAACGAAAAAGTTCCATGGCAATCCATCCAAATTTATTTTTTCTTTAAAAAGGCGAAATCCTCTTCCTTATAATGCCCGAAAAAGACGAGGAACAGCCCGATCACGCAGATAAAAGAAACATACATATCCGCCACATTGAAAATCGGGAAGTCAATCAGGCTGATGTACACAAAGTCCACCACATAATCCAGCCGCAGCCGGTCAATGAAGTTGCCTAATGCACCCGCCATCAGCACTGCACCCAGCACATGCAAAAGCCGGTATTTCCCGGCGGCGGGCATTTTCCAGAGCACATAAAGCACAATAGCCATAACCAGACAGGTCATGATCACAAAGAATATTTTCTGATTCTGCAGCACCCCGAAGGCTGCGCCTCGGTTTTCCAGATATCGAAGTTCCAGCACGCCGTCGATCAGGGGGATGGGACGACTGTCTTTCAGATAAAGCACCGCCAGATATTTGGTGAACTGATCCAGCAAAACGCCTGCCAGGGCGATACAGATATCCAAAAGGAACATTTTTTTAGCCTTGAAATCCATCTCAATCCTCTTCCTTAAAATTTAATTCATCGATTGCCGCTGTCATTTCCTCTTCCGTCACGGTATCGTCGAGCACCGCTTTTCCGATCTTATCCAGCAGCACAAAACGAATCTGCCCGCCCTGCATTTTTTTATCGGATCTGGTCAGTTCCACGATCTGGGCTGCATCCAGATTATCCGTAGAGATGGGAAGATTGAAGGGCACAAACATATCCCGGATTTCATAATATTCCTCCATGGGAATGCGCTCTTTCTTCCAGGAAATGTAGGCGGCCGCCACACAGCCTAACGCCACACATTCCCCGTGCAGCAGGGAAAAACCGCTGGCTTTCTCTATGGCATGGCCGATGGTGTGGCCGAAGTTTAAGAGGGCGCGTTCTCCCCGCTCCTCAGGATCCTTTTCCACCACGCTGCGCTTGATCTCACAACTGCGTTTCACCATCTTCAATAAGGTTTCCGGATCCCGGTCACAGATCTCATACATATTGGAAATTAGCCATTCATAATACTTACTGTCTTTAATCAGTCCATGTTTCATGACTTCTGCAAAGCCGCTGTAATACTGACGGGCATCCAGCGTCTGCAGGGTATCCAGGTTCATATACACGAGTTGCGGCATATGAAAAGCGCCCACCATATTTTTATAAGCATCAAAATCCACCCCGGTTTTTCCGCCGATGCCGGAATCCACCTGCGCCAGCAGCGTGGTGGGAATCTGGATGAAATCCACGCCCCGCAGATAGGTGGCAGCCGCAAATCCGGTCAAATCGCCCACAACACCGCCGCCCAGGGCAGCCAGCATATCCTTACGGTCAAATTTGTGTTCGATCAGAAAAGCATACAGGGTCTTTACCGTATCCAGCGTTTTGTTTTCTTCTCCCGCCGGAAAAGAAAAGAACTCACATGCCTTCACAAAAGGCGCAATCGCCTGCTGAACCTTCTCTGCATACAAGGGGCCTACATTGCTGTCGGTAACGATACAGATCCGCCGTTCTCTGAAAGCATCTTCCTCCCCAAACCAGGCGCTCAGGCCTTCAAAACCATTTGTAAAAATAATATCATAACAGGGTTTCTTCTGATAGGAAACCGACATTCTTTCTTCCATATGTTCCTCCTGAAATTGATCCGATCTCCATTGCTGGCCGCCGAAGGGGCAGCCACGGAGATCCACATGAAAACTTCCTGCCTTATGGCAGGAAGCCTGATGATCCTATTCTGTTATCGTCTGTATCAAACCTCTTTCACATCCAGGGATCCGCTTAAAATCTCCTGGAAGTCGCCGGAAATGTCTACGCTGGCAGGAGTGATGATAAAGATAAAGTGGGAAATCTTCTGCAGATTGCCGCTGATCGCATAGCAGGAACCGGATGTAAAGTCGATGATCCGCTGCGCAATATCCACATCAAGGCCTTCCATATTCAGAACAACGGTACGGTTTGCCAGAAGGGTTTCGGTAATTTCCCTGGCATCTTCCACGCTGGTGGGTTTGATCACACATACCTCCATTCCGCCTGCATTCAGCTTGCGGGGGGCCTGACGCATGGGGGTCACCTTAGGCGGCGCCTTCTTCGTCCTGTCCTCTTCCTCATAGGAGTCCGCTTTTGAAATGCTCTTGATTTTGGATTTCTTCTCTACCTGTTCCTCATCGTCATCATAGTAGTCATCGTCATAGTATCCATCATCTTCTTCATCGTTTAATTTCATGTAGTTCAAAAACTTGTCCATAACTCCCATTCTTTGAAACTCTCCTTTATTCAGAATCAGCCATGGTACGCGCTCCGAAAATACCCGTACCCACTCTGACATAAGTGGATCCTTCCTCCACGGCCGCCTCATAATCGTTCGTCATACCCATGGACAAAATATCCATAGATACATTATCGACGCTTTTCCGTCTTATGTCAACAGATAATTGTTCCAGCATGCGGAAATATTTTCTGTTTTCATCCGGCCTTTCTGTATACGGCGCAATCGTCATCAGTCCCTTGATATGGACAAAGGGAAGTACGGATATCTCTTTCACCAGCGGAAAGGTTTCCTCGGGGCTCACGCCGAATTTGCTTTCTTCCCCGGCGCAGTTGACTTCGATTAAAATATCCACATCCGTCTGTTTTTTTGCCGCTTCCCGGCTGATCTCCTCCGCCAGCCGTAAAGAATCCACACTGTGAATGAGCGCCGTTTTGCCGATCAGATATTTCACTTTATTGCGCTGCAGATGACCGATCATATGCCAGCGGATATCTCCCGGCAGCTGGTCATATTTATCACAGAGCTCCTGTACTTTATTTTCTCCAAAATCCCGGATACCGGCATCATAGGCTTCCCGGATCATGGATACCGGCTTTGTCTTACTCACCGCAATCAGGCCGGCTGAATGAGGAGGGCGTCCGGCTTTTTCCAGCGCCCGGTCAATGGTTTGCTGTACCTTTAACAGATTTTCCCGGATCATAAAGATATCTCCCTTTCTGTTTTTTATTCGTTGATCAGTTCATCCGGCTCCACGGAGGAAGCGTCCAGAACAATATGGTCAAATGCGCTGAGCCCGTATGTCGTGTTGGACTTGATAATGGCATACTCGTCATTCTGCTTTAGAATCTGTATTTCTTTAAAGTCCGCATAGCCTTTGTTGATATTATATACGCCGGTGAGGCTGGCGCTTTTGGATATGGTATAATCTTCGGCCGAATCCGGCATGATCAGATGATCCCCTACCCGCAGGGAAGAATCATCCAGATAATAATCCTCTTCGGTTTCATGGTAAATCTGGGTGGGAATAAATTCCGTGGTGATGCCGCCATCCTCTCCGGCTGTTTCCCGAAGAACACCGTTTTCCCCGGAGTTGCCCCCCTTTGTCACAAACGCTTTGGGAACCAGGAAAAATTCTTTCGTTGCGATAGCCGAGTTGGGAACCTTCAGCCCACGCTCCGTCTCCGTGATCAGCTCCACCTCCAGAAACCGGTCCGTCACAAAAGTGACCATGGAATTGGTGAATGTCAGCTGGGCGAATACGCCGTCGCCGCCCTTATCCAATATAGTCACTTCTCCCCAGGACTGATACTGGTTCTTTAAAAATTTCACCTTCACATATTCCGCTTCTTCCAGCTCAACGGCCTTGGCTCTGTCCACAGGAATGACGACGGACCAGGTTTCCTCCGTGGAAAGGCGGTAGAGAGGATCCCGGGCTGCCGCCAGCTCATTGCTGATCAGCTGTTTCTTTTCATAACCCTCCTGATTGAAATCCGCCTCCGTAATATCTTCGGCGGTTTTCCCTTCATATCCGTCCACCGCATAGGTGATGATTCCGGATACCGGCGAGTAACAAAGATTCACAGGCTGGCTGCTTCCGGCGCTGTTTAACTCGGAAAGATTTTCCAGAACATTGATATTGGCAAGCTTTAATACCGTTCCTTCCAGATCATATTTGAAATTGTAAACGCTGTCAAAATCCGATGGGGAGAAGTTGCTGCAAAACCCGGAAATCGTGGCCTTTAACTCCCGCAGATCGCTTTCCGAAAGGGCCGTATTATCCGCGTTTTGTTCATTTAAAATTTCCTTCAGCTGACCGCTTTCATCCACGGTACAAACCAGCTGGCCGCTTCCAACCCGCTCTCCTTCTCTGGCATAATAATTGATGTATCCGGAATAGTCACTATTGACGATCATTTCCGTGCGCAGGGCTATGCCGGTATAGACATTTTCATCCGAAAGGGATCCTTCCATAACCGTATATGGGCGGATGTGTTTTGTTTTGAAGAAAAACAGGCAGACACAGATGATGATATACGCAAAGATTGCGCTGAATATGACCACCCCCAGATTGATATTCAGGGGTTTGCGGTATTGCCTGATATTTCCGGTATTCTGTCCTCTTGCCAAATCCTGATCCTCCGGTAACTGTATTCGCTCACTGGGTGAAGCTTGTCCGTTTTCCAAAAACAAGCCCCGGTGTTTTCCTCCCCGGGGCTTTTCGTAAGGCACTTATGATGCCGTGTGTTCAATCATTTGCTGGAAAACCGATATTCTGTTTTCCTTAAAAGCTGCAGCAGGCTGCGCTTCTTCATCCGTCAAAGAGATACAATGATGCTGGACTTCAGGCCCTCTGCCAGCTCGCTCTCGTTCTGGGAAACGCTGAGAACGAAATCCACTTTGAAAGTATCACTCATTTTTTCGAGTTTTTCCACAACCGGGGCGATATCCTTGCCTTCCAGGTGTGCGATGGTTAAAAAGCTGTCAAAATACATCTGTTCCAGGTCGTGATCCTGGGAAATAATGCCGCTGACAAAGCCTAAAAATGCATCGCTTGTGTCAACCATATAATCCGATACACAAATCAGGCGAACCTTATTATTCAGTTCGTACATGTGCTTTGAGCTTTTGTCAAGGTATACGATGCTGCCGTTTACCTGTTTTACTTCGGTGTTTACTTTATCCAATAAGTATTTAGTTTTGCCTTTTCCCTTCTCGCCTACGATTAATTGAACCATTGTAATCCCTCCTAAAGTAAATTCATTATAATGTCTTACGCACTATAAGATATGTTTATTATAGTTTATATCGTCCAAAAAAACAACCTCTATTTTTACTGTATTAGTGTATTTCATCCAACAGGTCAGTCATCTCCGTATACATGATCGCCCGTTCCTTGGAACGCAAGATGACAGCGATATAGGGATTGCCTGCCGTGTCCTTTGCCAGCAGTATCAGGCAGTTGCCCGCGGCATTGGTGGTTCCGGTCTTTCCGCCCACAACACTGACCTGTTCGGGCGCTTTGGATGCGCCGGATAGGTACTGATTGGTATTGGTAAAGGAAAATTGTTTGTTGTTCCCGTTTTTGTCCGCAAAAACCGTTTCATAGGAGGTCATCCGAATGATCTCATTGACCTGCTCGTATTTGAGGGCCTCATTAAAAATGAGATACATATCGTATGCCGTCACATAATGATTGTCAGCGGTCAGACCATGGGGATTGACAAAGTGGCTGTTGGTGGCGCCGATCGCCCTGGCCTCTTCGTTCATCATTTCCGCAAACTTTTCCTCGCTTCCGGCAATATGCTCGGCTATGGCCACGGCAGCGTCATTGGCGGACTTGATTAAAAGGGCATGGAGCGCCTGGTTTAAGGTCAGCCGATCCCCCTCTTTGAGCCCGCATAAGACTGCCCCGCTTTCCGTGATGTTAACGTTTTGCGTGACGGTGATCATATCGTCCGGGTTTCCGTATTTTAAGGCCACCACCGCAGTCATCAGCTTCGTCAGACTGGCCGGCGCAAGTCTTTCATGAATATTTTTCGCATAAACAACGCTGTTATGGTTCACATCAAACAGCCCCGCTGCAGTGGCATCCGCCATATCGACCACGGCATCATCCACATTGATGTCGCCGTTTACCACGCAGAGATCCGAGGCGAAAGCGTCGGCCACCACAAAGCTGTTCTCATTGACAATCCGAAAGCTGGATACGTCATAATCCGGATCATAAGCAAAGGGAATATCCGTTTCGCCGCAGCCGGAAGCGCTCAGCAGAACCGCCGATGCCAAAAACAGCGCAATCCATTTATTTGTACATTTCACGCCACTCTAAATCTCCTCTGTCCAGGGACTTGATCAAAAGTTCCGCGGTTGCCAGGTTGGTAGCCAGCGGAATGTTGTGCATGTCACAAAGCCGTACCACATTGTTGACATCCGGCTCATGTGACTTGGATGTGAGTGGATCCCGCAGGAAAATGACCAGATCGATCTGATTGTGTTCAATCTGGGCCCCGATCTGCTGTTCACCGCCCAGATGGCCCGCCAGATATTTGTGAATATTCAGATTGGTCACTTCTTCAATCAGCCGCCCCGTAGTGCCGGTGGCATAGAGGGTGTTCTTACTTAAAATCCCTCTGTAAGCGATACAAAAATTCTGCATCAGTTTCTTTTTCGCATCATGTGCGATCAACGCAATGTTCATGGTACCTTCTCTCCTATTACTCATAGATTATACAAATTCTTTCGCTGCAGTCTGACGTTTAGGACAAATCCGATTCCCATATACATACTCAAAAGCGATGTGAGCCCGTAGCTGACAAAAGGCAGCGGAAGGCCGGTATTGGGCATCAGCATGGTGGCAACTGCGATGTTCATAAACCCCTGGAATCCGATCAGCGCCCCCACACTGCATGCGATGATTGTGCCGGCGATATCCTTGGCCGATCTGGCAATGGTGATACACCGCATGGCAATCAGGATCAACAGGAGTATGACTGCAGCCGAGCCGATGAAACCCAGCTCTTCTCCGATGACTGCAAAAATAAAATCTGTCTGCGGCTCCGGCAGAAAATTCCCGTTCTTCACCGAAGCGATTACATTGTTGTTCAGGCCTTTTCCCCAAAGCTGCCCGGATCCGATGGCGATCACCGAATTGAGCTGCTGATAGGCCTCCGCATCCGCATAGGCCTGCGGGTTAAAAAAAGCCATGATACGGTCCCGCTGATAATCTTTAATCAACGTCTGCCCTTCCTGCATCACTATGGACAAAAAAACAAGTGCGGAAGGTATTGCAACTGCCAGAACTCCGCCGATCACCTTCCAGCTTAACCCTCCCACAAACAAAATCACGCAGAATAATAATGCGATGAGGATTGTGGTGGAAAGGTCTGGCTGCTTTAATACAAGGGCCAGTGGAGGAATCACCAGTACAATTGCACAAAGCAGCACGCGAAAAGTATTCAGCTTCTCCCTATATTTCATAATAAACTGTGCATAGAATAAAATCAACAAGATTTTTGTAGTTTCTGACGGCTGGAACCGAAAAGCCCCCAGATCCAGCCATCTGGCCGCCCCGTTTGTCTTTTCGCTGAACAGCTCCACCAGCACCAGGGACACCAGAATAAACAAATAGGCGAGCCACTGGAATTTAAGAAGGAAGGAATAGTCCATAAAGGCGATGACAAGCATCAGGCATAACCCTATGGCCATTCCGAAAATCTGTTTGCTTTGTACGCTCTCCTTGGCGCTTCCGATGGCCAGTATCCCAATGATGTTTAAGGTGACCACCAGAAGCACCAGAATGAAGTCGAAATTTTTCAGTCTGTACTTTTTGAACATAGATGCTCCTGTTTTTTCTAGCTGATTTTATGCAGATCGAGGATCGGTATATTTGCGTACAGGGCCGGTGTTTTTTCGCCACGGCCGCGGGCGCCTGATTTGCTGATCTGTATCTCCATATTCTGTGTGTCGATTTTCATGTAACGGGAAATCACTTTTGCGATATCCTGCTTGATCCGGTCCAAAACTTCAGGAGAACAGTTCACCCTGTCAGAGATCAAAAGGATTTTCAGCCGGTCTTTGGCAACCTCCCGGGAAGATTTACGTCTTAAAAAATTCGGTATTCTCATGCTCTTCCCTCCTGACTTTTATGGAATATTCCTGTGACTTTCGTCCAGAAGGAAATGGAATGATCCAGATCCATGTAGGGGATTTCCTGTCCCATGACCCTCAGGCAGATGTCGCGGTAGGCACGTCCGGCCTGGGTGTGGTTGCCCACAAGAGGCTCACCCTGGTTGGTTGCGATGACAACATTTTCGTCATCGGGAACCACGCCGATGAGAGGAACGGAAAGGATGTCCACCACATCGTCCACCGTCATCATATCCCCCCGTTTTACCATATCGTAACGCATGCGGTTGATAACCAGATCCGTCCGTTCGATGGAGTTGGCTTCCAGAAGACCGATGATGCGGTCCGCATCCCGGATGGCGGAAACTTCCGGGGTGGTCACCACAAGGGCGCGGTCCGCGCCTGCAATGGCATTCTTAAAACCCTGTTCGATGCCCGCCGGGCAGTCTAAAAGGACATAATCAAACTGCTCTTTTAAATGTTCCACCAGCTTGCGCATCTGGCTTTCATTGACCGCCGTCTTATCCCTGGTCTGAGCGGAAGGAAGCAGATACAGGCCGGGATAGCGCTTATCACGGATCATGGCCTGTTTGACCCGGCAGCTGCCTTCCACCACATCCACCAGGTTATAAACAATACGGTTTTCCAGGCCCATGACTACATCCAGATTGCGCAGGCCGATGTCCGTATCGATTAAGACCACCTTTTTACCGGCGGCGGCCAGACCGGTTCCGACGTTTGCGGTGGTGGTTGTTTTTCCCACACCGCCTTTTCCTGAGGTAACGACAATTACTTCACTCATGCAAAAAGCCCTCCGATAATGAAATATTCGTTCCCCAAACGCCCGCCTAACGAGGCAGATCGTTCAGTCATTCATTCGTAATAGCCTGCATTTGTATTTCGCCGTCCTTCACAAAGGCGATCCGGGCCTGTCCCCGTCCCGCCCTCGCATGCCAGCCGGTTTTCTCTTTTGCCTTATATTTGAAATCTCCGATTTTTAATTTTTGCGGAGCCATTTCAAGCGCTGCTATAAAATGTGGGCCCTTTCCGCCGCCACCGGCGTAAGCGCTCCCCTGAAGGCTGCCCAGCACCACGATATCCTTTGTGGAAATCACGCTGCTGCCTGCGCTCACATCCCCCAGAATCACAATACTGCCTTCTGTTTCAAGAATCTGGCCGTTTGTCAGGTTCCCCCGGTAAAACTGCCCGTCCCCCTGAGGTTTCGGAAAATATCGTTCGAAGGCTTCCCGGGATTCTTTCAGCTGTTTTTCTTTTTCTTTATCCTTCCCGGCCACACAGACCACATGAAGGCAGCTGTTGGCGCATATCGCATCCACCAGAAGATTTTCCTCCTCCTGGGTGAGGCTGCGGCCTTCAAAGGAAACCGCAACCTTCATATCCCCGAAGAATCCGGCAGAATCCCGGAATTTTTCCTTCACATCCGCCAGAAGGCTGTCAAATGCCGCCTCCCGGTCCAGATAGACGGCCAGGCCGTCTTTGTAACTTTTGATAATCACTGCATTTTTCATGGCACATCCTCCCCATCAGTCTCCTCCGCCTACGACAGCTTCCGGAGCGAGGGCAGTCTGAGACTGCGTGAGCGTGCCGTCTTTATCCAGTTTAAAGTAATAGGTCAATATCTGTTTGGATACCTGTGACGCATAGTCGGAAGAATAACCGTTTGCGATCCGGATTGCGATAGAAATCTCAGGATCCTCATAAGGGGCATAGCCCACAAACAGGCCGTGATTGGGACGGCGCTTATCTTCTTCCGCCGTACCGGTCTTTCCGGCTACCAGAACAGGAAAATCGTTATAATACCGCTTGTTCTGGACCACTCCGCGCATCCCCTTATGGAGCACATCCCAGTAGGACTGAGGCAGTTCCACCGTATTGGTCACCTGGGCCTGGTAATCCTTTAACAGGTTTCCGGAATGATCCGTCACCTTATCCAACAGAGTCAGATCAAAGCAGGTGCCGCTGTTGGCCACCGTAGTCACATACCTGGCAAGCCCCACCGTGGTGTAGTTGTGGGTACCCTGGCCGATTGCGGACATGGAAGACAGGGCATCGGAAAACTGAGGCTCGGATTCTTCGATTTCTATCCCCGATTTCCGGGTCAGGCCGAACATATCCGCATATTCCTTCAGCTTTTCATTTCCCAGCGCCTGTTCATATTTTCCGTCTTCCGTCAGTCCCAGCTGATACCCCACCTCATAGAAAAACACGTTACAGGAATTGGTGATCGCCTCCGTCACGTTTAAATTTCCGTGGCCGCTTCTCTTCCAGCAGTGAGGCTGGTAATCCGCGAACCGGGTGAAAATGCCGGTACAGTTTATTTCCGTGGAAAGATTCACCGCTCCCTCCGACAGTCCGGCGGTGGCGGATACCATCTTAAAGGTGGATCCGGGCGCTGTTTTCATCTGGGTAGCGTAATTCCACATGGGTTTGGAAAGGTCTTCTCCGCTGGAAATCCGGGCATAATATGCCGCATCAATTCCGTTGGCAAGCCTGTTGTTGTCATAGCTGGGATAGCTCACCAGCGCCTTTACATCGCCGGTGTTCACATCCGTGATCACACAGGAAGCGGAATAAGGGTCCAGCGCAAGCTGCGCCGGTGTGATCTCCAGGTTGCGGATCAAATCCACCATAAAAGAGAAGGCCGATACCGCGCCGCTTTTTAAGGCATTGATTCTTTCTTCACTGGGATTGATCACATCCTGTTCCACCAAAAGCATGCAAACCTGTTTCCCGCTGATCAGGCTCTGTTCAATCATGTACTGATAAATTTTTTTGTCAAAGGTCCTGTTGTCCAGCCCTTCCAGGATATGGTCCACCAGCCGGCTGTAAACTTCTCCGGAATCCGAGTATTTTCCTTCCAGGGAAAGTTTCGTCACATCCACCCAGTTTTGGGATATGGCATATTCCAGGTATTCCCTTAAACTGATCACTTCTTCTTTCGCCCAGCTTAAATAGGTGGCATCCTGTGTATCCACACCTGTCAGGACACCGCTGCCGGAAAGCAGGCTGTTGACGATATAGCTTTCGTAGGCCTGATATTCCGCCGTCAGCTGGTTATAAGGCGTGGTCCCGCTTTCCAGCTCCTGGCGGAGTCGGGTAAACACCGATTCCTGTTTTTCCAGAAAGGCCTGATAAACTTCATATTCTACTTCCCCTTCCTCCGACTGTTCCAGGGAAGAAAGGTCGATTACATTATTGTTAAAAAGCGCGCCGTACACATTGTCGATGGGAATTTTCAAATTGGAAGCGGTGACAT
Source organism: uncultured Lachnospiraceae bacterium (assembly GCA_902476265.1). GTDB lineage: Bacteria > Bacillota > Clostridia > Lachnospirales > Lachnospiraceae > Gallintestinimicrobium. Next base: position 49,863 of record CABSCP010000005.1, read on the forward strand.
TGGTAGGATCGTAGCCTTTCACATTGATGATTTTATCCACAAGGATACCCGCCACAAACTTCTCCAGAATGTTGTAAACAGCGGCCTGAAGATCCGCATCAATGGTCAGGTATACCTGGCTGCCGGCCAGAGGGTCCACATGATCCACGGTTTCAATCTCCCGTCCCATCCCGTCCACAAAAACAGTTTCCCTGCCTTTGGTGCCCTGCAGATATTCCTCCATGACTTTTTCGATGCCCGCTTTGCCCACGATATCCGTCAGCTCGTATGCCTGTGCATCGGGCGCCCGCTGGACGCCGTCCATCCCCTCTTCGCTGTTTAAAGCGGCCAGTTCCTCGGTGGAAATTTTCCCCGTATAACCGATGATCTGGGAAAAATAGGGGCCGTCCGTGTATTTGCGGACGGTGTCCGCCGCAATTTCAATGCCGGGAAGGCTTTCGCTGTTTTCCATGATCGTGGCTACCGTTTCTTCCGAAACATCGGTTGCGATGGTGACCGGAATATATTTCTGGTAACCGGTGACGCTCATGGTATAACGGATCGTGATGATATCCAGAAGTTCCTGCTGGGTGAACCCTTTTCCTACTTTGAAAGTAGTCTTATCTTCCGGGTCTTCCCGCTCTCCTACGCCGTAGCGCCCTTCCCCGCCCAGATAGGCGATCACGTCATCCGGCGTGGCATTTTTTTCCTTTTCTTTCAGATCAGAAATTTTGGCATGTCCGTATACGTCGGCCAAAAACCGGTTCAGACGGGTGCCTGTGATGTCAAAAGCAAATTTCCCGTTTTCATCGATAAAAATATCGAAGTCGCAGCTGATCTTGTCCCCGTTTTCCCACAGGATTTCAAGAACCTGCTTTAAGGCGGCATTGATCGTGGCATTTTTTTTGCGGCCGGATTCGTATACATCTTCGATGGTAACGGAATTGGAAAGTTCATTATACGCCAGCACCTTGCCGTTGCAATCGAGGATTTCTCCTCTGGTGCTGGAGATGGAACGTTCCTTTTTTATTTTCAATTCAAATTCTTCCTGTTTGTCCTGCCCTTCCACGATCTGCAGCTGAAAAATCCTCTGGATCAGCACAAAACCGAGAAAAGCAAATACAAAATAGAGAAAAATGGTTCTTGAACTTATGAAATTGATCAAAAAATATTTTATTTTTTTCAGCAATTTTAGTCGGTACTCCCTCTTTCCGCTTTTTCCAGCTTTTTATTGATAAAAAGAAGCAGCGGGTAGAATACAAATGCAATGATGATGGTATAAACCGCTTCCGGCAGAATAATATGTAAAAAGTAATACCCAACATCCAGCCTTGCCCGCATCAGAAACATCACCAGGTAGCATACGGCATTCAGGGAAAGATCGGATGCCGTGATCATCAAAAGCGGCAGCTTAATGTCTTCCGGATAAAACATACGGTTGAATTTCCCGTTTCCATATCCGATCAGCAGATATAAGAACGCGTAAAAACCCAGCATATCCCCGTTCCCGTTGGTCCCGCCGTTTGCCGCGAAAATATCCACCAGCAGTCCGCAGGCAAATCCTGTCCAGATGCCGGCTTTCTCTCCGTGCATAAATCCAAAGGATGCCGTCAGAATGATGAGCAGGTTGGGAACGATGCCTCCGAACGCAAACCAGGGACAGACACTGGTCTGCAGCAGAAAGCACATCCACACCAGAAGCGCGGTCACAATGAATCTTTTCATGAGAACTCCTTTATCAATCCCCGGTCTGCTGCTTTAATTCCGTCACCACTAAAACTTCGTCCAGATGGGAAAAGTCCACCGCCGGCGTGAGATAGCCCGACTTTGTCAGATTGTTGGGCGAGGTATTGATGGAACTGATATATCCGATTAAAATGCCGGGCAGGTATTTATCACTGATATTGCTGGTTACCACTTTGTCGCCTACGGAAACTTTTTCGTTTTTGTCGGAAAGATCACTGAAACGGATCACGCCTTCCGACCGGACGGACTGCAGGTCACCGGAAACGATCATATTTTCAGAGGTAGCCAGCACAGTGCCGCTGACGGAATGGGTGTCTGAAATGATGGACTGTACTTTCGCGTAATTGGGGCCAACGCTCACCACCCGTCCTACCAGGCCGCTGCCTGCCATCACATTGCAGTCGATCTGCACCCCATCCTTTTCTCCTTTGTCGATGGTAAAGGAATGGAACCAGTTATCCGCTTCGCTGGCGATCACTCTGGCGCCGATTTTTTCATAATCGGAATAGGCCTGATCCAGTTCGAACAGATTCCTTAAATTGTTCAGTTCATATCTGTCCTGCTGCAGCTGATTGTTCTCAATCGTCAACGCGTCCACCTTTTCCTGGAGCGCCTGATTTTCAGCCAGGACGTCCTTTAGCTGCGTCAATTCCCGGGAACGGTCCGACAGATAGCCGCCCACCTCTGCAATCCCTCTCTGAAACGGTACCACCACATATCCCGCTGCTGTTTTTAAGGGGCCTTCAAAAACATTTGTCTTGAAGGTGAAAATCATCAGCGCTGCGCACAGGCCCGAAAGAATCAGCAGAAGGTATTTGCTGGATATGGTAAACTTCTTTCTTTTTTTCTTGATTACAGGACTCATTTGCCCATCCCTTCAATGGCATATGCTACAGATTTATAATTATCTTCCTTTAAAATCCTGGACAGTCCCAGTACCACGCTCTCCACGGGCCGCTGGGCATTATTCACTTTCAGGCCGGTAGCCTGCTGTACAAGCTCTGAGAAATGGCTGATCTGGGAAGCGCCGCCGGTCAGATAAATACCGTGGCGGAAAATGTCCGCGCCCAGTTCCGGAGGCGTGCGCTCCAGAATCACTTTTACACTGTCAATGATGGTGTTGAAGTGTTCTTCCAGAGAATGGTTGATCAGATCCGTGGGGATTTCCCGTTCCACAGGAAGGCCGACCACGATATCCCTGCCATAAACAACGGCGCCCTTTCCTTCTTTTTCCAGACTGGCCAGGGATTTCTTAATGTTCTCTGCCGTTTTCTGGCCGATCAGGAGATTGAACTCCTTGCGCACCGCCTGGCGGATCGCCTCGTCAAATTTGAGGCCGCCGGTTTTGATCAGACGGCTCAGCACGATGCCGCCCAGAGAAAGGATGGAAACTTCTGTGGTATCATAGCCGATATCCACCACCAGAACGCCCTGGGAATTTTTGACGTCAATATCCATGCCCAGACCGTCTGCAACCGCTTTTTCCACCACCATGATTTTCTTCGCCTTCACATTGGCTTCCTTGATCAGATCGTAGAACGCGCGCTTCTCCACTTCCGTGATATCGGTGGGGACTGCGATATAAAAATCCGCGGGCTTTAAGCTTCCTTTGGAAATATCGTTGATGAAAAATTTCACCAGCCGTTCCATATTATTGATATCCGCGATCACGCCGTTGCACAGCGGATGGCTGATCTGGATGTTGGCCGGAGCCTTTTCATACATCTCATATGCGGAATTGCCGTATGCGAAAATATTCTTTTTATTTTCGATCGCAATCATATTTTTTTCAATCATGATCGAATCGTCGGCAAGATTATAAATCTTGATATTGCTTGTCCCCAAATCGATTCCGAATGCATAATTCTGCACCATTTATGTTTCTCCTTCCTTTTATAAAAGCCCGGCTTTCCGGAAACTGAAATAATCCTGTCCGCCTACGATGATATGGTCCATCATCGGCAGCTGCATCATTTCCCCAAGGCCCGACAGCCTCTTCGTGATTTCGGCATCCTCCATGCTGGGTGTGACATCCCCGCTGGGATGGTTATGGAGCAGCATAAAGTATACCGCCTGATATCTGAGCGCCTGCAGAAAAACTTCCCGGGGGGATACGGGCGCCGCATTTACGGTCCCTACGGACAGGATCCTCTCATGGATCAGCTTTCCCTTCCCATCCAGCAAAAGCAGTACCGCCTTCTCCACCGCGCTGCCCTCCTGTTCAAACAGGGGTCTGCAGTAAGCGGCGGCCACAGACGGATCCGGAAATGCGGGCATTTCCCTGCGCTGTCCTAAGGCAATCCGGCGGGCCAGCTCCGTCACGCAGCAGATACGCACCGCCTTCACCTCGCCGATTCCGCGCACTTGCTTTAACTGTGCCACAGACAGCTGACACAGGCCGGAAAGGCCGGCTTTTGCTCCCTTTGGCAGGGCCAGCACCCGTTCCGCCAGTCCAAGGGCCGGACAATGCTGTTCTGTCCGTGTGGCCTGTGGACCGGGCGCCGGGCCGGTGCGCAGTAAAATAGCGAGAAGTTCTGCATCTGTTAATGATTCTGCCCCCTTTTGCATAAATTTTTCATAAGGGAGTCCTTCTGTTTCCGATTTCTTCATTCTTTACCCTCCGCAGATATTCTCCAAAAACTGCGCGGGCAAATGATCTCGTTCTCAGTTATCCTTTGTCTTTTAAACTTCTATCATCTTAACATACTTCCCTTTTTCTGTATAGGAACAAAAAGGGATTTTTTTCGCATCGTCCGACACCGTTTTACAAATAACGAGCGGGAATGTCAGAAACCACCCCTTTGTCGAGGCAGCGCTGCAGGGATTTTAAAATGCCGAATTTTGCATGCTGCCAGGTCAGCCCGCCCTGAAAATAGACCGCGTAGGGAGGCTTTAAGGGACCGTCTGCAGAAAGTTCAATGGAAGATCCCGACACAAAAGCTCCGGCAGCCATGATCACCTGGCTGTCGTATCCGGGCATATCCCAAGGTTCCGGTGTCACAAAGCTGTCCACAGGGGCCGCATACTGGATGCCTTCGCAAAAAGCGATCAGCCCTTCCGGCGTTTTAAACTCCACCGCCTGGATGATATCATGCCGGTCGGTCTTTCCGTCCGGCACCACACGAAATCCCAGGTTTTCATAGAGGTTTGCCGCAAAAATGGCGCCTTTTAACGCTCCTGCCGTGACGGTGGGGGCCAGAAACAGGCCCTGATAAAAAGCGGGAAGCGCGTTTAAAGAAGCGCCCACTTCTTTTCCCAGTCCGGGGGAGGTGAGACGGTAAGCCGCATTTTCCACGCATTCCCTGGTTCCGGCAATGTAACCTCCGATGGGAGCCAGGCCGCCGCCGGGATTTTTGATCAGGGAGCCCACGCACATGTCCGCGCCCACATCGGAGGGTTCGATGGTTTCCGTAAACTCTCCGTAGCAGTTGTCCACCATGCAGATCACATCCGGTTTAATCCCCTTAATAAAGGAAATGAGCGCCCCGATCTGTTCCACGGAAAGGGTGGGTCTGGTCTGATAACCTTTGGAACGCTGGATGGTGGCCAGCTTCGTTTTCGGACCGATGCTCTGCCGGATGCCTTCCCAGTCAAAGCTGCCGTCCTCCTTTAAGTCTACCTGGCGGTAGCTGATCCCATACTCCTTTAAGGAACCTCTGGAATCCCGGATGCCGATCACCTCTTCCAGGGTATCATAGGGTTTTCCCACAGGGGACAACAGTTCATCCCCCGGGCGCAGGTTGCTCATCAGCGCCAGCGCAAGGGCATGGGTCCCGCAGGTGATCTGAGGGCGCACAAGGGCCGCCTCGGTATGAAAAACCGCAGCATATACTTCTTCCAGTGTATCCCTTCCCAGGTCATTATATCCATAACCGGTGGTTCCCAAAAGACATGCTTCGCTCACCTTGCAGTCCTGCATGGCTTTCACCACTTTTAACTGGTTGTATTCCGCAACGCTGTCAATCTGCGAAAAACGGTCTTTCAGCTCTTCCAGCATTTTTTCCCCATACTGATATACTCTGTCGGAAATCCCCATGGAAGCGTACATCGCTTTCAGGCTTTCCTGTGAAACGGTATTGATCATCTTCTTACTTCCTCCGCCTGTTCGATTAAAAACTGTAATATGTTATTTTCGTCCAAAAAACGACTTCTGTCAACCCAGATCACATTTTTTTCACGTTTGAACCAGGTAATCTGGCGCTTTGCGAAATGCCGGGTGTCCCTTTTAATCAGATAAACCGCCCGTTCCAGGTCATATTCCCCTTCCAGACAGCTTAAAATTTCTTTGTATCCAAGTCCCTGCATGGAAACCATCCCTTTTCTGAGACCCCGCTCCCGCAGCGCCTTCACCTCATCCACAAGACCGCCGGAAATCATTTCATCCACCCGCCTGTCAATCCGGGCATAGAGTTTCTCCCGGTCGTCGGTGAGCACAAAATACCGGGAACGGTAAGCGGCTTCTTTCTGCCGTTCTTCCTGGTTATGCAGGGATATTTTTTCTCCTGTCTGGGCATGGTATTCCAGCGCCCGGATCACCCTCTTCACATTGTTGGCGTGAATCTGCGCTGCCGCTTCCGGATCCGCCTCTTTTAGCATTTGGTGCAAAAACTCCGGGCCTTTTTCCAGCGCGATCCGTTCCAGACTGCTTCGGTATCCGGTATCCTCCCGGGTCTGGGTGAAGTCAATGTCATAGAGCACGGACTGGATATAAAAACCGGTCCCGCCCACAAGAATGGGCAGTTTACTGCGGCTGCAGATATCCGCAATCGCCTCTTTTGCCAGCTTCTGGAATAACACCACATTAAATTCTTCTTCCGGCTCCAGCACATCGATGAGATGATGGGGCACGCCGTCCATTTCTTCTTTGGACACTTTCGCCGAACCGATGTCCATATGCCGGTACACCTGCATGGAGTCCGCCGAAATAATTTCTCCGTCCAGGGCCTTCGCCAGCGCAACCGACAGTTTTGTTTTGCCCACCGCCGTGGGCCCGGTCAAAATAATCAAAGGAAGCTTCCTGTCCTTTTCCGCCATCCAAACCACCTTCCTGTATGTGTGTGTGAAGTGAAGACCCGCCTTTTGCCATCCGCCCTGTCCGGCCCTTTCGTAGAGCCCAGTTTCCCGGCTCTACGAAAGGGCCGGACAAAGGCGGATGGCAAAAGACGGGCTTCGCCCGAGGGGTTGAAAAAACATAAAATCTTAATTTGTTTGTGCGCTATTTCAGGTTTGTAAGGGAACAGGCAGCCCGCCAGGGCGCCGCCTTTCCCGGCCGGCGCCTTCTGTTTTCCGGCGTTAAAACGGCGCTGATGCGCCTTTCGTTCCCGCTGCACAACAGGGGCTGTCTGAGCGAAGCGAGTTTCCCCTGTTGTGCAGCGCGCCCGGAACGAAACCGCATCAGCATGCCGTTTTCGCCGGAAAACAGGGCCCGGCGGGAAAGGCGGCGTCCTGGCGGGACTGCCGTCCTCTTCACAACACCCGCTTGAATTTGCGTTCCAGTTCCTGGCGGGTCATGGTGATCATGGTGGGTCTGCCGTGGGGGCAATGATAGGGATTCTCCAGGGACAGCAGCTGATTTAACAGCTCCTCCATCTCCTGCCTGCTCATTTTATGATTTCCCTTCACCGCGGACTTGCAGGCCATGGTAGCGATTCGCTCCGTCACCGCAGCAGGCGTCCCGGGGCGCTGTTCGCCGGCCAGTTCATTGAGCACCTCCTGCAGGAAATCAGCGCCGCAGTTGCCGTAAAGATCACAGGGAACCGCCCGCAGCGCATAGGAATTGCCGCCGAAGGAATCCATTTCAAAACCGATCTGCCGAAAATATTCCTGATACCGCTCCAGCACCGCCGCTTCTACGCCGGAAAGGGTCACGACCAGGGGAGGCATCAGATTCTGACTTTCCGCGCTGCCTTCCCGCACCCGCTTCATGAGCGCTTCATATTTTACTTTTTCATGGGCCGCATGCTGATCGATCAAAATCATCTTGTCCTGATAGGCAGCAATCCAGTAGGTATCAAAAATCTGCCCGATAATTTCATATTGTTTTACCGCTTTGGGAGAAAGAATCCTTTCTTCAAACAGGTTCAACTGCTTTTCGCCGGTGACGGCCAGCTCCCGGTTCGCATAATCCAGCCGTTCCTCCCGCACCATAGCCGCCATCCGCTTCGTTTCAAAAGGTTGCGGCGGCAAACTTTTCGGTTGCGGCGGCAGACTTTTCGGCTGTGAAGGCCGGCTGCTTTCCTCCCGGCGAAAGGGACTTTCTTTCGGGCGGGGCGAATCGATCAGCTGTTTTGCCAGTCTGGCCGCAGCGCCGTCCCCGGTTTTTGCTTCCTCCACAGGGCTTTTGGAAGAAACGGTTGTATCTGCCGTCACGGACGCTTCCTTTTTTTTCGGCTGCGTTTCCTGCTCCAGGGTGACCGAAGGGATCATTTCCCTGTTGTGGAGCGCTTCCTGCACACGCTTTTCCAGAAAATCAAAAATCATCTGATTGTCCGAAAAACGGACTTCCATTTTGGAGGGGTGCACATTGACGTCCACCAGCTGGGTATCAATGGTCAGATGCAGATAAGCCATGGGAAATTTATGCTGCATCAGATAGGCCTGATAGCCGCTTTCCAGTCCCTTGGACAGAATCTGGCTTTTAATATAACGCTGATTCACAAAAAAGAATTCAAAATTGCGGTTGGGACGCACCAAAAGAGGGGTTCCCAGAAACCCTTCTGCTTTGACCCCCTTTTCTTCCGCTTTAAAAGGGAACACTTCCTTTGCAATCTCCCGGCCGTAAATCCGGTAGACCACTTCCTTTAAATCCCCGCTGCCGGAGGTGGCAAAGCGGGTCTGTCTGTTCACCTGAAACTGAAAGGAAATATCCGGCCGGGACAGCGCCATATGCTCCATCAGGTCCGCGATATAGCCGCCTTCGGTAGCGGGCGTTTTTAAAAATTTCTTGCGGGCGGGGGTATTAAAAAACAGGTCCCGGATGATGATGGTGGTTCCTTCCGGAGCGCCCACTTCGGAAAAATCCCGTTCCCGTTCCCCTTCTATACAGTAACGCACGCCAGTCAGGGCTTCCTTTGTCTTGGTGATCATTTCTACCATGGCCACAGCGGAAATGCTGGAAAGCGCCTCTCCCCGAAACCCCAGGCTGCTGATCCGCGTCAGATCCTCCACGCCCCTGATTTTGCTGGTGGCATGGCGGAAAAACGCCTTTTGCACCTGTTCTTTCGGGATGCCGGAGCCGTTGTCCGTCACCCGGATAAAGGTGGTGCCGCCGTCCTTGATTTCCACGGTGATGGCGGTGGCCCCCGCATCGCAGGCATTTTCCACCAGCTCTTTCACCACGCTGGAAGGACGTTCCACCACTTCTCCTGCCGCGATCTGATCTATGGTTTTGCTGTCAAGAACTGTTATTTCCGCCACTTTTTTCGCTCCTTTGTCAATTGCCCCATCTGTTCTTTAACTTGTTCTGGAGACGGTACAGCGTGTTTAAGGCATCCAGAGGCGTCATGGTACTGATTTCCACACTCTTTAATTCCTCCAGTACATCCTCATCCTTTACCGTATCAAACAGGGAAATCTGTTCCAGATCCACCTCATCATAATGCTTCTGCTTTTTGGCGGCCCCTTCCATGTCGATGGAAATGCTCTGCACCTTTTCCGTAATATCGTTGTCCGAAAGCTGTTCCACAATTTCTTTTGCCCGGTCGATTACCATGTCCGGCACGCCGGCCAGCTTTGCCACCTGAATCCCGTAACTCTTATCCGCCCCGCCTTTGATAATTTTCCGTAAAAAAACGATGTCATCCCCTTTTTCTTTGACGGCGATGCAATAATTGTTCACGTTGCCGATCTTGCCTTCCAGCTCGGTCAGCTCGTGATAATGGGTGGCAAACAGGGTTTTTGCGCCCAGCAGCTTTTTATTGCTGATATGCTCAATCACCGCCCAGGCGATGGAAAGCCCGTCAAAGGTGGAAGTTCCCCGCCCGATTTCATCCAGCACCAGAAGGCTTTTGGGGGTGGCATTGCGGAGGATGTTGGCAACCTCATTCATTTCCACCATAAAAGTGGACTGGCCGCTGGCCAGGTCGTCGGAAGCGCCCACACGGGTGAAAATGCGGTCCACAATCCCGATGTTTGCGGATTTTGCGGGCACAAAGCTGCCGATCTGGGCCAGCAGCACGATCAGCGCCGCCTGCCGCATATAGGTGGATTTACCGGCCATGTTGGGGCCGGTAATCACCGCCACGCAATGCTTCTGGTTATCCAGGAAAGTGTCGTTTGCGATGAACATGTCATGTTCGATCATCTGTTCCACCACCGGATGCCTGCCGTCCTTAATATCGATAATCCCTTTTTCATTCAGAGAGGGGCGGACGTAGTGATTGCGTTCCGCAACCAGGGAAAGGGAGGCTGCCACATCCAGTCTGGCGATGGCTTTGGCCGTGCGCTGGATCCGTTCGATTTCGCCCGCGATATGATCCCGGACTTCGCAGAATTTATCGTATTCCAGCACCGTCAGCTTTTCTTCCGCATTCAGGATCATGTCCTCCAGTTCTTTTAACCGGGGCATGGAATAGCGCTCCGCGTTGGCAAGGGTCTGTTTTCGCACATAATCCTCCGGCACCATATCTTTATAGGAGTTTGTCACTTCCAGATAATAGCCGAACACTTTGTTATATTTGATGCGCAGGTTTTTGATCCCGGTGCGCTCCCGTTCCTGCTCCTCCAGTTGGGCCAGCCAGGTTTTCCCTTCCGTTTTTGCCTGTCTGAGCTGGTCAATGGTTTCGTCAAACCCTTCCCGGATGATCCCGCCCTCCCGGATGGAAATGGGCGGTTCTTCGGCGATGGAATTGTCGATCAGCGAAAAAAGATCGGTCAGATCATCGGTCTCTTCCTCGATTTTGACCAGACAGGCTGCCTGAAACTCCTTTAATACCGTCTTGATGTGGGGCAGCATTTCCATGGAATTGCGGAAGGCGATCAGATCCCTGGGGTTGGCTGTTTTATAGCTGACTTTTCCAAGCAGGCGCTCCATATCATAGATGGCGTTGAGATATTCCCGCAGCTCTTCTCTGGACATGGGATTTTTGCATAATTCCTCCACCCCGTCCAGCCGCTCTTCCATTGCTTCCTTATTGATCAGGGGCTGCTCGATATAGCTGCGCAGCATTCGGGCCCCCATGGCGGTTTTGGTTTTATCCAGCACCCACAAAAGGGAACCTCTCTTCTGCTTTTCCCGAAGCGTCTCCGTCAGTTCCAGGTTCCGGCGGGTGGAAGAATCCAGCAGCATATACCGGCTGGTGAGATAAGGGTACAGGTGGGTGAAATGGGCCAGGTTGTTTTTCTGGGTATCATAAAGATACTGCAGAAGGCTGCCGGCGGCAATCAGCCCGCTGGGAAATTCCTCCACCCCCAGTCCGGTCAGCGTGGATACATGAAAGTGCTTCTGCAGGCACTTCCGGCACAGATCCTCGTCAAAATAATGGGGTTCCAGCGGATAAATGGTGATGTGCATCCGGGCGCGCAGGTCTTCCAGGTCAACGCTGCTCATCATGAAGGCATCGTTACAGATGATTTCGGAAGGATGATATTTGTTGATTTCATCCAGAAGCTTGCGCACATCCTCCACCTCCGTCACGTAATAGTCCCCGGTGGTGACGTCCGCCACGGAAATTCCCGTTTTCCCGGTGAAATGGGCGACACACATCAGATAATTGTTTTTGGATTCCTCCAAAGCCTGGACATCCAGATTTGTGCCGGGGGTTACAATCCGGACCACATCCCGTTTGACCAGTCCCTTGGCAAGCTTGGGATCCTCCATCTGTTCACAGATCGCCACCTTATATCCTTTGGAAACCAGTTTATTCAAATACCCTTCCACAGCATGATAGGGAACTCCGCACATGGGAGCTCTCTCTTCCTGTCCGCAGTTTTTTCCGGTGAGCGTGATTTCCAGCTCCTTTGACGCGGTCAGGGCATCTTCGAAAAACATTTCATAAAAATCCCCCAGCCGGTAAAAAAGGATACAGTCCGGATACTGCTTTTTTGTCTCCATGTACTGCTGCATCATGGGCGTTAATTCTGCCATCTGTATTTTCTCCTTCGTATCAATTCCAGTGCTGTTTATAAAATATGGCCTCTATAGTAAAAGCCGTGGCATTCCTCCAGAACAACGTCCACAATTTTCCCGATCAGACTTTCTTCCCCCGGGAAATGGACAATGGTATTGTTGGAAAGCCTTCCGGTGAGAAGGGAAGGATCCTGTTCATTCACTTCCTCCACCAGCGCGGACATGGTCTGTCCCTCCAACCGCGCCACCTGTTCCCTGGCCGTATCCTGCACCGTTTTTAAAACCCGGTCGAAACCTTCCTTCACCACTTCTTCGGACACCTGGTTTTCCATGGCCGCGGCCGGCGTGCCCGTCCGTTTGGAATAAATAAAGGTAAACGCGTTGTCAAACTTCACCCGCCGGATCACATCGATGGTTTCCTCTACGTCCGCCAAAGTCTCTCCCGGAAATCCCACAATGATATCCGTGGTCAGGGAAATATCGGGAATCTCCCGTTTGATCTTTTCCGCCAGCAAAAGATACTGCTCTTTGGTGTAACGGCGGTTCATCTCTTTTAAAATCCGGGTGGAACCGGACTGCAGCGGCAGGTGCAGATGCCTGCAGATTTTTTTGGAGCGCTTCATCACCGCAATCAGCTCATCGGAAAGATCCTTTGGATGAGAAGTCATGAAACGGATCCGTTCCAGGCCTTCAATTTTTTCCACTTCTTCCAGAAGCTGTGCAAAACTCACCGGCGTTTCCAGATTCTTTCCGTAGGAATTCACATTCTGCCCCAAAAGCATGACTTCCACCACGCCGTCTTTCACCAGCTCCTCGATTTCCCGGATAATATCTTTTGGCTCCCGGCTCCGTTCCCTGCCCCGCACATAGGGCACAATGCAATAACTGCAGAAATTGTTGCAGCCAAACATGATGTTGATGCCGGACTTGAAGGGGTATTTGCGCTCCACCGGCAAATCCTCCACAATCTGCCGGGTATCCTGCCAGATATCAATGACCATCCGGTCATTTTCAAACATACTGCATAAAAGCTCCGCAAATTTGAAAATATTGTGGGTCCCGAAAATCAGGTCCACAAACCGGTAGCTTTTTTGGATCTTTTCAATGACGGAAGTCTCCTGCATCATACAGCCGCAGAGCGCGATCCTTTTGGCAGGGTTTTTCTTTTTCATGCTGTTTAAAAAACCAAGCCTGCCGTATACCCGCTGGTTGGCGTTGTCCCGCACCGTGCAGGTGTTATAAATGACAAAGTCCGCCGTCTCCTCCCGGATGAGCGCATATCCCACCTCTTCCAGTATCCCGGCCAGCTTTTCCGAATCCCGGGCATTCATCTGACACCCAAAGGTGATGACGGAGGCGGAAAGAGGACGGCCCATTCTTTCGCTTTCCTCTTTTACATACTTCCTCGCTTTTGCGATAAAATAATACTGCCTTTCAGGCTCCGTTTCCGGGGCCGGCTTACTGATATCTATGCTGTCAAAATCTATATCCTTGTACATTCTGCAATCCGCCTTTCAAAAAATAAAATATGCGTTCGTATTATACCGCAAATCCATTTTTTATTCAAGTAAAAGGGTCACACCTTCAGGATAGCTGAAGTGGAAAGTTTATTTCCACTTCAGCTATGGAAAATACTTTTTTCACCATATTCCCATTATCATCTAATAAATGATTAAAATGCCGGTAAATCCAGTTTTGTTTGCCAGAAACAGACAAGGTGGCTCGCCTCTGAATGATGCAAGCCACCTTACCATTTAATTGTCACTCCTTTTAATATTCATTTTTATATTTCTCGGAAACACTTTATCAAAAAATCACCCATTAGTTTCCATGCTTTCTTTGCCTGTTCTTCATTATATTCAAACAAAACATGCGTGAACCCATGCTGGCATCCCTCAAAACATTTATAGGTTACGTCCACATTTTCCTTTCTTAACTTATCTGCAAGAACTTCCTCGTCTTTTCTCAAAGGATCATATTCAGCCGAAATAATCAGAAAAGCAGGAAAACCCTTTAGATCCGCATAAAGCGGAGTCGCAAGAGGATTTTGTCCATCTCCATGTTCAACCAAATACCAATCTTTATATTGTGTCATTCTGTCTACATTCCTATCATTTGCCAGTTGAATCTCTTCTTCTTCACTGATCGTCAGATTAACCGGAACATAATCTGCAATGATTCCTTTGATACTGTCTGCATGTCCTAAATCCCGCAGTTGCAGACAGGCACTGATAGCGATGCTCCCTCCCGCACTATGTCCTCCTATAACCACTTTATCAGCATCTATTGAATATTCATCTGCCCTTTTTAAGATACTTAATATCACTTCCGCAGATGTAACCGTCGGTTCAGGGAACTTATGTTCAGGTGCCAGAAGATAATCCACATTAACAACAATGCAATTTGCATGGTCTGCCAAAAATTGGCAAGCCGGTCCATCTTGTTCGCAATACCCCAGGACAAATCCGCCTCCGTGAAAATTAAAATAAACAGGTAAGGTTTCCTCGTTATATTCTGACGGATAATACAGATAAACATCTACATATTCCGAACTGGTTGCAATTGATTTTTTTCTAAAATTCTTTTTTCTTTTTTCATTTAACAGAAATTTTTGAAACTTTTCTTCTTTTGTTGCTCGGTAACAATAAATATTATCCATAATCTGCACCTCATTCTTCATTCAACTATATTGCTATTCCTATATACTGATTCCATCTTATAAAAATGAATATGAGCACCTGCAGAACGCTTTTCAAAACGAATTACATTAGCTTGCGTCTCCGTTTCCGTCCTCAAAACTCTGTGGTGCATAAAAATCAAACCCGTAATCCGCCTTCCTGACAGTAAAACACCCTGTGGACAATCCTGTTTCCCACAACAAATGCGCCTCTGAATAAACGCCACGCCCGTCTGACTTAACCGTATTAATACTACAAGGAATCAACAAGGTAATTCCGAATTTTTATTTAATGATGTCCTCGCAAGTATATGCGTAAGAACAAATGCTATGGTGATTGATATCATCATACCTAAACAATATACTGGCAAATCCCCGGGCCTATAGCACAGAAGCCCTAATAATCCGCCTGCGCCCATGGATATTGCTCTCAGTTTAATCAGAGCAAAAAATGCGGAACCTGTTGCCGAACCACATAAGGCAGAAATGAAAGCATATTTATATTTTAAGTTAATACCAAACAATGCCGGTTCGCTGACTCCTAAAATAGATGTAAATCCAGAAGAAAAAGCCTCATTTTTCAGTTCTTTATCCTGTCGATAAATGTGTGCAATTGCCAATGAAGACGCTCCAAGAGCTACGTTACTCATTGCCGCAACCGGAAGGATAAATGTGCCTCCCGTTTTTGCAATATCCGCTACTAATTGCGTTTCTACTGGTATGAATGTATGGTGCATTCCCGTAATTACCATTGGAGCATAAAGAAGGCCCAATACAATTCCGCCAAATACTCCGGTAGTGTTATAAAGCCATACCAATGCATCTGTCAGCATAAATCCGGTAGTCCGTAATACTGGCCCGATTACCATAAATGTGATGAATGCTGTAATTACCAATGCCATAAATGGTACATAGAAATTTAAAACATTTCTGATCTTCTTTCGTCCAAAAATCTCAACTTTTGCCAGTATGTAAGATGCTGCAAGAATAGGAAGCACTGTCGAGTGATACCCGATCTGCTGTACATGCATCCCGAATATTTCCCATACCGGAATGTCAACACCTGCTGTTGACGCAGGATTGATCAGGCTGCCTCCTACCATACAAAGTCCTAATGTGGCTCCTAAAAGCGGAGTTCCACCAAACTTTTTTGTAGCTGAAAAGCCAATCAATACTGGTAAAAAGGTAAACGGTATGCCGGATAAGTGACTTAAAAACCCAACAATTCCTGATAAACTCGGAACCAACTCTACAATAGATTTGTCCGGAGAAACAAAACCAGGAGTAGTTAAAAAAGCCGTAATGCACATTAACAAACCGCCTGCCACAACGATAGGAATAATCGGAACAAAGATATCTGAGATTACTTTTATGCCAGCAGATAACTTATTTTTCTTCCTGTATGCCTGTTTTGTTTCCTGAATTGTTGACTGAGCCTTATTTTTAGCCTGCGCCCTACGCGTCAACTCCGCAAATTCATCATAAACATTGCTTACATCCGTTGCCCCAATAATAAACTGATTTTGACCGTCTGTTACAAAATGTCCTTTGACAGCCTTGATTGTCTTGATTTTTGCAGTATCAACCAAGTCCTGATTTCTTACCTCCAGACGCAGCCGTGTTGCGCAATGTGTAGAGGAAATAATATTATCTATCCCACCTGCCGCTTCCAAAATTTCGCCTGCTACTTTTTTGTGATCCATAAATTTTCTCTCCTTCTCTCTTATAGCTTCACATCAATTTTAGATTTCTATTATGAGACCGTTCCCATAATTAATATATACCATCTTTTATATATATTTGTCAATATATTTTTGGGATCGTTCCCACTTTTAATTTAGCAGCAAAAATATTATAAAACCGTTCCCGTTTTCTCTTTATTTTTCTTCTATAATGTTGTAAAATGGCAATATCTTCACCATTTTACCATCATCCCCCATCCCTGACTTTTGTTTGGGCTTTCTAGGGGTATTATAAAGGAGATTTTATATGGCATTGACAATAGAAGATATTGCAAAACTAAGTGATACCTCAAAAAGCACTGTTTCCAGATTCTTAAATGGCGGAAGTGTCTCTGCAAAAACATCCGAACGCATCAAAAAGGCTATTAATGAAACCGGCTTTGAAATGAATCTTTCAGCCAGCCGCTTAAAAACAAAAAAAAGTCACCTGATCGGCGTGCTATTTGAAGGTTTTGGTTCCTTTAGCATTTCTAAAATGATGATTGGAATCAACAAGAAATTACAGGAATTAAGCTATCAGCCCTTTTTTATGTATGACGATCTAAGTGAGGATAACAAAATAAACAGCATGAAAGCGCTGGTTTCTCAGGGGGTTGACGGAATTATTCTTGGATCAGGCGTAATAACAAAAGAACATTTAAAATATATATCCTCCTTACCTATTCCCGTATTGATCCTTGGGCAAAGATCGGAGTTTGTTCCTTATTGTAAAATCGACGACTATAAAGCAGGACAACTGCTAGCAAATTATCTGGTAAATGGGGATTATAAAAAAATTGCCTATATCGGTCGTTCGGAAATAGACAAGGCTGTAGGCGTAGAAAGAAAAAACGGATTCTGTGATGTTATAAAAGCCGATAAAAACAAACAGCTTTTTTTATTTGAATCTCATTTCACCATCGAATCCTCATATAAACAGGCGGAAGAAGTCTTAAAAGTCCAACCGGATTTAATTGTTGGTGCAACTGACAGAATCATCATGGGCATCATAAAATACCTCAACGAACAAGGAATCCGTATCCCTGACCAGATTGCCGTAGCCGGATTTGGAGATAATGAATATGGAGAAATATTAAATCCAAAATTAACATCCGTCTTTATGGACTACAGTACCTTAGGAGAAAAATCAGCAGAAACCATAGTTAAATTGATAAATAATGAACCTGTAGAAAAAAACTACACCGATTTTTGCATAAAATTAAGGAAAAGAGAAAGTGCATGAAAATGGTACAACATGATTTCAAGCATAAAATAGGCACTCATTTCTGAATGCCTATCCCAAAGTTGCCTATTCACTTTTGACCGTTTCCACGGTACAATTCGGGTAGCAAGGCATTACTTGTACGCCCTGTTTTACCCTTAATTTTTCCCTCACCAGGCCCCATAGAAGCGGTTTTAAGGCGACTCCTTTGAAACAGCCTTAAAAAATCCTTTCTTTATGCGGGTTTTATACAGCAGCCCCATCCGCATAGAGCATGACGATATTCTTTAAAATCTCCACACAGGCCTCCATGGACTGGACACATACATATTCGAAGCGCCCGTGGAAATTCAATCCCCCGGTGCACAGGTTGGGACAGGGAAGCCCCATGAAAGAAAGCCTGGCGCCGTCCGTACCGCCCCGGATCGGGGAAATTTTGGGCGTTACGCCCGCCAGTTCCATGGCTTTTACCGCGTTATCAATCAGATGGGCGTTATCCGAAAGGATTTTTTCCTTCATGTTATAGTAACTGTCCTTCATCTTCACCTCAAAAGTGCCGTTTCCGTACTTCTGATTCAAAAAATCGGCGCAGCTTTGGAAAAACGCTTTTTTCTGTTCAAATTTTTCCCGGTCATGATCCCGGATGATATAGTCTGCCACGATTTGCTCCGTATTTCCGGAAATGGAATCCGGATGATAGAAGCCTTCATAATGTTCCGTGTAGGCGGGATTTTCCTGCACCGGCAGCAGGCTCTGGAATTCCTGGGCCAGCAGGATGGCGTTTCGCATTTTATTTTTGGCGCTGCCCGGATGCACGCTGTAGCCGTGCACAAGGAGTTTGGCCCCTGCCGCGTTGAAGTTTTCATATTCCAGTTCGCCCAGCTCGCCGCCGTCCACCGTATAGGCAAAATCAGCGCCGAAGCCTTCCACATCGAAATGATCCACGCCCTCGCCCACTTCCTCGTCGGGAGTGAAGCCGATGCGGATTTTCCCGTGGGGAACTTCGGGATGGTTGAGCAGGTATTCTGCCAGCGCCATAATTTCCGCCACGCCCGCCTTATCATCCGCGCCCAGCAAAGTGGTGCCGTCCGTCACAATCAGGTCTTTTCCGATATAGCGCTCCAGTTCCGGGTTATCTCCGGCACTCAGCACGATGTTCTTCTCTTCGTTTAACAGGATGTCTCCACCGGGATAGTTCTCCACAATCCTCGGCTTTACATCGGTGCCGGTAATCACCGGCGCGGTGTCCATATGGGCGATAAAACCGATCACCGGCGCCTGTCTGCCCGCCGGAAGGGTAGAGGGGATGGTGGCATAAACATAACAGTACTCTTCATCCAGCTTCACATCTGCAGCGCCCATTTCCACCAGCTGATCAAATAAAAGCCGTGCCAGATCAAACTGCTTTTTTGTGCTGGGAAAGCATTCCTGCTCCACCTCCGAACGGGTATCTATTTTTACATAGGTTAAAAATCTGTCAACTACATTGTTCATCTTTGATTCCTCACAATTCATATTCCATTATTTTCCGGGTGTACTCCCGGATCAGTTTGGTGGATTCCTTAAAGCGGGTCAGTTCGCCCGGGGTCATGTGGATTTCCAGCACATCCGAAGCGCCGCTGCGGTTTAAAATGGTGGGAACGCCTGCATAGACATCCTCTTCCCCGTATTCCCCTTCCAACAGCGTGGAAACAGGAATGATGCGGTTTTCATCGTTCAAAATCGCTTTGATAATTCCGGCGCAGGCCGTGGCGATCCCATAATAGGTGGTACCCTTGCGGTTCAGGATTTCCCAGCCTTCTCTGGCAGTTTTGTTCACCAGTTCGTCCAGACTCACATCCCCCACCAGTTTTTTATTGTCCGCGATCACATCAAAAAGCGGTTTCCCCGCGATGGTGACAGTGGACCAGGGAACCATCTGAGAGTCCCCGTGCTCGCCCATGGAATAAGCGTGGACGCTTCTGGGATCCACATTCACCAGCTGGGCGATGAAATTTTTCAGGCGGGCCGAGTCAATCGCGGTGCCCGTGCCGATGACCTGATTTTTGGGCAGGCCGGAAAGTTTATAGACATAGTGGGCGATGATGTCCACCGGATTGGAAATGATGATAAAAATACCGTCAAAACCGCTGGCCATGATGGGATCCACAATGGATTTGCAGATTCTCGCGCTGGCTTCCAGCGTATCCAGCCGGGTCTGGCCCTGTTTTGGCGGCGCGCCGGCCGTAATCACGATGATATCCATATCCCCGCAGTCCGCATAGGTGCCTGTGGTCAGCTTCACGTTCCGTCCCAGATATTCAATGGAGTCATGCAGATCCATCATTTCTCCCAAAGCCCGCTCCTGGTTGATATCGATCATCATGATTTCATCGCAGATCCCCTGGGTTTCCAGACTGAAGGCGGTGGTGGATCCCACCAGTCCGCAGCCCACAATCGCCACTTTTTTTCTTGTAATTTTCATTTTGATACCCCCTTAACTCCGTACCTGTCCGTTTCCGCAGACAGTGTATTTATAAGTAGTCAGTTCTTTTAACCCCATCGGCCCTCTGGCGTGAAGTTTCTGGGTGCTGATGCCGATTTCCGCCCCGAAGCCGAATTCAAAACCGTCTGTAAACCGAGTGGAAGCATTGACATAGACGCAGGCCGAATCCACCTGATCCAGAAATTTCTGTGCATGGGCATCGTTCTCGGTGATGATGGCGTCGGAATGGCCTGTGTTATAACGGTTGATATGGGCGATGGCTTCATCCAGAGAATCCACCGTACGGATGGAAAGAATGTAATCCAGATATTCTTTCCCGTAATCTTCCGGTGTTGCCGGAATGCAGTCTTTTATGACTTCACAGGCCCGTTCATCCCCCCGCATTTCCACTTTTTTCTCCCGCAGGGCAGCCGCCAGAGCAGGAAGCAGCGCCTTTCTCACCGCATTATGAACCACCAGAGATTCACAGGCGTTGCATACACCGATCCGCTGTGTTTTAGCGTTTAAAATAATATTGACCGCTTTGGTCAAATCTGCATCGCTGTCCACATAAATATGACAGTTCCCGGTTCCCGTTTCGATGACCGGCACCGTGCTGTTTTCCACCACAGCCCGAATCAGTCCCGCCCCGCCTCTGGGGATGAGCACATCCACATAACCGTTCATTTTCATGAAAGCGTTGGTAACACTGCGGTCCGTATCTTTGATCAGCGCGATGGCGTCCGGAGTGATACCGGCATCCGTCAAAGCGCTCCGGAGCACCTGTTCAATTGCGGTATTAGACTGCAGCGCATCTTTTCCCCCTTTTAAGATGACCGCATTTCCGGTTTTAAAACAAAGCCCGAAAGCATCTGCGGTCACATTGGGCCTGGATTCATAAATGATGCCGATAACCCCCATAGGAACCCGCTTTTTACGGATGATCAGGCCGTTTGGACGGGAAAAGGTTTCCAGAATTTCGCCCACCGGATCCGGAAGGGCAGCGATCTGGCGCAGTCCTTCGGCCATGGCCGCCACCCGGTTTTCATTCAGGGCCAGGCGGTCAATCAGTCCCGGATGCATCCCGTTTTTCTCCCCTTCCGCCAAATCCTGCGCGTTGGCGGAGAGGATTTCGCCACACCGCTTTACCAACGCGTCAGCCGCCGCCAGCAGCGCCCGGTTTTTCTCTTCCTCTGTCAGAGCGCCAAGCGCATATTTCGCCTGAACCGCCCTTTCTCCCATCTGTTTGAGATCTGTCATAAAAAGTCCCTCCTCTTTTCCCGTCCTCTGTCAGGCGTAAAGCACCAGATCCATGGCGATATCGTGAGACAGCGGACGGATGTTCTCTGCCAGCTGACAGTCAAAGCAGACGCCCACAAAACAGGGTTTCTCATCTGCCGAAAAGCGCCCCAGATACCGGTCGTAATAGCCGCCTCCGTAACCGATTCGATGACCGGATCGGTCAAAAGCCGATCCCGGCACCACCACAAGAGTTCTCCCTTTCTTTTCACAGCGTGGCGTATTCCCCATGGGTTCGGGGATGTTCCGGCAGCCCGGTGAAAGGTCCTGCAGGGAAAAAATCCGGTAAAATTCCATGGTTTTTCCTTCTACCTTCGGGCAGAAAACCTTCTTTCCGTCGGAAAGCGCCTGCAGGATCACCTCCCTGGTGGAAAGTTCCGCCCCCACGGAAACATAAATGAGAATCTGCTCTGCCTGTCTGTATTGGGGCAGACAAAGCAGCGCTTCCATGACCGCCCGGCTTTTTTGGACCCTGCTCTCTTCTGTCAGGGCCTGCCTGAGACAGCGCTTCTGTTTTCCGAGACTGCGGTTTTCCTGTGCCAGTTCAGTGGGTCTGCCTGCCGCCATACTTTTCTCCCAGGTTTTCCACCGTACCATCCTCTTTCTCAATGCTGATATTGTCCAACTGGTTTTTTAAATTCGTCCTGATATTGGCGATGAACTCCTTACGCAGGGACTGCTGTTCGGTTTTCTCCTCTTCCGTCAGCCCCTCCGCCATTTTGGATTTATGATAAAGCTCATTGATCCTCTTTATTTTCTCATCCATTGTCATGTTTGTCAAAACTCCTTTCCTGCTTTTGCATGAAGCCGGTCCACAAATTCCGGAAGATTGAAGGATTCCTCCTTATTTGCCACGAACAGCGTGCCGTAATTTCTGCCGTCCATGATGCGGTGGATGATCCGGATATCGGCACTGTTTGCAATGATCATGTCCGCTCCGCTTTTGGTGGCGATCTGCGCCGCAGACAGCTTGGTGGACATGCCCCCCGTCCCTACGCCGCTTCCCGTGCTGGATTTGCCCATCTGAAGAAAGGATTCGTCCAGCTGCTCTACCGTTTCAATGAACCGGGCATCCGGATTTTTCCGGGGGTCATCCGTATAAAGCCCGTCAATATCCGACAATAAAATCAGAAGATCCGCGCCGATCATGGAAGCCACCACCGCAGACAGAGTATCGTTGTCTCCGATTTCAATTTCATGAGTGGCCACTGTATCGTTTTCGTTCACTATGGGAATCACGCCCATCCGGAAAAGTTCCTCAAAAGTATTCTGGGCATTGGTCCTGTTCATTTCATTATCCACCGTATGGCGGGTCATCAGAATCTGCGCCGCCACCTGGTTATATTCCGCAAAAATTTTCTGATAGGTCATCATCAGACGGGCCTGGCCGATGGCGGCGCAGGCCTGCTTCACCGCAATGGGCCTGCTTGCAAGGACTTCCGGTTCGATACGAACCGCTTTTTTCCCCTGGGCGATAGCCCCGGAGGTGACCAGCGCCACATCTTTTCCCTGATTTTTTAAATTACACAGCTCCCGCACCAGCACATCCAGCCGGATATAGTCCAGATCTCCTGTCTGTGCATGCTGCAGGGAGGAAGATCCGATTTTAATTACGATCCTTTTTTTCTCCCGGATCGCCTTGCGATCGTTCGTCATCCCATACCTCCATCTGCCGTCGCAGGCCTGCCTGCGGTACGGTTTTACATCTTTTGTATCAAAATGAAAGGCGCATACTCTGCTGCGATCACTTCCGCGATCCGTACGCCGTCCATGGCCGCGGAAGTGATGCCTCCCGCATATCCGGCGCCTTCCCCGCAGGGATACAGCCCCCGGATATTTGACTGAAAAGTTTCGTCCCGGCTGATTCTGACGGGTGAGGAGGTGCGGCTTTCGATTCCGGAAACCAGCGCATTTTGATCATCAAATCCCGGAATCATCCGTCCGAACTGAGCCATTCCCTCCACGAAAGAGTCATACACCTCCCGGGGGAGCAGGGAAGCCACATCCGCAAACCGCCAGCCGCCCTTCATGGCGGGAGCGAAATCATCCGGCACAAGGCCGGCGCTGCCGCCTTTGGAAAAATCCCCATACCGCTGGACGGGAATGCAGCCGTCTCCTGCCTGATAGGCTTTTTCTTCCAGCTGCCTTTGAAAGGCAATTCCGGCCAGCGGCCCGGCGGCCCGGTAATCCTCAGGGGTGACGGAAACGATGACTGCACTGTTGGCATTTTGTCCGTCCCGCCTGCTGTAGCTCATCCCGTTTACCGCCAGTCTGCCCGGTTCGCTGCTGGCATTCACCACATAGCCCCCGGGGCACATGCAGAAGGAATAAACCCCTCTGCCGTTTGACGTCTGAGCCGTCACTTTATAGGGGGCGGGCGGCAGATGGGCAGGCTCCTTTTGTCCGTACTGGGACTGATTGATCAGCCACTGGGGATGTTCCACCCTAAGGCCCACGGCAAAGGACTTGGCCTGCATTTCTACGCCCAGCTCATGCAGCCATCCAAAGGTGTCCCTGGCGCTGTGCCCCATGGCAAGCACCACCACCGAGGCCGCAATTTTCGTCCGGTCAGAAAGAAGGACTTCGGTCACCTGTCCGTTTTCCACCTGCAGGCCGTCCACCCTGCTCTCAAAGCGGACCTCCCCGCCCCAGTTTTCGATCTGTTTACGCATGTGGCAAACCACCCGGGTGAGTACATCCGTGCCGATGTGGGGTTTTGCTTCATATAAGATTGCTTCCTGGGCGCCGTTTTCCACAAAAACGGATAATACTTTCCGGCCCCGTCCGTCCTTATCCTTGATTAATGTATTTAATTTTCCGTCGGAAAAAGTGCCCGCTCCCCCTTCGCCGAAAGAAACATTGGATTCCGGATCCAGTTTTCCCGTTTTCCAGAAATGCTCCACATCCGCCGTCCGTCTGTCCACATCCCGTCCCCGCTCCAGAAGGATGGGACGATAGCCGTGCTGTGCCAGCATGTAACCGCAGAAAAGACCGGCAGGCCCGGTCCCGATGATCACCGGTCGTTTGGAAAGGGGCGTTCTGCCGGAATCCGGAAAACGGTACTCTTTGTGCGTGACCAGAGAAACGTCTCTGCTTTTACAGCGGGCCACGCATTTTTCTTCTTTGATTCCGGCAAGGGTCAGGTCCACCACATAGGACAGCCGGATATCCGGCTTCTTTCTGGCATCCACAGACTGCTTTTGAATGGTCAGATTCTGTATCTGGTCCCTTCTGATATGCAGCGTCTTTGCCGCTTTTTCATAAACCGCCTCTGTGCTGTGGCCAGGGGACAGCTTCAATTGTTGTATCCGTATCATGCTCTTCCTTTCTTCCTCGTTTCTACCGCTTCTTTGGCCGCGCTTCCCGCAATGAAACCGCTGGTCCATGCCCACTGAAGATTATAACCGCCGCATCTGCCGTCCACATCCAGCATTTCCCCGCACAGATAGAGGCCCGGTATTTTAAATGCCTGCAGGTTGTCATCCACCTCAGACAAGGCGACACCCCCCATACAGACCTGAGCGTTTTCCATGGGATTCGTGGAAATCACCTCAGCCGGAAAACTTCTCATCTGGTCCAGAAACGCAAAAATCCGCTTTTTGGTGGCGGTACCCACAATTTCCGAAGGCTTTATTCCGCATTTTGCCAGCAGCACATGTACGATTTTTTTGTGCAGCAGGCCGCAGCCCAGCTGTTCTGCGCTCCTGCCCAGGCAGAAACCATACTGGTCCTGGCAAAAACGCCCCCATTCTTCCCGGGGGATTTCCGGAAGAAAATCGATCACAGCCCTCACTTTTTTCCCCCGCGCAAGGGCTTCACCGGCATATCCTGACAGCTGGAACACCGGGATTCCCGAAATGCCGTAATCCGTCAGCTGCAGTTCCCCATATTCATAAAATTCCCTCTGCTTTCCTTTATCGGAAATATGTATGCCTACCCCCGCCATACAGCGCACCCCTGCCAGCGCCCTAAAGCAGGAATCCCGGCAGCGCAGTGCGGTGAGGGCGGGAAGCGGCTCATATACGAAAAGGCCCAGACGGCGGGCAAAATCATAACCGCCCAGCCGGTCGGAAGGTTTGGTCCCGGCGGGGCTGCCGCAGGCCAAAATCAGCCGGTCAAAATAATAGGTGTCCCGGTCTGTGGTCACAATAAATCCGTTCTCTTTTTTGGTGATATTTAAAATCCGGCAGCTGCATTCGGTGATGACTCCCAGGCGTTCCAGCTCCTCCCGGAAAAGATCCAGCACCGTTTGGGCCTGGCCGCTGCGGGGATACAAATAACCGTTTTTATCAATGGTGCGCATTCCTCTTTCCCGGAAAAAGCGGACGGTATCTTCCACCCCGAAGCGTTCAAAAAAAGAAGGGAGACGTTTCCTGTCATGACTTTTATAATCCCTGGAAACGCAAAAATCCAGATTGGATAAATTGCACTTCCCGTTTCCCGTGGCAAGCAGCTTTTTCCCGACCCTTTCCCGCTGTTCCAGGATCGTGACCTTCGCTCCCCTGCCGGCAGCGGCAACAGCCGCCATCATGCCGGAAGCTCCGCCTCCGATGATGCCTGTCCGTTTCATAGTTTCCTCCCGCAAAATAGATCTGCCGTTTTGCGGCAGCTTTTAGCATATCATACTACTAACCGGAATAAGAAACAAGAAATTTTTCCAATTCCGCCCTGGAGCCGATCTCCCATCCCCTCAGGATATCGGACCTGATTTCCCGGGGCAGCAGGCGGGCGTCGATGTCCGTTTTCAAATACACCCGGACTTTGTCCGCTTCATAAATCACCACCCTGTTTTCTTCCACCGCTGCATAAAATTTCTCCGAAAAATCTTGTTTTTGGTAGCACTTTTTTATTTTGATTTTCTCCGGGGAAAAAGACAGCACTTCCAAGGAACAAAGCCCCCTGCTCCGCTCTTCCAAAAGCGGGGAGGCAAAGGTGTCCTTCAGACAGCTGACAAATTGTTCTCTGTTCATTCCCACATATTTTTCCGGCACCCGTCCCTCAGTTTCGGTCATCTGTCCTGTCTGCAAATCCCATTCCTCTGTGATGAGCTGTGTATCACAGGTGATGCCCGATGCAGAGGAGGCAGCGGTAACAAAACCGGGCGCTTCCTGCACCGGGCTTTCTGCCGCCCGGGCGCTTCTTCCCGGATAGAACGCCTCCTCCAGTTTGATATGACCGTAGAACCCTCCTGCAAACAGCAGGCAGGAATAAATAAAAAAGCTGATTCTTTTTAAATGGCGCATGTTTTCACCTCATAAAAAGTATCAGCTTATTTTTGCTTTCCTATACCTGCCGGAAAAGACAGAATGCTCTTTTTCCTACATGAGCCGGATCAGTCTGGCAAAGGCCAGAATCTTTTCCCCGCAGGGAAAAGCGCGCAGTTCCCTGGGCGCGGCTCCTTTTAAGACAAGGACGGTCACAACGTAAAATGCAAAACCTGCCAAAGCGCTGACCGGCGCGGTCACTGCCATCGGAGTGGTTTTAAAAAGGACATAGGCAAAAAACGCACAGACCGCCGCCATGACGGCTCCTCCGATGACGGGCGCCAAAAATATCCGGATCCAGCTGAAGGAAATTTTCAAATGTCTTTTGATGGAAACCAGGAAAAACATACAGAGCAAAAAGAAAAAGATGATGTCTGCATAAAGGACGGCAAAGATTCCCAGTTCCAGGAAACGAAGCATTCCGTACAGTGCGGCCAGGTGAAGTACTGCCGCTATGACAATATCAACGGAAAGCCCCGTCAACAGATCCATGCTGATTAAAATGACGGCCAGCACAACGGCCAGCGCGCCGAAAATCATGCAGATACTTCCGATCCGCAAAAAACCAACCGCCTGTGTCAGATCCCCTTCCCGAAAGAAGAGATTGATCAGCGGGCCGGGAAGAACCAACGCAAGCACTGCTCCCGGAACGGTGAAAAGCGCGCAACAGCGCAGGGCAACCATGCATTTCTCTTTGCTTTTTTTCAGGTTCCGGTTAAAAAAAGAAATTTGAAATTCCGGCATCATCCGCAGGCCAAAGGCCACCGCTCCGAAAATCGGTATTCCCAGAAGCACTCCGCTCTTTCCGGTAAAAATCCCCCAGGCCTGCAGTCTTCCCGCAAATGCTTCTGCATCTTTCGTATGAAAGAAGAAAGCGGTCTGGGCGATCAGCGCCAGCATAAAAAGCCCGCAGGGCAGCATACAGGAAAGGGAATTCTGGAAAATCCCCACATAAACTTTTTTCTCCGGGCTTCTTGTATTTTCACTGTCCATGCGCTCCATGTCCCGGATGGCAGGCTGCGTCATCCACCATCCGATCAGCGCTGCCGCCATGACGATGAGGGACGTAACGGTGAAGGAAACCGCGCCGCCCATAGCTCCGTAAGCGGGACCGTATTGCCCGTTTTGCAAAAGAGCGCCCACTTTTTCCCCGTATTCGGTGAAGGGGGCCGTCAGCATGGGACCTGTGGCAAACAGCAGGATATAAAACAAAAACCGGATGAAGTCCGGGGCCTGTCCACCGAATCCGTCCATGCCGCCCACCAGTGTCCAGAAAACGGTCAAAGGCAGCAGCGCCGGCAGAAATGCTTTCAGGACAAGAGCTGTGAGAGGAATATTTAACAGCGTTCCTGTGAAAAATTTCAGGAACACATATCCGGCAAAGATGAAAATCAGGCTGATAAAAGCGCCGTATACCGCCGCTTTTGTGACCACTCTCCTCGCGTCCTTCACGTTTCCCCGCTCGATCCGCGCCTGTACCATGGCGCACACCGCATGTCCCATTCCCAGTCCCGTAAATACGAACAGCAGGAAGAACAGGCCCAGTGCTGCCGAATAGTATGCGTTACCATAGTCTCCAAACCGGTTGGTCAGCCCGATCCGCCGGAAGCATGCCAAAAAGGCCGCCCAGGCCGCCAGCGTGCCGAACAGATTTTCCGGTATTACAAATTTCGTTCTGGTTCTCTTTTGTTTTCGTTTTGCCGCCATATATCACCCGTTATCATTCGTCCTTACAGTCCCGGGTAATGCCCAGGCTGTTTAATATTTCATCCTGTTTTTTTTCCATCACAGCCGCTTCCTCGGGAAGCTCATGGTCATAGCCGCATAGATGAAGCATGCTGTGGGCCACAAGAAAGGCAAATTCCCGCTTTAAGGAATGTCCGTAGGCTTTTGCCTGGCTTTGGATGCGGTCTGTGGAAAGAATGATTTCCCCCAGGATCAGCTCTCCGCTGTCGGGTTGGAAATAATCCGCCTCATTTTCTTCCACCACCGAAAAGTCCGCTTCCCGTTCGAAAGGAATATTGGGAAAGCTTAAAACATCTGTTTCCCGGTCTATTTTACGGTATTCCCGGTTATATAGTCGGATCCCTTCATTATCCGTGATCAGCACATTGACTTCCGTCTCATAGGGGCATTCTTCTACATCCAGAACAGCCTCTGCTACCTGCTGCACCACTTCTTCCGCATTGAAAGGGAAAGTGGTTTCCGTTTCGTTCTCCACATAAAATGTCATACCCGTCTGCTCCTCTTTTGTCCGTTCTGCTTACCGGCATCCTTTGCCTGCCGCCTGGCCTGGCTGTGGGCTTCCTTCGCCTCATAAGCTTCATAGGCCTTCACGATTTTCTGCACCAGGGGATGTCTGACCACATCCCGGCTTGTGAGTGTGCAAAACCCGATATCCTCCACTCCGGAAAGCACTCTGACCGCTACGTCCAGCCCTGATTTTACGCCGGGGGCCAGATCTTTCTGGGAGGCGTCGCCGGTGATGACCACCTTTGATCCAAACCCGATGCGGGTGAGGAACATTTTCATCTGGGCAGGCGTGGTGTTCTGGGCTTCATCCAGAATGATATAGGCATTATCCAGCGTGCGTCCTCTCATATAAGCCAGAGGCGCCACTTCGATCAGTCCCTTTTCCATATTCTTCTGAAAACTCTCCGCGCCCATGATCTGGTACAACGCGTCATACAGAGGCCGCAGATAAGGATCCACCTTGCTCTGCAGATCGCCGGGAAGAAAGCCCAGTTTCTCACCCGCCTCAATGGCCGGACGGGTCAGAATGATGCGTTCCACCTCATTATTCTTAAAAGCCGTAATGGCCATTGCCATGGCCAGATAAGTCTTGCCGGTACCGGCCGGTCCCAGCCCGAAAACGATCATTTTATCCCGGATGGCATCCACATACTGCTTCTGCCCCAGGGTCTTTGGCTTCACCGGTTTTCCGCTGACCGTATGGCAGATCAGATCACCGTCAATTTCCAAAAGGGCATTTCCCTGATTTTCTATACTCATCGCAATCGCATAATCCACATTCTGTTCCTGAATCTGGTTTCCTCTCTTTGATAATTCCTGCAGCTGCAAAAGGACGGATACAGTCTGCTCCACCCGCTGCATCTCCCCACGGACCCGAATCACGCCGTCCCGGTCAATGATCTCCGTGGAAAATGCCCTTTCCAGCTTCTTTAAATAGCGGTCGTACTGCCCGAAGATATTCAAGATATGGGCAGTCTCCATTTCAACTGTCTGTTCTGTAAATGCCATTTCCTGTTTCCTTTATGATGGAGAGGTCTCTGTTTCCTCCTGCTCTTTGATGGGCACAAGGATCACGGCTTCCTGCCGCACTTTCAAATTCCCCTGCATGATAAGCGTATCCGCTTTTCTTACTATTTTAACATCTTTTTGTATTATTTGAACCCCTTTTTCTTCCAATCCTTCAATTATTTTTTTCAGCCGCCCTTCCAAAAGGGCTGCCGCGCTGTTTTCATCGTATACCGAGTCCACCGGCAGGTATTCCCGGCAGCGAACTGAGCCGGTAAAGACGGGGAGATCGATCTGGCCAAAAAGCTGTATTCTCTTTTCTTCCGTTACCTGATCATATTTCACATAACTGCACTTCCCGAAAGGAAAACGGTAACGCTTGCCTCCCAGCGTAAAAAACCGGTATTTCTTTTCTCTTCCGGTGTAATTTTTATACTGATAGGCCAATTTTTGGGTCAGATGCACCGGTTCCATGCATTCGATCAGAACATCTCCGTCGGAAACTCTTCTTTCCCATTCCCGCACGGTACCGTCATCATTTTTCACCGGTACAAGGCCGCTGATCAAGATGTCCCCCTTTTCCACCGTATCCCCTTCCTTCACCTGCGGGATGCCGCTTCTGGTAAGGATTGAGGTTATAACCCCCGATTTACAGGCCGCCATATCCGCGCCGCCGTCTAATTTTTCCGCGCTCTGCTTTTGTTCTTCTTTGGTGGGCAGATCATTTTCTTTGACCTGTATGGTCACTTTCGTTCCGTCCAGACGGGCGGAGGTCCAGGTGACCTGCGGAAATTCTTCCCTGATAGCCGCCTCCAGCTCTTCTAAATTCAGGCTGCTTTTTTTTGTTCCGTATTCCACTCCCTGTGCGGCCAGGAAATTATGCAGCTCATCGTCCGTTATCATAAGATTTCCCTGAAATTCGATGGCCCAAACAAAACGGGACATACAAATCAGAAAAAGGAGGCAGAAAATGACACCTCCTGCAAACATTTTCCTGCGCCTCACATCCTGCATAAAAAAAGGCAGCCCGTACCTTTCCAGAACGGCCACCTTTGTCTTGGTTTTACGCACAATATCCCGGATTGCAAAAAAATCCGACAGGCTCAGATACATGGTATAATAGCCGCCGTAGCCGGCCAGCCCCCATAGTACGATCCCGCGGTTGGTGCACAGGTTCATAAATCGTTCCGGGGAATAGCCCCAGACTTTAATTTTTACATATCCTTTCAGATACCGGATAATTCCAATCATACTGCCTCCATCAAAGATACCGGATTTCGGAGATTTTCCCCTCAATTTTCATATCTTCATTCGTATAGTAGGCAATTTTTAAGTTGCAGCCGCAGACCGCGATCCGGCAGGCCTTTCCCTGCAGCATGACACAGCTTTCGGTATATTCCAGAATCCCCCTGTAGTTTTCCACCATCACCTGGCCGTTGCCGACGACGGTCACAATGGACGCGCCCATCACCATGTCCCGGGGAAGTTTTAAGGAATCCACCAGCATTTCCTTCGCACTTTTTTCTGTTTGTTTTCCGCCGGCTCCTGCCGCTGCTTTTTTTCTGCTCATACTCCATCTTATGAGCCATCCGCCTCATTTATGATAAGGCTCATTGCAAGCGATGCGGTACCCTCTGTAAATCTGCTCCAGCAGGATCACCCGCATGAGCTGATGGGGGAAAGTCATGTCCGAAAAGCTCAAAAGCTCATCCGCCCGGGAAAGCACGCTTTTGTGAAGTCCCAGGGAACCGCCGATCACAAAGACGATGCTGCTTTTCCCGGCAATCCCCAGATTCTCAATTTTTCCGGAAAAGGCCACACTGTCCGTCTTTTTCCCTTCAATCGCCAGCGCGATGCAATAGGCATCCTCCCGGATATATTTGAAAAGACGTTCCGCTTCTTTTGCCTTTACCAGATCGATCCGGGTTTCGGATAAATTTTCATCCGTCTTTTCATCCGCCACTTCGATGATTTCCAGACGGCAGTAGCGGCTCAGCCGCTTTACGTATTCCGCCACCGCATCCCTGTAAAATTTTTCCTTAATTTTTCCGACTGTCAATACCGTAATTTTCAACTCAAATCCCTCATATGCAAAAAGGCCGCCTGACGGACGGCCTTTCCCCATTGTATCTCTCGTTATTGTGTGAAAATCTGCGGATATATTTCGTCTACGAAATTATCCAGATATCCCTCTTCCAGATTCAGGAAGTTTTCGGATATCAGACGCTTCATTTCTTCTGTCCTTTTAAAGTACCGGATTTCTTGCGCTTCCTCTTCCTGGAACATGGCGCCTTCGTCAATCTTTTGGGCATTCAAATTCTCTCTGCAATAGCGCACCAGCTCTTCTTTCAGGGAACTTTCCCTGACGGCCTTTTTTGCCTGCACCTTATAGGAACGGAAGGACAGCACTCCCATCACGATGAAAAGGAGAAACATGCCTCCCATCACAAGGCAGGTCAAAAATTGTGTGGCAGGGTTTAACCGTACCGGAAGCACGCCGGAAATCAAAAGCGCCAGCACGATGAGGCCCAGAACGCCCACCACCAGCAGCGTATAGGCACCGGATTTGAACTCTTCCGCTTTTTTGGAAGCTTCTTCATAAACGCCCTGTTTTTCCTCCGGATGCAGCATCTGTCCCAGATGAACCGCATTTGCCATATCTTCCGGGAGGTGCGCTTCTTCGGAAAATTGAATTTCGGAATCCGTTTCTTTGGTTTCTTCCGGGCAGGAATTTTCGTCCTCTGATTCCGCCGCCTCTTCGGAAAGCCCTTTTTGACTCTTCTTTTCTTCTTCCGTCTGGCGCAGGAAAACTTCTGTGATCCGGGCCGCCTTCTTCTGCTCCCTGTCGCTCACATAGATCTCGCAGATCCCTTCTTCTTCGGAAGGCTGGATCCTGGCAGTGCTGATGCCGCTGTATTCCAGAAATCCACGGAGCATTTCCATTTCTTCTTTCGTGCCGAAGGTCAGAGGATCCCGGACCTCATCCAGAGAATCTACCAGGCTGCAGCCGCAGTCTGCGCAGACACTGACCCCTTGCACATACTCGTTTTTACATTTCGGACACCATGGCATATCTTTTTGTCCTCCTCATCTTTCCTTCTCCATTATTTACCGGAAAGATATTCATCAATTCCTTTCGCGCCCGCTTTTCCCGCACCCATTGCCAGGATGACGGTGGCAGCGCCCGTGACGGCATCTCCGCCTGCGTATACGCCCTCCTTGCTGGTCTGTCCGTTTTCTTCCTCCGCAACGATGCATTTCCACTTATTGGTTTCAAGACCTTCGGTTGTGGAAGAAATGAGCGGGTTGGGAGAGGTGCCAAGGGCCATGATAACGGTATCCAGCTCAAGGGTAAATTCGGAATCGGGAATCACCACAGGACGCCTTCTGCCGGATGCATCGGGTTCGCCCAGCTCCATGCGCACGCAAGTCATGCCTTTCACCCATCCCTTTTCGTCCTCCAGGATTTCTACCGGATTGGTCAGCAGATCGAAAATGATGCCTTCTTCTTTTGCATGATGCACTTCTTCCACACGGGCGGGAAGTTCTTCTTCGCTTCTTCTGTATACAATATGTACCTCAGCCCCCAGGCGCAGCGCTGTCCTCGCAGCATCCATTGCCACATTGCCGCCGCCTACTACCGCCACCTTTTTGCTCTCCATGATGGGAGTGGGCGCATCGCTGCGGAACGCTTTCATCAGATTGCTTCTGGTCAGATATTCATTTGCGGAAAATACGCCGTTGGCATTTTCGCCCGGAATTCCCATGAATTTGGGAAGGCCTGCGCCGGAACCGATGAATACTGCGGAAAATCCTTCTTCTCCCAGCAGTTCATCGATGGTAACGGATTTGCCCACGATCACATTCGTTTCGATCTTAACACCCAGGGATTTCACATTTTCAATTTCTTTCTGGACAACCGCTTCTTTGGGAAGACGGAATTCGGGAATGCCGTATACCAGCACGCCGCCGGGTTCATGGAGCGCTTCAAAAATGGTCACGTCATAGCCCATTTTGGCAAGATCTCCCGCGCAGGTCAGACCAGCGGGGCCGGAACCGATCACGGCAACGCTTTTGCCTTTCTTCTCTTTTGCGCCCTCAGGTTTGATCCCTTTTTCTCTTGCCCAGTCGGCTACGAAACGTTCCAGCTTCCCGATGGAAACCGGTTCTCCTTTGATCCCTCTGATACATTTGCCTTCACACTGGCTCTCCTGCGGGCATACGCGGCCGCATACGGCCGGAAGCGCGCTGGACTCGCTGATCACCTGATAAGCGGCTGCAATGTCGCCCTGTTTTACCTGCTCAATAAATCCGGGGATATTGATGGAGACCGGACAACCTTTGATACACTGCGCATTTTTGCAGCCGATGCATCTTCCCGCTTCCTCTATGGCTTCTTCTTTGTTATATCCAAGACATACTTCTTCAAAATTCGTGGCACGCTCTTTGGCGTCCTGTTCCTTTACAGGAACTTTCTTTAATACATCACCCATTATTCGTCACCTCCGCAGTTTCCGCAGCCGCCATGATGGGTCGCCCCTTCTTTTGCGGCAAGAAAAGCTCTGCCCTCTGCTGTTTTATACATCTGCTGGCGCTGCATGGCTTCCTCAAAATTCACAAGATGCCCGTCAAATTCAGGACCGTCCACACAGGCAAATTTCACTTCGCCGCCCACTGTTACCCGGCAGGCGCCGCACATTCCTGTTCCGTCAACCATGATGGGGTTTAAGCTGACAACGGTAGGGATATTCAGTTCTTTTGTCATTTTACATACGAATTTCATCATGATCATAGGACCGATGGCGATACATACATCATAATGTTTCCCTTCCTGCTCCACCAGATCCTGAATGGTTTTTGTCACCATACCGCTTCTGCCGTAAGAACCGTCATCGGTGGTCACATAAAGATTTCCCGCAACCGCCTCCATCTCTTTTTCCAGAATCAGCAGGTCTTTCGTTTTCGCGCCAACGATGACGTCTGCCAAAACGCCCTGTTCATGCAGCCATTTCACCTGGGGGTAAACCGGTGCCGTGCCCACGCCGCCCGCTACAAAAAGAATACTTTTCTTTTTTAAATCTGCAACGGATTCCTTTGTGAGTTCAGAAGGGCATCCCAGCGGTCCCACCACATCATGGAAAGAATCGCCTGCCCGAAGATTCGCCATTTCAAAGGTGCTCGCTCCCACGATCTGGAAAACGATGGTGATGGTCCCCTTTTCCCTGTCATAATCACAGATTGTCAGGGGAATCCGTTCTCCCTCCCGGTCCATGCGCACGATCACAAACTGTCCCGGCAGACAGGACTTGGCAATGCGCACAGCTTCTACTTCCATCAAAAAGATGTTGGTAGTGAGTTCTTTGGCTTGTAAAATAGGATACATAAAATTCTCACCTTTCCGTCCGGTTAAGGACAATATATTTAAGACTCTCCTTCTTCTGTACCGTCTACCAGACTTTCAATCGTATACAGTTTGAAGGTCTTATCCTGCTGTTGTACGGCCCGGTAGCATTCTCCGGACATATAATTTACCACGTAATCGTTTCCGGTGGCATTACTGCTGTTTTCTGCTTCCTCATAATATTCGCGGTAAAGATAATAATGATGCTCGTTGATCGTGAGCGCATATTTGTATGTATAAAGATTGCGGCCCTTTTTCCCGGGCACATCTCCCTGCAGGCTGCTCACCACCCCCGCATTTTTCAGAGTGAGGACCAGCTGGTTTTTGGCAGCCTCCATGCTCATCACCGGATGAAGGTTCAAAGTGTATTTTCTCTCGGTAATGTCGCCTGATACTCCTCCGGCGGACACTGTCACAAAGCGGAGAGTGGAATTTCCCACCGGCATCCAGAAGGCTTCCTCATAGAGCGTGCTGCCCGCTCCGGGATCTGTTTTATCCGTGGTATAGTAAACCTTGCATCCTTCCGGCACTTCCACCGAAATCAGCCAGGGTTTTTCATAGGTTCCGGACAGGGGCTCCACTTCCGGCGGGTCGGGACGGCTCACATCAATAAAATAAGTTTCCGTGGAAGGCTTACTTTTGACCCCGTATTGATTGACAAACAGGGCATTGATTTTATAGGTCCCGGATTCCAGCGTGATGGGATTTGTATAAACCGGATCATTTTCATCCGCTACACCGCCGTTTACCGTGTAATAGATGGTACCGGCGGCATTGCCGATGAGCTTTACCGTCTGCACTTCATGATAAGTCCCGCCGGGGATGTTAAACTCCGGCGGATTCGCCATATAGTCAAGATAGAGATTCCGGATTTCCTTATCCCTGCACCCCTGCATCAGTTCATTAATGCCTTCATAGTCCTTCTGCTTTTCACTGATAGCCACAAATCTGCGGTAAGCTTCCTCATTGGAGCCTTCCAAAGAGATCATTTCCAGGCAGAGGGCTTTCGCCTCCTCCTGTTTTCCCATGGCATAATAGCAGGAGGAAAGGCCGTTGAGATAGGAAACGTTATTGGGGGAGAGGGATACGGCCCTTTCAAAATGGGATGCCGCGTTCTCGTAATCCTTCTCCTTCATATAGGCCGCCGCGCTTTGGTATTGGTAATCCGGCATGAAATACTGAATGGCCGCCACCCCGACGGAGATGCCCAAAGCTGCAAGCACAACCGCCGTGAAAAAAAACGCCAGCTTCTTCTTTCTGTCCAGACGGCCGAATCGGCCTTTTTTATGAAACGGCTTTTTTTCATCCGCCGCAGGCTGGGCCAGCTCTGTGGCCACATCTGACATGGCCTCCCGGATGCTGTTATCGATTTCCGATTCAAATTCCGGAACGATCTGGATTTCTTTTCCACAATGCTCACAATACATCTGGCCTTCCTGCATGGGCGCGCCGCAGGAGGGGCATTTCATAACCGTAAACGTCTGCTTTCCAGACAATTGTGCATCAGCATGGCAATTGTCATTGGCCCGACGCCCCCCGGTACGGGGGTGATGAATCCGGCGGTATCAAAGACATCCGCATAATTCACATCCCCGCAAAGTTTATTGGATGCATCCCTGTGCATTCCCACATCGATCACTACCGCGCCGGGTTTGATATATTCCCGGGTGATCATCTGACGCTGTCCTGCGGCCACCACAAGGATATCCGCGCGCCGGGTAATCTGCGCCAGGTTCTTCGTATGGGAATGCGCGACGGTCACCGTCCCGTTTTCCCGCAGCAGAAGCTGTGCCATGGGCTTTCCCACAATATTGCTGCGCCCTACCACCACACACTCCCTGCCGTCGATTTCGATGCCGGAACGCTTCAGAAGCTGGATGATACCCGCCGGGGTTCCCGGCACAAAACCGGGTTCCCCGCAGGAGAGGGCTCCCACATTATAGGGGTGAAAACCGTCCACATCCTTCTTAGGATCGATGGCCGCGATCACTTTCTTTTCCGAAATATGCGCCGGCAGAGGCAGCTGTACCAGGATGCCGTCCACATCGCTGCGGACGTTGAGTTCTTCTATGAGAGAAAGCAGCTCTTCTTCCCCGGTATCGCCGGGAAGCTCAAAAGCCAGACTGCGGATGCCGAGCTCTTCACAGGTTTTCTTCTTATTGCGCACATACACGCAGGACGCAGGATCTTCTCCGAGCTGGATCACTGCCAGCGTCACCGTGATCCCCTCTTTCAAAAGAACCGAAACGCCTTCTTTCACTTCTGCCTTTATTTGTCCGGCAATTGCCTTCCCATCAATGATTTTTGCCATATAATAACTCCTTATGCTCAGAAAAGTCCGGTGATTTTCCCGTTTTCATCCACATCGATTCCAAAAGCCGCGGGTTTCTTGGGCAGCCCGGGCATGGTCATTACCGCGCCGGTCAAAACCACCACAAAACCTGCGCCAGCGGATACATATACTTCACGGACATTGATTTCAAAACCTTCCGGCCTGCCTAAAAGATCCGGGTTGTCGGAAAGGGAATACTGGGTTTTAGCCATACATACCGGAAGTTCCCCAAAGCCCAGTTCCTCCAGCTTTTTAATCTGTTTGACTGCGCCGGGCGCATAAGTCACACCGTCAGCGCCGTAAATTTCTCCGGCAACCGCAGCGATCTTCTCCATGATCGGCAGCTTTTCATCGTAGAGAACACGGAAATTGCTCTCTTTTTCTTCCAGTGTTTTCAATACCTTTTCCGCCAGCGCAATGCCGCCTTTTCCACCTTTTTCCCAGACTTCGGAAAGCGCGAATTCACAGCCCCTCTCTTCACAAAAGCGGCGGACAAAGGCGGTTTCCGCTTCCGTATCCGTGACGAAGGAATTGAGGGTGACCACTACCGGAACTCCGTATTTCTGCAGGTTTTCAATGTGCTTTTCCAGATTCACAATCCCTTTTTTCAGGGCCTCCAGGTTTTCGGCGGCAAGGTCTGCCTTCGGAATCCCGCCATTGTATTTCAGCGCCCGGACGGTGGCCACAAGTACTACCGCATCCGGCTTTAAGCCTGCCATCCTGCATTTGATATCAAAGAATTTTTCCGCGCCCAGATCCGCGCCGAATCCCGCCTCCGTAATGACATAATCCGCCATTTTCAAGGCTGATTTGGTAGCCCGTACGGAATTGCAGCCATGGGCGATATTGGCAAAGGGTCCGCCATGGACAATGGCGGGAGTGTGCTCCAGCGTCTGGATCAGGTTAGGCTTTAAGGCATCCTTTAAGAGCGCCGCCATGGCGCCTACCGCCTGAAGATCTCCGGCCGTCACAGGCTGGCCCGCATAATTATATGCCACAACGATTCTGGAAAGCCTCTTTTTCAGGTCCTCCATATCATCTGCCAGACATAAAACAGCCATAATTTCGGAAGCCACCGTGATCACAAAATGATCTTCCCGTACGGTTCCGTCCATTTTATTGCCCAGGCCCACCACAATATTGCGCAGCACCCGGTCGTTCATATCTTCGCAGCGTTTCCACACCACCTGTCTGGTATCGATTCCCAGTTCATTTCCCTGCTGAATATGGTTATCCAAAAGGGCTGCCAAAAGGTTGTTTGCGGAGGTGATGGCATGAAAATCCCCGGTAAAATGCAGATTCAGGTCTTCCATGGGCACTACTTGTGCATAGCCGCCGCCTGCCGCGCCGCCCTTTACACCAAAACAGGGCCCCAGAGAAGGCTCGCGCAATGCAATCACCGCTTTTTTGCCCAGTTGTCCGAAAGCCTCTCCCAGGCCTACGCTGGTGGTGGTTTTGCCCTCCCCGGCAGGAGTGGGATTGATGGCCGTCACCAGGATCAGTTTTCCGTTGGGACGATCTGCCACAGATGCGAGATATGCATCGGAAATTTTCGCCTTATAACGGCCGTAGAGTTCCAGGTCATCTTCTCCGATTCCCAGACGCTGCGCCACTTTCACAATGGGTTCCATGACCGCTTCCTGAGCAATTTCAATGTCTGTCTTCATCTTCGTAAACTCTCCTTTTTAAATGATCTCTTCCACAAGCTGTTCAAATTCATCCATGGTCATCAGCACTTTGCGGGGCTTGGTCCCCTCTTCTTCCCCCACCACGCCGGCGTCCGCAAGCTGATCCATGATTCTCGCCGCGCGGTTGAATCCGATTTTAAATACGCGCTGCAGCATGCCGATGGAGGCCTTGTCCTTATCGATGATAAATTTCCCCGCCTCTTCAAAATAAGCATCATATTCTGTGCCGCCGCCCGGGCCCGAGGAACCGCTGCCGCCGGTGAAGTTTTTGAGCTTTTCTTCGATATCTTCGCTGTAAACATTTCCGATTGCCTGATTCTTTAAGAAATCAACCACATCGGAAACCTCTCCGTCCGAAACGAATGCGCCCTGTACCCGGACCGGCTTGGAATAGCCCTGCGGGTAAAAGAGCATATCCCCTTTCCCCAACAGTTTTTCCGCTCCGTTCATATCCAGAATGGTTCTGGAATCCACACCGCTGGAAACGGCAAAGGCTACCCTGCTGGGCATATTGGCTTTGATCAGTCCGGTGATGACGTCCACCGACGGACGCTGGGTCGCAATGATCAGATGGATGCCCGCCGCACGGGCCAGCTGGGCCAGACGGCAGATGGCTTCTTCCACCTCTCCGGGGGCCACCATCATCAGATCCGCAAGTTCGTCCACAATAATGACAATCTGGGGCATCTTTTCCGGCACATCGGTTTCTCCCCGCTGTATCATCTGCTCCACTTTCTGATTAAATCCCTTCAAATCCCTCACATTATGATCCGCAAACTTCTTATAGCGGTCCGTCATTTCCGCAACGCCCCATTGCAGAGCAGCGGAGGCTTTCTTGGGATCCGTCACCACGGGGATGAGCAGGTGGGGGATTCCGTTATAAACACTCAGTTCCACCACCTTGGGATCCACCAGAATCAGCTTCACGTCTGTAGGCTTTGCCTTATAAAGAATGCTCATGATCAGGGTGTTGATGCAGACGGATTTCCCGGACCCGGTTGCCCCCGCAATCAGCATATGCGGCATTTTGGCAATATCGGAAACCACCACTTTGCCCCCGATGTCCTTGCCCACCGCAAATGCGATGTTGGAGGGGAAGTCTTTAAACTCTTTCGCCTCCAGCAGTTCCCGAAGGCCCACCGCCGTATTTTCTTTGTTGGGCACCTCAATGCCGATGGCGGCTTTCCCGGGAATGGGGGCTTCAATTCTGATATCCGTAGCCGCCAGATTTAACTTGATATCGTCGGAAAGGCTTAAAATACGGCTGACCTTCACGCCCTGCTCGGGCTGCAGTTCATATCTGGTGACCGAAGGGCCCTGGCTGATGTCCGTAATCGTCACGCGGACGCCGAAAGTCTGAAGGGTTTCCTGCAGTCGAACGGCGGTTTCCTTTAATTCTCTTACCCCGTCCCCGCTATTCTTTGACGCGCTCTTATGTAACAGGCTCACCGGCGGAAAATGATAGGGTCTGTCGGCGGCCTTTTGACACTGCTTTTCCTGCCTGGCAATCTGGCCCCCCACAGGGGTCGCTTCCGCCGCTGTCTGAGGTTCTCTTTGCGGCACCGCTTTTGGCCGCGGGGGCCGCTTCACAGGCTGGATTTCAACGGTTTCTTTTCTCTCCGCCGTCTCCGGAAAAGGAACTTCTCTGTCTTCCGAAGGAAAACGGACTTCTTTCATATCCCGGTATACATCAGCCTCATGGACGACGGGGATCTGCGCTGCACTGTCTTCCTGCTCCTGATATTCCTCTTCCTCCGGCAAAAAATCCGGCATTTCGGCAGCTTCTTCAAATCCTTCCGTCTCGGAAAGGCTTTGCTGATGCATGGTCTGGATCCGCACTTTTTCAAAATCGATCCCGCTGTCATTCACCGGCCTGACATTATGTATTTCCACTTTTTCTTCCGGGATGCTGTCCACGGTGATCTCATGGATATCGTCCCGCATCTTCTTCGTGCGGACACTGTCCTTTAAATCGGTATCCATCATGACACCGGATACCTTTCTGTCCATCCTGAGGATCCTTTCCGCCTCCAGCCGGGCCTCCTCTTCTTCCCGCAGCCGGGCCTGTTCCTCTCTGCGGGCAGCGGCCTCTTCTCTGCGTGCGGCCGTCTCTTCCCGCCGCTTCTCACTGCGTTCCCGCCGGACCTGGGCGTCCGTTTTCGCCGTTTCATAAACCCGGCGCCCGGAAGATTTCACGCTGCTCACAAAGGACCGTTCCGTAATGATCACCATACAGATGATGGAAAGGACCAAAATGAGGAGCACCGTCCCCACCATTCCCAGAAAATGATGGAGCAGCCAGGCGACGGAACCGGCAATCACGCCTCCTCCGGTCCGGTCATCGGCGCTGGTCATATAAAAGTCCCTGGCGGAATAAGTTTCCCGCATGACATTGTTCTGTCCGATCAGTTCCAAAACCATACCGATCAGTAAAAACAGCACGATTCCGGCGATCAGCTTCATGATCGCAATCCGGTTCCCCTGATTGGATATGCCAAAGGCGATGGCGATAAACGCCAGTACCGGCACCGCATAGGCTGTCAGCCCGAAAATACCGAACATCACCCGGCTGACCGCGTCGCCCGCCACGCCGATCATTCCGAAATTACATAAAAATAATAAGACGGTCAATGCGAAAACACAGATCAGCACGATCTCATTGGTAATTGCACTGCTTTCGGCCTGGGCTTTTGCCGCAGGCTTCTTCGTTCCGGAATTGGTATTGCTTCTGCTTTTTCCCCTGTTTGCAGGGGAAGAAGTCTTCTTTCTGCTTCCCTGAGCAGATGATGCCATAATAATCTCCTCCAATGGTACGGCCTGAAATGATAGTCCGAACCTAGTTTAGTATATCACTTAATTTTTCTCTTGTCACTATTGCTGTTTTTCTTTTTCTGCCGATCCGCCAGTTCGTGTATTTTTTTCACTGCTTCCTTAATACCGCCCACTTCGGAAATGATTCCTTCCCGGACAGTTTCCTGCCCCACCAGAATGGTCCCCAGGTCTTTTGTCAGCATTCCCTGATTCATCATCAGTTCCTCCATGCGTCTCTGTGTCACATTGCAGTGGCTGCAGACAAAACCGGTGATCCTGTCCTGAATCTGTTTAAAATAGTCAAAGGTCTGTGGCGCTCCGATGACGGTTCCGCTCATGCGGACCGGATGAATGACCATGGTTCCCGTGGGCACAATAAAAGAATAGTCCGTACTCACCGCAATGGGAACCCCGATGGAATGGCTGCCTCCCAAAACCAGAGATACGGTGGGTTTGCTCAGAGAAGCGATCATTTCCGCGATGGCAAGTCCCGCTTCCACATCGCCTCCCATGGTATTTAAGAGCACTAAAAGGCCGTCGATATTGCCGCTGTCCTCTATGGCGGCCAGCTGCGGCAGAATATGCTCATATTTTGTTGTTTTAGAGGAACTGCTCAAATTGTCATGTCCTTCAATCTCACCGATGATGGTGATCAGGTGGATGGTGCTTCCGCCGCCGGTATTTTCCAGCGTCAGCTGTCCGGTCTCTTCGATCCGTTCATCCCTGTGCTGTTCCTGTTCTTCTTTTTTTCCCATAAAAATATCACTCCTGCATTCCTTTTTTCAATTAAAGGAAGTATGTGCAGGAGTGACCAGTCTTATACGTCAAAATCATCGTTATCAGCCACCGGGACTTCAAAATACATCTGTTCCGGCGCCGGTTCAAAAGCATAACCCATTTCTTTTTTTACATGACGCCTGGGAACCGGAAGCGGATTTTCCAGATATTCTCCTGGGCCCGGCCTCGCTTCTTTCGCTGTGTCCGGCACTGCAAAAGAAGGCACCCTGTCTTCTTCCGGTTCCGGCGTTTCTTCTTTCTGCATCCTTGGTTCCGCAGCTTCCTCCGGCTCTGCATGCAGCATGCTCAGGATTCCGAAACCGGACAGCACGCCGAAATACAGAAAACGCAGACCCTGTTCCTGTAAAACAACATTGGACAAAAATTCCGTCAACACCAGGAACGACAGGGGAAGAATCCACATAGCCCCTTTGGAAAGCCCTTTTTCCGAAGCGCCGAACAGCGCGAAAAAGGACAGCAGATACACCGGAACCGTCATCCAGTATTCCGTCATGGTGGGGCTGTGTAAAAGGGCTGTGCGGTTTCCCCCTGCAAGGGAAACATACCATTCGCCCATCAGCGCCGAAACGCTTTGAGAGAGATTCTGATGCTGCCCGGACATAAAAACCGCCAGTAACACCAGGATAAAAAAGCCGAATAATACAGCGCATCCGTATTCTGTCAGGAGCAGGTTATCCGGTTTCTTTTTCCGCCGCAGGATGAGAAATCCCGAAATAAACAGCAGGATAAAGCAGCACAGCCGGATATCAAAAAAAGCGAAAGCGCCGCACAGGATGCCCGTGGCACAGACCGCGGGCATTTTATACCGGTTTCCGGGATGCCTGAGAATCCAGTCCAGGCATCCGGCGCAGACCAGCATGAGAATCCCCGCTGCGGTCAGAAGCAGACTCTGGGGTTCCGCCGTAAAAGTGCTGTTAAAAAAAGGAGGGAGACAAATCACGGAGAGCACACTAGTCACGGCACAGACCGTTCCTGTCAGCCTGTGCACGCCTATGTAAAAGAAAAGACATCCGGCCGCCTGCAGAATCAGATTACACCAGAATACCGCATAGTTCCGGTCAAACAGACCGATTCCCAGATGCAGAAGCCAGACATAAAAATCCCCGGAAAAAAGCCCGGAAAGATGCGCCCCTGCCGGAGATGCCGCCAGGTCGAAGCAGATCTGTCCGTCCGTAACAATGCCTGCAGGCGCAAAAAATAAGCGCGCACAGACCAGGACGCCCAAAAGAAAAAGCACAAGGCTCCAGTCTGTCAGGCTCATTTTCCCCCTCTGTGTGAGCGAAACGATATCCAGACGCAGTCTGCCGGCGATCAGCTTTCCCGGCAGATAAACTGCCAGAAGCGCTGCCACGATCACGCCCGCCGTAAGGAGGAAATAAGCCTGCATGGGCAGACTCATCATCCTGGTTAGCGCCGCAGTTGTCCTGGAAAAGCACAGGCACAGAATACAGGCATAGAAAAACCAAATGACTTGACTCTTTTTCTCCATATCTCCCCCATATCAGAAAAACCGCTCCAAAAAAATGCTGCTTCTAAACGGCCTGCCGCCTGTTTTACAATGCCTGTTCCAGATCGGCAATGATATCTTCCACGTTTTCGATTCCTACGGAAAGACGGATCAGATCCGGCGCCACGCCCGCTTCTTTGAGCTGCTCATCGTTCATCTGCCTGTGGGTATGGCTTGCCGGATGAAGCACACAGGTGCGGGCATCTGCCACATGGGTTACGATGGCTGCCAGTTTTAAACGGTCCATCATCTTTTCCGCCGCCTTCCGTCCGCCTTTTA
Organism: uncultured Lachnospiraceae bacterium; assembly: GCA_902476265.1. Classification (GTDB taxonomy): domain Bacteria; phylum Bacillota; class Clostridia; order Lachnospirales; family Lachnospiraceae; genus Gallintestinimicrobium. Next base: position 94,375 of record CABSCP010000005.1, read on the forward strand.
AGCCGAAGGAAATGACGCCGCAGGTCCCTTTCGGCATATATTTTTTCGCCAGTTCATAATAGGGACTGCTGGCCAGCCCCGGGTAATTCACCCAGGCCACTTTTTCATGGTTTTCCAGATAAGAGGCAACCCGCAGGGCATTCTCACAGTGACGGGGCATGCGCAGATGCAGGGTTTCCAGTCCGATATTTAAAAGGAACGCGTTCTGAGGGGACTGGATGGAGCCCAGATCCCGCATCAGCTGGGCTGTGGCTTTCTGAATATAAGCCATTTTCCCGAACTTTTCCGCGTAAACGATGCCGTGATAGGATTCGTCCGGCGTGCAGAGTCCCGGGAACTTATCCGGATAAGCCAGCCAGTCAAAATTGCCGGAATCCACAATGGCTCCTCCCACACACATTCCATGACCGTCCATGTATTTTGTGGTGGAATGGGTCACGATATCCGCCCCCCATTTGAAAGGATTACAGTTGATAGGGGTGGGAAAAGTATTGTCAACGATCAGCGGCACCTGATGCTCATGAGCTACTTTCGCAAATTTCTCAATATCCAAAACCACCAGCGCCGGATTGGCAATGGTTTCGGCCAGCACGCACTTGGTATTGGGTAAAAAAGCGCTGCAGAGGGTTTCATAATCCGAATCGGGATCCACAACCGTACAGGAAATCCCCATTTTTTTCATGGTGACGGCCAGCAGATTGAAAGTGCCCCCGTAAACTTTGGAGGAAAGCACCACATGATCTCCCGCTTCACAGATATTAAACACCGCGTAATAGTTCGCCGCCTGTCCGGAAGAGGTGAGCATTGCCGCCACACCGCCTTCCAGCTCACAGATCTTCTGCGCCACGCAGTCATTGGTGGGATTGGCAAGACGGGTATAAAAATAACCGGACTCCTCCAAATCAAAGAGCCTTCCCATCTGCTCGCTGGTTTCATACTTAAATGTCGTGCTCTGGTAAATGGGAAGCACTCTGGGTTCCCCGTTTTTGGGCTGCCATCCGGACTGGATGCAGACTGTTTCTTTTGCATATTGGCCGTTCATATTTCTCTCCCATCTGTGCGCTTTGACACGCGTCTGTACTTATTCCTCGTCCCAGTTGTGGTAAACCGCCTGGACGTCGTCATCTTCGTCCAGAAGATCCAGCGTTTTCTGCAGGCCTTTTAAAGCGGTTTCGTCGGTTAGCTTCACATAGTTCTGAGGGATCATGGTCACTTCCGCCTGGGCCATGGGGATGCCTTCTTTCTCCAGGGCTTCCCGGACCGCTTCAAAGGAATCGGGATCGGTCAGGACTTCAAAACTGTCCTCTTCTTCGGAAAAATCCTCTGCTCCCGCATCCAGGGCCATCATCATCAGATCATCCGCTTCCATTTCACACTCTTCTTTGTCGATGATGATCTGTCCCTTTTTATCGAACATGAAGGACACGCAGCCGGGTGTGCCGATATTGCCGTTTCCTTTTGAAAAAGCGCTTCTCACGTTTGCCGCAGTCCTGTTTTTGTTATCTGTCAGGGCATCTACAATAATGGCAATACCGCTGGGGCCGTAGCCTTCATAAGTCACATATTCATAGTTCACGTTGCCCACATCACCGGCTGCCTTTTTGATACCGCGCTCGATGGTATCGTTTGGCATATTGTTTGCCTTGGCTTTGGCAATGACCTGGGAAAGCTTGAAGTTATTGGCCGGATCAGGGCCGCCCTCCTTAACCGCTACCGCGATTTCTCTGCCCAGAATGGTAAAAATCTTTCCTTTTGCAGCATCATTTTTCTCTTTCTTGTGTTTGATATTTGCAAATTTTGAATGTCCTGACATCTCTTCTTCTCCTTATTCCTCTGTGATTTATTCAGGCTGTATCAAGATACAGCAGCTATTGGGCCTCCGGGCTTTCCTCATCCTTTGGGGTATCCGGGAGCCTGGTTACCAGAACCTGGCTGATCATTTTGTTGTCCACCGAAAGAATTTTAAAATTGTAACCGTCTACCGTCGTATCATACTGTTCATCCGGAAAGGGGATATGCTCCAGTTTGGCAATCAGATAACCGTTTATCGTTTCAAATTCCTCTTCATCAAAATGAATGTCGAAACGTTCTTCCAGGTCTGACAGCTTCGTTTTTCCCTCAATGACATATTCATCCTGTCCCTTCTGCCGGATACAGATTTCCTCATCGTCATATTCGTCCAGAATATTTCCTACGATCTCTTCCAGGATGTCCTCCATGGCGATCAGGCCGGAGGTTTGTCCATATTCGTCCACCACAATGACCATCTGCAGCTTCATGGACTGCATGGTTTTAAACAGCGCGTCAATTTTACGCGTCTCGGGGATAAACCGGACTTCCCGCATCAGATCCGGAATTTCCTCCAGGGGCCGGTTCCAGTCGATCTGGGACTGTCTGCGCAGCGCGTCCTTCATATGGAGGATGCCGATGATATGATCAATATTTTCCTTATAAACAGGAAAACGGCTGTTGTTCTCGTTGAGCATGAACTGCACGGCTTCCCCAAAGGACATCCGGCAGTCAATGGCCACTATATCCCTGCGGTTTGTCATGATGTCGGTCGCTTCCTTATCACCGAATTCAAAAATATTGGTGATCATTTCCGCTTCGCTCGCCTGTATGACGCCCTGTTCGTGGCCTTCATTGACCATGGAAATGATCTCATCCTCCGTCACATCATTATGGCCGTCATCCTCCCGGATGCCCATCAGCATCAGCACCCCCCTGGAAGTCACCGCCACCAGGGCTGTGAAAGGGGTTAAAAGTATTTTTAAAAACCAGATAAAACCGACCAGGCTGTAAGCCCAGCTTTCCGGCTTTCTGGCCGCCAGCTTTTTGGGCACAAGCACGCCGAAAACGAGCAATATGTAAAGAATAAACAGCACGGCAAGCAGAAAAGAAACCGCGGTCACAAGTCCGTATCCCCAATAGGCGGGTTCTTCCATCCAGCGCTTTACCACATCGCCCGCAAACTCGCGGATGGTGAGCAAAAGCATCCTGAAAAAATAACTTCCGGCAATCAGATTCACGAAAGTGATGATAACCTGTACCATATTCACGTAGCTTTCCGCGCCGTGGATCATGCGGCAGAGCCGGGAGGCTTTCTTGTTGTGTTCCTCCAGTGCCCTGCGCTCTTCTTCTTTTAAATTCAGATTTTGTATGGCAGAGCCAAATCCGTAAATTACCGCATCGAGAATCAACAGCAGTAAAAACAGCAGTATACTGGCAGTAGGGCCGCCATCGTCCATATGATCAACTCCTTTTTACAGCATATAATATCATTTCAACAGGGAAACGTCAAGGAAGACACTTATGTATCCAGTTCCAGGCTGATTTTCAGCGCGCGGTTTACCCTGGCCATAACGGCTGCATCCAGATGGCAGACCTTATCCTTTAAACGCTTTTTGTCGATGGTGCGCAGCTGTTCCAGCAAAATGACGGAATCCTTTTCAATTTCATAATCCGCTGCCAGTATTTCAATATGGGTGGGCAGTTTGGCTTTATTCATTTTTGAAGTGATGGCTGCACAGATCACCGTCGGGCTGTGTCGGTTGCCGATGTCATTTTGAATGATCAGAACCGGGCGGATCCCTCCCTGTTCCGAACCCACGACAGGTCTTAAATCAGCATAATAAATATCTCCACGTTTCACGTTTTCAATCCTTCCTTCCTCAAATCCGCCGCCGATCGGCTTTTTTGGCCGGCGGCCGGCGGGTGATATCTGGAGTATTGCCCGCTTTATCGGAAGGTATACAGCCCGGCCCGCATTCCTGCTGCGGCCGCACTGCTGTCCGGTTATTCGTAATCCGCAAAATAGTCCTTGGTATAGACCGTTTCGTTTCCTTTTTTATAAACTCTGGGAATTCGTTTTCCGAGGCAGCATGCCAGTTCATAGTTAAACCGCCCGGAAATCTCCCCCAGTTCCTCCATGGTGATCTCCTCTGTTCCGTCATGCCCCACCAGGGTGACAAGGCTGCCCGTTTCGGCTTCCGGAATGTCCGTCACATCCACCATGAACTGATCCATGCATACGCGGCCTAAAATCGGGGCCCTGCGTCCGCAGATGAGCACATCGGCCCGATTGGAAAGCATGCGGGGATATCCGTCCCCGTATCCCACCGGAACGGTGGCCACCCGCATGGGTTTTTCTGTGGTATAGGTACCGCCGTAACTGATTTCCCTTCCGGCTTCCAGGTCCTTCACATATACAATGCGGCTGTAGAGTGAGAGGACCGGTTTTAAAGCGGCGCGCTCCCGGTTCACTTCCGAAGAAGGCCAGAGTCCGTAAAGAATGACCCCTGCTCTCACTACATCCATATTCGCCTCTTTGATGTCCAGGATTCCGGCGCTGTTGGAACAGTGACAGATGGGCACTCTAAAGCCCAGTTCCTTTTCGATCCTTTCTGCAAAGGCCTTAAAATCTGCCAGCTGGGCGTAGGTCTTTTTCTTATCCGTTTCATCCGCAGTTGCGAAATGGGTGAAAATTCCTTCCACTTCTATGCCGGGAGTTTCCAGCACCTTTTTTACGAAAGAAAGCCCTTCATCATCCGTGCGGATACCGATTCTGGACATTCCGGTATCCACCGCAATATGTACGATCATCTTTTTGCCCATACGGAGGGCTTCCCGGCTCATATCGGCAAGCATCTGTCCGGTGAATACAGTGGCCCGTATCTCTTCCCGGATCATATTCTCATAATCGGCGGGAAAGGTATAGCCCAGCACCATCACCGGTTTTTCCATCCCCGCTTTTTTCAGGATTGCCGCCTCTTCCGCCGTAGCCACCGCATATCCGGTCACGAAATCCACCTGTTCCATTTCCCTTGCGAGAGGGACCGCACCATGGCCGTAACCGTCTGTTTTCACCACTCCCACAATGGATGTCTTTTCATCCAGGCATTCCTTCATGGACAACAGATTTTCATGAAAAGCGTCCAGGTCAACTTCCGCCCAGACTCTTGAATAATGCTTCATTTTTCCTTTCCTTCTTTCCTGTCAAAGTAACAATGCAGGGATCATATCCGCAATATCTCCCGCTTTCATGCTGTATTCGCTCTTCACGTGAGCTGCCTTGTCGCCCGCAAGTCCGTGCAGATAAACGCCCGTGCACACCGCTGCGAACAGATCTTCTTCCACGGCGGCCAGGGCGGTCAGAATGCCGGTCAGCACGTCGCCGCTTCCGGCAGTGGCCATACCGCTGTTGCCGCTGCCGTTTCCGTAAATTCTTCCGTCAGGCGACGCCACAAAGGTACGGGCTCCCTTACACAGCACCACTGCCTGCAGCCGTTTTGCCCAGAGGAGGGCCATGCCGGCCGGATCCGCGAGAATTTCCTGTGTGCTGCATCGCTGCAGACGTGCCAGTTCTCCGGGATGAGGGGTCAGTACCAGTTTCCTGCGGCTATCCGGATTTTCCTGCCCTTTTTCCAGCATTTCCAGCAGATTTTCGTCAAGGGAAAGAATGTTGATGGCATCCGCATCCAGAATGAGCGGTTTTGCGGAATGTTGAATCAAAAACCGCAGTTTCCCGACCGCTTCTTCTCCTGTGGAAAGACCGGGGCCTGCCCCGATCACATCCGCCCACTTCTCCGCTGCTTCCATATCCAGTGTAATCATGGCCTCGGGAAGCGTTTCCTGAAGGATGATCCGGTTGCTGTCAGGGCTCACGATTTTTATCATTCCGCAGCCTGCGGCAAAAGCGCCCCGGGCGGAAAGCACCGCCGCCCCGGCCATTCCTTCGCTGCCCGCCAAAAGCACGGCCTTTCCGAAGCTGCCCTTATTGCCCTCAGGCAGTCTTTTGGGCATCAGCTTCTTTACCGGCCCCGTAAAAGTGAACCGGACCGGCGGCTCATCCAGAAAACTGTCCGGGGTGATGCCGATGGGGGCGCACAGTACGTTTCCGGCAAACCGGGCGCCGGGATATAAAAAAGTGCCCAGTTTACGGAAGCCAAAGGTCACCGTCACGTCCGCGTTCACCGCGCCCCCCAGCACAGCGCCGGTATCCGTATGTATGCCGGAAGGCAGATCCACCGCCAGAACAAATGCGCTGCTTCGGTTGATATAATCCACGGTTTCCAAAAAAATGCCGGTCAGCTCCCGGGACAGTCCCACGCCGAAGAGGGCATCCACAATGATATCATATTCGCCTTCCGGCAAAGTGCGCCTGACCTTTCCGCCGTATGCCCTCACTGCCGCCAGCTGCAGCGCCGTGAGTTCACTGGCCTTTTCTTCCGCTCCGGCCAGGAAAAAATCCACATCATAACCGTCCTGCATCAAAAGGCGGCCCACCGCCAGACCGTCTCCGCCGTTATTGCCGCTGCCTGCCGCAATCAGGACCCTTCTGCCGCACGCCGGTTTCCAGCACTGCGCCCCTTTGGCGAGCTGCTCCTGTCTTTCTTCTATGACCTGTCGGCAGGCCAGCGCGGCCCGCTCCATCAGGACAACCGGCGGAATTTTAAAATATTCGCTCGTATTTTTATCGTACCGCTTCATTTCTTCGGCGGTTACCAGATATTCCATATCATTGCTTCTTTCCGTTTTCATATTGTTCAATCATATAGGACAGTTTCATCAGGCTGTCCGACAGATGTACATTTTCCACCTGCACGCCTTCGGGCACCTTCAAGTCTACATGGGCGAAATTCCAGATCGCTTTGATCCCCACTTCCGCAAGCTGTTCGGCCACCGCAATGGCTTCGGATTTCGGAATGGTGAGCACCGCGATATCCACATTATTCTGCCGCACAAAATCCGCCATATCCTCCATGGGACGCACTTCAATCCCACGGATTGTTTTGCCGTACAATTGGGAATTAATGTCAAAAATCCCGGTGAAAATAAATCCGCGCCGCTCGAAATTCATATAATTGGCAAGTGCCTGGCCCAAATTGCCCGCACCTACAATGATCAGATGATGGGTTTTATCCAGCCCCAGGATCTTTCCGATTTCCATATAGAGGTATTCCACATTATATCCGTATCCCTGCTGGCCAAAACCGCCGAAATTATTAAAATCCTGTCGGATCTGCGATGCGGTCACATTCATCAGCAAGGACAATTCCTGGGATGAAATGCGTTCCACTCCCATGTCTTTTAGTTCTCCCAGATATCGGAAATACCTCGGAAGCCGGCTGATGACGGCCTGTGAGATTTCTTTGTCTGCCACTTTTATTGTTGCCTCCCTTTATCTGCTGAATGCTTCGATTTCTGTTTTCCTGCCTTATGGTACCTTCTAAATTTGCTTCGCAAATTCAGAAGTAGCGCGCTTCACCTCCGGCTCGCATGGTACCTTCTAAATTTGCTTCGCAAATTCAGAAGTAGCGCATGTCCCCCGCCCTGCCGGCGGGGGACATGCTTCATTATATACCTTACGTTAAAAATATGTCAATAAATGTGAGAAATTAGAGTGCGAAGTAAGTGAGCGGCAACTCTGTGGGTTGTGGGAAGGAAATCAGATTCTCGTCATCCATTCCGGGATTCGGTCAGTTCCAGCCATTCCTCCATTTTTTCATCAATCAGTCTTTTCGTCCGCCTTCTTTTATACCCTAATTTTGTTTTACAGATGAATGAGCTCTTCATAATTTCCGTCATAACTGTCTGCGTCCATTTGGGAAACTTCCACGATTCTGTCTGCCATTTTATTCAAAAAATATCGGTCGCAGACCGTCAGGGCCTTCTCCCATCAAAAATATAAAAAAGACCCGGAAAGCAAATGCCTCCCGGACCTCATCATTTCAGATATAAAAAATGTCGCTTTCCGTCTGAATGAAACCACGGAAAACTGCTCTCGGAAATTTCTATTCAGCCATACAAAACGGCCTTCAGTTTTGATTGCTCTCTTTCTGTTACCTTCATTAGACAATGTGATACACGCCTCCCCTTGTCTAATGAAGGTATGCAAATTGGGGGCAGACGCCACCTGTAATACGGAATATACATGTGTAATTCCGGATAAAAATATCGGTAATCTGTCTTAAATTGTATTGCCGGGAACAAATCCAACCATTTTATTTTCCGATTAACACTTTCTTTCCTTCAAAAGCAAATCCATATTTTCGTATTCTGCTTTCCGGGATTCCTCTTGCAGTCAGGGAACGGGCATATTGTTTTTCTTCAATCTGCGCCAATGCCTCATGCACGGTATCCTGCAGCGTTTGTTCTTCTGCAGGATCATGGACTTTGAATTCCAAAATGATGGCATCGTCACTCTCAAAAAGGGGTTCCAGCATAACGTCATATCTGCCAAAACCACTCTCCCGATTGGAAGAGATGATGTACCGCCCTGTGAAATCCACCAGCAGTCCCAGCACGAATCCATGATAAAACCGTTCGGGTTCCGTACGGGAAGGATTTTTCCCTGTATCAAAATAGGAAAACACTTCCAGCGTTACCCGGTTCATATACGCATTCATTGCCTTCAAATCTCCCAGTAAAAGGGCCTTTAAAAAGTCATTATAATCAGATTCCGTACTGCCAAACCAACTGCGGATCATATTCCGGAACATCACTTTCACTTCAAAGTTCGTCAGTTCCAGTTCGTATTCCTGGCACCAGTCCCCAAAAGCCGACGTTACGACTCGGTAATCTTTCACTTTCAGATAACCGCTCGCAAGCAGAAGGCTCCAGATGGCCCGCTCATCATGATCCAGCTGATTGTAAACAATTTGTTCATCAATTTCTGTTGTCAGACTTTTCCCATTGAGCAATTCTTCAAAAGCGCTTTTTATATTTCTGCTTCCCTCCCGAATCAGCTTCCCGACAAGACTGTTTGCGCTGGTATTTGCCCAATATGCCATAAAATATTTTTTATCAAGCAAATTAATGATTGACCATGGGTTATAAATGTCAGTCCGATGTCCAAAGATAAATCCGTCATACCAATCTTTCACTTCCTGCTTTTTATCGGAAAGTGAAAACTCATCTAAAGCTTCAAATACCTCTTCTTGTGTAAACCCAAACGAATCTGTATATTTATCAGAAGTAGTCGTCACGACTTCCAGATTATTCAAATCCGAAAAAATGGACTCTTTACTCACTCTCGTGATTCCTGTCATGATCGCTTTTTCCAGATAGGGATTACTTTTGAAAGTCGCATTAAAAAGACTTCTGGTAAACGCTGCCAATTCTTCCCAGTAGCCGGACACATAGGATTCCTGCATCGGCGTATCATATTCATCCAGCAGGATAATCACTTTTTTCCCATAATAGCGGTATAAATATTCCGACAGCGTCTTTAAGGACAGCGTCGCCACATAATCCTCCATCCGGGCACAAACCTGATTAAAAAATTCTTTTTCCCTGTCGTTTAGGAGATCCCCTTCCAAAAGAAAATCGCAATTATTATAAAGTCCGGTGATCGTCTGACAAATCTTCTTCTTTGTCTCTATATATCCGGTTTCTTTGATATCCGCAAAGCTCAGCGACAAAACGGGATACGTCCCCTGCAGATTGCGATACTCCTCCTTCTGCCAGATATGAAGCCCTTCAAAAAGATCGCCCCGTCCCTTGTATTTCACGGAAAAAAACTGCTCCGTCATGCTCATGGCAAGTGTTTTTCCAAACCGGCGCGGCCGGGTGATCAGCGTCACGCTGTCTCCGTTTTCCCACCATTCTTCAATAAAAGCTGTTTTATCGATATAAAAATAATTCTTCTCACGAATCGTTTCAAAATTCTGATGCCCAATCCCAATTACTCTGCCCATTCTTATCCTCCATTTGTCGTTGAGAATATCCACAAAACATATTTTTTCATAGAGACCACTTCCTTCCGTCTCTTCCCTTTCTAACAGTATACCGAAACCCTTCCTAAAATACAAGAAACGCGCTTTAAAAATGGCAGTTTTCATTGACAGCACTCCTTCTGACGGATAAACTATATGCGTCGGCATTTTTGCCGGGATAATACGGAACATGAAAGAAGAGAGGATACCATGATACTTTCCTGTCAGAATATCGAAAAGGCATTTCTGGAAAAGCAGGTTTTAAAGAACTGCTCTTTCCATATAGAAGATCACGAAAAAGCCGCCATTGTAGGCTTAAACGGCGCGGGCAAAACCACGCTTCTGCGCATCATCGTAGGGGAAATGGAGGCGGACGGAGGACTTGTAGCCTTTGCCAAAGACAAATCCTTTGGCTATCTGGCCCAGGATGCCGCCGTGAATACGGAAAACACCATTTACGGGGAACTGCTCTCCGTCAAGCAGCATCTTCTGGATCTGGAAGATCAGATTCGGGCCACAGAGCTTTCCATGAAACACGCACAGGGCGAGGCGCTGGAAGATAAGATGAAGAAATATGCGGATCTGACCCATGCTTTTGAAATGGAAAACGGATATGCTTATAAAAGTGAACTGACCGGTGTTTTAAAAGGCCTTGGTTTTTCGGAGGAAGAATTTGACAAACCTGTTTCCACTCTTTCCGGCGGGCAGAAGACCCGGGTGGCTCTGGGCAAACTGCTTTTGCAAAAACCCGATCTGATCATTTTGGACGAGCCTACCAACCATCTGGACATGTCTTCCATCTCCTGGCTGGAAACCTACCTTTTAAACTATAAGGGCAGCGTCCTGATCGTCTCCCACGACCGGTATTTCCTGGACAGAATCGCTTCTAAAATCATCGAAATCGACAATACCAAAGTGACGGTCTTTTCCGGCAACTATTCCGACTACGCCGCCAAAAAGGAACAGCTCCGTCAGGCGGAATGGAAAGCCTATGTGAATCAGCAGGCGGAAATCAAACATCAGGAGGAAGTGATCGCAAAGCTCAAATCCTTCAACCGGGAAAAGTCCATCAAACGGGCGGAAAGCCGGGAAAAGATGCTCTCCAAAATCGAAGTGATCGACAAGCCTGTGGAAGTCCGGGCGGATATGAAAATGGAGTTAAATCCCCGGATTTTGAGCGGCAACGATGTGCTCACCGTGGAGCATCTGGCAAAATCGTTTGACGCTGCGCCCCTCTTTGAAGATCTTTCCTTTGAGATCAAACGGGGCGAACATGTGGCTATCATCGGGGACAACGGCACCGGGAAAACCACAATTTTAAAAATTATCAACGGTATCCTGGATGCGGATGGCGGCACGGTCCGTCTGGGCAGCAAAGTGCAGGTGGGTTATTATGATCAGGAGCACCATGTGCTGCATCCGGATAAGACGCTGTTTGAAGAGCTTTCCGATGCCTACCCGTCCTTAAATAACACGGAAATCCGCAATACGCTGGCGGCCTTCCTTTTTACCGGGGAAGATGTTTTCAAACGCATCAAAGACCTCTCCGGCGGAGAACGGGGGCGGGTGTCTTTGGCAAAGCTGATGCTGTCCGAATCCAATTTTCTGATTCTGGACGAGCCCACCAACCATCTGGACATCGCCTCCAAAGAAATTCTGGAGGATGCCATCAACAGTTATGGGGGCACGGTGCTTTACGTTTCCCATGACCGTTACTTCATCAACCGGACCGCTCACCGGATTCTGGAGCTGTCCGCCAAAAGCCTGACCCAATATCTGGGCAATTATGATTACTATCTGGAAAAAAGGGCAGCGCTGCCGGAGGTTATGCCTGAGGCAGGACAGGCACCCCAGGAAGCCGTCCCTTCTGTCTCCGTTTCCAAACTCACCTGGCAGGAACAAAAGGAAAAGGAAGCCGCCCGCCGGAAAAAGGAAAATGCCCTGAAGAAATGTGAAGAGCGGATCACGGCCCTGGAACAAAGGGATAAGGAAATCGACGAAGAAATGTCAAATCCCGCCATCGCCACCGATGTGGCGGCGCTTCAGACCCTGACAAAAGAAAAGGAAGAAATCTCAGAAGAACTCCTCCTTCTGATGGAAGAATGGGAAACCCTGAGCGAATCCTGAATGGTTCCCGTCAAAAAAAAGTGCAGAAAATAAGAAACGGTACCAATCCGTTTCTTATTTTTTTGCATTCTTCCGAACGGCTCAGATTTGTGTCTCTGGCTTTTTTTCGATAAAAATCTTCCGGGTAATAAAATTGTAAACCATCACAACCCCCGTTGCGAAGGGCTTGACGATGATATAGGAACGGCTCCAGAAGGGATCCAGCACGCTGGTGCCGGCCCAGAGCACGATCTGGTTGATGATCAGACCGCCCACGCTCAGGGCGAAGAACACCACAAATTCTTTGACCTTACTTTTCTGCTTGTCCGTTTCAAATACAAAAATGATGCTCAGAATATAGTTAACGATGGCGGACACCGTAAACGCCAGGAAATTGGCAACCAGCACCGGCAGGTGCGCCGCCTCGCGCAGCAGGATCAGCAGGCCGTATTCGATGAAGAAACACAGAAAGCCCACAGCCCCGAATTTGATGATCTGCTGTACCAGTTTGGAATTCATTATTTTCTTAATCAAAATCTGTCCCTCTTTTTCACATGGTTTCTAAAGTCTTACGGATTTCTTTAATGAAATCCCTGCTGTTTAAAACAGTCACATCTTTCAAAGAAGTGATCTGGGCCAGATCTTTTGTCATGCGCCCGCTTTCAATCGTTGCCACAGTGGCTTTCTCCAGCTTGTCCGCAAAGGCGCAAAGCGCCGGAATGTCATCCAGCTCGCCCCGTTTTCTCAAAGCGCCTGTCCAGGCAAAAATAGTGGCCACGGAATTGGTGGAAGTCTCTTCCCCCTTTAAATGCTTGTAATAGTGCCGCTGTACCGTTCCATGGGCCGCCTCATACTCATAGACGCCGGAAGGAGAAACCAGCACGGAAGTCATCATGGCCAGGGAGCCGAAAGCGGAGCTGACCATGTCGCTCATCACATCACCGTCATAATTCTTGCAGGCCCAGATAAATCCGCCTTTCGCTTTCATCACGCGGGCAACCGCATCGTCAATCAGCGTGTAAAAATATTCAATTCCCAGGGCTTCAAATTTTTCCGCATATTCGGCATCATAAATTTCCTGGAAAATATCCTTAAAGGTATGGTCATATTTTTTGGAAATGGTATCCTTGGTGGCAAACCAGAGATCCTGCTTCGTATCCACCGCATAGTTAAAGCAGGCTCTGGCGAAGCTGGAAATGGATTGTTCCGTATTGTGCATACCCTGAAGGATTCCCGCTCCGGTGAAATTATGGATCAGTTCTCTCGTCTCGGTGCCGTCTTCAGCTGTGAACACCAGTTCCGCCTTCCCGGGGCCGGGAACCTTGATTTCCGCATTCTTGTAGACATCGCCGTAGGCATGACGGGCAAGGGTGATGGGTTTTTCCCAGTTGCGCACGCAGGGCTCAATCCCTTTTACCAGAATGGGCGCCCGGAATACGGTGCCGTCCAGCATGGCCCTTATCGTCCCGTTGGGGCTCTTCCACATTTCCTTTAAATTATATTCCTTCACCCGCGCTGCATTGGGGGTGATGGTGGCGCATTTCACCGCCACGCCGTATTTTAATGTAGCATTGGCACAATCCACGGTGACCTGGTCATCCGTCTCATTGCGGTGTGCCAGTCCCAGATCGTAGTACTCTGTCTTTAAGTCAATATAAGGAAGCAAAAGCTCGTCCTTGATCATCTGCCAGAGAATCCTTGTCATTTCGTCGCCGTCCATCTCTACTAACGGCGTCTTCATCTGAATTTTATCCATCGCTTCTCTCCTGTCTGCCGCATGGCGGCCCTTTATGGTTCATCGCAGGCATCCGACAGCCCGCTAAGTAACATATTAGCATAAGCGTTCTTCATATGCAAGGTGGCAAGCGCTTCCGCCCGGTCCGCATCCTTTTCCTGTATGGCTTCCATAATCTGACGGTGTTCTCCTACGGATTCCAGTCCCCTGGTGTTGTCGGAGAGGTTTCTTTTGCGCACCCGCTTGACATATTCATGAAAATCCCGCAGCTGATGCTGCAACATTTTGCTGCTGCAGGCCTCATAGAGAATTTCGTGGAACCGGTCATCCAGTTCCGTCAGCTGCCCGGCATGGTTTTTCCTGGCATGGAATTCGGAAAGATAGATATTTTCCTCCAGAATCTCCATCTGTTCCGGTGAAATATGGGCAGTTGCCCAACGCGCGCATAACCCTTCCAAAAGGGCGCGGATGGCATAAATATCGGCCACGTCCTTTTTGGTGATCCCGGTCACATAAGCGCCTTTGTTGGGAATAATGGAAATCAGGCCTTCCAGTTCCAGCTGACGCAGCGCTTCCCGCACCGGCGTCCTGGAAACTCCCATTTCCTCCCCGATTGCGACTTCTTTTAATTCTTCATGATCCTTATATTTTCCGCTTAAAATATCATCCCGGAGGCGGTGAAATACCCGCCCCCGGAGGGAAAAACGATCCGTCACTTCTTCTTTCACATCATGCTGGCTCATCATTACCTCTTTTTCTTCATCCACAGTCCTTTATGCCCGGATCAGCTCGATCCCAAGCTTTCTGCAGCTATCGTCGATGACACGAAGCAGTTCCCCGTCGGTTAACACCGTCACGCGTCCGCTCTCATATTCCGCATCGACCCATTTCTTCACTTCATGAACCAGTTCGCTGTTCTTATCCACTCTTCTTTCTTCCGGCAGGCGGAAATAAGTGTTGATCCAGTGTGCGATCCCCGCAAGGCCCGATGTATTGGAAACCGCACACAGCACAGGACGGTTCAAAAACTTATCCGTATCAAATATATTATAAATCTCTTCATTTTTCAAGAGGCCGTCGGCATGAATGCCCGCTCTTGTCACATTGAAATTCTTTCCCACAAAAGGCGTCCTGGGCGGAATCTCATACCCGATTTCCTTTTCGTAAAAGTCCGCCAGCTCCGTGATCACACGGGTGTCCATTCCGTTTAAGGTGCCCTTAAGCTGGGCATATTCAAATACCATGGCTTCCAGCGGGGTATTCCCGGTGCGCTCTCCGATGCCGAACAGAGAGGTGTTGACACCGGAGCAGCCGTACAGCCAGGCCGTGGAAGAATTGACCACCGCCTTATAAAAATCATTGTGTCCGTGCCACTCCAAAAGTTCATGAGGTACTCCTGCATGGGTGTGCAGCGCATAAATGATCCCCTGTACGCTTCTGGGAATGACGGCGCCCGCATAGTTCACACCGTAGCCCATGGTATCGCAGGCGCGCACCTTGATGGGAATCTGATACTCCTTCATCAGTTTCATCAGTTCCAGGCAGAAAGGTACCACATAACCGTAAATATCCGCCCTTGTGATATCCTCCAGATGGCAGCGGGGGCTGATGCCCTCTTCCAGGCAGTCCCGGATCACGCTCAGATAATGTTCCATCGCCTGCCTTCTGGTCATCTTCAGCTTCATGAAAATATGGTAGTCGGAGCAGCTCACCAAAATGCCGGTTTCCTTCATGCCGATCTCCTTGACGAGCCTGAAGTCCTCCTTGCTCGCCCGGATCCAGCTGGTCACTTCCGGAAAGCGGTATCCCCTTTCCATACATTTATATACCGCGTCGCGGTCTTTCTTACTGTAAAGGAAAAACTCACTGGCACGAATCATCCCGTTTTCTCCGCCCAGCTGGTGCAGATAATCGTAAATCTTCACGATCTGCTCTGTGGAATAAGGGGCCCGGGACTGCTGGCCGTCGCGGAAGGTGGTATCGGTGATCCAGATATCCTTTGGCATGTCATGAGGTACGATACGGTCATTAAACGGGATTTTAGGGACTTCCGAATAAGGGAACATGTTCCGGAATACATTGGGTTTGGCCACATCGTCCAGGATATACATATGCTCTTCTATTTCAAGAAGATTCTTCTTTTCATTCATGGTGACGGGACGGCTTGTAAATGTGTTCATGGTTCCTTCTCCTTTACATTCTTTCGTATCGAAACGATATTATCTGTAATACGGGTATTATTGTATACAATTATTCAATCTCTGTCAATCCCTCTTTTGTAAAAAATTTTAGTCTTTTAACGCTCTGCCAACCTGAAGCATCCCCCAGCCCTGTTTTCCCCATGCCTCTCCCAGATCCTGAGCATGGTATAAGAGCCTCTCTTTGATCTGCTCATTGGAAAAATCCGGATATTTCTGCCATAAAAGCGCCGCGGCTCCGCTGACGGCAGGTACTGCCATGGAAGTGCCGCTTTTGGTTGTATAAGGATTTTGTACTGCCCCGAAACGGTTTTTCCGAAACAGCGCATTGCAGGAGATCACTCCGGTGCCGGGGGATACGATATCCGGCTTTTTGATTCTGTTTCCGTCCGGCCCTCTTCCGGAATAATTTTCACAGGCATTCTTTTTATCCGGAAAGGTCTTTCCGTCATGGCAGCCTACGGCAATCACATGCGGGCTTAAACCCAGCGGGGATATGCTGCCCGCTCCCGGTCCCCTGTTCCCCGCTGCCACAACCACAAAAAGCCCGGCTTGCCAGGCTTCCTCCAGCCAGGATAGCAGTTCTTCCTGCGCCTGTCTTTCTTCTATTTTACCGACTCCTACCGAAATATTTAAAATCCGCGTCCGATAAAGTTTCCGGGTATCGAGCACATATCGGATTCCGGCGATCATATCGCTCACACTGCCTTCTCCATTTTCATCCAGCACCTTGCAGGCCACGATCCGGCACCCCGGCGCAACGCCGCTGTAAAGGCCGTTGGAGCAGCCTCCGTTCCCGCAAAGGCATCCGGCCACATGGGTTCCGTGACCGCTGTCATCATAAGGGCGCGCACTCTGCTTCAGAAAATCTTTAAACGCCGCCAGTCTGGAGGAAATGTCCGGATGCAGCGCTATCCCGGTATCCAGCAGAGCAGCCGTCACGCCGGTGCCTGTATAGGGAGCCGTTTCCTGCCTTGTGGCACGGATGACTCTTTTCACACGGTTCATCGCAATTATTTCCTTTTTCTTTTAGAATATGACAAAAATACAAAAACGCCTTCCTATCCAAAAAAGCGAAAAAATATTTTCCGTAATGTTGGAAACAAGGACAAACCGGCCTACATATCATAAACCATAAATATCATTTTGGAGGCTCTAAAAAATGAGTGACTTATCAGCAACAAACTGTGGATGCAATAATTCTTGTTCCGGTGGCGGAAACAACAGAGCAGGCGGGGACAGCTGCTGGATCATTATCCTTCTGCTGTTATGCTGCGGCGGCTTCGGCGGCGGTAACAACGGTTGCGGCTGTGGCTGCGGCGACGGCAATGACGGCGGCTTCGGCGGCGGATGCAGCTGTATCTGGATCATCCTTCTTCTGTGCTGCTGCGGTGGCTTCGGCTGCTGATTGCCCAATCCCGCACATCTGAAAACGGGAGTGCACAGGTTATCGCCAAGGCATTGCTCCTTTTTAAGGGGCAATGCCCTTTTCCGTCATAAGAATCAAATCCGGGCATAAAAATAGAAGAAGAACCGGGAAAGGCTGGCCTACAGAATGGAACACAGTGAAAACGAAGCGGTCATCGCATTTGATACCCTATATACCCAAAATCACATACAGATTCTAAAGGTGCTGCTCCCCTATTTCGATTCCGAAAAGCGGAAAAACATGGCGGTGATGATAAAATTCATGGAGCTGCAATATACCATGGAATATGTGAACCGCCATCCGGCGGATCTGTCCAGCGCCTCCATGGAGCATAAGGACGGGCAGCCGCCGGATATTGTGGAAATTTTCGGGCAGATTAAGAACTTCTGCACCCCCACGGAACGGGCCATGTTTGAGCAGCTGGCAAATATGAAAAAGAGCATGGAAATGTATCAGGAAATGATGGATATGATGCAGTTATTTGGGCAGCTGTCCCCTGACGGGGGATTTTCCCCCTTTGGAACCGGGCCTTTTGGTTCCCCCGATCCGGAAACGGCCGGCGCTTCCTTCTCTGACGAGGCAGGTGCACCGGGACCGGATTTCCAGAACTTTGGCGGTTTCGGAAATACCAATCCGCTGGATATGCTCAAAGGAATGCTCTCCCCTGAGCAGCAGGCCATGTTTGAAATGTTCCAATCCTCCTTCAGTGAAGGAAACCAAAATAACCAATAGGAGAGATTTATATGAACCAGCAAGGATTCACTCCTGCCTGGATGCAGGAGCCTTCCGTACAAAATATTCCCCGGGAAAAACTGGATTTTCTTCAGAAGCTCGTCTTTGAAAGCAAGTCCCTTTCCCAAAAAGAGCTGCTTCCCTTTCTGATGGCTCTGGCCCAGAGAAGCAAAGCGGAAAAAATCAATTTTTCACCGGAAGAAATGGATGCCATCATCGAAGCGATTAAAAAATACAGTACCGCCGACGAAATCACCAAAATGAACCAGATCATGAAACTCATGGCAAAAAAACACTGATAAAGGTCGCTTTTTGGAAACAGATCAGGTATAATGATCGCAAATCTATTTTTGCGAGGTGTTCACATGACGGAAAAAGAAAAATCCCATGCCGGAATGTTATATCAGCCGGGTGATCCTGAACTTGCAGCGGACCGCGACGTCACGGTAAAAAAGCTGTATGATTATAATAACCTGCATCCTTTGGAAAGAGAGGCGCGCCAGGCCGCTATCCGGGAACTGCTGGGAAAAGTCGGGGAAAACTGTACGGTGGAACAGCCCCTCTTCTGCACCTATGGGTACAATACCACTTTGGGGGATAACTGTTTTCTCAATGTCAACTGCAAGCTCATGGACAGCGGTTATATCACCATCGGGAATAACGTATTCATCGCTCCCAATGTCTGCATTGTGACGGAAGAACACGCCATGGATGTTCCACAGCGTCTGGAAGGGCTGGAATACACCCATCCTGTCACCATCGGCGATAATGTCTGGATTTGTACCGGGGCTGTCATTCTGCCCGGTGTGACCATCGGCGCGGACAGCGTGATCGGCGCAGGCAGCATCGTGACAAAGGACATTCCTCCCAAAAGTCTGGCTGTGGGGAATCCCTGCAAAGTGATCCGCAGTCTGTAATCTTCCATAAACCATAGAAAGTACGTTCCGCAGACTTTCTATGATCATGAATCAGGGGGCGAAAGCATTTTCTGCTTTCGCCCCCTCTTTTCATATCATCGTATCGTCCCGCAGGACCTCCGCCAAATTAATTTTACTTACATTCCGCCAGCCAAGATAATAAGCGAATGCCACAATCCCCCAAACAGCCAGCATAAAGACAGCAATCGGAAGAAAAGGCGCTTCAGCAAGAAAGGTTCCTGCCTCCAGATAACTCAATTTCAGCAGATATCCCACTGTAATGACTGCCAGCGGAAGGGTAATCAGAATCGGGCGCCCCGCAATCACCAGCGCCTCAATCCAAAACATCTTTCTGATTTCCGCCGGCGTCAGTCCTACAGACATATATCTTGCAAATTCCCGTTTTCTCTGACGGACAAAACCCAGCGTGTTGGAAAACACATTGCCGATCCCTATGATTGCAAGCAATATACAGAAACCGCCAAAGATGGTCATCATTCCCTGTCTCTGTTTATCATTGTCTTCTTTTTCCTGAATGCGGTTTTCACTTATTATGATTCCGCTTTTAGAGGTAATCCGGCTGATTTCTCTCTGCAAAGTATTCAGCTCCTCCAATGTTACATTTTCTCTGCCAAGAACACAAATGAAGGTATCTTCTTCCATTCCTCCCACTTGTTCTTTGATTTCTTTCCAAAGGGCTGCCGGAATAAAATGGACCAGTTCATAATCGTCCTGCGCAGCGTACTCCTCTCTTAAAACAGGGACTTGCTCCGTATAGGACAAAACAGGAACCTCTATCGCGCTTTCCGTATAGTCGGACTGTCTTAAACTGCTTACCGCATTTTCCCCTTTCACATATGGCAGATACCTGGGATGTCTGAAATCCGGATTTGTCACATCCCGGATTCGGTTTCTGATCACAGCCCCGTCCAGCCTCGGAGCAATGCCGATTTGTTCACAATAAGACAGAAAACTTGCATCATCCAGGATCACAACGGGGGCACTGACCAACCACCCTGTGTCTGTCCGCAGGGCCTGATTGGCCGGGGCATGGGCAAATCCGCCGAAGGACTTCATCCCGTCACTCATTTCGTCCTCTGTAACGATGGTTTTTGCCTTTGCCTTTTGATAGGCGATGGCGCTTCTCACACCGGGAAGTTTCTGTATCTCTTCTGTTTCTCCAAAAGAATCCACATCCGTATCCTTTATGGTAACCATGATATCCCAGACATCCTGATACCGCTCAAAATAAGTTTCCCGCGTACTGATTGCTGACATGGTAAAAAAACACTGCATGATGGTAAATGCCAGGAAAGAAACGATCAGGGATAAGGATGCTGTCCGCAATGCTTTTCGCTGCGCTTTCAATGCATTCCCCGCCAACTCCCCTTCCATACCAAATAAAAGTGTGAGTACAGGGGAACTCTTTTTTCGTTTTAACTGTAATTCACCTTTGTTTTTAATGGCTTCCAGTGGTGTCAGCACGCTTAATTTTCTGGCGGGAATCCATGCGGAAATCCATATGGTCAGAGCGGTTATGGATAATGTCAGGAGAAGAACCAGCGGATGATAGCCAAAAACCGCCTCATGCCGGCCCTCCACACTGCTTCCCAACAGAATGTTGACCATTTGTAAAAGCCCCATACTGCCTGCAATGCCAAACAGGGTTCCGGCTAAGACCGGCAGCGCACACAGAGACGCCGCCTCCTGTAAAAGACAAATCCGTATCTGTTTCGGCGTAGCCCCGATGCTGGAAAAAATGCCAAACTGATGTATTCTCGCATTCATGGAGACTGCGAAAGAATTGTGTATCACTATAATCAGTGAAAGGGATGCCATTGCCAGGATCAGCAGTAACAGCGGAAACAAAAGCCTTGGTGATCTATCCTGTGGGTCCCGTATCAGATACATTGCCAGAAGTTCATGGTTAAAGGATACCTTTTCCGGGGGAACCCCCGCCGATTCGGCAATCCGAAGCGTATCTTCCAAAACAGTTCTCCTGTCATGAAAGAAAAGATCAACTGCTGTCTGCCCGTCGGATGTTTCTTTTTCATTTTTAACTGCCTCTTTCACATTGGCAAAATTTTGGATGGACGCTATCTCCTCCTGATCCAGTTCTCCGTATAACCGGCTCTGCCAGCCGCCTTCCTCCAGCACAATCCGCTCAATCTCATACTTCCATGCGTTATAAAACAGGCCGCATAATAAGGATAAAAGCAGGGCGGATATAAATGCCGCTATCATAACCGAAACGCCGGATGCCCGGTTATTCTTCAAATAGCCTGACGAATACTCTTTCCACATATCCGTCACCTCCGCCGCTCGTCGCTGATGATACGACCGTCTTCTATCGTTATGACCCGCTGCGCTTCCAACGCCACTTTTTCATCGTGGGTGATCAAAAGAATGGTCTGTTCCAGATTACGGTTGGACAATTTCAGCATATCCATAATTTCTTTGGAATTTTTCTGATCCAGATTTCCGGTAGGCTCATCCGCCAGAAGCAGCGCCGGACGATAAATCAAAGAACGGGCAATCGCAACCCTTTGCTGCTGCCCGCCCGACAACTGACTGGGCAAAGCTTCAAGCCTGTCGGCTATTCCCAGCGAGCCGACCACTTTATCAAAATATTCTTTGTTCGGTTTCTTCTTATCAAGAATGAGCGGCATGAGTATATTTTTCCGTACGGTAAGGGTGGGAATCAGGTTATAAAACTGATATACCAATCCCACTTTTCTCCGCCGGAAGATGGCCGCCTGTGTGGGGTTCAATCGGGAAAGGTCCGTTCCGTCTATGAGCACTTTTCCGCCTGTAGGCTGATCCACACTGCCTAAAATATGCAGCAGGGTAGATTTTCCGGAACCGGACGCTCCGACAATCGCCACAAATTCACCTCTGCTGACGGTCAGATCAATGCCGTCCAGCGCTGTCACCCGGTTGTCACCGGAACCGTACACCTTACGGACTCCTTCACATGTTAAAATATCCATTTGCTTTTTCCTCCTGTTATGAATGTGATAACTTCATTATAGCAAACGAAAATTACAACTCAGTGACTGTAAAAACGGATTTCAAAACAGGCGCCGCCATCCGGCATATTTTTTGCCCGTAAGGTTCCGTTCTGTCGTTCGACTATCTCTTTTGACAAAGCCAGACCGATACCGATTCCGCCTTCACAGGCATTCTGCCCTCGATAAAACCGTTCAAAAAGATGGGGGATATCTTCCTTCGAAAATCCGGCCCCTTCATCCCAAATGAAAATTTTTGTATATAAGAGATTCTGTTCGTAAGAGCAATGGACCGTTCCGCCCGGATTATGTTCCATACAATTTTTCATCAGATTGATCATGGCCTCCATGGTCCAGTCCAAATCTGCCGTGACCGCCATCTCTCCCAGTTCCGGAATGTCAATGGATGTCCCGGTTTCCGCGAATAACTCCTGTAAATTATCCGCTGCAAGAACGAGTACTGTCAGGACATCGATTTCCTCTTTTTTTAAGACCAGCGCACCTGCATCCAGTCGGGATAAAACGAGCAGGGCTTCCTCTAAACGGGTCAGCCGGTTCAGCTGCTTTTGTATCTGTTCCAGCCTGCTTTCACCGTATTCCCTTTGCAGCGTCTGTACAGACAAAGAAATTGCGGTGATCGGTGTTTTGATTTGATGCGCAATATTGGCTAAATTCTCTGCAAAATCATTTTTTGCCTGAATGGCATTATCTTTTGTCTGATATAAAAACGTTACCGTTTTATAAATTTCATCCTCCAGTTTGGAAAAATCATCTTCCCCCGATGTGGAAAGAATGTCCGCTTTTCCCGTATTGACCTGTTCCAGATACTCGGCTAAGGCCTGAATCCGTAAGGCTTCCTTTTTATTCCGGTATAAAAAGGTGAGGATAAAAAGGAAAATGCCTGACAGAAAACCTGCTGCCACAAAAGATATGCGCTGCCTGTCCGACACATTTAAAAAATCAGATCTGTGGTATCCCCATTCGGACAAAACATCCTTTTTTCGTACGCCGTCCGGATTTCCGGTTGTATATTCTTTCAACGCGGCCGAAATGATTTTCCCTGCTTCCGGCTCCTGCTTCAGTACTTCCCCACAGATCGCGTTTATCTGTTCAAATTGGAGCCGGCTGTAGTGATGGGATACCATTATTACAGCAATGGCGGAAGCGATGAAACTGACGGACAACACAAACCCCGCCGTAATCAGAACATTTTTCTGCCCGCTCATATCGAATCCTCCATGCGGTATCCCACACTCCGGACTGTTTTCAGACATTCCGGCTGATGTAATTTGTCCCGCAGGCGTTTCATGGTAACCGTCAATGTATTGTTGTTCACATAGTTCCCCTTCAAATCCCATACCTGTTCCAGGATCTTTTCTCTGGTGACCGTGCGCCCTTTATTCTGCATTAAATACAGGAGCAGCTGATATTCTGCCGTGCTCAATCCTACTTCTTCTGAATGGCAGGATACCGATCTGCAATCCCGGTCGATCAAAATGCCGTCGCAGGAAAGATAGCGTTCTGCCACATTTCCGGTTCTGCGCAGCACCGCTTGAATCCGGGAATACAGCACTTCCAGTGCAAACGGCTTTACCAGATAATCATCCGCCCCGCTTTGAAAACCGGAGACAATATCATGGGAGTCACCTCTGACCGTGAGAAAAATAATGGGCAGGTCTTTCCGGTTTCTGCGAATCCACTGACACAGGGAAGCGCCATGGCCATCCGGCATATTCCAATCCAGGAGAATCAGCGTTGGCACATGGATGTTCAAAGCATGTCTGACCTCCGAAAGAGTGCCATATATCGTTACCTTATAATTCTTCTGTTCCAGATATTCTTTCACAAGCCCTGCAATCGCCGGGTCATCTTCCACATAATAGATTTCAACCATTTTCCTTCCCCTCTCTTTTTTTATGAATCTATTATAGCAGGAAAAAGTTACAGTTTCGTGACTTTTTCCTGCTATAATAGAAGAGGGCCCTTCCGGGCGCTTTCAATATTCTTTCCGTCCAAAAATGCGGCAGGCGATCGGATAGGATAATAACAGGGCCGTGACCGCCAAAGCGGACAGGATTCCTGCGCTGGTCAAAATCTGCGCCGGATCTTGAGAAGGCCCGAAAAGCCAGTTCACAAAAAGAATGAGACCCGTTAAGATTCCGGCAGTGCCCAAAACACTGATGAGCAGCGCCGCATCGCTTTTTTCCTCTCCGACCCTGTAAAATGTAGGAAAAAACAACGCGCCTAAAAACAGGTTGGCGCAGAATCCAAGTACAAACAACATCAGGATATCCCAGTTTCTGTCAAAAATAACTCCGTGCAGCAGAACGGATGCCCCTACAAATACCACCGTCAGAACAACGCCTGCAAACATCCATCCCAGGAATGTCAGATATTGGCTTTTCACGATGTCCCTGCGTCTGACCGGCGCGGTCAATCTAAGTTTCCCTCATTTCCCTAAATTTTCCTTCCTCATCCCCATAAGGGCGTTCACAGGAAAAGTCAGCATTGCAGCCAAACCGAATAAAAGCAACGCCGATTTTCTCCCTCAGGGCCACATCCTCATCTCCCATCTGCTGTCCGAACAATCGGACCTCCCCGGCGTCTTTAAAGAGGGTGTTTAAGATGCAGCCGATCGTGGTGGTTTTCCCCGCTCCGTTCTCCCCCACAAAGCCCATGACCGTTCCCGTCGGCAGCCGAAAAGATACCCGATCCAGACAGAAGCCTGATTTTTCATACGTTTTTGAAACATTTTCCAATTCCAGTGCATATTCCATTTCTATTCCTCCTCCCTGTAAAACAGTTCCAGCAGTTCTTTAAGCTTATCCAGCGAAATGCCGGCCGCCCTGCCGATCTCAGCCGCCTGCATTAAATGTCCCTCCGCCTGGCGCTGCTGTTCTTCCTGATAAAAGTCCTTGTTCTGCGCGGACACAAAACTGCCCCGTCCCACCGTAGTTTCGATAAATCCGTCCCGCTGTAAATCCTCGTATGCTTTCTGCACCGTGATGACGCTGACATGAATGGACCGGGCCAGGGACCGCATGGAAGGAATCGGTTCCCCTGTCTGAAGCTCTCCGCTCATGATCATCGCCTTTATCTGGGATGTAATCTGTTCATAAATCGGTTTACTGGTATTGCTGCTGATGATAATATCCACAGTCGCACCTTCCGTTCCTTTCATTGATATATTGTGTACTTATTGTATAAGTACATTCTATACTTTTAAGATTGCTTTGTCAAGGTCAAAGCTCCTTGTGTTTCACACCAATCTGTATTATAATGATACTCAAATCAAACCATAACCCAAGAATGGACTTTTCTGACATACACTTCCTTTAAAATGAGAGCGATGCCGTCCTTATAAAGGAGACGATCTTATTCATGAAAAATCAAACACAATCAAAAATGGCAAAGCTTCGTACCAAGTTCACCACTGCTCTGCCAATCATTCTCTTCTTCCTGTTTTTATTTTATTCTACGATTCTGCTATTCGGAATCTCTTACTCTATTCTCGTTTCAGTGGTCACGATCCTGTTCAAAGTCAATTATCGAAAATACTTAACGCCTGTACAGCTTCTGATTCTGATCGGAATCCAGTTTTTCATGGCACTGTTAAGCTTCTTTGCAACGCTCAACCTGCCCCTTTGTCTGCTCCTCAACTTAACCGTTCCCTTTTTGCTGGTTTTTCTTAAGACTTCACAGTTCAATCAGCTTGGGTATTTCGCCAGCGCCATGTGTTTTGTCTTTCTCCAGCTGCGTCCCGTAGGCTGGGACGGGCTGACCATGCAGCTGGCGGCTCTGGCTTATGGAATGGCGGTTCTGACTGTCGCTCTGCTTTTTTGTTCGCTCCGCAATAAAAAGGACAATCATTTCCTTCCCGCCCAAAAAGGGCTGTTGCTCTTAGCGGCAGCCCTTCAAAACCAGATAAATCCTGACAACGGAGAAACCGACCGTCAGGCGGAGGCTGTCTTTCCGATCCTGCAGGGCCTTTACAAAGATGCCTATAAAAGCCGCGGATTGACTCATGTAGTGAGTCCGCAGGGAAAAATCCAGTATATGTTCGCACTGCTGTTTCAGCGGGCCGTCTATTTTCTCACCAACACAGAGCAGGCAGCTGCCCTTTCCGACGACGGCTGCCGCGATCTGCTGGAGCGTCTGGCCCGGTATATGAAACGAGCGGGAACCGAAGGATTTGAGGAAAACGATCTGGAAAGCGCCGGGAAAAAACTTCTTGCCGAAGCTGAGGGACGGGAGGAAATGCCTTATGTATTCGCCCAGAATTTTCTCCGCCTTTTTCTGCTGATTCTGGAAAATATCCGTCAGATCGGTGCAAACGAGCTCCCCCGCTGCTGGAAGCTTCCGGAGTATCATCATCCGTTAAAAAAACTGTTCCGGCACATGCAGATTGACGCGTTCGAGACTCGATTTGCCTTGCGCTTGAGCGTGGTTCTGACCGTTGGATTTTTGTACAATATGACCGGCCACAATCATGGCTACTGGTTTGTGCTGAACGCATTTCTGCTGCTGAGGCCCATGTATGAGGAAAGCGCCACCCGCATCAAAACCCGTTTCATCGGCACCATGGCAGGCTGCCTTGTCCTGCAGTTTCTTCTTCCGCTGTTTGATGGAACCGGCTGGCATTTCGTGCTGGCCACGATCATGGCAATCGGCCTGTATATGGAAACGGCCGGCACGTGGCAGCAGGCCCTCTTTTCCACCTGCTTCGCTCTGACACTCACCACTCTGGCACTCCCTCAGACGCTGGCCTTTGAACTGCGCCTCCTCTATGTCGTCTGCGCCATGATGTTTGTTCTGATCGTCAATCGTTTCGTATTTCCCACCCGCCGGAAGGGCCAGTTCCACTATAATCTTTACCAGCTGTTTCATATGCATCACGTATATCTGAGCCTGCTGGCTGACAGCCTGACCGCTCCGCCGGACTATGGGGTAATCTGTGACATCCAGATTCATTACCATTTAATTCATGACCAGATTCTCCAGTATTTACAACAGGCGGACAGTGAGGACGCCGACTTTATACGCAGAATCCTTCGGATTTCCTGGCACATGATTTCAGAGGCGGAACAGATGCTCTACCTCATCAGCACAGGAAAAACATCGGACATCAATGTTTCCCAGATGGAGGACTATCTGACCTTCACCTCCTGCATTCTGGGAGAAATTCAGAAAATGATGGAGATGAAGGCCGATCACGTTCCCACGCCTCCACGGCCCTTCCTTCACAAACGAACCATGGACGGGGAAATTCAGCTGTCCCGCTTAATGGAACAGTATTCCAAGCAGGTGTCCGAGCTGTATCGCTGTATCTGCAATCATAAACAGGGAAAATGAAAAATTTGACGGTTTGCGGCTACAGTTCATTGATGGAGAATAAATTCAACCCTATTTCTTCGTCAAAATATCTGTCCACCCTGCCGTCAATAAGACGAATCACCATTTCACAGGTGGCGCTCACCACCGCTCTGTTTAAATGGCCTCCGAACACTTCGCCCCTTTCGTTTCCGGCGCTCATGTGAATGTGGGTATAAAACGCATCGTTCATGGTGTTGATGGTTCCGGACAGGGAAACGATTTCAAAATTCCCATGAAATTCATTGGCCCGGTATTCCTTTTCTGCTGTCAGAAATACGCCTGCGGTAAAATCGCTGATTGCTCCCAGGGCACTGACGCTTGCCAGCTTAATGTTTTCTTTCAGGGCGATTTCCTTTATCTGCGCCAGGATTTCTTCGCCTTTATCCATTCTCGCCACAATGGTATTTCCAAATTTTCTGTATTCCATTTTGTTTCCTCCTTTACAGCAAAGGCGGGGATACCGCCCCGCCTTTGTAACATACTTCTTCTGTCTTTTATTTCTGTACGATGTTCACCAGTCTGCCGGGCACATAGATTTCTTTCACGATATTGCCGGTCAGCTTGTCTGCAACTGCTTCTTTTCCGGCTGCGATGGCATCCTCTTTGGAAACATCCGCAGGCAGTTTCACTGCAGCGCGCACTTTACCGTTTACCTGAACCGCGATTTCGATGACGGATTCCACGGTCTTTGCTTCGTCCCATTCCGGCCATGCCGCCTGATACAGACGGCCTTCATAACCCTGGATCTCCCAAAGTTCTTCCGTCATATGAGGCGCAACAGGATTCAACAGGATCAGAAGGGTCTTAAACTCATCTCTGGTCACTTTGCCTGCCTTATACATATCGTTGATCAAAGACATCATGGCTGCGATGCCGGTGTTGTATTTCAGGCTTTCGTAGTCATTGGAAACCTTCTTGATGGTCTGATGCATCCTGGTTTCCAGCTCTTTGGAATACCCGGTTTCCTCTGTCACAAGCTCCTGCAGCTTCCATACTCTGTCCAAGAATCTGCGGCAGCCCTTCACGCCTTCCTGGCTCCAGGATGCGCTGAGTTCAAAGGCGCCGATGAACATTTCATAGGTGCGCAGGGTATCCGCGCCGAATTCATTCACGATATCGTCCGGATTCACCACGTTTCCGCGGGATTTACTCATCTTTTCTCCGTTTTCTCCCAGGATCATGCCATGGGAGGTCCGTTTCTGGTAAGGTTCGGGACAGGGCACAACACCCTGGTCATATAAGAACTTATGCCAGAATCTGGAATAAAGAAGATGCAGAGTGGTATGCTCCATACCGCCGTTATACCAGTCTACGGGCAGCCAGTATTTGAGCGCTTCCGGACTTGCCAGCGCCTGATTGTTGTGGGGATCGATATATCTTAAATAATACCAGGAAGAACCTGCCCACTGAGGCATGGTATCTGTTTCCCGCTCTGCCGGGCCGCCGCAGCAGGGACAGGTGGTCTGCACCCAGCTCTTCATGGCCGCCAGCGGAGATTCCCCGTTATCGGTGGGCATATAACTTTCCACCTCCGGAAGTTCCAGCGGAAGCGCATCTTCGGGAACCGGCACATAGCCGCACTTTTCACATTTTACGATAGGAATGGGCTCGCCCCAGTAACGCTGTCTGGAAAATACCCAGTCTCTCAGCTTGTAATTGGTTTTGGGAGTGCCGATGCCCTCTTTTGCCAGATTCTCGATGATGGCCTGTTTTGCCTGCGCCACTTCCATGCCGTTTAAGAAGCCGGAATTGACCAGCTTGCCCGTGGCTACATCCGTGAAGGCCGCTTCATTCACATCCACCGGACCCTGGGAGCTTTCCACCACCTGAATAATGGGCATTTCAAACTTCTTCGCAAATTCCCAGTCCCTTTCATCATGGGCGGGAACCGCCATGATGGCGCCGGTCCCATAGCTCATGAGTACGTAATCGGAAACCCAGATTGGGATTTCGGTATTGTTTACCGGGTTTATCGCTGTAAGGCCGGCAATCTTCACGCCTGTCTTTTCCTTTGCCAGTTCGGAACGCTCAAAATCGGATTTCTTTGCCGCCTGTTCCTGATAGGCCCGGATTTCATCCATATTTTCAATTTCATCCGCAAACTGCGCGATATAAGGATGTTCGGGAGAAATGACCATATAGGTGACGCCGAACAGGGTGTCCGGTCTGGTGGTATATATGCGGAGTTTTTCTTCTTTCCCTTTGATGGGAAAATCCACTTCCGCGCCCTGGGAACGGCCGATCCAGTTTTTCTGGGAAACCTTCACACGTTCAATATAATCTACACCGTCCAGACCGTCGATCAGCTTATCCGCGTATTCCGTGATTTTTAACATCCACTGGCTCTTGACTTTACGTACCACTTCCGCACCGCATCGTTCACAGTGCCCGTTCACCACTTCTTCGTTGGCAAGACCTACCTTACAGGAAGTGCACCAGTTGATGGGCATTTCCGATTTGTAGGCAAGGCCTGCCTTGAACAATTTTAAAAAGATCCACTGGGTCCAGTGATAATAGTTGGGATCCGTGGTGTTGATCTCTCTGTCCCAGTCAAAAGAATAACCCAAAGACTGCAGCTGCTCCTTAAAACGTGTAACATTGTTCTTCGTCACGATCTTGGGATGAATGTGGTTTTTGATGGCATAGTTCTCGGTGGGAAGGCCAAATGCATCCCAGCCCATGGGATAGAGGACATTATACCCTTCCATCCTTCTCTTTCTCGCCACGATATCCAGCGCGGTATAGGGACGGGGATGCCCCACATGCAGACCCTGCCCGGAAGGATAAGGAAATTCCACCAGCGCATAATATTTCGGTTTGGAATAATCATCTGTTGCGGCAAAAGCCTTTTCCTCATCCCAGATCTTCTGCCATTTCTTTTCAATCTCTTTGGGATTGTATACTTTTTCCATACTGCTCCTCCTGCTGCTTTTTCCTGATACGACAAAAATTGTTGGAATTCATCGTAAAAACAGGCCCTTTCTCTCTAAAAAATATAGAGACGAAAGGGCCTGACTGTTTCGCGGTACCACTCTATTTCACAAAGGCTGTTGGGAGTTCCTTCGTGCACCTTAAATGCCTGTAACGGGGCGTCCGCTCTCCACTACTTGCCTGACAGCGTTGGCAGAGAGAGCTCAGAGGCCAGTTCAGAGCGCATTCATTACCGTCTCGCACCCTCCGGCGGCTCTCTGAAAATAATGCTTCCCCTACTAATTCCTCGTCATCACCTGACTCTTTTTTCAATTCCGGTCCCTGTTTTGATCTCATGGGACAAAACATGCTAATATTGTAGCGTTACACACAATGTTTGTCAAGCAGTTCTTGGTTTCCGCCTCTGCCTTTACAGAATCCACTATTTGCCGATACTGCTGATCATGTTGATCCCGTAGCCCTCTTCATAGGAAATGTTCACCCGGTCTCCCTCTTTCAGGCGGATGACCCCATGCAGTTTTTCATCGCTCACGTCCGCATCAAAAATCTCTTCGTTGCCCTGCAGGCAAATATAATAATGCGTGTTTCCTTCGATGACTACCGGTGCGATCACTTCAATGACGCCGGTGACTTTTTTCTGATCCGCCGCCTGCTGGCTGACGATGCCGTTGGTGGAAAGCAGTTCATTATAGTTCTTCTCACATTCCTTCACCGTATCGCCGATGGCAACCCACTGGTATTTCTGGATATTGATCATGGCGTATTTCTTCACCAGACCCGCGCCGTCCTTCAATGCCACAAAGTAGGTCGGCTCACCGGAAATATTCAAAAGCAGCGGGAATGTGGCCCTGTAGTTTAAGTTCTGTACCTGGCCTTCCGCCGATGACATGGCGGATGTCTCCGTAGCGCCCTCCACTTTATAATAACGGGCTTCCATGGTTCTCTGGTTGATCAGGACAAATCCCACATTGGACTGATCCCCGTTGACACTGGTGAGGCCGGTATAAACCCAGACATCATCGTCCAGCGCAATATAGTTATATCCTGTGGTGGTCTTCAGGCAATCCTTCTGTCCCAGCACGCTGTTGAAAAATCCGTGGACCAGCACGCCGTGATAATCATACAGCTGCATCAGAAGCTCCGCCGAATACACCTTATCCACCCACTGGGGGACATCCTCCACCGCGTAGTCCACGCATTCCCCGGTAATCGCGTTGCACAGAACAACACGTCCCACCGTCTGGCCTCCAAACAGGCCGATATTGAACTTTTTCACCGGACATACCCAGTAGGGTGTACCCGTATCGTCAATTTCAAAGAAAAGCTGGTCGTCAAAGATATAAGTCGGATAATTGAACCGCAGATGACGGTATAAATTCCTGTTAAAATATTCCGATTTGGAATAACGGATTCCCTGATCCAGCATGACGATCTCCGTATCCTGAGTGGTCATGTCGATCATCACATAGCCGGGAATCCCGCTTTTCTGGTTGGTCAGCCATTTGATCGTGCTGGCATAGACCAGAGGCGTCACGCGCACCGGTTTTCCCTGATAATTGATCTGGGTATAATCATTGGCCACTTCAAACTGGGAAACCATGTCCACCAGACTGCCCATTTTACGATCGCCCAAAAGCGCCGCGGAATCCTTATCCAAAAGCGGTATGGTGCTGTAGTCCACCTCTTTGATATCGTCGGTAAAGTTCCGCTCCTCCACCGCCAGAAGCTGCTGATATTTCTTGGCATTGATGATGGGGGAGGACAGCAGGCTGCCGATCAGATAAACCGCCAGAATGACCACAAACAGCACGCCAAACCCCTTGAGCAGCTTAAACTCTTTCCAGTTGACCGCTGCAGTGCTGCCCTGTTCCTTATACGCCCTTCCGGCTTTCTTCAGCGCATAAACTGCTGCGGCCGCAGCGATCAGCGCCAGAATAAAAAACCAGAATCCGCTGGCATGGATGTTGATGGCAGGCAGTGAGATGTAATAATAAATCCCTACCGCCAGCAATGCGGCCAGGACACCGATCACATACCATATCACTTTTTTCCCTTTTTTCATAAACTTCTTTCTCCCTCTTATTTCTCCCGCCGGACAGTTTTATTCTTCCCGAAACAGCCCGGTCTATGTCAAAGTATACCATACCCCGCCGGGGAATACAAATTCAGAGGCATAAAATTTTCATAAAGATTCCCGGACCGATCCGGGTTCCGAGGCTGTCACAGCAAAAAAACAGGACGCCGTGTCCCCCAACACATTTGGCGTCCTGTTTCCCCATATATATAATTCCTCCCTAAAAGGACTTGTCTGCCTGTGCAGACATCCGCCCGCTTTACACGGGCGGCATGAATCCGTAATTCACAGCTTATTCTTCGCTTCCTTCCGCCACTTTGGCTGCCCTTGCCGCGATTTCCTTTTCCTGTACATCGGTGGGAGCCTGTTCATAGCGGGCAAATGTATACTCATACACACCGCGTCCGCCGGTCATGGAACGTAAATCCGTGCAGTAGCCATACAGGTTCGCCATGGGAACATCCGCTTCGATGACCTGCTTACCGCCCTGGATGGGTGTCATGCCCAGCACTCTGCCGCGGCGCTTGTTCAGATCGCCCATAACATCGCCGGTATACTGATCCGGAACGGTAACTTTCAAAGAAGAGATGGGCTCTAACAGAACCGGTCCTGCTTCCAGGAATCCTTTCTTGAATGCCTGGGACGCAGCCATCTTAAACGCCATTTCGGAAGAGTCAACGGGGTGATAGGAACCGTCATAAAGAACCGCCTTCACGCCTACCACCGGATACGCCGCCATGGGCCCTTTCAAAACGGATTCCGCAACTCCCTTTTCCACTGCCGGGAAATAGTTCTTGGGAACCGCGCCGCCGACCACTACCTGTTCAAACACATAAGGTGTCTGCAGATCGCCGGAGGGCTCAAAACGCATCTTCACATGGCCGTACTGCCCGTGTCCGCCGGACTGCTTTTTATACTTGTATTCCACATCGGATTTCTTGCGGATCGTCTCCCGGAAAGCAACCTTGGGCTCCGCCAGTTCAATCTTCACTTTATATTCGTTCTCCAGGCGGCTGGCGATGATATCCAGATGCTGATCGCCCATACCGTAAATCAGAGACTGCCTGTTTTCGCCGTCATTGACCACCAGTAATGTCTTGTCTTCATCCGTCATCTTCTGTAATGTCTGGGAAATCTTATCGATATCGCCCTTATTTACAGCTTTATACCGTTTTGCAGTATAGGGTTTGGAAAATTCCGTCTTCGCATAGGCGATGGGCGTAGCCTTGGTGGAGAGGGTGTCGCCGGTCTTTGCGCCGGACAGCTTCGCCAGCGCGCCGATATCGCCCGCATGCAGCTCGCTCACCTCTACCGGTTTATTTCCCTGCATCACGTAAAGCTTGCCGATTTTCGCTTCCACATCCCGTTCTTTGTTAAACATCAGATCATCCGTCTTTAAAACGCCGGAGCATACTTTGATCAGGGAATATTTCCCGATAAAAGGATCCACCATGGTCTTAAAGATATATGCGGATTTCGCTTTTGCGAAGTCATAGTCCGCATGGAAAATTTCATTGGTCTTTAAATTAATACCTGCACATTCCCTGTCTTCCGGGCTGGGGATGTATTTCACAATGTCATCCAGCAGGGTGTAAACGCCCTGGCAGAGGATGTTGGAGCCCATGGATACGGGAACGATGGAACCGTCAATTACATTGGTGCGCAGCGCAGCGCGGATCTCGGCCTCGGAGAATGTCTCGCCGCCAAAATAACGCTCCATAAACTCTTCGCTGGTTTCCGCAACCGCCTCCATCAGAGTCTCCCGGCAGATTTCCAGATTGGGCTTGTTATAATCCGGCACCTCACAGGGAACCACTTCCTTGCCCTGCCAGCGGTTGCCGGTTTCGGAAATCACATTGACATATCCCACAAAATGTTCGTTCTCACGAATGGGGAGGTTGAAGGGCGCGATCTTCTTGCCGTATTTCTCCTTCAAATCTTCCACGATCTGACGATAGGAAGCGTTATCCACGTCCATGTTGGTCACATAAATGAAACGGGGCAGATGATATTTCTCACACAGCTCCCATGCCTTCTCCGTGCCCACTTCCAGACCGGACTTGCCGTTGATGACGATGACGGCCGCGCCTGCAGCGCTGACAGCCTCTTCCACTTCGCCTACAAAGTCAAAATATCCGGGAGTATCTAAAATATTAATCTTCACACCGTTCCACTCAATCGGAACCACCGATGTGCTGATCGATATCTGTCTCTTCTGTTCTTCTTTGCCAAAATCGCTGACGGTGTTGCCATCGGTCACCTTTCCCATGCGGGATGTAATACCGGACAAATATGCCATCGCTTCTACCAGGCTGGTCTTCCCTGAACCGCCATGGCCTAACAGAACCACGTTACGGATCTTGTCAGTTGTGTAAATGTTCATGTTCATTCCTCCGTATTATGCAATTTCTGGGTATTCTGTCAAAGATTTTTAAGGTAACCAAAATCATTCCCAATTTCCCCATGTGGATATTTTACTAAACTTTACTGTTTTTAGCAAGCCTTTTTAAGCAAAATTGACAGGCTTTTTATAAACCGCAAAATTTAAGCCTTCTACGCCCTTTTTTTGGTTTCTGCAATGTCGGGACAAGGGTGGTTTTTGTGAAAACCCGGTTGCTTTTCGCACATTAACGTGCTATATTGTCCTAAAAGCATTGAAATACGGAGGACAGATCCATGATCATTGTCATGAAGCCCCATGCGGCGTCAAAAAATATCGAAGCGGTAAAAAATTATATAGAAATAAACGGTTTAAAAGCCCATCTTTCCGAAGGCACACAGGTGACCATCATCGGCGTAGTAGGCGACAAATCCAGGCTTTCTCCGGAAAATCTGGCGTTGTTTTCCGATGTGGACCGGATCGTGCCCGTGACGGAAAGCTACAAACTGGCGAATTTAAAATTCCACCCCGATCCCACCAGCGTGACCGTGGGCTGCACTTCCATCGGTCCGGATACCAGGACCATCATGGCAGGCCCCTGCGCGGTGGAATCCAATGACCAGCTGATGCTGATTGCAGAAGCCGTCAGAAAATGCGGCGCCACCATTTTACGGGGCGGCGCCTATAAGCCCCGCACCTCTCCCTATTCCTTCCAGGGGTTGGAGGAAGAAGGTTTAAAGTACATGCAGGAGGCGGGAAAGGCTTTCGGCCTCGCCACCATCTGTGAGGTGGTGAGCATGGATGCCATTGAAGCGGCCGTCAAATATGTGGATATGATCCAGATCGGCGCCCGCAACATGCAGAACTTTATTCTGTTAAAGGAAGCCGGCCGCTCCGGCCTCCCCGTGTTACTGAAAAGAGGCCTGTGCGCCACCATAGAGGAATGGCTCAACGCCGCAGAATATATCATGGCGGAAGGCAATCCAAACGTGGTATTATGTGAAAGAGGCATCCGCACCTATGAAACTTCCACCAGAAATACGCTGGATTTAAGCGCGGTCCCGGTATTGAAGGAAAAGACCCACCTTCCCGTCATCGTGGATCCTTCCCACGCCACCGGCGCATACCGCTATGTGCCGCCTATGGCAAAAGCAGCCGTGGCCTGCGGCGCGGACGGTCTGATGATCGAGGTGCACAACAATCCGGCCTGCGCCCTTTCCGACGGCCCCCAGTCCCTTAACTTTGAGAAATTTGCACGCCTCACCCGGGAACTCGATCCTTACTGGGAACTGGCGGGCAGAAAATAGAGGTAGAAAATGATAACCTGCGGTTTTATCGGCCTGGGACTGATCGGCGGTTCCATCGCCCGGGCTTTAAAACAAAACAGAGACGATATCGTGATCCTGGCCTGTGATCCCAACCAAGAAACGCTGGACATGGCGCTTTCCGAGAAGGTCGCGGATGCGGTTTTTTTGGAGCCCCGGGAAGCCTTTTCTTCCTGTGACTTCATCTTCCTGTGCGCGCCGGTCTCCCATAACGACGAAAATCTGCTCCACATTCTCTCCCTGCGCAGAGAAGGCTGCATCCTCACCGACGTGGGGAGCGTCAAAACTCCTATATACCGGCACATCGAACAGTTGGGACTGACGGACTGTTTTATCGGGGGACACCCCATGGCGGGCAGCGAACGCATCGGTTTTGCCAATTCCAAAGCATCCCTTCTGGAGAATGCTTATTATATTATGACGCCTGCGCCAAAGGTTCCGGCCCACAGTGTGGAAATGTTCCGCAGCCTGATTCTTTCCACGGGTGCCATTCCTCTTTTGGTGGACTGTGAAAAACATGATTACGTGACCGCTGCGGTCAGCCATCTTCCCCATATCATCGCTTCCTCCCTGGTGAACCTGGTGAAGGATCATGATGATGCAGACGGACTGATGAAGGATATCGCTGCAGGAGGATTTAAGGATATCACCCGCATCGCTTCTTCCTCCCCGGTCATGTGGCAGCAGATTTGTCTCACCAATACGGCCAATATTTCTGCCCTGCTGACGGATTATATCGACGCTCTGCAGGCTGTCCGGCAAAAACTGAAGGGGAAGGATCCTGAAGGGCTGTACCGCTTTTTTGAGGAAGCCCGCTCCTACCGGGATTCCTTCATCGAGGCGGGCAGCGGCCCCATCAAAAAAGTGTATTCCCTCCGTGTGGACATCCCCGATGAAGCGGGTTCCCTGGCGGCCGTCGCCACCCTTCTGGCCCTAAACGGCATCAGCATTAAAAATATCGGCATCACCCATAACCGGGAAGCGGAAGAAGGCGTCCTGCGGATTGAATTTTATGAGGACTCCTCCATTGAAAAGGCTGTCCGGCTTTTGACGGACAGAGGCTATGTCACTCATACATGAAAGGATTTGAATTGAAATGCAAATAAAAAAAGCTGCCGCCCTGAAAGGGGAAATCACTGTTCCGGGCGATAAATCCATCTCCCACAGAAGCATCATGTTCGGCGCCATTGCGGAGGGCCTGACAGAGGTCACCAACTTTTTACAGGGGGCCGACTGCCTTTCCACCATCTCCTGCTTTCAAAAGCTGGGCATTTCCATCGAAAACACGGGTTCCAAAATCCTCATCCACGGCAAAGGGTTACACGGCCTTTCCCCCGCGGCAGACGCGCTGGATGCCGGGAATTCCGGAACCACCACACGTCTCATCAGCGGAATCCTTTCCGGTCAGCGTTTCACCACCGTCCTGACCGGAGATGCCTCCATTCAAAAAAGGCCCATGAAACGGATCATGGAGCCTCTTTCTTTGATGGGCGCCGATATCTGCAGCTTAAACGGCAGCGGCTGCGCTCCTCTGCGCATCACCGGAAAAGTGCTGCACGGGATTTCCTATTCCACTCCCGTGGCTTCCGCCCAGGTGAAATCCGCCATTCTGCTGGCCGGGCTTTATGCGGAGGGAAAAACCGTGGTCACGGAACCGGCCCCCAGCCGCAATCATACGGAACTGATGCTGGCCGGTTTCGGCGCCCATATTGAGTCAGAAGGAAGAACCGCCGCCGTTTATCCGGGGGCATCCCTTTCCGGCCAAAAAATCGATGTGCCCGGCGATATTTCTTCTGCCGCTTATTTTCTGGCCGCCGGCCTTTTGGTTCCGGGCTCCGAAATCCTCATCAAAAATGTAGGCATCAATCCCACCAGGGACGGCATTCTTTCTGTCATCCGTTCCATGGGCGGCCGCCTTAGCATTTGCAACGAACACCTCTGCGCCGGGGAAAAAGTGGCTGACCTGCTGGTATCGGCAAGCAGTCTGAAAGGCACCTGTGTGGAAGGGAATATCATCCCTGCCCTGATCGATGAAATTCCGATCATCGCTGTGATGGCGGCTTTTGCGGAAGGGACCACTGTCATCAGGGATGCCGCGGAATTAAAGGTCAAGGAATCCAACCGGATCGATACTGTCACGAAGGGATTGCAGGCGATGGGCTGCGACATCACCGCCACGCCGGACGGCATGATCATCCGGGGCGGCAGGCCTTTACACGGCGCTGTCATCGATTCCTGTCTGGATCACCGCATCGCCATGAGCTTTGCAGTG
Source organism: uncultured Lachnospiraceae bacterium (assembly GCA_902476265.1). Classification (GTDB taxonomy): domain Bacteria; phylum Bacillota; class Clostridia; order Lachnospirales; family Lachnospiraceae; genus Gallintestinimicrobium. The sequence goes on from CABSCP010000005.1 coordinate 132,571, forward strand.
GCGGGCCTGGCCGCCCAGGGACAGACAGAAATACAGGGCGGCGAATGTGTGAACATCAGCTACCCTGCATTTTATGAAGACCTGTTCAAACTGGCGCGTTAACGGATCCTCCCGTCATTTGCCATTATTTGATCTGCCAGATGTGCTCTTCCGAAAATCCCCACTCAACCATCTGTATGATCTGTTCATCATTGGTATCATCCGGATGATAATATTTGAGCATATGGAACACTGTTTTTTCTTTTTCGTCTTTCGGCTCATAGTTTTCCAGCAGAGCCAGCACTTTCTCCTGCAGCTGTCCGGGAGTCTCCCATTGGGGAACGGGTACTCCCGCCAGCCTGCACAGAAGGCCGCAGGCATAACCCAGCTCATAATTTCCCGTCATGACGGATGTCTCATGGGAAGATTTTATGATCACTGCCATTCTTGCCAGTTCCGGCACCATAATCGTTCACCTCTTCTTTCTGACCATTGCGGCAATCGCGGTTGTGACTGCGATGATTCCGGTTCCCGCACAGATACAGGCGGCCACAAGGAACCAGTCAATTTTCATCCCGCCTTTTTCTTCCTGTATTTCCGGCACGGAAACGACCGGAACAGTCTCTTTCCCGGAATCCACGCTTTCCGGTTCTTCTTCGGTTTCGGAAACCGTGCTTTCTGTCTCCGTCTGCTGCTCTGTTTCAGGCTCCGCCTTTTCATGAATGATAATGCCGCCCTGGTTTTCTTTATGAGCGTTTTGGCCGCTTCCCTGAAACGGGGGTTTTACCGCCGGTTTCTCCGGCGCAGCGGGCGCAGGCGCCGGCGCCGGTACAGGCGCGGGTTTGGCCAGGGGATACTGTTTGGACAGATCCGCCAGGCTCCAGTCCGTAACTCCTTTTTGATAAGCAGGCGCTTTTTGGGCCGGAATGACAATCATATCCCCTTCCCATACCAGCGCCAGGGTCACCCGATCGTGCGTGCGCAGGGCGTCCAGCACCTTATCCGGCACTGCTTTATGCCCTTTGGCATTGATCGTGACGGTATCACCTTTCTCCTGAGCCTTGTATATACGGAATACAACATCCTGCCAGAACTCCGCTTCTATTTCTTCCGGGGTCTTTTTTACCGGTTCTTCTTCCTCTTTCTTTTTCTCCGGCTCCTTCGGCTTTTCGGAAGGCTTCTCCGACGGTTTTTCTTCCGGTTCTTCCTCTTTTACGGCCTCCACGTCCACATAGGTTTCCGCAGACGTATAAAAGTCATTCTCCACAGACCTGACGGTACAGCGGATTTTTCCGTTTTCATTTCCCACGGTAAAAATATAAGTATAACTCCCGTCTTTCCCCTCCGCCGGCTGTCTGGTTTTGACAGCCCGGTCAAAGCTGACGGAAAAAGCCGAGGGCAGGTCCTTCTTTTTCTCTGCATCTTCCGGGTCTTCGATTTCAATTTTCAGAGTCACGTCGCCGCCCCCCGTTATCTTTTCCGGAGAAGCGGACACTTTCAGCTTCGGCTGTAATTTTTCCTTTTTCCGTATGAAAAGGGTATATTCTCTGGATACGGTGATCGTTCCTTCCTTCGCCATCAACGTGAAAGAAAATCTCCCTGCCTCCTCCGGCAGACCGGAAATCCGTCCGTTTTTCTGATCCAGCATCAACCCCCGGGGAAGCTGCCCCCGGGTGACGGAAAACTGCAGGGCAATCTCTCCGGAAGCATCCGTTTCGATTTTCGCTTCATATTCGGATCCTTCTTCCCCTTCGGGAAGGTCTTCCGTCCGGACGGCTGTCATGGGATCCACCGCCAGAACGGTGCGCATTACACTCTCTGTCCTGGCCGTATGGGAATCCTCCGGCATATAAACAGCCTGAATTTTATATTCGCCCGCTTCAGAAGGCGACCATGTGGTTTCTGCCTCCCAGCCGTTCTGCTTTTCGGTAAGCGGCAGCTCTGCAGCCGCCTGTTCGTTCACATAAAACGTCACTTTACCGTTGGCGTTATCGAGTCCTTTTTCCTTCCGGATCATGGCGGTCAGTGAAATCTCCTGTCCGGTCTGCAGCGGTGTTTCCACTTCAAAGAGCTTTAGCGGTACCGGGCGCGGTTCCACCTCCACTTCGATTTCCCTGCTGCACCTTTCGTACTGGATGATATTATCCGGCGTAAAAATCAGTTCCACAGTCTGTTTCCCCGCCTCCAGCTTTGCGTCCCGGGGCTTTATTTCAAAATTCCCAGGCACGGCCTCCTCCTGTACGGCTTTTGCACCGGGTACTGTTGAGGCCACTTTGCATACGGCGGTACCGGGTCCCTGAAGGGAAAGCACATCCCCGGAAATATCGCCGTCATAGATTTGTCTCTTCACGGAAACCACCGGCCAGGTGACCTCTGTCTTCCCTTTGCCCACAGTCACAATCACCCAAAATTTGATCTGATTCTGCTGTTGGGTCCGTTCCTGCTGTCGTGAAAATTCATGCCCTTCGGTCTGTCCGGCGGCTTCTTCCGTGCCGTTCCCGGTCTCCCGGGGACCTTCCGACGGCCCCTTCTCTTTGTTCTGTACCGGAATTTCGGAGGATTCCGACTCTTTGGAAGGTTCTGTCTCCTTTGGAGGTGGCGTTTCACCGGAAGGTTCCGTCTCTGCAGGAGGGAGGACAGGTTCCGTCTGTTCCGGAGTGAACAGTACTTCTTCCGAGATCTGTCCTGCCTGCAGCATGACTTTTTCCGGTTCCATCCAGGTGAGGCTTCCTTTCATGACCTGCCCGGCGCTGTCACAAACCACGCCGGTCAGGCTGCATTCTTTCAGCTTTTGTCCGTAACGGATTTCCCCTGTTGTCACACTGTTAAGCTGATAACCGGTTTCCTGCGCATGGACGGGAACGATGCCCGCACAGACAGTCAGGCAGCCGCAAATCAGCGCTCCCGTCACCGCTTTCATCAAATTCACAATTCCCCTTCTTTTCATGCAGGCACCTCCCTGGGCATTTCAACGATCAGACACCCTTTTGTCCTTCTCTGTTCCTCTTTTCTTCCGTGGGCAAATGCCCCACGTAACGGCGGTACATTCGGTAGAAATGGGCTCTGTTGGTAAAACCGCACAAATCCGCCGCCTGCAGCACCGTGCAGTTCCGGGTCAGAAGCATCCTGCGGACCCCGTCACAGCGCAGCATATTGATATATTCCGTCAGCGTCATTCCCGACATCTCTTTAAACATTCTGCTGAAATGGGCCTTACTGAATCCGGCTGTGGCGCTGACCTGTTCCACGGTCAGGTTCTCCCTGTAATGCTCTTTCAGATAGGTAAGCGCCGCCTGCATCCCGTCCCTGCCCCGTCCGTTCATAATCCGGGCCGCCCCTTCCTTTGTCTGCAGTCCGTATTCTTCCAGCAGATGGGACATGATGCGAAAAAGCTGTCCCTTCAGCCCCAGCCATCCATAACAGCTATCCCTCTCCCGTTCCCGGACCGCTTCTTCCATGAGAAGTTTCAAACGGCCGTCCTCTTCTTTTGCCTGACAGGAAAACCATACGGAAAAATCCGGAATGATCTCCTCCCACAGCTCTTTTTCCAAAATCAGATACTCATAGGTAAAACGTTCCGAATCGGCCTGGGCGCGATGCAGCTGACCGGAATTCACCAGCACCGCACCGTCTTTTTTCAAAGGGATCTGTGCGCCGTCACAAAATACCCAGCCGGTCCCTCCTGTGCCGAAAAAAAGCTCCGTCCCTTCATGCCAGTGCAAAAAGTCGTTTTGCTCATTTCGGCAAATTTCGTAGGGTTTGAAAATAGCCGGAAGCCCCGGTGTAAAAAGACCGGCATGTTCCTCATAATAAGCGCCTTTTTCCATACCTTTTCCTTCCTGCATTCCCGTTCTGTAATTCCATCATATACCAAACAATCCCTTATGGCAAAACCTTTTTTCTTAAAAAGGGACAACCTTCAAAAACAGCACAAAAAGATACATTTTTGATTGAAAGATAACTCTCTTTTTACCCCTTTTTATATTATTCTGTTTACAGGATTAAAAGAGCGGAACCGGTCTTTGATCTAAAACGGACAAAAGGAGAAATGTATATGCTTACCATTGCTGTGATCGGCCTGGGCAGCCGGGGCCTCCATTATGCCAAACTTTCCGCCCAACGGGGCGGCGTACGATTCAACGCCCTGTGCGACATCAATCCCGGAAAGCTGAAAAATGCCGTCGCAGAGCTGCCTGCCCGGGATGCCCGTCTTTTTGAAAAGGAAGAGGAATTTTTTGAGGCCGGGAAACTGGCGGATGTGCTTTATATCTGTACCCAGGACCGGGATCATTACCGCCAGGCCATAAGGGGACTGGAGCTGGGATACCATATTCTCATGGAAAAGCCGGTATCCCCCGATCCTTTGGACTGCATAAAAATCGCCCAAAAAGCGGAAGAAACCGGACGGCAGGTTTTTGTCTGTCACGTTCTGCGCTACTCCGCTTTCTACCGCCGGATCAAAGAGGTCATTGAAAAAGGTCTGCTGGGGGATATCATGCTGCTTTCCCACAACGAACACATCGGATACTGGCATTTTGCCCACAGCTATGTGCGCGGTAACTGGCGCCGGGAAGAGGAAACTACCCCTATGCTGATGGCCAAATGCTGTCATGATATGGATCTGCTTTCCTGGTGGCTGGGTTCCTGCGACAGCGTCTCTTCCTTCGGCGGCCTGACTTGGTTTACCGAGAAAAATGCGCCCATAGACGCTGCTGTCTTTTGTAAGGATTGCCCTCTTTCGGACAGCTGCCTGTATTACGCCCCCGCCCAATACCTTTCTTTAAACGGAAACCGGCCCCGGTTCCCCTGGGGAGCCTACGCGCTGACGGCGAGCAGGGACGAAAAAGACATCCTAAAGGCGGCCTTAAACGGCCCTTACGGACGCTGTGTCTTCCATTGCGACAACGATGTCTGCGACCGCCAGAGCGCGCAGCTTCTTTTCCGGCATGACGGAAAAGAAGTCCCGGTACAGTTTACGGTTTCGGCTTTCAGCAACGAATGCTACCGCAATACCCATGTTTTTGGAACCAAAGGAGAGCTTTGGGGCGATGATGCCAGCGAAACCCTCACCCTGCAGCTGTTCGGAAAAGAGCCGGAAACCCTGTCCCTTTCTCTCGCACAGGAAGGCAGCTATGGCGGCGGCCATGCAGGCGGGGACAACGGACTGATCGCCGATGTTTTGGACTATCTGGAAGGAAAGGATGTCCCTCTCTCCCGCCTGACGCCGATTCGGGAGACCATTGAAAGCCACCTGATCGTAGAAGCCTGTGAAAAATCCAGGAAAGCGGGCGGCATACAGATCAGCGTACACGGCTGATCATAAATTTCAAAAACGGCTTTGAGTTTTTCCGAAACCTCAAAGCCGTTTTTATTTCCCGTCTTCTCTGCAATTGTCTATATGCCCAGTTTTTCAAACAGATCCGGCAATTCCAGAGGCCTGTAAAAATAAAATCCCTGTATCATATCGCAGTCGGTCCTGCGCACACCGTTCAGTTCAAAATCCGTTTCCACGCCTTCCACACAGACCTGTTTCCCGGAGCGGTGACAGGCGTATATGATGCTCATAATAAAATCCAGGTTTTCGTCGGAATGGGTCATCTCGCTCATCAGGGTCCGGTCCAGCTTGACCACATTCACCGGATACCGGAAAAGCATCTGCAGCGAAGAAAAGCCGTTCCCGAAATCGTCCAGCGCAAACCGGATCCCCAGTTTCTGGCATTCCGATACAAACTGCTGAAGCCGTTTGGGCATTTCGTCAAAATGCGTTTCCGTCAGTTCCAGCATCAGGTTTTTCCCGGGCAGCCCTGCCTGCTCCATCGTCTCTTTGAGAAACGGCAGGAAGGAATCGTCCAGGATCTGGAGATAGCTGACATTGAAGGAAAGCAGGAAATCCGGGTGGCGGGCGATGATTTTCCCGCAGGTTTTCACCGTCTGTTCAAACACCCATTTCCCTGCCGGAAGAATCATTCCCGACTTTTCCAAAAGAGGGATAAAAAGCACCGGCGAAATATCCCGCCCATTCTCATATTTCCAGCGCAAAAGCACTTCGCCGCCGATGATTCTGCCGTCTGCGCAGGTCACAATGGGTTGTACCATAATCCGGAAGTTCTCACAGCCGGCCTCCACGTCCCGGTTGAGACAGACAGCCATTCTGGATTTATCCTTCTGCCGTTCAATAATATCATGGGAAAAAACTGTGTATTTCAGTTCGGGACTCATCTTGGCCACGCTGATCAACATCATGGTGTTTTCCAGGATTTCCTGGGCCGCCCTGGAGTTGTCCGGGAAATGAATGACGCCAAAGGATGCGGCCTGTTTTCCGGAGAGCTTCTGTTCGGTATAACACTTTTCTATGATCCGCCGGATGCGGTCCACCGCTTCCTCATCTTTGTCCGATTCCGGAAGCCGGCCCTGAAATCTGGGAATCGCCATAAAGCGGACGCCGTCCAGCCGGTAAAAGGTATATTCCCGTCCCATTTCCTCCTGCAGCATAAACGCGATACTGCGCAGCAGCAGATCGCCGCTGAGCCGTCCCCTGGATTCATTGATATAAGTGAAATGATTCAGGCCAAAGCCCACAATCCGGGCGCTCCTTTTTCCCTCTTCCAGCGAAGCCAGTTCATTCAGCGCCGCCTGTTCCCGCAGAAAACCGGTCACGGAATCCAGGGAGAAATCATTTTTCAATTTGGAAATACAGCCGGAAAAAAACAGCGGCTTACTCTTGTCCGGCGACCATTTGAGGATCCCCCGGCAATGTACCCAGGTACAGTTCCCGCTCTTATCCGTCACCCGGTAGCGCAGACTGTGCAGGTCCTTTTTCTGGGAAAAAACCTGCTCCATGTCTTGATGAAAAAGGTCGTTATCCAGCGGATCCGTTATCACTTCCGCCCACTTTTCCACCAGATTATAAACCACGTTTCCGGGAAAGCCAAAATCATCCCGCATATTATCGGATATATAATACAAGTTGGTCTGAAGATCCCCGAAATACAAATAGTTTAAGGATTCCGGTATTGCTACAGACTTAAAAAATGCCTCCGCGTCAAAATAGTTCTCCTCAATAAACTTTTGAAACCGGGACTTCCTATCCTCTTTTCTCATTTTCCATAATTCCTGTTTCTTTTCCATCGGCATCTTTCCAGGTTCCGGCCTGCCCATGCATGACCGAACACGCTACTTATTTTTATAAAGCAAATTTAACCTATATTTAGATTATATATCCAATGTCATGAAAAAGGAAGAAAAAATGTAGCAAAACTTCTGCATATTTTACAGGTCGTCCGGCAGCGTCACTATCCTGGTGCATAATTTTTCCAAAAGTCCCCTGTTATGGCTGACGATCAAAAGCCCCAGATTGCGTTGTTTACACTCCCGGATGAGGAAATCCCAAATCTGTGCCTGAGTCACCAAATCCAGCATTGCGGTAATTTCATCGCATAATAAAAAACGCAGCTGAGGCTGCATGGCCCTGGCGATACAAAAACGCTGCAGTTCCCCGCCCGACAGCTCTGCCGGATAGCGGTTCAGCCACTGGGGGCGTATGGAAAGCTTTTCCAACAGCGCTTCTTCCACCGGTCCTGCCTCTTCCAGCGTCTTTTTCAGCCGCAGCAGCGGGTTTACAGCCAGTTCCGGATGCTGCCAGATCATCTGCACAGGACAAAAACCCTGTACTTCCCCAAGGTTCTTTCCGTCCAGCAAAATCTTTCCCTGCTGTGGCTTTTCATAGCCTGCCAGGAGCCTGCACAACGTGGTTTTCCCTCTGCCGCTGGGCGCGGACAGCCCTACTCTTTCTCCGGATTCCAGAGAAAAATCCAACTCCTGCAGCACCGCTTTTTTTCCCCTTTTCGGATATCCGAAGCTGATCTTTTGTGCTTCCAGTTTCATTGGCCGCCTCCTTCGTCCGGGTACAGACAGCGCACCTGTCCGTCTCTTACCTCCAACCAGGGAATCGTTTCTGCCTCCCTGCATTCTTTCCGGCATTTCTTACATCTCGGCCCATAAAGGCAGCCTGTTTTCAGTTCTCCCGGATAGGGCTGGGCGCCCGGCGCCACCCCAAACCCGTGGGAAGGCATAGCGGCCCACAACGCTTTCGTATAAGGGTGGCGGAGTTTTTCCCCGGAAGAAAAATCTGACACGGGCGCTGTCTCTATGGTTTCTCCCGCATAAAACACGGTGATTTTATCGGCCACAGACAGCGCGGCTTCCAGATCGTGGGTGATCAAAAGCACACCGGCCCCTTCTTCCGCGATCTCTCTGAAATGCTTTAAAATCCGGACCGCCGATTTTTCATCCAGTCCCGGCGTCGGTTCGTCCGCAATCACCAGATGCAGGGTCTCCATCACAGCCGTGGAAATCAGCACCCTGCGGGCCATTCCTCCGGAAAGTTCAAAGGGATAGAGCTCTTTCGTATTCTGTTCCAGACCGTATCGGGCAAGCGCCTCTTCTATCCTGGCTTTTGTGCCGGGATCCCGCAGTCCCTTCCCGATCTGGGGTCCTACCTTCATCAGCGGATCCAGATAGGAAACGCCCTGGGGGACCAGCACAATTTCTTTTCCCCGAAGCCGCCGGATTCTGTTTTTTGTGAGGGGCAATCCCCGGTAAAAAATTTCCCCCTCCATGCTGCTGTTATAGGGCAGCAGATCCAAAATTCCATGGGCAAGAAGGCTTTTCCCGGAGCCGCTGGCTCCCACCACGGCCACCACTTCCCCCGCCCCTATTTTTAAGGACAGATCCCGGATGACCGGAAGGCTGCGCCGCCCGATTCCGCCTGTATATTGTGTGAAGGAAATGGACAGCTCCTTCACCTCTAAAACCGTTTCCATTTTATCGTTCTTTTCCCCTTCCTTTACCTGTGGGCGCTGTAGGGACTGATCAGATTTTTCAGCCGTTCCCCCATCCTTGCAAACAGAACCGTCACCGTTGCCAGCGCCAGCCCGGGGAACAGGGCCAGCCACCATTTTCCGGTGCTTAAATAGCGCATACTTTCCGACAAAATGACACCGATGGCCGGCTGTTCCGAAGACAACCCAAACCCCAGAAAAGTGATGCTGGCCTCATGAAGGATGGCGTGCGGAAACTGCAGAATCAATCCTGTCAGAAACTGCGGCACGAGAAAGGGCAGCATGTGCCTGCAGGCAATTTTCACCCGGGAACTGCCCAGTTTTTTTGCAGTCAGCACATAAGGGGCCTGCTTTTGCTGTAAAATTTCACCCCGGATCACTCTGGCAAGAGAGGGCCAGTGGCTCAGCGCCACCCCGATCACCACTCCCTTCATCCCTTTCCCGCAGGCCAGGGAAATCAGCATCACCAAAAGGATATGGGGAATCCCCATCACAAGATCGATACACCATGAAATCACCGCATCCGCTTTTTCTCCCAGTACCGCCGCTCCAATGCCAAGGACCAGTGCAATCACTGCGCTGGTCAGCGCCGTAAGACAGCCGATTTTGATACTCAGGGAAAGTCCTGCCAGGGTACGGACGAACATATCCCTTCCCAGCCAGTCCGTGCCGAAAGGGTGGGCCAAACAGGGGGGCAGATTTTTTTGTAAAAAATCCGCTGACACCGCCTGCTCCGTCACTGCACTGCCCCAAAGGACGATCAGGCAGAGGAAAAGGGCCGTCCCGGCAACGAGCAGCAGCGCTGCGCTTCTCCCGTTTAATTTCCTTTTTTTCACCGCGCCGCCCTCCTTCGGATTTTCGGGTCCACAACCCCGTATAAAAGATCCGCTGTCAGGTTCCCGGCAAACACAATTGCGGCGGTCACCACCGTGATTCCCAAAAGCAGCGGCAGGTCGCTGCCTAGTCCCGCGGTGACGGACGCCTGCCCCAGACCGGGATAAGAAAACACCTGCTCCACCAGTACCGAACCGCCGATGATTTCGCTTACGGAAGCGAACTGCAGCGTGAGGGCCGGAAGGGCCACATTGCGCAGACCGTGGCGGAAGAAAACGGAAACCGCAGATTCCCCTCTCGCTCTCGCAAACAGGATATAATCGGAGTCCATCACATCGATCATTTTTTCACGGGTGTGCAGCGCGATCCCCGCCATCTGGGTGATGCTCAGGGTCACTGCCGGCAGGATGGCATGGCGCAGCCGGTCCCCCAGGGTAACCTGCATGGCATCCATTCCTGCCGGCACCGACAGGCCCATGGGCAGAATCTTCAGCCATACGGAGAACACCAGCAGCAACAACAGCGCCAGCCAGAAAGCGGGGGTACTGGAAATCAGCAGGCAATAGCCCCGTATCCCCTTATCCACCCCTCTGCCCCGGTTCATTCCGGCAATCATTCCCAGAAAAAGTCCCAGGATTCCCGAAAAAAGCCAGGCGGCAGCCAGCATCAGAAGCGAATTGGAAAGCCGCTGGCCGATCACTTTTAAGACCGGCTGGCGGTAAAGCAGCGACGTTCCCCAGTCCCCCCGCACAACGCCGGTGAGCCAGCTGATATACCGCTGTGCCGGAGGCGTGTCCATCCCCCAGTAAGATTCCAGCTTTTCGATCTGTTCCCTGCTCATGGTCCCAAGAGCGGCCTGGCCCACATTCGTCCGCAAAGGATCCAAAGGGGATGCGGTCATGAGTAAAAATGCGGTCAGACTCACTCCCAGCAAAAGAAAACCCATCCGCACCATTTTTTTTGCGGCAAACTGCAGACGGTGCTTCATGGTTTCCAGCTCCACTGATCCACATTATTGACCACAGACCAGCCGTGGCCGTGAGGATGGATTTTCTGCTCCGCCACCTGCAGACCGTCCCTGACCCAGTACAAATGTTTCACATTCACCAGCCAAACCCAGGGGATATCCCCCTCCTGCGTCACTCCGGTGCTGCCGTCCCACTGGGCCTTTTTCCAAAGCTCATAGGATTCCTCCAGATCCCCAGCCATCAGCGCTTTCTCCATATAAGCGTCGGATACAGGGTTGGAATAAGGGGAATATTCTGCCAGTCCGGTATCTTCTTTGGTATGATAAATATTATAGAGCTCCATGGGGGTATGAGCTCCCCAGCCCCAGACAAGAGGCTCCGACAGCGCCCGGTCATAGGCAGTATCCCAGCCCACCCCTTCCATGGAAGCGGCAATGCCAAGCGCTTTTAACTGGTTTACCAGGTCTGCGGCCAGGGCCTGGCGGACGGAATCGCCGCTGGAATAAAGAAGGTTCAGCTCGGCGCGCACGCCGTCCTTTTCCCGGATTCCGTCCGTTCCCTTTTTCCATCCTGCCTGTTCCAGCAGACTTTCCGCCTCCCGGGGATCATATTCTACCCGGGAAGTTTCGTTATACCACGGCATCTGGTCGCACACGCTGTAAGCCGGTGTGCCATAACCATTTAATATATTATCGATCATTTCCTGACGGTCTACCCCTATATTGATTGCCCGCCGCACCTGCACATCGGCGGTAAAATCATTTCCGATTCTCCTGCCGCTGTCATCCTGCGTTGCCAAAACCGCCGGAAGGTTGATCCCCCGGTTATCCACACTGTCATATGCCTCCAGATGATACCCTTTGGGCTGCTGGTCCGAATAGGACGCGGAAGTGTAAGCCACATCCGCCTCTCCTGCCTGTACCGCCAGGAAAGCCGCATCCTCTTCCATAAAAAGAACAGTCACCCGTTTCATTTTCGGAGGCTGCCCGTAATAATCCGGATTCGCTTCAAAAATTGCCTGCTGTCCTCTGTCCCACTGCTTTAAAATATAGCGTCCGGAACCGATGGGATTTTGTCCGTAGGAAGCGCTGTCATATGCATGTTCGGGAACAATTCCCACGATCGCCATGGTATAGGGCCAGATGGAAAACGGTGTTTTCATATGAAACAATACTGTGGTATCATCTACGCTTTCCGCATAATCCAACATGGTGAAATCATTGACCGAACTGGTTTCCTTCACTGTATTATAGGTGAAAGCAACGTCGGAAGCATGTAGCGGCTCCCCGTCTGTAAAGACCGCATCGTCCCTGATTTTCACCGTCCAGGTAAGTCCGTCTTCGCTCACAGAATATTCCCGCGCCAAATCATAGCCCACGGTCAGGTCTGCATTGGTTACCGTAAGCGTGCTCTGGATCAGCGGTTCGTGCACATGTTCTCCCGCTCCCCATCCAAAGGCCGGATCAAAGCCGGCTTCCGGTTCCGAAGTCGTTCCCATGGCAATGATGACGGAATCTTTTTCTCCCATATCTGAAAAAGCCGCTTCCTGTCTGTTCTCTTTTTCGTTCCCGCAGCCGGTAAACAGCGCCGTCAAAAGCAACGCCGTCATCAAAACAATCCTTTTTTTATTTTTCATTTTCTTCTCTCCATTTTTTTAATGCTTCCTCATATACCTTCTGATAAGGCAGGCCGTTTTTTACGGCCAGCGATGCCACATCATCGTATTCCGGCTTTTTATGTACGATGCCGTAGCCTTCCGCCCGCTTTACCCTCACCGGTCCCCACTTCGTTTCCACCTCATCCACGGCCGGTTTTAAAAAATACTTTCCGCAGCGGCGGACCCGCAGCCCGTTGGTTGTGGTCTGTTCCAAAATATGGGCGGCAAAGGTTTCTTCCTGTCCCGTATTGCACAAAAGCGTCAGCACATGTCCCGGACGCCCCTTTTTCATCTGACCGGGAATAGTGTACACATCCAGAGCTCCCAGCTGCAGCAGACGGCGGCAGGCAAAGGCCAGCGCTTCCGGCGTCATATCGTCAACATTGCAGACCAGCTCCAAAATCTCGCCCTCCGCCTTTTGGTTTTCTTCTCCCAAAAATGCGCGCACGCAGTTTGCCTGTTCAAAGGTTTTCGTCCCGATCCCGTATCCGCATTTTTCCACCGCCATCACCGGCATGGAGCCGAAGCTGTCCGCAAAATGCGTTAAAAGCGCCGCTCCGGTCGGGGTACACAGCTCTCCTGCAATCTTTCCCCCGTAAATGGGAACGCCTGTCAAAAGCGCCGCCGTAGCCGGCGCCGGCACCGGAAGCACTCCGTGGGCGCAGCGCACTGTGCCGCTGCCCACATGGACCGGCGAAACAACGATCCTGTCCGGCCGGATAAGACAGAGGGCATAGCAGACACCTGCCACATCGGCCACCGCATCCAGCGCTCCCACCTCATGAAAATGCACCTCTCCCACCGGGCAATTATGAGCCTTTGCCTCCGCAGCCGCGATGGCGTCATACACCGCTTTGGCATGCTGCGCCGCCTTTTCGGGCAGGTTTAAGGTATCGATCAGTTCTCCGATATGCTGCCGTGTGGCATGATGATGGCCGTGAGCATGTCCCTCATGATCATGGGCGCATTCCTCCTGTCCGTGAACGGTGACTTTCATATGCGTGCCTGCAATGCCGCAGGAAACCGCATTTTGGGCTTCCAGCTTCACGCCGGGAAGACCCAGGCCGTTCATGGTATCCAAAAATCCCTGTTTATCCTCCAGGAGCTCATAAAGTGCGGACATGAGCATATCTCCCGCCGCTCCCATGTTACATTCCAAATACAGTGTTTTCATTCTTTTCCGATTCCCTCCATCTGATTGATCATGCTGGCCAGATATCCGGCCCCGAATCCATTGTCGATATTGACCACGCTGCATCCGGATGCACAGGAGTTAAGCATGGCCAAAAGCGCTGATAATCCGCCGAAATTTGCGCCGTACCCCACGCTGGTGGGAACCGCGATCACCGGGCAGTCCACCAGCCCTCCGATCACGGAAGCCAATGCCCCTTCCATTCCCGCCACGGCCACCACACAGCGGGCGCTCATGAGCACATCCAGGTTGGAAAGGAGTCTGTGCAGGCCGGCCACTCCCACATCATAAAGTCTTTCCACCCGGTTGCCCAAGACTTCCGCGGTGAGGGCCGCTTCCTCCGCAACCCCCATATCGCTGGTCCCTCCGGTGGCCACCACTATCTTTCCCAGGCTTTCCCGCTCTCCCGGAAACGCGATGCCCAGCCGCGCCGGGGGATGATATTCCAATTCGATACTCTGCCCGATCTCCAGCGCTGCCTTTTCTTCCAGCCTGGTGATGAGAATGTTGCGGCATCCCCGCTCTCCCATGGCGGCAGCGATTCCGCAGATCTGTTCCGTGGTTTTTCCGGCCCCGTAAATCACCTCCGCCGCTCCCTGACGGACACTGCGGTGAAAATCCACTTTCGCGTAGCCCAGGTCTTCAAAAGGCGACTGCTTCAACGACAAAAGCGCCTCTTCCGGCGCGGTTTTTCCCGCCGCCACACTGCGCAGCAATTCCAGTATTTCATGTTTATTGTCCATGTTCTGTTCCTTTCCCTGATCACTGTCTGTATTCCAAATCCAATAAAACAGCTTCAAAATACGGTTTTATGGCAGAAATGATTTTTTCCTGTTCCCTGACGGCCTTTTCGGCCTGAGCCTTTGTCACCTGAATGCGGGCGGCATTATGATATACTCTCACCCTGAAATCCGAAAACCCCATAGCCCGCAGCGCATCCTCCGCCAGCTCCACCTTTTCCAGAAGCTCCGAAGTGATGGGAACACCGGTGGGGATTCTGGTGGCCAGGCAGGCATAGGCCGGCTTATCCCAGGTGAACAGTCCGGCTTCTTTGGACGCGGCCCGCACCTGCCGTTTGGTCAGATTACATTCCCGCAAAGGGGAACGGACCTGTAACTGAGCCAGCGCTTTCATGCCCGGCCTGTCTTTGGCATCGTCCGACGCATTTGTGCCGTCTATCAGGATGGGACAGCCGTCTTTTTGAGCCTGTTCTTTTATTTTGGAAAAAAGAGCCTTCTTACAAAAATAACATCTTTCCGGCCCGTTTTGCACAATTTCCTGTCGGCAAAGCACATCCGTCTCAATGACGGCAAGACGCGCCCCCAGCTGTTGTGACAGGCGCTTTGCATCCTCCAGCTCAAAGGCGGGCTGAAAGGCCGTCTTTACGAAATAAGCATAGATATCACAGCCGTATTCCTTCGCGGCCCAAAGCAGATATGCGGAATCCGTTCCGCCCGAAAATGCCAGCCCGGCTTTCGGATGCTCCAAAAAAAACTGTTTTAATGTCATACTCTCTCCTCCATTTTCGTATAACGCAAAAAAGGCGTCTGCTTTCTTCTGAAAAAGCAGATACCTTCCTGGTATCTTATTCCCGTATATTTGCTGCTTGTCAAAATCTGTCCGCCAAAACCAAAACAATCCTGTGCGGCTTCTGCCGCCTCTGCCGGGCTTCCTGCCCGGTCAAATCTGTCCGCTGTATTCCCGTATCGTCTCCGCCGCTTCCGAAACCAGTTGATTCATGGACTGTCTGGGATTTCCCACCACAATATTATCACATAGATTGACCGGAATCAGAATCCGTCTGGCACTGCTCTGCCCCACCGCTACAGCCATAGCAGGCGTGATTTCTCCATAAAGAGAATCCGCGATCACGATCCCTATAGGCCCTGCGATGATATCCGCTTTCCGGCAGCCCACGATCACCGCATTTTCCCCGGTGGCGGAATGATCGGCTCCGGCCTTCAGCATGGACCCTGTCGCCATGCTGTTGGTCCCTACCGCGGTAATCTCTACATTCGGACAGGCTTCCTTCACCGCTGCCACCAGCTGTCGTCCCAGACCGCCGCCCTGTCCGTCAATAATCAGCACTTTCACAAGATCACCTCCAAGGATTCCCAAATTGATTTTCATTTTATCATAATATGCCAATCCAGTCCAGCACCAATTCTTTCTCATCATCCTTTCGCTCCGGCATATCATAACAAAAAAGGGTTTTTTATGTTTCAGTTTACCCCTCGTCAATCCTTTGTCAAACTTCTCGAAAAAAACAGCCCCTACGCCATGGCCTGGGTCACCGGAAACCGTGCTCATCCCCAGCTCAGCGGCCTGGTTAAATTTTTTCAGACGCCCTATGAAGGCGTGCTCATTGGAGCCGAAATTTTCGGCCTGCCGAATGCCGATACGCCGGATTCCACCGATTTTTA